>JAVTWD010000097.1:93485-204943 GCA_032229505.1 Bacteroidota bacterium
CAAACGCTTCAACAAACATTGTAAATGTGCAGCCTGTAGCTTCAGGAATTTATACCGCAACGGCCACATTCTCTATTGGTGCTGTTACCTGCTCAACTTCCAACACATCATCCATGAATGTTGTGCCTACAAGCACAGTGTTTGTTATCCCAAATTTTACTGTCTGCGAGGGATCCAATTTAAACTTAATTTCTAATGCTACTGGTGCTGCTTCGTTTTCGTGGACCGGGCCGGGTACTTACACATCCGGTGTTCAAAATCCATTACTCACTTCAATTATTCCATCAGCTGCAGGTAATTATTCAGCTGTAGCTTCATTTACAAATGGTGTTTTAACTTGTACAACAGGTGCTGTAACTAACGTTTCGGTGGTTGCCACACCTACCACTACTATTACTTATTCACCACATATTTGCCAGAATGCAATTGCTAATTTTACTGCATCTGCTCCCGGTGCAGTTTCTTATACCTGGGCTGGCCCAAACAGTTTTTCTTCTACGGGTGCAACAGCTTCTATACCAAGTATTCAAACTAACGGTTCCGGAAATTACACAACCACCACTATGTTCTCAATTGGCACCGTGAGTTGTACAACCAATGCTATAAACACAGTAAGTGTAGTTCCTACCAGCACTGTTGCTGTTTCAGCAGATTTTACCGTTTGCGCGGGAGCAAATGTACCTTTAACTTCAAATGCTGCTGGCGCTATCTCGTATTCGTGGAATGGACCTGGATCTTACACATCACCAAATCAAAATCCAATAGTAAGTGGTATCCTTCCTCCGGGAGGGGGATATACCGCAACAGCTTTTTTTACTAATGGTAGCTTAACCTGTACAACTTCTGCTGTAGTAAATGGGTCTGTAGTAGCCATACCACCATTAACAGTTACAGCTACCAGCACTGTTATTTGTGCTTTAGAAAGCACTACTATTAATGCAAACGGATCTCTTAATTATACCTGGACGCCAGCAGCAACTTTAAATACAGGTAACGGACCAACAGTCATCTCTACGCCGCCTGTAGGTACAACAGTTTACAGTATTACGGGGCAGGATGCCAGCGGATGTTATAAATCAAATACCATAGCAATAGTAGTTAATCCGTTACCCTTGGTAACGGCTACAAGTAATACCATGTGTTTTGGAACGAGCGCTGTATTAACAGCTAATGGCGCCGTGGGCTACACATGGACACCTTCAGGATCACTCAGCAGCCCTAACGGAGCAACAGTTACGGCAAGTCCTGCGGCAAATACAATATATACAGTTACAGGCTCAAGTAATAAAGGCTGCTTAAATACCGCTACTGCAAGTATATTGGTAAATCCATTACCGGTATTATCAACCAGCGATCATACCATTTGCTACGGCAATTCAACAAACGTTAGTGTTTCGGGTGCTAATAATTATACTTGGTCTCCGGCAACAGCTCTTAGTTCTACTAATTCTGCAAATGTTGTGGCTAATCCCACATTAACAACTGTTTACACTATTACGGGTCAGGATCTTAACGGTTGTAAGCAATCAACCGTTTCAACAGTTGTTGTGAAGCCACTTCCAACTATCGGTATCTCATCACCAAGTGTAATTTGTAAAGGCCAAACTGCCTTAATGACTGCAAGTGGAGCAATAAGCTACACCTGGAATACAGGCGCTTTTACACCTTCTGAAAATGTGAATCCAATTGTATCAACAACCTATACTGTAACAGGCAAAGATGTAAATGGTTGTATAAATACAGGAACAGTATTTTTAACTGTAAATGTTCAGCCAACATTAAATGTTACAGGAGCATCGACAGTCTGTTTAGGAGATCCATTAACACTTACCGCAAGCGGAGGCCTTGATTACAGCTGGAGTACAGGAGACAGTACAAATATTATTACTATCAACCCGCAGGTAAGTGGTGTTTATACCGTAAGTTCGGGCATAGCACCATGTAACTCTTCTACACTTTTTGCAGTGAATGTTTTTACTCCACAAGCTCCGGCAGCAATTGCAAATCCTGCTACAATCATATATGGCTCATCAAGTGTGATCTATGCAAATAGTCAGGTTGGTAATGTTATAAACTGGTCGTATTCTCCCGATCTTAGTTGTTATACCTGCGAAACAAATACGGTTTCGCCAACAGCAACAACGATATATACAATAAAGATCACAGATAATAATGGTTGTATTGTTACCAATACAGTTTTGGTAGAAGTTGATATAATTTGTGGAGATCTGTTTGTTCCATCTGCTTTTAGTCCTAACGGTGATGGCTTTAATGACCTTTTACGCGTTTATAGTAATTGTATTGAAACTATGAACTTTCAGATCTATAACCGCTGGGGAGAAAAAGTTTTTGAAACCTCAGATAAAACTACATGTTGGGATGGAACCTACAATGGTGTATTGCAAAATGATGCTGTTTTTATTTACCAGCTATCAACCAAATTGGTTAATGGCGAAAAAATAGTAAAAAAGGGAAATATAACATTGAAAAGATAAAAAATTGAAATGAAAAAAATCTACTGCATATTTTTGATATTATTGGCGAAAAATATTTTCTGCCAGGATATCCATCTTACGCAGTATTTTATTGCACCACAAATGATCAATCCTTCGGCATTTGGTGTTATTAATTCATTTGAAGCGGGCTTTCAATACAAATCGCAATGGAATGCCTTTACAAAAGGATTTACTACCTACTCTGCTTTTGTTAATAAGCAAATACCAAACAGAAGACAGGATGCTAAAGGCTTTTTTTCAGCCGGATTAAATTTTGGTTATGATAAATCAGGAGACAGCAGATTAACAAACATGACCGGTGCCTTGCCTTTAAATTATTCTTTAAAAATAAATAAAGGTCAGTTTTTAACTTCCGGAGTCTCGGTTGGATTTGCTCAAAAAACATTATCAGATCCTAATCAAACCTGGGGTTCACAGTACGATGGCTTTAATTATAACCCGGGCTTATTGGGAGAAAACACAACACGCCAAACCATTGCCAAATTAGATGTAGGCGCCGGAATAGCTCTAATAAGTAAAAAAAACGGTAAAAGATTTGCAGTAAGTACTGAGCCTTCAAACACACTTGGCTTTTCGGTTGCACACGTTAATAAGCCAAAATATTCTTTTTATAAAAACAGTAATGAGCGTATGTTAATGCGTTTTAATTTATACGAATCGTTTAATTATTGTTTTAATGGTTCGCCCTATTCTCTTTCTCCTTCGTTGATGGTACAATATCAGGGTGGTGCCAGTGAGTTTATTTTAGGTACAATGTTCCAATACAGATCGGGTAGCGAATCGTATCTTACCGGCTTAAAAAAAACAAGTGCTATTGGTTTTGGTGCCTATTACAGGTTTAAAGATGCATTGGCTTTAAATGCTTTTGCAGAAGTGAAAAGGGTCATGTTTGGTATTTCTTATGATATCAATACTTCCACATTACAAAAAACATCAAAAAGCAAAGGCGGCCTCGAAATTTTTGTGAAAATAAAAAATGCCAATCACCTTTATAAAGGTTTTGGAAAGTGGTAAGAATTTCTCTTATCTATTATCAACAATTTCTTCAATAGAATAATAAACAGGTAAGCCTTTTGACAGAATAAGATCTCTTTCTTTATTTGCACCCGGACTTTCTTTTAACAACAATAAACCTTCGCAGGCATTTATTACCGCTAAAGAAATTTCCATAGTAGCTTTGTAAACATCTTTAATATTTGCTTTTTCAAGAACAGGTAAAGCAGCGTTCATACCAATAATTGGTATATGTCCCTTCTCTAATAATTTAGCAGCAGCATTATTCATCGCATCTAAATTTGCTTTGCGCTGTTCTTCTGTTGCTGCCGAATAAGGCCCTGCTACTCCAATGATCATAGTTAATTTATTTTACCGTAATTTTTCTTTCTTAAATAAAAACGTTCTACATGCCTAAACGCTAAAACAGTTGTATTATTATCAGAGATCGATTCCGGATCTAAAAGCGTATCGCCCAAAACATCATTCTTGCTTAAGTAATCGTAATCATACACCTTAAGTTTAAATGGTTCGTGTAATTTATAACGGTATAAAGCAACAGTATCACCCATTTCAAACTTAGCGGTAGATTTTTCTATGTGTGAGCTTGCCTGATCAAAATAAGCGTAATCTTCTAATAAATAAAAAAGGTCAGGATAAGAGCTTTTAAATAACGTATTGTCGCTACCACCCGGACTCCATTTCTCATTATTTTGTAATGCAAACGAGTCACAAATAATTTCAGTTTTAAAAACAGTTGGCATTTTAAATGAGAAGCTGTAAACATTGTCAATTAATTTCTTTCTAAGAGTATCGCGCGTATCACTCATTGATACTGATTTACCGGGGTTTTGATCATAGCTTTTTTCGCTTATAAAATAATCCTGCCAAACCCTAACTTTTACTTTAACATCAGTACCCGCTTTAAATTTTTTCATAAAATAAACCGGGACAATTAATTTTATAGCGGAGTTATAACTTAATGATCTTGTTTCGAAAAAAACACCCGAAGAGTCATTCATACTACTATATAATGTACCCGATTTTGAATTGTTTTTATAGTTTAAAAATTCCGGCAGCATATTTTCATCATTAAAAAGCAAACTATACTGTAAATCTGTAGTTGTATATTTCTTTGAATTAAAAGGATAAGCTTCCGGTTTAATATTATCCAAATTCAATTGAAAGATCACCTTCATGCTTTGAATAATAGCGGTGGGTTTTATCATTTCATTACCTTTCCATTCACTATTAACAGAGGTTACTTTTAAATCAACATCTTCATATTCTTTAAACGAGCCATTACTTAAACCATTGCTATGGTTTCTGCAAGAGATCAATGCAATAATAAAGATCAAAAAAGAAATAAAGTTTAAAGGCTTTATATTTTTCATTTTAAAGAATGTTATATCAAATTTAATTAAAGATTTAACATTATTCTAAAATATAATTATGATAAATAATGTTTAAAGAACATTCATTCTGTCTTTAATATTTATATTTGGATTCTTTAAAAACATAAACCTAAAAACAACTAACATGTTACAAAAATTAAAATCTTTTTCTGCCGCAGTTGCCATAACAGCATTAACTGCAACAGGTGTTAACGCCCAATTCAAAGCACCTGCGCCAAGCCCATCGCAAACAATTAAACAAGCGTTTGCTTTATCTGATATCAGTATCGAGTATTCGCGCCCAAGCGCAAAAGGCCGTGTTATTTATGGAGACCTTGTTCCATTTGGAAAAGTATGGCGTACCGGCGCTAACGGTGCTACAAAAATTACTTTTGGTGAAGATGTTAAAGTAGAAGGCACAGATGTAAAAGCAGGCACTTACGCTTTATATACTATGCCTAATAAAGACAGTTGGGATATTATGTTATATAAAGATCTTACTTTAGGTGGCAACGTTGCCGAATACAAAGCCGAGAACGAAGTAGCGCATTTTAAAGTAAAACCAAAAGCATTAAATGATAAAGTAGAAACCTTTACCATTGATGTGGCTGATGTTACTGCTACAACTACTAATATTGAATTAAACTGGGAAAAAACCCGCGTTTCGTTTAGCGTAGTTGCTGATATTGATGCTAAAATGATGAAAAGTATTGATAATGCTTTAGCAGCAGATACACGTCCGTATTTTCAATCGGCAAATTATTATTACGAGAACAATAAAGACCTTGCAAAAGCTTTAGAGTGGGTTAATAAAGGCATTGAAAATAATCCAAAAGCATTTTGGATGGTAATGTTAAAAGCAAAGATCCAGGCAAAACAAAAAGACAGTAAAGGTGCTGTTGCAAGCGCAGAACAAGTTATTACTTTAGCAACTGAAGCTAAAAACGATGATTACGTTGCACAGGCAAAAAAATTAATTGCTGAGAATAAGAAATAATTAAAAAAGATAAATTAAAAATTTAAAAGTCCCGGTTTATAGCCGGGACTTTTTTATATACTTAATTTTCTGCTATCAATGATCTTTTGTATCCCAAACGCAAAAACCATTACCAACAAACAGCCAATTACATTTAACCATAAAAATGCGGTGAGATCAGTCATCCATGCATACACAATAAAAATTTCGGCAAGAATAGCCGCATAAAAAACAGCAGCCCCTCCTACTTTCTTCATATAAAATGCTACCAGAAAAATTCCTAAAATAGTTCCGTAAAATAACGATCCTAAAATATTTACAGCTTCAATTAGATTGCCTAAGCGACTTGCATAAAAAGCCACCACAATACAAAACAAGCCCCAGGCCAGTGTTATCCAACGCGATGATGAAAGATATTTTGCATCACTTTCATTTTTCTTAAAAATACGTTTGTAAAAATCAACTACAGTAGTTGATGCTAATGAATTTAAACCACTGGCAGTAGAACCCATGGCCGCTAAGAAAATAACTGCGATTAAAATACCCACTACACCTATTGGTAATTGCTGGGTTACAAAGCTTAAGAAAACATAATTGGTATCATTTGTATCTGCCTTTGCATCATTCTTTTTCATTAATGCAATTACTTCCTTTTTGATGTCTGAGCTTTTTTTATCAGCAGCCTGCAAAGTATTTCTTGCCTCATCAATAGCAGGCATGTTTTCACTTTTAAGAGCAACTACAAAGCTTTCTACTTTTGCCTTTTTTTCTTCAAATGCAAGGTTATATTTTTCCAGCAGGATTTTATATTCTTCTTTATAAGCACTGTTTTCTATCTTTTCTGTTTCTACTTTATTAAAAAATACCGGCGCCTCATGAAATTGATAGAACGTAAAAACAAAAACACCTATCAATAAAATAAAGAACTGCATTGGAATCTTTACAAGACCATTCATTACCAAACCTAAACGGCTTTGTGTTATTGAGCTGCCAGTCAAATAGCGCCCTACCTGCGATTGATCGGTTCCAAAATAAGAAAGCTGTAAAAAGAAACCGCCAATAATGCCCGACCAGATATTGTAGCGGTTATTAAGGTCAAACGTAGTATCAATAGCGTTTAACTTATTCATCTTTCCTGCAATATGTAAAGCATCCATCACACCAACATTTTGTGGCAGTAAATGAATGACCATGTATGCCGCTAAAAACAAGCCTCCAAAAATAATGCTCATTTGTAATACCTGCGTATACGAAACAGCTTTGGTACCGCCATAAACAGTATAAACGATAACCAGCAAGCCATTAAAAATGATCGTATAAAAAACATCTACATTTAAAATGGTAGATAAAATTATTGCAGGCGCATAAATGGTAATTCCTGTTGAAAGTCCGCGTTGCAACAAAAATAAAGAGGCGGTTAAAGTGCGTGTTTTATTATCAAAACGTTTTTCTAAAAACTCATAAGCTGTAAATACTTTTAGTTTACTGAATATAGGAATGAACGTAATGCACAATACAACCATTGCCAAGGGCAAACCAAAATAAAATTGCACAAAACGCAAGCCATCACTAAACCCCTGGCCGGGAGCTGATAAAAATGTGATTGCGCTAGCCTGCGTAGCCATAACCGAAAGACCAACATGGTACCATGGCAATTTACGATCGGCCAATAAATAACCGTCAATGTTTTTTGTACCACGGCTTTTCCAGATCCCGTAAAAGATAATGAACAAAAGCGTAACGCTTAATACTATCCAATCTATTACGCTCATTTAAAGTAAACAGTAAAAAAGTAAAGAAAAATTATTGTAAGCACTAATACACCTATAACCACTGCATAAACTGCTCGCCAATTTTTAAATATTGATCTATTTTGCTCCATTTTAATTTAACCACTATGACACAAAGTTACTAAGGTACACAAAGAAGAAGCTTAGTGCAACTTTGTGCTATCTCTGTGTCTTTGTGGTAAAACATAAAAATTATTTATTCTGCGGCAAGCTCAATAAATTTACAAATAACCTGTATGCACCGGGAATACCCGCCGGCAGCTCTCTAAAGAAAACCAAACCTGTATATACAAAATTACCTTTGCCTGATTTTGCAATGATCAAACTACCATCGCTTGCTTTTTCGGCAGGATCTGCAATAGAAAAAATAGTTTCATATTGTTTATCAATTTCTGTTGCAAAATAAATGCCGCGTTCCTGGATCCATCCATCAAAATCTTTTTGAGTAATTTGATTTGGAAAATTTAAAGCAGAATGTTTTTCATTAATAAATTTCATTTCCGCTTTTTCATCCGTTACCCTATCTCGCGAAATAGTAAATGGGTACGGACCAATATTTGCTTTTACGGGTCCGATGCGGTTATTGGTATTGTATTGCACAATTAAATTTCCGCCGTTTTTTACATAATCCATTAATTTATTGTAATGAATCTGTAAACGATCATTTGTATTATAAGCACGAACACCTGTAACAATGGCATTATATTTTGAAAGATCCTGGTTCAATAATAATTCATCGGTCAACATGGTAACAGTATATCCAATTTGTTTTAATGCAGCGGGTACATCATCTCCTGCCCCGGAAATGTAACCAATATTGGTTCCTGTTTTTTTAAGATCAACGTTTACAATACCGGCTTCTGCATCACTTAAAATAAATTGATAAGGAATATGATCGTACTCAATACGTTTTATACTTTTATTATATGAATTACCATTAGAAATTACCGACGCTTCCAGTTTACCGCTTACAGCATTGCTATTAGCCATTATTGAAGCTTCGATCACCACTTCATCATTTTTATTTTTGAGTTTAATGTTTGGATCTTTGATAACAATATTCCAACCTGTGCTTGCTTTTAATTGCAAGGTTCCTTCAAAATTAGTTTGATTGGCCTTAACAGTTAGCAAAACTGTTTTAGGATTTGAATCACTGAACACAAATACTTTTTCAGAAATATTTACTGTTACCGGCGGCAATACTTCAAAAGGCCTGTAGATCTCACCTTTAACGGGGTCGGTATATTTATAAACCAGATCGCGACTGATCTTTAAATTCAGATCAAGAATATTAACATCAAAGATTATTTTTTGTGCGGCATCATTTTCCGGTTTACCAATTAACGAAGCATCTTTTACCGTATAAATTCCAACGTCATGTTTATCATTTAACCAATATGGGTTTGAATAGGCTGTTGCACTGATCTTTTCTTTGCGTTTAAACGTATACATTTCATTAGCTTTTAAAGTCAACGCTGTTATTGTATCACTCTGTAAATAATTTACCTTATTTAATTTTACCTCGTTCTTATTACGATTAACAATTTGAACCGTAATACCCGCTTCCTGGCCCGGAATACCAATATAATCAGAAGCAAAAGCCTCTAACCATAAACCTGAACAACCTAATAATAACGTTTCCGTTTCTTTTAATTTTTGTTTTTTCCAATACTTAATATTTGCATCTTTTTCATCGAGCGCTAATAATTGCTTATAAATAGAAACTAATTCTGTAACTGAATTTTCGGGAGATGAGGCATTGAATTTTTTAATGCAATCTTCAATAGCCTTTTGAATTTTCTCAGTTCCCTTTAACCGGTTCCACGAAGTATTGATGCCTTCAAAAATATCATTCTTAACGCTATCGCCCTTTAATAATTTAAAGTACTCTAAATTGGAACCACGTTGTTTTGCAGAGCCAAAGCCCTGGCTTTTATGCATACTACGACTCTCGGCTGCGATCTCACCATAGGCTTTTCCTAATAATGGATTGTAAACACCAACATCTATTTTTACCTGGTTAGGGGCTGTTGTATTAGTACCACCAAAATTAAAAGTATTCCAATAAACGCGCTTTGCCTGCCATACTTCCAAGGTTTTTAATTGCTCAGGAAATTTTTTGGGATCTGCTGCTGCATCAAAGGCTTCAACAGCCAGCATAGCGGAGGCTGTATGATGTCCGTGCCCGCCTTCGCCGGTTGTAGGAAAACGGCAAATAATTACATCGGGCTTAAATTTACGAATGGTTAAAACAACATCTGCTAAAATGCTATCCTTGTTCCAGAATGTAAATGTTTCTTCCGGATTTTTTGAATAACCAAAATCATTTGCGCGTGTAAAAAATTGTTCTGCTCCATCTGTTCGGCGCGCTGCCAGCAACTCCTGTGTACGGATCAATCCTAACAATTCACCCTGCTCTTTACCAATTAAATTTTGGCCACCATCGCCACGGGTTAAGGAAAGATAACCGGTTCTGAATTTTTTTTCGTTTGCCAGGTAACCTAATAAACGGGTATTCTCATCATCGGGATGCGCTGCCACATATAATACAGAGCCAACCGTGTTTAACTTCTTTAAGTGTTGGATTATTTCGGCAGAATTAAGTTGCGTGTTTACCTGCGAAAATAAATTAGAGATAATAAATACCGGCAAGGCCAGTAATAAACGAAAATTGGTCATAATGAGTCTATAAAACAGGTTCTCAAGGTAAGAAATATTAAAAATTAAAGAAGGTAATAACGTTAAAACAAGCTAAAATTTTATAAACGTTAAAATTGAAAAGTACAAGAGCTAAGTTGTTTTTGATAATATATGTTTACCTACTCTTGCTAACTTTGTAATAAGAAAATTAACCTTTATGAGAACGATCATTTTCATTATTAGCATTTGTTTTGCTTTAACTACCCGGTCGCAAATTATTAATGGAGATATGGAAACGTATACCGTAACTACAAATGATACACTGCCAATTGGCTGGAAGGTAGATTCACCATACAGTTCGGTGCCGGGAAAAACAAACGATGCACAAAACGGTACTTCTGCCTTTGTAATAAACACCTGGTATAGCTATGCAGTTGCCATGATGGTAAATGGTAATTTAGCAGCGGCAGATTTTTTATCTGACTGGATAAAGGCCGGAACACCGGTTACAGGTAAACCAACAGCATTAAAAGGCTTTTATAAATACACTAATGTTGTAGCGGGTGATTCTGCCATTGCAAAAGTGATCTTAAAAAAATGGAATACTATAACGCATAAACCTGACACCATTGCATTTGGAACTTCTAAATTAGCGCCCGCAAATTCATACACTAATTTTACAGTTGCTTTAACCGATTATTCTGTTGGTATACAACCCGATTCTATCGTAATTTATTTTATGAGCTACGATTATTTAAAAGGCACCCAATTGCCTTGTGCGGATAATACCTGCAGGTTCTTATATCTGGATAATTTAAGTTTAACACAACCGGTTGGTATTAAAGAATCAAAAAAAGATAATTCAGTTGCTGTTTATTATGCAAATAATGAATTGACCATTACAAATACAGAATCAAAAATATTCTCAGCTTCTGTTTATTCATTAGATGGAAAACTTATTTTACAAAAAGAGATAAACGACATTCAAAATAAAATAAATGTTTCTGAATTGTCAAAAGGCATTTATATTTTACAAACTAAAGGAGAAGTTAATTTGCAGCAAAAGTTTTTTAAAGACTAAAAAGCGGGATCATCTCCCGCTCTTCTCTTTTATTTGTCTTTACAAAAAACATGAATACCATCTCTTAAAAAGTCTGCCAGTTTTGGGTGATGCTTATCATAATTGGCTTTAAAGCGTTCATCGGCAACATACATGACTCCAAGGTTACGGTAGATCTCATAAGTAACATCAAAGTGTTTACCAGTCATTTCAAAATGTTCTTTAATCAATGCCTGCACTTTTTTATCATCTGGCTTAAGATCAATTAATTTTACCAAAGCTTTATTAATGTCTTCTGCCTGTTGCAGCAAATCATTCCATTCTTTTTTATCCATAGCCAGTATCTTTTTTTCAGATCCTGCAACTATTTCTTCGCCCCATTTTTCGGCGGCTTCTTTTCTGTAGGCTTTACCTTGCTCTTTGCCAAAGCCTTTATACATTTCTTCGTGATCCATTTTTTTAGTTTTGCTTTTTAGGTTAATAATTGTTTTATCAATAGTTAACAGCAATTCTGCAAAACGGTCTCTTCTTTTTTTCAATTCCGCTTTATGTGAATGCAAGGCTTGCAATACATCAAAATTAGGGTCATCCAAAATATCTTTTATTTGTGAAAGCGAAAGATCTAATTCTTTATAAAAAAGAATTTGTTGCAACCGCAATAATTCCGCATCACTGTAATAACGGTAATTTGTATCCGACCTTAAAGATGGTTTTAGCAAGCCTATCTCATCATAATGGTGAAGCGTGCGCACACTTACACCTGCTATTTTTGCTAACTTATTGACAGAAATTTTATCCATGAAATAAATTTTTATACAAAACTAGTCTATCACGTAAGGTAAGGGTCAAATAAAAAACGAAATTATTTTTTAAGTAATTGATTCAGAGAATGCTTTTTTTAATTTAGGCCTGCAAACAATTCATCAAGTTCTGTTTTCGTAAGATCGCGCCACTCGCCTATCTTCAATTTTTCGAGCTTGATGTTCATTACACGTACGCGCTGTAATTTTAATACCTGGTAATCATAAGCATTGCACATACGGCGAATCTGGCGGTTTAAGCCCTGTGTAAGTGTTATCCTGAAAATGCGTTTTGCATTTGGTTCTAAACTTACAACGCAGGGTTTTGTTTTTACTTTTTCTCCTTTTAATAAAATGCCTTCAGCTATCTCTTTTAAAAATTGTTTGCGCACCGGTAAATTTAAAGTAACAATGTATTCTTTTTCGTGGCCACGTTCTGAATTGGCTATCTTATCAATGATCTCGCTGTGATTGGTCAATAATATCAAACCTTCAGAATCCTTATCCAATCGGCCAACCGGGTAAATATTCTGCTCATGCCCTATTGCATCAATAATATTATTGGCAATTTTTTCTGATGTACATTCTATGCCTTTGGGTTTATTATAAACAATATACGTTGGTACATATTCTTTTACCTTTAACTCTTTTCCATCTATTAAAATAAGATCGCCTTCTTTTACAGTAGTGCTAACACTTGCAATTTTACCATTTACTGTCACACGCTTTTCATCTATAAGCACATTTGCTTTTCTGCGTGAGGTAAAACCCGACTGACCAATGTATTTATCAATTTTCATAATGCAAATATACCAAAAACAAAAAGGTGTCACCGAAGTGACACCCTTGTAATAATGAAATTATTCTTTAAAAATCTAAGTTAAGCAATTAAAACCCGAAGCTTAATCCTAAATTCAATCGAACGTTTCCATTAAGATCTTTCTCATTATTGGCTGTGTAAACATCTCTTAGTCCTTGATAATAAGAACCATCAACGTTTAGCCAAACGGCACGTAATAAACGGTAATTAAAACCAATGGTGCCTTTTGCGCCTATATCAAATGTATTGTAGGTAGAATTATCGTTTCCATTTACTAAAAATCCAAGATCAGGTGCAATAGAAATCTTAGGACGAAAATCTTTTTCATAATCCCTGAAAAAGTAAATTACTTTCATGGGTTCTAACCTTACGTAATTTAAATTTGTTTCAGAAGTATATTCAGGTGTTTCAAATTTTACACCTTCGGTTGAATAAGTTGCATCAAAACCAAAACCTAAATGCTCAAAAGGAGAAAAAATAGCAGATACACCTGCATCCCACGAAGGCATAAAAGCCGGTTTGCTATAAGGCATTAAAAAAGAGTGGCCATAAGCCCCTTTAACACCCACTGTAAATTTTGATTGTTTAATTGGATCGGGCGGAATGATCGTATTATTACTTTGAGAATAAGCAATTACCGATGCCGAAACAAAAGCTAATAGTATTGATAATTTTTTCATGACCTTTATTTTAATTTCTTGAAATGAACTATAACAATAACATACCAATCCGTTGAAATCCTTTATTTACAAGACTTTCAAACATCCAACAAAAAAATTACGAAAAATTAAATGTAGACTTGTTTCTACACAATAGGGAAATCAATGTTACTACAACTAACTATTGCAGTTGTTGGTGCCAATATTTTGTTTGCATCATTTTTGCAGTAAATACTATAAAAAAACTACTATGAAGAATCTATGTATTACAGTTTTAAAAATGGTGTTTATTGCAGGCGCCATTTTTTTATTTATGACCTCCTGCGCTGCTCATAAAAAATGCGGCGATACTACCGCTAAGAAAAAATACAGCGGTAAACGTTATAACCAGGCTTTACAGGAACGTGACGCCTTGTGCGACCAAACCAAACAACAACAAAGCAAGATCGCATCGTTAGACAAAGATATGGCGGCTTTAAAAGAAGATTATAATGTATTAAATATAAAATACAATAATTTAAGGCAAACTTCCGGTTCGGAATTAAATAAACTGAACGAAGACCTTGATAAAAAACAATTACGTTTACGCGAACTCGAATCTATTTTACGTAAACAGGATTCTGTACTGAACGTATTAAACACCTCTGTAAAAAATGCTTTATTAGGCTTTAATCCCGATGAGCTAAGTGTAGAAATGAAGAACGGAAAAGTGTATGTTTCTATGTCTGATAAATTATTATTTAAATCGGGTGATGCAACAGTGGAAGCAAAAGGTAAAGAAGCCTTAAAAAAACTGGCTGAAGTTTTAAATAAGAATCAGGATGTAAGTATTGCCATTGAAGGGCATACCGATAACGTACCCATTAAAACAGCAGTATATAAAGACAATTGGGACTTAAGCGCAGCTCGTGCGACAAACGTTGTAAGGTTATTAACCGAAGAATATAAAATGGATGCGCATCGCTTAACAGCATCGGGCAAAGGAGAATACTTTCCGGTAGCTGATAATGGTACCGCTGAAGGAAAAGCAAAGAACCGTAGAACGGAAATTGTGCTTTCACCAAAATTAGATGAGTTAATGAAACTTATTTCGGTAAAGTAGTTTTAATAATTCATTCAATAAAAAGGGCCGGTAAATTATTACCGACCCTTTTTTTATTTACGTTTATTTATGATCTACTTAGGATTGTGTGCAATAGAATCGTGCTGGCCAATACTTAATGTATCATTAGGATTCATGTCTGTTGCTTTTCCTGTTGGCATTAATTCCTGGTGCAAACCGGGATGTCCCGTTTCTCTTGGATCGCTATTACATGAGGTAAATACAATTACAAATGCGATAGATAAAGCTGTGCTAATAATTTTTTTCATAATGAATGTTTTATAATTTGATAATTATGCTGTTAATTTTATGCCAAAAAAATATCCGCAAAAACTCAAAATTCGGGTTCTTGCGGATATTGTAAATGTTTTACTATCTCATTAACGACAACTAACCGTTGCAGTCATGCTGAACTCGATTCAGCATCTCAGTTCTTAAACGGTTAGTACTGAGACCCTGAATCAAGTTCAGGGTGACGATGAAATGTTAGTTCGAGCGAAGTCGAGAACGGCTTTCGAGAAGCACTCTTCGACACCGCTCAGAGTGACAATTTAGTTTGTATTAAATCCTATCTTTTTACGCTTTGGATCATTCATGTCGCCATCTTTGTCGGGGTTGGCAACCGGTGGATCTTCTACTTCCTTTTCGGGTGTTTGATCTGGATCAGTGCCCGGTAACTTAGGATTTTTTCCCTTATCATTTTTGTTTGGATCATTATTAGTGCCATTCTCATTAGGATCGGGCGTATTAGTGATATTTTCTTTTGGGTCGGGATTATTATTTGGATTTTCCATGATTTCTATTTTTTAATTATTAAGCAATGCTATCACGTAAGGACTTCACCGTATCATGGCCTTTTTGCAATGCACCTCGTTGTTTAGTGATAACGGCCAAAGCCTCTGCAGGAATATCTTCGGTATGTTCTAATACGGCATCATAATTTGCCTTGGCGCGATCTTCACCAAATTCGCAGGACGATAAAATGGCTTTGCGGTCGTTACCCGTAACAGCAGCCTTCAAATCCATCCACACACGGAATAATTTTCCGCTGTTCTTTGTTTCGTCAGGCTCAGCTTTTTCTTCATTTGCCGGAACAAATTTTCTAAGCTCCAATGAAAAGCCTTTGCTTTGATTACTAAAATCGGTGAATAATGATTTTAAGTCAGCATCTTTTGTTTCTTCTGCTGCTTTTTTATATCCTTCGTAACGATCGTTATTAATAATGATCAGATCGTTTATTGCCGTAGCTGTTTTTTCTGTTTCCATGATTATTTTTTTTTAGAGGTTTTACTTTTTGTTTTTTTAGTAGCCATTTTTTTTGTTGTTTTTTTAGCAGTCTTTTTTGCTGAAGACTTTTTAGCCGCTGATTTTTTTGAAGCCGCTTTTTTAGGAACCTTTGCTCCTCGTTCGCGTGCCTCAGAAAGACCTATTGCTATTGCCTGTTTGCGGCTTTTTACTTTTTTACCCGACTTTCCGGACTTTAATTTACCTTCTTTCATTTCGTGCATGGCTTTTTCAACTTTTTCGCCAGCTTTTTTTGAGTACTTTGCCATAACTTTAGTTTTTTGATGCTTAATAAGATTCAATTATTATACCATTTCACTTTTTATAAATTTGTAAGGGGTATTAGAGTGTGACCAAGCATCAACTATTTTTTCATGTAGACATAGTTCTACATTGTGAGTAGTAAACAGTGAAATATTTTTTGTAATTTCAATTTGTATGAGCTCACGCAGAAATTTTATAAAAGCAACAGGCTTAATTACCGCTTCGGCGTTGGTTACACCTTTAAATGCAATTGAAAAAATAGAAGCAACTGAAGTAGGCAAACTAAAACCGCCTGCTTTAAAAGCGGGAGACACTGTTGCCATAACCTCACCCGCCGGCGCTGTGTGGGACGAGAACCAGGTAGAAACATTTACAGCTATTTTAAAAAGCTTTGGCTTTAAAGTGGTATATGGCAAAACACTGAAAGAAAAATTTGGATATTTTGCGGGCACAGATGATCTTAGAGCCAATGAGCTTAATAATTTTTTTGCCGATAAAAACATAAAAGGTATTTTTTGCATGAAAGGCGGTTGGGGCTGTGCGAGAATACTGGATAAAATAGATTACGATGCGATCAAAAAAAATCCTAAAGTATTAATAGGCTTTTCAGATATTACCGCTTTGCTTTTGGCAATAACTCACAAAACAGGATTGATCACTTTTCATGGCCCGGTTGGCAACTCGGGTTGGAATGATTTTACAAAAAATGTTTTCACCAATGTTACCATGTTGAACAAGCCGTTTAATTTTCCGGAGAACCCTGCAAGCGAAGACAAGCCCTTTGTAATTAACAGCGGTAAAGCAAAAGGAGAATTAGTTGGTGGTAACTTAACTGTACTCTCCGCTTTAATTGGCAGTACCTATTTACCAGACTGGAAAAATAAAATTTTGTTTTTAGAAGAAGCCAAAGAAGAACCGTATAGTATTGACCGTATGCTCACGCAATTAAAATTAAGCGGCGTATTAGATGTAATTAGCGGCTTTATTTTTGGCAAATGCGCCAAATGCCTGGCAGAAGAGCCACAAAAAGCGTTTACCTTTCATGAAGTTATTTTGCAACATATACAACCTTTAAAGATCCCTGCCTTTTATGGCGCAATGATTGGTCATATAGAAAATAAATTAACGGTGCCTTTGGGAATTAATGCTACGATGGATGCTGATAAGGGGATTATTTCTTTGCAGGAAAGCTCTGTTGTTTAATTAACCACATAGGCACATAGAAAAAAAGAAAAAGATAGATACACAAAGATTGATTCGCCAAGCGAATCAATACTATTTCGCAATCACAAATCGTTTACTAACGCTTGCCGATTTGGTGCTTTTTAGAGTAAGTAAATAAACGCCATTTTTTAAATCGCCTGTTTTTATCGAAACGGTTTTTTCTTTAAAAACAATTTCTTCCTCTTTTATTAGCTGACCCAGATTATTAAAGATCTTTAGTTTAAATTCTTCTTCGTTTGTGCGATCTAATTCAATATTTAAAATGTCATTTACGGGATTAGGATACAGCCTCACCCCCATCCCCTCTCCAAAGGAGAGGGGGCTTAGACCCACTCCACTCGCGTAAACAACAACAGTATCGTATTTTATATTACCACAAATATCCTGTTTTACCATGTAGGTTTGTGTGGTTGTTGCAACGGTTACGGTTATGCCGGCAGCATTAGCTATTGCTGTTGTAGTATTTGGCAAATGGTACCAAGTGCAGGCTTCATCAATGCCAACATCTTGCGCCCTGCCTAAATAAACTGTATTTGTAGGTATTCCCCATATATCCGGCCCTGCAAAAGCGGGTAAATCAATATCAATCACACTTACATCATCTATACACACATCGTTGGCAAGCGTTGCAGAAAAAGTTGGATTTATTAATAATGTGTTTGTAGCTACGTCACTTTTAAAATTACCCAGCACCATATATTTTTCATTACCGCTTGCTACAAAAGTTCCTGTTATGGGCACCCAATTTAATGTGTCAGTAATAATCCCAGTTTGATTTTCAATTTGAGGATTAATGTAGGTTAATGGAATATTACAATAATTAATTGTATCAAGGCTTGAGTCAGAAAAATAGGCGCCAAAACTATTTATTGCTAAAGGGCTATTATTAGTATTAACAACATGATATTTTACACAATATGTTTTCCCCACTTGCAAGTTTTGCTTTAACCTGTTACGCGCATATGCTCTTAAAGAATTATTACAATTCGAACAAAAAAAGGTACATATTACATAATTTTGACCATTCCTTGGATACTGAAAGCCATATGCATAGGGAGCACTATTAAGGTTTGGATGCATTGAGGCTAAATACGTGCTACCTTTATTTGTGTCGATAGGTTGCCAGTATTTTGGAACATTATACTGCGTAGTTAAAGAGTAAGAGTTCAAAACTTCAAAACCTCCGTCACTCACGTAATTAGCAATTTGTCCCTTCAGATTTAATAAAGAAAAAAGAAGCATGATCAACGCATGCTTCTTTATGGAAGAAATTTTATTTTGCAATAATGAGTTTTTTATTTGTGCTATTGTTTTTATCATTGGTTATAGTAACAAAATAAACACCATTTTCTAAATCATCTGTTTTTATTGAAACAACTTTTTCTTTAAAAACAATATCTTCTTCTCTTATTAACTGGCCAAGGTTATTAAAGATCTTTATTTTAAATTCTTCTTCGTTTGCGAGATTTACTTCAATATTTAAAATATCGTTGGCAGGGTTTGGATACAGCCTCACCCCCATCCCCTCTCCAAAGGAGAGGGATGTTAGGCCTACTCCGCTTGCATACACAATTACTGTATCATACTTTATATTACCACAAATATCCTGTTTTACCATATAGGTTTGCGTAGTGCTTGCAACGGTAACCGTTATACTGGCTGCATTTGCAATGGCGGTTGTGTTGTTTGGTAAATGGTACCAGGTACAAGCTTCATCAATACCCATATCCTGCGGCCTGCCAACATATAATGTATTGTTTGGGATACCATAAATGTCAGGGCCTGCATAAGCAGGCAGATCAATATCAATTACACTCACATCATCAATACAAACATCATTAACTAAAGTAGCAGAAAATGTTGGATTTATTACCATTGTATTCGTCATAACGTCAGTTCTAAAATCACCAATTACCATGTACTTTTCATTACCAGTTGCTATAAAGGTACCTGTAATCGCTATCCAATTTAATGTATCGGTAATAATACCACTTGTATTCTCTATATGAGGCGCAATATAAAATAGTGGTGTATTGCAATAATTGATAGTGTCCAAAGTAGAGCTTCCAAAGTAAATACCATGCTTATCGATTGCTAATGGACTATTATTTGTGTTAACAATGTGATATTTTGCACAATATGTTTTGCCAGCTTGTAAAGGTTGTTTTAACCTGTTTCTTAAATATTCCCTAAAACTTCCACTGAAACAATTAGAACAAAAAAATGAAGATATAACATAGTTTTTACCATTGCGAGGGTATTGATAACCAAAAAAATACGGTGCATTATTGATGGCCGGATCTGTTGAGACAAGGTAATTACTACTTTTTAGATTGTCAATTGGCTGCCAGTATTTTACAACATTAAATAAAGTCGTTAGAGAATATGAATTTAAAACTTCGAAACCTCCGTCAGATACATAATTGGCTATTTGAGCTTTAAAATTAAATGAAGTAAAAATAAAAAGAAAATTTTATTTTGCAATAATGAGTTTTTTATTTGTAGTATTGTTTTTATCATTGGTTATAGTAACAAAGTAAATACCAGATTGCAGTTCATTTGTTTTTATTGAAACAACTTTTTCTTTAAAAACAATGTCTTCTTCTTTTATAACCTGACCAAGGTTATTAAAGATCTTTAGTTTAAATGCTTCCTCATTTGCGAGATTTACTTCAATATTTAAAATAGCGTTGGCAGGGTTTGGATACAGCCTCAACCCCATCCCCTCTCCAAAGGAGAGGGGGGTTAGACCCACTCCACTTGCATACACAATTACGGTATCGTATTTTATATTGCCGCAAATATCTTGCTTTACCATATAAGTTTGTGTAGTTGCCGCCACTGTAACTGTTATGCCGGCAGCTGTATCTATTGCCGTTGTGATATTAGGTAAATGGTACCACATACAGGCTTCATCAATACCAACATCCTGCGGGCGGCCAATGTAAACTGTGTTGTTGGGGATCCCAAAAATATCCGGACCGGCATAAGCGGGAAGATCGATATCCATGACACTTACATCGTCATACAAAACATCACAAAAAATTACTGGTAAATTCGCTGGATTTATTAAAACTGAATTTGTTGATACATCACTTTTAAAATTACCTAACACCATGTATTTTTCAGTACCATTAGCAACAAAAGTTCCTGTTAATAAAGACCAATTTAAGGTATCAGGCAAAATATTATTAGCTGGATTTTGTATTTGCGGAATTAAATGATTTATTGGAATACTACATTGAGAAATGGTATCTGTTGTATTATCTCCAAAATACGCCCCTAAACCATCAATGCCATAGCTTGATTGATTGCTTATGCTGAAATAAAACTTTACACAATACGTTTTGCCGGCCTGTAAAGTTTGTTTCAAAACATTCCTAGGGTACCCTCTCGTTGATTGAGGGGTATTTGGGTTAAGTAAAAGTGTTGAAATAAAATGATTATGCCCTGATTTAGGCCACTGATATGTAAATGAACAGAGTGGAACAAGATATGGCGATATTATTTCACTTAACAATATCCCTACATATTTATTTGTATCTATACCATCCCAGTACTTTGCTTTTTGGGCATTTGCATATTTTGGAACCTCAAAACTACCATTATTGACGTAATTTGCAATTTGGCTTTTACAATTACTTATGCAAACAAAAAACAAGATGAGCAAAACGCCCATCTTGCTTTTAAATAAAAAACACAATCTATTATTTGGCAATGACCAATTTTTTTGTGCTGCTTTCATGTTTATTATTTGTAATGGTTACTAAGTAAAGACCATTTATTAAATCTACCTCTAATTTACCGATAAAATTGACTGTTACCAAATTACTGGTGTAAACTTTTTTACCGCTCACATCAGTAATTACAAACGCTAACTCTTCTTTTTCTGATTTGCTGATAATGTTTAAATGCCCGTTTGTAGGGTTTGGATAAATATCAACGTTCCATGCTTTTTTATTTTCACTTACGCCGATACTACGTTCATTTAACTGCTCACCTTCATTTATACAATGATCATTAAACACTTTATTTGTTTTGTTTATTAAATTATAAAGCGCGCGCGCCTGGTAAACAATCGAACCGTCCTTACCGGGACACATTAAAGCAAGGTTTAATAGTTTGCCATTGTCTTCTTCACTAAAATTATTTTGCTGATAGCCCGCATGCAGCTTATAAAAATTATTATAATTTTCTTCCACAGTATTAGAAATGCTAAAAGAATTATTGAGATTTTGCGCCTGTGCAAAATCACTATTAGATAAGGCCTTTTCAGTTTGCGTAAACAGATCTATACTACTACCGGCTTTTGAATTATAAAAATCAATATAGTCTTGTTGACTATTTTTGATTTCAGGATTTGCATCCAAATAACGGTAGAATATATTATCTGCAATAAACTGCATGTTCTCAACCGAATTTATGTTATTACTGTTATTCCCTCTTGCCGCAGTTTGGTCAGGAGCAGAAAAAACCATACGTGCCGGAGGGCTAATACTACCACAGGCATAATTACCGGTTGTTGTTGGCCAATTTGTAGTAACAGAATAGGTTTGAGATGGTGTAATCCCTCCCCAATTGGGCGGAAAATATATTCCTCCCGTACTTTTTACCCATAGTTTAGAATTTACAGCATTACTGGATCCATCAACATAAGTTCCATTATCTCCACCAGACCATGTGCCATTCCATTTATTACCACTTGGTGATCCTGAAGCTCCCTGTGTGCCAATAATGCCACCATTGCTTAATACCAATCCCCGACCGAGAGATGTCATATTATTACCATGCCAATTCGAAGAGCCACTATTGCTGTTAAATTCAAAGCCCTGGTAAGCAGTGTATGTAGTATTACATAGAACAGCACAACTAGGGCTTGCTCCTACATACACTAAAGTTACCAGCGTGTTTGTGGTATTAACCGCACTTATGTTATTGCCAGCAATGCTAATACCCGGCACACTGCCTGCACTTATACCCCGCTGAGTAACACTGTATGTGGCATCGTTTAAAAGAGTAATGGTGTTTGTTTCTGTTTTGGCCGAACCGGCATATGCATCAATATAAAAGCCCCTGAACGCCCTGTTCACTTCATTTGCACTTATCTGCAAACCGTTAGAGGCAATATTATTCCATCCGGTTGTAGAGCTGGCACCTATATACACTGCGGTGTTAATATAAGCAGAACCTAACGTAGTGGTATTGGTTAATTGCGCGCCAAAATAATTATAATTAATATATATATTATTAGCCAATACACCTGTATAGCTTGTTGCAGCATAGGTATAAGTACCCGGTGCAATATTTATAATAACGGGGTTAGTAATATTATTAAAATTACAGTAACGGATGTTATGATCAAACCTGTTAGTTTCGTTCAAAACACCATTGTTACCGGGAAAAAAAGATAGGGCTGCAACATTGGATGTTGTTTGTGTACTGCGGAAAGTTGCATAATTACAATCAAGTTTATATAAATTACTTGCATGCACTGCCCTGTAACAATCCCAAAAACGGTTACCCACACTGTAATTTGTGCTGTAAGTACCGGTAGCTGACATGTTTAAACGTGCATTTAGATCGGTGGTAACATTACTTCTAATGGCAGTACCACCAATTGTAACTGAATAATTAAAGAAAGGGCCAACAACTAATGTATCATACCTCAGTGCATTTTGAAAAGCATTGTTGATACTGCTAACATTTGAATTAGTAGCGTCTATGCCTGTTGTCATTGCGTCAAATAAATTAAAATCAGAAGCCGAGTTTGCAGAACCGATATCGATACCATAATACACAGTACTTCTGCCAACATCGTTCAATAAAATACCCGCACTTGCGTATTGCGCTGCATAGGGTGCTTTTAAATTTGTTATAATTGCACTTTGCAATGGATAAGGCGCAACCAAACCGCTTGTTGGCGTTGAAGCACCAATGTATCTTAAACCCGGGCTAGTTTCTGAAGTAGTTGGCCAACTGGTTGGAGTGTAAGTTAAAGTACGGCAAGTAAAAACACATTCTGTTATTGCAAATGGATAATTGGCAGAAACCCTTTTGTAATTATCTACTTTAATGCCAACATAATTTTTATTAAAAGTAGTTTTATTAAGTGAAAGTATAGAGGTTAGCGTACTTGTGGTATGTCCGCTTACATCTATAGCTATAAGAGCATCTTCAACCAAATTATGCGCGCCTGAACCCGATATAATAGAGCTAACACGGCCACCATCCTGAACCACAATCCCCTGCCAAAGATTGGCACCACATCCATATAAGTGTGTACCCCTCATTTTTAATTCAGCTCCAGGGCTAACAATTATTTTTACATAAGGAGCAAATAAAAATTCTGCGTCACTAAACGTAACCGTTTGCCCCGCGGGAATAGTTACATTATTATTAAAAACAATAGCCGTTGAATAAGTTAAACCAGAAGGGCTTGAAGGAAATGCTGTACCGCTGAATGCAGATAGTGTAGATGAAGCGCTTGAACAATAAACGCAGGTAGGCGTATTTATTGTTGTTGTTGTAGTAATTACTCCGCAATTAACGGTAGTCGTTACGCTAATAGTAAAAGTACCTGTAGAGGTATAACTATGAGATGGATTTAATCCGCCGTTAACGAGAGTATTACCATCTCCAAAATTCCAATTATAAGTACTAGCAGTAAAGCAAGCTCCTGCTAATGAAAAAGAGGAAGGTACATTTAAACAAGAGCCCGTTGTAACTGCAACAGAAGCTGTTAATGGAGTTACACTTACATCATCAATATACAAATAACTGCTTGGAGAACTCAGTAAAATAGAACTTGGTGCTGTACAAGTGCCAACTACTGTAGGTGCTGAAATTGAAGACGGTACTACGGAAGTTGTTTGACCAATGGTTAAATAGTTTTCGTTACCTGTGGCTGTATAACAAAATGATACCTTTTGCCAGTTAGTAGCATCATTTAAAGTGGCCGTCGTTGAAAAAACTGCATTTGGAGTGTTAGTCAAATGACCAAGATTGGTTTGAGCGATAACGGTATTCGTCAGGTAAATGCCAATATCAGCATTATTACGATTTTGAAAATCGGACCTGCTCACATACATAGATATTTCATATTTTGTGCCGGCCACCATTGTGCTGGCGAGCTGTGTTTCTATATACTCTCCATAATCTGTGCTAGCAGCTGTTATAATGCCCGCATAAACACCACCAGTATGAGCCGCTTGAGTGCCCCACCAGTTACATGGAACTCCATTGCCGGCATTTGGGCTCCCCGAATTCCAGAATAGATCTGCTGTCGCATCATTGGCATTGCCCCAGCCGTAAGCATTGAATAATTGAGATGTATATATTCCTGCTCCAATCGTCGCAACAAGTGTTGATGTAATTAAATTTTCAAAGCTGCCGTTACAAACTAATTCACAAGAAGATGGTGTAATAGAAGAAGGACACGTACCAATTGATGAGCTGTTTGTAGGCATACTTAACGAGCCGACTGTGTATCTGCTAATAGTGTCAGGAGGGGACACATTATTATTTTTCATTCTAAGTAAGTAGTTATTACCTATAACAAAATTATCATAGTTAATATATGCTGTATCACCTGTTATTGTAACAGTAGGGCTTAATAAATTTCCGGCAAGATTTGCGCACGAATCTCTATATAATTTAAAATCATAAGTGGGATACAAGTTCATTTTTTTAATAAATACCTTAGCACTGATTTTATTTGCTGGCGCATTGAATCTAACAAAACACGGCTGCAAATAAAATGAATCAAGAGATGAAAAACTGTAACTCTGTAATGTGACTGTTTTTGGTGAAGCACACGTTTGCGCTCTCGATCCTAAAAATCCAAGCATTGCAAGGAGAAGGAGAAAGACTTTTTTGATGAGCGTTTTTTTTGTCATACGTTTTGTTTTTTTAATGAATTAATTAAGAACAAAAAAGGGGCAGGAACAAAATTGATAAAAAGCAAATACACTAAATACTCGTCAAGGTTATATAATGTTTAATAAACCATCAATAGGTAATTTTACCTATTTTAATTAGGTATATATACTTAATAGTTTTTTCATTTTAAGCCTTCAAAGTCTTTAAAATAAGACGTTACAAGGCCTGAGTAAAACTAAAATCTAAATATTAACAAACTGTCAAACTTAAAATTTTAACTGTATAATTTTAACCACATAGAAACATAGAAAAAGAAAAGATAGATGCACAAAGATCAATTCGCGCTGCGAATTGATACTATATTTTTTCAAATAAAATAAATGGTTTGAAAAAACTATGTGTCTATGTGGTTAAAAAAGAAAAACAAAAAACGCCCCACCTTTCGGCAGAGCGTTTTAATTTTTTTCCAAATAGAAAAATCACAGATCCTTCCTTCGTCAGGATGACAAAAGAGTTCTACAAATGTATCACTTCTCCGTATGCAGCAGCTGCAGCTTCCATAATGGCTTCGCTCATGGTTGGGTGTGGGTGAATAGTTTTAATTAATTCGTGTCCGGTTGATTCTAATTTTCTTAGTGCAACAATTTCCGCAATCATTTCGGTAACGTTTGCACCTATCATGTGTGCGCCTAAAATTTCGCCGTACTTCGCATCAAAGATCAGTTTAATAAAACCATCTTTTGCACCCGATGCACTTGCTTTACCACTTGCAGAGAAAGGAAATTTACCCACCTTAACAGTATAACCTGCTTCTTTTGCTTTCTTTTCTGTAAAACCAACGCTTGCAATTTCAGGTACGCAGTATGTACAACCTGGAATATTATTATAATCAATAGCTTCTACGTGCATACCTTTTATCTTCTCAACACAGGTAATACCTTCTGCGCTGGCAACGTGCGCCAAAGCTTGTCCGCCTACACAATCTCCAATTGCGTAATAGCCCGAAACGTTAGTAGCATAAAATTTATCAGTAACAATTTTACCTTTATCTGTTTTAATACCTGTTTCTTCCAAACCAATACCTGTAATGTTTGCTTCAATACCAACCGCAGATAATACGATCTCAGCATCCAACGTTACATTACCTGTTTTTGTTTTAATATTTACTTTGCAACCGTCGCCTTTTGTATCTACACTCTCCACCGAAGCTTCGGTCATCACCTCTACTCCTACTTTCTTAAACGATTTTTCTAATTGTTTTGAAACTTCTTCATCTTCTACAGGAACAATGTTTGGTAAAAATTCAACCACGGTAACTTTAGTACCCATAGTTGCATAAAAATAAGCAAACTCAACACCAATAGCACCGCTACCAACCACGACCATTGATTTTGGTTGTTTTGGTAAGCTCATAGCTTCGCGGTAACCAATAATTTTTTTACCATCCTGCGGTAAATTTGGTAATTGACGAGAGCGTGCGCCTGTTGCTATGATAATATGTTTTCCTTCGTACGTAGTTGTTTTGCCATCGGCAGTTACATCTACTTTTTTTCCTGCTTTTACTTTAGCAGTACCCATAATAACATCTATCTTGTTCTTTTTCATTAAGAACTGAATGCCTTTGCTCATGCCATCAGCCACGTCGCGGCTGCGTTTTATAACACCGTTAAAATCGGCTTTAATATTATCGGCACTAATACCGTAATCTTTTGAATGGTTTAAATATTCAAACACCTGCGCGCTTTTTAATAAAGCTTTGGTTGGTATACAACCCCAGTTCAAACAAATACCACCAAGGCTTTCTTTCTCAATGATAGCTGTTTTAAATCCTAATTGCGATGCGCGAATAGCTGTTACATATCCACCCGGGCCGCTTCCTATTACTATTATATCGTAGTTCATATTGTTATTTTTAAAGACTTCTAATTTAAATAATTTATTTTTAATTTACTGTTTTTCCTTCGCTGTCTATCTCTACTACTTCAAAACCAAGCTTTTTCACTTTTTCAAGATTGGTTGCTTTATCACCCACAACTATAATTACCATGTTATTGTACGGCAAATATTTTTTAGCCAACTCATTTATTTCACTTTTAGAAATAGCATTTAAGATCTCGCCTTGCTTAGCTACATAATCTTTAGATAAGCCATAATCCAACACACGTTTAATGAATAATAATTTTTTATCAGGCGATTCATATTTCAACGCGTCGCTTTGTGCAATGGCATTTTTTGTAAATGTTAATTCAGCATCGGTAATACCATTTGCTGTATAATTCTTTAACTCTTTAAAGATCTCTACCAAAGCACTATCAGTAGTATTGGCTTTAAAGCCACCTTCAATTACATAAGGCCCTGCATATTTTGTACCCGAAAAGCCTGAGTGCGAACCGTAGGTCCAGCCTTTTATTTCGCGCAATAAATAATTTAAGCGGCTGTTAAAGGCATCTGCAAAACTGTAATTCATAATGCTTGCTTTGTAAAACTCGCCGGTAGCTTCGTAAGGTAAAGCAATATAACCTACTTTTATCTCACTTTGCGCTGCTTTTTTCTTATCTACAAAATAGATCTTTGTTTTTTCGATCTTTGGTAAAGCAGAATTATCGGCCGTTGCAGGCGCTCCCGCTTTTATCTTTGAAAGAAAAGCTAACTCTGCTTCTACTTCTTCTTTAGTTGCAGCGCCGTTAACCGCAATGGATAACATTGATGAATTTAAGGTTTTGTAATAATTCTTTACATCATCTAACGTAATATTATTTACTGTTTCCATTGTGCCGGTGCCCGGGTATCCTAAAATATGTGTTGGCCCGTACAATATTTTCTTTAATGCCATTTCTGCCATGGCAGGTGCATTGGTTTGGCGGAAGTTGATACCATCCAGCTGACCTTTTTTCTCGATCTCAAATTCTTCCTGGTCAAATTTTGGTTCCAATAAGCATTCTTCAACAATTTTTAAAGTAGCTTTTAAATTCTTTTTGCTGCTTTCGATACTTACGGTAATATCTTCCTGTCCTGAATAAATACGCAGGCTTGAGCCCAGGCGGTCTAATTTATTTTCTATTTCTTCTGCACTTGTTTTTAAAGTACTTTGATCTAATAAACTGGCCATTAATTCAGATACGCCGGACTTTTCTTTTGGCTCAAACAAATGTCCTGCTTTAAAGCTTAATAAAATATTTACAATAGGAAATTCGTTATCAGATATACCAATTACAGGTACGGTATTATTTATTTTGGTAGTATAAAAATTTGGTACCGGCACCGGTGAAGCCGCTTTTGCAGAAGGCACTACAGACCTGTCAAAATTATCTTTCGGTTCTTTAAAGCTCAGGTTCTTATATTCTGCACTCTCTGCCTCTACCGTACGCTCATACATTTTCCAATTATCAGGTTGTGCTCTCAGGTCACCTTTTTCTTTTGGCAAGCAGCTTATAACCGCGTATGGTTTATTTTTAATGTAGGTATTGTAAACACGCATGACATCTGCTTTGGTTAATACTTTACGCGCGGCAATCTCTTTCTTTATAAGATTGGCATCTTTAGTAAAGGTAAAGTTAGAAGCTAACGCAGCTCCTTTACCTTGCACAGTACTTAATCTGTCATACAGTTTGTTTTCGTAACCGGCTTTAAATTTTATAAGATCATCATCTGTAGCACCTTTTTTTTCCCAATCGGCCAACACCTTTTTCAATTCTTTTTCCATATCATTTAACGATACGCCGGCGCTTGAAACAATGGTAATAGCAAATTGTCCGCCTAATTCCCTCGCAAAATGAAACGAATTGGCATTTACTGCCTTTTGTGTTTCGATAAATGCTTTATAAAACGGAGAGCCTTGCGAACCGCTCAATATTTGTGATAATGCTTCTAATGCCGCCTCATCTTTATGATTGAATGGAACTGTTTGGTAAGCAATGCTCATTAAAGGAAATTTCACATTGTCTTCGTAAGACATGTAACGATTAGCCTCTAATTTAAAAACAGGAACAATTTGTTTTTTTACTTCAGGCCCTTTTTCAATAGAGCCAAAATATTTTTGCACCATTTGCAAAACTTCATCTGTTTTTACATCCCCTGCAACGGTTAACACCGCATTATTTGGACCATACCAGCGCATGTAAAAACGTTTAAGGTCATTTACATCTACCCTATCAAGATCAACTAAATAACCAATGGTAGACCAGCTGTAAGGATGACCTTTTGGATAAAAAGCTTCTCCCCCTTTTTCGCGTACCAGGCCATAAGGCGCATTATCGTAACGCTGTCCGCGCTCATTCTTTACTGTAGCACGCTGTATCTCAAACTTTTTTTGTGTTACCGAATCTAATAAAAAGCCCATTCTGTCTGCTTCAAGCCACAACATTTTTTCGAGTTGGTTGCTCGGTACTGTTTCAAAATAATTGGTACGATCTGTGTTCGTACTGCCATTAAGCGTACCGCCTGCTTCGGTAATAATTTTAAAATGCTGCTCATCGGCTACATTTTTTGAACCCTGAAACATCATGTGCTCAAAAAAATGCGCAAAGCCGCTACGGCCTTGTTGCTCGCGGGCACTTCCTACGTGGTAAGTAACATCCACATAACAAATAGGATCACTATGATCTTCGTGAATTAAAACAGTTAGGCCATTACTAAGCTCATATCTCTTATAAGGAATAACGATCTCATTGCCAACTTTTTTAACCTCTTCAACCAAATTTGGGATTGGATAAGTGGTATTATTTGATCCGAGGCCTGCAACATTTTTTTGTGCCAATGCAACCACAAAACTGCTGCTTATAAAAATAATGGAAAGAAATATTTTTTTCATGCTGTAAGGCTTGTTTACTGAATTAAGGAGCAACAAATATAGCAGAATTGTAATTTTATAAGGCATTAAAATTGGTATAATTTAGCATAATTCAACTACCTGTTTTATAAACATTTAACACGCGTCTGCAATAAAACAAATTTTTGTATGTACCTTTGTGATATATAAAATTTATACCCATGTATCCTGAAGCAATAGTAAACCCAATGAAAGCCGAATTAACAACGGCAGGTTTTAAAGAATTAACGAGTCCTGAAGATGTAGATAAAGCCATTAAGGCAGAAGGCACTACTTTATTGGTAGTAAATTCGGTTTGTGGTTGCGCTGCCGGTGCATGCAGACCAGGTGTTAAAAAAAGCCTTGAGAACACTAAAAAACCAAACAATTTAACCACGGTTTTTGCAGGTTTTGATATAGAAGCTGTAATGCAGGCAAGAAAACACTTTTCACCCTACCCGGCAAGCAGTCCGGCAATTGCATTATTTAAAAATGGTGAATTGGTGCACTTTGTAGAGCGTCATAATATTGAGGGCCACAATGCTTTAGCCATTTCTGAGCATTTAAAGGCTGTTTACGACGAGTTTTGTTAATTAAACAAAAACAAATCTTTAAAAGGCGCATTTTTTTGCGCCTTTTTTTATTTATTTAGGTTACTTTTGTTGCGCAAATGAATTAATAAAAAAAACCTATAAAAATGAAATTATTTAAAGTTTTAGTTGCTGCTTTAGTCCTTACAATAGGAAGTGTAAGCTTTACCTCTTGCGGAGGTGATAAAGAAAAAGAAGTAAATCCTTTAGCGGATAGCTTAGCCGGAGTAAACGGTGAGTTAAACGGTAAATTAAGTGAGAAAGAAGCTGCTATGCAGGAGTTTATCTCTTCATTTAACGAGATACAGGAAAACTTAAATGCCATTAAAGAGAAAGAAAAGATCGTTTCAAGTGCCAGCTCACAGGGCGATGTAAAAAGCAAAGAAGATCAGATAAAAGAAGATATTCAGGCTATTTACGACTTAATGTCTAAAAATAAGAACCGCATTAACTCTTTAAGCAAAAAATTAAAGAACAGTAATTTAAAATTAGAAGGTTTAGAAAAAATGATCGAGAACCTTCAAAACAGCATCAATTTGAAAGATAACGAAATTGCTGAGCTTAAAACTAAAATGGAAGGCTTGAACATTGAGCTTTCTAACTTAACAACCAATTACCAGGAAGTTGAAGCTGAAGTTGCTGTTAAAAATGAAGAATTGGCCACTGCGTATTATGCAATTGGTACTTCTAAAGAATTAAAAGAAAAAAACGTGATCTCTAAAGAAGGTGGTTTTATTGGTATTGGCAAAACAACTAAAGTAAAAGAAGATTTTAATAAAGAATATTTTACTAAAGTTAATATCGATCAAACTACCAGCATTAATATTGGTGCTAAAAAAGCCAAGATCATAACTACCCACCCAAGCGGATCTTATAAAATTGTAGGCGAAAAACCGGTAGAAAAAATTGAAATTACTAATGCAAAAGAATTTTGGAGCGCTTCAAAATACTGCGTTATTGTTATTGAATAATTTAAAACACTAAAATTAAAAAGCCGTGTAAGGAAACTTATACGGCTTTTTTGTTTGCTTAATACAAAAACACTGCATTTAATAAGAATTCGTATATTCAAAGCGATGAAATTATCAATTTTAGTTCCGGCCTATAATGAAAGTGAAACGATCATAAGTATTTTGCGCGCTCTGGAGGGGGTTGAGTTGATAAACAATATTTCTAAAGAGATCATTGTAGTAAATGATTGTTCAACAGATAACACAGCGCTTCTTACTCAGGATTATATAAACACTTCTAAATGCGAAATAAAACTTTTCAACCAGGAGAAGAACCAGGGCAAAGGCGCTGCATTGCATAAAGGAATTGAATTAGCTACCGGTGATTTTATTATAATACAGGATGCAGATCTTGAATACAATCCAAAAGAATTTAATTTATTGCTTCAACCCATAATTGATGGTTATGCAGATGTTGTTTACGGGTCGAGATTTATTGGTGGAAAACCTCATCGCATTTTATTCTTCTCGCACTCATTTGGCAACAAATTTTTAACGGCATTTTGCAATGTATTTGCCAATTTAAATTTAACCGACATGGAAACCTGCTATAAATTATTTAAAGCAGATATTTTAAAAGGTTTTGCGCTTAAAGAAAAACGCTTTGGCTTTGAGCCTGAAGTAACGCTTAAACTGGCGCGTTTGCGGAAGGTTCGCATTTACGAAGTTGGGATTTCTTATTACGGCAGAACCTTTGAGGACGGAAAAAAAATTGGTTGGAAAGATGGTTTCAGGGCCATATACTGTATTTTAAAATATGGATTGTTTAGAGCTAACTAAGTAACATGCTTTTAAAGATCAGATCATTTTTAAAAAAACCTTCGCTTATTGTAATATTTATAATTGCTGTTTTTATTGTTTGTGCTCACTACAATCAATCTAAATGGCAAGGTCGATCAGTTATACGCCACGATGTAATTAGTTATTATGCTTACCTGCCTGCGTTCTTTATAGAAAAAGATCTGAAGCTATCTTTTATGAATGATACCAACGAGGCCCGGTATTTTGCAGAGTATAAATACTGGCCCGTTAAAACAAATGATGGTAAACGCATAATTAAAATGAGTATGGGGCTTTCGTACCTGTATGCGCCTTTCTTTTTTATTGCTCATGCGTTGGCTGAAACGTTAGGTTTTGAAGCAGACGGATTTTCGCCACCCTACCATTATGCCATACAGTTTTCAGGGTGGTTATACCTGCTTATTGCATTATTATGGTTAAGAAAGCTTCTTTTAAAATTACACTCTGAAAAGATCACCTCTTTGAGTATTATAATTATTTATTTTGGAACCAATCTTTTATGTTACAGCACACTTCAATCTGCATTAAGTCATCAATACAATTTTTTTCTGTTTACAGGCCTCATCTATTTTACAATTAAATGGCTAGAAACAAAAAAAATAAAACATGCTTTAATTATAGGATCATTTATTGGATTATTAGTGATCGTAAGGCCTACCAACATAATACTGTCTTTGTTTTTATTGCTTTACAATGTAAACACTTTCACATTGTTTAAAGAAAGAATTCAATTACTGATATCAAAATTTTCACAGGTTATATTGATGATAATGATCGCATTTTTGTTTTTTTTACCACAAATGTTGTATTGGAAATTTATTACAGGTCATTATCTTTATTTTTCTTATGTTGGAGAAGGCTTTTATTTCAACAACCCACACCTACTTAATATCCTATTTAGTTTCAGAAACGGTTGGCTGGTGTATAGTCCATTAATGTTATTATCCCTTTATGGTATCTATTTTCTTTATAAGAACAAAAGCCCTTATTTTTTATCAACTATCATTATTTTACCGATCATTCTTTACCTGCTTTCGTGCTGGTGGTGCTGGTGGTATGGAGGGTCTTTCGGATTCAGATCCATTATAGATCTTTATCCCTTATTAGTTTTTGGAATGGCAGCAAGTATAAATGTAATTCTGCAAAGATCAAAAACTTTAAAAATTGCAGTAAGTGTGGTTATCATCACTTTTATTTTATTGAATTTATTTCAAACCATTCAGTACCATTACAACATTATTCAGTATGATAGCATGACCTTTGCTGCTTATAAAAACAGATTATTTAAAATTAACCGGGCCGATTGTGATAAAACTTTATTAGAAAGACCGGATTACGAGCTTGCAAAAAAAGGTATTGATGCTACTGTTCCGTTTGAAGGCGAATAAGTTTAATGGGGAAAAGATCACTTTATTTTTCTTGCAGCAACCATCATTTCTTCACCAATATTTAAAGCAGAAAGTGTATTGTAAATGATGTTGTGAATGAATACAAACAATTTTAACTGCCACATAGGTTTGCTTGTAAACTTATTAAAGTATTGTTGGCGCTCAGCTGCATTAATGCTTGCATTGGCCTGTGCAGTAGTTTGCTTTTTTTTACTTTTAAATTTTTTAAGGATCGGCAATAACGTGTACATAATAAACAACTTTATTTCGAAAGATGATTTTATCTTAACAACCTCGTAACCGTTACTTGCTAAAATTTTTTTGATGGTATCGTGTCCAAAATAATTCACATGATCCAATCCCATCATCTTCCAGTTATCTTTATGGCGTTTTGCAAAATAACTATCAATTTGCGGCACTTGTAATATCAGGTATCCACCGGGTTTAGTGAGCTTATTGCATTTTGCAAGAAACTCATCGGCTTTATCAATATGCTCCAGCACATCCCACATGGTAATAATATCAAACTGTTTTGATTCATCCATTTCAAAAAAATCAATATGATCTACCGGTAATTTAAGATCATTAACGCAATACAAATAGGGCTGTTCGGCTATCTCAACACCATACACATCGTAACCTAATTCTTTGCCGGCAAGCATAAAATGGCCCCAGCCTGCGCCTAGATCAAATAGTTTACCGGTTTTTGCAAATTTTTGTATAAATTTAAAACGCAGTTTATGGCGTTGTACTTTTATCCAGTTATTGCCGGCACGCACGGCTGCGGTAACATCTGCATTTTTATATTGCGTATAAATAATTTGTTTGCGATAATATGGAGGTATAAAATGTAAATTACAAACATCGCAGGTTACTACTGCAAATTTTTCTTTCTGGTATTTTACATGAAACTTATTATGATCTTTATTTCCGCAAACTGTACAAACTATATCTTCGGCCATAAAGCCAGGCAGGATTGTCATAAAAAAATTAAGGTTTTGTTTCTAATTCAAAAGTACTTTCTGTTATTGGGTTACTATCTCTGAAATAAGAAACACCGCCCCAGCTGAATATCTTTTTTTGGTATACAAAAGCCATCTGCTCTTTTACTACCACACGTTGTACAATCACTACGCCCGTTCCTGTAATAGTTTCTTCAGTAACTCCTGGGCTATATTTTGCAAGTAATTGTTTTATCCTGTCCGCACCCTGGTTTTGATCGGAGTTAATTAACTTTTCACATTCTACTAATCTTACTTTTGCATACACGTCACCACCTTTATGCGTTAACGCTTCTTCATAATATTTTTTAGCATTCACAAAATCTTTTGTTGTAAAAAATCCATCAGCGCTCTTAATAGCATCTTTATATTTTGTATCAACCGGCGCCACAGTATTGGTTGCAGCTAATTTTTCTTTGGCTAATTTATCGGCTAGTTCTTTGTCAGCCTTAGCTTTAGCCGCAGCATCGGCAGCCGCTTTTTCTTTAGCAGCTTTTTCAGCAGCAAGTTTATCGGCTAATTCTTTTTCTTTTGCTAATTTATCTGCTGCTGCTTTTTCGGCAGCCAGCTTAGCAGCTAATTCTTTATCACCTTTTGCTTTTGCAGCAGCTTCTGCATCTGCTTTTTCTTTCGCTAATTTATCAGCAAGGTCTTTTTCCGCTTTTGCTTTTGCAGCAGCTTCATCAGCAGCTTTTTTTGCTGCGGCGTCGGCTAGTGCTTTTTCTTTTGCTAATTTATCCGCAGCCTCTTTTTCAGCTTTGGCTTTGGCATCCGCTTCTGCCTTTTCTTTAGCCAGTTTTTCAGCTAATTCTTTATCACCTTTTGCTTTAGCGGCAGCTAGTTCTTCAGCAGCTTTCTTTGCAGCGGCATCGGCTTCCGCCTTGGCTTTAGCTTCGGCATCTGCTTTTTCTTTTGCTAACTTATCCGCAGCTTCTTTTTCTGCTTTAGCTTTTGCGGTAGCTTCCTCAGCAGCCTTTTTAGCAGCGGCATCCGCTTCAGCTTTTGCTTTAGCCTCTGCATCTGCTTTTTCTTTAGCAAGTTTTGCGTCTTCTAACGCTTTTGCTTTAGCGGCAGCTTCCGCTTCCGCTTTTTCCTTTGCCAGTTTAGCTGCCTCTTCGGCTTTAGCTTTGGCAGCAGCTTCTGCGGCTTCTTTATCGGCTTTTGCCTTTGCAGCAGCGGCTTCCTCAGCAGCTTTTTTAGCCGCAGCATCAGCTGCAGCTTTCTCAGCTTTAGCTTTTGCCTCTGCTTCTGCTTTTTCTTTTGCTAACTTATCTGCTAATTCTTTATCGGCTTTAGCTTTTGCGGCGGCTTCTTCAGCGGCTTTCTTAGCTGCTGCTTCTGCTTCGGCCTTAGCTTTGGCAGCAGCTTCTGCATCTGCTTTTTCCTTCGCTAATTTTTCTGCAAGTTCCTTTTCTGCTTTAGCCTTTGCGAGTGCTTCTGCTTCGGCCTTAGCTTTTGCTTCGGCTTCTGCTTTTTCTTTTGCTAACTTATCTGCTAATTCTTTATCGGCTTTAGCTTTTGCAGCAGCTTCTTCAGCGGCTTTCTTAGCTGCAGCTTCGGCTTCGGCCTTCGCTTTTGCAGCAGCCTCCGCATCTGCTTTTTCTTTTGCTAATTTTTCTGCTAACTCTTTTTCTGCCTTAGCTTTGGCGGCAGCATCTGCAGCAGCTTTCTCAGCAGCTAATTTATCTGCAGCTTCTTTTTCGGCCTTGGCTTTCGCCTCTGCTTCCGCTTTTGCCTTTGCTTCAGCATCTGCTTTTTCTTTAGCTAAACGTGCGGCTTCTGCTTCAGCTTTAGCTTTTGCTGCGGCTTCTTCAGCAGCTTTTTTAGCGGCATCTTCCGCGGCCTTTTTAGCAGCAGCTTCTGCTTCTGCTTTAGCTTTGGCCGCAGCGTCTGCTTTAGCCTGAGCATCAGCATCGGCTATTAATTTATTGATATTAGCTATTTGATCTTTTGGGTAAGATTCGTTTGGTTTAAAGCCTAATGCCGATTGATAATTACCAATTGCAGCCTGCCATTCTTTCGATTTAAATGCTTTATCACCGGCCTTTACAGAGGCCTGATAATTTGCTTCTTTTTCTTTTTCCTTATTTTTAATCGCTTTCTCAGCCTCTTTGATAGATTGCATACCTGCGATCATTTGCTCGAGGTAAGCTTTGTCGTATTCAAAATTATCTTTGTTTGGATTGTAACTGTACTTATTTAAAGGTTGATTCAACAACGAATAATCAACACCATCGTAGCGTTTAAAAAGTGAAAGACTGGCTTCAATATCCGCAAATTTTAATGCGGCCTTTTCAGGCGGAACGCCTTGTGTACTTACCGAGAACTTTTTAGAAACATAACCGTCTTTTGAAACTGTAACCAGGTAATCGCCGCCTAAAGGAATTGTAAAAAAATAATTACCACCACCATCCGTCATAGTGCTGCTTACTACCTTGCCACCAGAAGTAATTTGTATGGTTGCCCCTCCTAAATTAGTACTTTCGTCAGAAATATTTCCTTCAAAACGAATAGGAACAGTTTGGGCAAAGTATGGAATAGAAAGAGCAGATAATAAAAAAATTAAAATTATACGCTTTAAAGTCATACCTTAGTTTGTAGTAACACAATCAGAAACTAAATTTACGAAAAATTGCCAATAATAGATTAATTATTTCGACCGGAAATGCCTAAAATTGTTAACCATAGCTATTGGGAAAAAAAAATCCTTTTTAAAAAATTTGATCTCATTGTTATAGGGAGCGGAATTGTAGGGCTTTCTACAGCTATCTCCTTTAAACAAAAAAATAAAAAAGCGTCTGTCCTGATTTTGGAAAGAGGTATCTTACCAAGTGGTGCAAGCACCAAAAATGCAGGCTTTGCTTGCTTTGGCAGTGTTAGTGAATTATTAGACGACCTTAGTAAAATGAGCGAGGAAACCGTTTGGCAAACGGTTGAAATGCGTTGGCAGGGCCTTAACTTGTTGCGAAAAAGATTGGGCGAAAAACATATCGGTTTCCAGCCTTACGGAGGTTATGAACTATTTGATGATGAAAAGATCTTTGGTAGTTGCTCTGAAAATATAGATATGCTTAACCGAAAAATAAAAAAGAACATCGGCTTAAAAAATTGTTATTCGGTTGTTGCGCCAAAAGCGCTTAATTTTAAGAATATTAATGGTACTATTTTTAATAAACACGAAGGGCAAATAGATACCGCTTTAATGATGAGCAATCTTTTAAAACTGGCGCATGAACTGGATATAACTATTTTAAACTCTATACAGATCTCAAAAATAACAAGCTTAAAAGATGGCGCAGAACTGGAAAGTGATTACGGAACATTTAAAGCATTAAAGGTAGTGGTTGCCACAAATGGTTTTGCAAAACAATTATTAAAATTAAAAGATGTGGCACCTGCAAGAGCACAGGTTTTAATTACCAAGCCCATAAAAAATTTAAAAATAAAAGGTACTTTTCATTACCAGCAAGGTTATTATTATTTCAGGAATATTGATGACCGTATTTTATTTGGAGGCGGAAGGAATTTGGATATTGAAGGAGAAACAACTACAGAATTAGAACTTAATACTAAGATACAGAAGAAGTTGGATAAGTTACTTAAAGAAATGATCTTACCAAATACAACTTTTGAAATTGATCAGCGTTGGAGCGGCATAATGGGTGTTGGCAGCGAGAAAAAACCAATTATTATAGAAGTAATGCCAAATGTTTTAGCCGCAGTTAGAATGGGGGGCATGGGTATTGCCATTGGAAGTTTGGTGGGCGAAAAAGCTGCCAAAGAAATAAGTTAAATTATACATTACCAATAATTATATTTACTAAACATGTCAAAACAAATAACAGGTAATTACACTTACGAAGTTTTTGAAACAGCCGGTGCTTTAAAAAAAGCAGATCTTGATCTTTTAACCGCAGCCAAACGCTCGGTATTAAATGCTTATGCACCCTACTCGGGTTTTAATGTTGGCGCCGCTTTATTGTTAGAGGATGGAACTATTATTACAGGCAACAACCAGGAGAATGCCGCTTATCCTTCCGGACTTTGTGCAGAGCGTGTAGCCATTTTTTATGCTTCATCACAACATCCAACAAAAAAAATAATTGCAATTGCTATATGTGCCACATCAAAAGCGCAGGCAGTAACTATTCCCGTGCCGCCCTGCGGTGCTTGCCGACAGGCATTGGCTGAATATGAAATAAAATTTGAAACGCCCATTCGCTTAATTATGGCGGGCGAAAGTGGAGAGGTTTTTATCAGCCCTTCGGTTTCTAATTTATTACCTCTTTTATTTTCGTCTAAAAATTTAGGCAAATAATTTCACCCTTTTTTGGAAGATTCTTTTTTAAAATTGGGGCAGGATTTTTAAACATTCATCTAATATTTTGATGTTTACCAAAATTTGTTTGTAACCAAACACAACCTTTATTTTTTTCTGCCGTAAAATATAAACAATAAAGCACTTCTCTCTACTTCGTTATAAGATCAACACTCTTAGAGGGAATGCTACGGTCCTAGTATTAACCTCAAAACCTAAAAACAAACTAAAACAGAATAAAAAAAATGAAAACTACTACAACGAAAACACTAACCCACATTAAATCTCATTGTCATGAAAACAAAACTCTATCTTATCGCCCTGCTTGGCGTTATTGTTCAGACAATAATATACGGCCAAACAACCAAAACTGCGCATGCGAATGAAACACCATCTACTACTGTACCTTTTAATTATTCGCTCTGGAACGCCTACGCAGATAAATTAAATTTAACTGCAACCGAGAGAAAAGAATTCATCTCCTCTCATCAAAGATTGCATAATAGTCAAAGCAATCCAACACAACAAAAACCAATAACACCACAAGACCCAAACAATGTATTTGCAGGCCCCTGCGTAAACATTGATTTTGAAAACGGAAATATAAATGGCTGGAACCCAACATGTGGTTTTCATCCAATTTTTAATCCATTAGGTTGCTGCCCAAATCCGGGTGGCCAACAAACCATTATGCAAGGCACAGGCGTTGATCCTGCAGGCGGTTTTCCGGTTGTTGCAAATGGCGGTAATTTTTCGTTACGTATTGGTAACAACCAGGTAAACGGTGAGGCAGACAGAATTGAGCAAACCTTTATGGTTAGCGCTGCAAACGCCAACTTTACTTACCGTTACGCGGTTGTTTTTCAGGATCCCGGCCATGCTGTTGCAGAGCAGCCGGCTTTTCAAATTGAAATGTTAGATAGTTTAGGAGCACAAATACCTTGCACCTTTTATAATGTAGCTGCCGGCGGAAATATTCCCGGCTTTTTTAATTCACCCAACTTAGCAGGAGTTGTTTTTAAACCATGGACAAATGTAATTGTTGACCTTACTAATTTTATAGGCCAAAATGTAACCATTCGTTTTACAACATTTGATTGTGCTTTAGGTGGGCATTATGGATATGCTTATATTGATGGAAGCTGTATGTCTTTTATAAAAGGATCGGCTGATACCATTTGCGCAGGCACATCTACCAACTTTTGCGCCCCACAAGGTTTTGGTACTTATACCTGGAATGGTCCGGGTTTATTGAATAACGCAACACAATGTGTGAACGTATCTGCAGCGGGTGTATATACCTGTCAAACCACTTTAGTTACAGGTTGCCAGGGTCCGGAGTTTACCTACACCTTGTCTAATTACCCAAAACCAATTGTATCTTTTAATAGTTTATCACCAAATGCTTGTGCTACACAATATTCTTTTACAAGCACATCAAGCATTAGCAATGGCAATATTTCAAATTACATCTGGAATTTTGGTGCAACACCTACAGTTGCTACTCAAAACCCCGTGCATAGTTTTGCCGGTCCCGGAAATTATTCTGTAAGCCTGATCGCAATTTCTAATCAAGGCTGCAGCGATACAGCAACACAAAATTTAGCGATCTATCCTTTTCCGAATGCTAACTTTACTGCGCCTGCTACCTGTCAAAACTCAAATGTAAATTTTAATAATACCTCTACCATAGCTACAGGTGCTATTACCTCTTATTTATGGAGTTTTGGTAATGGTAACAACTCTACACAAACAAATCCTGTATTTAATTTTACCAACAGCGGCAGCTTTCCTGTTACATTAGTTGCAACAAGCAATCAAAATTGTATTTCAACTTTTACAGGCAATGTTACCATTCATCCACAACCCATAGTTGCCTACAGCAATAACAGCGCTTGTTTGGGAGCCCCAACCTTTTTTACAAACAACAGTAGCATTGCTTCGGGTAACATTACCAATTACATCTGGACATTTGATGTGAACAATAACATTACTTCAACACAAGCCAATCCAAATTATATCTACCAATCGGTTGGTAATTATGTAAGCAGCTTACAGGCTATAAGTAATTTTAACTGTATAAATACTGTAACGCACGCTGTAGTAGTTAATGCTATTCCAACAACATCTTTTACTGCCAAAAATCAATGCTTTGGTGCACCTTCTACTTTTACCAATTTAAGTACTATAGCTGCAGGCAATAGCATTACTTCTTATAGTTGGAATTTTGGCAACCAACAAAGCTCTGCTCAATTAAACCCTTCAATAAATTACAGCTTACCTTATAATTATGTTGTACAGTTAACCACAACTTCTAATTTTGGTTGCAGTACTACACATACAGCTTTGGTAAGTATATATAATTTACCAAGTGTTAATTTTACTTCCAATAATGCATGTTTAAATCAAACAACACAATTTAATAATTCAACTATTATTAGTGGTGGTAGTATTGTAAAATGGCGTTGGGATTTTCAAAACGACGGTGTTTGGGATGATACAGTAAATGCTAATCCAAATATTGTGTTTCCTAACTCCGGCAACTACAATACCAAACTGCAAGCCGTTAGTAATTACCAATGCGCTTCACAAAAATTAAACCAAACCATTGTTCATGCTAATCCGGTTGCTAACTTCTCTACCAAATCAACCTGCTTAGGTGATGTTACTACATTTAATAATTTCTCTACATCCTCTGATGGCCCGATAATTAGCAACCAATGGGATTTTAATGGTGATAATGTAACTGATAATTTATTACACAGTCCGCAACATACCTATACCGCAAACGGAAGCTACCTTGTAAAATTAGAAGTTCAAACCGTTCATGGTTGCGTAAACGTACAATCAAAATCGGCTTATGTAAATCCAAAACCTATGCCGGCTTTTACAGCTCCAAATCATGAAGGTTGCCCTGGCATGTGTATACAATTTACTAATAATTCAACCATCTCTAATGGTAGTATTAAAACAACACAATGGCAATTTGGCGATGGAACTTTACCTGACTATAGCTTAAATCCAAAACATTGTTATTCTCCGGGCAACTACGATATAACATTAAAACTAGTGAGTGACAGCGGTTGCATTAATACTTTAAAAGAACCAAATTATGTGATCGTTCACCCTGCTCCTATTGCAGGATTTAAAATTGAGCCTGAAGAGTTGGATGAATTAGATCCATCGGGCCATGTTAGCACTAACGCTTCGGGCGCTACCGCAACAAGTTATTATATTAATGATGGCTCGAGCTTTGGCGTTGAGAATTTTAATTACACTTTTAAAAATGTTGAAAAAGCACTTCCTGTTATCTTCCAGGTTGTAACTAATCAATTTGGTTGTAAAGATACCGCTTCGGTGCTTATTAAAGTTAAACCATCGTGGCAAGTGTATGTACCGAATACATTTACTCCCAATGGCGATGGCTTAAATGATGGCTTCACCGCGCAAGGTTATAACATCAATAAATTCTCGATCCAAATTTACGATCGTTGGGGACACTTATTGTTTCAATCGGATGATATTAATAACAAATGGGATGGTCACACTAAAGGCAGTGACGAGCCAATAAAACAAGATACTTACGTATGGAAAATAAATGTAGTGGATGTGTTCAACAAAACACACGACCTGCAAGGACATGTTTCTATACTAAAAAGCGAATGAGAATTTGGGTTAGGTTCTCATTAAAAAAGGCCACCGATTACTTGGTGGCCTTTTTGTATGCTTTCATTCGGCAATTATAAAATTTAAGAATAAAGTCTTATTTTTAAAATTACAAATGAGTAATCTAAAAAAAGTAATTTTAATAATTGTTGCAACCACATTGCAGCATATACTAAGTGGACAATCTGCACCATTACAATGGGCAGTTAGAATAGGAAATAGTAATACCACAGCTGGCGCATGTATTAAAACAGATGCATTTGGAAATGTTTATACGTTTGGTGGTTTCTCGGGGACGGTTGATTTTGACCCAGGACCAGGAGTTTATAATCTTACCTCAAGTTTTGACGATATTTTTATAAGTAAACTGGATGCTGCGGGAAACTTTGTTTGGGCAAAAAAAATTGGAGGTACAAGCAACGATGATCGCGCGTGTATACTTGATCTGGATCTAGCAGGAAATATTTATCTCGGCGGCAATTTTGGTAGCACCGTAGATTTTGATCCCGGACCAAGTGTATATAACATGACTGCCTTAGGTCCGTTTTATTCTCCCTTTGTTTGTAAATTAGATGCTGCGGGAAATTTTTTATGGGCAAAACAATTTTCGGGTACAAGTGGTAGTTATGGCTACGCATTGGCTGTAGATCCCCAAGGTAATGTTTACGCGGCAGGCACTTTATACGGAACAACTGATATGGATCCTGGCTCTTTGACGTTTACACTTTCTCCCAACGGACAAATGGACGGATATATTTGCAAATTAAATCCTACAGGCAATTTTATTTGGGCAAAACAACTTGGAGGAAATACAGATGATGAATGTTATTCTATTGCAACTGACGCAAACGGTAATGTTTATACTACCGGATATTTTAAAGGTACAGCAGATTTTGATCCAGGTTTAGGTACTTATAATTTAATTTCGGCGGGTAATACCGACATTTTTGTAAGTAAGCTTGACTCGACAGGGAATTTTACTTGGGCAAAAAAAATGGGAGGCATCGGTTTTGATTACGGTAGTTCAATAGCTATTGATACAGCTTTTAATATTCATACAACGGGAAATTGTGGCGCTTTTGCAGATTTTGATCCAGGTCCTTCTATATATCAACTCAATTCGTCGGGATCAACTGATATTTTTGTAAGTAAGCTTGATGCCTTGGGAAATTTTTTATGGGCAAAAAATATGGGAGGCTCAAGTAATGATTATGGAAATTCAATTGCCTTAGACCAAACCGGCAATGTATACACTAGCGGTTTTTTTCAGACAGGTGGAGATTTTGATCCTGGACCTGGCTTTTACAATTTAACAACTTCGGGCTTGGCAGATATTTTTTTCAGTAAATTAGATATCAATGGTAATTTTGTTTGGGCGAAAAAAATTGGCGGAACAGGTAACGACGGATGTCTTTCTATTTTTGTTGATGGCAATGGTCTATTTTACGCTACAGGTCATTTTATGAATACTGTTGATTTTGATCCGGAAATACCAACTTTTACTTATACCGCTACCGGACAAGCCGATACGTTTATTTTAAAACTTTGCCAGGCAGTAACCCCCACTATTTCTTCGAATGGCCCCACAACTTTTTGTATGGGCAATAACGTTATTTTAAACTCAAGCGCAGCAAACAGTTATTCATGGAGCACGGGAGCAATTACACAAAGTATTACAGTTTCAGTTGCCGGGAATTATTATGTGATTGCAAATATCAATGGTTGTGCTGTTACTACTACATTGGTTTCAGTAGCAGTAAATCCACTACCAACAATTACAGTCAATAGCGGATCTATTTGCGCTGGAAATTCATTTACCATGATTCCATCTGGTGCAAACTCTTATACATTCTCGGGAGGTGTATCTGTCGTTTCTCCTACAAATAATATGAGTTATACTGTTACGGGTTCAAGTGCCGCGGGTTGTATTTCAAACATAGCTATGTGCAATTTAACAGTGCAGCCATTTCCATTACCAACAATTACTGTAAATAGTGGCACTACATGTGCAGGAGATTCTTTTACCTTAACACCATCAGGCGCAAACACCTATACTTTTTCGGCTGGCACATCAATAGTTTCTCCAAGCATATCAAGCAGTTATTCAATCACCGGTACTGATGCAAATGGATGCGTAACAAATACGCCTGCAATAGCAAATATTACAGTAAGCCCATTACCGATAATTAGTGTAAACAGTACATTTCTTTGTCCTGGTCAAAGCTTTACAATAATACCAACAGGTGCAAACACTTACACATTTTCTAGTGGCAGTGCTGTGGTAACCCCCACAGTAAGTACCGTATATTCTGTAACCGGTACTAGTATTGATGGATGCATAACGCAAAATCCAGCCCAATCATTTGTCACTCTCTTATCAAGTCCAACAATTACCATTTTAAATAATACACCTTTAATATGTGCTGGCCAAAACTCAACATTAACTGCATCGGGCGCAAATTCTTATTTATGGAGCAGTGGTGGCAATTCTGCAACAGAAATAATTACCCCAACAGTAACTACAACATACACTGTTACGGGAATGGGGTTTAATAGCTGCCAAACTGTTGCAACTATAACTCAATCAGTAAATATATGCACTGGTTTATTTCATGAGAATATTACAAGTGGCATAAATATTTATCCTAATCCAGCAAAAGGAATATTAAATATTGAAAATAATCTTTTAATAACTAAAAATGATGCAAATACGGTTCAAATATTTAATTCGTCTGGTGAATTAATTTTAAGTGAACCCTTAAATTCAAAACTTTCACAAATAAATATTTCTTCTTTGAAAGGAGGCTTATATTTAATTAATATAAAAATAGATTCAGCAATAAAAACCTGTAAAATAATTAAAGAATAAATGTCTTTTTTAAGATTTTAATCGTCAATAAAAAGTCATTCTCAAAGTCAAATTCATTCAAAATTTCATTCATTCACTCATTCAAAAGCATATTTCACCCAAAATTTAATAGTTTTCACTCATTTTAACTAAAAACTTTGTAACTGATAATCAATTACTTAATTATAAATATAAAGTTATTTGAAATTTTGGCGTAACCCTTTCTGGTTATTTTACTTATAAGTTGTAAGTGTATAAAAACAAACAGCTTTTATGTCAATTAACCCACATTTTCATCACACTAACGAGCAAATTAATGAGGAGTTGATCATCATCGAAGCTGCGAAGCTAAATCCTGAGCGCTTTGGTCCTCTTTATAACAAATACTACAAGCAGATCTTTAATTACCTGTACCAACGTATGGACGATAAAGACACTGCTTTTGACCTTACTGGTCAGGTATTTTTAAAAGCTCTTACCCATTTGCCAAATTATCAATTTAAGGGCGTGCCCTTTGCCAGCTGGCTTTACCGTATTGCTCATAACGAGTTAATGCAAATGTTCAGACTGCAAAAAGACAGGCGCGCCATTAATGCAGACATTGGCGATCTTAAATATATTTGTGAAGAACACGAAGAGCCATTTTTTGAAGAATACATTCCTGCCATAAAAAAATTATTATTAGAGTTAGATGAAGAAGATATGCAAATGGTTGAATTTCGTTTTTTTGAAAAACGGCCGTTTAAAGAAATTGCAGAAATATTAGATATTACTGAAGTTAACGCCAAAGTTAGAATGTATAGGATCATAGAGAAGTTAAAAAAATCGATGAGTAAATTAAAAGTGTAGTATGGAACCAAAATTTAATATAGACAGGCCAAAGATCAGCGACGAAGAAATTAAAAAGCATCAGAATTTTGAGCAACTCGTAAAACAATTCAAACAACAAAGCTTAAACAAAGCACGGCATGATAAAAGCTGGTGGAAAAGCAAAAAGGTCCGATACTCGGCCGTTATAGCAGGCATCACCGTTATTTGCACCATTAGTTATTTAGCTTTATTTAAAAACGAAACCACTCAAAACAAAACGCATGAAACACTAATTACTCAGGATACTAAAAAAGAACATACCAATACAAAAAAGAATTTTATTAGCGAACCATCGCAAAAATTAAAAGTAAATTATACTGCCTATACTATTAATAATGCCAAAGGCGGAGAGATAAAGCATCCTACTTCATCAAAAATAAAGATTCCTAAAAATTCGTTCGTAGATAAGAACGGTAAAGATATTATAGGTGATGTAACTATTGAGTACCGTGAGTTTCATGATGCAGCAGATATTATAGCTTCAGGAATTCCGATGAATTATGATAGTGCAGGTACAAAATATACTTTAGAAAGCGCCGGCATGTTTGATATTAAAGGATCGCAGAACGGTGAGCCGGTTTACATTAAAAAAGATAAAACCGTAGAAGTTCAACTGGCCTCTGCAAATTCTGACAATCGTTTTAATCAATACTACCTTGATACCGTTGCTAGAAACTGGCAGTATATTCAAAAAGATAATGCCAATACCGTTTTAGGTAATGACCATACAAAAAAAGAGTTTGATAACAACCAAAAAGATGGTCCGGATAATTTCGTAAAAAAATCGCCAAAGCTTCAGATCTTAAAAAATGAAATTGAAGTGCTTATTCCAAAACGCATTGACAGTGTGAAAATTGTTTACACTAAAAAAATTGACGCAGTACCAAAGGTAAATGCACCTGCAAAAATAAATAAACCAACTCCGGGCCGCCCTACTTTTGTTCTTGAAGGAAGTTACAATGAGTTTCCGGAGCTTGCAGCTTTTAGTAATGTGATTTTTGAAGTTGGCCCTGAGAATAAGAACTACTATCCACAAATGCATGAAATAACATGGAGTGATGTTAAAGTAAGCGAAGGTCCTACAAAAGGAAAAAATTACCTGCTTACATTAACCTATCGTAAGCAAATTGAAAAACTGGTTGTGTACCCTACTCTTAAAGGTGCCGATCTTGAAAAAGCAGAAAAAAAATACCAGCAAAAATTTAAAGAATACGAAGGCCTAGTTGAAAAACGCAAAGCCGATGAACAACGTTTAATGGCCGAAATGGAAGCCAAACAAAAAGCTTATATGGCCGATCTTAAAAAGAAACAAGAGGATTACGAAAAAGAACGTGTAAAATTGTTGGTTGCCTTTAAACAAAACGAACAAAAGCAATTAGAGTCGAGCTTTAATAATATGAGCATGGCAACCAAAGCAACGCGCATTTTTAATGTATCGTCTTTTGGCATCTATAACTCCGATTGCCCGCGTAGCCAGCCTTCCGGCAAAAGCGTCACACCAATGTTCGTTAACAACGAAAAAGGAACTTTGATCAATCCTGAAATTATTTACATGATAGATCATAAAACAAAAGCAGTTTACAATATTGCATTTAATGAAGGATTTAGAATTACCTATGAGCCTCAAAATGATTACACCCTTTGTGTTTTCAGGCAAAACAAATTATATATCTGCACAAAAACCATGTTTAAAGCAACTGTAGATAAAAACAGTGATAAATTTACTGTGAATGAATTACCTGAAAGCTCAGATAATTTAAGCGACTTTAAAAAGGCACTAGAGATATGATAAACAAAAAAATATTTCTTGTTATAATAATCGCCTTTTCATTCTCTTTTTCAATAAAAAAAGAAAAAAAATTTATTCCTCCCGGCACCACCAAAATAACTGAAACTTTTTTTGCTGATGAAACCGAAGTTTCTAATTTTTCGTGGCGTGAATACGAGGCATGGACAAGAAACAAATATGGTAAAGATTCAAAAGAATATTTAGAAGTGCTTCCTGACACAACTGTTTGGAGAGATAAAAACGCTTTTAATGAGCATTATGTAAAACATTATTACAGGAATTTTGCTTACAAAGATTACCCGGTTGTTGGGATCTCATACGAACAGGCAATCGCTTTTTGTAAATGGAGGTCCGGACGTGTAAAAGAATTTTATTATCTAAAAAATAAAAAAGAACTCAGTATAGAATATCGCTTGCCCACGAAAGAAGAATGGGAAATGCTGAGTGCTGTACCTCCTTTTTATTTAAATAACGGCGGCAGAAATAAAAAAGGAGAAATGCAGTTGAATATTGCAAGCTCTCCTAAAGATTCAGTGGCTTCGCCAAATATGATAGAAGACAACGCGGATGTTACTGCACCCGTTTATTCATACGAAAAGAATTTATTTGGTCTATTTAATCTCCATGGTAATGTAGCCGAAATGATCAGCCAAAAAGGTTTAAGTAAAGGCGGAAGCTGGACAAACTCAATTGAAGAGTGCCGCGCAGGCAAAGAAATTATTTATACAGAACCTAAGGCCTGGCTGGGTTTTAGATGCGTATGCATTCTTACAAAATAAAATTTTCATGAAAAAGCAGTTTGTATTTATAATTTTCATTTCTGCTTTTATCATCTCCGGTAAACAAAAAAACAAGCTTTCAAGCTCTTACAAAACCATACATGCATTTGTTGCATTGTGCGACAATAAATACCAGGGCATTGTGCCTGTACCTCCAAAAATTGGCAACGGACAAGATTTAAATAACAACCTTTACTGGGGCTGCGGCTACGGCGTTCGCACATTCTTTAAAAAAAGTAAAGAATGGAAATTGGTAAAAACATTTAAGCTGGATAGTGTAAGATTAGAGCGCCTTGTGTTCAAACATATCACTAAAAATTATTATTTAGTGGCCGATGCTTATGATGGACGCTGCATAAAAAAATGTACACAGGATTTTTTAAACAGCTGTGCAGGAAAATTAAAAGATTCTCTTCAACTTGATAATGTAACGCTTGGCATTTATGGCAATTCAAAAATGATCTCGTATTCGGGCCACGATGGCTTAATGGATTTTAAATTAAATGAAACATTTGAGAATGCAGATGCAAAAAAGCGCGACTGCATTATTTTGGCCTGCTACAGCAAAAGTTATTTTTCTGAACATTTAAAAACAGCCAATGTAAATCCTGTTATATGGACCACCGGTTTAATGTGCCCCGAGGCATACACGCTGCACAACGCATTAAGCGGTTATGTCATTGGCGAAACTAACGAACAAGTAAGATCGCGGGCTGCTCTCACCTATTCTTCTTACCTTAAATGCAGCCAAAAAGCCGCGCGTTACCTGCTTACAACGGGCTGGTAAATTGTAAAAAAACCTTATTCTTAAAACCCTTTTTTATAGTATATTTACGCCTTTAAATTATGGCACAATTAGTAATATTCCGTCACGGACAAAGCACCTGGAACTTAGAAAATAAATTTACCGGCTGGGTAGATGTTGAATTAACCCCAAAAGGTATTGAAGAGGCAAAAAATGCGGGCTCAAAAATAAAAGGCTTTCGTTTTGATTACGCTTATGCTTCGGCATTAAAGCGTGCGCAAAACACATTGGCTTATGCGCTTGAAACAGCAGGTCATCCGCCGCTTATACCTATTTTTAATAAAGCTTTAAATGAGCGTATGTATGGCGATCTGCAGGGTTTAGATAAAACCGAAACTGCAAAAAAATATGGTGAAGACCAGGTAAAAGTTTGGCGCAGAAGTTATGATATACCACCACCAAACGGTGAGAGTTTAAAAGATACAGCCGCACGTGTAATACCATATTTTGAATCGGAGATCGTTCCTAAACTAAAAGCAGGAAAAAATGTTGTTATTGCGGCACACGGTAATAGCTTGCGCGCACTAATTATGTATTTGGAAAAAATGACGCCTGAACAAATTCTTGAATTTGAAATTGGCACCGCGCAACCGCGTTTATATGAATTAGATAATGATCTGAAATTAATATCAGCTAAAAACCTGTAATATGGCGCAACAATTTTTAAGTGCAGACAGTAAAGTAATAGCCGTTGATTTTGACGGAACAATTGTAGAACATAAACACCCTGCAATTGGCAAAGAAATGCTTTTTGCTTTTGCAACTTTAAAAGCATTGCAGCAAAAAGGCCATAAATTAATTTTGTGGACCATACGTACAGGCCCTTTGCTGGATGAAGCTGTAGAGTATTGTAAAAAAAATGGTGTAGAGTTTTATGCGGTAAATAAAAACTATCCGGAAGAAGAATTAAGCGACAGAACAGCAAGAAAAGTAAATGCTGATGTGTTTATTGATGACCGTGCAATAGGTGGTTTTATTGGCTGGAGCGAAGTATGGCAAATGTTGCATCCGGAAGGAGGAAGCTTTTCGCATCAATTAAAAAATGCAGAAGCGCATCATAATTATAAAAAAAGTGAAGGTTCAATCTTTAAAAAAATATTCGGCACAAAATGATCTTTTTAAAAACACGTGAAGAAATTGAATTGATGCGCGAATCAGCCTTAATGGTTTCGCGTACTTTAGCCATAATAGCAAAAGAAGTAAAACCCGGTGTTCAACCTGCTGCTTTAGATAAATTAGCCGAAGAATTTATTCGCGATAATGGCGGTGTGCCCGCTTTTAAAGGTTATGGCCATAAAAGCAATCCATTTCCGGCAACGCTTTGCATTTCTATTAATGAAGCCGTTGTACATGGCATCCCAACAAATAAACCTTTAATAGAAGGCGATATTATTTCGGTTGATTGTGGTGTTAAAAAGAACGGTTATTATGGCGATCATGCTTATACATTTGCTGTTGGGCAAATAAAACCTGAGTTACAAAAACTAATTGATATAACTAAAGAAAGCTTATACAAGGGTATTGAGCAAATGGTAAGCGGTAATCGTATTGGCGATATTAGCTACGCCATACAACAACATGCAGAAAAGAATGGTTTTGGAGTGGTGCGTGAATTAGTTGGCCATGGCTTAGGGAAAAATTTACATGAAGAGCCAGAAGTACCTAATTATGGTAAACGTGGCGATGGCCCTAAATTAAAAGAAGGTATGGTGCTGGCCATTGAGCCAATGATAAATTTAGGCACCAAAAACATTAAACAATTAAAAGACGGCTGGACAATAATTACCGCCGACGGAAAGCCAAGTGCCCACTTTGAGCACGACGTTGCCATTGTTGACGGTAAGCCCGAGATATTAAGCTCTTATGCATTTATTGAAGAAGCATTGGCTTCGGTAAAGTAAAATTACCATATCAGTTTTCGGAAAAATATCTATTAAAGAATTGCGTGAGCGTATACTTCAGCGCGAAGAACGAAAACTATCTTTGTTCAACAAGATCATGCTGTGGCTGCATTATTTTATTATTGTAAGTCTATTAATAGCCGTTGCAGCAAAACACATTTCTCCATTGCTTTTTTGGATACCTGCTTTTTTTGGCCTTGCATATCCTTTCTTATTTTTATTGAACCTGATTTTTATTATTTATTGGCTAATACAATTTAAACCTTCTATTACTTTTGGTCTTATTGCGCTATGCATAAGCATTCCCACTGCTTTTAACTATGTGCAGCTGAGTTTTCCAACAAAATCAGAGGCAAAACAGATAAAAATAACATCTTATAACAGCATGTTATTTGATCTTTATAACTGGAAAAAACAAAAAGAGAACCGTAACAAGATCTTAAATAACCTTTCGGAGATCGGGCCCGATATTTTATGTGTACAGGAGTTTTATACTTCCGAAAGCAAAGATGGTTTTAATGGCTATAATAATATAGATACTTTAACTGCTCTGCTAAATGCGCCATATTATCACGCAGAATATACTACAACTCTTCGCGAAACCGATCATTGGGGTGTCGCAACATTTAGCAAGTACCCCATTGTAAATAAAGGTAAGATCGTTTTTAAAACACGCTCCAACAACATTTGCATATTTTCTGATCTTATAATTGAAAAAGACACTGTAAGAGTTTATAATGTTCATTTACAGTCTATAAGTTTTAGTAAAGACGATAATAAGTTTTTAGATGATGTTATATCTGAAAAAGATGCAGAAGATGAAATGGAAAACAGCAAAAGTATTTTAAGAAGATTAAAACGTGCTTTTGTAAAACGTACCAAACAAGTTGATATGGTAGTTACGCACATGAAAACTTGTCGCCATAAAATTATATTGTGCGGCGATTTTAACGATACACCTGCATCCTATGCGTATTATCGTCTGTCTAAACAATTAAACGATGCCTTTGTTGAAAAAGGTACCGGTTTTGGCAGAACCTATGCGGGTAAATGGCCTCAGTTTAGGATAGATTATATTTTACACGATAAAGACTTTAAATGTCTGAATTACAAAAGAAGTGATGAAACATTTACCGATCACTTTGCCATAACTGCTTATCTTCAAAAATAAAATTTGAAAATATAGATTAAGAGTTTAAATTTAGCCAACTAAAAAACACTACTATGAAAAACAAAATTATTTTACCCTTAATTGCCATTATTTTTTTAAGTTCATGTGCCGATAAATTCAGCCTTACAAAACGTAAGTACACTAAAGGTTATTATTTTGCTTCATCAGGAAACAAAAATTCGAATGTAAAAGAAAACGATCATAAACATGTTGTGGTAAAAAATTTACCGACAAAAAAAACAGTTTTATCCACACCTGAAACCGGAAATGAAGAAATTAAAGAAAGTGAAGTAGCTGTATTTAATACACCGGCAACCAAATCAAAAAACGCAGTTAAACATGCACCAAAACAACAGCCTGTTACCGCTTCGGCCGAACCAAAAAAAGAAATTGCGTCAAAACCTATTGTTAAACCCGTTGCAGAAAAACAACCATTTGATACAAAAGGAAAAAAAGGAGATGCAGATACTGAGCTAATACTCCTTATCATTTTATGTATTTTCCCCATTTTAGCGTTAATAGCCATTTATTTGCACGATGGAAAAAGCATCACCTTAAATTTCTGGGTCGATCTAATACTTCATTTCTTGTTCCTTTATTGGCTTTTTGCCTTATTGGTAGTACTCGATGTTATTAACCTTGCTTAAAATTCAAGATTTTTAACACTTTAACACACTAAATTGAACTATATTTACACTATAAACTTGAAAAAATTAAACACATGAAAAAAATATTTTTAATGGCTGCTTTCGCAGGTTTGTTAGGAAGCGCTGCTGTTGCCAATACATTAGGTGACGATAAAGATAAAAAAGCAAAAAAAGAATGCTGCAAAAAAGGCGAAGGTAAATCTTGCGCCGGTGAGAAAAAAGAAGGTTGCGCTAAAGATGAGAAATCTTGCTGCAAAAAGAAAACAGAAGCTTCTGCAACAAAAACTGCTGAAACAAAATAATTTTCAACTCACAATAATTATCAAAAACCCTTTCCTTACCCGAAAGGGTTTTTTGTTTATGTCATTTCCTGCCAAATCCATCAACAACAATAATCGGCGGCTTAAAGCCATTTAGCTCACCCTAAAAGGGGTATTTTATTAAAATGTTGTTAAACGGTTAATTTATCCTCACACATTATTATATCTTTGTTTAACCTTAATCAAATTTAAATGAAAAAGTTTTTTTTATCAGCGGCCCTGCTTTCGGCATTATTCTTTAACGCACAGGAAAAACGCCCTGACAATTGGTTTAATCTCGATCCAACAACCGATAAAATTAACGGTGTTGGTACCGAAAGAACCTATAAAGAATTATTGAAAGATAAAAAATCTACAACAGTTATTGTTGGTGTAATTGATAGCGGTGTTGATTACGAACATGAAGATCTAAAAAACGTAATGTGGACCAACCCCGGTGAAATAGCAGGAAATGGTATTGATGATGATAAAAACGGCTATATTGATGATATACATGGTTGGAGTTTTATTGGCGGAAAAGACGGAAAAAATATTGATGCCGATAACCTTGAAGTAACAAGGTTAATGCGTAAGCTAAAACCCAAATACGAAGGTAAAACAGCTGCAGATTTTTCGGGCAAAGAAGAAAAGGCTGAATTTGAATTGTACCAACGCGTAAAAGAAGATTACGCTAAAGCAAAAGATAAATTTGAAGGGCAATATAATCAGCTTAAATTTTTATATGAAGGTTTAACTACAATTAATAAAGAAGCTAAAGAACAATTAAAGCTGGATGTGATAGATGTAACAGCTTTGCAAAAATATGAACCTACAGATAAAACCAACAAGCAAATGAAAATGATTGCGGGTATTATGCTTAAAAACGGACAAGGAGAGAATCTGGATGAAGCTATTGAAAGCATGAAAGAAGGATACGATCACTTTAAACCTTATGTTGAAGTAGGTTTAAATTTAGATTATGATCCGCGTAGTATTGTTGGTGACGATTACAACAATTCAAACGAAAGATATTATGGTAACGCTGATTGTAAAGGTCCTGCCAGCTTTCACGGAACCCACGTAGCAGGTATTATTGGAGCGCAAAGAAACAATGGTGTTGGTATGGATGGTGTGGCCGCTGATGTGAAGATAATGGCAATACGTTGCGTACCTAATGGTGATGAGCGCGATAAAGATGTGGCTAACGCTATTCGTTATGCCGTAGATAATGGCTGCAAGATCATTAACATGAGCTTTGGCAAAAAATACAGCTGGGATAAAAAAGTAGTGGATGAGGCCGTAAAATATGCGGAAAGTAAAGGTGTTTTATTAGTGGCTGCTGCAGGAAATGATAATGCAAATGTGGATGTTGACCTGCACTATCCTACAAAAAAATATGAAAACGGTAAAGAAGCATCCAATTTTATAAGCGTTGGTGCTTTGAGCTGGAAGCCTGGTGACAAAGTAGTGGCGCCATTTTCAAATTACGGTAAAAAAACAATTGATGTTTTTTCGCCGGGTGTAGATATTTATTCAACCGTACCCGAAGGTGGCTATAAAGATGCAAGTGGTACAAGTATGGCTTCGCCTGTAGCTTGTGGTGTTGCAGCAGTTTTAAAATCATACTATCCTACTCTTACGCCTGAACAAATTAAAAAAATACTGATCAAGAGTAGTCTTAAAACTTACAAAAGCGAAAAAGTAATTAAGCCCGGCACTAAAGATGAATTAGTAAAGTTTAGTACGCTTGGTAAAAACGGTGGTATTGTAAATTTATACGAAGCCGTTAAAATGGCCGAGAAGTTTACGAAAATGAAATCGTAATTATATTTCAAATGAATTGATAAAGCCATCCTTAATAAGATGGCTTTTCTTTTTTAGCAAAGACATATCAATAAAGCAGCCACCAATTACACTAATTTCACAAAATTATATTAAGAAGAATACACAACCGATTTGTGTAATTTTATTTTTAGCGACAATTAAAATTGCCGCTAAAAACTATTACACTAAGCGTCAGTTTAAATAAAATATAACGATCTGTGTTAATTTGTGAAATTAGTGGCTGTATTATAAGAGCGTATAGTTTTACACAGAATCCTTGTACCGCCAGATATACCTACAAGCTAATGTTCTGTGTGGCCTCCAGGCTTCTGCAATTTCTTCCATTTCTTTTAACAGGGCTTTTTTTTCGGAAGTTAATCCATATAATTTTTTCATGCCGTTTTGTATTCCCAAATCATCTTTTGGAAAAACATCTTCACGGTTAAGACTAAACATTAAAAGCATTTCTACTGTCCAACGACCTACGCCTTTTATCTGAACCAAATACTCCACCAACTCATCATCGGTTTTCTTTTTAAGCAACTTATAATCCAACGTTTGTTCTATTGAAAAAGTAGCAATATTTTTTAAATAGCCTGCTTTTTGATAAGACAAACCAACGCTTCGCAGCTTGTCGTCACTTAACTTAAGAACGGCTTTTGCCGTTGGAATGCCATCTTTAAACAACCCTTCAAACCTACCCCAAATGGTATCGGCAGCCTTAACAGATAACTGCTGACTAACAATGGAACTCAATAATGCAATAAAAAGATCCTGATTTTTACCGGTTTTAATAATACCAACCTTATCAATTACTTTTTTTAAGGCTTTATCCTTTCGTAAATGAATTATGTTGGCATGGTTTTTCATTTCTATGTATTAGGCGTACATTTTTTCGCGTTGCTCTTTTATAGAAGGGTTCTCTAAATACTCATCATAAGTGCAGACTTTATCAATAATACCTTTTGGCGTTAACTCAATAATACGATTAGCAACCGTTTGCATTAACTGGTGATCATGGCTGGTAAACAAAATAGTTCCTGCATAATCTTTTAAGGCATCGTTATAAGCAATAATACTTTCAAGATCCAAGTGGTTTGTTGGCTCATCTAAAATTAAAAAATTAGGATTTAGCAACATCATACGACTTGTCATACAACGTACTTTCTCTCCTCCGCTTAATACGTTGCATTTTTTTAAAACTTCTTCCCCACTAAACAACATCTTGCCTAAAAACCCACGAATGTAAGTCTCGTCTTTATCCTTACTAAACTGGCGTAACCAATCAATTAAATTCAAACTGCCATCCTGAAAATACTTATGATTATCGTTAGGCAAATATGCTTTATAGATAGTGGTGCCAAAGGTAAATTTCCCTTTAAAATCAGTGTCCTCATCTGCCAATGCGGCAAATAAGCTTGACACCGCTAATTGGTTCTTGCTAATAAAAGCGATCTTATCTCCTTTTCTAACATTGATGTTTACATCTTTATAGATCACACCGTCTGCATTAGATTTATTTAAGCCTTCCGTCAATAGCAACTGGTCTCCTGCTTCGCGCTCCTGCTTAAAAATAATGCCTGGGTATTTACGGGTACTTGCAGGAATTTCATCTACCGTTAATTTTTCTAATAATTTTTTACGGCTGGTTGCCTGGCTGCTTTTACTAGCATTAGCGCTAAAACGACGAACGAACTCTTGTAACTCAGCACGCTTATCTTCAATTTTTTTATTCTGATCACTACGTTGTTTTAGCTGCAATTGGCTCATGTGATACCAAAAGCTATAATTACCTGTATAAGTGCTTAATTTATTATAATCAATATCACATATATTGGTACACACTGCATCTAAAAAGTGGCGGTCGTGGCTAATTACAATAACCGTATTCATAAAATCAGCCAAAAAATTCTCCAGCCAGCTTATGGTTTCTACATCCAGATCGTTGGTAGGCTCATCCAATAATAAAATATCAGGGTTACCAAATAAAGCCTGTGCCAATAATGTTTTTACTTTTTCTTTACCGGTAAGTTCTTTTACCTGTTTGCCATGCAATGCCGGTGGAATACCCATATTAGTAAGCATTTCTGCCGCTTCGCTATCTGCGTTCCAACCGTTCATTTCTGCAAATTCGGCTTCCAGTTCACTTGCCTTTATGCCATCAGCATCACTAAAATCAGCCTTTGCATAAATAGCATCTTTTTCTTTTATGATCTGGTACAAACGCTTGTTGCCCTGCATTACCGTATCTAAAACAGTAAACTCATTATATTCAAAATGGTTTTGTTTTAATACACTCATGCGCATGCCCGGCAAAATATTTACACGGCCTTTTGTAGGCTCTATCTCGCCACTCAATATCTTCATAAAGGTAGATTTACCGGCACCGTTGGCGCCAATAATACCATAACAATTACCCGGTGTAAAATTTACATTTACCTCGTCGAACAAAACCCGTTTGCCATATTGCAAACTCACATTACTTGCTGAAATCATTTTTTAAGGAACTCTCTAATAATAAGGTTGCAAAAATACTAAATTATTAGCTTCCGTTTAGTAGTTTAGCAATGTGAAATATATACTTCTTTTTTTAACGATTACAGGCAATTTACTCTCTCAACAAAAGGTAAGTGGCCTTATTCTTGATAAAGCAAGCAATAAACCCATTCCCTTTGCAAGTATTGGTATTGTTGGCAAGCAGGTTGGTACCCTTAGTGATGAGAACGGTATTTTTGAATTAACACTGGCCGAAGATCAAAAAAAAGATACCCTTAAAGTATATGCCATTGGCTATAAAGCCCAGGTTTTTTATGCCCCTGATCTTATAAAAGAAGTTAATAAAAAAATGAGTTTAGAGGCCTTGCCTACTCAGTTAGCTGAAGTAGAGGTCAAATCAAAAAAAATAAAATATAAAACCTTGGGTACCACCAAATATTCTAAAAATAACTGTAGCGGCTTTGTAAAAAATACCAATAACTGGAAAGGATCAGAATCTGCACTAAAGATCAATAATAAAGACGGACGTCAGGTATTGATGGAAGCATTTAGCTTTTACATTATCCAAAATAAATATGCAGATTCATTAACTTTCAGATTAATGTTTTATGAGGCTGCAGATACAAAATGGCAATATCCTTCAACACGACCATTCATGAAAAAACCTATCATTTTTAAGATCGGGCAAAAGAATGGCGAATTTATTTTGAATATAAAAGACTATGGCATTTATACTTCAAAAGATTTTTATGTGAGTTTGGAGTGCCTTATGGATGAAATGGAGATCACCAAATTTTGTTATGCAGGTTCATACGATTCACCTTCATTTGTAAAAGCTGCTGCGTTTAGTAAATGGACACAAATACGCGGTGGCGGACCCGATTTTAATGTAAAAGTTTCTTTTACTGATTAAAAACCTATTTTTTTCGAACTAATTCTTTTGTCACTTTTGACGCTCAAAAGTAACCAAAACGCTTTTGACCTTTTGAAGGAGATTTTCCAATTCGCGAGGTAGCTACAGCGAATTGGAAACCGCTGCCTGTCTAAGCTTTCTTTCTAAATGCCTATTAAACTAAACGCCTAGCTTAGCCAGCAGCTATCTCTACAAAAGCTCAAAAAGTATTACCCGTTCAACTAAATGTTCTTACGAACAATAGTCAAGCGTAAGCACACTTAGTGATCCGGCCTTTTAAAATTTTGTGTAAAAAATCTTCTTCTTCAAAAGCGATAGCTTGTGTGAAATGATTTTGGCTGTTCGCGAAGCACTTAAAATCATTGGCTTGATGAAGAAAGATGTTTAGCAAAATTTTAAGAAGCCTTGAGTTTTTTGGTTACTTTTTTGTTCAAGCAAAAAAGTGACGCCGGAAATTACCTCAAAAATGACAAAAAAAGTAATATGCTAAATGCGTTTTTTAATTCGTCATTTAAAACAAATTTGATTTTTAGTTGTTATAACATATAATGTAATTTATGCGAAACCAAATACCCAAAGGCAAGCTCATTTTAATTGGTGGCGCCGAAGACAAAGGAAAATCAACTGTTTTAGATATTGAAGGAAAGAACAAACAATTTGAAGAATTTGAGATCTTAAAAACACTATTGCCAAAAAAAAGAGGTAAACGTATTCTCGAAATTATTACTACCGCTTCGCAACAACCAAAAGAAGTAATGAAAACCTATCATCGCGCTTTTAAAGAGATAGGCTTTAATCAGGTTGGATTTATAAGCATGGAAAATAATCCTGAAGCCCGCAATCCCATATGGATAAAGCGCATTAAAAATGCACATGCTGTGATGTTTGCCGGTGGCGATCAATTCAGGCTTTCGACCATACTTGGTAATACAGACATTGTAGATGTAATTATGGAGCGCTACTACAGTGATGCTAATTTTATTGTGGCCGGAACCAGTGCCGGCGCAATGGCAGCCGCTTCGTTAATGATCTATGAAGGGCAACGCAATGAAGCTATGCTAAAAGATACCGTTAAGGTAAGCTCCGGTTTAGGCTTTATTGATCATTGCATTATTGATACCCATTTTGTAAAACGTGGACGCTTTGGCCGTTTGGTTGAAGCCCTACTAATGAATCCATCCTGCATTGGTATTGGTCTTGGTGAAGATACGGCATTAGTAATACGAAAAGGTAACGAAGCCGAATGTAAAGGTTCGGGCATGGTAGTTATTTTAGACGGACGCGATATAAGTGAGACCAATATTGCTTATGCAGAACCCGGAACACCTCTGTGGGCCGAGAACCTGCGGGTACACTTGATCACAAAAGGCAACTATTTTTTACTGCACGAGAGAAAATTTGTTGCCTCAAAAAAATATCTGAAAAGAGAAAAAATAGGGTCTAAAAAAATTGATAAAGTAAAACCCGATAAACTCATTATTGAGAGTGGAAGTAAAAGAAAAAGACCAAAAAAATCATCTAAAAAAAGAGTTAAAAAATAAGCCCGTTTCCTGCTATTTTCCCAATAAATATTCACAATTTAGCAGCGAATTGCATATAAAATATATCTTTACGCTCTATGTTTGCACACCTTTTTTCTGTTGAAGGATTATTAAGTCTGTTAAGCTTAACGGTAATGGAAATACTGTTGGGTATTGATAATGTTATTTTCGTTTCAATTGTAATGGGGCGCCTGCCTAAAGAACAAACCAAACGCGCCAGCTTAATATGGATGACCGTTGGTATTGTTATGCGCATAACACTTTTATTTGTGATGTTTTACCTGGTAAGTGGTGAAAAGGTACTCTTTACATTGTTTGATCACGGTGTGGCATTAAAAGACCTTATTATGCTGGCCGGTGGTTTATTTTTATTAGTGAACAGTACTTTAGAAATTCACAATAAACTGGAAGGCGCCAACGAAGAAGGGGACGATGCAAAGAAAAATTTAAAAAAAGGTTTCAGGGCTATTATGGCGCAGATCTTATTAATTGATATTGTATTTAGTGTAGATGGCATTATCACTGCTATTGGTATGGCCAACGATATCATTATTATGTCAATTGCAGTGATCATAAGTATGGGCATCATGTTCTTTTACGCACCAAAAATTTCTGCATTTATTGAAAAGCATCCTACGTTAAAAATATTAGCGCTTTCGTTCCTGGTATTAATTGCAGTGTTGCTGGTTGTAGAAGGCGTGCATATTGAGAAAATTGAAATTCCTAAAGGTTATATTTACTTTGCTATGGCCTTTAGTTTTGGTGTGGAATTATTAAATTTAAAACTTCGTAAAAAACGTAATCCTGTTGAATTAAGAAAGAACAGTATTGATGAAGAAGTTAAATAATTGAAACAATTATGAACGATAAAATAAAAATATTAGAACAAAAAAAAGCCGAAGCTCTTTTAGGTGGCGGGCAAAAACGTATTGACGCGCAACACAAAAAAGGAAAATTAACTGCCCGTGAGCGTATTCATTTTTTAATGGATGAAGGCACTTTTGAAGAGATAGGCATGTTGGTGCAGCATCGCAGTAACGACTTTGGTTTAGATAAAGAAAAATACTTAGGTGATGGTGTTGTTACCGGTTATGGCAATGTTAACGGTCGTTTAACTTATGTATTCTCACAGGATTTTACTGTATTTGGTGGCAGCTTAAGTGAAACGCATGCCGAAAAAATTGTGAAGGTAATGGATCTTGCCATGAAGAATGGCGCTCCTATCATTGGCTTAAATGATAGTGGTGGCGCACGTATTCAGGAAGGGGTGGTTTCTTTAGGAGGTTATGCAGATATTTTTTACCGTAATGTGCGCAGCAGTGGTGTTATTCCGCAACTAAGTGCTATTATGGGTCCCTGCGCAGGTGGTGCGGTTTACAGTCCTGCCATTACCGATTTTATTTTAATGGTAGAAAATACAAGTTACATGTTTGTTACCGGCCCTAACGTGGTAAAAACAGTAACACACGAAGAAGTAACAAGCGAAGAATTAGGCGGTGCTATGACGCATGCAACAAAAAGCGGTGTTACACATTTTGCATGCGCTAACGAGGTAGAAGCCATTAATTATTTAAAACAATTATTAAGTTACGTACCACAAAATTGCGAAGAAGATGCGCCTTCTCTACCCTACGAAATGGGTAATGAACTAAGAGACGAGTTAAACGATATCATTCCGTCAAACGCTAATCAACCTTACGACATTCGCGAGGTAATTGAAAAGGTAATTGACGACAATAGTTTTTTTGAAGTGCATAAAGCGTTTGCAGAAAATATTGTTGTTGGTTTTGCAAGATTAGCAGGTCGCAGCATTGGCATTGTGGCCAACCAGCCTGCAGTTTTAGCGGGGGTTTTAGACATTCACTCTTCAACCAAGGCCGCGCGTTTTGTGCGTTTTTGTGATAGCTTTAATATTCCCTTATTAGTGTTTGAAGATGTACCGGGCTTTTTACCAGGTACCGATCAGGAGTGGAATGCCATTATTACCAACGGTGCAAAATTATTATACGCGTTTAGCGAGGCAACGGTTCCGAGAATTACGGTGATAACACGTAAAGCTTACGGCGGTGCTTATGATGTAATGAACAGCAAACACATTGGCGCAGATATGAACTTTGCATGGCCAAGCGCAGAAATTGCGGTAATGGGTGCTAAAGGAGCTGCTGAAATTATTTTTAAGAATGAGATCTCTGCTGCAAAAGATAAAGATGCTAAATGGTTAGAGAAAGAAACAGAATACAAAAATATGTTTGCTAATCCATACCGTGCGGCTGAGCGTGGCTTTATTGATGAAGTAATTGAACCAAAAGAAACCCGCTTAAAATTGATAAAAGCCTTTAAGATGCTTGAGAATAAAGTAGATAAATTACCAAGAAAAAAACACGGAAATATTCCGTTATAATAACCTGAAATTATTTTAAAGCCTTTCGTAATGGAAGGCTTTTTTTATACTAAAATATTTTTTGTATATTTATTAATAATGAAAGAGCACATCTTAATAATTGGTTCTATGTTTCTGCTAGGATTTATTGGCTGCAAAAAAAAAGAGGCGAATTCAAACGATATTACCCAAACACCGATAACACCGTTTGTTGAATACCGAGATTCTTTTACCGGAGTTTATAAAGGCACTGAATATACTTCACAGGATGTAAATTATAATGGTACACAAATGCCACCTGATTCAGTTACTAATTTCAATGTTTTGGATACTATCATCAAATCTACAACAAACGACTCCAATATCATTTCAAAACGCTATCACCAGGAATTTCATATAAGCGCAACCGGTAAATGGAATTATAAAAATCCATCCAACTATCCATTAGAGCTTTATAACTTTCGCTACCGGAACGATTCAATTTACTTTTATCGTTTAAAAACATTGCATAGTGGGCCCAATAATTACTATTATACTTTTATTTTTAATGGTAAAAAGCAGTAAATACTTGCACTGTAAAAATAACTCCTTATAAATACCTAAAAACTTACCGTATCCTTAAATCAGATTAAGAAATATTGTACTTACCTTCATTCTTCTCTAAAAACAAATTTAGCTATGAGGTCAATACTTATCCTTTTTGCTTTTGCGATCACACTTTCTATTAAGGCGCAGGACGACGATGCAAAAATGGCACCAAAAGAAATAAAATTATTGATCGATAGTTTAAGCTTTGCATTAAAGCGCTGGTACATCTATCCTGATAAAGCCGAGTTGATAAGCAAAACAATTAAAGAAAATTATAAAGCCGGTGTTTACAGTAAAGTACAAAATCGCAGAGAGCTGGCTGAAAAGATCCATGCCGATGTTCAAAAGGCGCATCATGATGGGCATATGCGTGTAATGTATTTTCCTGAATTTGAAGAAAGACTTTTAGCTGTAATACCCGACTCCGTTCAAAAACAACAATCAGAAATGGAATTGAAGGATGAGCGATCGCATAATTTTTATTTTACAAAAACAGAAGTAATGCCCGGTAACATTGGTTACGTGCGTTGGGACGGCTTTGTAGGGTTTACAAAAGAAGCAGAGCCTATTTACGATGCCGCATTTAAATTTGTAAGTAATACCAAAGCCTTGATCATTGATATGCGTTACAACGGTGGCGGTTCGCCCGAAACAGTAAATGCCATGCTGAATTATTTTTTCACTAAAAAGCTACCAATGAATCACATTATCGATCACAGGCACGATACTGTTAAACATTATACCGATCCTTCCATTACATCTTTTAAATTATCAATGCCAGTGTATGTATTAACCGGTAAGCGTACATTTTCAGGCGCCGAAGATTTTACGTATGCCATGAAATATGCCAAGCGTGCAACTATTGTAGGCGATACTACAGGCGGCGGCGCACATCCAGCAGGCCCTGCCCCACTTGGGCAAGGATTTGTACTAAATATTCCAAACGCACGATCGTATCATGAAGTTACCGGCACTAATTGGGAAGGTACCGGTGTTTACCCCGATGTGTTTGTAAAAGGCGAACAGGCACTTGAAAAGGCACAATTACTGATTTTTAAAGATCGATTACTTGCTGCAGGTAACGAAGAAGAAAAACAACAGGTACAAAGCCTGATAACAGCCCTTGAAAATAAAATAACACTCGCGCAAAACGGCCCACTGAATTTTAGTAACGAGCAGCTTCAAAAATATTGTGCCGAATATAAACCCATACCCGGTCCCGGAGCATCACCTAACAGTATCAATATTATTTTAAAAGGAAATAATTTGTATAGAAACATTCCTTTTCCACCCGACTGGAAATTGATCCCCATAAGCAACACACGTTTTGTTTACGATAACGATGATATGAACCGTTATATGGAATTTGCTTTTGATAAAGATGGAAATACTACCGGCCTCACTATTTATTATACTGATGGTAGAAAATTTTCTTATACTAAAATAAAGTAAATTTTTGTTTTTCATAAATGCATTTTAATCCTACTTTAGTCTTAATATTAAATATGGATTTTTTACATAGCATACTTGGCCCTGATCTTAATAAGGCCTTTTTTACCATTCTTAACATTATTTTTGTTGAAGGCTTATTGTCGGTTGATAATGCAGCAGTGCTTGCTACATTGGTAATGGACCTTCCTGAAAACCAACGCTCCAAAGCATTGCGCATTGGTTTGATCTTTGCCTACATCTTTAGAGGCGCGGCACTTTTACTGGCTGTGTATTTATTGCAGATCTCTTGGGTGAAAATAGTGGGTGGTGGTTATCTTTTATTTCTGTCGTTAAAATTTTTTTATGAAAAGATCTTTCATAATAAAAATGTACTGGATGAAGCTGAAGAGGAAGTAAAAGAACATAAACCAAAAAAACGCCTTTTTGGCTTGAACCAATTTTGGTCAACAGTTGTTTTGGTTGAAGCTATGGATCTTGTTTTTTCGCTTGACAATGTGTTGGCAGCCGGTGCTTTTTCGCAAAACATGTACATTGTTTGTACCGGTGTTTTTATTGGCATTATTACCATGCGCATTGTAGCTAGTTATTTTGTAAAGTTGATGGCGCGTTTTCCTTTTTTAGATATTGCTGCATTTATTGTTATTGCCATGCTGGGCATAAAATTAGTAGTTGAATATTTTTATCCCGAAGATCATACGTCTGCCAATGCTCATTCAGGATTTAAAGCCTATGCATTTTCATTTGCTACCATTGCCATATTTGTTATTCCAATTTTAACCTCTTTGCTTTTCAATTTTCCGAAAAACAAAAAACTGTGAAATTAATAATTCAAAATAAAAAATATTTTAGAAATGAGAACAACAATTACATTTTTATTTTTTGCACTCTTTGCCACATTTGCATTTGCACAAACAAAACAAAAAGAAAACAAGGTTGCAGAGCATGTCGAGGTAAAACCTTTTGTATTGGGCACCATTGACGAAATTCAATCTACCGAATTAGGCGAAAAAAGGATCCTGAATATTTATTTACCCGAGGGTTATAAGCAGGAGGATACCACGAAATATTCGGTTATTTATTTGTTGGATGGCTCCGCGGATGAAGATTTTATTCATGTTGTTGGATTGGTTCAATTCAATACTTTTGAATGGATCAACCGCATTCCAAAATCAATTGTGGTAGGTATTGCAACGGTTGACAGGAAAAGAGATCTTACCTACCCTACCACCATTGAAGAAGACAAAAAAGCATTTCCAACAACCGGACATTCAGATAAATTTATTGCTTTTATTGAAAAAGAATTACAACCCTACATAGAAAAGAAATTTAAAACAAACACCTCAAAAACAATCATTGGCCAATCTTTGGGCGGTTTATTCGCAACCGAGGTGTTATTTAAAAAACCAAAACTATTCAATAAATACATTATTATTAGTCCGAGTTTATGGTGGGATGATGGTTCTTTATTAAAACAAGAACCGGAGATACTGCAAAATAATTTTTCGCAAAAAACCGACATCTATATTGGTGTAGGTAAAGAAGGCCTTGGCCTTAGCAAAAATCCTCATGTAATGGAAGTAGATGCTAATTTGCTTGCAGATAAAATAAAAAATACCAAAAGCAAAAATGTAACTACTTATTTTGATTATTTGCCGCAGGAGGATCATGCAACAATTTCGCACCAGGCCATTTTTAATGCTTTTAGAACACTTTATCCAACTAAACAAGGACATTAATTTACAGGAGCGGGGTTTTGTTTTATTTAAACGGTAATACTGAATTTTCATTTTCTTAAGCTTTCTTTTAAAGTAATTAACTTTAAAAACTATTATGAAAGCTAGTGTAAATACAGTTTTTGGCGAACCCGATGTTTTGCAGATAAAAGAAATTGAAAAACCGGTTCCTAAAGAAAATGAAGTTTTAATTAAGATCCACGCAAGCACGGTTAACCGAACAGATTGCGGTTTTAGAAAACCCGAGTATTTAATTGTACACTTATTTGCAGGCTTTTTTAAACCAAGAAAAAAAGTATTGGGCTCTGAATTAGCCGGCGAAATAGAAGCAATAGGAAAGAACGTAAAATCATTTAAACCCGGTGACCAGGTTTTTGGTTTAAGCACATTTAATTTTGGAACCCATGCACAGTACATTTGTATGGATGAAGAAAAGTCAATAACGCTAAAACCAACTAATGCCACTTATAATGAAGCTGCGGCTGTTTGCGACGGCGCTTTTTTAGCTTATGCCAATCTTAAAAAAATTGATTTTAAAAAAGATCAGGAGATCCTTGTTAATGGTGCTTCCGGTTCAATAGGTACAGCCACTGTACAGTTGGCCAAATATTTTGGGGCAAAGATCACAGCAGTATGTAATACAAAAAATATTGAATTGGTAAGATCATTGGGAGCCGATACGGTGATAGATTATACCAAAGAAGATTTTACGCTCATTGATAAAAAATTTGATTTTATTTTAGATGTAGTTGGCAAAAGTTCTTTTTTTAAGTGTAAAAAAATATTAAAGCCAAAAGGCATTTACATTTCTTCTGAGTTAGGTTATTTATCGCAAAATATTTATTTAGCCTTATTTACACCTTTGTTTTTTGGAAAAAAAGTTTTATTTCCCATTCCAAAAGATACTAAAGAAGATATTTTATTTTTTAAAAAACTGTTTGAAGAAGGTAAGTACAAAGCAATTATTGATAGAACCTATACACTTGATCAAATTGTTGAGGCCACTAAATATGTTGAAACCAAAGAGAAAACAGGAAATGTTGTGATTACAATCGATCATTCTTAAGCAGAAAGCAAAGAAGAAATATGGATTCTGATAAAAGAAAAATAAAAAAAAGATATATTCTTCAACTGTTATGTTTACTTACTTTTGTTTTCTGTAAAAATGAAACCAATGAATTCTTTCATAAAAAGTAATGACGAAAAAACTCCTGCAATAATTATTGATCTTCAACCTTTCTCTGATATTCCAAAAAAATATGTAGATAATGTCTATGCAGAGTTAAAAAAGATATATCCAAACGTAACTATAAAAAAAGAAATTCCATTACCACAAACAGCTTATTATGAAAAAAGGCAACGTTATAAAGCCGATACTATAATTAGTTATTTAAGAAAGCAAACTCTTGATGGTCATGTGACTATAGGACTTACCAATAAAGACATAAGCCACAAAAAAGGAAATATTGAAGATTATGGACTAATGGGTTTAGCTTATCAACCCGGTAAATCAGGCGTGGTTTCTTATTTCAGGCTTTCAAAAGAAAACAGAGCAGAACAATTTTTTAAATTAACTATTCACGAACTTGGCCATACACAAGGTTTACCCCATTGTCCTGAAAAAACGTGTTTTATGAGAGATGCTGAAGGAAAAAATCACACAAATGAAGAAAAAGAATTTTGCACGAAATGTAAAGCTCATCTTGAGTCAAAAGGCTGGAAATTTAATTAATATTTTGCCATCTCAATACTTGGTACTATCTTGCAAGCCTAATGAAAAAGGGTGATGAAACTATTTTCCCTTTTAAAAAATAAAACATGGCTACAACATCAGATATTTCGAGAGGCGCATTTTTCAGGTATAATAACGAATTGGTGCAGGTAATAGATTACGACCATATTACACCGGGCAAAGGCAATGCCATTTATTCGGTTAAGTGCCGCAATGTTGAAACTGGTAAACAAAGTGAGATTCGTTTCCGCTCCGGTGAAAAAATAGATTTTATACGTGTAGATGAGCACGATATGCAATACTTGTTTACTGAGGGCGATGACCTTGTTTGCATGAACCAGGAAACCTTTGACCAGGTACATATACCAAAACTAATATTTGGTGAAGCTATCAAATTTTTACAGGAAGGAATGATTCTTACCATTCGTTTTGATGAAAACGATAAACCATTAAGCGGCAACCTGCCAAAATATGCCGAACTGGTAGTTACATATACTGAAGAAGGTGTAAAAGGTAAATTATTAAAACCTGCCGAAGTAGAAGGCGGTATTAAAATACAGGTACCCTTATTTGTTGTTACCGGCGATAAGCTCAGAATAAACATTGAGACCAGCGAATACGTAGAACGCGTAAAATAATATTTTTTTGAGGAAACCTTGCCTCAGTGTTTTATACTAAAATTTACTTAAAACCTTAGTCTTTACCAATGGAATTGTTTTTGCAGGTATTCATACAGCATTAAATTGTATGAAACTTACTAAACTCTTTGCCATGGCAACACTTCTTGTAAATTCAATATTAGCTCAAACTGTAAAAAGTATTGATCTTGAAAAATATTCAGGCAAATGGTTTGTAATAGCAACTATTCCAACAGGTTTTGATAAAAGCTGGAATTATGTGACTGAAACCTATACGGTAAATAAAAAAGGAAATATTGATATTTACACTACGTATTTAAAAGAATCGGATATAAAACCAAGATTGGTAAGATCAAAAGGCTTTCCTGTACAAAACTCTAACAATGTAAAATGGAAAGTACAATTCATATGGCCCTTTAAGGCCGATTATTTAATTGAAGAAATAGACCCTAATTATTTTTATGTAGTTGTTGGTCATCCAAAAAAGAAATTCCTTTACATTATGAACCGAACAGGTAAAATGGAGAAAATTCAATATACTGAGATCTTAGAACGTTTTGCAAAAAAAGGTTATGATATTTCTAAGATCAGAAGAGTAATGCAATAACCATCTTTTTCATTTGTGTATTAAATGCTATTTTTACATTAAAATAGATCATGCATTTAATAGCGCAAATACTTACAGGGTTTGTAGCCGCCATTCATTTGTACATTGTGTATCTGGAAATGTTTGCCTGGACCACAAAAGGCAAAGAAACTTTTAAATCGTTTCCAAAACATTTATTTGAAGAAACCAAAGGCATGGCAGCCAATCAAGGCTTATATAATGGCTTTTTAGCAGCAGGTTTAATATGGTCGTTACTTATTTGTGATCCTGCGTGGAGTTGTTATGTAGCCTGCTTTTTTCAAGGCTGTGTAATGGTGGCAGGTATTTATGGGACTATAACCGTTCAGCGTTCTATCTTATATGTTCAAACCATACCTGCAGGTTTAGCCATGTTGTTTACAATTTTATATCAAACATCTTTATGAAAGGAAAACTGATCTTACATCGTAAAAAGAATTTTAACGGAATGGCTGTTCCTATTGAAATTTTGATCAATAGTAGTTCTTACGGTAAAATAAGCAATGGTGAGGAAAAAGAAATTGATCTGGAACCAGGCACCTATCAGGTAAAAGTGCAGCAAAACATAAAAAGCGGTGAACAAAAAATAACCATCGAAGAAAATAAAACAACTAAATTTTCTTTTACACCTAATTTACTAAGCATTGTTACCGTAGCGTCTCCCTTAATTGCTTTTGGTTTATTATTTCTTTTCAAATTGCCATTATCATACGGTGCTTTAATATTATTGCCCGGCGCAATTGCGTCTGTTTATTTATTAACGGCAGGTAAAACCAAATATTTTTTATTTAAAAAAGAAAGTTAATGCAATGAAAAAATAGTTCTTTTAGTAGTTGTTCTTATCACACATTTTACAAAAGCGCAAACATCGGGCTGTATACCTTTACAAAAAGGTAATTTTACAATGACTGATGAACGAACAGGCACCACCTATATTACACGAACAAAAAAATACCAGGTAGAGGAATCGCCAAAATTAGGTATTAAGGCCAGGTATGATATTAAATGGGTTACCGAATGTAAATACGAATTAAGCAATAGGGTAGTTTTAGAAGGCGGCGATGGAACCAACGATCTTTCTGCTGTAGTTGTTATTGTTGAGATCACAAAAGTTAATTTAAGGTCTTATAACGTAAAAGTAAGCTCAAATTTTAGCGATCAGGTTTTTGATGGCGTGGTAGACATTGTAAAATGATCATTGAGCCCCCGGGCCATAGGTAATTCCTAAAAAAACCAATACTACTGGCAAAGTAACCGTTAAAAATGTTGTCAACTTATTGAAATCAAATCGTTTTTCTTCTATTGTACTTTCATCACATTTACTGCAACTTTCTATTTTGGTTGCTTTATCATAAATATTATAGCTTACTAATAAATTCACATATTTCCCTTTAACATTTTTACCATTGTTCTCTTTTAAAAGAAAAGGCAGCACTGCCCTATCGGTAACGCGGTATTTATATAAATAAACACTTTCCGTATCGGTTAGTGATTTTAAGTAATATGGTTTTAGATCCAGCGCCCTCGACACTTCTTCTTTCGACATTCCTAATTTTAATTCAAATGTTTTTTCAACACTTGTATATCTTGGCGCTTTTACAAGGCATGAAGGAAATAAAACAATAATAAATAAAATTAATATCGGGTTTTTAAATTTTATATAAAACATGTCAAATGCTAAATGCTATTATTTAACATGCAAAAACTGTTCCAGCCATTTTAAGCCACTTTCTACACTATTAAAAATACGGGTAGGTCGTTTTGGCTTATTTATTCTTAAATAACCGTTACCGATGATCTTTAACGCCAATCCTTTAATTATCAAAGCGTCAACAGCAACTACTTTGGATGCTTCTTCGCCGGCAATAAATTCGCGGGTTTCTTTGGTAAACGTGTTGTCATCCTGGTAAATTACAAGCGCCAGTACTTTTTTATCGGGGCTTATTTTTTTGAAAGTGGCGATCATATTTTTGGCATCGCTTACATCGCCACTAAAGCCGGCCTTAAATAACAATTGCATGATGCCATCTTTTCTCATAAAGATATAATACCCATTAAATTCATGGATCTCAGAAAGAGCAACATCCTTATATGCCTCTATTGTGTAACTCATTTTAGCATAATGTACCAATAAATGCTATTATAAATATAAACAATTATCTAATTTTAGCAAATGAACCTGCTAAAAAAGATCCATCATATAGCCATCATCTGTTCAGATTATGAAGCTTCTAAAAAATTCTATACACAAATATTAGGGCTCGAAATAAAAAATGAAGTGTACAGAAAAGAAAGAAATTCTTTTAAGCTCGATCTGTTATTGAATGGAGAATACGTTATTGAACTCTTCTCTTTTCCAAAACCACCAAAACGTGTAAGCCGGCCTGAAGCAACAGGCTTAAGGCATATTGCCTTTGAAGTGGAAGATATTATGCTGACCATTGAATATTTAAAAGCAAATAACATTGCCTTTGAAGAGATAAGAACAGATGAGTTTACCAATAAAAAATTTACATTTATTACAGATCCGGATAATTTACCAATTGAGTTATACGAAAAATAGATCTGTTACAGAAAATAGTAAATTTGTACCCGAATATTATGCTGAAATTAAACTTTAAACCATTTCCTGTACTTGAAACAAATCGTTTATTGCTGCGCGAAGTAAATAAAAAAGATCTTACTGCTTTATTTCTTTTAAGAAGTAATAAAGAGGCAATGAAATTTATTGACAGGCCTTTGGCATCAAACACTGATGAGATAAAAGCCTTTATAAAGCTCATTAATAAAAAAACAAAAGATAACGAAACCATTTGCTGGGCCATAACTTTAAAAGATAAGCCTGAAGAATTAATTGGCACTATTTCTTTTCATCGGATAGAACTGGAGCATTACAGGGCCGAATTAGGTTATATGTTAATGCCCGACCATTGGAATAAAGGGCTCATAAGCGAGGCCATACCAAAAATTATTGATCATGGCTTCGGTAAAATGAAATTGCACAGTATTGAAGCTAATATCAATCCACACAATGCCTTGTCACGAAAGATACTCGAGAAATTTGGTTTTAAAAAAGAAGCCTATTTTAAAGAAAATTATTTTTTTAACGGTAAATTCATTGATACAGAGATACTTTCTTTATTAAAAAGTTAATACGTATTTTTGATGCGTTCAAATGCAGATCAACCATCCCGAATTAATTGACCTTTTAAAACAGGCTTACTCAGCTGAAAAAGCGGCTGCATTTGCTTATCAGGGGCATGCTGCATCAGTAAAAAATCCCGAAGAAAAAAAAGCCATTCGCCAAATAGAAATGGATGAATGGGGTCACCGCGAAGAAGTACTAAAGATCATGAAACAATACAACATTCCTGTTTCAAAATATTATGAATTCAGGTTTCATGTTATTGGTAAGCTCATTTCAGGAAGTTGTTTTGTGATTGGCTGGTTTATGCCTTTTTATTTTGCCGGCCGTTTAGAAAGCGGCAATGTTTGTGAATACTTTAGAATGAAACAGTTTTTTAATTCGTTAGGCATAAAAGAACATGATCATATACTTTACGAAATGGGCATTAAAGAAAAAGAACATGAAGTTTATTTTCTACAGCAAATAAAAACCAACAAACTTCTACCCTACTTCGAAAAACTATTTAAATGGGGCATTATTGAAAGCATGAACAATATTGATCTGGATAAAAAATACCCGGTTGAAGAATCGGATCATTATTGCAAAAAATAAATAGCATGCTGCAATTAAGAACATACGCAAACATAAACGATTACCTGGCCGAAAACCAGGCCATACTTGAACAGCGCGAGTTGGAGAACAATCTTATATTGGGTATCTGCAACAGTTTTCCTGATAAAAATGTACAAATGCCCGATTGTCATTTTTTAAGTGTTTTTGATAAAGATGAATTTAAAGCAACAGCTATTAAAACATTACCAAAAGCATTTTTAAGCAGCACTTCCAAAAATGCCGAAGACCTTAAACCGTTAGCAAATTACTTTACAGATAACAAGCTAAAAATTGCAGGTGTTGTTGGTGAAACCTTTTATGCAAATGCGTTTACAAATTACTTAACAAGAGATAAAGTAAGCGATAGAAAATTACTGGTACACAAATTAACACAAGTAAATACATTCACTTTAGCCAATGGTGAATTTAAGCCTGCACGAATGGAAGCCCTGGATTATTTAGCCGAATGGGCTAACCAATTTCAGCACGATGCGCATGCCTTTCCTAAAAAAACAAAAGCAGAGATCCGTTCTAACATTAAACATTTAATTTCAAAAAACAACCTGTTTAACTGGTTTAACGAACGAAATGAACTGGTAAGCATGGCTGGTATGATCCGCAGCACAAGCAACATTGGTATTGTTGGTTTAGTTTACACCCCAAAGCACTTTAGAGGCAAGGGCTATGCAAAAAGCTGTGTTCAAAAATTAAGTGAACATATTTTAACTATCGGGCATAAGCACTGCGGTTTATTTACCGAAAGCGCTAACCCAACTTCCAATAAAATTTATAAAGAGATCGGCTATGAGGTGTCTGCCGAGTTTAGTGATATTGCTTTTAGCTAAAAATTCACAGCTCCCGTTTTGAGGATATTTTTCCACTACTCTTTTATAAATAACTGATATTTTAATGGTATTGCATTTGAACCATATTTACACATTATGGTAGAAAAAATATCTTTAAAGCAGGTCAATCGTTTTTTATTACTTGGCGTTTTAGTAACAACAATTTTATATTTTGCCAAACAGGTGTTGATACCTGTTACATTTGCTATATTTTTTGCTATGCTGTTTACAAAACTCTCCAACAAAATGGAAAGCAAAGGTGTTAAGCGTATCATTACAGCATTACTTTCTCTTTTAATAATTATAGCTGTAACGTTTGGTATTGGCGCATTGGTATTCATGCAATCAAAAAAACTGGCAAAAGAACTTCCGCAAATTGAAGAGAAAGCAAAAAAGTTTAAAACAAATGCAGAAAACTATATAAGTGTTAAGTTAGATATTCCTAAAGAAAAGCAGGAAGAGTTGATCAGTAAAAAAATAAAAACATTTATGGAATCATCGGGCGACGGCTTGAAGAATTTCTTTGCCGGCTTTATTGGAATGATAGGTTCGGCTGTTATGGTTTTGATCTTTACTTTTCTTTTTTTGTATCAGCGAGAAAAATATGAAAGTTTTTTTATTCGCCTTTGCGATAAAACACAACCCGAAGAAGCAAAAAAACTAATTCAAAAAATAAGTACTGTATCTCAAAGCTATCTTACAGGTAGGGCCTTATCGATCTTGATATTTACGGCGCTTTTCACAACAGGATTTATGATCATAGGTTTAAAGAATGCATTTTTACTTGCCTTTATAGCAGCCTTGTTAACAATTGTTCCATACGTCGGTTCTATAGTTGGAGGTTTATTTCCATTTGCAGTAGCGTTAATAACAGAAGATGATACCAATGTAGCCATTGGTGCACTTGCAGTTATTGTTATAATACAGGGCATTGATAATTATTTTATTGAACCTTATATTATTGGTGGTGAGGTAAGCATCAGTGGATTTTTTACAATACTGATCCTGCTTATAGGTGGCCTTGTTTGGGGCGTAGCAGGTATGATCTTATTTTTACCAATGCTGGGGGTTGCTAAAATTGTTTTTGACTCTGTTCCCGAACTGCAAGCTTATGGTTATTTAATTGGCGATCAAAAAGAAGAAAAGACCTCCGGCAGAATAATGGAAAAAATAAAAGGTCTCTTTAAAAAGAAAAAATAGGATCCCATTACCTTAACTTATTTTCAAAAAATCTTACATATGTGTCAATGTAGAGTAAAAGCGTTATTATTTACTTTTTTTCAACTGTAATTTTACATCATTAAATAACAACAATAAAAAAAAGAGCAATGATTACGGGTAAAATTAATTTAATTACTATTTACGATTACGCAAAATTAAGTACTACAGAAAAGATGAAACTTATAAAAGGCACCGCGCTTTTTATTGATCAATACAATTCAGATTGTATAGTATATGTATATTTTTTAAATGGATTTTTTATTGAAGTAACAGAAAAGGATGGAAAAATAGCAGAGATCATTCCCTACAAAAGAGGTTACGGCAAAAACAAACTAACCGGAGAAAAAATATATGCCGATAAATTAATTGGTTAAACTAAAAAAGCCCCTTATCTTTTCAGATAAGAGGCTTTAAAATTATTTTATTATTATTCTTTAATTATTTTTCTTACTTCAACTGTGTTGTTAGATAAGATCCTTATGTAATAAATACCATTTGACAGATTTGATATATTAAGCTCAGTTCTATCATTGCTCGTATTTTTCTCCACTATCATTTTCCCTGTAACATCTAATACCTGTATAGTACTGTTTGTTTTATCAGTAAGTTCTATCACAAGATCTCCTTTTGTTGGATTCGGATAAATATTAATATTAGCTGTAGTTACTGCCTGGCTAGTTAAACCTGTACAAGAAACAACAAATACAGTAACATTAGTTGTAGTTGAACAACCTGATGCATTTGTACCTGTAATATTGTATGCCTGCGAAATAGATGGTGACACACTTACAGCCGCTGTAGTTTGATTACCCGCAGCCCAAGTATAATTTGTTGCACCCATTGCAGTAATATTTGCAGAAACTCCCGGACAAATAGTAAAGCCCGGAGAGGCAGAGAATGTAATTGACGGCCCCGGCGTTACATTCACTGTAGCTGTTTTTGTTGACTGACAGCCCGGTGTGCTTTCGCCTGTTACTGTATAACTTGTAGTAACAGATGGCGTAACTGTTATTGTATTTGTTGTAGCGTTTGTATTCCAGGTGTAAGTTGTAGCTCCCGTAACTGTTAAAGTAACAGGTGTATTGGCACATGATGTTGCCTGTGATGCAGCTATGGTCATTGAAGGCGCAGTGCATGAAAATGTTTTTATCTGTAAGCTATCCATCCCTATATCATCAACACCATAATCTGAAGTAGCCATAAAACGTACCACACAGGTTGGCGAATTCACCGAACCAAGATTTACAATTTTCTTATTCCAGTTAAGATCTACGACTGAATAATCTCCGGAAATAAAACCTGCTTTTTTAGTAAAGGTATTTCCACCATCAGTAGATAAAAACACTTCAAGAGAATCATCGCCAGATTGATTAATATGATAAAACGACACCTGGTAATTTTGAGTAGTTCCTAAATTTACATACAGATCTAACTGACCTGTGTTTCCGTTTGGAGAATCCCAGGTATTAAAATCGGCACTACCAATACCATCAAATGGTGTTACAGCACCAAAGCCACTCGACCAGTTTGCCGAAATACCATCATCTTGTCTTCTCCACGATTCATCACCTGTTGTTGGAAAACTATTCCAGTTTGCAGCTACCGGAACATTTCTAAGATCGCAACGGTTTTGCCAGGTGTTGTCAAAATTTTCAAGAAAAGGAATTGTTGCATAAGTATTTGCGGTTTGCGCAATTATTTGTAAAGCTGTTGAAGCTGCCGTGTTTGAACCACAGGCAACTATACACCTGTAATACATCACCGAAGAAAAAGTGGCCGTGTAATTTGTTGAGTTAGCGCTTGCAATATTTGTCCAGCTAACCGCATTAGGTGATGATTGCCATGTATAGGTTAATCCACTCGCCAATGTTGCTCCCACAATGCTAAAACCAACAGTTTGCCCAACACAAGCTAAGGTGCTTGTTGCTGTAGTTGTACCTGCGTTTGGTGTGCCTACGCATGCAGCCGGTGGCGACCAGGAATAAAGCTGTCCGGTACCGGGTGCAAACTGAGGTAACAGGTCAAGCTCACAATAATCAAATTCTGAAGTTCCGGCTATAGAAGTTGCCCAGGTATTCACAAAATTTAAAACCGAGCGGTTATTATAATCGAGGTTTGCAAGAACACCTCTTAAACCAACTTCGAAAGAATTATAAGCATCAATAACAAAAGATCCATAAGAAACTTCTACCTTATTGGATGTTTCGTACAAACGGATCTGAAAATCCAAATCATCATTATTACCGTAAGATGTATAATCAGTCCACTGTACAACAAAGGTTCTGTTTGGAGCCGAGCCAATTGTCTTATACTCCATTACACCTGTAGACGTTGATTCAAGATCTCCTCCTAAGGCAGAAACAAGTGTATCATCAGTAAAACTATCACTTATTGGGTTAAAAGATAAATTATTGCTTAAACCACCTAATTTAACATACCCATTAGAGCAAACAGAAACCTCAACAAAATTTACATTACCATAATTGAAAGTAAATCCAATTGGGATATAATCAAAAAGATCGTCATCATTTGTATTATTACCTAGCACTGTGCCGCCTGTAATAGCGCTATAGGTTGATGCAGATTGCGAAAACGAATAAGGTATTACCATTTGGCCATTCATTTTTTGAAAGGCAACAAAAAGTAGTAATACTAAAAAACTGTGGGTGTAATTTTTTTTCATTGAACGTGTTTTTTTAGTTGTTAACCAAATATAAAAAAAATGAATTATTCATCAAAACATAATCGATGTTTGAGTAAAAATTAACACATTACATTAACAGTTAATTAAATATTTACATTAATTAATACCATTCTGCGAATTCTGTTTGTTTGATAATGTACCTTTGAACAAAATTATTTGAAATGGAAAATACAAGTGCTTTTAAAATAGAGATCTGGTCGGATATTCAATGTCCGTTTTGTTATATAGGTAAACGTAAAATTGAAAAAGCTTTAGAAACTTTTGATGGAAAAGAAAATATTGAGATAGAATGGAAAAGCTATCAGTTAGATCCTGAAGCAAAATCGCAGCCGGGAGTTGACCTGTATGATTATTTAGCAGAACGTAAAGGGCAAACACGCGAATGGGCCATTGAAATGCATAAAAATGTAACTGCCACGGCAAAAGAGAATGGCCTTGATTATCATTTTGAAAAAGCAGTGCTTGCTAACTCCTATCACGCACATCGCTTAATTCATTTGGCTAAAAAATATACTAAAGGCAATGAAGCTGAAGAAAGAATATTTAAAGCTTATTTTACCGAAGGAAAAGATATTGCAAGTCAGCAAACACTTCTCGAACTTGGTAAAGAAATTGGGTTAGATGAAAAAGAAATTAAATCAGTTTTAAGTTCAGATGAATTTGGTGATGCCGTAAGATCTGACATTGAAGAAGCAATGAATATTGGTGTAAGAGGCGTGCCTTTTTTTGTGTTTAACAGAGAGTATGCTGTATCGGGTGCACAGCCCGTTGAAATATTTACACAAACGCTGGAAAAATCGTTTACGAACTGGAAACAAAAATAAATAAGATTTAAGAAATTAGATTTAAGATTTATAACAAGCTAAAATCTTACTTCTTAAATCTAAAATCATTTAACACCTCCCATTAACTTTTTGATTAACGGATAAAGCGCAATTAATGCAACGCCACAAATAAGGGCGTAAAATGCCAGGTCTTTATAACCATCTGCATATACATTTAATTTTTCAAGGTTAGTTGAGTTTTCAGAAGCCTCTGCAATATTGGCTCCTAAAATACCTGCAGCGTATTGGCCGTAAGCGCTTGCTAAAAACCACATACCCATCATACCCGCTTGTAATTTTTGTGGTGATAATTTTGTCATGGCCGACATGCCAATTGGCGATAAACATAACTCACCAAAAGTGGTTACCAACCAACCTAAAGTAAAAATATTTAATGAGGTTACGCCCGCTGCGTTTGCAAAGAATTTAGTGTAATAAAAAAGATAAAAACCACCGGCAAGAAACAAAAAACCTAAACCAAATTTTACAGTAGTGTTAGGCTCAATTCTTTTTTTGTTCATCCATATCCAAGCCATACCAAGCAATGCGGCAAAGGAAATAACAAATAAGGAATTAGCTGCATTATTAACACCGTTAGGGTCTAGCTCTATTCCCACTAAATTTTTATCCAGGTTATCGGCTGCAAAAAAACTAAGCGATCCTCCACTCTGCTCAAAAAATGCCCAAAAGAAAATAGAGAAGATCATAAAAATAAACGCGGCAATTAATTTCTTATTTTCTTCCCAGGTATAATTAGCTATCATTTCTATAGCAAAATAAATTAAAGCCAGGGGCCCAATAATGTACATGAATAGATCGGTGTATTTTGGATTAGATACCAAAAGAATAATGAAAGGAATGATTGCAAGAGAACCAATATAAGTAATGATCTCAAATATTTTTCTTTTAGAGGGTTGTAAATTCAGTAATGGCGAAATACCAATTGGCCCAAGACTTTTTTGCGTTCTAACAAAAGTCAATAAACTTACGATCATAACTATTGATGCCAGACCAAAAGCAATATTCCACCTCAGCGCAACAGGAATGGATGCGCCAAACAATTCACCTTTACCAATAGCAATGCATAAGTAACCACCTAATAAGGCGCCTAAATTTACACCTGCGTAAAATAAAGAAAAGCCCGCATCAGTACGCGAGTCGCCATCTTTATACAAACGGCCAACCATGGTTGAAATGTTGGGTTTAAAAAAACCGGTACCAATAATATTAAAGCCAATTCCTAAAAAGAAAAACTGTTTTGGATCAATGGCAAGAATAATACTGCCAACGATCATTAATAAACCACCCCAGAAAAGCGATTTGCGGTAACCTAAAATTTTATCTGCAAATAAACCGCCCACAAAAGTAAAAGCGTATACAAAAGCTTGCGTGGCACCGTATTGCAAATTGGCAACTTTTTCATTGAGCATCAATTCATGCACCATAAAAAAAGCCAGCATACCGCGCATGCCGTAGAAACTAAAACGTTCCCACATCTCACTAAAAAATAAGTACCACAGCTGCCTGGGGTACTTACCTTTAAAATCTTGTATTTGCTCTAAGCTTTCCAATAAAATTATTTAACGCCGTGCATCATCTTCTTTAAAAATGGAGAAAGAAAAAGTAAGATTATAGATGCTACGCCACAAAGCACAACAAACACCATAAAAAACTCGTACAGGTTGTGAATTTCAAATCCAGCAAAAGATGGATAAGTTGAACTGATCTGATTTTTTTCTAAAAGCTGTAATTGTTCCGGAGAAGCTGTAACAGTTTTATCAAGAACTCCCTGCAGGTCAATTCCAAGTTCTGTAGCTGCTTTAAATTTTTCACCTGTTGCCGGTAATACCGCACCAAGCGTTCCTGCCAGTGCATAACCCGCAGCATTTGAAATAAAGAATACTCCGTATAATAAAGAGGCAAAACGTTTTGGCGATAATTTGCCTACTAAAGAAAGTCCGATCGGTGATAAACAAAGCTCTCCGCAGGTTTGTATAAAATACAATAATACTAACCATTTAATTGCAAGTAATCCGCTATTACCAAGATCTTTAACATTATTGGCAATTATAAAATAACTAAGTGCAATTAAAGCTAAACCAATTGCCTGTTTAACAGGCGACATTGGTTCTTTCCCTTTTGATCCTAATTTATTCCATAACCAGCTAAACGGGAAGGCAAGCATAACTACAAACAATCCATTAAAAATTTGCACCATGGATGCGGGCATTTGCCATCCAAACATAAACGTTCTGTCAGTTTGATTATCTGCAATAAAAGTTAATGACGAGCCGGCTTGTTCGAAAGCAGCCCAGAAAAAGATAACGAAAAAAGAAATAATATAAATTACAATAATTCTTTGTCTTTCAATTTTTGTTAATGAAGTATCTGATATGATCAATCCTGCCAATGTTACACCACTCGAATAAATGATAGGATAAATAATTGTTTTTACGAAATTAGTTCCTGATGAAACATAACGGAAAATAAAGAACAAAACAATAAAAGACACAGCGGCGATCAATAAAGATTTGGTAGAAAAAACAGCTTTTTGCGCTTCCCCTTCTTCAAAATCAGATTGATCTCTTTTAGAAGGCACGCCACCCAATGGTTTTCCATCCGGAGTTACAACATATTTATTCTTTAAAAAATAAAAAATAACAGTACCAATTATCATAGCTATACCTGCAGCTAAAAAACCCCATTTAAAAGCATGTACATCGCGAACACCGCCTGCATCTTTTACATCGCCAATTAATGGACATAACCATTGACTAAAAAGTGCTCCTAAATTTATCCCCATATAAAAAATGGTGAAGGCTGAATCCAATTTACTTTTTTCCTCTTTAGGATATAAGCTACCAACCATGCTTGAAATATTCGGTTTAAAGAAACCGTTTCCAAAAATGATAATAGCAAGAGCAGCCCATAACAAACCGGTTGCAAGTCCTAAATTACTTGGAAAAACAATGGCGCTGGCAAATAACAAAAATTGTCCGATAGCCATCATTGTACCGCCAAGCATAATACAGTTTCTATTACCTAAAAAACGATCTGCTACAAAACCGCCCAACATTGGTGTTAAATAACATAAACCTAAAAAGCCTCCGTAAATCAAAGATGCGTCACTATCTTTCATCATTAAGGCGTTTACCATAAATAATGATAGAATGGCGCGCATGCCATAAAAGTTAAAGCGTTCCCACATTTCGGTTCCAAATAATACCCATAGACCTTTTGGATGACCGGTTTTAGCTGTTGATTGTTCCATATTTTTTTGTTAGTTAGGGGCTAAAAATAGAACAATAATTTAACTTAAACAACCCCCTTTTGGGGTGACACGGGCATAATTTAACCGCATAGGCATATCGTTCTTCTATAGCTAAATCAATGCGTTCAGTTGAATGTTTCTATATATTTAAATTTATTTGTGCTTTAAAACAAAAAAGCCGCTTCTTTTGCAGGAAGCGGCTTTTGATAATATATTAAGCTAAAATTACTTAGCGTTTTCTTTATTTTGAATTTTTTCGCGGATACGTGCCGCTTTACCAGTAAGATCACGTAAGTAAAATAATTTAGCACGACGAACGATACCAATTTTGTTTACTTCAATTTTCTCAATAAATGGAGAAGTGATTGGGAAGATACGCTCTACACCTACACCGTTACTGATTTTACGAACTGTAAAAGATGCAGTTGCAGCTTCGTTTTTGCGTTGAATTACAACACCATTAAATTGCTGGATACGCTCTTTTTCACCCTCTTTAATTTTATAAGATACAGTAATAGTATCTCCTGCTTTGAAGTTTGGATGTTTAACTTCGTTGGTAATTTGCTTTTTTACGTAGTCTAATAATAGGCTCATTTTGTAAAATTTTTAAGTTTAATATTCCAGCATACTTTACTTTGTGCAAACAGCGGCTTTGAAATAGGGACGCAAATATATAAATAAATTGTTTAAAAACCGCAAAAAGACCTTATTTTTTAACTATTGCGGCCAAAATTAAGGTTAAAAGCGGCTTCCGAATTCGCAAAAGCCGCTTTTTTGTCTATTGTAACCTGTCGGCCGGGCTTATCTAAATTTTGGATGGTTTTAAGCTACTTAGAGGTTTTGATGAATTCACATGAAGAATTACCAAGCTCACCTCGGCGCTATGAGGCAGTTTTTTCTGTGAAAAACATCTTTACAGCAATTACTACAAGTATCACACTAAATACTTTTCTCATTGTAGCAGGCGATAGCTTTAGTGCAAACAACGAGCCAAAATAACCACCTATCATAAATGCGGCAGCTATTATAAGTGCGTATTTTGTGTTTACATAACCTGCTTTGTAATAGTTGTAAACAGCAAATAAACCTATTGGCGGTAACATAACAGCAATGCTTGTTCCTTGGGCGGTTTGTTGATCGAGTTTCATGATCAGTATAAGCGCGGGTATTAATATAATTCCTCCGCCAAGTCCTACCATGCCTCCCAATACGCCTGCAACCAGACCAATTATTATAAGTAAAAAAACAGAAGTCATGCTCATTTTATCGTACTTTTAATTGATTAACCAGGTACTTTTTCCTCTAACGCTTGCCGAATCTTTTAGCTTGGTGTTTAAACCCACTGCAACTGCATTGGCCAATGCAAAGGCTTTTTCTTTATTTTTTGTTTCCTCAACAACGATCTTCCTGTTTTTATTGTGTACAATGCTCACCTGAAAATAGGCATTTGGGTTATTCTCATACTCATCTAGCGAACAGGCTTCGCACTTAGCAAAAAGGCTCCTAAATATCAATACATAATCAATTTTTGGCAAAGGTTTAAATGTGCCCCATTTAAAAACACCTAATAATCCCTCCTGTATTTTATACATTCTTTTTTCTATATCTATTATAGTTGCAAATTGCCTTATCCAATTACTTAAGGCGGTTCGTTTACCAATTATTTGATCTTTCATCGTTTCTATAATTTAGTTTCACTGATCAATGTTGCTTCATCAATTTCTCCCTCGTGTTTCCAGATTCTTTTACCGTCTTTATAGAGCTCCAATAAAGGTATTGATGCAACACCCTTTTGTTTAAGAAGATCTTTGTTTTCATCAGCATCAATTTTAATGAGTATCATTTTCTCTTTTCTTTTGTCAACAAACATATCTAACATGGGCGCCATCTTTACGCATGGTTTGCACCATTTGGCATTGTAATCTATTAATACCATTTTACCGGATTCAAGCAATTTATTAAAATCCTCAACAGACAAGCCTTTTGAAGCATTGTTGGCCACGTCCTTGTCCAAAGGCTTGTTAGCAGCATTCCACTTCATTAAGCCACCCTGCATATTGTAAATTTTCTGAAACCCTTGTGTTGCCAGTAATTCTGAAGCTGCGGTACTACGCCCACCTGAAAGACAATATACCAAAACAATTTTGTTTTTAGATAGTTTGGATATTTGATCCTGAAACCCGTTTGAATTAATATCGTAATTCAGAGCACCTTTTAAATGTCCCTGGCTAAACTCTTCAGGCGTTCTTACATCAATTAGCTGAATATCTTTTTCAGATAATTTTTTCTCGAACTCATTCACCGAAATAGCAGTGTTTACGATATTAGGATCATGAACTCCGGCACTTTGATTTTGACAGGAAAATAAACTTGCTGATAAACACAAAAGCGTGATATAAAATATGTTTCTCATTTATTTAAACTATTTGTTTTTACTTCTGATTCAAAAAATATTTTTGTTTTAATTGAATTAGATATGAGGCAGTTACTTTCCAATTTTTTGAGTATCCGTTTTGCTTTGTCCTCGCCGGCGCCTTCAGTTATTGTTACAATTGGCGTTAGGGTAATTTCGCTTATCATATATTTACCTTCAACCATTTCCAGCTTACCTATGGCTTTGGAAGAAAAATTCAGAAAATGCAAATTTGAGTTCTCCGCAAAAGAAAGAAAAGTCGTCATTAAACAACTATTTACAGCTGCTACAAACAAATGTTCGGGTGACCAAATTCCTTCCAGTCCTTTAGGAAATTGTGGAGGGGTTGCTACTTCTATTGTTTTTTCAAGCACGGGAGAACTTAATGTCCCTTTTCTGTCGGTATTCCAATTTACCGATACTTCATAAAAATGTTCTGTTTCCATTATCTAAATATTAATTTCAATAATTTGTTTTAAATGATCTGCGGGTACAACACCCGATTGCCGCCATTTTACATCTCCCTTCTTAAATAGCATTAATGTTGGAACACCTCTAACCTGGTATTTGCCGGCCGCTTCAGGATTCTTATCAACATCTACTTTTATTATCGTAGCCTTATCGCCAACCATTTTTTTTAATTGTTCTAAAATTGGAGCCATCATTTTACAGGGTCCACACCATTCGGCATAAAAATCTATTAACACCGGTTTATCCGAACTAATTATTTCAGCAAAATTTGACATATTAATCCTGGTTTGAAATTTTTCCAATGGCACAACTCACATAAGATTTAGCGTTTGCAGCTAACTTTTCAAAACCCTCCAACGTTCCCTTGGCAGGATACCCCATTGAACTGAGTTTATCTTTCAATTTTTCGATCGGCAAATTGTCGCTATGCTCTATCTCTACCGATTCTTTTTCAACATCTACTATAACATCAGATACTTCGGGATATGACTTTAGGCCTTTTTTTATTGACCCTGCACATCCACCACATTTAATATTATCAACTATTATTTTCGTTCTCATTTTTTATATTCTAATTGTTAACGTCTTTGGTATGTATTAATTTTGGATGAAGTATTACTTTATTCTTATCAGCGTATTTTTTATTATAGCGTACAAAAAAATTAAGCCATATAATTCTTGCAGATCTGAAAACTACCGGAAACAAGACAAGCATGGTTGATACAACCAGTATTGCCAAATTAACCGCTTCCATATGTATCCAAATAAGGTCAGTAAAAAACCAAATAATAAAAATTCCCGACATCAACGCATATGACACATACATTGCACCGTAAAAGAATCCCGGTTCCCGTTCATATTTTAATTCGCATTCAGAACAACATTCATTCATTTCAAATGACCCTTTAAAACTGTATGGATTATTTTTTTTAAAAACATTTCCTTTATGGCAACGGGCACATTTGTTAGCGGCTGTTGAATATATTATTTCAGGAATGATCATTTTAATTTTATTTCACCTCACTAAAAGTTGTTGTCTCAATTTCCTTTAAAGATCCGGGTTTCGTTTTTGTATCATCAATATTACATCCCATGGCGCCGCAACAACCGTAATTGAACATAGCCTGAAATGCCAAGAAACTTCCTAAGATGGCAAACAGCGTTTCTGAACTGATCCATGCCTCTACTGTTATTATCAAGGCTAAAGCCAGTCTTACTAATCGTAAAAGGGTCCAGCCATTTAATAACCTTTGTTTCAAATTATTTATCTGATTTTTCATTTGCAATATTTATTTAGCATTACCCAAGGCCCCGCATTATGTACGTTTTTAAATCCCTGGCCTTTAAGAAAACTTTTTGCTGAAGCACTTCTCATACCTGAAGCACAGCAGGTAATAATTGGATGCTCTTTATCTTTTAATTTTTTTAAATGCCCGGATAATTGATCGAGCGGTACATTTATGGATCCTTTAGCGTGCCCGGATGAATATTCACTTCTTGTTCTCACATCAAGTATAATAGCTCCATTCGCTATCAACTCTCCAATATTAACTTTAGGCCCAATACCTAAAATATTTTTTATTAGCTGTATCATTTTTTTTATTTAAATGTTTAACAATAACAATTTACTTCCAGCCACGAACCTGCGTTTTCGCAACCAATACCATTTTGTTGTAAGTAAGCTGCGGCCTGACCGCTTCTGTTACCCGAAGCACAACACAAAATAATATTTTTCATTTTTTTGAATTCCGCTAAACGTGTTGGTATTTCCTGCAACGGAATATTAAGGCTTCCGTTTACATGCCCACCCATAAATTCAGCCGCACTTCTTACATCCACAATGGTGGCCTTGCCCGATTTGATCAATTCTTCTATCATTTTCATTTTGCTTCGTTTTTTTTATCTTGTTTTTCTGATTTTTTAAACATGCTTCCAAATAATGCACCCATAAATGCACCGTATAAGGTACTGTTAACAGGGCTTGAGGTGATAGCACAGCTTCCTGTTGAACACCCAACAAAATACCAGTAAGCCCAACCGGCAATTTCACCTAAAGCTATTCCAGCTACCTCAGCTTTATATTTTATAATTATAGTTTTCATTTACACTACAAATGTCTAAAATCAATTAAGCATAGTTTGGAACATTTGTTGGATTACCCTCAAATTGTTGCAAAAAAAAGCAGGCAACCTATTTACCTGCTTTTTACCATATAATAATAGTGGTATGTTTATTCTTTTTTTCTTGTAGAAACACCAAAGGGCAGGTAAAGCGGGCAAAAGCTTATAAAACTTGTTAAAATAAAAACGGCCGATAAAATTAATCCGATAATTGCCAGCGTGCCGCTAATTTGATTTGTAAAGCACAATACTATTATTACCACTGCCACCAGTATCCTGATGATCTTGTCTATAGTTCCCATATTTTTTTTCATAACATCTTTTTTACTGCAATAGTAAAGATGTTATAATGAAAAAAGTGTAACATATGTTGGATAGCAACATGATATTCGTCATTCGAATTTATTAAGCAGTTAACACTTCAATATTATTTCTTCCTAATTTAACCAGTTTCTTTTGTTCCATAACACGAAGTAACCTGCTTATTGCTTCTCTGTGCGCATGAAGTTCATCAGCAATTTCCTGGTGCGTGAGCTCAAGCACACGTGTATTAAGTGCTTTCGAGCGCTCTTCAAGATAATGCAATAATTGCTTATCCATATTACTAAAGGCTATCAGGTCAATAACCTGAAGCAATTCCGCAAAACGATTATTATAATTACTACTGATGTATGCTTTCCACTCAGGATATTTGAACCAATCTTCGCTTAACCTAACCGGAATTTGAAGGATCTCCGAATCAATCTCTGCTATTGCTTTAATCATACTTTTTTTTCCGGACTGACAGCAGGTTAAAGACATAGCACAAGTTTGGCCCGGATAAAGATGATATAAAAAAACTTCTTGCCCATCCACATCCTGCCTTATAATTCTGATACTCCCTTTTAAAACAATCGGAATAAAGATAATATCATCCCCTGGCTTTATCAAAATGGCACCTTTTTCAATTAACTTGTGCTTTCCATTCTTTTCAATTTCCGAATTCAAATCCGAATCACTGAATATGGTATTATTTTTTATCATCTTAATATAATTAATAACTCCGTATCACAAATATATATACAAAAAGCGATTAGAAAATATAACAATCACAGCCTTATGGAACAAAAGTTACAATTATTAATGTTTCTATTAACGAATTTTGTTCCATAAATAACAAACCTATGAAAGTAGAACAGATATATACAGGTTGCATAGCTCATGCAGCCTATTACATTGAGAGCAACGGTGAAGCTGCAATATTTGATCCGTTAAGAGAAGTTCAGCCTTATATTGACAGGGCAAAAAAGGACAATGCAAAAATAAAATATGTTTTTGAAACGCATTTTCACGCAGACTTTGTAAGCGGTCATTTAGATGTGGTTAAAAAAACAGGTGCAAAAATTGTTTTTGGTCCAACGGCAAAACCCGGTTATGAAGCTATTGTGGCAAAAGACAGTGAACTCTTTAAAGTAGGAAATTACAGTGTTAAAGCAATTCACACACCCGGCCATACAATGGAAAGTACAACGTATTTGTTAATTGATGAAAATGGAAATGAACATGGAATAATTACCGGCGACACCTTATTTATAGGAGATGTTGGCAGGCCAGATCTGGCACAGCATGTAATTGCCGATCTTACTGAAGAAAAACTTGCCGGATACCTTTATGACTCTCTTCGAAACAAGATAATGACATTAAGTGATGAGTTAATTGTTTATCCTAATCATGGAGCCGGAAGTGCTTGTGGAAAAAACATGAGTAAAGAAACAATTGATACCCTTGGGCATCAGAAGCAAGTTAATTATGCACTTAATCCAAAATTGAGTAAGGAACAATTCATAAAAGAAATTTTAACGGGTTTGGTTCCACCACCATCTTATTTTCCTCAAAACGTTTTATTAAACATTAAAGGTTACGAAAGTATTGACGATGTTTTAAAAAGAGGGACAAAAGAATTGTCGGCAACTGAATTTGAAACTTTAGCAAATGAAACAGATGCGGTGATCATTGATACCAGAGATGCTGATGTATTTACAAAAGGATTTGTTCCAAATTCAATTAATATTGGTATTGATGGAAGCTTTGCCACCTGGGTTGGAACGTTAATTCCGGATATTAAACAAAATATATTAGTTATTGCAGACGAAGGAAGAGAAGCTGAAGTTATTACAAGGCTTGCCAGAGTTGGTTATGATAATGCCCTGGGGTTTTTAAAAGGCGGTTACAAAAGCTGGATAGACGCGGGAAAAGAAGAAGACAAAATAACGTCGGTTAATGAAGATGAGTTATCGGCCATTGCAAATTCAAAAAACATTAACATTCTCGACGTTAGAAAAGCAAGTGAGTATGGAAGCGAACATTTAATAAATGCAGAAAATGCTCCACTTGATTTTATAAATGAGAGCATGCTGAAGATTGATAAAAATAAAAACTATTATATACATTGTGCCGGTGGGTACAGATCTGTAGTTTTTATATCAATTTTGCAAGCAAGGGGCTATAGAAATTTGATAAATGTAAAAGGCGGATTTACTGCTTTAAAAGACAGTCATAATTTCAAAATAACAGATTATGTTTGCCCAACAACCCTTTTGTAAATTTTGTTTGGAAATTTTAAAAATTATGCGCTTTTTTAAGTATGGTAAAAAAACAAAAGGCCTTAACGATAGATAACTATTTAGACAGCCATTATATACACCGGAGCGGCTGGCTTAGAGCAGCAGTATTGGGTGCAAACGATGGTATCATTTCAATTTCTAGCCTTGCTATTGGTGTTGCAGCGGCAAGTTCAACACGTCAGCCAATTATTATAGCAACAGTTGCAGGGCTTGTTGCAGGAGCGTTATCCATGGCGGCTGGTGAATATGTATCAGTGAGTTCTCAAACTGATATAGAAAAGTCAGATATAGAACGTGAAGCCAGAGAACTTGAAGAAATGCCGGAAGAAGAGTTGATGATCTTAGCCCAGATTTTTGAAAAGCGAGGGTTGAAAAAAGAAACAGCTTTGCAGGTTGCAAAAGAATTAACTGAAGTAGATGCCCTGGGCACACATGTGAGAGAAGAATTAGGTATTAACGAAATTAGTACAGCTAATCCTTTACAGGCGGCCCTGGCTTCTGGCGCATCTTTTACGGCAGGTGGGATTCTTCCACTCTGTGTAACATTATTTGTACCTGTGCATCAAATGGAGTATTGGCTCTATGGCTTTACAATCATATTTTTAATTGTATTAGGTACAATTTCCGCAAAAACCGGTGGCTCTGGCATTGCCAAAGCCATAATAAGAATTACGATCTGGGGAACAATAGCTATGTTGTTATCTGCTTTAGTTGGCTATTTATTTGGAGTAAATACATAAAGATTGAATTTAAATGAAAAGCGTAGCAATAACCAGATAACTATTAATTTCTATCAATAATTGCGAAGTAGCGATGTAAAAATTGCCATTGTCAAACAACAAAAAATAAATTGTGCGTTCTTTTAATCTTAGGTTTAGAAAGAGATTGCAATCAAAATAAAAGGACTTCTCAAAACACTAATGAGAAGTCCTTTTTTGTACCCTACGGATTGCAAATATCGAACTTTTTAGATGATTTTCAAGCAATTAGAACGTTAATGAATACTCTCTCTAGGATACCTTAAGCAACAGAATTTCGAACTTTAATGAAAAAGCCCCTATGAAACATAGGGGCTTAAACTTAATAAAAATAAAAAATTAGTCTTTTTCTTCTTCCCCGGTTTCTGTAGCAGATTTTTTAATAAAGTTACCTTTATCATCAAATAAAGCATCAAAATGTTCTTTTCCTTTACTCATTTCTGCTTCATACATAACTTTACCAGTTGCGTCAGTAATTTTGGCAGCCTCAGATAATTTATGCCCAGTGTAGTTTTTAGTGCAATAATCAGTTACAGCTTTTGGTAGTTCAGAAGTTTTAATTTCCTGTTCCAGCTCTTTAAAAGTTCCGTTAGCATCAAATACAGCTGAAGATTCAACTTTATTCAAATGAAATTCAGCTTCATAATCAGCACCCTCTTTTTCCCATTTCTCCACTTTTGCGCCAGGATACTTTTTAGCAAAACCATTTTTTACAGTTGCTGGAATTTCTGCTTCATTCATTTTTTGAGCGTTAGCAAAGCTAAATGTTAGCATACTTGCTGCAATCATTAACATTGTTTTCATCTTTTTCAGTTTTTTAAAATTTATAATTCAAAGTAACTATACAATTCTTAAGCAAATCTTTAGTAAAATAATTAAAACTTATAATTATAACCAATACGAACTACTTGAGTTTCATAATAATCGGTGCTTATATAATAAAAGCCAGCACCCTTGATCTCTTTATGTATTTGCATAGTATTCAAAAGATCGGTTGCATTAACAAATACTTCTCCTTTACCTTTTTGAATTTGTTTTTTTACGCCAAGATCAAGCGAGAATCGTGATTCAATTTTTCCCTGCGGAATTAGATCAGGCGCAAGATAAATTGCAGTAAGCTGTATGTCTGTACTTTTCTTTAAGTGAAATAAAGCATTCAATTTTGAATTCCATGATATAAGAGACTGCCTGTCCGATGTGTATGTGTTTGGTGATGGATACTTATTATATACGGTAAATGCTTCAATGGTGCTTTGATAACCGTTGAAATTCATGTTTAATGTCATCCACTTTTTAATATCCTGTGAAATCAACAATTCAAGACCTGTATTATAACTTCTTCCAGCATTCTGCATAATTGAATAGATGAGCGTGCTTCCGGGAACTACACTTGCAATACGAGTAATAGTTCCATCTGCTATTTTATGATATGCGGCAGAATAAAAATATCCTGTCTTCCAGTTTCCTTTGTAACCTAATTCAAATAAGTTTGTGAACTGAGGATTTAAAGCTGGGTTACCAACTTTGATAATTTCGGCATCATCATATTTCGGAAAAATTCGAATATCAACTTCATTTGGTCGGTCAACACGCCTGTTGTAGAATACAGATATTTTATTGTTGTCGTTAAATTTATAAGCGAACCTTACATTTGGAAATGGCTGAGTATAATTATATCCATTGCTCTTGTAAGTTGGATGATTGGGATTAACTAAATAATTTACTTGCACATATTCAACTCTTACCCCTGCTTCCAATTCATACTTTTTATTTTCCAATACGTAATTTGCATACAAAGCAGGGATTGTCTCTTTGTATGTAGCCCATCCGCCAGCTGATGAATCAATAGGTGAATTAAGTCCGGGAAAGAAACGCATATTGGTCGGAATGTTTCTGTATCTAAATTTTGCTCCAGTTTCAAGTCTTCCAAATTTTAATGGCTTAATATAATCGAAATTAAAATCAGCCACATGTTCGTCTGATAATAACTTAAAAGCATCTTGACCAGTAAAGGTTGGCATTACATTAGTAAAATAGTATTTTTCATCCTCCCTGTGAAAAGTATAATTGAGACCTATATTTAAAGTATGTCCAACTTGTTTAAACTTGTGTAAGTATGTAGAAGAAGCTGTAACTGTGGTTTTCAATTCATCTTCCAAGAACTGCCACAGTCTTTTTCTATCGCTTAAGTTCGAATTAAAAAATGGTTCTTCACCATGATCTAGTATTCGCTCGGAACTAAAGAGACCTGACAAGCTAAACTGATTATATTCATTAGGATTATAATCCATTCCAATCCTCCCTGTTGCAATAGTAGTGTTTCTATTTCTTCGGGTTTGCTGACGTATCACATCGCCATTATCGTAATAACGATCTACAAATTCGTTTTTGTTTAGTGTGTTGGTTAATAGATAATCGCCTTGTAAAAACAAATTAACCTTCTTTTTCTTATAGTTTAGAGATAAGGAAGGATTTAGTTTAGGCGTGTTTTGATATTGAGCCGCAATAGTTGGTAGATTATCTTTTTTGACCCATAATGCACCTAAACCGCCTGACATGCCAACCTTACCATTAAAGCCCTCCTGTTTATTCTTTCTGTAAACAATATTTATGATCCCTGCGTTCCCATTTGCATCATACTTGGCTGATGGATTGTTTATGATTTCAATTTTTTCTATTGCAGAAGCCGGAATGTTATCCAAGTTTGTTTGGTTTCCAAAACCTGTAAGTGCCGTTTGTTTTCCATCAACTAATACAACAACCTTGTCACTTCCCCTTATTACTACCTTCCCATCTTGAACGGTTACACCCGGCAAATTTTGCATAGCTTGTAATACTGTGCCACCATTTTGTGTGAGATTATTTTCTAGAGTATAACTTTTCTTATCCATTTTGCCTGTTACTTCATCTTGTTTGGCTGTTACTTCAATCGCATCCAAAACCTTAGCATCTTCGGATAGCTCTATTGTGCCTTCATCTAAATAAGTATTTAAACTTCCAACAAACACAGATTGTCTATGTGATGAATAGCCGACAAATGACACTTCAAGAAAATATTTCCCTTGTTTTACATTTGTTAGTGTAAAGCGTCCTTCCTCATTTGATATTGTTCCTAAAACAAGTGAGCTATCCTTTTCAACTTTAAGAGTTACGCTTACGTATGGCATTGGCGCTAAGGTGCTTTTTTCTTTAATAACGCCCGATATTGAAGCATTTTGTGCATTGATGTTTGAACTTATAATGCAAATTAGAACTGCAAAAAGTATTTTACTTACATTGTAATATTTATAGATAATAGTATTCATAGCACAAACCTATACCAAAATTCTAAAGTAAATCTTTAGTTAAACTGAATATTAAAATGATGTAGAGAGTTTGAAAAGGAATAAGTGATTTTAAAGCCATAAGAATTCGCTATGCTGTTCACAATTGATAGTCCCAGTCCAAGTGAATCTTTTGAAGAGTCATTCTTTTTAAAACGTGTAAAAAGCTGATTTTCTGGTATTGAAAGCGGTTCTCCAGTATTGGAAACAATAAGAGAATTATCCTTTAATTCAATCACAATTTTTCCATTTTCCTTGTTATGCCTGTAGGCATTTTGAATAAGATTAGTAATAAGAATATCTGCCAAGGTAGGATTCATGTTAATTGAAACATCCTCCAAACGATTTATGTTTAGACTAATGTTTTTAGATTGGATGACGTCATGAAAGTTTTCCGTAATCCGTGTTATAGAGGCTTTGATATTTACTGACTCGCTTTCGTTAAATTGATTGTTTTCAATTTTTGAAAGAAGTATTAATGCCTTGTTTAATGAAGTAAGTTTTTTAATAGTATTTTCAATCGTTTGCAAACGATTCATTTCCTCTTCTCTTAAAACCGGGGATTGCATTAACAAACTCAAATTGGCTTTTACTACCGCCAAAGGAGTTTGCATTTCATGGGATGCATTCTCTGTAAACTCTTTTTGTTGAACATAATCTGAATATATTTTATCTATCATTTTGTTAAGAGCATCATTTAGCTGATTAAATTCGATTGTCTTCTCGGTGTTAAAATGTTGATGCTCGTGATTTTTAATATCATACTTATTAAGACGTGAAAGAGTTTTATAAAACGGCTTCCATAAAGTTTTTGAAAGCAACCAGTTTACAATAAGAAATGCAACAATTAAGAACCCAACAATCAAAGTAAATGTGGTTAAAATTCCTTCTAATAACTCATCTTCTTCCATTGTGGTTTTTACAACAGTGATTTGATAATTATTGACGCCCACATTATAATAACTCCTCAGCATACGTGCGCTAATGTTTTCATTTTCCTCTTTATCAAAAATAAGGGTGTCACTAAAGCCTGTTGTTAGACTTTGACTATTTGCCAATCTAATATTTGAAAGACTGTCTGAGCTTAAAAAGATTGTGTTTGTAGCTTTTAATGAACGAATTAATTTTTCTGCATTTGCTTTTTCACTTAAAAGTGTTTCATCTGTGCCGTCCCTGAGTTCAGCTTTAATCAAAAAATAAGAAAGCAGTCCTGCCACTATCAACAATGGAAGACTGATGAGTAAGTAATAGATAAGTGTCTTACTAATTAATTTCATCAGTCAATTTTAAAGTTATAGCCGATCCCGTATATGGTCTGCACGTAATCTGTACAACCTTTATCCATCAATTTTTTTCGGAGATTTCTCAAATGAACATAAATAAAATCATGACTATCCATCTGATCTGAGTCGTCTCCCCATAAATGTTCTGCGATAGAGTTTTTTGAGACAACCCTATTTTTATTTGAAATAAAAAACATTAAAAGATCATATTCTTTTGCAGTTAAAGTAACAAATTCTCCTTTGACTGAAACTTGCCTCTGATCAGGCATTATTGTTATTTCCTTTACAACAATGGATTTATTTCCATCAAAATTTCTTCGACGAATTAGTGCTTTTATTCTTGAATTTAATTCTGCCAAATCAAAAGGTTTTGCCAAATAATCATCTGCACCCAAATCAAGTCCCTTTATCTTGTCAGTTGAAGAGTTCTTTGCTGATATAATGATTATTCCAGCTTTAGAACCACTATCTTTTAATTGCTTTACTATGTCCAAACCACTTCCGTTTGGTAGTGTAATGTCAACTAAAACACAATCATAGTCGTACACATCCGCTTTTTCAGAAGCTTTAATGAAATCAGCTGCCGACTCAACAACATATCCTTCCTGATAGAGATATTGTTTCATCGATTTTCTTAACTCAGGTTCGTCTTCTATGAGTAAAATTTTCATTTAGTAAATATAACTGTATAAATCTTAAGAAATTCTTAACAAGCAGTTCGATAATTGAGATAGGACGTTAATTTATCGAACTTTATGAATGATTTTCAAGTAATTAGAACACTAATGGACATTCTCCCTCGGATACCCTAAACGGCAAAATTTCGAACTTTTACTTTTAGGGACAAAATTAGAGCGTGCCAGAAATACAAATTAGGGTCTGATCCTTAAAATGTAAATCGAAACACCAACCGCAACGACACCACTTACTAAAAACGTTGCCGATGGGTTAAAAGAGTACCACAGCAAGCCTGCAATTGAACTTGCAAGCATAGTTGCAATACTTTGAAATGCCGTGTATGTTCCAATCGCAGTGGCAGTATTTTCTTTTTTACAAATGTTGGTGATCCATGCTTTAGCGATTCCTTCGGTTGCAGCGGCATATACTCCGTATAAAAAAAACAGGGCAATGAATATTATTTTATTTTCGGTGTAAGCCATTCCTAAATAAACTACTGCAAATAAAAACAAGCCTGAAATAAATATTTTTTTCATCCCTATTTGATCTGCTAAAATTCCAATCGGATATGAAAACAATGCGTAAATCAGATTATAGAATACATAAACACCAATAACGGTGGCATCATTATAGCCTGCTTCTTTAATTTTCAATAAGAGAAAAACATCCGAACTGTTGAATAAAGTAAATATCAATAAACCACCCACCAATTTACGATAGGTTGCAGGGCTTTCCTTCCAATACCGAACAAAGTCCAACAAACGTGTTTTAGTTTTGGGTTTCGGTTGTTCCTTCTTTTTTTCCTTTATGAAAAATGTGATTGCGATAGCAATGATGCCCGGAAAGAAAGCAATAAAGAAAAGCGTTTTATAATCGTTTGGATAATATGCCAAATAAACCAAAGCCGCCAATGGCCCGATTACCGCACCTAATGTATCCATTGAACGGTGAAAGCCAAATACACGTCCTTTTGTTTGCGGAGTTGCTTCATCGGATAATAAGGCATCTCTTGCACCTGTTCTTACACCCTTGCCAAGTCGATCAATAGTTCTCGAAAAGAAAATCCATAAAGGATAAGTAAACAGAGCCATCATCGGCTTAGAGATTGCACTAAAAGCATACCCTATTTGAACGAATGGCAAACGCTTTCCCTTGTTATCGCTTAAATTTCCGAAGTAACCTTTGCTTAAACCCGCTGTTGCTTCTGCAAAGCCTTCCAATACTCCAATTAAAATTATTGAGAAACCGATTGTTTTCAAATAAATCGGCATTACCGGATAAAGCATTTCACTTGCGACATCGGTAAATAAACTCACTAATGACAGTATCCAAATATTTCTTGTAATTATTTTCACTTTGATAATTTTAATATTCTCAAGGCCCCGCTTATTACGAAGCCAAATACAATAGTTCCTGTAATTAAATCAGGCCATTTGGAATTGAAAAAATAAACCATGATTCCGGCAGCAATAACGCCAATGTTTATTAACACATCATTACTTGTGAAAATTAAACTTGCCTGAATATGAGCTTCTTTACTTTTAGATTTTTGCAGTAATATTAAAGAAGTTGCATTTCCAATGAGTGCTAAACTAGAAATTACAACCATCGTTTGAAATACAGGAACTTCTTCATATCCCAAGAAACGTTTAATAACTTCAAGCAATCCTAAAATTGCTAAAAGAATCTGTAAATATCCGCTGATTTTGGCTATTCGTTTTTTCTTTGCTACTGCATGACCAATGGCATATAGACTCAACGCATACACAATCGAATCTGCAAACATATCTAAGCTGTCTGCCACTAAACCCATTGATCTCGAAATAAAGCCGTAAGTAATTTCCAATACAAAGAAGAAGAAATTAATCACTAAAACACTCCATAATAATTTTGCCTCGTTCTTTTCATCTGAAGAAATATTTTCTTCATTTTGAATTGATGAGATAAGTTTTGAATCTAATTTTAATTCTTCAATACTCTTATTAATGATGTTTACATCTGCGTTATGAAACACGAATAATTTTCTCTTAGGAATATCAAATTCAAGTTTTTCAATATTTTCAATGTCCGAAAGTTTCATACGAATTAATTGCTCCTCGGAAAGGCAATCCATTTTGGTAATATTAAATTCTGATTTAAACACTTTCAAATTTACTTTAATTTCCATCTTATTCCTATGTACGTTTCTCTACCCCTTGTAGGCCCCCATACAGATGAAGTGTCAAAATATTTGCTAAACGGATCTTGCCAACTTACAATCGGTCTTTTCTGTCTGAAATCAAAAATATTTTCACAACCCACATAAACATCAAACCGCTTCCACTTGTAAGTTATTTGAGCATTTAAAAGTGTGTAAGGTTTTGAGTAATCCGCATGTTGATATTCGATTGGGTTAGTAGCCGTGTTTGGCAACCTTTGTTTGTCATACCAATGAGCATTCACATCAAAATACCATTTGTCGTTTTTAGGACGATAGGAAATTGCAGCCATTACACGATTTTTGGGATTGAATGGTAGCAAATATTTTGAACCGCTAATCTCTCTGTAAACATCGAGGTAATTATATGCAGTTCTGAATTCTAATACTTTAAAGAATTTAAAATTCGCTTCTATTTGTAAGCCATTTGAAATGGAAGCTCCTGTAAAGTTCTTAATGATTGCCTTTGTGGGATCACTATCGTAATCAGGAAAGAACTGATTAAAGAATCGGGTTTGATAAAAATCTGCGCTAAAATTTCCACTTACATTTTCTTTGTCGAAAGTGTAAGTATAATTTAATCCCCAATTCAATCCTTGTTCAGGCTTCAACTGTTCAGCAAAAACAATGTCTCTTGAACTAACAAGAAGATTTATATTTTCGCTGAATAAATTTACCTGTCGCCATCCTGTTCCAATCGACCCTCTGACTGTATTGTTTTTATTGATGCTGTATTTAAGCAGGGTACGTGGAGTAAATATAGAGCCGAACTTATTATGATTGTCTAATCTTGCCCCAACAATCCAAACTACTTTGTCTTCGTTCCAATGAAAGGTATTCTCAGCAAAAACTCCAGGAACAACTTGTTTGGTATTATAAAGTCCTGCATAAGTTCTGTGTAAAGAAGTATCTGTGAAACTTACATTTTCATTCAAATCCTGATAACGGAAACTCACACCATATTTTAATAGATGTTGTTCTTTCCACAGCCATTCATGTTGCAGATTAGCATATCCGTTTAGTTGCTCCGCATCGTATTTTACAGTTCCGAAATATGAATTTTGTTTTTGGTAAAACCCTGAAGCAATAAAAACTAATGCATGATCGTCATTAAAACGATAACCAGTTTTAGTATAAAGTTCGGGCTGACTATAATTTACTGTTTGACCATAAACACTTGTACTTCCTTTTTCATTATTTGGATTGAAGAATGTTTGTCCGCCAATACGCTGCTCGTTTAAATAGCGAATACCAATGTGGGTAAAAACACCTTTTTTATTTTCATTCCCGTACTTCCATCGGTTGTAAACCATGTATCGTGTAAGCAATGGGAGGTCAAGAAAATTATCTTTATCACGATCAAGTTTATTAGCAGGTTGTACAGTATGAAAAGTAAGTAGCGTACTCCATTTATTATTCTTACCTAATGAGGTAGAATAGTTTGCATTAAAATGTTTCTCCATAAAATTATTGAGATAAACATTTAACAACAACTTCTCTGCTTTGTCGGGCATTTTAGGAAGTACATTTATTTGTCCGCTAATACTTTCATAACCTTGTAATACAGAATTAGCTCCTTTCGATACAAAGATGTTATCTACCAAAGTGCCGGGAATACTGCTAATACCATATGTAAAGGATAAACCTTGAAACATAGGCATACCATCAAATAATAATTGATTGTAAACTCCTGATAACCCCAAAATTCTCAACTCCTTTGAGTTAGTTATCACATTGGTTGTTTGAGGTTGAACAGAAGCCTGTGTTTCAAAACATCCGGCTAAATCACAACAAGCGGACTTGGTTAATTCCTTTTGAGTAATTACTTCCGTTTTGATTGGATTGATATTTGAAATATATGCTGTTCCCTGCTCACCAACAACAGTTACTTCTTTAAGTTGTTTAGCACCTTTAAGAATAACGCTTATGTAGGTTTGATCTGTTATAAGAACAGTATCTGAATCGTATCCAACAAAGCTGAAAACTAATCGCTTATCTGCAATGCTATCTGTCGTTATTTCAAATACGCCATTTTCATTGGCACTTGCACCAATGGTTGTTCCTAACCAATGGACTGCTGCTCCGGGTAAAATTTCTTTTTCATGCTCACCTTTGCCAAATACTTTTCCTTTCAGAGTTTGTCCCTGAATAGAAAGCACCATCCCTAAAAGGCAAAGGGTGGTTAGTAGGGCTTTCATTTCTTTTCGGGTACAGCTTTAAATGATTTTACCTTGTAAGGCTTTTCTTCAGGATTATCGCAACTCGGTGCATTCTCAATGGCTGCTTTTATTTGTTTTTCAGTGATGATCGCTGTGTGATATTTAACGGTAAAAAATACTGCTTCTGATTTTACTTCAGAGTAAGTCACATCATCAATTCCCTCTTCATTTACCAATTTCTTTTTAATGATTGGTAAATCCATTGTGCAGGAGATTCCTTTGATTTTAATGGTTGCTGTTTTAAGTGTATCGTTTGCTTGTCCTTTTGCAATATTGGATGTTCCCAAAGCAGTAAATAGTACAATGATTGAAATAATCGTTTTCATTTTCTTTTAGTCTAATTGAATTAAATAATGATGACACCGTGCGTAAACAAAAACGCACAATGACATAAACCTTTAGGGTTTATGATTTATTTCTTTTTAAAACAATTAGGATAGTTTGGGCGGTTGCCAAAAATCAGGAGTGTACTGAGAGACAGAATTCTCTATTCTTGAAATAAGTGTTGCTTTTTGAATAACTGGGGGCTCAACGCCAAAGAAGCCACTTTTAACGGTAAAACCCAAGCAGCATCCGCAGGATTGAAACGGATTACAGTTTTGATCTTTGCAATCTCCGCTTTTCTTTTGAGTGTCTTTTGGCGCATCCTCTTCCTCATCACAACAAGAAGAGCCACAACATTCCGAAACAGGCTTTTCAGAGGCTAATACAAACATTGGCTGTACGGTTAAAAGTACAACTACGAATGTTAGTATATATGAAAGACATTTCATTGAGGTGTAAAGATATGAAATTTTGCTGAATACTATTCTTGATCTTGCCTTTAGCTATTTAATTATCATACTGTGAAAGTATCGCAGGTAATAATTTTTCGTCAGGCAAGAAAGGGATTAAATAGGTTCTTTTAGTAAGGTTTTCCTTTATGTTTTTTATGATTGCACTTTCGTTATTTGCTCGCTTCTTTAGCAAAGGATCTTTTAAACCCTTAACCGCAGACAAACACTGATTAATTACCCAACCGTATGGAGTGATACCTGCTCTTTTGAGGTCGTTTTGCAACGCTTCCGCTTCTCTCATAGGAGTTGTTTCCGGCAATGAAATCAAAAGTATTTTAGCAAACTTACTATCTTGTAAAGACATGTAAGGCGTTGTAATTCGATCAGGGCTTATGCTTGTTGTTTTCAAGATTTCTTTGTGATACTTTCCTGTTGTATCAAGTAAAAGAAGTGTGTGTCCCGTTGGAGCAGTATCCATTACAACAAATTGTCGCTTGGCTTTATTAATTGCTTTAGAGAACGCATGAAAAACAGCAACCTCTTCATTGCAGGGTGATTTTAAATCTTCAGCAAGTAATTTTTTTGCCTCTTCACTTAAATTCTTACTCTTCTGTTCAAAAATCTTATCAGTATAATTTTTAGTTTCAACTTTCGGATCAATTCTCTCTACTGTTAAGTTTGCCGGAAGTTCAGATAATTGATTGATGAAATCCTTTACATGGGCAGCGGGATCAGTAGTCGTTAAAAGAACATTGTGTCCTCTTTTCGCTAGCATAACCGCAACGGAAGCTGCAACAATCGTTTTGCCAACACCACCTTTTCCCATAGTCATTATTAAACCACTATTTCCATCGCTTTCTAAGGAATCAACTAACTCATGTAAATTACTTAATGAGAAAGCTGTTTCTGCATCAACAGAGATTTCTTTATTAATTACTATCCTTTGTAAATCTTTATTAAAAAGAGAACGTAATTTTTCTAATCCTAAAATATTATACGGCAATAGTGGATACTCTGATTTCTCCAGTCCTTTTAGAGCTTCTGGCATGCTTGCCATTTCCTTCTTTGCGATTTGTTCGATTTTTATTCCTAGTTCATCTGTTTTATCAATGGCATCATAAACACCATTGATTAATAACTTTTGATTTACTAATCCTAAAACACTTAATTCAGAACTTGTTCTTGCTGCTTCTTTTAAGGTTGAAGTTTCGGGACGAGATACAAGAAAGATAGTTGTTTGCTTGGTGTCTCGTAAACTATTCATAACTTTCTTATATCGCTCTTTACTACTCTTAAGGGCTGTTGAAGGACCGATACAAGAAGCCCCTTGAGGATTCTCTTCCAAATAACTATCCCACGCAGCAGGCAATTCCAATAGTCGAATAGTATGACCTGTAGGAGCTGTATCGAATATCACATGGTCATAATTTTCAGGATTGCCTTCTCCCGTAATAAATCTCGAGAATTCATCAAATGAAGCGATCTCTGTTGTACATGCGCCCGATAATCCTTCTTTAATTTTATTATATTCTTGTTCCGATGCAACATTTTTTATTGGTTCTAAAGCTCTAACACGATATTCGTCTGCTGCGGAATCTGGATTAATATTAATTGTAAAAAGATTACTTAGTTCTTTATGTTGAGTTATTTTGTCTTGAACATTATAACCCAAAACGTCTTCAAGATTGGAAGCAGGATCAGTACTGATTAAAAGAGTTTTTTTGCCTTCATCAGCTAGTTTGATTGCAGTTGCACATGCCAGTGATGTTTTTCCAACGCCACCTTTGCCTGTAAAAAATAAAAATTTGGTATATGAAGCGTTCATGATTTAAGGCTTTAATTTTATTTATCTCCGCACGTTAAAGAGTCGCAAGTAGAGCCGCAAGTTGAAGTGGTATCGGCTTCTTCAGTTGAACACTCTCCGGGAGCGCATTCAGAAGATGAACATTCTGTTTGAGCAGATGCAGTAGAAGCTTGATATTTTTGATATTCAAAGTAACTAAGAAACCCAATACTTAATACTAATCCAATCCAAAAAATCGCTTTAGTGATTTTAATCTTTCGTTTTTCTTTATCTGTTGGCGCACAACCACAAGTTCCTTCGGTATTACAACTATTGTTTAATTTTGGTAATACATACAACGAATAGTAGGATACCGTAAATGAAACCGCACTTATTGCTATTAATAAAGGTTCTAAGGCATTCACTATCGGAGACGCTGCAATAGTTGCAGATGAGATGCCAAACAACGAAGCAACAGGGCTAACGCATACTCCAACACAAGCACCGCCTTTACAAACTGAAAATAAAATAGGAGCTACCGAAGCAAGCCCACCTGTAATTGTTGTCCAAATTGTTTTTTTCTCCTTCATATTCTAATTTGATTTTTCTTTTAATCCTATCCAAGTAAATACAGCAATAACTGCCCCTAATATTGGTGCAAGAATGTAAATCCACAAATGTTCCAAATGACCTGATACTGTAATGCTTTATCTCCTAGTCTCTTTTTTGCTCTTTCCAATGCAGTTTCTGAAATATCAAGCACTGTTATATCTTGGTATCCCAAATCAATTAAATGGTCAACTAAAAAGCTATCACCGCCCCCAACATCAATTATTTTAGCTGACTTAGGGATATTGAACTCATTTAAAAATTCAAGGGAAGTAGTGGGGGTTGGCTGATACCAACTTACATCTTTCAGTTCTTTTGTTTGGTAAATATTTTCCCAATGTTTCTTTTTACTTTCCATTTCAATCTAATTATAATTTTGAAAAAACATAAAATGTCTCCAACGCTATTTGATGACAACGCTCATCGTACTTTTCATCTTGTAAAGGTGTATTGTCAAATGCTTTAGGATCATCATAAGTTGTTCCGATTCTTAATTCAACACCCGGAATAAACGGACAGTTCTCCTCTGCATCACTACAAGTCATAATCGCTGCAAACTCTTTCTGCGGATTTTTTGGGTCGTCATAAGTCTTTGAAAAGCATATACTCGGACTTTCTTTTTCTTCATGAATAACATGGTAAGTAGAATTCTTCTCGATGTTGATTGGTTTAACATCAAAGCCAACTCTTTTTAATGAGTTTATGGCATTGATATTAAAAGCTGTTGCTTCGGTTCCACCGGAAAACGTATTTACATTTTTCACATTGTAATAGCTAGCTGCAACATGAGCCCAAACTTGACCAAAATGACTTCTTCGAGAATTATGGGTACAGATGTACACCAAATTAATCGGCTTATTATCATTCTGTTTGCTTTTAATGTATTGAGTTATTTTTTCAAGGATTACCTTTCTGTTATCAGGAATAGTTTTGAATTCCTTTGTCAAATTATCGCAATAGGTTTTTATAGATGGAATCATATTCAATAAAAAAGATTAGCAACATTTACCTCCCGGAGTACAAGAGTTTTTAGTTGTGTTTTGTAATTCACTTAAACTAACTTTTAATTTTTCTGTAGGAATTCCGCATTTATCGCTCGCTAAACAAGCAGTAAATTGGTTTGTCAACACAAAATTCTTTCCGTCAAAATCTAATCCGTATTTACCAATTGTTTCACTTTGGTATTCAACTTCAATCTCAGCATCTTCTAAACCTAATCTACTTTCAGATAAAGCAATAATGTCTTTTAATTTTTGTGGTGCTAAACGATGATCAAAATCGTTCGCCTCCCATAGTTGAAAGTTTACTACTTTCTCGTTACGGATAGTTCCTCCACAATCAATAAAATGTTTAGTTACTTGACCAACTTCGGTAACGTGAAAATGTTTAGGAACTATTGTTCCGTTTGGTAATGTAAAGGTCAACTCCTGAGCTGAACCTAACTGTTTTTTAAAATCTGATAGTTTCATTTTGTTTTATTTTAAATCGTTATTTGACGATGACTGTTTAATTATTTAGCAACATTTATTTTTAACATTGTAGGATTCGAAGAGTGCATGCATGTAATTTTTGGCGTTATCCCATTCCTTCTCATCAATACAGTAACAAACCTTTGCGCCATCTACATCTCCCTTTATTAATCCGGCTTCTTTTAACTCTTTTAGATGTTGAGAAACGGTACTTTGTGAAAGTGGGAGATCATCAACAATATCACCGCAAATACATGATTGCTTTTTAATTAATAGTTCTAGTATTGCAATTCTAGCAGGATGTGCAAGTGCCTTAGCGTATTTTGCTATCTTGTTTTGCTTAATTGTAAATTCTTCAGTTTTAGTTGTTCCCATATTAACAGGTTTTATTTTTTGGACAAGGTTCATTGGTAGGATTAACTGCACTTCTATTCTTTGTGAGGTTATTGTAAAAGTTGTCAAACAATGTTTTAAACTCGTCCAACTTCTCGTAATCAATACAATAACTCATCTTTTTAGAATGAAAAGTTCCGTTTATCAATCCTGTTTTTTTAAGCCCTTTCAAATTAATAACAGTTGCAAACTTTCCTAAGTCTGAAACTTCAATAACATCTCCATTAACACAATTATTTTTTGACGCCACCGCCTCCATGATCGAAACCCTAGTTGAATTTCCAATCGAAGCACAGAATCGTGATAATTTTTCTTGTGAACTTGTAGACATTTTATTAAATTGCTATCGCAATATTACGATAAATATTGATTCCACAATTGTTAAACTTTTTTAATTATTTTAAGTAATTATATGTCAATTAGTTGTCATTACCTTCTATTAGATTATAAATTGCCAAAAAGCAAAGATTTTCTCCAAATGTGGAGTACCCTAAAAAAATTTTATGGTTTATGAAGAGGAGTACCTGTGGCTTATAAGTTTTCTTTTATATACTTCATCGCCTTTGTTTCACCTTCTTCAATGGCTATTTCAACTGCTTTTTTAGCAACCTCTAATAAACGCTTACTTTCTTTGCGAAGTTTAAAAGATTGCTGAATTTGTTTTGATAGTTCCTTTTGAACATCCATAGGAAGGATTGGAATTAACACCTGTTTTATTTCATCAGGTCTCCAGTGTTGTATGATTGATCCGCCAGCGTCACGTTCGGCTTGCAATTGAGTCAGTTTACTATTTAATACGAGTGTTAAGTAATCGGGCAACACCTCTTTTGTTTTCAGTTTTAAATGTAGCAATGCGCTTGAGGTGATTACGTCCATATCTTCCTCTACTTTAAAAGCAATTCCAACGCTGCCATCCTTAGATAGTAGTATGGTATCCTTTTTAGGTTTCAATTCATCTAAATCAAATTCATTTCGGCTGAGATGTATTTCGGGTTCTGAAATACCAAATTTTGAAATATCAGAAACACGAATAAAAGGAATACCTTCTGTTTGATATGCATCAGATCCCGGCTCAATTGATTTTTTGAAGTTTACTAAGTTACCCAAAGTGTTATGCTTTACAGTATTAATTTTCTTAGTTAACTCATCGTATTTCGGTTGATAATATTCGGCATCAAACCGCCCTGTTAAATCAAAGGAATTTGAAAGTTTTTTTACTGCTATATTTTTAGTGGAAGGCTTCCAATTGCTTAGATTTAATTCAGCTAAAAATTTCAACTCGTTATTTTTCGCTAATTCATCAGACTTGTGCAATGATGCTATTCCCTTTAAGACAGTTGCTTCAATGGTTTTCTGAAAAGCGGTTGTAGCATTCGCAATTTTTAGAGTTCGAATCTTATAAATGAATAAATTCAATTGAACATTTCCTGTACTTTCTCGTAAAGTTTGGAATCGTCCATACTTAGTTATTAAGAAAGTGGAAATATAGAATGGTGAAAAAATTGGATTAGTTATTCTAATGATTCCAACATGTCTATCACTATTGGCAGGAAGCATGCTTTTTGTAACTACGGCACAGTTTCCGATTGTACCAACTGTAGAAAGAATAATGTCATTCTCTAATAAGGCAGTTCGTGGGTTTTCCTGATGTGCTTTTTGGGTAATAAATGCTTTACGTGATAAATCAAATATATTTTCCCTTGGAGATGTTGCTGAGATAAGGTGTATCCCACTATCTTCAGAGTAATCAATAGAGGAGTGTATACCATCAGTCACAAACGCAAATTCAGATACAGTGGTAAATCCTTTAGTACTTAACAGCTTTAAGTACTCAATATTTTGTTTTGAAAAATATTCCGAATCTAAACGAAAGTCAATGTTGGCATCTAAAAAGCTACTTAATTTTAAAACTGAAATTTCCAGCCCCTCCAACAACGCCTGATACTTGGCTTTATTAAAGGGGCTTAGTGAAAAAAACTTAATCGTTCTTTTTTAGCAAATTCAGTAAAGGCTTCTGCAATACCGTCTTTAGTTAATCCATCTGTGTTAAATAAATCGTGTTTAACTATGGCATGTCCCCATTTGTCTTTTTTAAACACAATTTGTTCGGGGTGTCCTTCTTTTTTAATTTCTCGTCTTTCAATTGTAACAACTTCGCCAGTGTCTTCATCTACAATATCTTCTTTCCATGTTTTGTAAATTGGTTCTACTGCCGGAATTATTTCAGTTTCATATACTTTCTCTCCACTATTATCTTTTCCTGCATCACGCTGTGTAGCAAAGAAGATATTGTAATCTTCTTTTTTCGGGCAAAGCTCATCATCCCATTTTTGTACAAACAAAACGCTTGTTTTTGTTCCAGTGTGAGGTTTAAAACAGTTGCCATGCAATCCTACAACGCCCAAAATTCTGCAATGTTCTGCTACAAAATCACGTATTGCTTTATCACTACTGTTGTTAAATCTTCCTTGTGGCAACACAATAGCCATGCGTCCTCCCGGCTTCAGCATGTTCAGGTTGCGTTCAATAAATAAAATATCACGACTTATTTTATCTACAAACCCTTTATGCTGTTGTATTACTTTTTCTACGCCACCTTCTTTTACTTTTTTGTTTTGCCATTTTTTTCCAAGTTCGTATTTGGTAATGATCTTGCTATCCTTTATATCTCCTGCAAACGGAGGGTTAGCCATTAAAACATCAAACTGAAAGTTCCTGAAATCTTTTCTGCTGTTTACTTCTTTTTTATTGGCTCTCAACTTTTCAAATGTACTAAAGCCTTTTCCGAAGTCTTGCTGAAATGCACTATCCTTTGCTGCTTCATTCCAACTTTCAAAATCAAGGGAGTTTAATAGAAGTACGTTTGTTTCACCGTCACCTGCAATAATGTTTAATGTTTTTCCTACACGAACTGCTTTATCATCAAAGTCAATAGCGAATACCTTTTCACGAACATATTTAATTTGTTCTTTGGTTTTATCCTGTGCAGTAAACAAGTGACTCTCTTCAGGATTTAATTCGCTCCACACTTTAAAGATGGTATGTACAGGAAAACCACAACTTCCTGAAGCGGTATCAATCATATACTCTTCAGGTGTTGGATTTAGCATTCTTACACACATGTCAATTACGTAACGTGGTGTAAAGTATTGACCCTTTTCGCCCTTGTTACTTTTATTTACAAGGTATTCAAAGGCTTCATCAACAACCTCTAAGTTTGAATTAAATAGTTTGATATTTTGCAGATAGGAGATACAAATGGCAGTGTGCGATGGTGTCATACGAGGACTCAACTGTGTGCTTGCCGGGAAAATTCCTTTCCATTCGCCCTGCGCTTCTAAAAATAATTCTTCAAAATTATCTTTTACCTGCTTATCAGTTCCAACATTTCTAAATTGTAATTTTCTGAATTTCTTTGAAACGCTTTCAGGAATATCTTCTAAAGACTTCCCCTCATTAAATTCGAGCCAGTTTTGAATTTTGCTGATGTCTTCACCACTTTGTTTTTCATCGTAAAGCTTAGTGAAGATCAATTTAAAACACTCTTCAAATACATCAACCCCTGCGTTGGCTAAAACTTCGTCTTCCAATTCCTGAATGATCTGTTTCAGAGATTTTTCTTTAAGCTTGTCATTTATCAATAAATCAAGAATTGTGTATTGATTACGTTGCTTTAAGAAATCATCAAGATTTTCATTACCGAAAGGCAGGTCGGATAACTCACTAAAGTAATTCGGATCTTGGCGATGATAAAATTGCTCGATACCACCGTTACTCCAAATTCCGATAGGCGCACCAGTTGCATTGCAATAGCTTTTTAATTGTTCCTTGCCTTCCTTTAGTTTTGGTTTTTTTAACTCAACAATTATGTAAGGCGTATCAGGTCTGTTGGCATCGTAAACAACAATGTCGGCACGTTTAACTTCTACCCCGAAATTGATTCCGATTTCAAATTGAATTAATTGTTGAGGGTATTTGTATAGATTAATAAGACGTTTAACGTAAAGTTGTCTTACAATTTCTTCAGGATTTAATTTGATTTCCTTATTGCGGATGGCGCATTTGATGTAAGGAACCTTTTTTCCTTTTGCTTCACGGAAAACGATCTCCGCTTCCAGTTTGTTTATTTCCTTATCGGTAAAAAGAGAGATGTTGTAAGTACTATCCCTCAGAATTTCTGCTATTGTCATGATTTTTTGTAGTGGCAGCCACAAAAAATCTGCGTGGGTCATTCTACTTAATCGTATCAGAGGGACTGCCATCCCAGTACACGAAAAAAGCAAAAGCCCACGCATTGCGTGAGCGTTTTGGCTTCTTTCTCGTGTACTTTTTGAAAATTGGCAGTTTTCTGATACGAAAATTAGCGTTAACGCAAATTCTTATATGTCTTATTTTAGTTTATAGTTTATTCAAATATTTTTCGTTTTGTTATTAGCAAATATAGGATTTTAAGGTTTACCGTGTTCAAAAGCAAGCCCTTAGATTTAAACAGATTGATTTACAACGCTAAGCCTATTGTTCATTGGGCAAAGAGAAGATATAACCGTTCTGTCCTTTCTGTTTAGAACCAATTATTCTTCCATACTTCATAGCTTTAGTTAAGTGAGCCGATAAACCTTTTTGATGATCCGTCAGCACCCGGAACTTTATATCGTTGCGTTTTAAAACCTCGATAATTTCAGAAGAACGTAAAGGTCTTCCGGCTTCTTTTAAAACATAAACGATCTTATCTATCCACGTGGCATTTAAGTTGTATGAGTTGCCGAGTTTCAAATCAGCAATGCGTTTGTAGTGTTCCGCTTCAACTTGATACAAGGACATCTCTTTAATGAGTTCTTCAATACGTTTCTTGTATTGTTTTAAATCTTCTTTGTGGTTTTTGTCTGCTTCACGCTTCGAGTTATAAAAATCCGTGAGCTTATCCATCAATTCTTTATCACGCTCCTGCAATTCCATTACTTTTTTAATCAATTCAGCTTTGCTGAGTTGTTCCAACACCACTTGGTTCAAGTAATTCACCAATAATTCCTTCATTTCACTATCAAATTAGCTGTTATTTCAATCAAAACACTCTTTAAACAATGCAAACACAACCGCTCCCCAATCCGTTCTTATAGAGTTCTTTATTTCGGTTAACAGAGTTCTTACGTTTGTCTTATAATGTTCTTTATTAGTTCTTATACTGTTCTTAATACAAATGTAGTCATCTCAAATTAATCCCGCAATAGTTCCTGACCGTTTTTTATCCTCCTGTGGTTATTTCTTTACTTTTATTATCATATTATATTGATTTTCAATGTAATTATTTAGCTACCTGATTTTAGCAACTTTAGCTTTTATGGTCGATTATTTACGATTTTTGACTTGGAAATTATGTTTTAATTATCTTACATTTGTGTATAATAAAAGCAACAACAGTTTAACTAATAAAGAAGGAGGAAAAAGATGTTTGCATTAAAATTAGATGAGTTTGTAGATACACGCAGCTTTGATAAGCTGGCCGAGCTGTATGAGGTAATTAATGAAGAACGCTTAAGTGCAAAAGACACAGGTATTAATTATAGAGTCATTAATCACTGGGATGAAAAAGGCATTATACGTTATGGAAGAGAGAATAAAGAACACAATAGAAAGTTCAGTTTCACCGATTTTATTTGGATCAAAGTAGTAGATGAATTGCGCTCGTTTGGAGAGAGTATTGAAGCCATTAAAAAAATAGCTGATGATATTTTTGAAAATGTTCCGAT
>JAVTWD010000098.1:0-41378 GCA_032229505.1 Bacteroidota bacterium
TATTAAAAACAAACTGTTTTACCTAAAAATATAAATAATCCTAAAACTCAACACAATAAAATTAATAATTAACGTTATTAAGGTAATTTCAACAACATGAAAAAAGAAAAGCTGCTAATACTTTTTGTTTTACTGCAAATACTCTCGTTTTCACAAACAAAATATACAATAAGTGGTTATGTTAGTGAACAAGGCAGTAAAGAAAATTTGCCCGGAGTATATGTTGTAATTCCAAAACTAAAAACAGGTACAAGCACTAACAGTTACGGGTTTTATTCAATAACCCTGGCGCAGGATTCGGTTGAAATGATAGTTAGTTATGTTGGTTACAGGTCAAAAAAAGTAAATCTTTATCTTAATAAAAATATTTCCTTAAACTTTGAATTAGCTGCCGATCAATTAGAAGAAGTAGAAGTTACCGCTGAGCAAAATTATAAAGTAAGCGAAGACGTGCAAATGAGCACAATAGATATTCCTATTGAGCAGATCAAACAAATTCCTGCTTTATTGGGCGAAAAAGATGTTTTAAAAGTGATACAACTTATGCCGGGTGTACAAAAAGGCAGCGAGGGCAGCTCGGGTATTTACGTACGCGGCGGTGGGCCGGATCAAAATTTGATTATTTTAGATGAGGCCCCTGTTTATAATGCCACGCATTTATTTGGTTTCTTTTCAGTTTTTAATGGTGATGCCTTAAAGAGCGTAGAGCTTATTAAAGGCGGCTTTCCTGCAAGATATGGCGGCAGGCTTTCGTCTGTTATAGATCTGCAAATGAAAGACGGGAACAAAGAAAAGATACATGGCGAAGCTGGCATTGGTATTATATCATCACGTTTGACTTTAGAAGGGCCGATCAAAAAAGATAAATGTTCTTTTCTTGTTTCGGGCCGCAGAACCTATATTGACGCATTAATTTATCCATTTCTGCCGGAGAAGAACCGCGGGGGTTATTATTTTTACGATTTTAACGCAAAATTAAATTATGTATTTAACGATAAAGATAAATTATACCTGAGCGGTTATTTTGGGAGGGATAAGTTTTATTTTACTTCAAAACAAAGTGGCTACGAAAACAAATCTAATTTAAACTGGGGCAATGCAACAGGCACATTACGTTGGAACCACTTATTTAGTAGCAGATTATTTTCTAACGCTTCGCTTATTTTTACAAATTATAAGCTTGGCATTGGTTCGAGCGACAAATACGGTTCAGATTTTTTTACACTGGATTACAGATCTACCATTCGCGATCTTGGATTTAAATACAGTTTTGATTTTATGCCAACGCCCAATCATTATATTCGTTTTGGCGCAAACAGTACCTGGCATTATTTTTTACCACAGGCAATTGTCATAAAATCCTCTTCTGCATCACAAAACACAAGTAATAAATCTAATGCTATAAACACCATTGAAAGTGGGATTTATATTGAAGATGACTGGAAAATTACAAACAACCTGAGAGGTAATATCGGCATGAGATTAAGTGCCTTTAATAGTAATGGCAATAACTTTTTTAATCCTGAGCCGCGCGCTTCCTTAAGATATTTATTTAAGAACGATCTTTCTATAAAAGCTTCATATGCAATGATGAATCAATACCTTCATCTTTTATCAAACACAGGTATTGGTTTGCCAACCGATCTTTGGGTGCCTGCTACCAACAAAGTAAAGCCACAGCAATCGCAGCAGGTAGCATTAGGTTTTGCGAAAGATCTGCCTAAACAAAAGCTTACCGTTACCATAGAAGGTTATTATAAGGAAATGAAAAATGTGTTAAGCTATAAAGAAGGCGCCAGCTTTTTACAAATAAGTGATAATGATGAAGCTGAAGGAACACACTGGGAAAATAATGTGACCTCAGGCGCAGGAGTTAGTTATGGAGCAGAATTTTTTATTCAGAAAAAAGTTGGAAAATTTACAGGCTGGATAGGCTATACCTTATCATGGACAACTTTAAAATTTGATTCATTGAACTTTGGGAAAGCTTTTCCTGCAAGGTATGACAGAAGGCATGATATATCTGTAGTGGGTATGTATAAGATAAACGATCACATCAACATTTCGGCCACCTGGGTATATGGCTCGGGCAATGCCATTACGCTACCATTAGCATCTTATGTGGCATCACCTGATTTTATGGCTAGTAATTTATTTCAACAGTCGGGACAAACAGTAAGTTATTACGGAGAAAAAAATTCTTTCCGCATGGCAGCCTATCACCGTGCAGATATTGGCATTCAATTTCATAAAAAATTAAAACGCTGCGAAAGGATCTTTGAATTGAGTTTTTATAATTTATATAATCGCAAAAATCCATTTTTTTATTTTGCCGAATATAACCAGGTACAACAAAAAACAGTACTCATGCAGATCTCATTATTTCCAATATTACCAAGCGTTTCGTGGACCTATAAATTTTAATACATGAAAAGATATTTTGTCATATTACTTTTAATTACCAGTTTAGCTTCCTGCGAAAAAGAAGCGAACATTAAGCTGCCGGAAGTAAAACCCGTGCCGGTTATCTATTGTTATCTTAGTCCTTCAGATACTGCTATTTCATTAAAATTAAGCATGTCGCAGCCTTTATTTGAAAAACAGGATATAAATATTTACGATCCCATAAGCGATGCCAATGTAACATTATCATCTGCACAGGGAAATATTTCTTTGACCTACGATCAAAATAAAAATAAATACACTGCTCTTACAAGTGTTTACCCAATTATTGCGGGGCAAACATACAAATTGCTTGTTACATTAAATAACGGTACCGTTGCCGAGGCAGAAACAACTGTACCGGGTAATAACATTCCTATACTTGCGGCTTCTGTAAATACGATCACAACAAACAATAACCAGTATTTAAGATTTAAGCTCAGTTTTCAGGATGATGGATCGCTAACCAACTATTACAGGGTTGCCATGGCAGATATCATTTCTTTTGTTCCTAACGATACTACTTATTCTGAGACCGGGATAAGAAATATTTACTCAGATGCCGGCAATAACGGAGCTTTAATGGAGGTGAATTTCGACAGTTACATGTTGCCAACTTCTTCGCACTATGGCTACATGATCTATCTTTTAAACACTAATAAAGATTATTATTTATTTCACCAATCTTTAAGAAATTACCAGCAAGGTAATCCATTTGCAGAACCTTCACTTATTTATACAAACATTAAAGGAGGTTTAGGCGTTTTTGCTGCTTCCAACTATACAAAATACAGGTTAAATCAATGATCAACTCCTTTATTTCTTAATTATTTGCTAATTTTGAAATATGGCAGGAAATTCTTTCGGAACCCTTTTTAAATTAAGCACATTTGGCGAAAGTCATGGTATTGCTATTGGCGGCACTATTGATGGTTGCCCGGCAGGTTTAAAGATAGATCTTGATTTTATACAAAAAGAATTGCGGCGCCGTAAACCGGGTCAATCACACATTACTACACAAAGAAAAGAAGACGATACCGTTGAATTTTTATCCGGCATTTTTGAAGGTGTTACCACCGGAACACCCATTGGCTTTATTATTAAAAATGAAGATCAAAAGCCAAAAGATTATTCGCATTTAAAAGATGCTTACAGACCATCTCATGCCGATTTGACTTACGAAGAAAAATTTGGCGTTCGCGATTACCGTGGCGGTGGCCGTAGCAGCGCGCGTGAAACAGCTTGCAGAATTGTTGCCGGTGCCATTGCAAAATTAATTTTAAAACAAAAAAACATTTCAATTAATGCCTTTGTAAAACAGGTTGGAGAAATCAAGTTAGATAAAACATTTGATCAATTAGATCTTTCAAAAACGGAAAATAGTATTGTAAGATGTCCTGATAATACAACTTCTGAAAAGATGATCACTTATATTGAAGAGATCAAAAAAAAGGGAGATACCATTGGCGGTGTGATACAATGTGTGATACAAAACACACCCATTGGCTTGGGTGAACCTGTATTTGATAAGCTGCATGCTGTACTTGGACACGCCATGTTAAGCATTAACGCGGTAAAAGGTTTTGAAATTGGAAGTGGTTTTGATAGTGTGAATTTTAAAGGCTCTGAATTGAATGATGTTTTTTATTCTGAAGACAAAAAAATAAAGACCAAAACAAATAATAGCGGCGGTATACAAGGTGGCATTAGCAATGGTATGCCAATTTATTTTAATGTAGCATTTAAACCTGTTGCAACTATTTTGCAAAAACAAAATTCGGTAAATAATAAAGGTGAAGAAATTACGCTTGAAGGTAAAGGCCGCCACGACCCTTGTGTATTACCGCGCGCAGTGCCAATTGTAGAAAGTATGGCTGCTTTAGTGCTTGTAGACTTTTTGTTATTGGCGAGGTGTAATCGTATCTAGCTATTTAACCACAAAGTACGCAAAGAAAGCTCAGAGATCACAAAATAATTTTTTCTTAGTGTAAAAACTTTGTGAACTTAGTGGTTAAAAATCAAATTACTTTTTCTTAGGTACGATCATACAAGTAAACCTACTGGTGCAGCACATCTCTTTTTTGTCATTATAGATCTTAATATCCCAAACGTGTAATTTACCGCCCACTTTAATTGGCGAACAAACGGCAGTTACTTTCCCTTCAGTAACAGAAATTAAATGATTGGCATTTATTTCAATACCCACACCAATAAATAACTCGCGGTTCACGCAGCACCAACTGGCCACACTGCCAATAGTTTCGGCTAAAGCTACTGAAGCGCCACCGTGCAACAAGCCAAAAGGTTGTTTGGTTTTATTATTTACAGGCATGGTAGCTTTTAAATGCTCTGCTCCCACTTCGATAAATTCAATTTCAAAAAATTCGCCTAAAGTATCGTTATTTAATTTGTTTAATAAGTCTGTAGTAATTTCTCCGTTCCAAATGCTCATAATAAACTATAATCCGATTAATTGCTTTAAATTTAAACATTAAATGAAAAACCTTATTATTAAATTATTTATGACGCCTTTTTTCTTTATTTCCTCTTTGTTAAAAGGACAACCAACCAGCAGCATACACCAGTTTACGGCTACAAGCATTGAAGGCAAACAAATTGATCTTAAAGATTTTAAAGGCAAGAAACTTATTGTGGTGAATACGGCCAGCGAGTGCGGCTTAACGCCTCAGTTTAAAGAATTACAGGCGCTTTACAGCACTCATAAAGATTCAGGGTTAATTATTATTGGTTTTCCTACCAACGATTTTGCGCATCAGGATCCGGGTACAAATGATGAGATCCACTCTTTTTGCGAACGCAATTACGGCGTTACTTTTTTAATGATGCAAAAGATTTCTGTTAAAGGTGAAGACACACATCCTATTTATAAATGGCTCACACAAAAATCACAAAACGGCGTGATGAACTCAACTGTAAAATGGAATTTTCAAAAATATTTACTTGACGAAAATGGTTTTTTGGTAAACGTTGTTTCACCCTGGAAAAAACCTGATTGTAAAGAAATAATGAAATGGCTCAGTAAAAAATAAGGTCAGTTTTCTATATGGAAGTTAGAATTCTTTTAATGTTATAATGTAAGGGTGTAAGCAATACCAATAATGTAAATACTTTCACGATCTGAAATATTAAACTCAGATTGTATAAGGTAATAAAGATTTACGGAATTATCCTTGTTGATGTTGTATTCTAAACCGGCAACATTTCTTATGCGGTGAAAGCCATTGTCATAAACCGGCCCATCGCCCCGTGGTGAATGGATCTGGTATCTTAGTTCACAGGACACATAAGGCGTTATTTGATCATTGGCAGAATATTTAATATCTGTTTTAAAGCGTAAGAACTGCTCAGCTAATTTTCCTTTTTTGCTTGTATAAAGATCCTGTACTTCTATTTGATAACGTGCGCGTTCACTTAAAGTAAATTTTTGAAGTTTCTTTTTAAAAGTAAGATCCAGCATTAACCTATGCCTGTAACTAAAGGTACCATCAAATCGTTTTTTTTGTATGGTGCGATAGGTTGGACTGATCTTTAACCATTTTGTTGCTTTGTAATCAATACCAATATTGGTGTAAAATAAATTGATGCGCTGAAAATTTTCGCGTAAGCGAAACTCCTGGTCAATAACAAAATTTATTTTCTTATTAATTTTTTTTTGTATAGTAAAAGTTGCCCATAAGCCTGCATCCTTTGTATCCTGAGCATGTGCAGCAATTACAAAAAATAAAAAACAATAAAGAAATATTTTTTTACTACCTGTCAATTAATCGAGGATTACGATATCTTCTAAAACCTTTTTTTGCTTCTTTTCCGTAATCTCAACCTCAAATAAACTTTCCTTGGGAACCGACTGATATGGTTTTGTGGAATCTTTACCAATTGCATAAACTTTGTATTTTCCTTTTCTTAAAAAGTTAAATATAAATGAACCGTCGTAAGAGGTTTTTACAGTATTACCAACTTCTTGTCCATCGCCATAAATTATATAAACTGTTTCGCCCGCTGCATAATATTCTGAAGTTAAAACCGTAAATGTTTCTTCATAATTCTTAACATACAGTTTCCCTGTAATACTCGCAAAACCGCCTTCTCCCGGCGGCTTTTTACATGAAGTCAATGCGATTATGATCACTAAACAAAAAACAGATCCTAAATGCTTTTTTTTAAACATAATTTTTACCTTTTCTAAGAATGTACTTTAATACTGACTAATTTTTTTTGTAATTTAATTGTTATTAAATAGTGAAGAATAAATTGAAATGTGAATTTAAAAAAAATAGCTACTAAAAGCAAAAAATCCGCTTAATGGTGCATAAATAGGCTTATTAGTGAAAAACTAAATAAAACGGCCTGGCTTTTGTAAAAACAAAGGTGCTACATTTACCGTAATTCAACCATTCATTGTTAAGTTATGCGCAAAGTTTTTTTATTGATATTTTTTGTTTTGATCTTAAAATTGCAATCACAATCATTTTATGAACAGGTAATGAATGCTAATGTTGCTATCGCAGATACATCCAACGATCCTGAAATTTTAAGACAAAGCGCAAGCGCATTTGACAGGCTTTTGATAGGTTCACCAAACGATTGGCCCGTTGCTTTTCATCATACACTATGTTACACTAAAATGGCAGACCTTCTTTTAAAAAAAGACACTGCCTTTGCCAGATCGAATTATTTTTTGGCTAAAGAATCGCTTAAAAGAACTGATACATTGGATGTAAAACAGCCTGAAAATAAAATATTAGGATTATATCTTAAAATAATTGAATTACGCTTTAACAAAGAAAAAACAAGAGTCGATAAAATAAAATTACTTGAAGCAGATATTATTGAGTTAAGAAAAGCAGCTCCTAAAAATCCACGTATCTTATCTGTTTATGGGTATTATTATTTAATTCTTTATCCTACCGATAAAAGTAAAAAACCAAAAGCTATGGAATTATTAAAAGAAGCCTGTAAATATTATGCTGAGCAAAAGCCAGATGGTTATTATCCGAACTGGGGTAAAAAATGGAATGATGAGCTTTTATTAAAAGTAAATATTAAAAACTGTGCGAATAAGTCAGGCCAAAAATAAAATCGCGTTTTGGCTGGCCTTTAAAACGATAGTGCTGCTGAAACATAAAATAGGTTGCTATATATGATTTAGAGCTAAGATTATAATACACTTCTGCAAATGCCCTGTTACGTGCAATATTATCAAAATTTGGCTGGTTATAGGATAAGTTTATCTCATCTGCCAACATTACTTCAAAGCGTTTATTGATCTCGTATTTAACCGAAAATTTATTCCGGTCAAAATAAATAGGAATGGCCCCTTTTTCACTTGAATTTACATTTTTAACCTGCCCCTGAAAAATGTTTCTGTAAGAAAATACAAAACTTTTAAAACGCTTTCTGAGTACAAAACCTGCATAAGCTTGTTGCCTGTCTCCATAAAATCCTTCTGTATTTTTTTTAAAACCATATACATATCCGCCAACCAATCTAAAATGCTTATTTAATTTATAGGTTAATTCAATATTACCATTTACCTGACTGTATTCAGAAACATTATTTTCAAAACGATTCTGCAGTGTAAACTGTGCATTTAGCTTTTTTGTAATATTCTTATCTACCTTCAAATAAAACCAAAAACCGGCATCATCATTATAATACTGCGCATTCATTGCTATAGGAAAAATACACAAACACAATAAGAAAATATATAAGCTAAATTGACGCATTAAATTTTTTCTTCGTAATAATAGATCTTTATTTGCGCGGCATCTTTTAAAAAATCGATCTTGCCAATAGAGATACGGTGTACATTAAGACCGGTGCGTAGTTTTATATCTTCTATTAATTCGGCATGACGTTCCTTTTTGATCAACTCAATATTCTCATAATTCACGATCTGAACTGCTTCTTTTTTAAAGAATAAATTAGTCTCGAAAATAAAAGCAACACCAATTATTACAAGATTAATAAGCCCTAAAAACAAATATTCGTAGCCGTCACTTGTATCTTTGATCTTGGTAACCGCGGCAATTAAACCAATGGCTATTACTAAAAACAAATAGCTCATATCTTTAATGCTAATATCTTCAGTGCGGTAACGCAACATGCTAAATACAGCAAAAAGACCAAAAGCCGCACCCATACTCAACTCCACCTTGTTTAGTAAAAAACAGATCAAAAAGATAACTACGTTAAAAATAAAAAATGTGAAGAAAAGATCGCTGCGTTTATAAACACGGTAATACACTAAACGGATAAGGATAAATACCGAAACGATATCTATTAAAAACCTGAATGAGAATTTACTCAATATTTTTACTAATTCTGCCGTGCTGCTATCAACCGCAACGTCTGTAGATATTTGTAATAGTGTCATGATCAATGATGTGTTTTAATGCCAGTAATTTTTCTTTAAAATTATTTTTCTTTGCGCCATTGTGCATAAAGGCAATAGCGAAACAATATTTACTAATAGAACCTTCACGTACCCTTAATTTTTTCATGGTTTTAATGAAGGGCGAAGGTTTCTTTTTTTCTTGTTTTACCTCTGCAATTACAAGATTATCAAGAAGGGTACTTTGATCGTCTTTTTTAAACTCAAGGTTTATATCAATTGTGAGGCGCTCAGCACTTTGTTTGTTGACTAAGGTAATACGACTATAATTTACCCAAACAACCGGTACAAGTGTGTTAGGATCGAATGGTAGCTCACCCGCTAAAAAGGTATGAGATTTTTCATTAAAAACAGCTGCAGCTTCTTTCTCTTTTATTCTTTCTTTAATAGTGCGGCCTTTATTGTTTTTAAATTTTACCTCCAGGTAGCCAAGGTTAGAATCAACATAAGTTCTGTGCCTGATCTTATACCTGTTTAGTTCACCGTTATGATGTTTGTTATAAAGCATTAGGTTGCTTGTATCATAATATAAGGTCTGGTAGCTACTCATTACCTTCGATTCTATTTGCAGACATTTGTAAAAAGGTTCAATTGCTTTTAATACTTCGGGCAACAGCTCCACTTTAAATGTAAACTTGGTATCAGTTCTATCCATTAACTTAACCCCATCCATTTCTTTTAAAGTAATGGCAGTAAATGAGTTTAATATGTCGTTAACAGTGCTCAATTATTTATAACCGTAAGTGTATTTTTTTGTAACTACTAAATTATTGTTAGCGTCGTAGGTTTTACGCTCTGTTTTTAGACCCTTAGCATCATAAGTATAAACATTCTTTTTTAATTGTTTATTATTTGCATCAGATACCAATTCTTCTGTTTTTTCTTTCAGGGCATTATATTTATATGTCCGTTTTTCTTTTAAAACACTTTTCTCATCATATTCCAGTTCTTCTATCACATCATCATCGCCATTGTATTTGTATTTTGTGGTTGATTTTAAAAGTCCTTCCTTATCATAGTTTATCTCTTCTATCATTAAGCCACTTGAGTTGTAAGTAGCTTTTGAATCGGTAAATGTTTTAGTACCATGTGTCTCAACCGAAGTAATGGTTTTTATGCCAAGCTTTTTAATCTCTTTCTTTTTTTGCGCAAAAGAAAAAGTGCTTAAAAGTGATAAAATAAAAACTATGAGTGCTTTTTGCATGTGCTTAATTATAAATAGTTATTTGTTCAATTTCTTTAGTTTGTTTTTTACCTGTTATCTCAACTTCTTTAATAATTGAAACATCGCCGGATTTTGATTGTAGTGTTTTATCTTTTGAGTATACATAGATCTTGTATTTTCCCTTGCGCAAATATTTAAATTCAAATTCGCCATCAGGATTAGCTTTTGTTTTTTCGCTATAACTAACAGCATCTCCATATAAAATATAAACATCCTCATCGTATCCTGCATACTCGCCATTTTTAATGGTAAAAGCATTATTCCAGTCCTCTACCCAGATCTTACCTTTTATGGTTGATGTTCCTCCTTCTCCTGCTTCTTTTCTACACGAGAATAAAGTTACAACAAACAGAAGTACAAATCCTAATTTCATTAAATTCTTAATGTACAGCATTCTTTTATATTTTAGTTAGTAATTATTATTTTTTTTGTTGAATTATTACACTTTACAAGATATAGTCCGCTTTGCCAGCCGTTTACAGGTACTGTTAAAGTGCTTTCAAAAGTATTTGTATAAACAATCTGCCCTAACGTATTTGTGATCTCAATGTTTTGTTTTGTATTTGCCCGTGTGCTTACTTTAAAATAATTATTAGCAGGGTTTGGAAACACTATAAGGTCATCTTCCTTAAAACTGTATTCATTAATACCAACAGCGCAATTAGACAAAGCATATGAAGGATATTGCAGGAATGTAAAACTACCAATGCCATCCGGGCAACGGCCAACCGAAATATCAGATGTTTGATTCCCAAACGAAACGCTATCTAAAATTGATCTTAAGCCATTGCTTAAAATGATCTTATCACCGTCTTCATCCAACTTAAAAGGTGCATGCAATTGTGTACCGGTTAAACTAACATTATCTGCCCACACAATTAAAAAACCATTTGGCTGTATTACGGTATTATTTGGGAATGCGAATTTTGCCTTGTCTTTATTCTCATCACTTAAATAATAATTACTAAGGCTTAAAGGTGTGTTGGTTGTATTGTAAAGTTCTATCCAATCTTCCAATAAATTAAACTCATTTTTTACATCGTCATTATTCTTTGCCAAAAATTCGTTTATCACTACTTGTCCTGCTAAAGGATTTTGAAGGATCTTTAATTCATGAAACTCATGTTCGGCCCTTTCAGGAGAAAAAACACCTGCATTGGCATTTTCTGCATACACATAATATTGCATTTGATTACCGGTCATGCTAACGCTTGTTCCATAAATATTATCGCCTGCCGCGCCATCACTATGGGCTCCATCATCGTACATTAAAACGCGTATAAATTTATCTGCCAATGAAAAACGATAGCCAAAATAAACTGTAGTTGCATTTGTAACATTGGTTGTAAAGGTTAATGAAGCATTTAAAACGGGCGTTGCAATATTATTTACAGCGGTAATTGTAGGTGTTGTAACTGTAAAATCTGAGGTAGATTGTAAATAAGAAATTCTACCGTTCATTAAAGTTTGTATGCCAGGTACCGAATAACTACCAACAGAATAATTTGTGTTTAAAGCATTTTGAAATTGCGTGTACGTGAAAAATTTACGTGTATCGCTTAAAACAGCCGTATCTACCAATGCTTTTAGCTGGTTATAATCTGTAATATAATTATTGCTTACAAACACTTCGTTTAGCATTGTGCGCGTATGAGCAACCAGCATGCGTTTGTACAAGGGATTGTTATAAACAGCTTTTATCAAAGGCCAATAAGCATCGGTTGCATGAATATTAACCGGAAGGTTTTGCATATTGGCAATACTAAGACTTGCAAGACTTGAATTTGAATTTCCTAAAAAAGGAAATCCGCCAAAGCTCATATTAAGATCCCACACAATTGGGTTATAATGTTTTGTACGATCTTTATACAAATAATAATTCTGACAAAAAGCCCCGCTATAACTATCAAGGTTTATTAAAATATTATTAAATGCAAGCATCCAAATGGCACGGTCAACATCTATTACAGTTTCAATGGTATTTGGATGATTGGTAACCGAATCACATAATATTTCCAATTGTTTCCAACCATAATCGGATTTTATCTCGTAAAAATTAAAATACGCGCTGCTATCGCCGCTTAACTGTTTTAAATTACATTTTGTATTTGCTGAAGGTGTAATGTTTGGATTTCCTTTTATAAAAGTACCATCCTGCGAAAAAAAGTGATTGCCGCAAAATGTTTTATTTATAGACTCGGTATTTGAATATACACCCATGTAGGTGTTATTGATATATACCTGCGCAAAATTAGCCTCAGGGCAATGCATATAATCTTTCAATATATTATAAGCCAGCACCTCACGCACCATAGATGGATCCTGGTAACAATTACTTAATTTAATATCCTGATAGCCCTGGTGATTTTGATTTTTATATGCATCCAGCTCAATATGTATAGGATTTTTTAAGCGGGTAGAATCGTAAGAACTATTTCCTTTATACCTTAGACCTACACTATCGTATTGAATACCGTTTATCTTAACCCATTGCGCCATCACATAACCTTCTTTACCCAACTTAGCTGTATCTAACATATAATCCCATTTGGGATCATTAAAATGTACCTCTATTTTTTGAATAGCGTTTGTATTATAAAAAGATTGCCCATAACTTTTAAAATTTAAAAGTATGAGCAATCCTAATAATCTAAAGTACCTGAACATTTTTTATTTTACTCTATCACTAATTTTTGTATTGCGCTTTGGTTATTTTTTCCAACTATGCGCACAAAATAAATGCCTGAATTAAGGTCACTGATATTCAATGATGCTGTTTCTTCCTCAACATTTTTAACCAACATTACTTGTTTTCCTTTTGCATCAAATACCACAATTGCATAAGTGCCATTTATTTTAGAACTTATTGTAATTACGTCTTTTGCAGGATTTGGATACATTTTTAAAGATAAAGCTGAATTTGAGTTCTCTTTTACACCTACACCAACAGCACAAACAGCGCAGCTTGAAAAACAAATTTCAGGCATTACCGTATCTTTTGTTACAATAATTGATCTGTTGCCTGAAGTTGCACAGCTACCCGGAACGGTTTCGGTACTACCACTTGTATTACCATTGTAAAATTTAAATTGGTAAGTGCCATTGGTAACATAATTAATGATCTCATAAACATCATTACCAAAACTGTACATATAAATTGTGGCAGGATTAAAACTTTGGTAACTTGTGCCAACATGCGCACCAATTGCCGGAACCGGTAAAACTCCGCTCATATCTACCTTATAACGGATCAATGATTTACCTGCGGGTGCATTACCACCAAATAAAATGGCGCCAACATAAGTTGTATCATTTGCCAACGAATCTACATACAGCCAACGGTTATCATTAAAATTATATCCAACACGTGCTTCTTCGGGCACAAATTCCGCTTCGTAAGTTTGATTACCGTTTACAAATTTATATTCGTACTTATTAAATGCTGGAATATTAACGATGATGCTATAAATGGTTGAAGACCCTTCTTGTGTTAATGATGTCGTTCCCGGATCCCAATCTGAAGTGCCAAATCCGGCTATTACCTGAAAATCACCAATTACATGTATTCCATTTGGACTAATAGTATTGGTACCCATATTAACTGCAAACTTTACTTTTTTTGCATATACGCCCGATGAGATGCAAAGAACAATGAGAAGGCTTAATAATTTTTTCATGTTGTTATTTTACTAAATTTATTTTTTTATTTACTGATACTTTATTTGGAGAAGAAACTGTTAAAATATATAATCCATTACTAAAATTGGAAAGATCTAATTTTGTTTCGTTGCTGCTTGTTAATACCAATTTACCCATGTTATCAAAAACTGACACAGTAAACTCGTCTGAAGTATAACCGTTAAGATCTATTTCAATAGCGCCGGTTGTTGGATTTGGAAACACCAATAATGAATTTAACTTATTACTTTCTGATCTGATAGCTGTAACCGGCGTATAATCCAGGCCTTGAGAATAAACATTTACACAACCGTTAGCATCTGTAGTTCTTACTACATAAATACCATATTGTGTTGGTGTGTAAGTTTGGCTGGTTGCGCCTGCAATTAAATTACCATTAAAGTACCATTGGTAGGTTGTAGCGGCACTTGATACAAGGTCGGGATTGTTATAAGTAATAACAGGTTGCGGAGGCGCAGGATTGTTTATGTAACACGTTGTGTAACGATGTGCCTGTGGTGTTGTACCACCGGTACTTTTGCTCCAAATAACGGTGTTAGAAGGATCCACTTCATAAATATAACCCGATGTTGCTAAACATACCATTTGGTTACCGTTAGGAAATTGGTCTGAGCTACCCATGTTACTTGTATAAGACGGGCTAACATGTCTTGAAGTATAAGAAGCAGGTGTAAAAGGCGAACCAATGTTAATAGTATAATTATAGTCGCTTCGTGGTGGTGAAATTCTATCTACAGTTGTTTGTGATGTTGGCGCAGTGATACCTTTATTGTTTATGCCAGCAAGATAGCCTGCATTTGGAGAACCTTCAGGTATCCAATGCGCATCGTGTGTTACATTTAAAACACTTGAACTTCCTCCCTGATAAGCAAACGGGTTACCCCAACGGTATAAAAAATCTCCTCCTTTGCCACCGTTACCGCCCGTATGGCCTGCAGCCTGCGCTGTAGTTGTGCTATGATCAATAACATACCATTCATTTAAATTATGAGAACTCACCACTATTTGATCTAAAATAGGGTTATAATCAATTCCGTTCATGTGCATCCAATCTTTTTGAAGCGCATAATTAATATTTAATAATTGTGGGTTATTTACGATAGATGTTTGGTAATTGGCAAGACTTGAATTTACATTTTGTACAAGGTGATCCCACACATTCCATTGCCAAACAATGTTTGCAGTGTTAAGGCCTGTTGGTTGTAATTCAAGAATTTTTTCTGCCCAAACTGTAATGTTGTTTGTACCACCCGCGGCTGTTACTGTAGCTGCGCTTTTAACATCATAACTAATAATTAAAACGTTACCATTTGGCATTACGCAATGATCATGATGCATACAATAAGTAGATGATGAATAAGTATAATCCCAAAGTAAAGTTCCTGAGTAACTCCATTTTTGGATCTTACCTGTCATACCACCACCGCTTAAAACATTGGTTGTAGTTACTGTGCGGTAAAGATCACCACCCGGAGCCAAATGTGTAGAGTAACCAGTGCCGCCACCTGTAAAATTCCAGGTTTTAACTACTGTGCTGTTTGTATCTATCAAATAAGCTATTTGCGATCCACTATTACTGTATAATGTTAAGCCATTCCATTGTTGGGCCTTTAAAGAAAAAGAACAAATTAATGACAACGCAAATATTGCGCATTTTAATGTAAATGATTTCATAATAAAGTAAATTTATTGTTAAGTAAATGTACTTTAAAAGTTACAGTGTAAAAAATAAAAGAGGTAAAAAGTTTAAAAAAAAAGGTGAACTATTTATTGTTAAATATCTCCATAACTGCCGCCTCATAACTTGGGCCTACCGGAATATCCACATCTAAAATCTTTAGAGTTTTATTTTTATAGGCATTGATCTTTTTAACAGGAACAATGAACGAGCGATGCACACGCATAAATAAATTGCCGGGAAGATTCTCTAAAAAGAATTTCATGGTGTATCTTGCCACCACCGGCTTTGCGTCATCAAGGTGAATTTTAATATAATCATCCAGGCCTTCAATATATTTGATCTTATCAAATTCTATCTTCACCAAAGAATAATCTGCACGAATAAAAATTGATTGATCAGAATTAGCAGGATTTGACATCTGTGCCTGGTAATGTGCTACTTTATCAATGGCCTGTACAAAACGTTCGTACGAAAAAGGTTTTAATAAATAATCTATCGCATTTAAATTAAAACCTTCAACAGCATAATTATCAAATGCAGTGGTAAATATGATCATCACATCCTGTTTTATATTCTTAACAAGCTCAACACCTGTAATGCCGGGCATTTGAATATCCAAAAAAACCAAACTTACAGGATATTTGTTAAGGTACTTTAAACCTTCATGGGGCGATGTAAATGTTTTTTCGAGAGTTATTTTAGAAGAGCGCGTGCAAAAATTATCAATAATATCTAAGGCCAAAGGCTCATCATCTATTGCAATTGCTTTAATCATTTAATTCGAGAGATAAATTTACAATAAATTCTTTTTCAAGGTCTTTTATATCCAGCTTATGTTTACCCGGATAAAGCAGTTCTAATCTTTTTCTTGTATTCTCAATACCCAAATTGGTACTTAAATTTTCAGCAAACATATTTTTTACTTTGTTATTGTGAATATAAAGTATCAACTGTTTTTTATCAACGCTTACTTTAATGCTGATAGATGAATTTTCTTCTGAATTAACACCATATTTAAAGGCGTTTTCAATAAAAGGGATCAATATCAATGGCGCTATTTTTTGATCTTGCCCGTTACGTTCTATTTTAAACTCAAATTTTACTTTTTTATCTATCCGTAATTTTTGAAGCTCAACGTAATCACGAACGTAATTCAGCTCACTGTTTAACGCCACATAATCATCCTTTGTTTCTTTTAAAACATAACGCATCATACTCGAAAGCTTGACTATTGCCTGCGGGGCATCGTCTGACTTTTGCAAGGATAAAGAGTAAATACTATTTAATGTATTGAATAAAAAATGCGGATTGATCTGTGCTTTTAAAAATGAAAGTTCACTACTTGTTTTTTCCTGCTGTATCACTTTTAAGTGCTGCCTGATCTTTAATAACAAAGAAGCAACAAACACAAATAAAAACAGGTATAGCTTCTTATCAATAATTACCCGTAAAAAACTTGGATGAGGATGCGGCCTCTCTTGCCCCGGTCCAAAGCCATGTTCATGAGGTTCGATACGTTGTAACATTCCAAAAATAATAGAATCGGTAACAGGCACAAACACAATAATGGCCACAATGATCACCACTACGTAAGTGATATATTTTTTAGTGAAATAGAATTTATCTACAAAAAAATAATAATTCAAATAAAAAAAAATGAGCAATTCAGATTGAAATACAATATCAATAACACCTCCGGGATTATGAAATAATCCATTGCTACTCGATGCTAAAAAAGGGATCAGCAAAAAAGCAACTGATGCAACAATATGAATGAGTATGTTGTATGAACTCTTAATAGTTCAAATTTAAGGCATTATTTTTTTTAGAGACAATAAATGAGGTAATTACAGAGTTTTATGCGGTAAATTTATTTTTCAAGCTCTTTTATAGCCCCGCTGTAATTAATGAATTCGATCTTATTACTTTTTAAATATTCAACCAGCCACATATACCAGTTTAGCCAGGTTTTAAACGAATGTGAAAAATACCGATCGTGAAAATCTATACCAAGGTATTTTAAATTTTGTGCTTGTGCTTTATCAATTAGCTTTATGGTTTTTGCTTTTGCTTTTTCTAAATTGAGTGATTGCCATTTTTTTCCATCTTCAATTACCCATCCATCCATTATCTGGAAAGGAAACTCCCACATATTACCAATTTTATAGGGGTCTTTAAAAGCATGTTCGGTACTATCAAATTTATAACCCGCTTTATCAAGCATCGTAAACGTTTGTGCAGAATTTCTAACATAATGCATTCTGACACCAAAATTATTCTGCCCCGCTAATTGACCAAACAGATCAAATTCTTTATTAATAAACTCCTGGTTCTCAAATTCAATGCCGTGAATATTGATCTCGCAATTTCTTCTTTTCATTTGCTCTATCCAAAGCAATGCCGCCCGGTTTGAGTAATTAAGGCCAACGCCTCTGTTAACCGCAATAAAAAATGAAGAAGGAATATTATTTATGTTATTGTAGGTTATTAACTCGTCAATATTTTGCCATTTGTTCTTAAAAAAATCTGTCCAGCGTAACATATATTCCCTAAGAGAGATCTTTCCTGCCAATAATTCGATGTGCATACGCACCATAAATTTTGGTATGATGGCATCTTTAAAAGTGTGTTCTAAAACACTGATGTGATCTATGTCGTGAGAGATTATGGCTTTCATAGATCTTTAAATTTCTTTCCTTTTAAAACGGTTATTACTTTAGGCAAGCGGTTAATTTTTAAGAAATAATAATCTAACTGGCTGCCACCTAAACCTCTGTAAAAGCCTGCTAATCCTTCGTTTCCGCCTCCTCCAAAATCAAATATCTTAGCTTTGGTTTTAAAATACTTAATAGCAAAATCAATTAATAAATGCATACTCCCGCTATTCTCCTTCTTATCTATGTTTGTACCTTTTAAATATAAAGCATGGGTATTGTTAAAAGCAAAATGGCCAATGGCTTTTACTTTTCCATTAGCATCAACGGTTTTAAACGTAATGATCTGTTTGTGTTTTAAACCGTTTGCCAACAAGGCGTTAAATGTTTTTACAACCGGTTTTGAAAGACCAACCTCTTTTTCCAAAAAAGGATCTACGATCTTTTTAGAAAGAGAAATACTTTCTTTTTCATCAGCATCTTGTACCCTTAAGCCGTTTTCGTGGGCCTTTTTAATATTGCGCTTTGTATTTTGATTATAAGTGTATTCTTTTTTATAATCAATAATAAATGTTCTTTTCTGGCTCAGGCCTTTTACTTTTAATTTATTTGAAGCATTTAACTCTATTTCAATGAGCTTAAAATGAGTTGTTATGTAGTTATAAAACGCCAGCTCAGTAGCATCGTTTACCTTCCCAAAGGTGCCTAGTTGCGATGTGAATGATGGCTGCGGTAAATACTTAAAACCTAATTTACTTTTTACCGTTAATGGAAAAACACTTTCGTAATCGCCAATTACTAAGGCATCCCACTTTGGGGATGTTGCATTCAAATAAAAAGATTGCGCAAATACCAAAGGATTTTTTGACGATAAAATTGCTTTATCCCATTTTTTAAGATCAATATCTTTATGCTTTATAAGCTGCACCTTATCCATTAAAATATTTCGCGTTTCTTATATTTTAAAAGAATTTCTAATGGTAGCGAAGCCTTGTTAACAGTGTAATACGGAATTAATTCAGGGCCAAAACCGCGAAAGAATTTCTCTACACCTTTTAACATCGAGCCTTCAAAATCAAAAGTGTTACAACCTAATTCTTTTGCTTTTTCAATGCTTTTTTGGATCAACAAATTATTAATGCCCTGTATGCCGGCATTTTTATCAACGCCACCTAATAAGTAATAACAGTTATTTTTATCGTACACACAAAAAACAGCGCCGTAAAATTTATCTTCTTTTTTTGCAATCAAAGCAAAAGAATTAGAAGCATCTGAAAATTGCAAAAAGATATTCTTTAACTCTTCTTCGTAAACGTTTGCCCCGGCCGATTTTAATGCTCCTTTAAAGAATTTATACAATTCTTCGCGGCTCATTGAATCCTGCAAAACAATTATCTCTTCTTTAATAGCTTTATTAATAACATTCCTATTCTTGGTATCAAAATTACTTTTGATCTCCTCCATTGTTTTATGAAGATCTATACGATAAGTATAATTTGGAATTACTTTGTATTTATCCCAAATAAATGGTTGCAGATCGATAATATCAGAGGGAAAAGCCAAAATGGTGAGCGAGCTCTTTTGCTCTGTAAAATAAGTGCAAATATCGTTCATTACTTCTTTAGAAAAATTATTGATAGATGACTTATTCTTACTTTCAGAAACAAAAAACAACCCACAATGAGGTGTATAAGGTGGCAACTTTACAAAATTGAAACCATACTTACGGGTCTTTAAAAAGTAAAAGCCGCCAATAAGCTGGTGTTCGTCTTTATATATTCCAATCAACTCTAATTGTTCACCATAAACAGATAGCCATTTTTTGGTGCCAAATACTCCAATAATGGATTCAGCTTTTTCTGCAAACAGAGCAATATCTTTTATAGGTTTTAAGATCAATTTTATTTTTTTTGTTGCGTTAACAATTTTGAATATTCGCTTATCATTTGCTGCAAATTATTTTGCCAGTTGTATTTTTCAATTACATGCTTCCTTCCATTTACTGCAATCTGTTCATACAACTGCTTATCTGTTATTAAACGTTCAATAGCTTTAGCGGTATCTTCCACATCGCCAATATTTACCTTTAGTCCAACACTATCATCCTTCACCACTTCTTTTAAACCACCAACGTTGCTTACAATAACCGGCACTTCGCATGCCATTGCTTCAACCACCGAAACACCAAAACTTTCGTATTCGCTAATATTTACCAGCACATCCAGCATATTATAATAATTGCTTATTTCTTTAAAAGGAACGCGGCCTGTAAACATTACCTTTTCAAAAATACCTAATTCTTTGCAAAGTTCTTTCAGGTTTTTATCTTCAGTTCCTTCTCCTATTATCAGTAGTTTTAAATTATCAAATTTTGGTAATACTTTAGCATAAGCTTTTATAAGAATATCAATATTATAGAGGCTTTCAAGAGGTTTAATGCTACCAAGCACAAAGTCATTCTCGTTAAACAACGACTCTGCTTTTTTTGGCTTAAACTCATCAATATTTATACCAAAAGGAATTACAGAAACAGGTTTATTAATTACCTGGTGAATGTATTCTTCGATAGTAAAAGAAGTAGCGCACAACAGATCTGCCTTTTTAAAATTGAATTTTAAAATTGACTTTGCTACAAAATTTTTATTTGGAAACTTCATTACATCTGAACCCCAGCTTGAAACAACAAATGGATGAAAGCCCGTTAACGCACCTACAAAGCCATAACTGGTAGCGTAATGTGCGTGCAAAATATCCGGTTCAAAATGTTTAATGATCTTTTTTAAAATAGCTACGTATTTTATATAGGCTATTTTTGTTAAAGTACTTTCGGCATTTATTTTACTATCCGGCTCAAAAAAAACAGTGATATTTTCGTGAACGTACCAATTATAAGATGCTTTATTAAAACTGAATAACCCAACTTTTATGCCGCTGTTAGCCAAGCCAAGGGCCCACTTTTCAGTATGCTCGCTATACGTATCGGATAATAAAAGGACTTTCAAAGCAGATTATTTTGTTTTGTAAAGATATAGCTAAATAACTTTTTTTGCGAATAACAATAGGCTAAAAATTTTAAGCGGTAAACTTCTTTAAATGGTGCTAAAAGCGCGAATAACAAGATCCTTAACACTATTTGAATTTGCGTTAAAAAAACCGATACAATAAAATTAAAACCCTGTTCATGCTTTTTAAAGAACTTTAGTTTGCTTATTAATTGATTAGAGATGGCCACATTGTAATTCTTTTTTGTGGATTGCCCGTAATCATGCACAACTGTCCACTCAGTAAAATAGGTACATTTTATATTTAGTTGATTGGCCCTGTAACAAAGATCAACATCGTCCATCCAAAATAAATTTACGTCTAAACCGCCTAATTTTTTATAGATCTCGCTTTTCATTAATAAGCAAGCTCCTGACAAAGCAAAATTATTGCCCGGTTTTGGCGTATAAAAATAAAGCAGGAAAAATGTTTCCAAAAAAATGCCCGCAACATTTGGTTGCTTTATAATTGAATCCTGAAAAGTAAGGTCGGGATTCAAGATCTTTGGCCCAATTATCTGATCCGGCTGTTTCTCCAAAGCACTTATTGCGTTTTTAATATCTGCATTAATAAGCTTGGCATCCGGATTCAACAATAAAACATATTCGCCCTTAGAAACAGCAAAGCCCTGGTTATTGGCAGCAGAAAAGCCGGCATTGTTTGCATTGGCAATAAATTTAATGTTTGTGTCTAAAGCGGGAATAACCTCTTTGGTTTTATCTTTAGAAGCATTATCTACAATAATAATTTCGTAACTGCATTCAACGTATTTTTGAATGGAATGTATAGCCTCAATTAAGAAATCCATACAGTTGTAACTAACAATAATTATGCTGAGTGTAGGGCCGATAGTTAGATTTTTAACAAAAATAATCTTAATTTTATAATGTGCTTAGAACTTCTTTAAAAATTGCTTATTTATCTTCTGAAAACCCCACAAATAAAAAGGTTTGGAGTGGCACGCACTACTCTATCTATAAGCAGCTTTCAACGTTTGGCGAGGTAACAATTTTAGGTCCCTACGAACCAAAATTAAGGCTTTTGCTGGCTAAATTTGTTAACCAGTTCTATTTAAAAGTGCTCGGAAAGCGTTACAGTTACAGGCACAGTTTATTCATTAGCAAAGGTTACGCTTCCTACTTCAACAAAAAATTAAAAGAAAAAAAATACGATTATATTGTTGCTCCGGCCGCATCTTGTGAATTAGCAATGCTTGAGACCAACATTCCTATTATTTACATTTCAGATGGCACCTTTGCAAGCTGTTTAAATTATCACGATAGTTTAAAGAATTTGACACAAAATTCAATTAAAGAAGGAAATTTTATTGAGCAACAAGCAGTTCAAAAAAGTAGGTTTACCATAGTTTCTTCCGAATGGGCCAAAACATCGGCCATTAGAGATTATAAGGCTGCACCTGAAAAAGTAAATATTATTCCTTTTGGCGCCAACTTTGACCGTTTGCCGCAAAAAAGTGAGCTTGAATTTTTAGCACCAACAGAATGGAAGATCTTATTTGTTGGTGTGTATTGGGAGAACAAAGGTGGAGAAATTGCATACAATGCCTTTAAATTGCTTTTAGAGAAGGGTTACACTATTTCTTTAACTGTTTTAGGCTGCATTCCTCCGGCGCAATTCACTCACCCTAAAATGAATGTTATTTCTTTTATTGACAAGAATGATCCAAAAGGGCAAGAAAAATTGAACCAAATCTACAGACAACATCATTTTTTAATATTGCCTACCCGCTTTGATTGCACCCCAATTGTGATAAATGAAGCAAGCGCTTATGGCATGCCTTGCGTTGTTGCTAATACCGGTGGTGTGGCGGGACATTTAAAGCAAGAGAAGAATGGCTTTTTAGTTGATTACAATGATAAAGGGAAAGCTTATGCAGAAAAGATCTCTTGTTTAATTGATCATCCGCAGGAATACATTGAGTTAAGAAAAGAAACACGAAAATTATACGACGACTTACTTAATTGGAATAACTGGACAGAGCAAGTGAAAAAAATGTTGGGTTTAAAATTAACCACATAGGCACATAGTTATTTTTAAAAACAATTATTATTATTTATAAAAAGAGAAAACATAGCACATCTTTTTCGATAAATCGAAAAAGCTATGTTGTTCTTTAGATAATTCTAAGTCAAATAATTCTATGTGTCTACGTGGTTTAAATTGTTCAGGCTTTCCTGAATTTTCGGATCAAACATTTTGTAAGCAACTTGCTTTTTTTATCCAACGTTACCTTTGTTACTTTTGAAAGCATAGATCTTGAATACAGGCTATAGGCTGCAAGCCCAAGATTTGAATAACCGCAGCTGTCAAACCAGAATTTATGCAAAAAAAGATCAAACGATTTTTCATTGAATGCTTTATTCTTTTTATTCTGTTCTTTTAAATACAACAAAAAGGTTTCTATTTCTTTAAGTGTTTCAATAGAAGTAATAAAAACATTATTACCGATCAAATTTAAAATAGCAAATTGTTCTTCGGATAATTCAAACTTAAGCGCATTGCAATATTCTTTTCGTATTCTTTCACTAATTGTAAGTTGGATAGCGTGATTTTGGCTGCTTATTTGCGAAGCGTGTGAGCGGTACTTTAACAAAGGCTCAGGCACATTTCTAAATTCTCCCAAAAAGGCCAGATCTGTCCACAATTTATAATCCTCTGCATGCACATAATCACTTTTATAAACTAAATTCTTTTCAGCAAAAATGTTTTTCATCATCACCGTTGGATGACAAAAACTGGGAGAGAAAAGCAACATGGCTTTTTGAAAATCGCTATTATTCTTATTTTTTTTACGGGATATTTTTTTGGCAGTCAATAAAAAGTAATCGCTGCCAATGACCACAGCATTAGGACTTGCCTCAAATTCCTTTACCTGTAGTTGCAATCTTTGCGGCATTGCCACATCGTCAGCATCCATACGGGCAATGTATTTTCCTTTTGCCGCATTTAAACCTTTATTCAATGAGTTTATTAAACCCATATTGTTGTCGTTTTTAATAACAACAATACGCGGATCTTTGATTGATAAAATTATTTTTTCAGAATCGTCAGTAGAACCGTCGTTAATTATTAAAAGTTCAAAATCTACAAAACTTTGATCCAAAATGCTTTGAATGGCTTCTTGCAAATATTTAGCACCGTTATAAACAGGCATAAGTACAGAAACTATAGGCATTTTAATATTTAAATTTTTATCCAATTGTTTGGGATAAGGTCGTTAGTATTTATTTTTTTATCGGCAAACCAGTTTTTTGGTGCAATAACCGTTTTATCTCTATTTTGATTTAACCAGGCGCCCCACCAGCTAAAGCTGCTGTTGGCAATAATATTGTGTTTGCAGTGGCTCATTAATACCAGTTCTTCCTGAGTACTTATATTATTTGCTTTTCCTTCAACAAACTCCTTTTTATCAATAAATGTAAGGTTCTCTTTACACCAGTCAAGATCATCACTAAAAATAAAAAAAACAGGATCAGTAACTTTGTTTTTAATTTGCACTAAGGCTGCCTTATAATAATCTATTTCAAGATATCCATGAAAATGATTGGCAGACTTTAAGCTTACAAAATCGCCACGTCTTACATGCAAAGATACCGAATTTACACCATTGATCTTTTTGTCGAGCACTAAAGCAGGCGAAGACAAAGGCTCTTTTAAAGAAATTTCTGTCAGTAATTTTTCTCTGAAAGAGTTAAAATATTTTTCACTTTGCCAATAGCCGTTCAGATAAGTATCTTTTGGAAGCTTTAAGAATTGTGTATGGAAATTAAAATGATGTTCGTTAAACATCATTTTATTAAATAAACCCGGGCTTATTTTTTTTAAACGGGTAATTACCCTACCTTGATTAAAATTAAAAGTCTTTAATGTATTTTCATTTGCAATTACAGCATGGATGTTGAACTTTTCCAATTCAAATTTTCGCTGTGTATACGAACCATTAGAAACTAATTTTAAGTGCGAGGTATCCAACTCCAATTCTGTTTTATGATACGCTGCCAAAGCCCTACCCGCAGCATATTGAAACAGCTGGTTACCTAACCCTCCTATGAGCTTAACTACGATCATTAAAAACGTTCTATCTTAAATATTTGTTTATTGTAGCGACTGGTCAATAATCTTTTTTTTAACTTTTTTAAAAAATTATTCTTTGGAAGATCCGTAAAAACGTCATTCACAAAATTATTGATATTAGCGGGAATTTCCACAACTGACCTTAAGCTTTCATAGTTATCAATCCCAAATTGGCTAAATAATTCCTGAAAAAATAAAAGTGATTTTTTTGTATTTAATTTATCAGAATAGATCACTGAAAAAAGACTTAAATTTTCTTTTAGTACAATTTTTTTATCATTGGATATACTCTGTGTTATTTGTTCCTCAGCGCCATCAACAATGGTTACAAGCGCTTCGGGGATACAAACAAAATTATTATGCTTTTTTAAATAATTAATATAAAATTCAACATCTACCAGCCATTTATAATTTTTATTAAAAACAATACTATTGTCTTTTTTAAATATTATAGCACTTGGTGCGCCAATACAATTTCTAAAAAATAAAAACTCCGGCTCTATTCTTAATCTTTTTAATTGTGCGTTGCTTTGCTTATGCAGATAATGGGCATTTGCTTTCTTAAAATAAATGTCAGAATAACAGAAAGCAAGACTGGCTGTTGGCTCATTCTCTAAAGCAAATACAAATTTTTGAAGACTTTCTTTTGATGTAAAATGGTCATCGTGATGCAGAACCTTAATGTAATTACCTTTTGCCTGATGAATAGCATTATTCCAGTTTTCAGGACTACCTAATGGTTCTTCGTTTTTAAAATAACAGATCTTAGGCTCATTAAATTCTTCAATTACTTTTTTTACAGACTCGTCAGGAGTGTCATCACTCACAATAATTTCATAGTTGGTGTACGATTGGATTAAAACAGATTCAATTGCTTTTTTGAGCAATAAAGGTTGTTTGTAAGCTGGTATACATATTGAAACTAATGCTTTCATTTATTTGCTCGACCAGTGTGACGATGTTTTTGACACATTACTTCGGTAATATTTTTCTTCCCCGGTTAAATTACCTGAATTTATGTACCAGGGCAAATGCAAGAATTCATATTCTCCTCCTACCCTGTAAGCCTTACACATTTCTGCATTGCCAAAGGCCAATGGTTTATATAAAGCAAAAGTGGTATCTACCATCGCATCATATACATTATTTTCAACCTGCTTTTGCCAATAGATCTTTTCCCATTCCTGCACTTCATTCTTTTTATCATATTCATCAGGTAAATCGTTTATTCTTAAAGCAACGCCCGCTTTTTCAATAGAATTATATTTTGACAGAACAGTATACAATTTGTAAACAACATTTGCAGGACAAGAAGGATTTGGTATCACATCCGGATCGGTATAAACATAAAACCCTTTTTTAATTTCTTGAAAAAATGGTGTTTGCCAAAGTGCCATATACCCAACATTCTGCTTTAAAAAAATAACTTTATGCTTTGTAGTTCTATAATACTCCAATAAGGGCGCATAAGTTGAATCATTATCTAAAATAATAATATTGGAATAATTATTTTTTTCGAGCCAGTGAATTAACTGCAACATATACGTATAACGGTTGCGGTTATTAATAATTATGGGGATAGTGTACGATTCGGCCTCAGTTAATTTACCGGGTAAGAACAAACGGTTGATCTTCCTGAAAAATTTAGAGGCGCCGGAACGGCTTTTCTTTTTAATGGAAAATAAAGTTTCTTTTATTGCACTATCATTCGACATTTTATTTCCCCCTGAACTTTTGAATAGTGCTTATGATCTTCGAATATTTGCTGCGCGAAAAAACGTTGTGTTTTTTTAAACTTTCAAATATTGGCTCAGATAAATTTAAATGCCAGGCCCTTTCTCTTTCTTCGGTTAAAAGTGCAGATAGCTTTGGATTATTACTAATACCGCTGCCATCAAATACAGAAATAAAACGGTTGATGTGATCGCAGGTTACATGTGGTTTTAAAAGGCAACGGATAAAGAATTCATAATCACCCGCGATCTTAAAATCAGTGCGGTATAGGCCAAACTTCTTAAAAAGATCGGCTTTAATAAAAACGCAGGGATGCCAAAAAGTGCTATTCAACATAAAATCAAGATCGATCTTTGTTGGCGCAATATGGCTTTCTTTTTTACCATCTTTAAGCATAATTAAGTTGCCATAATAAAAAGAAGCATCGGTTAATAATGCGGCAACAGAGCTCAACGTATTTGTTTCATACAAAACATCACCACTATTTAAGAATAACAAATACTTACCGGTTGCTTCTAAAACACCTTTATTTTGCGCATCGTAAATACCGCTGTCAGGTTCTGAGATTGTATAATCTATTTTGTCTTTATAGTTTTCAATTACGCTAACACTATCATCAGAGCTGTTACCATCAATAACAATGTATTCAAGATCTTTATGATCCTGTGAAATAACACTTTCAATGGTCTTTTTTAAACCTTCGCTGTTATTTAAGTTTATTGTTATGATCGAGAATAACATTCTTCTTCTTTAGTTTATACTTTGCGGCTAACCTTTTCAAGAAAACCTATCATTTTAAGTACAATGCTTTTTGCAGCAGATGGTTTTTGCTGCTCTTTTTTATGCAGGGCGTATGCGATCGGAATGCCTTTTAGCTTTGAATAGCCCTGAGCTTCGATCATTTCAAAGTACGGTTCATACAACTTTTTCAATAAAGGAAATTTATTGAAATCGTAACGTGTATAAAACCTTGAGATCTCTTCTTTATTAGTGCTTAAATTACTAAAGTGGTAAAATACCAGCTTAGAATTATCATTCAATACAACTTCGTTATTATTAATTTCTACGACAGAACGCTCGTGAAGGTTCCATGGGGCCATATTAAATTTATAATTTTTTAATACCGCCACATCATCATAATAAAGCGGCGCCAAATTCATCCATAACTGATCAACAAATAAACCTTCGGAAGTACGATTGTAGCCAATGCTTAAGGTTCTTTCTTCCCACCAATCCAACATAGCAATGGCATTTTTATTTTTTGCATTAATGCCCAAAAAACCAAGATTATACAAACCGTAATTTAAAAAAAGAGGTTCATAAGCCCCAAACTCATCCAACTTAATTGGCGAAGTAATATGGGGCGTTAAAGCCATTGAATGGTTTTGTAAGGTTTGATCTATCTCTTTAATGCTGTCATAAAAACAAATGTCCGGATCGATGTAATAAATAATTTCCGCATTTTTATTTTGTTCAATAATATGCTTAAAGAAAGAAGGTTTTACACAGGTATTAAATTCAATAATATCATATTTTGCAATAAGCTCTTTTACATTTACACCTTTTACATTTGCAACAGGTACAATAGTTGCAGGTTTAAACACATCATAATTAACCTGCGAAGAAAGTTCGTCTACCAAACCAATATAGAATTGAAAATTTGGATTGAATTTTAAAAAAGATTCTTTTAGCACATTAGCTTGCGCCAAATAATTATTGGAGCAAAGCGTAAACGCAAAATATTTTTGTCCGGGATCCATAAAATACAGAAGTGAATTTAAGAAAATTTATTCAATACTTTTCTTATACCCCTTTTTACTGAGCCCAGCTTATAACGAAACGGATGGTTTTCCCTCTGCAAACGCAATACATCGTTATAATAAACAAATTTACTGGTGTTTATGTGATGATTGAATGGCGAAAAATTAAAATAACGCATTACATTATTTACAAAATCCTTAGACAAATTACTATCGCCGCTATTTCCTGAAAAGCCGGCTACAGAATATTTAACGATGGTTAATTCTGTATGTGCAAATTTGGTTTTAGCCCAAAATCTTAAATTAAGGTCCCAATCGGCCGATTTTACATAATCCAGGTTGTAATATCCTATATGTTTAAGCAAATACTCTTTTTTATAAAAAATGGCCTGGTGACAGATATTCTGGTTCAATAATTTTTCGGTTGTAAATTTACCGGCATAGATCTCCCCATCCTTGGCCCAAGCTGTATCGCCTACTATCACAACATTTCCGTACACAACCTCCCTATCGGTATTGGTTAACTTTTTGCTTATTGTTGAAAGGACATCTTTATTATAAAAAACATCATCGCTGCCTAAAAAGAATAGCCATTCACCTTTTGCAAGATCCATACCCTTGTTCATAGCGTCATAAATGCCTTTATCCTTCTCGCTATAAACTTTAATGTTTGCATATTTTGTGGTATACTCTTCCAATATTTTTAAAGTACTATCGGTTGAAATAGAATCTATCACCAACACTTCAAATGAAGCACTTTGCTCAAACACACTATCCAGGCAGGTCTTCAGGGTTTTTGAAGAATTAAATGTTGGAATGATTATAGAGATCAAAGGTGCTGACATTATATTTTATCGTAAAAAAAGTAATGAAAGTGTTTTAATTTTGAGTTCAGGCTTTTACCAAAAACATTACTTAAAGATTGCCGTGTATCTTTTAAATATTTTGTAATACTGCTTTTTAAAGTAAATGGTAATTCGGGTGAGGGCGCATTTGCCCCATCCACATTTACATTTGGAAGTTTACGCTTCAATTGTTGTTTAACTTCTAACAACTCCTTAACGTATGGGAAATAAAATATGGCGCGTGCATCGTCCGTCATTTCATAATCATTACCCGTAAGCGATACAACACCATTGTTGTAAAATTTCAGTCCATGGTAATGAAAGAATACTACATCAAATCTTTTGCCAGAAGTTTTTTCCACACCTGCTATTTTTGTATTATTTTTTACGAAAATATATTGCTGAAGGTTCCATGGAGCAATGCCGCCCCCTAAATGCTGTAATTCGTGTACGCCTTTAAAGCGTGTTGTCCAATCATCCAAATATTTCTGGTCGCCAAACTTACCATCTTCAATTCTGCCATAACACCAATCAATGCAGGCATTTCGCCACCAGCGTAATACTTCCATACCCTTAGTATCGTTTTTAAACGTGACAAATTGCACACAGTATTTTCCATAGATCTCCGATCCTTTATACTCAGGTGTAAAACGATGTTCTGTTATTAAAACAGAACTATTGCCCATTTCTTCTATTAAAACTGTAGGATCAGAATAAAAATACATATCTGCATCAATATAGGTGCAGTTATCCAGTTTAAATGTTTCTATAGAATATAAAATAGTAGATGATGCGCAGGTCCAGCAATATTCGCCTGCGCTGCGCCCGGGTTTAACACTTAGCAGATCTTTATCTTCAAATTCTTTTAAAGAAACAACCGTTAGATTTGGATAATTTTCTTTTTTAAAGAATTCATAACACACATCATCAAAAGCAAAAACATACAAATGAAAATTTTTGCATTGTCTCTCCAGGGATTGATACATCAACAATCCACGCGAAAGATAAGAGGAGTTAAATAGTGTGCAAAAATTCAGTTTCACAATTTATTAATATAACGGGTTAGTTTATTTTTAATTTTTTGTTTTGTTGTAAAAACAACCTCAACAGGTTTTATTTGTTCAAGCGAATAGCTTTCAAGCTCCGCAAATAAATTTTTATCGATCGTATTTTTAAAATTCAAAAGATCTAACGCAAAGCCATGTTGTTGTTTAATGGTACTAAACACCCAGCCCAATAAAATATCACGGTCTGTTCTTTTATTTTCGAATGAATTAAAATAAGTGATCTCGCCCCAGCAGGAACTATTAGGGATATTAAAATCAGTAGCAGGATCTAATTTATATTTTTGAAGCGTGGTTTTTGCAATTCGTTTTGAGCCCATGATATTTATTTCTGAGGCCCAATACGGCATTTTATCCATGTAGGTCAATACGCCATGAAATTTATCTTCGCCTTTATAAGCATCAATAATACCGGGTTCAAACTGCGCTATGATGGCATTTTTTTGCAACTCTTCTGAAAGAGAAGTGAACAAACGCAGATCAGTTCCTTGTGAGTCGGTCTTAAACCAATCAATATAACTAATGTTCTTTTCTTTTAATACAGTTGCAAGTGAAACATTATTTAGCTCAATGGTCTTTTCAACTTTAAAAAGATCAGAGAAGCTCCAGCTTTCTAATTTGTCGTTTAGGGGATACAATGAGCTTGAGCAATGCGGCGAAGCAGTTAAATAAAAAACGGTTGTTTTATCTTCTTTATTAGAAACAATAGCATTTATTAAATGAACTTTTTTGTAGCCTGAATCTGTTTCAGAATTATTAAAATCGCGGTCATCAGCATCAAAAGCTACACAAACCGAATGTTTTGCTATCATGCGCCATTCGGGATGGATCTCGCCTGATGCACCAATATCCAATAGTACAGGAGGGTTTTCCTTTAATAGGTTTGTGGTGAGTACTTTTTCTACCAGTTTATTCAATTCCATTATTTTAATTTTAAAATATGTCCTTTAAAATACGCTTTTTTATCGCCAAGATCAATTTCTAATCCGTTATATGGATCAAGTGTATCTACAACAGTGTAATGTGACGAAAGCATTTCGATTGTCTTCTTCTCATTTAATATGCGACAAGGATAAGAGGCTTCGTAAATAGATCTTGGAACTATTTGTTTGGTTAAACGTTCTTCGTTCTGTAAAAACAAATTACGGTCAATTACAATGTATTTTATAGAAAGATCCATTAAAGAATTCAACATTTTATAAGGTTCTTCTAAATAGGATAATACACTTGATAAGAGTAACACATCCTTTTTTATTTTGTTCACTACCTCCTGCGGTGTATAGTAAAAATACAGCTCTTTATTTTGAAGTTCTTTTTGTCCGAACTCTACAAAATGCCCCTGCTCTACAACATTCCAGTTAATATCAGCATCTTTATCCAACAGCTGCCTGTATTGAAAATAAACGCTTCCAAGGGCGCCACCAAAATCCAGAACAGATAATTTATTATTCTCTTTAAGAATGTTCTTAAATAAATTCAGCAATTTTTCATCAAACTCAATTTTATCAAAGGTAACCGAATCGCGTTCAAAAGCGGCCTCACCATTTTTTACTTTTAGTGTAGCCTGTTTTACTTTTTCAAAGATCGCTTCGCTGTCGTAACCAATACATTCTTTTTTTACCTCTTCCCAATTCTTATAATTACCAAACCATCCCGCATTCTCTTCTTTAATAGGATTTCTAAGCTCATACAGATCTTTTCTCAATCCTTCAGGAACCAGTTTACGGTATATTTTTTTTAAGATATTTTCTTTTTGCTGAACAGCATTTTTACTGAACGCTTCTAAAAAGTAATGTGTTATAGCTGCATATGCCTGTTGATCGGTTTTGATCTCGATCTTTTTTATCTCAACAGCCTGGTTCTTTAACTGTGTATCGAATTTTTCATTTTCAGCAGCATGTGTTCCGCTGCCATCGTTACCGGTATTGTGTATAAGCGATTGACCCGGGTAAAGACAATATTTGCTTTGCAAAAATGCCGAAGCATACCACCTAATGGCCCAGCTATTATTTTTTCCTTCTATCTGATCACTTAACATTTGTGTGTAAGGATACGAACCGTTAAAATCAAATTCGTTTTGCAATTGCTTTTTTTGAATTTGAGAAAGCAATACCTTTCCATCCAGTTCATAAATTTTCCAGGCACGGCGCCACGTTCCCCAGCCCCAGCAATCTGCTCCTTTAATAAAAAATGTTGCTGGTAACTTATCTTTAACAGGATAAATGTATCCTGAAATACAGGCCACCTCTTCATCTTCTTTATAAAGATCTAATGCCCGGTTCATAAAACTCAAAAAATAGTCGTCGCAAATAAGATCATCTTCTAAGGCAATAACTTTTCCATACTGATCTAAAACTTTTGTTATACCTTCGGTAACAGATCTTGAAAGGCCTTTATTAACGGGCGATACATGTATTTGTACATTTTTACACCACTTTTCGCTCTCGCAATATTTTATTAATTCTGCCCGCTTGTCCTCATCTTCCTTTGTAAAATTTGCCTTTAACCCGTCAATAAAAATTATCAGATCAGAAAATGCAGCCTCTTTATTCCGTTGCAGGCTTTGAAGCACCTGCAAGGTATGTTTTGGTCTATTGTAAGCAAACAAAACAATGGGCGCATAATTTATTTTATCTTTTTCCAAATCGAAGTTTTTGTAAAATGTTGCAGGTACGGACATGGTCCGAAAGTATCTACCATAGGTTCAAATACGCCTGCTAACAATTGAGAAGTTTTACTTAAATAATAAGCCCTGTCTGAATTATCCAAAACCAAAAAGCCACCCTTTTTAATTTTTGAGACAGAGTGTTTTATACAAGCCGGACGTGACCTTCCATCAACCAACACACAATCAAAATAATTATCAGGATATTGATCAATAACTGAAACATAGGTTTTATAATTAAAACCATACGATGGCACATCATCGGCCGAGTAATGATCGGGGTTTCCAAAATCAGGTGGTGTAAACAGGTCACCTTTTTCGGGCAGTACAAAATTACCTTTCCAGCTTTTAATATTTTTTTGTTGAATGGTATCACTTAATATTCTAAACCATTCTTCGTTGTGTTCTACAGTAATAATTTCTGCTACGCGTTTTGCAAAAAATAAAGTAGAGCCTCCGCCACCATATTCAAAAACCTTATCTGTACTTTTTAAATTCTCATTTAAAAAATCAATGGCATTAAACGTTATCCATGGCTGCTGATCTTTTACGGATGAGGCTCCCGGCTCTAAACTTTTTTTCCAACGAAAAAAATACTTGAGTGAAGTTTGAAGCCCGTGTTTTTTTGCTTCAGCGCGATATAAATTAAATAATCCGAACATATTACTTTAAAGCAAAAGAGTGTTCAATAAAAATACTTGCCTGGCCTTCGGGCGGCAATTTTCCTGAATTGTAAAAATCGCCCGACTCCACCATAAATGAGCCTGCGTCCTGTATCCAGTCTGCAATATCACCATTAACCGTGCTATAAAGCGTAAAAGTATATTCACCACTTTTTAGCGGTAGCTTTGGCGTAGCAATATCAATATTATGTTTTCCTTTGGTTATTTTTTCAAAAACCTGGTTGGTTAATTCGTTATTGTAGTGTGCCACACGCTGTCCCATGTTATCATCAATGCCCAACGAAAAAATAACATTTGAAAGATCTGTTACCGCATCTATTTCAATTTCAAAATTTAAATAATCACCGCAATGCGCGGCAACCACATTTTGTCCTTGTTTGTTTTTTAAATTGAATGAAGTAAATTTTAATTTGCCTGTACCGCTCCTATCTGTTCTATCTGAAAGCTTCAGTAATTGTACTTCTTGCGACGCACGTAAATAAACCGGAATAACGTCTTCCGTTTTGCCGTAAGTTACCATTTGCCCATCTTTTAAATACAGGCACTTATCACATAAATTTTGAATAGAGGCCATGTTATGACTCACAAATAAAATAGTGCGACCTGTAGAGGCAACATCTTTCATTTTACCCAAACATTTTTTTTGGAATGCAGAATCACCGACAGCCAATACCTCATCCATAATTAAAATTTCAGGATCGAGATGCGCTGCCACCGCAAAGGCCAGGCGAACATACATTCCGGAGCTGTAACGCTTTACAGGTGTATCTAAAAATTGCTCTACCTCACTAAAGGCTACTATCTCATCAAATTTGGAGGTGATCTCTTTTTTGGTCATGCCTAAAATGGCACCATTTAAAAAAATATTCTCACGCCCCGAAAGGTCGCCATGAAAACCTGTACCTACCTCCAACAAGCTGGCTACACGTCCGTCAATTTCAACCCGGCCTTTTGTAGGAGAAACAATGCGGGATAATACTTTTAATAAAGTTGATTTACCGGCGCCGTTACGGCCAATGATACCAATTCTATCGCCTTTATTGATCTCGAAATTAATATTTTGTAATGCCCAGAATTCTTCTTTTGAAGGGCGTTTAAAATCACCTGATATTACTTTTTTAAATGCTGCCGGGATTTTTTCGCGTAAAGTATCGTGTGTTGATTCTTTATGCTTTATGATATATTTTTTCGAAATATTTTCAACCTTAATAGCAACGCTCATACCTCGTAAAAATAACTAAATTATATGGTTTTTATAACTAATAAATTATAAAAATTTAAAGTCATTTATACTAAATTTGCACTTTGCATACAATAGAACCATATTTTAACTGGAGGCATTTGTATATCTCTGCCGACGACCCTCAATCGCCTTTCTACCAGCGCGATTACAGCGAGTTTGAATATTCAAATACCATCTATAATTTTTATATCCATCCGCAATGGGATGATATTGGAAGTGATACCATGTACATTAAAATATTGTTTGTGGATTATCATGAAAAATATGCCATTATTGAATTTATTGGAGAGTGGAATGACGCGATCAATAACGATATTATGCTCTTAAAGCGCGATTTTATTGATGACCTTAATTACATGGGCATTAATAAATATATTTTAATTGGAGAGAACATTCTTAATTTTCATTATAGCGATGATAGTTATTATGAAGAGTGGTTTGAAGACAATGGTGATGATGGCTGGATAGCCTTGATCAACTTTAGGGAACACGTTTTACAGGAATTTAAAAAAGCGCACATTGATTATTACTTTATTTATGGCGGCGAGCTGGATGATTTTAACTGGCGTAAATTTTCGCCCGGGCAAGTGTTTGGCAATGTAAGCAAAATCATTTCGAAGCGATTAACTTGATTTCAGATTTTATAAGTGAGGTTTAAGATTTAGAGTAAATCTTAAATCTAAAATCTGCGATCTTAAATATATTATATGGAATTTATTGATGAAAAATTAAGCGCGTACAGCGAAAGCTTTTCTGAAAAAGAAAGTGATCTTTTAAAAGAGCTTAACCGCGAAACAAATTTAAAAGTTAACAGTCCGCGTATGCTTAGCGGCCATATACAAGGGCGTTTGCTGAGCTTTTTATCAAAAATGCAGCAGCCTGAATTAATATTGGAAATTGGAACTTATACCGGCTATTCGGCCCTGTGTTTAGCGGAAGGCTTAAAAGAGAATGGAAAATTGATAACAATAGATCCAAATGAAGAGACCAATGTATTTGCACAAAAGTACTTTAACCGTTCGTCTTTAAAAGATAAGATACAACTCATTACAGGCCAGGCAGGCTCTGTAATTCCAGGCATTAAACAGCAAATTGACCTTGTTTTTATTGACGCGGATAAAAAAAATTACGCTGTTTATTTTGATCTTGTTATTGATAAAGTAAAAAAAGGCGGCTTAATTATAGCTGATAATGTGCTTTGGAGCGGAAAAGTGATAGAAAACGAAATGGATAAAGACACACAGGCCATACATGATTTTAATAAAAAAGTAAATGCCGATGAACGTGTTGAGAACCTTTTGTTACCTGTTAGGGATGGCTTAATGTTAATGCGCAAACGTTAATTCCAGATCATTAATTTTAACAAAAAAACAATAAAAAACACAACCTTTACGAAACGTAAACGTAAAAACAGACAGGAATCAGAACAATAAAAAACGTTTTCATCCCTGTGTGTTATTATCCCTATGAAAACAAAATTATTAATATCCCTCTTTTTTATTTTGGCAGTGGTTGCTATTTCGTTTGCGCAAACAACTGATGCACCGCTCGAAACCCAGATAAAAGACGGCGATATTGTTTTTATAAAGACCAATAAAGCCAATAGTTTTTTACCAAACGGTAACAGCAAATTTAATTATGCCGGTGTTATTTTTATTGAAAGTGATGTGCCAATGGTATATTACGCCACTGAACCTTTAAAAAAATGTAATCTTGAGGAGTTCAAAAAAATGTCGATTGGTGGCGAATTTATGATCAAACGTCTTATTGAACAGGAAGTACTTACCACAGATGTTATCACCAAAATGCACAATTGGGCCACTGCCAAGCTGGGCCTGCATTACGATAATAAGATCAACCTTAATAATGATGAATTGTATAATGCCGAGTTTGTCTGGAAAGTGTATAAATCCTGCCTTGGGCTGCCTTTATCAGAGCCAAAAGAATTAAAAGAATACAAGATCGAAGACCCTAATGCTAAAGAGTTTTTAGTAGATGCTTTTGGAGCAAAGATCTTTGATGAAAAGATGATCGCCATTGGTGACATCTACCGCTCTACCTTTTTAGAGGAAAAACCCTGATTTTTATTAACAATTTGCTGGTTTTTACCATTTTAGCCTTTCATTTTTAGTTAAATCCTTGCTTTTAAAAAAGCATTTTTCTACTTTCATTACAACTAATTTAAAACCCTGGTAAAAGATGAAAGTTTTTTATTTTAAAAGCGCAATTGCTTTAGCATTAATTACATGCAATAGTTTAACCGCGCAAAACAACAACAAGCTAAAAGAAATAGCTAACGAGTACACTTATAACAGTAATAACCAGGTAAACTTCATAAAATTAAAGGAAGATTACGTTATAAATGAAGCTGCTGTGGAAGAGTTTTTAAACTCGGTTGTTTTAAATAATAGCGATGTAAAAGCTGTAAAAATAAAAAGCGAGCCCGATCATTTAGGCTATCTTAATTCTAAATACCAATTACATTATAAAAATGCTGTAATTAATAACGCTGTTATTATTGTGCATTCAAAAAACGGTAAGGTTATTTCCATTAACGGAGACCTGAATGTTATTCAGAAACCTGCAAATACAGTGATTTTTAGTGAAAAAGCGGCTTTGCAGGCAGCTCTTAAAAAAGTAAACGCAAAAAAATATAAGTGGGAAAATAAAGCTGATGAAGAGCATACGAGGCAAGTACTTAATAAACCTGATTTTACGTATTATCCAAAAGGAGAGTTGGTTCTATTCACACAACACACCGTTGCAAAACAGCCTAATGTCCTTTATGCTTATAAATTTAATATCTATGCCGAAGAGCCTTTATACAGAGCGAATGTAATTGTAGATGCAAAAAGCGGTGCCATTTTAGAAGAAGAAAATCTGATCTGCCATGCCGATGTTACCAACACTGTGGTTACAAAATACAGCGGCACACAAACTGTAACTGCAGATAATAACGGCGGTACTTACCGCTTACGCGAAACTGCCCGTGGCTTAGGTTTAGAGACCTACAACATGCAAAACACTTCTACCTACTCTGCTACTGATTTTACAAATACTACCACTAACTGGACAGCCGTAAACGTTGACCAGGCTGCGCGCGATGCACACTGGGGCGCAGAAAAAACATACGATTATTACATGTTGAACCATAGCCGCAACAGTATTGATAATGCAGGTTATAAATTATTAAGTTATGTACACTATCAAACCAATTATAATAATGCATTTTGGGATGGTTTACGCATGACCTATGGCGATGGTAACGGCACTACCTTTACCATTTTAACAGCTTTAGATGTTTGCGGGCATGAGATCACGCATGGTTTAACTTCTAATACCTCTAACCTAACTTACAGTAACGAATCCGGAGCATTGAACGAAAGTTTCTCTGATATTTTTGGAACGATGATAGAGAACTATGGTCGCCCAACGCAATGGGATTGGAAAATAGGACAAGATATGACGCCCGGCGGACAAGGGATCAGGAACATGAGCAATCCTAACCAGTTCCAGGATCCGGATACCTATTTAGGAACCTATTGGTATACCGGTACCAACGATAATGGTGGTGTTCACACTAACAGCGGTGTAAGCAATTATTGGTTCTATTTATTAAGCCAGGGCGGAACAGGAACTAATGACATTAACAATGCTTATAATGTTACAGGTATTACCAAAGCATCAGCAGCGCAAATTGCATTCAGAGCTTTAACGGTTTACTTTACACCATCTACCAATTATATGGCAGCACGTGGCTATTGCATACAAGCTGCAAAAGATATTTTTGGCAATTGCAGTAACGAAGTGGTACAAACTACCAATGCCTGGTATGCTGTGGGTGTTGGCCCTGCTTATGCAAGCACGGTAACCTCTAACTTTGTTGCTAATTCAACTTCTTTCTGCTCAATACCGGCAAGTGTTATCTTTAGCAACACAAGCGTAAATGGCAATACCTATACCTGGAATTTTGGTGACGGTAGTCCTGTTTCAACTTCAACAAATCCTGCACATACCTATACGGCTGCAGGAACTTACACTGTAAAATTAAAAGCTAACGGTTGTCTTACTGCCGTAGATTCAATTACCAAACCATCTTACATTGTTATCAGCATTCCGAACAATCCTGTAACAACGGGTGGTTCACGTTGTGGTACAGGTACGGTTTCATTGAACGCCAGTGGTACTTCACAATTGTATTGGTACGCTACTTCAACCGCTACGGGTACACCTTTAAACATTGGCACTAATTATGTTACGCCAAGCATTGGCGCCAATACTACTTATTATGTTGTTAATACATCTACCAACGCGCCGGTGTTTGGCGCGGCAACCAATACGTCTATTGGTGCAGGTGGTAATTACAATACAGCCGGGCAATACCAAATATTTGATGTGATACAGGCATCTACTTTAAAAACCGTTGTGATGTATGCAAGTACTGCGGGTAACAGAACTGTAGAATTACGTAACTCTGCCAACACTTTAATTACAAGTACAGTTGTAAACTGCGCTATTGGCAGCAATACCGTAAACCTTAATTTTGCTTTAACACCCGGTACAGGTTATCGTTTGGCACTTGGCGGTGCAACTATCAACTTATACCGTAACAGTGCAGGCGCAGTTTATCCGTATAATATCGGTGGCCTTGTAAGCATGACAGGGGCCAGTGCAGGTGGTGGTTATTATTATTTCTTTTATAACTGGCAGGTACAAAAAAACAATTGCACCAGCGCGCCAATTGCAGTAACTGCAACCGTTAACTCTGCTCCTGCTTTAACGGTTAACTCTGCTACCATTTGCGCCGGCCAAAATGTGAATTTAAATGCAAGCGCGGCCAGCAATTATACGTGGAGCACAGGATCTAACGCGGCATCTATAAATGTTAGTCCGGCAAGCACAACGGTTTACAACGTTACGGCAAGCAATGGTCCGGGTTGTAACGCCAGTACATCGGCAACGGTTACCGTCAACTCAAACCCTAATGTGAGTGTGAATTCAGCTACTGTTTGCGAAGGCCAATCGGCTAATTTAACAGCAAATGGTGCAACCTCTTACTCGTGGAGTTCAGGACAAAATACATCAGGCATTACGGTTACGCCTTTAAACAGTACAACTTATACTGTTTATGGTACAAGTAACAATTGCTCAGCATCGTCTATTGCCAACGTGGTAGTTAACATGCTGCCAAATGTTTCTTTATCGGCAACACAAACCTTATTATGTAATAGTGATGCACCGGTAACATTAACAGGTTCGCCTGCGGGCGGTGTGTTTAGTGGGCCGGGTGTTACAGGTAATAGCTTTAACCCAAATGTAGGTGCCGGTAATTATGCAGCTGTGTATTCTTATACAAACGCCAATGGTTGTTCCAATACAGATATTATTAACATGAGCGTATCTGTTTGTACAGGTATTAAAACCATTGCCAATAACGCTTCATTAAACATTTACCCTAACCCGGCTAACGAGCATTTTATGGTTGTTGCAGCGGCAAACAGTAATTTGGTTTTAAGCGATGCTTTAGGAAAAATAATTCTGATGAAAGAAATTTCATCAGCCGAAGAAAAAATAAACATCAGCCAGTTTGCAAAGGGCATTTATTTTATTGAGCTGCAACGGGCTTCTAAAGTTATTTACCGTAGCAAGATCGTAAAAGAATAACCAGGCGGTAACCCGTTTATACATCTCTTATAGAATATCTATGCTTTTTACAGGTATTTACCACGGCTTAACTATGGCTTTATGATGCAATTATCTAAACTATGGGCTATGGTATGCAAAAACCAACTACATGTGAGGACAGTAAAAAACGATAAAAAATGACATTAAATAGCAGTGAAATAACATTTTTAACGGTTAATAACATTGAATAAAATTGAACCTGTTTAAAACGCTAAAATGCTGCTTACTTTTGCTGTATGGCAAAACAGGCTGGCCCAATTTATATTACCGGCACCATTGGCGGGGTAAGCTTTTACAAAAGTGGCAATGAGTATTTGGTGCGCATGAAGGGCGGCCCAACGCGGCAGCAGGTTACAAACGGGAAGAACTTTGCACGGGTGCGTGAAAACTGCAATGAATTTGGAAATTGCTCGAAGGCAGGCAAGCGCTTACGGCAGGCTGTAAAA
>JAVTWD010000099.1:0-40819 GCA_032229505.1 Bacteroidota bacterium
GCTGTACAAACCAATGGATGTAACTGAATAGCTTTTCCTTCAATTAATTTTGGTTGGAAAGCCTGAATACCTAGTCTGTGCAATGTTGGGGCACGGTTTAACATAACCGGATGACCTTTTAATGCGTTCTCTAAAATATCCCAGACAATTGGTTCTTTTTTATCTACAATTTTTTTAGCAGATTTTACTGTTTTAACAATACCACGCTCAATCATTTTACGAATGATAAATGGTTTGAATAATTCAGCTGCCATATCTTTTGGCAATCCGCACTCGTGTAATTTTAATTCAGGCCCAACGACAATTACCGAACGGGCAGAGTAGTCAACACGTTTACCTAATAAGTTTTGACGGAAACGACCTTGTTTACCTTTTAACGAATCAGATAATGATTTTAAAGGGCGGTTGCTATCAGTTTTAACTGCATTAGATTTACGTGAGTTATCGAATAACGAATCTACCGACTCTTGTAACATACGTTTTTCGTTACGTAAAATTACATCGGGCGCTTTAATTTCAATTAAACGTTTTAAACGGTTGTTACGGATAATAACACGACGGTATAAGTCATTTAAATCTGAAGTTGCGAAACGACCACCATCTAGTGGCACCAACGGACGTAACTCAGGTGGAATTACCGGAACAACTTTAACGATCATCCATTCAGGACGGTTAACCACATTTTGGTTTGCCTGACGGAATGCTTCAATAACCTGTAAACGTTTTAAAGCTTCGTTTTTACGTTGTTGTGATGTTTCTGTATTTGCTTTATGACGTAAATCATAAGACATATCATCTAAATTTAAGCGCGATAATAGATCCTGAACTGCTTCAGCACCCATTTTAGCAATAAATTTATTTGGATCAGCTTCATCTAACAATGCATTTTCTTTTGGCAAAGTATCAACAACGTTTAAGTATTCTTCTTCAGTTAAGAAATCCAAATAACCAACACCATTTTCAGCTGCAATACCTGCATTAATTACTACGTAACGTTCGTAGTAAATGATCATGTCTAATTTTTTTGTTGGTAAGCCCAATAAGTAACCAATTTTATTTGGTAACGAACGGAAATACCAGATGTGAGCAACAGGCACAACTAAGTTGATGTGGCCCATGCGCTCGCGACGTACTTTCTTCTCAGTAACTTCAACACCACAACGGTCGCAAACAATGCCTTTGTAACGAATACGTTTGTATTTACCACAATGACATTCGTAATCTTTTATCGGGCCAAAAATACGCTCGCAAAACAAACCATCTCTTTCGGGTTTGTAAGTACGGTAGTTAATGGTTTCCGGTTTTAAAACCTCACCACTTGAACGACGAAGAATTGTTTCCGGCGAAGCAAGGCTGATGGTTATTTTTGAGAAATTTGATTTTTGTTTATTATCTCTTCTTAATGCCATGTTTGTTTTTTTTCTTTTACATTATGAAATTCTTTTGATTTTACTTTGGATTCTAAAAGTCCCTCTCCATTTGGAGAGGGATTTAGGGTGAGGCCTTGTAAGGCCAAATGTTAATCCATTGTAATATCTAAAGCTAAACCTCTTAATTCGTGCAACAATACGTTAAACGATTCCGGAATACCAGGCGAAGGAATGTTATCTCCTTTTACAATTGCTTCGTAAGCTTTTGCACGGCCCATTACGTCATCAGACTTAACAGTTAATAATTCTTGCAACACGTTTGCAGCACCGTATGCTTCAAGCGCCCAAACTTCCATCTCACCAAAACGCTGACCACCAAATTGCGCTTTACCACCTAAAGGTTGTTGTGTAATTAATGAGTAAGGTCCGATTGAACGTGCGTGCATTTTATCATCTACCATGTGTCCTAATTTTAACATGTAAATGATACCTACGGTTGCAGGTTGGTCAAAGCGCTCACCGGTTCCACCATCATACAAGTATGTACGGCCAAACTGTGGTACGCCTGCTTTTGCAGTATATTCATCTATTTGTTCAAGTGTTGCACCATCAAAGATAGGAGTAGAGAATTTCAATCCTAATTTTTGACCTGCCCATGCAAGAACTGTTTCATAAATTTGTCCAAGGTTCATACGAGAAGGTACACCTAATGGATTCAATACGATATCCACTGTTGTTCCATCTTCTAAGAATGGCATATCTTCTTCTTTAACGATACGCGCAACGATACCTTTGTTACCGTGACGGCCCGCCATTTTATCACCCACTTTTAACTTACGTTTTTGAGCAATATAAACTTTAGCTAACTGAACAATTCCGGTTGGTAACTCATCACCAACAGTAATTTGGAATTTCTCACGTTTGTATTTTCCTAAATAATCGTTGTATTGGATTAAGAAGTTATGTAATAAACGCTCAATTTGTTCGTTCTTGTCTTTATCAGTTGTCCAGTTACCCGGATTAACTTCAGAATAATCAACACGCTCTAATAATTTTTGAGTGAACTTAGTTCCGCGAGGAATAACTTCTTCTCCTAAAATATTAGTAACACCTTGAGAAGTACGACCATTTACAAGAACAAATAATTTATCAACTAATTTTAATTTTAAGTTGTAAACGTTCTTTTCGTGATCTGTATCTAATTTCTCAATTAATGGTTTTTCTTCTGCTTTTGCTTTTTTATCTTTAATAGCGCGAGAGAATAATTTTTTCTCTACAATAACACCTTTAATTGAAGGTGATACACGTAAAGAAGCATCTTTCACATCGCCGGCTTTATCACCAAAGATCGCGCGCAATAATTTTTCTTCCGGAGATGGATCAGTTTCACCTTTTGGTGTAATTTTTCCAATTAAAATATCTCCTTCTTTTACATCTGCACCAATGCGGATAATACCTTTCTCGTCCAGATCTTTAGTTGCATCCTCACTAACGTTAGGAATATCCGGAGTTAATTCCTCCATACCACGTTTTGTATCACGCACCTCTAACGAGTACTCATCAATGTGAATAGAAGTAAAGATATCTTCGCGAACAATTTTTTCGTTAATTACGATAGCATCCTCAAAGTTGTAACCTTTCCAAGGCATGAACGCAACTTTTAAGTTACGGCCTAATGCCAACTCGCCATCTTGTGTAGCATAACCTTCGCATAATACTTGTCCTTTTACAACTTTATCACCTTTCTTAACGATTGGTTTTAAGTTGATACAAGTACTTTGATTGGTTTTTTGGAATTTGGTTAATTTATATGTTTTTACATCGCCTTCAAACGAGATCAATTTCTCATCTTCGCTGCGGTTGTAACGGATAGTGATAGATTGAGCATCTACATACTCAACAATACCTTCTCCTTCAGCATTAATTAATACACGAGAATCTTCAGCAACACGCGCTTCAATACCTGTACCAACAATTGGCGCCTGTGGACGCAATAGTGGAACAGCCTGACGCTGCATGTTCGATCCCATTAAGGCACGGTTGGCATCATCATGCTCTAAGAACGGAATTAACGATGCCGCAATAGAAGCAATTTGATTTGGAGCAATATCCATTAAATGAACTTTCTCCGGCTCAAGAATAGGGAAATCGCCTTCGTAACGAGAAGTTACTTTTTTGGTTTTGATATTTCCTTTTTCGTCAAGATCAACGTTTGCCTGTGCAATATTTTTTTGGTCTTCTTCTTCTGCAGTCAAATAAATAACAGGTTTGTTCACATCTAACTTACCGTTAGTAACTGTACGGTACGGAGTTTCGATGAAACCTAATTTATTTACTTTAGCATAAACACAAAGAGATGAGATCAAACCAATGTTTGGACCCTCCGGTGTTTCGATAGTACAAAGACGACCGTAGTGAGTGTAGTGAACGTCACGCACCTCGAAACCTGCACGCTCACGACTTAAACCTCCTGGCCCGAGTGCCGAAAGACGACGCTTATGCGTGATCTCCGATAACGGGTTGGTTTGATCCATGAACTGTGAAAGCTGGTTGGTTCCGAAGAATGAGTTAATTACAGATGATAATGTTTTAGCATTGATCAAGTCAGTAGGAGTGAACACCTCGTTATCACGTACGTTCATACGCTCACGAATTGTACGCGCCATACGCGCTAAACCTACACCAAACTGAGAGAACAATTGCTCACCAACTGTACGTACACGACGGTTAGATAAGTGATCGATATCATCCACGTCTGTTTTTGAGTTAATTAACTCAATAAGATATTTAATGATCAGGATCATATCTTCTTTGGTCAATACACGGATCTCCATTGGGATATTCAATCCTAATTTTTTGTTGATACGGTAACGGCCAACTTCACCTAGATCGTAACGTTTGTCAGAGAAAAATAATTTGTCAATTACGCCACGTGCAGTTTCCTCATCTGGTGGTTCTGCATTACGTAATAAACGGTAAATAAATTCAATTGCTTCTTTTTCAGAGTTGGTTGAATCTTTTTGTAATGTATTGTAAATGATCGCAAAATCGGCAGTGTTTACATCTTGTTTGTGTAAGATGATAGATTTAACGCCTGCATCAGCAATAAAGTCGATGTGTTCGTCTTCTAAAACTGTTTCACGATCTAAGATCACTTCGTTACGCTCAATAGATACAACTTCACCGGTATCCTCATCCACGAAATCTTCAACCCATGTTTTAAGAACACGTGCTGCTAATCTGCGACCAACTTCGCGTTTTAAGCCAGCTTTTGAAACTTTTACTTCGTCAGCTAAACCAAATATTTCTAAAATTTGTTTATCGCTTTCAAAACCAATAGCACGTAATAACGTGGTTACTGGTAACTTTTTCTTACGATCAATGTAAGCGTACATCACATTGTTAATGTCTGTAGCAAACTCAATCCAGGAACCTTTAAAAGGGATAACGCGGGCACTGTATAATTTAGTACCGTTAGCGTGACGGCTTTGTCCGAAGAACACGCCCGGAGAGCGGTGTAATTGCGAAACAATAACACGTTCAGCGCCATTTATAATGAATGAACCTTTTGGGGTCATGTATGGGATGGTTCCCAAATACACGTCCTGCATTATGGGCTCAAAATCTTCATGTTCAGGGTCTGTACAATAAAGGTATAATTTAGCCTTTAAAGGAACAGAGTAGGTAAGCCCGCGCTCAATACACTCTTCAAGAGCATAGCGAGGTGGGTCAATATAATAATCCTTAAATTCTAATACGAAATTGTTACGCGCATCAGAAATTGGAAAATTTTCGGCAAACACTCTGAATAAACCTTCTTTTTTACGGTTTTCAGGAGTGGTTTCTAATTGAAAGAAATCCTGGAAGGATTTCACCTGGATATCTAAGAAATCAGGGTATTCGATTGGAAATTTGTTGGACGAGAAATTAACTCGTTTTTGATTTTTTGTACTTGCAGCCAAGGTATGTGTGAGGTTTAATTAATACAATTTTGTCTTTCCAAAGTTCGCTGTTCTTTTATACTTAAAAAAACAGGTAAACAGCCCTTTTGTTTTAGCTAAAGGGCTGTTTACTAGTAAAATATACAGAATTACTTAATTTCTGCTTTAGCACCAGCTTCTTCTAAAGCTTTTTTAATTGCTTCAGCTTCTTCTTTGCCAACACCTTCTTTAACCGGTTTTGGAGCACCGTCAACTAGATCTTTAGCTTCTTTTAAGCCTAAACCTGTTAAGTCTTTTACAACTTTAACAACACCTAATTTTGCAGCACCAGCTTCAACCAACATTACGTCGAATGAAGTTTTTGCAGCTGCAGCGTCTCCGCCACCGCCACCAGCAGCTACTACAACTGCTGCTGCAGCTGGTTCGATACCGTATTGGTCTTTTAATACTGTTGCTAACTCTTGAACTTCTTTTACTGTTAAGCCTACTAATTGTTCAGCTATTGCTTTTATATCTGCCATTTTATTGGATTTTTACTTGTTAATTAATTTGTTTATTTACTTTTACTTATTTGATTGTTTTTCAACATTTTAAGCAGCTTTGTCTTCGCCTTTGTTCTCTAAAGCACCAACAACGCGTTGGATTGGAGATTGTAATAATGCAATTACATCTGCAATTAACTCGTTTTTAGATTTCAGACCAACTAAAGCATCTAACTGGTTGTCGCCCATAAATACCATTTGTTCAACATAAGCTGCTTTTAAAGCTGGCTTTTTGTCTCCCTTACGAAATTCTTTAATGATCTTAGCCGGTGCATTTGCTGTATCGGTAAAAATTAAAGCTGTTTCGCCTTTTAATGCTGGTATCAATTCGGCCAACTTACTGTCGTTAGCGCGCTCAATTGCTTTTTTAAGTAATGTGTTTTTTACAACAGTTACCGAGATCTTTTTCTCGAAACACTGTCTGCGAAATGCATTTACTTTTTCAACTGTTAATGTTGAACAATCTGCTAAATAGATCTTATCGTTGGCGTTTAATTTTTCAACCAACTGATCTATTACTTCTGTTTTTTCAGTTTTATTCATTTTTAGCAGTTTTTTTAGTTAAGTACTTTAGTATCGATGATAATTCCCGCGCTCATAGTGCTGCTTAAAGTAACTGATTTTACATAAGTTCCTTTTGCAGAAGAAGGCTTTAATTTGATAACTGTTTGCAATAACTCATTCGCGTTCTCAGCAATTTTTTCAGCGCTAAAAGACGCTTTACCAATTCCTGCGTGAATAATTCCTGCTTTATCAACTTTAAAGTCAATTTTTCCACCTTTTGAGTCTGTTACCGCTTTGCCGATATCCATGGTTACAGTTCCGGTTTTAGGGTTTGGCATTAAACCACGAGGGCCTAATACGCGTCCTAAAGCACCAACTTTACCCATTACCGAAGGCATAGTAATAATTACATCTACATCAGTCCATCCACCTTTGATCTTCTCGATGTACTCATCTAATCCTACGAAATCCGCGCCTGCAGCTTTAGCTTCTGCTTCCTTATCAGGAGTTACAATAGCCAAAACACGCAAAGTTTTACCAGTACCGTGAGGTAAGGTAACAGTACCGCGTACCATTTGATTAGCTTTACGAGGATCAACTCCTAAACGGATCGCAAGATCCACCGAGGCATCAAATTTAGTGGTCGTAATGTCTTTTACGATCTTTGATGCTTCAGCAACTGAATAAGACTTGCTAGCGTCGAATTTCGCGTTAGCTGCTTTTCTTTTTTTAGTCAATGTTGCCATTTTGTTAAGCTTTTTTGTTTGTTAATAATTGATTTTTTTTAGAAAGGTTTTTGGCCTGATACTGTTACACCCATACTGCGTGCTGTACCTGCTACCATGCTCATTGCCGATTCAATTGTAAAACAGTTCATGTCAACAATTTTATCTTCCGCAATCGTTTTAATTTGATCCCATGAAATAGAACCAACTTTTTTACGGTTGCTGGTTGCAGAGCCTGCTTTAATTTTGGTGATCTCCAGAATCTGGATAGCAACCGGTGGACGTTTGATAACGAAATCAAACGACTTATCAGAATAAACATTAATAATAACCGGTAATACTTTACCTGGTTGTTGTTGGGTTCTAGCATTAAATTGCTTACAGAACTCCATAATGTTTACCCCTTTTGCACCTAATGCAGGTCCGATTGGAGGAGAAGGGTTAGCAGCGCCACCTTTAATTTGCAATTTTACAATTGCCGATAACTCTTTTGCCATTTTATTTTATTTATTTGTTTTTATTGTTGGTTTTTCGTTTTTAGTTCCGGTAACTACCGGGTTACTTTGAGTTGGAAGCAGCAAAGCACCTCTTAAAAACTAATCAACCTTCAATGCGTTAATATTCTTTTTTATTCTCTTTCAACCTCACCGTAGTTCAATTCAACCGGTGTTTTACGGCCAAAGATCTTAACGGTAACTTTAATTTTCTTTTTGTCTTCCATCACCTCTTCAATTACGCCGTTAAAGCCATTGAAAGGGCCATTGATAACTTTTACCGATTCGCCCACAACGTAGTTTGATGCTACAGTACCTTCGCTTTCGGTTAATTCATCTACTTTTCCTAAAATACGGTTAACCTCGCTAATACGCATTGGCACCGGATCTCCGCCTTTGGTTTCACCTAAAAAGCCAATTACACCGGTAATGTTCTTAATAATGTGAGGGATCTCTCCCGAAAGGTTTGCTTCAATTAATACATATCCGGGGTAAAAAGAACGCTCTTTTGTTGTTTTTTTACCGTTACGGATCTGGATCACCTTTTCCGTTGGAATAAGAACCTGAGATACAAAATCGTTTAATTTTAAACGCGTGATCTCAACTTCAATATATTGTTTTATTTTTTTCTCTTGCCCGCTAATAGCACGTACTACGTACCATTTTTTGGTTGAGCTGTCAGTTTTTACTGTATCGGCCATTTTTAAATCTTTAAAAATTACTTAATAATGTCGTAAGCTTGTTTCATTAACAGATCAAACACCTTGTCCATTCCAAAAACCACCATAGCTATAATAACCGAAGAAATCAAAACAACAATAGCGCTGCTCTGTAACTCAGGCCATGTTGGCCAGCTAACTTTGTTAACCAGTTCATTTTTGGTCTCTGAAATATATGTTCCTATTTTGCTCATTTTCTTTTCGTTTTTTAGTTACCCAATTCGTTGCACGGGTGGAGAGATTCGAACTCCCATCAACGGTTTTGGAGACCGGTATGCTACCATTGCACCACACCCGTATGCTGTTTTTCCAAGCCCTTTTATAAATGGCAAAATGGCTTCCCGTTTAAGGGAGCCATTTCGCCTATATATTTATGACTATGGCTTAGTCTAAAATTTCAGTTACCTGACCAGCACCTACGGTACGTCCACCTTCACGGATAGCAAAGCGTAAACCTTTGTCCATCGCGATCGGGTTGATCAAATTAACAGTAATAGTAACGTTATCTCCAGGTAATACCATTTCACGACCTGCTTCTAACTCGATTTCTCCAGTTACGTCAGTTGTACGGAAATAGAATTGTGGACGATATTTATTTTGGAATGGAGTGTGACGTCCACCTTCTTCTTTTTTCAAGATATACACCTCAGCTTTGAATTTAGCGTGTGGTTTTACGGTACCCGGTTTAATGATAACCATACCACGTTTGATGTCTTTTTTCTCAACACCACGTAATAATAAACCTACGTTATCACCAGCCTCACCGTAATCAAGGATCTTACGGAACATCTCAACACCAGTTACAGTAGAAGCTAATTTCTCAGCACCCATACCAATGATCTCAACTGCATCAGCAGAGTTGATCACACCTGTTTCAATACGGCCTGTAGCAACAGTACCACGACCAGTAATTGTAAACACGTCTTCAACCGGCATTAAGAATGGTTTTTCTTTATCGCGTGGAGGTAATGGAATGTAGCTATCTACAGCATCCATTAATTCCATAATTTTATCAACCCATTTTGCATCGTTATTCAATCCACCTAAAGCAGATCCACGGATGATTGGAGTGTTGTCACCATCAAATTTGTAGAATGATAATAACTCACGTACTTCCATTTCAACTAAGTCTAATAACTCAGCATCTTCAACCATATCCACTTTGTTCATGAAAACAACGATACGAGGTACACCTACCTGGCGAGCTAAAAGAATATGCTCACGAGTTTGAGGCATTGGACCATCAGTAGCAGCTACAACTAGGATAGCACCGTCCATTTGGGCAGCACCTGTAACCATGTTTTTTACGTAGTCAGCGTGACCCGGGCAATCTACGTGTGCGTAGTGACGGTTAGCTGTTGCGTACTCAACGTGTGAAGTGTTAATAGTAATACCACGTTCTTTTTCTTCAGGAGCGTTATCAATTGAAGAGAAATCACGAACTTCTGCAAGTCCTTTAGAAGCTAATACAGTTGTAATAGCAGCTGTTAAAGTAGTTTTACCGTGATCTACGTGACCAATAGTTCCAATGTTTACGTGTGGTTTGGAACGGTCGAATTTTTCTTTTGCCATAGTTGTTATTTTTTACTTGTTGTTTGTATATATTTTATTTTAATCTTTCAATTTTTACGTTGAGCTGTTGAGCGGTCCCGATAGCCATCGGGAGAAATGCCGACCTCTTTTCGTGTATTTCAACAGCTCAACTTCTTTTTAGAGCTGTTGAGCGGTCCCGATAGCTATCGGGAGAACTGCCAACCTCTTTTCGAGTATTTCAACAGCTCAACTTCTCTTTAGAGCTGTTGAGCAGGATTGAACTGCCGACCTCTTCCTTACCAAGGAAGTGCTCTACCACTGAGCTACAACAGCTTATTTGATCGTTTTTGGCCAAATAAAGCTTAAAAACCTGCTCAAAATCCGGTTTTTTAAAGAACGGTTGGCTTTACATGCCAAAAGTCCCGCATTTTGGGACTTTCAAAAAAATAAAAAACCGGTAAACAAGTTCTTTATCCTTTTGTCGCCTCTCGTACCAGGCGTATTTATCAACTTCACTCTCAATCTTTAACCCTTTCTAACACAATTTTAAGAGCGGAAGACGGGTCTCGAACCCGCAACCTCCAGCTTGGAAGGCTGGAGCTCTACCAATTGAGCTACTTCCGCATATTATTTAAGATTTTTGATCTTAGATTTGAGATTTTTAAAGTCTAAAATCGCCAATCTGAAATCTTAAATTTCAATAGCCTGTGGGGACAGGAGGATTCGAACCTCCGAAGTCGAAACAACAGATTTACAGTCTGTCCCATTTGGCCACTCTGGTATATCCCCTTACAAAAAAAGAGCCGAAGAAGGGACTCGAACCCCCGACCTACTGATTACAAATCAGTGGCTCTACCAGCTGAGCTACTTCGGCTTTTTTGTTTTTTTAAAGAACTGCCCTCAAAAAGGGATGGCAAAGGTAGTAATACTTTTTACTTTAACAAAATATTTATTGATTTTTTTGATGTTTTTTTTAATTTTTTTTTCTGCCTTTTTCACTCAAAAAAAATCCGGCGCAAATATACAGCCTATTTTAGAATTCGCAATTCGTTTGGGAAGTAATTGTTTATGCGGTTTGGCAGCACTTTAGCCCATCCCAGTCCTTGGTTCTTATAAGTTATTAACACCAATCCTTTTACCGGAGAGTTATGTTCGAAGTTTTCTTTTTTAAGAAATTTTATAGCCTGTTCTTTTTCTAATTCTAAAACAGGTACCGCCTTATTTAAGCTGTTAATTAAAGCCAGCTCATGATCAGGAACCATGTCTTTTCCTTTAATTTCGCCTATTACAGCCCCGGCCTTCTTAAAATAGAACTGCTTTTCAAAAGCAATTAAAAAATTTAAGGCCGCTGTATTTAAGATATGGAAACGCTCATTCTTTTTTATGATATGATCATCATTCAACTCCAAAAATGGCGTCAGTATCGCCAGTTCAGCTTTTGTAATTTCTAAGGATGATCTTTTTTTTGAGATAAATGCCGTTTGTTCAGCACTTGTTTTTCTTAAAACGGCGCAGAAAAAGCCTTCGCTTTTAGTTAAATGCGGGTAAAACCTATAACCATGGCCGGTTTCAACAATGCCCCATGCTTTATTAATGGTAAGTGGAACGTATTCTAAACCAAATTCATTTGTTAACCATTCTACGATCTCTTCGTCTTCCTCAACAGAGTAAGAACAAGTGCTGTAAACCAAAACGCCATTCTCTTTTAAAGAAGGCACAAGATCGGCCAGGATCTTCTTTTGGCGTACGCTGCAGGCTATTACACTTTCTTCACTCCAATGATCTATTGCGTCGGCCTGTTTTCTGAAAAGCCCGCTACCACTGCAAGGCGCGTCAATAACAATCGCGTCAAAAAACGCACTCAGCTCTGTAAATCTTTCTGTATCATTATTAGTAACTATAGTATTGGTAGTGCCCCATTTACAAAGGTTCTCAACCAAAATGCCGGCACGTGATTTTATAAATTCGTTGGCAATTAATAAACTATCCTTATTAATTAACGAATTTATTAATGTGCTTTTGCCTCCCGGCGCGGCGCATGCATCCAGCACTTTTATAGCTTGTGTAAGATCTACAGTTTGTTTTAAAGCCAGCTCAATAAACATGCTTCCGGGTTCCTGCACATAATAACAACCTGCATGAAATAAAGGATCGTGTGTAAACGAAGGACGTTCATTTATATAGTATCCATCAGCGCACCAGCCAATCTTATCATTTGTTTCAAAATCAAGATCAACTTTTTTGAAAGGATTTAAACGGATAGAAGTTATTTTATTTTCTTCTTTATGCGCCTCCACAAAGGCTTCCGCATTAAAATGCGCTAACTTAGATAAGCTGTTTAAAAGTTGTTGCGGGAGCTTTACCATATTTAATTTTTAAACAGTTTCTTTGCTTCGTGGATTTTTCGGAACACAAAGTAAAGAAATTATTGCTAAGCCCCGAAATGGCAGAGCACAAAATAAAGCAGTGGTGTGCTTACCGGGAACGCTCGCAAAACGAGACCCGCTATAAGCTTTACGAGTACGGTTTAAAAGAAGTTGAAGTAGAGGACATCATCTCTAAATTAATAAGTGAGAATTTTTTAAATGAAGAACGCTTTGCCATGGCCCTTGCCGGTGGTAAGTTCAGAATAAAGCATTGGGGCAAAATAAAGATCAAAATAGAATTAAAAAAACATAAGATCTCTGATTACTCTATTAATAAGGCCTTAAAAAGTATTGATGGAGATGATTATATAAATATGCTTACTTTAGTTCTCGAAAAAAAGATAAGGCAAACAAAAGTAAAGGAGAAACAAAAATTATTTTATGCTGTTTTAAATTATGCCGTATCGCGGGGTTATGAGCGAGACTTAGCCAGTGACCAATTAAATAAATTATTGAAATAATATAACATGAATTTAGATCTTAAAAATAAACGCGCCATTGTTTGCGGAAGCACACAAGGTATTGGCAAGGCTGTAGCCCTTGAATTAGCTGCAATGGGAGCCAATGTAACACTAATTGCAAGAAACGAAGCCGCTTTAAAAACTACCAAAGCAGAATTAAGTGATAACGGTTCGCAGCTACATTCTTATATATGTGCAGATTTTAGCGAGCCTCAAAAATTAAAAGAACTGGTTGAACAATTTATCCAACGCAGTGGTTTTGTGAACATATTGGTAAATAATACCGGTGGTCCACCGGCCGGACCAATAACCAACGCTAAAACTGACGAGTTTCTTTCTGCTTTCAACAATCATTTAATATGTAATCACGTTTTAACCCAGGCTTGCATGGAAGGCATGAAACAAAGTGGTTATGGCAGGGTGATAAACGTTATATCCACTTCCGTTAAACAAGCATTGCCAAATTTGGGTGTAAGCAATACTATACGTGCAGCGGTTGGCAATTGGGCAAAAACCATGGCTAACGAGTTAGGTAAATTTGGTATTACAGTAAATAATGTACTTCCCGGCGCAACTGCCACGCAACGTTTATCAAATATTATTGAAAATAAAGCGCTAAAAACAAATGTAAATAATGATGAGGTAAAAAAAGAAATGCTTCACGAAATTCCGTTAGGAAGGTTTGCGGAAGCAAGCGAAGTTGCCAGTGCAGTAGCCTTCTTAGCCTCGCCTGCAGCGGCTTACATCAATGGTATCAACTTACCGGTTGATGGCGGAAGAACGACTTCATTATAGAAATTAACAATCAGGTGTTTATTTCAGTTAACGCACATGTGTTACTAAAACATTAAGTAGCAGGCAAAAGGCGGCGGTTACTTAAGGTATTTTAGTGCCATGATAAAATACTTATTTATTCTGGTTAACGCATTCACCGTATTCTTATTTAGTTTATTTGGTGGAGATAATGGAATTACCGTATCGGGTAACATTCCTAAAACGATAACAGCAGGGCAAGAAGTGCCTATCGAGCTTAAGGTTACCAAAGGTAGCATGAGCGGCTTTGCTAAGCTTCAGTTAGAATTGCCTGAAGGCTTAACATTAAAAGAAGGTGATAACCGTGGTGCTAATTTCAGCTTTGCTGATGGTGTTGCAAAATGGGTGTGGGCAAGCCTTCCAACAGAATCTGACATTATCGTTAAAGCTACTTTAGTTGCTTCATCGGCAGCTTCGGGTGCTAAAACAATTGGCGCAAAATATTCGTATGTTGAAAATAATGCCAAACAGGTTGTTGAGATGACACCGATCGAGATCACTGTTGAAGCAGGTTCCGGCAATACTACCGCGGCCAATACAAATAATGTAACTACTACACCAACCGAAACAACTGCAACTACTACTAATAATAACAACACAAGCACAACTTCAACACCAACTAATACCGAGTCTACCACATCATCTAATAAAGAACCTGCAGGTAAAGTAACTGTTATAAGAACAATCACAAAAGGTTCAAGCGATGCTGAATATATTGTGAATTTAAAAGTACAAAAAGGTTCTACAAGAGGTTTTGCAAGATATAGCGATGATCTGCCTGCAGGCCTTACTGCTAAGGCAATCAGCACTGACGGAAGTTCTTTTTCAGTAGCTGATGGTAAAGTAAAATTTGTTTGGGTTAGCGTGCTTTTAAAAGATGAACTAGAATTATCTTATTCATTAACTGCTAAAACTTCAGTATACGCTACTTTAAAAGGTGAATATTCTTATTTGGAAGATAATCAAAGCAAAAAATATGTTCTGCCTTCTGAACAGTTGGCTATCACTATATCTGAAGGTGTAGCAAACACAACACCTACTACAACTACCGAACCAACTAATACAAATACTGTAGCAACAACACCAACAGTAGCCGTTACAACACCAACAGTGGCCGTTACTACGCCAACCGAGGCTGTAACTACAACAACTACTGCTGCTGTTACACCAACCGAAAATGTAGCGGTTACCACACCAACCGAAACGCCTTCAAACACTAATAATAATACAACTACAAATACCAATACTGTAATTGAAAATACTACAAAACAAGAGGGTAATGTAAATTACATGGTGCAAATTGGCGCGTTTACAAACGGTAATGTTACCGCTTCTGTTCTAAAACGCCAGTTCCACATCTCAGAAAATATTAAAAGTGAATTACAAGGCGGTTTCTCTAAATTCATGGTAGGTTCTCATAGCGAATACAAAGGTGCACGCGACCAAAGAGAACGCATAAGAGACAATAACGGTATTAAAGGTGCTTTTGTTGTTGCTTATAACCAAAGCAAGCGTATCACAGTTCAGGAAGCTTTAATGATTAGCAACCAAAAGTGGTATAAATAGATTTTTTTTTCTATTTTTACAGAACATTCAATCTTATGAGGAAACTAATACTTCTTATCACTATTTTAGTTTCTGTAACTGTTCGTTCCCAAACAGATACATCACTTATTTTTTTGGATAGACTGACTCCTGAAGAATTATTACAACACTACATTAACGAAAAAGAACCTGTTTCCCTTTACAAAGGATTAAATGAAAAAGCAGGTGATTCTTTATTCAATATTCTTAATCCACTTACCATTCCAACCACTACTACCAATGGCGAAGCGCTTTACAGGCCGGGTATAGATCCTCCTGAGAACAGTGAGGGCGGAGCAGAAGATACTACCAGTTACGCCGAGCAAAAATTAAAGCCGAAAATTTCTTTAGGCATGGGGCGCCTTGGCTATCACGGCGATCTGTATACAAAACATTTTCAATCACCGCTCACAGCCCGCACGGCTTACGATCTTAACATCTCACAACGTTTAACACCTTACCTACAGGTTAATTTTAATATCATGTTTGGTAAGCTAGGTGCCAACGAGTATTTACTTAACAGGAACGAGAATTTTCAGTCAGAGATAAGGGCCGGAGGCGTTAATTTAATGTACGATTTCGGAAATTTTATTCCGGATATGTATAAGGTGCGTCCTTTTGTAAGTCTTGGTGTTACAGGTTTTGAGTTCTTAAGCAAAACCGATCGTTACGATAAGGATGGTAATCAATATTTTTACTGGGCCGATGGCAGCATTAAAGATAAGGCTGAAGGCTCGGCAGACGCTCAAAACGCCAAAGACCTGGTGCGCGATTATTATTACGAAACAGATATCCGCGAAAGTAATTTAGATGGTTTTGGAAAATATCCTGAACGCGCATTTTCTTTTCCTGTGGGCGCAGGAGCTATTTTAAAAGTAACCGATAGGGTTGATCTTAAATTGAATTTTCAATATAATTTTTCTACTACCGATTATTTAGATGGTGTTTCGAACAAGAGTTTGGGAGATAGGGTAGGTACAAAACAAAAAGATAATTTCACTTACACTTCATTCGCTTTACAATACGATCTGATCACAAAACCTCGTCAAAAGAAAAAACTGGCGCAGGATACACTTAATGATGCCTTCTGGCTGGCGTTTGACAAAGAAGACAGAGATAAAGATGGCGTACCTGATCTTTCTGACGATTGCCAGGGAACAGAACCAAGCGTACCTGTAGATGCAAAAGGTTGTCCATTGGATGATGATAAAGATGGAATTCCTAATTACCGCGATGACGAATTGGCAACGGCTTTGGGTGTGCCGGTAAATGAAAAAGGGGTTGGACAAACCGATGATTATTGGGCTGCATGGTACGAGCAGTACATGAACGACTCTACGGGTGTTGGTGCAACCACCGAGTATGTAGGCAATTATTTTGCGCTAAACAATAAAAAAACAAAATTAGGAGGCAATAACAAAGAAGCCTTTACTGTAGAATTGGTAAGGTACAACGGTTCAATACCAACAGATGAATTGGCATTTTTATTAAGCATTGGCGATATTAATTCAACTACTTTAGAAGATGGTACAACGGTTGTATATACTTCAGGAAGCTACGACAAAGTAAGCTCGGCAATAAAACGAAGGGATGAATTCCGTAAAGAAGGAAATAAAAATGCAGGCGTATCGCGTATAAAAGGCAAGAATATTACACAGGTAAGTGATGAAGAATTAGCAGCTTTAATTAAAAAAGAAGACGAAGAATTTGCTAAGATTACCGCACTTAACAATGCCACAAACACAGCAACATCAGGTACTAATACGGCAAATACCAATACATCTTCCGCAACTACAAATACTACCGAGGTGGTAATTGATGAAGCCTTTAGCAGAACAGATGTTGTTTACCGTGTACAGTTAGGAGCCTTTAAAAATAAAATTTCTACAAGTGTATTTAATACAAGTGCTGGTGTGTTAGAATTAAAAACAGGTGAAAGTATTTTCCGTTATGTTACAAAGGGTTATAAGACCATTGAGGAGGCCGCAGCAGTGCGTGCAGATTTAGTGGTGCAAGGCTATTCAGATGCCTTTGTAACGGCTTATAAAGAAGGTAAACGTATACCATTGAACACAACAAAAGCAACGGTAGAAAAATCATATAAAGAAGACTTGAATGAGGATAAGATCTTTAGCTCGGTAGATAAAAAATTGGTGACCTTTAAAATTCAGTTAGGTGCCTTGAAAAAACCTATTCTTGAAAAAATGACAGATGAGAAGTTTAAAGACATTAAAGATGTTGAAAAACAAACTACCGTTTCAGGAAGCATCCGTTACTCATCAGGTAGTTTTAGTGGATTAAATGCCGCTGAAAAATATCAGAAAGAGCTCGAAGCAAAAGGCTTTTCAGATGCCTTTATCATAGCTACCTTCAGAGGCGAGATCATCTCTATACAAGAGGCGATGGAGTTGTTGAAGTAGAGATTTGATCTGCTCATGAAATTTCATCACCTTTATTTTACAGGGAATAATTAATCGGTTATAAATAGTCATAACAGATAGTAGATAATTTCACCAATTAGGATAGTGCTTATAGATTTTTGTGTAATTAAAATGTGACAATAGTAAAAGCTCTAAAGAGATGATTCCTAAACAAAAAAAATACTTTTTTCTCATTATATTTTTAGTCGCATTTCTTTCATTATGGAAAATCGGACAATACGATCTACAGGAATGGGACGAATCGCGAAATGGTGTTAATGCGTACGAAATGTTGCAGAATAAAGATCTTGTAAATTATTATTATAACAACCAGCTTGATACGTGGAATGCGAAACCTCCACTCATGATTTGGTTTATTGCAATTTCCTATAAAATATTTGGCTTTAACGAATTTGCTCTACGATTTCCAACATTTATAAGTGCAATTATTTTTTTCATTTTTTGTTTCAAAATTATTGAGTTATTGAGTAGTAGTTTTAAAGCTTTTTTATGTTGTCTTATTTTGCTCTCGAGCAAAGCTATTTTAGGGAATCATATAGGTTTAACGGCAGATTTTGATATGTTATTAGTCTGCCTGTTAACAATTACGGTTTATTATTTTATCCTTTATATCGAATATCAAAAAAAATACGCTGTCTTTCTCGTAGCAATTATCACGGGTTTTGCCTTTTATACTAAAGGAACCGCCTGTTTGATCTTCGTTCCGGGCTTTATTATTTATGCAACAATTAGAGGTAAGGGTGTTGAATTACTAAAAGATAAGAAAATTTGGTTTTCCATAGTGATTTTTACGTTGATCGCAATGTCATGGGTATTACTTATTTATTGCTTTGGTAAAACAACAGATCATTCATTTTATGGGAGCAAAAACTCAATTGAAACAATGATAATTCACGACACGTTTAATAGACTTGCCAGTACCGATTTTAGAAGTATAAATAACCATGATTATTTATTTTTTTTAGCAGTAATTGATGCGCGATTAAACCTATGGAATTATTTCTTTTATTTGGGCATAGTACTCGGTTTGTATGGTATTATTAGTAACAGAAAAAAACTTAAAAGTTACCTGCTTGATAATTCGAAACGATTAATTCTTCTTTCTGCGTGTTTAATTTTGCCATTATCCATTGTATTAACTTTTGCTATCGATCAAAATAATTGGTACTTAGCTCCTACCTTCATGTTCACAGTGGTTCTCATAGTGGAAGCGATTTGTTTTATTTATCATAAATGGAGATCAGTATACCTTATAATTGTAATGCTATTTATGTTTACATTTGGTCGCCATTTATATTATTTGTATTGTTTGCCAAACGAAACACACATCGCGTTATCTTCCAATCAAAATTTTAAGAGCAAAAAAATAATTGTTACCGAAAATTTAAGACAAAATATTTTACTTTATTTTAAATGGTTGAATATGAATGTTGTATTAACAAACAAAATGGATAACCTTAGTGATTTTAAAGATCAATTATTGTTGGTCAATAAAAATTCGATAAATAACAATCTTGCTAATAGTATTGAGCCCTTATATTATTTTGAGGAATATTGTCTGGCGAAAATTAAGTAATTTCAAACCTTTATGAATTCTGTAGTTGAAATAAGTGTTGTTATACCCGTTTATAATGAAGAGGGAAACATTTTTCTTCTTTTTGATCGGCTTAATAAAGTGCTTGATAAATTAAATGTTTCAAAAGAATATATTTTTATTAATGACGGTAGTAAAGATAAATCTATAGAAAAAATAAAAAGCCTGGCGAAAGAACATAGCTATGTAAAATTTGTAAACTTTAGTAGAAATTTCGGCCATCAGATTGCGGTTTCTGCCGGTCTTGATTATGCGAAAGGAGAAAAAATTGTAATTATAGACTCCGACCTTCAAGATCCGCCTGAACTGATCCATGACATGTATTTAAAAATGAAAGAAGGGTATGAGGTGGTATATGCTAAAAGAAAATCACGTGATGGCGATCCGTTAACAAAAAAAATAACAGCAAAAGTATTTTACAGGATCTTATCTAAAATTACTGAAATAAATATCCCCGTTGATACCGGAGATTATCGGATAATGGAAAAAAAGATCGTTGAAATTTTAAAAAATATGCCTGAACAGGAAAAATATTTACGAGGCCAAATTGCATGGACTGGTTTTAGGCAAACTTTTATTGAATTTGACAGGCAGGAAAGACATTCAGGAAATACAGGATATCCCTATAGTAAAATGTTCCGTTTTGCATTTAATGGTATTACTTCCTTTTCCAATTTCCCTTTAAAATTTGCAACGTATTCTGGTTTTATTGCGGCCTTTGTTGCGTTTCTTTTAATGATCTACGCTTTGTATTCGCGTTTTGTTGCCAAAGATTATGTGCCGGGTTGGGCATCACTTATGATATGCATTCTTTTCCTGGGAGGAGTACAATTAATTAGTTTAGGTATAATTGGTGAATATATTGCAAGACTTTCTGCAAATATTAAAAAAAGACCTCTTTATATAATTGACGAAACTAATATTGCAAAATAAAATATTCCGATATGCCAAAACCAATAGACAAAAAATTCAAAATTCCAGGTGACAAAATAGTGGACCTAATAGGTAATATTGGCGCTTGCATGGCTACTGATAAAATAACAGTAGATGGACTTTCTGTAGGTTACATGTAGAGAGAAGAGCCGAATGACAAAATTGACAATGGCTGGCGCTTTTTCTCCGGAACAGAAGATCAAAACTATGTTGACGGTCCGGATAATAGCGGTATCTATAATACAAACACAATTGCAAATTACGACACAGCGATCATTCCTTACTTAGATCTTCCTGAAGGAAGTGAGTTAGAGAGAAATGAAGACAACACTTTTTCAATAATAAAAAAATAAACTATACAGATATATACCGCTGCCGGGTTGTGTGTGTCTCTCTTTTTTAGCAAATAGCAATAAAGCGATCTTCTTTTGCACGTTAACGTTCAAATAAGTAACTTAACATAGCAAAAACTGCCTGTAGCTGCTAAACGTTAAGGCAATTTAAAACCAAACTTATGTGGACACCAATTTCATTAGATAAATTGTACGACAAAATATTTGACGCTGAAAAAAGCATGACGGGCGACATAAATAATTTTTGGAACTTAATTAAAATTGATCCTGAGAAATGGAAAGAAAATCAATTTGGTAATGAAGGTGGTGGTTTTTGGGTAGTTGCAATTTGTGGTAAGCAAGTTATATGGTACAACGATATTGAAGAAGGTTTTAATATTTCTATCTATGGAAAATATGGAACGATCGCAGAATACTGGTGTAATCAAGACCATCTGCAAGCCTCAATTCAACATCTTTTTGACATAATTAAATTTGGCGGGCAAGGTCAAGCGAGCCAACCGATCAATTTAAAATGATGAACAAATTGTAAATGAATAAAGATCAGATAAAAAAAGGCCATGAATTTAAATTCAAAGAATTAAGAAAGGTTATTAATTCCTGGGAGTTAATTCCATGGGCACCAAGTGATGAATTTGATTCATTAAATATTCAGATCTTAAGTCATTTGTACAAAAATGTAAGTTTTGATAAACTTTCTGGAATAATTAGAAACGAACTTATTGGTCACTACGGATTAGACGTAGAAAACCAAGATGCAGAACTAATGGCTAAACAAATTATTGATTGTTGGAATAAGGTAAACTGAATAACAGGGAAGTCCTTCTCCTTTGGAGAAGGATTTAGGATGAGGCTTTAAACCCAATCACTAAAATATCATCTACTTGTTCATGCAGGCCTTTCCAGGCAAGGTGTTCGGCTTTAATGTTATCGTGCTGGGTTTTAAAATCCAGCGATGAATTTTTTATGATGAGGTCTTTAAATTTACCAGTGCTGTATTTCTTTTCTTTCTGCCCACCAAACTGGTCGGCATAACCATCGGTAAAAATGTAAAAGCTATCGCCTTTGTTTAAATTAAATGTATGCGTTGTGTAAGCGATCTTCTCTTCACGGTCGGCCTGTTTGGTACCAATAGGTATTTTATCGGCTTTAATTTCGCTTAATTCGTTATTGGCTACAACCCATAGCGGACGCATAGCCCCGGCATAATCCAACGTGTTGGTCTTATGGTTTATTTTGCAAATAGCGCAATCCATACCATCTTTTGATTGCGATTCGTTCTTGTAAAGTGTTTCTAAAACGCCATTGTTCAGTTCAAATAAAATATCTTTTGGGTCAATGATCTTTTGCTCATTCACGATTTTGTTCAATAAGTTGTAGCCTATTAAACTCATAAATGCTCCCGGAACCCCATGGCCGGTGCAATCTATGGCAGCAATAATGCTTACATCATCCATGTGCGCAAACCAGTAAAAATCGCCACTCACAATATCTTTTGTCATGTACAGTACAAAAGAGTTGGGAATGTATTTTTGTATCAGTTTATCTTCCGGTAAAATAGCATGCTGAATTTTTTTAGCGTAAGAGATACTATCGGTAATATCTTTATTTTTTTGCTCAATTATTTTTTGCTGGCGTTTTGATTCTGTAATGTCGCTGTCAATAATAATGATCTTTTTTATCTGGTCGTTCTCATCAAAAATAGGGGTAAGGGTAGAAGCCTCCCATACCTTGTTCTCCGGGTCTTTGGTGTTGTACGATTCGTATTTTACAGAACGTTTTGTAGTTACAGCTTCATCAACAAACTCTCTTATTGCAGAATTATTGCTGGAAGTAAAGATGTTTAATTTTTTCTCTAAGATCTCGGCTAAAGTAATTTTGTTCAACTTAGCAAAGCTTTCATTCACATATTCAATATCGCCGTTCGGTTTTAAGATCAATACTACATTGTCTGTACGGCTTGCTACTATTGAGAGTTGCTCTAATTCTTTATTGGCTTCTGCAATTATCTCCGATTGTTTTTCAATTTCTTTGGTGCGGGCAGCTACTTTTTCTTCCAAAATTAAATTCTCTTTTTGAAGCGCTTTTAAACGGTAGCGCACAAACGAATAGATAATTACAAAAGCAAGAATGACTACAATTACCCAAAACCACCATTTTTTCCAGATAGGGGAGCGGATCACAAATGAGAAGGTAGTTGGCTCACTCCAAACATCTTCTTCGTTCTTGGCTTGCACAACAAACGTATACGAGCCTGCCGCAAGGTTATTGTAATTAATTAATTTACCTTCGTTGGCATATTGCCAGTCTGCATCAAGCCCGCTAAGCTTATAACGGTAAGATAGTTTCTCTGGATTCTTTAACCAAATAGCGTCAAAAGTAAAAGCAAGGTTGTTTTGTTTATAATTAAATTCAAATAATGAATCAATTGGGAAAGGTTTGTAATTTACCTGTAAGCCTTTAATAAAGGTTAAAGGTTTGATAGAATCCAATGCTTCTATATTTGTACGGTAAATTAAAACACCGTTATTGGTGCCGCTGTAAAACTTATCTTCACCAAGGAAGACAGCGTTGAGGTTGGGTTCCAGGTCGCCATCAAACAAATCGTAATAGCTAATTGAATTATCTATACAATTAATTTTATCAATGCCTTTTGAGTTGATAGAAAAAACAAGATCACCGGCGGAGATCAATTGCTGCGGCTGTTCGTCGCGCAAACCATTTTGTTGCGTGAAAGATGTAATACCTTTGCCATCGTATTTAATAACGCCATTGGCGTTTGATGAGGCCCAAATGTTGTTGTATTTATCTTTACAAATAGAAACAATGGTGTTGGAGTTTAATTTAAATTTTTGTGTAAGGCTTATAAATTTATCGTTCTCCAATACCTGCAAACCACCGCCATCGGTTGCTATATAAAGCTTGCCGTTGTTGTCGGTCAAAGCTTCGTAAACATAATTACTGCCAAGACCTTCAGTTTCGGTATATGTTTTTTCAACTTTAAATTCTTTTGCATCCAGATCGACTTTCGCTTTTATTAAGCCACCGCCAAGTGTAGAAATGTAAACCGTGGTATTATCAGCAAAATAAATGTTAGATACATTATCGTTAGAAAGACCTTTGTTTTGTGAATTAATAATGGCACTGCTTTTGTTTTGCGAACTTAATTCAATAATGCCGTTGCCGTAAGTACCAAACCATATGCTGCCATCGGGTGCTTTGGTAGCGCAGGAAATGGTAAATTTTGTAGCTTCCTGTACTTTGGTAACAATGATCTTTCCTTCATCATCAGTCATTATTTTTGAAATGCCGTTAACGGTTCCAATCCAAATGGCATGATCGTTATCGGTAGCAATGGCAAGGATCTTATCATCGCTAAGGCCTTTTAAATTATTAATAAAATCATAACGGCGATCATAAAACTGACTGATACCTTTTTTAGAAGCCACCCAGATCTGTTTGGCATTATCAATAAATAACTGATTAATACCCGTTGTTTGCAGGTATTTTTCATAATTATAAATAGAGATGATACCGTTTTGTATTTGCAGAAAACCGTTTTTCTCAGTAGCAATAATGGTTTTGTTTGGCACCTGCACGTTGGCGTTAATAACAGTTCCAAGACTCCAGTTGGCAAAGAAAGGAATGCGTTCTATTTTAGAATTTGTAAGATTGTAAGAACATACCCCTGAATCCTGCATAGAGATCATGATGCGTTTTTCTTCAAAAGAAATATCGCGCACAATGTTATCGGGTAATCCAATTTTGTTGGAGATGATCTTAAAAGAAGGCTGTGCAGTGATGTTGCTTATTTCAGTAATACCGCCATCAGTAGCGCACCACAAAGTGTTTTTAGAATCTGTGATCAGTTTGTAAACCACATTGTCGCTTAAACCTTTCTCTGAATTAAGATTTTTAAGCTCGTTATTGGCAAGTGTGTAAATACCGTTACCGTAAGTGGCAAAACATAATGTAGAATTGATCTCACAAAACGAAGTGATCTTTTCTTCATTTGGCTTTACTTTAAGATCGAGTGAATCTATCTTATTATTTTTAAACGAATATACTTTTCCGTTATTGGTACCTATCCAGGCAGTTCCTTTGCTGTCAATAAACAGTGCTGTAATGTTCTTTTTAAGAATGGCATTATCTTTTGCAATTTGTACAGATGTTTTGCCATCAAATTTATAAACGCCTTCCACTGTGCCTATCCACAAAAAGCCCTGCTTATCTTGTGTAATGGTATTAACGGCTACATCTTTTTTGCCGGTGAATGAAAAATAATTTTTTACCTGAAGTTGCGGGAATAGAAGAGAAGAACAAAAAACAAGAACTAACAGTATTTTATTCTTCGTTAGCACAAATTAAAATTAAGCTTTTGGTTTTAAAGTAGCCTTTACATCAACAACAATAATAGAAGCAATTTTTTGGTTCACTACTTTAGGTATTTTAATGTTATGATCTTCTAATGGCACTTCAAAATTAGATTCAATAAGCATTTCCTTATCTTTAATAGTGATCTTTGTTTTTATGATCTTTTCTTTTTCGGTGCCGTGAATATTAAAAGTACCTTTTGCTCTAACTGTATAAGTACCATTTTTTGTAAAATCAATGTCTTCAATAATCTTGCCTTTAAAAGTAGCATTGGCATATTTCATGGTCTCCATATAATTCTCCTGAAAATGCTCTTTTTGTAAGCCACTGTTAAAGCCATCAAACGAATCAACATTTACCGAAAAGGCCACATTTTTATTGCCGCAATCTAAAGCACCAACAGTTTTGTTAGATTGTGCCTTAATAAGCTCAAGAGGGGCTTCTGAGGTAAATTTGGTGTTCCCGTCTTTACAAATATAAACCTGCGAAAAGCAAACGCTTGCAGTAATAAAGAAGAATGTAAAAATAATGCCTTTCATTTTATAGGTTTAAATTATAGTAAATATAAGAAATTGCTTTGTTTTTCAAAATGCCTAGCGTTAATTAACAGCAAAACCTGTTTTTTGTTTAGGCTAAAGCTTGCTTAAGATCTTCAATAAGATCGTCAACATCTTCAACACCAACACTTAAACGCAATAGATTATCTACCACACCGGCTTTTTCTCTTTCTGCTTTTGGTATAGAAGCGTGCGTCATAGTTGCAGGATGGTTGATCAACGATTCTACACCACCCAAACTTTCTGCCAATGAAAATACTTTAAAAGATGAAGCCAGTTTAAAGGTATTCTCAATGCTTTTATCTTTTAAAACAATAGAGATCATACCGCCAAAATCGCGCATTTGTTTTTTAGCGATAGCGTGGTTTGGATGTTCGGGAAAGCCGGGCCAGTAAACCTTTTCAATTTTTGGATGTGTTTTTAAGAACTCGGCTATCTTTTTACCATTAAAGCAATGACGCTCCATACGCAAATGCAGGGTTTTAATACCACGCATTACTAAAAAACAATCCATTGGACCCGGATTAGCGCCGCAGCTGTTCAAAATAAAATATAATTGTTCCTGTAGCTTATCATCATTTGTAATTAAAGCACCCATCACTACATCACTATGCCCGCCTAAATATTTTGTTACAGAGTGCATCACAATATCAGCGCCAAGTGCTAAAGGGTTTTGCAGGTAAGGAGAAGCAAATGTGTTATCAACTGCCAGTAATATTTTATGTTCCTTTGCAATTTTAGAACAAGCTTCAATATCAATGATCTGCATGGTAGGATTGGTAGGTGTTTCGGCCCAGATCAGTTTTGTATTGGCGTTTATATATTTTTTTATGTTATTGGCGTCCGTTAAATTAATGAAATGAAATTTAATGCCGTAGTTTTCAAATATCTTCGTAAACATTCGGTAAGAGCCCCCATAAAGGTCATCACCTGTGATCACTTCATCACCGGGACGTAATAATTTCATTACTGCATCTGTTGCGCCCATACCACTGCTAAAACAAATGCAATGTTTACCGTTTTCTAAGGCGGCAATATTTTTTTGCAACGCTTCTCTTGTTGGATTTTTACCACGTGCATAGCCATAGCCTTTATTGGTGCCCGGCGATTGCTGCACATAAGTAGACGTTTGAAAAATAGGTGTCATAATAGCACCGGTAGATGGATCAGCATCGGCACCTGCGTGAATGGCTTTTGTGCCAAATTTATGTTTTGAAAAATCAGTCATATGTTAGTTTTTAAGAAGCAATAAATGCGAGTATAAAATTGGCAAAAAAAATCTACATATTGGCAGGTTTTTTATGTTTCCATCGGCGATGGCTCCAAAGCCAGGCAAAAGGCTGTTCATGAATGTTATTTTCTAAGGCCTTAACGTATAGTTCGGTAATTTGCCCGTCAGGCAGGTCTTTAGGGTTTTCAGTTAATACCAGCGCGTCCAGCTCGTACTTACCGCGTTTTAATTTGTGAATTGGTATATACACTACGGGGTAATTAAATTTTTTTGCGATCTTTTCGCTGCCCCAAAAAAAAGCAGTATCCTGGTTTAAAAAAGTTGTCCAATAGGCGCTTTCGGGTGGAGGGGTTTGATCGGATATTAAGCCAACGCTTGTAGATATATTTTCTTTTCTAAGTCGTAAAAGATCTTTAAACGTATCGCGCATGGGAATAAAGTTGCCTCCAAAACGCTGTCTTAAGTTTAAAATAAATTTATCAAAACTTTTGTTTGAGAGAGGGTGATAAACCCCCGTAAGTAATTGGTCGAATGAAAGAATATGTATAATGGCGCTCCACTCCCAGTTACCAACATGCCCAAGCACCATAATAATACTTTGTTTGCGATTTGAGTAGCCGCCCAAAATATTAATGGCGTTTTGGCTAAAAGCGCAATGCTTTTGAAACGTTTTTTTTGATACCGTATATACTTTTAATGTTTCAAAAATAACATCGCAAAAATGCTTGTAAAATTGTTTGGTTATTTTTTGGATATCTTCTTCACTTTTTTCCGGAAAAGAATTCTTTAGGTTTTGTATCACTACCTTTTTGCGGTAGCCAATAACATGAAAAATAATAACGAAAAAAAAACTACTGAAAGCGTGTAATAACCAAAACGGCCAAATAGAAATAAAATAAAGGAGCGGAAAAATAAATATATTAAATAGCCACTTACCCAATTTTAGAAATTTGGTTTTAATAAGTATTTTGAATAGAAATCTACAATGTGTTTTACCGCTTCATCGGCAGTATCTACCAGTTTAAACAGATCAAGATCAATAGCATTAATATTTTTCTCTTCTTCTAACATGGTTGTTTTTAACCACTCTATCATGCCTTTCCAGTATTCAGTACCAACCAATACTACGGGAAATTGCGCTATTTTATTTGTTTGTACTAACGTAAGCGATTCAAACAATTCATCCATGGTGCCAAAGCCGCCGGGCATACCAATAAAGCCTTGCGAGTACTTTAAGAAAATAGTTTTACGTACAAAAAAGTAATCAAAGTTAATGCACTTATCATAATCAATATACTCGTTATGTTTTTGTTCAAAAGGCAGATCGATATTTAAACCCACTGATTTTCCTTTGCCTTTCATGGCACCTTTGTTTGCGGCTTCCATAATGCCGGGGCCGCCACCTGTAATAACACCATAACCTTCTTTCACTAATTTAAAGGCTATTTCTTCTGCTATCTGATAATATTTATTTTCGGGTTTTGTACGCGCACTTCCAAATATAGAAACGCAGGGTCCGATACGACTCATCTTCTCGAAACCTTCAACAAACTCGCTCATTATTTTAAAGATCTGCCAGCTATTTTGCGCTTTAATATCATTCCAGTCTTTTTGCGCAAAGGCATTACGTATCTTATCTTCTCCTTCTGGTGTCATTTTTGTAATGTTAAATGTTAAGTTTTAAATGTTAAATGACAGTAATTTATAATTCAACATTTATAATTTATAATTTTTTTATAGGCCGCCTTCTTTCAATCGCTCTGCATTCTCGGCAAATTGTAATTTATCTATCATCTCCTGTATCTCACCACTCATAAAGCCTGTAAGGTCATACAAGGTTTCGTTTATGCGATGATCAGTGATCCTGTTTTGCGGATAATTGTAAGTTCTGATCTTGGCGCTTCTATCGCCTGTACTTACCATCGTTTTACGCTTTTTTGTTGTTTCCTCTAAACGTTTTTGATATTCAATATCATAAATTTTAGAACGTAACATTTGCATGGCCTTTTCGCGGTTACCTAACTGGTTACGCTCTGTTTGGCAAGTAACCACAAGGCCTGTGGGCTTATGCGTTAAAATAACCTTACTTTCTACCTTGTTCACATTCTGTCCGCCAGCACCACCGCTTCGAGCGGTTTGCATTTCAATATCCGAATCTTTAATGTCAACATCCAGCTCTTCTGCTTCGGGTAAAACGGCTAAACTGGCTGCCGATGTATGCACACGGCCCGATGCTTCTGTTGCCGGCACGCGCTGCACGCGGTGTACACCACTTTCAAATTTTAAAATGCCATAAGCGCCGGGGCCTTTTACGTTAAAAATGATCTCTTTAAAACCGCCCATAGTACCGGGGCTAGAGTCTACCACCTCTAACTGAAACCCTTTTTTCTCGCAATAGCGGCTGTACATTTCAAATAAATTTCCGGCAAAAATAGCGGCTTCATCTCCACCGGTTCCACCTCTAAGTTCCATCACACAGTTTTTATTATCCTCCGGATCTTTTGGTATCAGTAGTAAGCGAATTTCTTCGGTTAACTTGGCTTCTTTCTCTCGGCTTTCTTCCAGCTCGGCCTTGGCCATATCTAAAAAATCCTTGTCCTTCTCGTTAGCCAAAACTTCTTTGGCCTGTTCCATATCTTTTAGTACTTTTTTGTAAACGTTTATAACAGCTACAACTTCGCCAAGTTCTTTGTATTCTATATTTAATTTTTTAAATAATTTCATATCAGAGATCACTTTAGGATCTGCCAATTTTGCTTCTACATCTTCGTAACGGCGTTTAATTTCTTCTAATTTATCTAACATAGTAATTTGGGAACGTAAAGGTAATAAATTGCTCACTTCTATTTCAAATAATTATACAATAGTTTAGGCATGTTTTGATAATTGAGCGAATTGCAGTATAATTGACGTATCAATGCCACAGATCAAAATGCTGAACCTGCTTAATAAGATCAAACCCTGGAACTTTTTTGTTTTTGCAGCCATTGTTCTTGAATTTGTATTTATGTGGGTTACCCCGCCGTTACAGGCCCCGGACGAATTTAACCATTTTTATAGGGCTTATCAGGTATCTGATGGTCATTTTTTACCCGAAAGAACCCCTCATAGATTGGGTGGAGAAATACCGGTTTGTTTTAATGATTTTATGACACCTTATTTTTATGCGGCCACCAATATTAAATACGTGTTGTATGGCCTTGAGGTGCAGGAATCGGGCAATGTTCCATTCAACGATAGTATTAAAGAATTTAAAGATTTTCCGAATACAGCCTATTATTCTCCTGTGTCTTATGCTCCTCAGGCCTTTGCCATGTTTATTGCCAGGCAATTTAATTGTAGCGTAAGCGCTGTTTATTATGCCGGCAGAATAGGCGGTTTTATATTTTGGTTAGTGATCATGTTTTTGGTAATTAGAATAGTGCCGGTTTACAAATGGCTTTTTACTACTCTTATTTTACTGCCAATGAATTTGTATGTAACCAACTCGCTAAGTGCCGATACGGTTACCAATTGCCTGGGGCTTTTATTTATTGCACTGGTTTTAAAATATACTTTTAGCGATAACAAGGTTGGTATAAAGCAACTTATTTTACTTTTAACCTTGCTTGTATTGATTGCTATGGCAAAAGTAGTTTACGTTGGTGCTATAGTATTATTATTTCTTATTCCGTTAAATAAATTCTCGAATAAATTATGGCGCTTTGGTAGTATTGCCCTAATGTTTGTTGTGGCATTTATTGTGGTGTATTGCTGGTCAGAGACCATTATGAAATTTTATATTACTTATGCAGAATATGATCCCGAGCATAATTTTTACATAGGCCTTAATTCCTGCGCCAATTACAATGCTCAAAAAGCTTATATCTTAGAACATGGCTTTTACTTTTTTACGGTAATTTATAATTCCATTTTCAGACATCCGGAACAGTTTTTAATAGGTTACATTGGCGCTTTTGGACAAAGCGATATTGCCATGAAAAACATAACTTATGTTGTTGCGTATATTTTTATTTTATTTTTAGCTATAACCGAAAGCAACAAATTCACATTTAGCTGGCGTCAAAAATGCATTATTTTTATTGCAGCATTTGGCTCTTTTGTTTTGTTATTGTTATCGCAGCATTTAATATGGGATTGTGTTGGTGAAGGTATTGTAGATATGGTGCAGGGCCGTTATCTTATTCCTTTATTTCCTTTGCTATTCATCTTGTTTAGTAATAATAAAGCGAAACTGAATTACACACCGCTTTTATTTATACTGCCTTTTGTTATTGTAATTAATGGTTATGCGGCACGCAAGATCTATTACCGTTTTTATGTAGAATCCTATACATCCAAAACCGAATTCTTTTGCGATTTTGAAAAAAAGGATAGCCTTGAAAATTATATTACTTCCGATCCTGCAATTAAATTAGCTAGTATGAAAATGCAGGTAAAGGATACAAGTTTTACAGGCAACTATTCTACTTATTTGCCAACACCTTCGCAATATAATTTGCAATTTGGGCTTAATTATAAAATTAAAAGCCTTAAACAGGGCGATATGGTGGAGATAGAGGCCAGGCAAAGAGGCGAGGGCGGCCAATTGGTTATTGCCGGAAAAGGAAAGAATGGTAAAGAATTTTTCCTAGCCTCAAAAGCACATTCATTAAATTATGTAAATGGCTGGAATAAAGTGTATAGCATTTTTACAATGCCTGAAGATGCAGATAGTTCCGGCGCCAGCTTTTTTATCTGGAATCCTACCGACAAAAAATTATATTTCGATCATCTTAATTTTAAAATTAAAAAGTACGAAAAAGGTTACTGATCTAAACTAAAAAGCCGCGTAGCTGTTTAGCCTTTTTAATTGCGCTGTTTACCTATTTATTAAAATTCTTTGAAAGAAATTAATTATATTTGGTTATTATAAATCTCTCCCTATGAAGAAAGTTTTACCACTTTTTATCTTATTGCTTACTTTACAAATAAAAGCCCAGGATTTTATGGGTTTACAAAGCAGTAACTACGCAGGTGTTGTTGGTATTTTCAGCAATCCCGCAAACGTTGTAGATAATCGTTTAAAATTTGATATGGTTTTAGTGGGCCTCAATTTAAACGTTGATAATAATTATATTGGAGTAAAACGTTCATCAATAAAAGGTACACGATTAAAAAATGTTACCAATGCCGATGGTACTACCAGCAAACAGTTTGTAGGTTATTCACCAACATGGGATAGTACAAATAGAAACTCACCTTATTACTGGAAAAATAATATTGCCAGCCAAACCAATAAATACGATAAATCAATTTACTCTGCAACACGTATTGTTCTTCCTTCTTTTGCCGTACAGTTAAACAGAAAAAATGCATTAGCTTTTAACTGGGGCATTCGTAATTATGTGAACCTGGATGGCATTTCAAAAGATCTTGCAAAACTAGGTTACGAAGAATTTATTTATCCCACATTATGGTTCACAAATCTTACCAATAAAAATTTAAGTGTTCAGCAAATGGCATGGGCAGAGTATGGGCTTACCTATGGTCACGTATTTAAGGAAGATGGTAAACATTTTTTTAAAGCAGGCGCTACCGTTAAGCTATTACAAGGTTTAGAGGCTGCTTATATTTATATAAGAGATCTTGAGTATAAATTAGATACAAAAGATACAGTAAGCTTTTTTAATACTTCTGTTGCGTATGGTCACTCTGATAATCTGGATTTTACAAACACCTCTAACCCAAGCGATATTTATAAATTCACCTCTAATCCCGGTTTTGGTTTTGATATTGGCGGTGTGTATGAATTCCGTCCTGATTTTGAAAGTCACAAATTTGATATGGATGGCGAAACGGGCTTATGGAGAAGAGACCAAAATAAATACAAATTAAAAGCTAGCTTAGCTGTAAATGATATTGGTGGCATACGTTTTAAAAAAGGTGGTCTCTCAAACGACTTTACTGCAAACGTTAACCGTTACAATGTAGATAAATTTGAAAAGGTACACGATATCAATAGTTTTGACTCTATCATTAAAGCCGATTTTAATTCGAATACGGGTGCAGATAAAACTTTTAAAATGGCTTTACCAACTTCTATTAATGCGCAGTTGGATTATCATCTTTGGAAACCATTTTATCTTAACCTTACCGGTAACATTACTAATTTTTACAAGAACCGCGAAGCTAAAGTACACGACTTTACAACTATTAGCCTTGCACCAAGATTCGATCACAAATGGTTTGGCTTAACACTTCCTTTCACATACAATACATTGGCTGCTAAACGCGGACAAAATGTGCAGGTAGGTACAATGGCTCGTATTGGGCCACTAGTTGTGGGTTCTAATGATCTGGCAGGCCTTTTTACATCTGATGTGTATGGTGCTAATTTATATTTCCTGCTTAAAATTCCTGTTCCTTATGGTCGTCCAAAAGATAGAGATAAGGATAAAGTAAGTGATAAAAAAGATGTGTGTATTGATGTGCCTGGTGTTTGGGAATTTATGGGTTGTCCTGATAAAGATGGTGATCATATTCCTGATAAAGATGATAAATGCCCTGATGTACCGGGTACAAAAGAATTACAAGGTTGTCCTGATAAAGATGGTGATGGTATAACAGATGCAGAAGATGCTTGTCCTGAAGATAAAGGTCCGCTTGAGTTTAAAGGCTGCCCTGATAAAGATGGTGATAAGATCATTGATAAGGATGATGAATGTCCGGATGATGCAGGTATTGCTGAGTTTATGGGTTGCCCTGATAAAGACGGCGATGGTACGCCAGATAAGTATGATGCTTGTGTGGATGTATTTGGACCAAAAGAATACAAAGGCTGTCCTGACAGAGATGGTGATGGTGTGTTGGATAAAGAAGATGAGTGCGTGGATGTTGCCGGACCTAAAGAGAACAAAGGCTGTCCATGGCCTGATACTGACAAAGATGGTATCTTAGATAAAGATGATGCTTGCCCAACGGTTCCGGGTGTTGTTGAGTACAAAGGTTGTCCTCCGCCTCCGCCAATGAAAGCGGCAGAGCAAAAAATTCTTGAGCGCGCATTTGCAAGCTTAGAGTTTGCTACAGCAAAAGATATCATCAAGCCTAAATCATTCCCTTCATTAAATGATCTGGCTAAGATCTTAAAAGCGCATGAGGCTGACTGGACATTGAAATTATCCGGCCATACCGATAACGAAGGTAATGCAGATAAGAACATGGTATTATCCGAAAAACGTGCAAAAGCAGTTAAAGCATACTTAGTTAAAAAAGGTGCAAAAGATGATAAGATCATTACTGAGTGGTTTGGACAAACAATGCCAATTGCAGATAACGCAACGCCTGCAGGCCGTCAAAAAAACCGTAGGGTAGAAATGAAAATTATTTACAAAGAAACAGTTCAACCAAAATAATTAAACAAAACAAGAAAGCCATCAGTTAATTTTGATGGCTTTTTTATTTCCCTCTCCTTTGGAGAGGGATGAAAGGGTGAGGCTTAAACAAGAAAACTGAACCAAAAACTTGAAACATTATTTATGAGCAGAGAAAAAATTATCGAGATAGCAGCATCACAGGTAGGTACAAAAGAAAGCCCCGCCAATTCAAACAAAACAAAATATGGTAAATGGTATGGCTTTGATGGCTTTGCCTGGTGCGCAATGTTTGTAAGCTGGGTGTATGATCAGGCAGGCCACCCATTAGGGCATATTGATGATGCAAAAGGCTATCGCGATTGCCGCTCAGGTTATAACCATTGGAAAGCAACGGGTGAAATAACCAATAATCCTGAAAAAGGAGATATTGTTTTATTTGACTGGACAAATGATGGAAGGGCAGACCACACCGGCATTTTTAATGAATGGTTGGATGCAGGTAAAACAAAATTCAGTGCTTACGAAGGTAACACAGCTGTGGGTAATGATAGCGATGGTGGCCAGGTAATGTTTAGAAAGGATAGAAAAGCAGCATCGGTAAAAGCATTTGTAAAAGTAAAGGTGTTGGGTGGCTCACAACCTGCAATAGTGCCGGATGACAGTATCTTTAAAAAAGGAGATAACAACGCCAACGTTGCCAATTTTCAAAAACAGTTATACGATCTTGGATATAAAATTACAGTGGATGGAATTTTTGGAACCGAAACAGAAAAGATCGTAAAACAATTTCAAAAAGAAAATAAGTTAACTGTAACCGGAAAAGTAACTCCCGCTTTATTAGGGTTGATAGATAGTAAATTGCGTCCTGTAAAAATTAAACCGGAGAAATTAACCACCGGGTCTTTTTTAAAGAAAGGCGATTCAGGAAATAGTGTAGTGACTTTGCAGGCTGCTTTAAATAAAGCAGGAGCAAAGCCTAAAATTGACGGGGATGGAGTTTACGGAGATCAAACTGTAAAAGCGGTAAAAGCTTTTCAAACAAAAAATAAATTAAAGGTAGATGGTGAAGCGGGGCCGGAAACATTTAAAGCTTTGGGAATAAAATAACTCGTAAAATTTTAACCACATAGAAACATAGAAAAAGAGATCAGCTACCTGAAAAGAAGGTTCACAGAGTTTTCTTTGCGTAGCAAAGAAAATAACTATGGTTTGCTTTTAAATTTAAACTATTACAAAATGAAAATAAACTATGTGTCTATGTGTTTAAATTTTGCGGAGATCACTCTTTCTTCTCTAAAAACTCTTTAACAGTACTTCCTTTTTTTGCAATTATCTTATCATCCTTTAACTCCATCTTACCATATTCATCGTACTTTTCAATAAAGATCTTGTTATCTTTTATAGTCCAGTAACGAATAAATTTTAAAGGATCGGGTTTGTTATTATAGCTATCTTCCCGCTCTTTAGGCGTGCAAGATGCTTTAATAAGTTTGTAAATGGTCACTTGTTTATTAGTAAACGTCATTACCTGGTAATAATCTAACGTACAGCCACCACCTTCCATTTTTTTGCAAACAGAATTTGTAAGCAGTTGATAGGTTTTTCCTTCAGGTGAATTTTGCGCTGGTAATAAATTGGTAAATAGCATTAAACCTAAAATATATACAAATAAATATTTTTTGCTTTTTAGTTTCATTTTACAATTACATTACAGGAATATAAATATGAAAAGCAGAACCTTTGTCCGGCTCGCTTTGTACAGTTATATAACCATTGTGATTGTCTACTATTTTTTTAACGATGGCTAATCCAATGCCTGTACCGGCGTATTCGGTCTTTCTGTGAAGCTTTTGAAATACTTCAAATATGCGTTCGCTGTATTGGGGTTCAAATCCAATGCCATTATCCGAAACACTGATGTGGCAATAGTTTGCATAGCCTTCCAGCTTTTCGATATTAAAATCCTTAGTTGGCAGTATCTCGCTTTTTATAAGAATGTGTGGGGGCCTGTTTACACTTGCAAATTTTAATGAGTTGCTTGCAAGGTTGTAAATAAGCTGACGCATTTGAAACGGAATTACTTTTATAGTATCCATTTTTCCTATCTCAATTGTACCTTGTTTTTTTAGTAATTCCTCTTTCAGATCTTCATTTACATCTTCGGCGATAGTTTTAAGATCAGTACTTTCAAACTTTCTATCAGCCACATTGGTGCGCGAATAGGTAAGAAGATCCTGTATCAGCGTTTGCATTTTAAAGGCAGAATTCTGTATCCTGTTAAAAAGGTCTTTTCCTTTATCAGAAAGATTCTTTTGGTCTTTATCAGCTATCTGCGATACAAATACCTGTATCTTTCTTAAAGGTTCCTGAAGATCATGACTCGAGATGTAGTTAAACGATTCAAGCTCTTTATTCACTTTTATAAGATCTTCATTCTGTTTTTCAATTTTCTTCTCATTATTCTTGCGCTCTGTAATATCCTGGTAAGAGGTGAGGGCGTATTTTTTATTGCCAATGGCAATTATTTCATAAAACACCAAGGCAAAAAAAGTTTCTTTGTTCTTTCGTGTATAAAGTACTTCAAAACCTTCACCAAACATTTTTTCTCTTAATTTAATTAAAAGCTTCTCGGTTTCATCCGGACTTAATTTTTGTAATTCCTCAATACTCCTGTTATCTTCAAGATAACTCATTATTATGGGTATCAACCTTGCATTTTCTTCAGGTGAAACTAAATTTAATTCTTCCGATGTATGGCCAATAACCTCTTCTTTGGTATAACCAAAATAATCGTAAAAAAGTTTATTGGCGTAATGTATCTTGTTGGTACCAATTTCGCCAAAAGATAAGGCAACGGGGTTGTTGTCAAAGATCTTAAAAAAGCGCTCTTCGCTTTGTTTTATCTGTTCGTTCTTTATTTGCAACAGGTTATTTGATTCTTGAATTTCGAGTCGTAACAAGTTAGAGTTTTTAAGGTCATTCATTATCTTGTAATAGGCAGCTACAAGCATAATAATGGCCGATAGTATTAGCAGGAAAGTAACAACGGGCGTTAAAAAAGTTTCTTTGTCAAGCAATTTTGTACGGGTATTAAGCAGGTTGTCTTCTTCACTTTCCATTTTATTAATTTGGCTGCGTACGTTATCCATTAATGCTTTACCGCCCTGCATACGTTTTAAGCTAATGGTTTGCGTTGCGGCATCAGCTAATATATCGTGCATGTATTTTTTTCTCTTTTCTATCAATACTCTTAGTTCATTAGAGTTGCGTTGCTGAGAAATATTATCTGTGGTAAGCGAATCTATTTTATTGATGCAGCTGTCAAGCGAAGCATGGTTATTATAATAGGGTTTTAAGAATAAAGAATCGTGCGTAATGATATAGCCACGCTGGTTGGCCTCCATCTCTAATAAAAACGAGAACGAATTTCTTAAATTAAGTTTTACAACATTTGTATGGTTAACTAATTGCGAGGTATCAATAAGATTTTTTATCCTCACATAAGAAAGAATAGAAAGTGTGATCAAAAAAACAGTTGCGAAAAAAAATACAAGTTTTGTTCGCTTATTAGTGTATCTGTTCATGGTTAAAACGCAGCTTTTTTAGCTTGCTAAAACAAATTCGTGTCTCGGCGGACGTTCATTGAGCTGTTCTATCGGTAAAGACAAAACCTTTTTTATCATTTTGGTAAGAAGCGGGTACGATGTGGGTTTGCAGATATAATAGTTGGCACCAAGATCAAATGTTCTGTCTATTATTTCTGTATTGGATGAGGTGGAGAGTATTACAACCGGTATTTCACTTAATTTTTTTATTTGCCTTATTTCTTTTAAAGATTCAAAACCGTTTTTGCGCGGCATATTCAGGTCAAGAAAAATAACATAGGGCGGTGGAGGTACAGTTGCATTTAAGGTATCTAATAATTCTACACCATCGTTTGTAACGGTCAATTCAGTTTCGCTGTTCAATTCATTTAAAGCGTCCTCAAAAATTGTACAGTCATCATCGTCATCATCAGCCAGGAAAATACTTTTAGACTTTGTATTAATATCTTTCATAGCTTAAGTTTTCTTTAAATTTAAGGCCATTTAATTTAAAATACAAGAGAAACAATAATATTGTAAGAGCCATCCTTCTTCTCAAAAATATAACACTGAAGCACGACTAATGTTTTAAAAACAAATGCCAAGTTTAAAATTTAATAAGAATTTAAGCGACCAAAAATTTTCTACTCTAATACCATTTGGACCTAAAGGACTTATATACCTCCATTTTTCATATTTTGGTCCAAGCCCCACAAAAACGTCAAACACACCATTTTTACTTATTTCAGTTTGAACACCAAATTTTGGGGCAGCGTAAATAAATGATCTTTGCCCCCTGGGGCGTTCATCATAGGTAGAATCAGGATTATAAAATCCCCAAAACTCATTATAATCTGCATTTACAAGATCAAAGTACCCCACATCCAGAGAAAAGTAAGGTGAAGCTTTGCTTCTTCGGAGGTAATATTTTTCTTCAATGTTTAATTGATATCCCGAACCTGAAGAGTAAGAGTTGAAAGCATCAGTTTTATATAACGCTGCGGCAGAAAACTGTGTTGAAAATCGTTTACCAAAGGTTCTTTCATAACTTAACTCTAAGCCGGGGTGACTGAGTATTAATCTTAAAGGCGATATTTTTAAAATGTTTTTGTATTTACGTTCTTCCTCTAAATATTTTGTATATCCGGGTTGGGCTGTATTCATTGGAATGTAGATTGTTTTAGGATAGGTCATTTTTTCCGGACGTTTATGATCTACAATTAAACCAATTATTCCAAACCCGGTAATAGAATAGTAAAAATCAGCAAAATAAGCTAAGGTAATATGTGATTTAACGTGAATCTCTTTATTAATACTATCATTAATGGCAATTAATTTTAAAGGTTGATGTTGCCTTAATACTTCTATTGTTAAGGTATTGTTTTTTGTTGCAAAGGTATCTGTATTTACGATGATCTTTGCCGGAGTTTGGGTGGTAATGTCAATTTTTGTTTTTGGTATATTAAAAAGCATTACACACGAGTTGAAACATACAAGTATTGCAAAGACTGATAATGTTTTTTTCATGCTATATAAAGATAAACAAATCTTTATATAAAGCTAAGCCGCTTGTGTATGTAACTTATACCTTCTTTTTGGTTTTTTGTAGATCTTGCGAAAATTTACCTCTGTGCCAACGGTAATTAAGCCGTCGTAACCAATATCTGCAAAAGGCGCTATAAAGCCAAGATCGATCTGGCATATGAGCCCTTCGTTTATGTACCAGCCTGTTTTATTGGCAACCAAAGCTACCTTAGGGTTAGGTATAAGATCGTTGGGCCCTGTAAAAATAAATTTTATTCCTCCGTATGCTTCTAATGTTAATCGTTTTAATTTTAAAATGCGGTATTGTAAATTAACGCTGCTGCAAAATACTTTTACCGGTGGTTTGTAAGTTAACTCAAACATAAAACGCGCTTTTTTGTAGCGTTCAGGATGTTTTTCCATCTCATCCGTCCAATCATCATTAGTGTATTTAAAGCGCGGTGATATCAACCTCACATTTAAAAACGAACGCTGTTTAAAAGCTGTGTTCGAGCTTGCTCCAAATTCCAAATGCCACGGACCTTCCAGCGTTTCTTGCCCAAATTGCAATAAAGGCAAATGGCATATTAGTAATATGAAAAGAGGTTTCAAAAAAAAGAAAAATGGTTTTGAGAAGCAAAAGAATAACGAAAAGAAATAAAGTTTATTGCTTAAAGAAATTTTTAACCAATAACAATGGCCAAAACGATCAACGAAAACGTTAAGCCAACAAATACAAGTCCGGCAATAGCATGTATCTTATCTTTTGATGAATAACTATTTTGTTTATTAATTAGCACAACGGCGCCAATATAAATGGCTGCAATTAGCATGGCTAGTTGACCTAAAGCTAAAAGCATATTTACAGTTCCTCCAAGGTCTATTTTAGCCAATATTAGTAGGGTATTTAAAACCCAGCAGAGTAATGGAAAGACCCAGGCATTAGAGGCGATTAGTTTTTTGTTCATTTGGTTTTTGAAATGGAGAATATTGATTTTGAGTACAAGATAAGTGTTTGAGGGTTAATTGCAAAAGGTAGTCTCTTGCTTGCTATTATAGGTAGTACGGCACACATAGTTTATTTTTCATCAACTATTAATTGGAAAGGATAGTTGTCAATTATTGTATGGTCAGTATTCATTGTTTTTATAAAACCTCTAATTTTTTTATTATGTATCATTTTGTTATTTACAGGAACATCTATTGACGAAATGATTTTTGGTTCTATGACCAGAGCCGAGTCGAAAGTGTTATGGTTGGTGTCAGATTTTTCGAATAATAAAGCCATTCGACTATATTTTTTTTGAATGGGGATATATATGAATAATATGTTGTCTGCTTTCACATACGTAATTGTAGGTATTTTGAGAGTGTCACCTGTTTCAGAAAAACCTAAGCTGGACGAAGGGTTATTATCTTTATATTGGAATATTTCTTTTATTTTTTTTGATGAATAGCGTTTAATAACTTGAAGTGTGTCTCCCGAATTTTGGTCAAAGGTTATGTCGGGATTTTTATCGCTTGTACAAGAAACAAACGAAGTCGCAATTAATATTATTATTAAAATTTGTTTCATAAAGTCTGTCTGACGTATTACCTATAACGTTTTGCGCATAGAAGTTGTGCCGCCGTCCGCATTGTTAAATTTACGAATGTCCAACGAGATGCCAAAATAAGAAGAAAAGCGGCATAACTTTTATGCGCTGTTGTAAGCTCCCCCAAAAATAGGACTATTTGTTAGTAGAAAAAAAACTAATAAAT
>JAVTWD010000100.1:0-39665 GCA_032229505.1 Bacteroidota bacterium
TGATCACTGGGCTTTTAAAGAAAAAATGGTTCGCTTAAATAACCAATTTTATTATAAAGCCTTTAATCAAATTTGTGTGAATGGATTTGTTATTGGTAAGAACGATTACGTATTTAGCGAGGGCTATATCTTCTCTGCCTTTGGCGATGATCTTATGCCTGAACAAAAAGTAAAAACATTATTGCAAAAAGCAAAAGTAGTACAGGATACATTAAAGAAAAAAGGGATTGATCTTTTATTGGTGTATGCTCCGGGCAAAGGCGCTTCTTGTAAAGAATTTATTGAGGATAAATATGTACATGCGGTAAAAAATACAAATCATAATTTATTTGCTTCAAATAGTCAGGCATTAGGAATAAATTATTTAGATCTTTATTCTTATTTCGAAAAACTAAAACCAACTTCTCCTTATGCTTTGTTTCCAAAATTTGGTCACCACTGGAGTTATTATGGCGAATGTTTAGCTGTAGATACGATCATTAAACACATCGAAAAATTACATCATTGCGATATGCCTTTTATTTTCTGGCAAAAGATAGACCAGGTTGATTCTGCACGTAGTCGTGATGCCGATGTTTTAAAGAGTATGAATTTAAATTCAGATCCTCCACAAAATATGAAATTGGCTTACCCGCAAATTCAGTTTGAAAATGATAGCACAAAAAACACAACACGTGTGTTAACTATTTCTGATAGCTATTGGTATGGCCCGGTGTATATGGGAGTAGGGCAGGCTTGTTTCGCGGGCGGACAATTTTGGTATTACGCCAACCGTGTTGTACCATCACCAAGACCGGGAGAAAAAGTGGAAGTTTGGGAACTCGATCTTAAAAAAGAAATTGAAAGTAACCAGGTTATTATGTTATTGTATTCTGATGGCAACCTGCCAAGCTTTGGAAACACATTTATTGATGATGCCTATGAATTATATACATCGCCAAAAACTTATTATCCGCGAGCAGAAAAAAACAGACAGATACAGGTGTTTGCAAAACAAATAAGAGAAACGCCAGCCTTATTAAAAAAATCAACTCAAAAAAGCGGTGACCTTCAAATACCTTTAGATAGCGCTATTAGAGTTGATGCTATGAAAATGGCAGGCTTAATTAAATAAGATTTTAGAACTAAGATTTAATATTTATCAAAATAAATAAAATGAAAAAAATAATTATTGTTTTTACCTTGGTTTCCTTTTTTGCAAAAGCAGATGAAGGAATGTGGATGCCGCAATTAATAGAGGCACTTAATATCCAGGATATGAAAAAGAATGGATTTAAGTTAACGGCTCAACAAATATACAGCATTAATAAAGCGAGTATGAAGGATGCTGTTGCCATATTTGGCGGCGGTTGTACGGCTGAGGTTATTTCTACAAAAGGTTTGATCTTAACCAATCATCATTGTGGCTTTTCATCTATTGCGGGTTTAAGCACAGTGCAAAACGATTACTTAAAAAATGGTTACTGGGCCATGAAACCAAATGAAGAATTAATGTGTCCGGGTTTAACGGTAACGTTTATTAAACGTATTGAAGATGTTACAGCAAAAGTTACAGGTAGTATTAAAGCAACTTTTTCTGAGATCCAAAAAGATTCTGCTATTCAATCCAACATAAAAGCATTAGAGTTTGCTGCAAAAAGTGGTTCTCAGTACGATTCTTTTATCCGCCCCTTTTATTACGGTAACGAATATTATTTGTTTGTTGTAGAAACTTTTAAAGATATTCGTTTAGTTGGTACACCTCCTGAAAGCATTGGTAAGTTTGGTGGCGAGACTGATAACTGGGTTTGGCCTCGTCACAATGCAGATTTTAGCATGTTCAGAATTTATGCTAACAAAGAAAATAAACCGGCTGAGTTTAACCAGGAAAATATCCCTTACACACCTGCACATTCATTTCCTATTTCGTTAAAAGGCGTTGAAAAAGGAGATTTTACAATGGTGTATGGTTTTCCGGGAAGAACGCAGGAATATTTAACTTCTTATGCCGTTGATCTTTTAATTAACCAACAAGATCCTTTACGCGTAAGTCTTCGTGAGAAACGTTTAAATATTTTGGATGCAGATATGAAAAAGAACGACACGCTGCGTTTAATGTACACAGCAAAATACGCAAGCGTAGCTAACTATTATAAAAAGTGGAGTGGCGAAATGCTTGGCCTTCAAAAATCTGACGCTATTAATAAAAAGAAAAAGCAGGAAACGGATTTCTTAGCGCTTGTTGCTAACGATCCAAAAAAATCTGAACTATATAAAAATTTATTTTCAGAATTTAAAAGAACCTATGCAGACTATGCGCCATTAAGCAAGCAATACGATTATTTTACTGAGTGTTTATGGGGTGTTGAGGCATTCCGTTTCTCTTCAAACTTTATAAGCGTATTCAATGAATTAAAGAAAAAAAATGCAGGTAAGGATAATAAGTTTGAAACAGTATTTAAAGATAACAAGCCTGCTCTTCCGTTTAAGAATTTTAATAAAGAAACAGATCGTAAGCTTTGTAAAGCTATGTTAGAGGTTTACGTTGCTAACATTGACCGTGAATTTATGCCGCGCTTTTTAGATTCTCTTTTAAACGTACATAACGGAAATGTTACAGCGCTTACCGATTTCTTATATAACAATTCAAGCTTTGTAGATAATGAAAAGGCCAAAGTAATGTTTGCTGATTTTGAAAAGAATGCTGCACTCTACGAACGTGATCCTATGTATCTTTTAGGTTCCAGCATTTTAATTCATTATCAAAAAACAGTATTACCACAAATTGGATATTACGACCGCCAGATAAATGAATTGCAAAAAACATATATGAAAGGTCTTATAGAGAATGTAAAAGATAAAAAATTCTATCCGGATGCTAACAGTACTTTACGTGTTGCTTATGGTAAGGTAGCCGACTATCAACCTAAAGATGGTGTTCAGTATTTACATTACACTACTATTGATGGTATGGTTGATAAGAACAAAACAGGTCTTGAAGATTTTTATGTGAAACCGCGTTTATTAGAATTATACGAGAAAAAAGATTTTGGGCAATATGCCGATAAAAACGGAAAACTTCACATTGCCTTTACCGGAAGTAACCACACAACCGGTGGTAATAGTGGTAGCCCTGTAATTAATGCTAATGGAGAACTGATCGGCACCAATTTTGACCGTAATTGGGAAGGCACCATGAGTGATGTAATGTACAATGGCAGCTTTTGTCGTAACATTGTATTAGATGTAAGGTTTACCCTATGGATGATTGATAAATATGCAGGTGCAGGCTATCTATTAAATGAAATGAAACTGGTGAAATAGATCTTTGAACCTTAAATTTTGAGCCACATAGGAAACTATGTGGCTTTTTATTTAACAGAACAAATCGGTTTATGCTTTACCGGAAAATTAACAGAGTTGGCAATAAAACATTTTTTATTTGCTTCATGGTGTAAAGCGTTGGCTTTTTCTATTTGTGAAGCATCTGCAATTATCACATGAGGGTTTAATGTAACTTCTTTAAAGTTTCCACCACCATCTTCATTTTGGATCATAATTCCTTCTGCATTATCCACATATTCCATAACAGTAATGCCGTTATCGGCGCAAATATGCAGGTACCATAACATATGGCATTCAGATAAAGATGAAAGTAAAAGATCCTCCGGGTTATGTTTGGTTCCATCACCACGAAAAGGCGTATCAGATGAAGCAAGAATATCTACTTTATTTGCAATAGTAATTGTATGGTTGCGGCTGTAAGCAGCAGCATTTATGGTTCCCTGGCCGGGATTGCCTGTCCAGGTAACGGTTGCTTTATAGTGATGTTCTTTTTTCATATTGCTTTAAAATTTAACCACATATACACATAGTTTTTAATTCTATTTTTTGTTTTTATCAAGTTTACATAGTAAGAGGAAGCTAAGCTTCCTCTTTTATAGCTATGTTTTCTTTTTTAAATCATTCTTCTATGTTTCTATGTGTTTTAATGTTTTAGTTTTTATTAATTGGCATTTGCATTTTTGTTTTATTAATAACACCACCATTAATTAGTTTAATTGGAGACTCCGTTATTTTTGCACCTTTCTTTTTTACTGGTGTTTCAACACCTTGCCAATCGCCGGTCTTGCACCAGCTTGTAATTTCGCCACCATCAATAATTAGTTTAGCACCATTCTCTAATTTTATTTTTCCATTAATGGCCATGGCTGCTTTACATTTTATGGTAAGTGTTACGCCTGCCTTTACAAGAATATCTTTATATACCTGTATGTCAAAATCCCAGGTTTCATTTTCAGTAATAGTCCAAATGTTCTTATGATCACTTTCCATATCTTTTACAAAATGCCTTATGTTGCGGCCAATATTTCCATTCAAATGTAAAGCTCTTAACCTTCTTCCCATTTGTAGTGGAGACATCCATAAATTGTAGCGTTGACCGCCCATTAAATTATTACTTGTATCCGGGGTTGATTCGTAACACGAAAAACAAGGCGCATTATCAGGTTTTGTAGTTGCTTCACGTTCGTGCTGACAAGCAGGGTTATTATTTGGATAAACATCGCTTAAATAATCGTCAGAGCCACAGGCACCATTAAAATTTTGCCAGTCTGAGCCGCCGCCAGTACCGTTTACATAAGTATGGCCTAAACCAAAAGCATGGCCAATTTCATGAAGCAAATGCGATCTTCCAAAAACAGGATCAAAAGAGGAAATGGTGGTTACCAATGCAGAAGCACCCTTATATCCGGAAAGATGACCTGGGCCGGTGCTGTTATTAAATACTAAGGGCATCCCTTCATCAATACGGTTCTTATCTGTTTTTTCAATGTATTCGAATAAAGCCTGATCACTATAAGTGGTATACAAATTTGGTTCTGAATAAAAATAAATATTTGTTATCTCGTATCTTATTTTTGAATCTGATATGTGTGGCGAATTAAAATTATCAACCTTATAAGTTGCTCTGCGTTTTGCAGAGTATCTTTCCTGATGGCCATTTGTAATTGAATCAAGAAGGAATTTCATTGCCGGCAACCCGTTTATTTTGTTATCGTTCATTTGCCATTTACCCGAATCGTTAAGAGGTTTAAAAATATGGACCGTTATTTTTAATGTAATTACCTGATCGTTCTTTTGTGGCACGTAAAAAGATTGTTTACTGTATTTTTTTTTGTAAGCATCAGAAGCGTTGGTACAAGAGGGAGAAGCAACCGCGGCAGTTTCTACCAATTTCACTTCTTCTGCAACTTGTATTCTTTGTGCCTGCAGTTTAGCAAAATAAAATACAAGTAGGATAAAATAAACTGAGTAATAAGTGATTTTTGCTTTCATAAATTAATGTTGCTTGTATTTTTCTGCCATTTTTTTTGGAGCTACAGTACAGTATGAAACCGTAAGAGCATCTTTGAGCATATCTGTTTTTACTTTTTGTAATTCAACGTAGGTAAATCCTTTTTTGCCCCATGCCCCCGGAACAGGATAGATAATGCTTTTATCAAACGCACCAAAAACGGATTGATCTATTTCGGTGAATTTTAGACAAGCTCTTTTTTTGACAATATCAAGTGTAGCAAATATTTTTTTATTTATTCTAAAAGATGTTTTTTCGAAGTGCGGAAGCTCTTGTGCTTCATCAAAAGAGAGTGCCAGTTTTTTGAAATTCTCAATGCTAACCATTTTGTATCCAGCTTTTGTAGCTCATTTCAAATTTTGTTTCGCCTTTATTAACGGTGCCGGTTTTAACCCAGCCCAGTTTTTCATAAAATTTTTCTGCACGCGTATTAGGTGCTGTGCCAAGCCAAACAGGTGTTTTTGTTTGGTCAAAATACCAATCCATCATGCGGGTATATAATTCTTTACCTATACCTTTTTTTTCAAATTCAGGTTTTACAAATAATGCCCAAATGTTATTTTCTTTAAGATCAACGATCGAAAATCCCACAATAGTATTATCTAATTCGCATACCCATCCTTTGCCTCTAACGGTAATAAATTCTTCACAGTCTTTATCGCTTACCAAAGCGGGATTAGACAAAGCGTTTTCTTTTACAGAATTACGAACTACCTGTATCTGTTTAATGTCTTCTATTTTTGCTTCTCTATACATGATCGGATATATAACATTAAATATACAAAATTTGTATATAAAACGTTAACTCCTAATTCTTGTTTTTACAAATCGTTTTAGCATAAAAAGAGATGGTGGCGTCGCTGGATTTAGCGTTTTTTTCATACACCAGTTGGCATTTGTTGCTAAGCCATTCATAACTTTCTTTTTGATTGTTAGATTTCAAAGGCTCCCCGTAATTCTCTTTAAGACTTGCAAGGAATTTTTTACCGGTAGAATTTTTTGTTTGAAGCGAAATAGCAGATAATTTGTCTTTACAAAAAGTAATACGAATGTACTCAAACTCGGTGCCATCATGATTGATATTGGATTGATCGAGTGAATATAATTTGGTATTGCCTTCATCAATTTCAAGTACAAGGTTACTAAACTCTTTGGGCGAAGAACCAAATACATAAGTTTTAAAACCATTTTTTTCATCCAGCTTGCTTGTTTGCGCCGAATAAAAAAAAGGGATCAATAACAAAAAAAGTACATTTTTCATGAGAACGGAGATAATTGATTACAGTTTAAAGCTTACACCGGCGGTTAAGTATGGATAAGAATATCCATAGCCTATTTCGCCAAATAAAGCCACTTTAGGCACAAAATACCAGCGCCCGCCAACAAAAAGCGAAGAACTTGGAAATACGCTACCGCCTCTTATTTCATATAAGTTTTTGTCCGGATCAGGGCTATTTGTTTCATATCTGTATGTTTGGAATCTTAGTCCTAATGTGGCTCCAAAATAAACTTCTCCTTCTTCAAAATTCAATGCATCTGCGTGATAAGCTCCTCTGGCAGAAACAAGCATATAATTCCAGCTATGACGGTAATGATATTTATTTCCGTTGTAATAGTAATCATTATACTGAAGGTAGGCATGTTGAAAGCCAAAATAAGCTCCAAGGCCAATATAGCCCGGTCCCGCTTTTTTCTTTAAAGCTTGTTCATAGCTTAAATTAATTGCCGGCGTTATTCTGTAAGAATAACCATAACCTCTGTTGTACCTGTAGTAATGGCCTCCAAAAGCAACACCAAGATTTATGATCTTGCTGTTTTCGTCATAACATCCACCTCCGGAAGAGGTTTGGGCATTTACTGAGCTTATTGTAATTAAAAATGCTAAACACAATGCTAATTTACTTTTCATAATTTCGGGTTTTTAATTATATACGTTTAATTTTTTTAGATCTTTTATTTTTTTAATTCCATTATTTCTATTTCAGCAGCAGAGATAATATCATGTGATTTTGCTTTTATATTTTGGTTTAAAAAGAGGTCGTTTTTTATCAAAAAAGCTTCGGTAGTTTTTATCAGGCTTTCGCAGTATACTATTCTTTCTTCAACTGTCATTTTTGTAAGGACATCGGCATATACTGTATCCAAGTCAATTAGGCGTTTATTCATTTTATCAGAAAATTTTATCATTAGTAGCAGGTATTCTGTTTAAGATCATTAATATTTGTTTACAGAATTAGTTAAAATCTCTAATTCCGCTTGTGCAGCAGTAATTATGTCGTATGCTCTTTTTTTGTCATTGTTATGTAAAGCTCCGGATCGTTTTGTTGCAGACCCTTTCATTGTGTTGATCAATATCTCGCAATAGCTGATCTTTTCTCTTAAGGTCATTTTTTGATACATGCTTCCGTATACATGGTCTATCTCACTTAAAGCTTTGCTCATTGTTGTTTGAATATTGTGCATTATCAGTTTATTTTTTGTTTTATCTTTTTTATTATTTTTTTGATTCGGGCTTTCAGTGCGATCTTTTTCCACCAAACAAAGCTCTTATCGCTATATTTTGTTTTTGAAAGCGAAGTTTTTTCTGCATCAAATGTTCCTCGTTCGTTTGCCGTTAAAGTTAATTGCTCATGCTCTTTGTCTGACAGCTGCACTGTGCCGGTAACAACGCTTACTGTTGTTTTTTTATCGTTTTCATACCCTTTAATATTAAATGAAGTTCCTAAAACTGTTGTTTTGGTTTCTTTACATTCAACAGTAAAAGGTGTGCCGGTTTTTATTACTTCAAAAAAAGCTTCACCCGAAAGTAAAGTTGCTCTTTCAGTATTATTGAACTTTGTCGGATAAGTGAAGTTGCTGTTTTTATTAAGATGTACACGGCTGCTATCGGGTAAATAAAAAACCGCTGTTGAATCACCTGTAGTAATACAAACCATTTCAGTTTCATTTTCCTTTTCTTTTAAAACAGGGATCTGTACTTTTTCTTCAGCTGTATCCTGCACAGGTATAAAATATTTTATAAGGAAGATCAAAGCAACTATTAAAGCAAATCCGGCTGCAATTTGTAAGGGGCGAAGACTAAACTTTTTTGAAATGTTTTCCGGTTCATTCTCAGTTAAATGTTTAAAATCTTCCCAGGCTTTTTCTGTAATATCTTCGCTTTCCTTTTTTAGGCCCAAAGATATTTTCCAAATACTTTTGCTCTGATCAAAAAGCTCTTCATTTGCCTGATGTTCTTTTAACCAGTCAAATAATTCTTTCTCTTCTTGCGCTGAAGTATTGCCGGAAAGATATTTACTTATAAGCTTTTCTTTTCCTGTTTTCATTTTTTAGTTTTAATGAATAAACCGCCATGGTTTTAATAATAAGACTTGAAAAAATGGCCTTACCCCCAAAATAAAAACAAAAAAAATGTAACTTATTGATTTTTAGCAGAAAAATTAAGAAATAGTGCGCCTTTAAAAAGATAAAAAGCTTTTGGTAATATAGTGTTTCAACTCTTCGCGCAAGCGTTTAAGTGCAATACCCATTTGATTTTCTACTGTTTTTTCTGAGAGTTCTAAAAGGGCGGCAATATCCTTATATTTCATATTCTCAAAACGGCTTAATACAAAAATAGCTTTGCATTTAGGTGGTAATTTATCTAAAGCCATTTGTATTTTTATTTCAAGCTCTTTTGTTAAGAGATTAGAATCTGCGTTTTCGAGTACAGGTATATCTATACCGGTTAATTGTACTTTTTGTTTATTATTTTCAAGATAAGAAATAGAGGCGTTGATAGCCGATTTAAAAAGGTATGATTTTGGATTTAGGATCAGATCTAATTCATCGCGCTTACGCCAAAGTTTTAAAAACACTTCCTGCACAACATCATGCGATGCGTCTTTATCATTAATTATATTTTCAACTACGCTTCTTAATACTTTATAATAAGTCTTGTAAATTATTTCAAATTTTTCCTGCAATATCAATCGTTCTAAAACATAAAGATACAATTCTTACAAGTTGCAGAATTAAAGACTTATAAATTTAACTTTTCTTTTTTATGGGAAACAAATTCCTCAGAGCCAATTTTTACAAAACTCTTAAAAGCCTTACGAATAAAGGAATTAAAGAGGGCACGGAATTTGTAATAATTCTTAGTTTTTAAATCGCCAGTATTTTTGCCTATCGTTTTTGGTAGTAATGACCATTGTGTCGCTAATAAATTCTATCTTCCCTTTTAAGGTATGGTCATCAAAAAAAATATTGATACAATCTTTTTTTAAGCTGTATTTGCAATTTACTAAATGCTCCACATAAAAAATATTTTTTTCAGAGATCTGAAAAGTTGCATTGCCCGTAGTTTCATAGGTCCACGCACCAAGTATCTTTTTGTTTAAAGCCTCATTCTTTCTTGGGGTTTGTGCACCTGCTTTATTAAAACCAACTAAAGCAATAACGGCTAATAATATCCATTTCATAGTGTTTAATTTCTTCTAACGGCGTAGATCAATTCATCCAGAAACTCGCCGTTTTTGTATAATACATTTTCAAAGCGTCCTTCTAATTTAAAGCCTGCTTTTTCTAATACTTTTTGCGATGCCGCATTTGTACCAAAAGGCCTTGCGAAAATACGTGTAATATCAAAGTTTATAAAACCGTAATCTACCATTTGTACAATTGCATTACTAATAATGCCATTACCCCAAAAAGGCTCAGCAAGCCAATAACCAAGTTCGGCATTTTTACAATGTATATCTTCCTGTGGATGAATACCTATACCACCGCAAGCCTCACCATTAATTACAATGGCAAAAAGGTGTATGGGTTTATGACTTGTTGCATATGCAATAAATTGTTTTCCTTTTTCGATGGTATATGGATGCGGAAATTTATCCATCATAAATTTTGCAATATTTTTATTGTTGCCATATTTTATTAAGCTATCAATATCGCCAATTGTCCAGGGCCTGAGTGAAAAATCCATAAAATAAAATTGAAAAATAAAAAGTATTAGAACTTACTTCTTAATCTTGCGCGTTTACGTTTTTGTTTAAAAATGTAACCCACGGTCAATTCAAGTGAAACGTAAGAATCTTTTTGTTTATCGCCACGTTGAGCAGCTACTCCAAAACTATCGGGCGATGTTGCACCATAGATCAAACCTTTATTTGGATCAGACATGGCTGCGGCTAATGGACCGTAAGCCGCCTCTAAAGCAATCGGATCATAATAAGTTGTTCCAACATCATCAATATAATCTGTAAATGTTTTTCGCCATGCAGCTTCAATACCCACGCTCCATTGTTTGTTAATGGTACATTTATAAAATACGCCAATGGGAATACAAATACTATAATTGGTGTATTTTTTTGGGCCGCCTGGTAAACCTTGTCCTTCGGTGTGTAAAGAAATTAATTTTACATATTTGCCGTTTGCCATACGCCCTTTTGGATTGTAATAAAAGCCACCAACACCAATAAACGCGAAGGCTGAATGCGAAAGGCCTTTTGATCTGCGGCTTAATGTTCGTTTAATACCATAACGGTTTCCGGTTTTACTACTTTGATAACCTATCTCAACTCTACCTGCTAATTCAAAAATATTAGATTTGAAATTAAGATTTCTGTTATTTCTAAAAGGCTCTTGTGTTAAAGCATCATCGCCTCTTACAATTAAATAATTAAATTTTCCTGTAAGATTAATCCAGGTATCTAGTTTATATCTGTAACCTAAACCAAATGCAGTTTTTGTTTGAGAAAGCTCAAGATCAACAGGGCTGTAATCTTTCCCGATCTGATCTCTTCCACCTAAATCACCTAAAAAATTAGAAGTACCACCTGTAATAAAGATCTCTCTCCTGTATTTTTTCCAATCACCCGAACGTGTAAAATTCTGAGCCTCAGTAAATAGGATAAAAAAAGATAAGGTGAGTAAAAAAAGTACTTTTCTCATTTAAGGTTTTAATCGAATAAAAATAGGAAAAAAAACGTGAAACCCCATGAAATTAGGGATATATTTTTAAAAAGGCATTGTTAAGCTTGTTGTAACTAATTAAAAAACAGCGCATTAAAATTGATCAAATACACTTTTTCAGTTGCCCTTGTAATAGCCGTATAAAGCCAACGCAAAAAGTTTTCATCAATATTTTCTTCCTTTAAATAACCCTGATCAATGAAAACCACCGGCCACTGGCCCCCCTGCGATTTGTGGCATGTAATTGCATAGCTGAATTTTACCTGTAATGCATTGTAGTAAGGGCTATTTTTTAAATGGGCCATGCGTACACCTTTAGCCGGCTCGTGGCTTACATCAGCCATCACAGCTTCAAATAAATGTTTTTGTTCTTCTTGTGTTAATGCAGGGTTATCTGAAAAAAGTGAATTGGTAATTATTTTAACCTGCAATTCTGCAAGGTTTGGGTAATCAATAAATCTTACCTGGCATTCACAAAAATCAAGGCCATATAAGTTTTCTCGTTTTACAATCCGCGTAATTTCAACCATATCGCCATTGGCAATAAAGCCTGCTTCGCCATTATTTTCGGGCAACCAGAAATAATTATTTTTTACGATCATAATTTTATCGCCCGCACAAAGATCTTCTTCGTACAACTTTATTCTGTTGCGAAAACTTTGATTAAAAAGGTTAGCTCGTTTATTACTGCGTGTAATGATCACTACATTTTCTTCGCCGTACTTCGAAATAGCTGAATTTATCTGGTCTTCCAGCTCATCGCCCGGTAAATTAATAAAATCTTTTCCGCAAATAAATTTAGGAAATTCAAAAATATTATTGCCAATATTATTTCTTATGTTGGTTGCATTAAATAATATTACACTTTCTAAACGCTGCCGTGCTACTTCTTTTAATTCAAAAAAATTAATGTTGAGATGAAAAGCCTGTTTTAAATAATTTTCGTTCAATGCCGGGCTTTCATTGCTGCCAACAGGAGGTAATTGCGCAGTATCTCCAATAAGTATCAATTTGCAATTATCACCACTGTAAATGTATTCAAATAAATTTTCAAGCAAGCTGTTCAATAAACTCTCTCCGCCTGAATCTGCGCTGATCATGGAAGCTTCATCAACAATGAATAAAGTGTTTTTATGTAAATTTTCAGCCAGCGAAAAATAAAAAGAACCATCTGCACCAACTTGTTTTCTGAATATTTTTTTATGAATGGTTTGTGCGGGTTTTTGTGCGTACATGCTCAAAACCTTTGCTGCACGGCCTGTTGGAGCTAACAGAACGCTGCGCCATTTTATAGTGGGTAAAGCTTTTGTAAATGCCGAAATAAGATTTGTTTTACCTGTTCCGGCATAACCTCTTAAAATAAATACGCCCCGTTCATCGGGATTAAAAATAAATTCAGAGATCTTTTTAATGGCGGCATTTTGATCTTCGTTTGCAATAAAAGGTAAATATCCCGAAACTATTTTTTCAAAATCGTGGGGCAGGATAAGCTTGGACATTTTAGGAATTTAAATTTACGAACTGTATAAATTTAAATAAAAAAGCCACCGTGTTATCGGTGGCTTTTAAAATGTTATGAGTTTACTAGAAATTAAAAGAGAAAGTTTGACTGTTGATGGTGATCGTACCTACAAGATCACACGAACCGCTTCCAAAATCAATTAAACGTGTTGGACGTGTGCCCGGTGTGTAAGAAATAGTGCCGCTTACAAAAGGATGACGGTGTGGATGGGCCACATCGGGTGCGCAGGTAAAATCTCTTACAAGATTTGATGCTGTTGCTGTAAAGGTCTCGTTTTTGGCATTAGTTCCAGATGCTGAACCGTTTATTTTAATTTTAGCTTTTGTCCAGTTAATTGGATTTGTTTGTCCGGTATAACAAAGCGGATCATTCGTATTGATAAGCTCTTTAGTACGATTGCAGGTCCATGCAATAGTGCCACCATTATTTGGTTTAACAATAGAAATATTTGCAGACACAGCCCAGGTCAGGTTTGTTCCAACCGGAGCGCCGGCAGGAGTTGTATTAGTAATTGTTTTATTGTTAATAGTAATCTGGTTGCCATCTACCACGTAATTTTGTGCGGTAACGATCATTTTAAAGCCCGGGTTGCGGTAATAAATGGCGGTAGTTGGACTAGAAGCAGAAAAATCAAAGAATAGTTTACCTGTACGCACCCTGCCATCGGTACCGGTGCATCCTGTTGTTCCAAAATCAACAGTAACTGTTCCTGTTCCAATACCGCTAATAGTAGCGCAAGGCGCTATTGAAAGGATCTCATTTCCCGATAAAGAACCATTAGCTCTGTAAGTAGATAGTGTACCGTTTTCACCCACCTGGCTGCCCATCGATTCAATATCGCTTGAAGTAGTTTCTGCCAAATTATTGTCCGTTGCTGTTGTTTGCTCTGTATCAGGCTCTTCATCTGCCTTTTTATCTCTTTTACGACAAGATGTAAATACCAGCGAAGCGGATATCATGGTTACAAACACACCGAAATAAATTTTTGAAGTTTTCATGTTTTTAGTTTTAATATTTTAATCTATGATGGTAAAATAAGGAAAAGGTTTAATGGGTTTAAAAAAAAAGTTTTTTATTTTTAAGAATACCTTAGATTTGTTACCTGATGTTGGGCGAATATTATAAAGAAAAACAGGTATTAATAAATAAGGCTATTGCAGGCAATGCAACATCTTTATCTCTTTTTATAAGTCAAAATTCTTTCATGTTTGCTGTTTCTTCAAATAATTTTAAAAATCTTATACAAGTTGGTCACGTTACAATAAATAATACGCCCGGCTCTGCTCAAGGGTTTGGTGAAAAGATCGTTTTTTTGTTAAATAATTATCAGTTAGCGCAAAAAAAAATTCGAAAAAGTAATTGTTTCAATTTTAAATAAAGATTTTACAATTGTTCCTGAGGCATATTCAAATTCTAATGACCTTAAAGAATTTCTTTCTTTTTCTTCCGGCATTACTGATGTTAAGAACCCTGTAACACATTCAATAAAGAATGTAAAATTTTGTTATGCTTTTGAACAGGAGCTGAGACAGGCTCTTGAAAAAATATTTTCACACGCTGTTATAAAACATGCCGGTGCCATTAATAACGAACTATTCTTTAACAACCACTCACTTGTAAATGCTAATTTGTTTTTAACTGTAAACGATGGCCTTATTGAAATTGCAGCAAAAGAAAAGAACGATTTGCTTTTTTACAATGTATTTAATTATGAGAATAACGAAGATATTTTGTATTACCTGTTATTTATGATGGAGCAGTTCAATTTAAACCCATTGCAAATTAAACTTGTTATAAGTGGGCAATTAGCAACCGACGATAGTTTAATTTTAAGTATTAAAAAATATATTAAGCAGGTAAATTTTGTAGTACATAACCCGGATATAAAATTAGAAGGTGAATTACAAACACTGCCTAAACATTATTATTTTACTTTACTAAATCAATACCTGTGCGTATCATAAACGGAACACACAAAGGCAGGGTTATTAAAGTGCCCAATGGTTTGCCTGTAAGGCCCACAACCGATTTTGCAAAAGAGGGTTTGTTTAATATGTTGAATAACAAGATCAACTACGATGAAACAAAAGTATTAGATCTTTTTAGCGGTACCGGGCATATTTCTTTAGAGTTTGCATCACGCGGTAGCAAAGATATTTTAGCAATTGATAAAAATTTTAAATGCGTTGGTTTTTTAAAGGGTACTGCAAAAGAATTGAAATTAGAAATTGATACGATCAAAAGTGATGTGTTTGATTTTTTAAAGAATTGCAATCAAAAATTTGATCTGATCTTTGCTGATCCTCCTTACGACCTGGAAAATATTCCAACTATTCACCAATTGATAACTGAGAAACAATTATTAAATGAAAATGGAATTTTAATTATTGAACATGGACCAAGAACGAATTTAGAAACGTTACAAGGCTTTGTTCAAAAAAGAAGTTACGGCAATGTGAACTTTAGTTTTTTTGTGACTAAAGAAAAGTCTTAACACATAGACATATAATTAAGAAATCAATTAAAATTTTAATTGTGAACATTGATTCTTCGCCTTTGGCGAAGAATAATGCTATGGTTTACTTTTATGCATATTGTTTAGCCTATGAAACTATGTTTCTATGTGGTTAAATTTTGAAAAATGGTTATTTCAACACCCCAATATCTTTTCCAACCTGGTTAAAAATAGCTTTTACACTATCCGCAGTTTTTGTATCACCGGTGGCGCGTAAATAAGTATCTGTTAAGGTCATCACATTTTGATGATAGAATTTTTTCATTTCATCCACCATCATTTCTTTTGTCCAAAGATCAATGCGCAAAGTATTATTTTCTTTTTCGTCCCACAAAGCTATCATTACACTTTTACAAGTGCTTTTTTCGCCAGAATCCGGCGCATCCCAATCAATTTTAATTGGTAAATTATTTTCGTCAACTGTTACTTTAAATTTTATTTCTGAGGTCTTCATGCTATTAATTAATTTTCTAATATTTTAAATTCTATGCGTCGGTTTTGCGCATGTTCTATTTCACTGCAAGGTACATTGTCTTTACATTTATTTAATAATTTACCTTCGCCATAGCCAATAGAAATGATTCTTTCAGCATCAATGCCTGCATCAGTCATGTAAGTTAAGGCAGTCTTTGCTCTTAACTGACTAAGTTTTAAATTATCCGCATCAGTACCTTTGCTATCTGTATGCGCACTTATTTCTAGTTTAATGGTCTTGTTTGTATTAAGTACTAAAATCACTTTACTTAAAACTTCTTTAGCCTGTGGTAAAAGTTCGGTCTTGTTGGTCTCAAACAAAATATTCTCAATAATGGTGCTGCTGTTCTTTTTTGGTTTGTTGTTGTTCATCAGGTCTAACCATGGGTCATCCAATTCTATTTCTTTAATTTTATTTATTTCCGCATCTATGGGTTTATATAAAAAGCGTTTGCCTTTTTCGTTCGTAATTACTTTTACCAGTTTATCATCCAATGTATAAACTAAAATATTTTTAAAAGCATCTAAAGCATTGTCCGAATTATTGGCACTTAAGTAAAAGCGTTTTAAGAATGGCAGGTATTTAAATTTAAAAGATCCCAGATCGTCTGTTAACACACTATCTATCACTAAATAATTCTCGTTCAATAAAATGATCTTTATTTTTTCAAGCGGTTTGTTGTTTTGATCTCCATACAGCTTGGCATTCACATTCATTTTCATTTCATCATCGCTAATGGATATCGAATTGAATAGTTCATTATAATTTGTATTTATTTTTAAAGATCTTCTTGTACCGGCAATGGTATCAAAGAATTTCACATAATTATCATCTTTATTTAAAAAATCAAGCTTTTCGCCATTACCAACTTCTTTTGTATCAACACCAATAAAATAAGTATCATCAGGCCTAACATCTTCAAAAACAAATGCGCCTAAAACATTTGACGTTGTTTTTTTAACAATGGTATTGTGCTTGTTGCATAAATAAATGGTTCTGTTAGAAAAGAATTTTTTTTGTTGCCCTGAGGTTAAAACCAGTTTACCGCCAATGTTAGAGGTATATTGATTATTGACCATATTCTTTAATTCTTCGGGTTTTAAGATCCATTCACAACCACCACTTGTAGGTTTTGCATCTGAAACCACTGCTTTATTGGAATTGAATAAGGTAAATTTTGACGGCGAAGATTCTGCATCTTTGGTATTTAGTTTTATCTTGTAAACCTCGGATGCTTTAATACCCGTAAATGCAAAGGCACCAAAACGATTGGTAGCAGTTGTTTTTAAGATCTTGCCATTTTTATCGAGTAAAGAAACAAATTGGTTAACAACAGGTAATTTGGTGTTGTTGTTCAAACAAATACGCCCGGCAAGTAATACACGAATTTCAACGTTTTGGTTTGCAATATTATTTACATCGGCTTGTATAGTAACCTTTAAAGTGCTTTTATTGAATTTGTTGGTATAAGCTGTATCAGATATCATTTTTGATTTGCCATCAAAGAAGATCTTACAAAAAGGTTTTTTAAATGCATTGGTATCAATATCTTCATCTGTTTTTAAAACAAATGGAACGTTAAGTTCATGCACCATATTAATGTCTTGTTTTTCTTTCGGAATATCATCCGCTTTTATTTCCAAAAATAGTGTTTGGTATTTTGGATTGCTGAAATATACCTGGTAATTTTTATCAAATGCCAGCTTTAAAGTAAAATCAGATTTTGCTTTTGTATTAATGGTTTCTTTTATAATGTTATCCTGCTTTATAACGATGGTAGTATTTACTAAGGGCATTGTATTAAATTCTGAATGACCAATAATAGTTATCTGTCCGTTTAAAAAAACAGAATAACACATGCTGATCAAAAAAATGAGGGAATGCTTCATTTATAAATATTAACTAAATGTAATTTTTTTGAGCTTATTGGCCAAAATTTTCTTTTATAAAGTTATTAATTGTGTTTACTGAAGCCGCTTCAAGCCTTTGATGGTAGGCATTAACGGTTATATTAAGGGTCTTTATACCACTTATTTTTTCAAAGCCCTTATCATACTGTTTGCCAATAGAATTTAAATAAGCTTCAGAAATATTTTGCTCATACTTTCTGCCACGTTTTTTTATATTTTGCTTTAAATTTTTAGTACTGGTATTTAAATAAATAATGAGGTCTGGTTTTGGTAGCTGATCGGCTATTAACTTAAATTGTTTTTTAAAAAGTGTAAAATCTTTTTTAGATAAATTAATTTTTGCAAACCACAAACATTTATACAAGCTGTAATCACTTACAATTAATTTTTTTTCTTTGTTCAATGCATGATTCAATTGCTTGAATCTGCTAACTAAAAAACTATATTCCAACGGAAAGGCAAACAATTTTTTGTTTTCGTAAAATAAGGGCAATAACGGATTGTCCTCAAATTCTTCAGGTAAAAAAACAGCATTTGATCTTTTAGCCAAAACCTTTGCCAGCGTGGTTTTCCCGGAACCAATATTTCCTTCAATGCAAATATATTTTAGCGTACTCGTATTAGTATATTTTTTAACAGGCAGTTTATCTTTGCTGTTTTTCAGCAATATACTTACAGGTTTTTTTAATTTCGGATGAATAAAGTCAGAAGCAAGATCATTTAGTGGTTTTAAAACAAAATTTCGTAAATGCAGGCGGGGATGAGGTATCTCAATATCTTTTGCCGAAATTACTTCTGAATTAAAAAATAAAATATCAATATCAATGGTCCTGTCTATATTTTTCGTTGAATCTCTTTTACGGCCAAGTTTTTTTTCAATGTTTAAACAGGTGGCCAGTAATTTTTGAGCACTTAGTTTGGTTTCAATTTTAATTACCTGGTTCAGGTACTTATTCTCTGATGGGCTTCCCCAGGCCGCTGTTTCGTATATGTGCGATTGGGCGGTGATCTTACCTAAAATACTGCTAATTGCCTGTTTTGCGGTATTCATGTTCTCAATTCGGTTACCAATATTTCCGCCCAAACATAAAAAAGCTACATTCATAATATTCTTTACAGGTAAAATTAGTTTATCTCTATCTTTAAATAAAAATACAAATATAGGTATCGTTCAGGTATACCATTAAAAATTAAACAAATTAAGCCCTGAACGGTTAACACAACAAACAAATTAAGAAATAGAACATGAAGCAGTTTTTTGGAGCATTTTTAGGGTCGGTTTTGGGAATTATTATAGCAACGGTTTTAGCAATTGTGATGATCATTGGCGCAATAAAGGCCAGTTTTGGATCAAATATAAAAGATGAGGATGAGGTATCAACGGTAAAAACCAATTCTGTTTTAAAATTAGATCTTGAAGGGCAAATATTGGATCGTGAAAAAGAGAATCCTTTTAAAGAATTTGGTGATCTTGGACCTTTAACGACAGAAGGCGCTTATGGTTTAAATGTTTTGATTGATAAAATACAAAAAGCAAAAACAGATGATAAAATAAAAGGTATTTATTTATACTCAAAACATTTAGAGGCAGGCTTTGCAACGGCCCAGGAACTAAGGAATGCTTTGGAAGATTTTAAAAAATCAGGAAAATTTATTTATAGTTATGCCGAATTTTACGGTCAAAAAGAATATTATTTAGCCTCGGTTGCCAATAAAGTGTTCTTAAACCCGCAGGGCGATCTTGATTGGAAAGGTTTAAGCATGAGCATTATGTTCTTTAAAAATGCTTTTGAAAAATTAGGTGTAGAAGTTCAGGTATTTCGTCATGGTAAATTTAAAAGCGCTGTTGAGCCCTTTTTGTTGGATAAAATGAGCGCATCGAACCGTCTTCAATCTGAAACTTTTTTAAATAGCATTTGGGCTACTATGTTGGAAAATATTTCTAAAGACAGAAAAACTTCGGTTGAAGATCTGAATAGAATGGCAAATAATTTAGAGATCAGGTTTCCTGAAGATGCAGTTGGAAAGTTAGTGGATGCAGCAATTTATGAAGATGAAGTTTTAACCGAAATAAAAAAGAAAGTAGGCGTTGCCGAAAAGGATAAATTAAATTTAGTAAGCATTGATAAATATGATCCAAAAGACAAAAAAGCAGAAGGAAAAGATGTAAAAAAGATCGCGGTAATTTATGCCAGTGGCAGCATTAATAGTGGTAATGGCGGCGATGATGAGATTGGCAGTGATGCATTGGCAAAAACCATAAAAGATGCGCGTTTGGATGATAAAATAAAAGCAATTGTATTACGTGTTAACTCACCGGGTGGTAGTGCTTTAGCCAGTGATGTGATTTGGCGAGAAGTGGTGTTGGCAAAAAAAGCAAAACCGGTAATTGTAAGTATGGGTAATTTAGCGGCAAGCGGTGGTTATTATATCAGCTGTGCTGCTGATCGTATCTTTGCACAACCAAATACTATAACAGGTTCTATTGGCGTATTTGGCATGATACCAAATGTTCAAAAAGCATTAGATCAAAAATTAGGAATTACTGTAGATACTGTAAATACTAATCTTCACAGTGATGTTGGTGGTCCGTTACGCGGTGTTTCTGCTTCTGAATATGATTATATTCAAGGTGGTGTTGAGCGTGTGTACGATGTATTTACAAAACGTGTTGCCGAAGGACGTAAAATGAGTCAGGCCGATGTGGATAGTATTGGACAGGGCCGTGTGTGGACTGGCGCTGATGCTTTAAAAATCAATCTTGTTGATGAAATGGGCGGTTTAAATGATGCCCTTGCCTATGCTGCAAAAAAAGCAAAAGTAACCGATTATAAAATAGTTGAATTGCCAAAACAAAAAAGCCCTTTCGATTTTTTAACCAAAAAAGAAAATGAGTTGGAAGCACGTTTTATAAAGAAGAACTTAGGCATTTCCTATACCTTCTTTAAACAGCTTCAAAAGCTGGTAAATATACAAGGTATCCAGGCACGTTTGCCTTTTGAAATGCTTATACAGTAAGGCTTTCAGCGCCTAAATTTAGGTCCCGGCTAAAAATTTTGATTTTAAGCTAATCTGCCTTATATTTATGTGTTTTAACACAAAAATTGAGCACAGAAACCTTAAATAATTCTACGATCGAAATTGATGAATTAAATGCTTCGGCATGGAGTTTGAATCGTGAAAATGCCCCTAAGGCCATTGAAATGGCAAGTAAGGCTTTAGAGCGTTCGGTTTCACTTAATTATACAAATGGTATTGCGCACGCAAAAAAAACACTGGGTGCTTGTCACGTATGGATAGCTAAGAACGAAGATGCAGCAAACTATTGTTTCGAGGCTATCTCTTTATTTCAGGTTTTAAAAGATAAAAAGAACGAATCAGAAACAAATTACATTTTAGGAAGTAATTTTTTCTATTTATCAGATTACGATACCTCTATTAAATATTATAAAAAAAGCTACGACATAAGTACCGAAATTGATTTTGTTTTTGGTATGGCTGATGGGCTTAATGGTATGGGTACTGTGTATTACACCATCGAGCAAAACGAAAGTGCTTTGGATGTATTAACTCGCAGTGAAAAAATTTGCCGTGAAAACGACCTTAAATCTATTTTAATTAAAGTATTAGATGGATTAGGCGAAACACATTATAATTTAAAAGATTACAATAAAGCGCTTGATTATTATAACGAATGTTTGGCCATTATTGCTGTACTTACTGGTAATTTCAGGGTAGCAGCCTTTGCATTGGATGGCTTAGGAAGGGCGTATACAGGTTTAAAACAATTTGATACGGCGCTTGAAAAATACAATGAGAGTTTAAGGATCCGCAAAGAGATTGAATTTAAATTTGGTGTTGCCACTACTTTAAATAACATTGGTAAATTATATATTCAAAAGAATGACAGCGAAAATGCTATCAAAAATTTAACCGAAGCATACGAACTGGCAAGGCAGATTTTAAGTAAAGAAGCCGCTTACCAGGCCAGCGAAAAATTAGCTGAGCTTTACGAAAAGCAAAATAATTCTGCCGAGGCTTTAAAATTTTATAAGATATTTCACGAAGCCAAAGAAGATGTACGTAATCATAAAAGTGCACAGCTTTCAAAAAGTTTAGAGCTTCAAAATAAAGTATTGCAATCACAGGCTGAAAAAGCGATATTGGAAGAGCGCGCAAAAGAACTTGAAAATTTTTCGGAGAGTTTAGTGTTAATGCGTGAAGTAGGGCAGAAAATCATTTCTAATTTATCGGTTGCAACCATTGTAACAACCGTTTATAAAAGTGTAAATGAGTTAATGGACGCAACCGGTTTTGGTATCGGTATTTATCAGCCGGAAGATAATACAATTGTTTACCCTTTATACATTGAAGGCGAAGAACGCTTTGAAAATATTAAATACGAATTAAATGATAATAACCGTTTAACCGCCTTATGTTTTAATCAGGCAAAAGATATACTTATTAACGATTACGAGAATGAGATCGCTAATTTTTTAACCAACGTAAGTAAGCCAAAAGCAGGAAGAAATGTGGCTTCTATTATTTATTTGCCGTTACGTTATAAAGATGCTTTATTGGGTGTAATGACCGTGCAAAGCTTTAATAAAAACGCTTATAATAATTATCACGTAAACATTTTTAAGAACCTCGCTACCTATACTGCCATTGCGTTAGAAAATGCAAAGATGTATGAGGAGCAGGAATTAAAAGTGGCTGAAAGAACAAAAGAGTTAGTTCAAAGCAAAGAAGAAATTGAAACCGCTTATCAAACAAATAAAAAGATAAATGAGATCGGGCGCCAGATCACTTCTAATTTAAATTTAGGTAAGATATTTAAAGATCTGTATTATAACATTAACGAGATAATGTCGGTTGAATGTTTCGGTGTTCGTATTTATAAACCCGAGATCAATTCTGTTGAATACAGGTTTGAAATGGAAAAGGGTGAGGTTTATGAAGAAGTAATGACCATTCCTTTAACCGATGATGATAATTATACGGTTTGGTGTATCAAGAATAAAAAAGATATTTTTCTTAACGATAATAAAAAAGAATATTCTAAATACGTAAGACAAATTAAAGTGGTTACCGGCGATATGCCAAACTCTTTAATGTTTACGCCAATGATGATAGGCGAAAAATTAATTGGTGTTATTACCGTACAGAGTTTTAAATTTAATGCTTACCAACCACATCACCTCGATATTTTAAAAACCCTTGCAACTTATACTGCCACCGCTCTTGAAAATGCTTACTTGTATGAGAATATGGAGGATAAAGTAAAAGAGCGTACGATAGAAGTTGTAAAGCAAAAAGAAGAAATTGAAAAAACATTTGAGAATACACGTTTGGTAAGTGAAATTGGTAAAGAGATCTCGCGTACATTCTCAATAGAAGAAATTATCAGTAAGGTTTACAACAGCATCAATAAATTAATGGATGCTACCATGTTTGGTATTGGTATTTATGATCCTTCTGCAAAACGAATTAATTTTAGAGGTGTAATTGAAGATGGCACTATTTTGGATGATTATCATTATGATCTTACAGATGTTGTGCGCCCTGCCGTGCAATGTTTTACAACGCAACAGGATTATGTGATCCTTGATTTTACGGAGGAATTCTTAAAAACGAATAAGATCAAGAACCGTCATTCTATTCCCGGAAAAAATACGGAGTCTATTATTTATATTCCGCTTACTCAAAATAATAAGAAAATTGGTGTACTTACTGTACAAAGTTTTAAAGCACATGCTTATAACGATTATCATTTACAGTTAATAAAAAGTGTGGCCACTTATGCGGCTATTGCTTTGGATAATGCATCGCTTTACACCAACCTTGAAACAAGGGTAGAAGAAAGAACAGAAGAGATAGCAAAAAATTATAATGATACAAAATTACTGGGGGAGATCGCGAAAGAATTAAGTTCTTCACTTTCTATTGAAACAATTGTAAATTCTGTTTACAAAAACATTAATAATCTAATGCGTACTGATAGTTTTGGTATTGCTTTGTTCGATCCTCAAAATTATGTGTTAGAGTTTAATGGTTTTAGGGAGAATAATGAGATCGTTCCTAATTTTCAGATAGATGTTACTGATCTTAACCGTTTAGGTTCTTTATGTTTTCATAACAAACAAGAGATCATTATAAACGATTTTGTTAACGAACATTCTAAATATATTACACTTGAAATAAAACCAATTTATGGTAAGGCTACTTCATCGATTATTTACTTGCCACTTTATTCTAAAGAAGAAGTAATTGGTGTAATTACAGTTCAAAGTTTAGAAAAAGATTCATATTCTGATTATCATGTAAGTATCCTTAAAAATCTGGCAGTGTCAATAGGTATTGCATTGGATAATGCTAACCTATATCAGAATCTGGAAGATAAAGTAAACGAACGTACTCTTGAAGTTGTAAAACAAAAAGAAGAGATCGTAAAAACATACGAAAATACACGTTTGGTGAGCGAGATAGGTAAAGATATTTCCAGCACATTTTCTATTGAAGATATTATTTCCAAAGTTTACCAAAGTGTAAATAAATTAATGGACGCTACTGTTTTTGGTATTGGTATCTACGATCCAAAAACAGAAGCAATTGTTTTTGAAGGGGTGATAGAACGCGGCGAGAAATTAGCAGTGTTCTCCTATTTTCTAAAAGAAACACATCGCCCGGCCATACAATGTTTTACCGAACAAAAAGATTATTTAATAAATAACTACGCGCGCGATTACGGTCAAAATAATGTTACGGCTAAACAAGGCGAATTACCTGATGGAATTATTTATGTGCCAATTACACAAGGCAATAAGCGTATTGGAGTTATTACAGTGCAAAGCTTTAAGGTAAATTCGTATACCGATTATCATTTACAATTATTAAAGAGTTTAGCCGTTTATACTGCTATTGCTTTAGATAACGCATCGCTTTATAATAATTTGGATTCTCGCGTTAAAGAAAGAACCGAAGAGATTCGTGTAGCTTATGAGAATACACGTTTGTTAAGCCAGATAGCAGAAGATATAAGTTCATCGTTATCCGTTGAAACAATTAACAGTAAAGTTTACGAGAATGTAAATAAATTAATGGATGCCACCATGTTTGGTATTGGCTTGCATAATCCGGTAACAAACGAATTAGAATTTAAAGGATTTGTTGAGAATAATAATTTTATGGAAAATTTCTCTTACAGGTCCGATGATCCTAATCGTTTAGCAGCACAATGTTTTACCGGACAAAAAGAGATTCATATTAATGATTATACTGTAGAATATAAAAAATATATTTCAGGTATGCAGGCACCTGTTTCAGGTCAGGATTCTGCTTCTATCATTTATCTTCCGGTTTTTTCTAAAGATGTTGCCATTGGTGTTTTAACAGTACAAAGTTTTGAGAAAAATGCTTATTCAGAATATCAATTCAATATCTTAAAAACATTAGCTGTTTCAGTAGGTATTGCATTAGATAATGCTAACCTGTATCAAAATTTGGAAGAGAAAGTAAAAGAGCGTACTACAGAAGTGATCAAACAAAAAGCGATTATCGAAGAAAAAAATAAAGATATTACAGATAGTATCAAATACGCTAAAAAAATTCAACAGGCCATTGCACCAAATATTGATGAGTTCAATAAAAATTTTGCAGATAGTTTTATTTTATACAAGCCAAAAGATATTGTATCGGGAGATTTTTATTGGTTTGAGCATTTTGGCAATACTACGGTTTTTGCCGCCGCAGATTGTACGGGTCATGGTGTGCCGGGTGCATTCATGTCGCTTATTTGCAGTGATATAATGTACAAGGTGATCAATGATCAAAAAATAATGGGTCCCGCAGAAGCTTTAAAACGCATTGATGAAAAATTAGTGCAATTGATCAAAAAGAGCTCTGAAGCTTCAGCAAATGATGGTATGGATATTGCGCTATGCGCTTATTCTAAAAATGATAAAGTATTAAATTATGCAGGCGCACATCGTCCGTTATTAATTATTCGTGGCGAAGATATCCTTGAATTCAGACCAAGTAAATTTTCTATCGGTGGTCATTCTACCGAAGGAAAGAATTTTGAATTAAATCAAATTGAAATTATGCCCGGCGATCAGATCTATTTAGTGACCGATGGATATGCAGATCAATTCGGTGGTGAAAAAGGTAAAAAATTCAAATTCAAAAATCTAAAAGACCTTATATTAAGTGTTTCTAAAAGACCAATGCACGAACAAAAGATCATTATTGATGAAGCGTTTGAATCGTGGAAAGGTGGATTAGAACAGGTGGATGATGTTTGTTTGATCGGTGTTAAGATTTAAATAGAGTATAGATAACACAGATTTACACTGATCTTATCATTCAAATCATATTAATCAGCGTCACCAGCGTCAATAAAAATATGAATTTCAAAAAAATAATATTACATCTAAGTTTTCTTTTAACTTCTTTATGTGCTGTTTCGCAAAGCGCTTTTATTCCTGAGCCAACATTAAATGTGATAAGCGATTTTGAAAAATTGCTAACGGAAGAAGAGATCGGAATTTTAGCGCATGATATTAAAGGAGAGTATAATTCCAACTCCAACCAATTAATGATCGTTACAATTCCCACCAATTATTTAGGGAATTTGCAAATTGAAGATTACGCGCAACAATTATTTGAAAAATGGCAACCCGGACAAAAAGATCTGAATAATGGTGTAATGATGATCATTGTTGGATCGAAGATCGATAGCATTGGCCGAAAGCTGCGTATTCATACAGGTTACGGAATTGAAGGCGCTTTACCTGATTTACTGTGTAGCAGAATAGAGAAAGAAATGATAGTGCCGGAATTGAAAAAAGGAAATTACTTTAAAGCAATAAAGAATGGCGCTTCTTCTATTTTAAATTTTATAAGTAAAGAGAATGTAGGTAAGATACCAAAGTATAAAATAGATATTAAAGCCAATGGCGACCAGGTGTTGGATTATGCAAGAATCTTTACAGATGAAGAAAAACAAAAACTGGAAGAAGAAATTAAAGGAATTATAGGTTCAGGTAAACGGTATATTACTACCGAGACCAATAATATTTATGAAGCCAACACGGTTTATATCCGACAAAAATATAATTACGATACCTGTCTTTTTATTTTATCTGTTAACCCGGGATATTACATTGATCAAAAAGATTCGATCTTAAAGTTTGACGAGGCAAGAAAGAATTATTACTTAACCATGTCAAGCATTTCAGATAAATTTGGTTTGAATGATTATAACCTTTTATATAAAATACAGGACGATCTTGCTGCTAAAATAGGCACAGCGGGCATTTATACAACCTGTATGCAATTGCTGGCAGAAGAAAAATTAGCTTATGCAGAAAGAGTACATAACTTTTTAATTTTATTGGTGATCATTTTTTCCATTACTGTTTCGGTTTTTATCATTCACCTTTTTACAAAAAAGTATAAGAATAATTATAAAAAAAGACCAATGACTGTTAAAGTGCCCCTGGGTATCTTTCTTACTCTAGTAAACCTTTATTCGATCGTTAGTTTAATTTCGTTTGAAATACTTTTTTATTTATGGTTTAGTGAATTTTTTGAAATGAGTAGCTGGATGATGATCACGTTATTGATCGTTGTTGCTATATCGCAGATCACAAGCATAGTATTTGTGTTTAAGATCAATGATAATTACTTCAAATCGAAATTGTTTAGTTGGCTCCCTAAAGGCGGAAGCGGCGGTGGTGGAAGTTCTTATTCAAATTCTTCAAATTCTTCCTCTTCTTCAAATTCATCATCCAGCTCATCCTCATCCAGCAGTTCAAGTTCATCGTCTAATGGTGGCTATTATGGCGGCGGCGGTAAATCTGGCGGTGGTGGCGCCAGTAGCGATTGGTAGTTTATTAATTTAAAATAACCAACTTTTCTGTCTTTTCTGCTTTTTGATTTTCGGTATTAATGATCGCCAGCTTGTAAATATAAACACCTCTTCCAAGTTTATCACCGTATTCATCTTTTCCGTCCCAATCAACTCCTTCGGGTCTAAAGCCTTCACAAGTAACATTTTTTTGAATGGTCTTTACAACTTTACCGCTAATAGTAAATATTTGAATAGTTATTTTTAAAGGATTACATGCCTGATTATGTTCTAAATAAAACTTGGTAGTTGTTGTAAACGGATTTGGATAATTTAAAACATGATTTAAAGCTAAATCTTCACTCCTTGCAACAACAAAATCTGTACTTACAGTGTTTGAATTATTTTGAATATCCCATGCTTTAAATGTTAGCCGGTGATTTCCTTCTGCTAATTCATTAAATGGAAATCTTACTTTTCCTTTTTGATAAGAGTTTAGATCTGCTTCATAATAATCATTTAAAATAATTGGCTTGCTGCTGTTCTCATCCAATATCACCGAAATATCATGGCCAATGCTTGTACCCAAAGTGTTGATTCCACTTGAATCGGAAAGCGCGGCATATAAAATTGGTTTTTCATCTGTTGTTCCACCGTTCACAAAATTTTTATCATTCAAATAAATGCTCGCTTGCGGACCATCATTATCAACCAATGGATTATTGGAGCCGCCGCCCACTTTTATATTTTTAGTATAACCTCCGGCATCCATAATACCGTTTGTTGCGTAGTAAGAAATTTTTCCGGGCCCAACCGAAAAGCTTATATCTTTTGGTACAACAAACGTAAATGAAAAATCGCCATTGCTAACAGTTGATTTACCCCGGTATAAAATATTTTTTTGAAGGTTAAAAGAAAAAGGCCCGCCCATGTAGGCAGATTTTGGATCGTTTATAAGGCAGTTGATTGTTTGCTCTTTATCAAACACAGTTGAATACACTACACCGTTAAAGTTAGTTAGTTTATTTCCTAATGTGTCTGATACAAAACCGGTTATTTTTACTTTAGCCAAAGCCCCAAGTGTATCAATACTGCTGCTTGTTACAACATGATTATTTATTTTTGAAGTAGAAATATTTTGTTGTGGATAGGCGAGTGTTAATGCAGGATCTCCTAATAAATGAAAATTGACAAAATAAATGCTTTGTAATAAACTTGATTTCATTTTTTGCATGACATCACCCAAAGCAGGCATTTTACCATTTGGTAATTTTTTAAACAAGTGAGTGAATAAATTTTGGTTAAGCACACTATTAGAACTTGAATAAGCAACGCGGCAGGTAGTAAGTAATGCAATTGAACCGCCTTTTGGATTTAGTAAACACAATTCGCCGGCAGAAGTTCTGTCGGGGTCATCATATCGGCTAAACTCACAAGTTGCTGTTACAAATAAGGGAAGCTTATTAAAATTATCGAGGTTATTAATTGCAGGTACATCTAAGATGCGTTCGTCGGTAATACCAACTTCGCCACCATGCCCGGTGTAATTAAATACCAGGGCCCCTTTTTTAAAACGTCTTAAAAGATCTTCGGCAGCATCAGGATATCTTTGCCCGCCTGGTGTAGAGAATTGCTGGTAAGAATCCAAATAGATCTTATCAATATTATAATTTGGATAGTTATTTACAACAACTGATGATAACTGATCTGCTTTGATCATATGATCTGCATCATCGCCATCATCTGCTAAAAAAACTACCCAGTTGCGCCAATCGCCCATGGGTAATTCGGTTTGTATGTTGCAATTTTCTGTAACACTTTCTGTAGCTTTATAATTCGGATCTTTACGATAGTAGTTCTCTATTTTATTTACAACACTCGTTACTTCCTGTAAATTTCTGCAGGTTAATCTACCAACTCCAATATCCATAGACCCTGTAGCCTCTGTTAGATATCCTTCGTTTGCATCCATTAAGCCAAAAAAATCGTCACATGCAGCACTATTCATAAAAGAGGTAGAATTGTGTGTTTGATAGGTTGGAATTAAGCAGGTATTAGTAGAAGTATTCCTGTTTAAATTATTATAAGAGCCGTCGCCAATAAGCACAACATATTTTACCTGTTTTGCAGTCGCAATATTACGGGAATATAACATGCGTATAAAATCGCGTATGGCGGTTGCATCCTGTCTGCCACTGCTAAACTCATTATAGATCTGTTCGGTGGTGGCTATTGCATAAGAATAACCTTCCTGTTGTTGATGTAAGTTTGCTAACCGTTGTGCCTGCGATATAAATAATGGATGTGTAATAAGAACATAATCTGCCTGCTGTAAATTATGCAGGTTTTGATTTTGGATCTTTCCTGTGAATGATGGTAAATAAAAGTCGTTGGGCGGATAAACAGCATATACATTTAATGAATCGCTATTGGCGGTAAAATCAAGTGTAGAAGCATTGGTGTTATAAGATTGAATGAAAGGATTTATAGGATCACTTACATTCCAGATTGTTGTGTTTATATTTGTTGGATTTGAAAGAATGTAGTTACAAATGTTACCCGCCTCTGCAACCCTAGTATCTCTGAATTCGAATTGTTTATTATTTACGATCAATTTTCGGCGGGCGTTAACAATGATCTTATCTAACCAACCAATAGTTGTGGCTGTTTGTTTTGTTACTGTAAGGTTAATAAGATTAGGATCAGAATTAATAGATTTTGCAAACGAGGAACCTGGGATGGCATAATCGGCAAGGTAATAATTTACATCTGTTGAGCCTGTTGTAACTGTTGTGTTTAAGTTATTGCCATTTATATTATAGGTTCCATTAACGGCGCCGCGACCAACAATAAAAATTTCTGCCATTATAGTATCAGCTTCAAAATAACCTTCGTTAAAATTAAAGCTATAACTATTGGTAATGTCAAAATACTCACCGTAAAATTCCCGGCCGCTTTTTATAAAATTCAATTGATTTTTTTCATGAAAATTATAATAATCATACGAGGTACTTGTAGTATTTGATGGCAGGGCAGAGGAAGCAATGGTTGTAGCACGTTTACCCGGCCCAAGATCTACATTAATAAAATAAAAACTTGTGTCGGAGTAAGTATTTTTTAAATGACGAAACCTTAAGCCACTTTTTGATTTGGTATATGTCCAACTTGTTGCATCTTTAGCGTAAAACAAGGCATAATCAACATCGTTAAAAACACCATCACTTTCACCAATAACCTGTATGGCATTTTCTTCGAGATCATCATAACGAAAATCACCATTCCGTTCGGGTAACATTTTACCGCCGTTGCCATAAATGCGAATGTTTTTTGGATCTAAGCTTGTAACATTAATGCCACAGCTTGTTAAAAATGCTTTGTCAATTTTATGAAAGCCGGTTTTAGTAATCCCAATTTTATACCAATTACCGCTTGCTAAAACAGAATTGTTCTTAAATGCGGCAGCGCTTGTAGGTTTGCGTAAGTTATCATTTGTTATTTGCCAGTTAACACCATATTCAATTAACTCTTCTATTTGGCCGTTAGCATTTAAACGAAATGGAAATAATTGATGATGATTTAAATTCTCGCCTTTGCTTAAGCTCTCTTTAGCCCGGAGTTCAAAATTAGTAGTAAGGTATTTTGAAAAATATTTTTTAATAACACTTGCGTGCGGCTCGGCAACAATAGCAACTCTTTTAATAACTAAAGTGGGTTTTGCATTTTGATTGTAAAATGTATTTTTCGAAATAAGATAATAAGGCATATTTTTTTGCGTTATATCATATTGCGCCCCCAGCATTTCTATTTTTAAAAGAATAGTATCAGCCGTACTCGAAGAAATTATATTTGAGCCGCTTTTTGCTGGCTGCTCTATGCTTTGGCCTGTGTTTCTTTGGCTAAATAAATTATTTGTACTTACAATTGTTGCAATAATAATTAGATTCCTTAAGAAATTCATATTTCCGGATTTTGGTATATGAATTAAAAACGAAGGATTTTAGGATTTATTGTGAGTAAATAAACTCTAAATTTTAACTAATGAATCACATTTTCGAAAAAAAAATATTTTAAATTAAGTCAAGTATATATATGAGTATTTAATTCTTTTACCATCTTTAATGCTTATTCTATCAATTAAGTAATCTCTTATTATTGTACTCACCGTTTGTAAGCTGTCATCACTTAATCTATTAATTTGTGATTCTTTGCTGACCCCAATCGAATTAAATGAAGTACCCATAGATAAACCCGTATCTAAATTTGATGTTATCCACCATCTGTCATGAATTGGACTTTTTTTATCTTGAGTATCAAGCCAAACAACTTCAATTCTTGTTACTGGAGGTTGTTCCGTAGAAATATCATTCCATTTTTTTTGATAAATGTCATCATTGTTATCATGAGAGTTAATTCCATTTCCTTTACTGGTTAAGATAACTATTTCTGCTTGAGGTTTTATCTCTTTAAAAATTTTCAAAACCTCAAGATCGTTTTCATCAAAAAATGGATCAATAATGTAAAGTTTATTTTCTACAGACGTCTCAACCCAGTTTCTAATATATTCAATAGCTTTGCCTCTAGAATTAAAACTAAGTCTCGGATTATTATTTGATTCATGAATATTGTTAAAAGTTAATTTACTTCGCATTTTAGACAAACTATCTGTGGAAATAACATCAATTAATGTAGTATTCTCAACAGTCGCTGTAAAGATTGAATTCAATAGAACTTGCCCTTTTGGGCTATTTTGACATTTTTTTATGGCGTTAGAAATGAAAAATGAAGCGCAATTGAATGAACCTTCTAATGGAAGTTTAGATATATTTTCTAAAACGCTAAAGGTGTCCTTTATATCCTTTGATGTAAGCTTTCCAGAATTCAATTCAGCAAGTTTGTCTTCAGAATATTTAGATATATCATGGATAGACTTAATATCACATATTTTATTAAAATCTTTGTCTGCTTTTATCCTTAGTTCTTTATTTTCAATTCTGCGCATTAGCGGTGCTTTTAAGATCTTTCGAGACGGATCAGTATCTAGAACAGAAATTAAGCTTTCAGCTAATCGAGAATCATGTTTTTGAGCTAAATCTATTAAGTTGGTCAAAGCACTAACGGCACTGTTTTTATCAGCAACAGCTTCATTGAAAATTTCTTTTATTTTATTTTTAAAAAGATTATGGTCATTATCTATAAGAGATGATAGAAGAGCATCTACACGATTGAATTTATCATAATTACAAGGAATTTGTTTTGCAAATTGTAAAGAATTATTTATTAGTTCATTTTTTTTTGTCTTATTTAATAATTCATGTTCAGATAGAAAACAATAAACTAGAGATTTATCTGATACATTTGGTATTAAACTGGTATCGTTAATTAACTGATCAAATTTAGTCTTATCATAGCTATCTAAAGAGAGTAATTTTGCTTTAGAAACAATTTTATAGCCGTCATGCTTAACACCACTTTCTGGATTTGGTAAATTTTTATCTATAATTTCGGAAAGCCTTCTTTTTAATTCGTTTTTCTGAATAAGTGGTAATTTAGAAATTATAATACAAGCACAAATTTTATCGATAGAATTATATAATAATGAATCGTCTTTTATTAATTCAAGTACGCCAAAAATATCTAAAAATTCATTATAGGTTAAAATATTTGGTAATGAATCATTTAAAATCGGTTCACTGGGAGATATTTTTGTAATAAGAAAATTAATTATGCTATCAAAAATTCTATTTCTAGTAATTTCATCAATGTTACTTAATTCTGTTTTTAGTAAATCGGCATGATATATGAATAAACCAGTGCTTATCAAATCAAAAGTACGGTATTTTAAAGATAAATTATCTTTTGAGTTGTGCAAAGCAGTCACAATGTGCTTTTCTACTAATGATTTAGCTAATTCTGTTTGTTTTGTTTTAAAAAGAATCAAAGCTAATTCATTCCATAATTTAAGTTGTTCTTCTACAGATTTTATCTTTTCAATTTGACTTTTTAGGATCTCAATATTGGTTAATATTGAATCTTTATTTGAAAGAGTACCTTCAAATGCTTTTATTGAAAGTCTAATACTCGAGACATATGTATTTGCAATTGCAAAGGAAGTTATGTTTTCTTCATTTTTTATTTTAGTAACATCGTCTAAATATTTTTTTGCAATATCAGGAAATGAAGAGCTTAAATTTGAGGAAATTTTATATCCTATAATAATTTTATCCCAAATACTATCGATAAGGTCCCATGATTTATATAAATCTGAAAATTGAAAATCAATTAGTTTTTGGTTTAAAGGATCAATAATCCTAATAATGTTTAATATTTTTGCAATACAATAGGTTTTAGTTTCAGGATGAATGATATAAGTTAAAAGGTTAATGTAAAACGAAAAATTTGGTGTTTTATTTTTATCATTGTCTTTTATTTTTTCGATTGTATCAAATATTTGAATGCTTATTTCTTCTCTAAATTGGATTGTTTCGATTCGATTGTAAAAGTCAGTAATTAAAGATTTATCCCATTCTGAAACTGGTTTATTTTTAATGTAACTTAAAGCAGCCACCTTATAGGAACTTAATCTTCTTTCTTTGATGTTTATGTTTTCAATAAGTTTGAATATAAATTCTTGGTCGTAAATTATAATTTGCTTTATAGTATATTCAAATATTTTAAACTGATAAGCGGTTGTTTCGAGTAGTTTTAAGCAATTTTCTTTTATTATATTTAAAATTGAAGTATTTGTTAATTCACTTTCAATTTCATTATTTAGGTCTGTTTTTTTTAGTGTTCTAAATAGTGAAACAAAGCAATCTGTTCGAACTGTTATATCTTTAATTTCATCAATTGTAATAAATGTTTCAAAAATTCTTTCTTTATATTTTTGCGTATCATGTTTTTTTAATGATTCTGCAATTAATAATTGTAATTTTATAAAATCGCGTGTTGGTGTATTTATTGTGCTCTTTTGGCTGTCAATTTGACCAATTAAGGTTAGAAGTTTTGTTTTATCAGAAATATTCGGTAGAGGTAAACAGATCTCATAAAGAACGGACGCGTTTGGAACGGTATCTGAAGAGCTTTGTATAACTAAATTTAATGCATATTCAAGAACCAAATCAATCCCTTCTTTACTTTTATTCTTGCCAAGCCAATTTCGTAAGAGGGTAAATTTTTTTGTTGACGATTGTATTTTGTCAATTAACTCCATAATTTCTTTAATTGAGTATTCGCTACCGATGTAAGAAATTGCATTTGTAAAGGATTTTAATTCAGCATCCTTTATTTTAGAGTTGATCCGTTCAATATCTATTAGGTTTTTATTTAGCTGCTTATTGGCTCCGTGTACAAACAAAGATAAATATGCAAACGCAAAATCTATTGAGTTTTTACTTGAAGTGGTATCAGTAAATTTCTCAATTAAATCTATAGCAATATTTGGGTTGCAGTATATTAATAGTGAAGATATTTCAATTACATTTTCTTTGAAAAGTTCAATATCAATTTCTTGATATAAATCTTCGACTAACTTTACTAAGTCGTCATATTGGTCAATGTTATTTTCTTTAAGTATCTTAACTAATAATGCTAGACCTTTAAATCTAGTTTCTTTGATTTGTATTGAAAGTATTTTATTCTTTGCTTGTTCGATTTCGTTTAATTTGACAAGTGATTCTATTTCGCTTTCAACTACGAATTCATTTTCAATGCTTCTAAGACTTGATTTGTGAAGAGAAAATTTTAGGTATTCACCTTCAGAATTTAAATTTTCTTTAGTCGCTTTCAGTCCTATTTCAAATTGTTTATTGATAAAGAATATTGAATTTGTTTTTTCAATATAATGAATTAGTCTATCTAAAGATAGATGATTAATTAACTCGGAATATCTTTTTGCTTTTAAATAAAGAGTTGGTAAGTTTAAATTATTTTTATCTTCACTTAGATTGTTTGTATAAAATGAGATTAATAAACCGAGAATTCGATCTTTAATGTTTTCTAATTTTTTTACGGCAAATGATCTGTAATTCTCTGAAATAAATGAGTATTGTCCATTTATACTTTCGATAAAAGTCAACTTTTGTAATTTTAATAGTATTTGCTGACTAGACTCATTAAGAATAGAAGATAATGTTGATATATTGAACTTACTATCTCCAAATACGATTATTCCAATTATATTTTCTAATAAACTATCAAATTTAATTTCTTGCCATTCTAGTTCAAATAAATCAGATTTTTCTGATAAATCATTGTTCAAATAGAAATCTAATCCTTTTTCTTTACAATTTCTTTTTATTGTTGACAAGCGACTTGGTTGACCTTTATTGCTAATTTTGTATATTTCATTTAAATTCTCCTCATTTGGCGTGAATTCTTGAAAATACTCTTTCGTCTCACTCTGAGTAAAAAAATTTAATGTTGTTGTTCTGTATTCTATTTTTTTTCCTTCGAAAAATTTTAATATTTTTGATTGTTCACCACTTATTAAGAATTTTATTTTTTTGTATGGTAAATCATCTATGAATGTTAAAAATATTGCGGCGTCATTAAAGTCGATTGAATCTAAACCGTCAAGAATAATGTAAAAATCTGTTTTTCTTTCTTTTATCTTTTTTTCTAATTTTATTCTGAGCGATGTTACAAAATTATCTGGAACATTTTCATCCGGGAATTCAATACCAAAAATATAAATGTAAAATTGATTTATAAGATCAATTTTAAAGGCTTCTGATCCATATGTAAATCTATCTGAAGGGTCAATAAAATAGCTAATGCAATTTTTGGAATTTAGATGTACAAATTGACTTAAAAATGTTGTTTTACCTGAACCACTTTCACCTTCTAAAATAACAAGATTATTATTAGATAATGTTCTCTTGATAGTATCTATTATTGTTGGCCTTTTTATTTCATCTAATGGTAGATTATTTACACGTAATGATATATTTTTCATAATAATATTCAATTAATATTGGAACATTTTAATATACCCAAATATAAACTTTCCTCAAAACAAAAACACCTACTGCCAGCAGTAGGTGTTTTTAAGGTTTTTAAAGAGTAACCTATCATGTCGAGCGCACTGGAGACAAGGCGTATCGCGTCTGGACTGCGCTCGAAGTGACAAATGGTCTAACTCGAACAAAATTCGCAGCTGCCATTATCATTACTGTTGGTAATTTCAAGCATTTTCTTTTGGGCTTCTGCTTCAATTTGTTCAGGTGTCCAATCAGGATTGTTGATCTTAATAAGCGACTTAATAAAGCTGCTGTTTGGCGGAGGTGTTTGTGTGTTTTGCATACAATGAAGTTAGACAAAACAATTTTTTATTAAAACAGCCATAACATATTTTGAATTATGTTTTATAAACATTAAAAAGTGAGAACGGTGTTAAAACGCCGAATGAAGCCCTTCTCCTTTGGAGAAGGATTTAGGATGAGGCTTGGAATTCAGCCTCACCCTTCCGTCCCTCTCCAAAAGAGAGGGAAACTATTTTTGTTTCGCTTTTTGCATCGGATTTTCACCGGTACTTTGTCCGCGGGTTTTAGCGGCTTTTGATTTAAAGAGATCAAATTTATTTGGTTCTGCTTTAATATTCCAGGTATTGTTTTTTTCGTTAATGTCGCAGGTCTCTTTCATTGGATCTAAAATTATAGAAGCTACTTTTTTATTCTTCATAAATGTTTTAGTTACTTCATATTCATTCTTTCTCCAAACATAAGCGCCAATACGCTCTATATCGCTGCTGCCATCAGCATAATTAAATTGGATAATTAACGGTGAAACCAATCCGCCTTTGTTTGAGAATTTAATTTCATAAATAAATTTGTTCGCATATTTTGAAATGGCTGTATCACTGATCGGTTCTATCTCATCAAAACGGTTTTTTACTTCTTTGGTAATTTCTTTTTGTTTGTAGTGATAATAAAAATCGCGAAGCGTTGTATCCACATCAACTAAAGATTTTAATCCTGCTTCTTTGTTTCTTATTTGTGTAATAAATTCAAATTCTTTTGCTTTTGGATAGGTATAAAGTGTATCGTTATAAACAGGCACACGATTTCCTTTCACCACAGTAAATGCTTTTACTGTATCTACCGAAATATCAACCGGCTCAATATCATAAAACCAGCCTCTCCAAAACCAGTCCAGGTCAACTGCACTTGCATCTTCCATGGTTCTGAAAAAATCTGCGGGCTCAGGGTGTTTAAATGCCCAACGTGTACAGTATTGTTTAAATGCAAAATCAAATAATTCTCTACCCATTACTGTTTCGCGCAAAATATTTAAAGCCGTGGCAGGTTTACCATAAGCATTCGGACCAAAACCGATAATGTTTTCGCTGTTGGTCATAATTGGTTCTAACTGACTTTTTGGTAAACGCATGTAATCTGTCATTTTATGCGCAGGGCCACGTTGCGATGGATAATTAGCATCAAATTCCTGCTCCGTTAAAAATTGCACGAATGTATTTAAGCCTTCATCTAACCAGCTCCATTGGCGCTCATCTGAGTTAATGATCATTGGGAAGAAGTTATGTCCCACTTCATGAATAATAACCAATATCATTCCATTCTTAGAACCTTCGGTATAGGTTCCATCTTTTTCTGTTCTTCCAAAATTAAAACAGATCATTGGGTACTCCATACCATTTGCGGCTTCAATACTTTGTGCAACAGGGTAAGGATATGGAATTGTATATTTTGAATACGTTTTAATAGTATGCGCTACAACTTTTGTAGAATACTTTCTGTACAAGCCATAAGCTTCCTTACCATAAAAACTCATACACATTACTTTTTTTCCTTCCACTTGGGCAGGCATGGCATCCCAGCAATATTTACGTGAGCTGCCCCATGCAAAATCACGTACACTGTCTGCTTTAAAAATAAATGTTCTTGTTTTTTGTGCTGCTGCACCATTGGTACCACTTTTTTCTGCTTCAATAGCATCGGCTAAAAGACCAATTTCCACGGGTTCTGTAGCGTTTTGTGCTTTTTGCCAGCGAGCAAATTGTGCAGGCGTTAAAACCTGTTGGTAGTTTTGGCATTCGCCGGTAGAGCAAACTAAATGATCAGATGGCACCGTCATCTTCACTTTAAAATTTCCAAAAGCTAAAGCAAATTCACCGCGACCGGTAAATTGTTTGTTTTGCCAGCCGTGAAAATCGCTGTACACACATAAACGCGGATACCACTGTGTCATTGTAAATAAATAATTTCCATCTTCAGGAAAATATTCATAACCACCACGGCCGCCATACTGTGTGCGGTTGATCATTTTATAATGCCATTTTACAATAAATTTTGTTTTTGATTTAGATGATAATGTTTTAGGAAGATCAATTCGCATCATGGTTCCGTTAATGGTATATTTTAATGCTTTTCCAAGCTCATCAGTAACGCCATCAATTTTATCACCAAGGGCGGCTAAATTTTCTTTTGTTTGTAAACCTTTTAAAGCTTGCTCAGTAATAGGTTCAAATACTTTATTCTCGTCAAAATAATTTACTTCGTTAGTTGGGTCGTGTTGGTTTTCATCTAGCTGTAACCAAATGTAATTTAAATTATCAGGCGAGTTATTGTGATAGGTAACAGTTTCAGTTCCAACGATCGAAAGATTTTTTTCGTCCAGCTTTACATCAATATCATAATCTGCTTTTTGTTGCCAGTATTTATTTCCCGGCGCGCCCGATGCAGTGCGGTATTCATTTGGTGTAGGAAGAATGGTTCCTAATTGTTCGAATTTATTTCCATGATTGGAAGTTGGATTGTTATGAATGTTTTGTGAAAACGAAAGCGTGCTTAAAAAGATCAGAAAAATTGTAAAGACCGATTTAGAGAAATAGCAATTTAAATACATGTTAAAATGAGTTTGTAGTTTATATACAAGGCTAAAAGTATAGGAATAATTTATGCTAAACAACCCCCAAATGGGGGGATACTTTATTTTAACCACATAGAAACATAGTTTTTTTATAGAAAAAACAATATGTAAAGAGTAAAACATAGGATTTTCATCGCTAGCGATGAAAATTATGTGAACTTTTTGTGGTTAGTTGAGCCCCCTTTCTATGTATCTATGTGGTTAAAAAGTTTGG
>JAVTWD010000101.1:0-68853 GCA_032229505.1 Bacteroidota bacterium
TTTGGTTCGGACCTGCATTGGCGATACTGGTTGCAGGGTTTACAATAATGGTCATTGTTGAAGCACTCGTTGCACATACACCATTTCCAATCTCCCATTGTAAAACATGCGTTCCAACCGTCAATCCCATAACCGTTGTGTTGTTTAAGTTAGGATTTGTTATAGTTGCAGTTCCAGATAAAACAGACCATGTTCCAGTGCCTACAGCGGGGTTGTTTCCATTTAATGTTGTACTTCCGCTAGAGATACAAAGCGTTTGATTTGACCCTGCATTTGAGACACTAGGGTTTGCATCAACAGTAACAGTAACATCTGAAACTGACGTGCAGGTTCCACTTGTAATTATCCATTCAAAAACATTTGTGCCAATACCTAAACCTGTTATACTGGTGGTTGGTGATAAGGAGTTTGTTATAGTGCCTGAGCCAGAAACAACCGACCATGTGCCCACACCCGAAGTTGGTGTGTTAGCAGCCATAGTTACAGATGTAGCACAAATTGTTTGATTAGTTCCAGCAACGGAAACATCAGGTGGTACACAAGCCGTTACTGAATATGAAATAAAAGTTGAACCGATCTTACTTGTTTCAAATGTTGCCTGGATCCATTCAGGAGAACGAACAGAATTTGAAATTCTTATTTCATCAAAATCTCCGTCAATATCGCGCGTTGTAAGATCTTGTGATTCTCCAATATTCAACGTTGTTAAGGTTCCGCCCGCAGCGGCATTTATGTATGCAACATCAGTACCCAATTGTATCCCATCAATAAAAAACCGAACAACTCCATTTGTTACATCTCTTATTGCTGCAAGATGATACCAGGTACCGGCCACCAAAGTAGTTGTAACATTTGAAACTACAACTTCATTAACCCCAGCGCCGTATTCCCAAAACATTCGCAACTTATTTGTATTTGCTCCTGCGCCATTATAATTGAAAGAGTAAAATGTATTGTCGGGCACACCTACTTCTCCAAGAGCGCCACAGGCAATAAAAACATTATCATTCGCAACCAATTGCACCGTTTCAAAATTCACCCAGGTTTCCAATGTTACATCGCCGTTAGTTTGAATAGCAGGAATTGGCGTGCAAAATAATTTTTCTGTAGATTCAATATCTCTCCCATCACCTGCAACTGCGGGGGTTTGAAGGTTAGTACCGGTTAAGCTAAGGTTGTTTCCATTTGCTGTTGCATCATTTTGATTTGTGGTTAAATGATATGCAGCCATAAAATTTGCATCCCATGTTGCGGTTGAAGACGGATCGACAGAAACAGTCGCATTACCGAAATACATGTAGAAGTCTGTATTCACTGTTGAGCTCACCAAAGGAATCTTGACCCATGCAATCAACTCTCCGGTAACGGGATTATATCTTTCTACCTGATGGTTGATAATCGTAGAACCATTTGATGAAGTAAATACAATATCAAAACCGTTTATGTTTGTTACTTTTCCACCATTACTTGTATGCCTTAGATCGTTATCAATTAATGAAACTAAAACAGGAAAGTTTACAAGATTAGTTGTGCCAACATTAATTTGCGCTTCTTGTGTTGTAAGTTTTTTAAAATAACTATAACCCGGTACAATTCCATACATCTGAAATGCAAGGAAAAAAGAGAAAAATAATATTGAATAGAATACTATTCCTCTTTTTGGAAAGGTTATATAAAGTTGCTTAATAGACTGATTTTTAACTTCATAAAGCTATAACTTTTTATGGATAATTAGGCGATTTTTCGCTAAAAATACTCACGGAAGCGAGAAAGATAAAATTACAATATTTTGAAAATCAAACAGTTATAAAATGACAAATTTTACTTACTCATTTTACCAAAAAAACAAGAAATTTTTGTCGAAAAATAAAAAACAAATTAAGATTTAATTGATTGTATTTATGCGGGCTGTAGACATTTTATTTTTCAAAAAAAAATAACTTACTTTTTAAATTCTTTTTTAAGATCATCTAAATTTAAAGCATTCAAACAAAATTCTTTGCTCAACATTCCTTTTCTCGCGGCACAAACACCATAGTACATGTCGTGAAAACCCTCACGGTGATGGGCATCCGGGTTAATTGAAATTTTTACATTTTTTTCAAGGCAATACCAGATCCATCTCCAATCAATATCCAAACGGTATGGATGCGCATTTAATTCAATACTTACTTTATTTGCAGCACAAGCATCAATAACTTTTTTGTGATTGATAGGATAGCCGGGACGAGCCAGTAGCAAGCGTCCTGTGGGATGTCCTAAAATTGAGGTGTATGGATTTTCAATTGCTTTTATTAATCTTTCTGTTGCTTTTTCTTCATTCATTTTTAAATTTGAATGAATAGAAGCTACGATAAAATCAAACGTTTTTAAAATTTCATCCGGGTAATCCAAGGAACCGTCATTTAAAATATCACTTTCAATTCCTTTTAACACCGTAAATCCGCTAAACGTTAGGTTTAATTTATCGATCTCTGTTTGTTGCTCCAAAACTTTATCAATCTGCAAACCGTTAGCATAAAAAGCTGATTTGGAGTGATCACAAATTCCTAAATATTCGTAGCCTAAATCCTTGCAATAGCCCGCCATTTCTGATAAAGTATGAACTCCATCACTATAAGTTGTATGATTATGAAGGATGCCTTTCAGATCTTTTAACTCAATTAATTTTGGAATATCATGATTCAAAGCAAGATCCACTTCATTTAGCCCTTCGCGCAATTCCGGTTCAATATATTGTAAATTTAAGGCTGTATAAATTTCTTCGTCATCAAAAAATTCTGTTCCTTCTAATCCTGAAAAATTTATTTTTTCTAAATGTTCTGGTGTTGATGTTAATTCAACATACTTATAAAAAAACTCAGCAGGCTCGCATAAAATAAAATTTATTTTTAGCGGAATTGTTTTTTGTAATGAAGAAATATCAGCATAAATTTCACCATCAGTTAATATCTCGATTCTATCAATTATCTCGCATTTCCTTGCTAATTGGCCTATTACAGCCATTTGCAGTTCGCTTTGTTGTTCTGAAAGAAATTCAACTAAATTGTTTACAGGTTTTTCTAATGATGCGTAATGAAATTTATTGTTGTTAGATAATTTAAATTCAATACTTTTTTTAATTGCCGTTTGTGTTTTTTCGCCAAAACCTTTTAATGTTGTTAAACGATTTTCGTTACAGGCATATAATAATTCACCAACGCTTTCCAGATTTAATTCTAGCCATAGCTGACGCACTTTTTTTGGTCCTAAGCCTTTGATACCGAGCATTTCAACAACACCTGCCGGAGTTTTTTCAAACAGTTCGGTCAATTCTTTTGTTGTGCCTGTTGTTAAAAGTTCATTTATTTTTGCAGCAATGCTCTTACCAATTCCTTCCACTGCAGAAATTTCTTCCTGAGTCTTTCCTTCAAAATCGTAACGTAATTTATCTAAACGATAAGCTGCCGCGGCAATAGATTTTATTTTAAATGGATTTTCGTTATGAAGCTCCATTAATTTTGCGGTAATTTCAAGTGCTTCTGTTATTTGGTCGCTATTCATTGTTTAGCAAGGCTTTTGCGATGGCCAGATCGGATCTATTTGTGATTTTTATGTTTTCAATGTTACCTTCAACCAGGTTAATTTTTTCTCCGGTTGATTCTAAAACTGTAGCATCATCCGTAAAAGAAGAATTATATTCCTGCAAAAAAGCTTTTTTAATTTTTGTGGCTAAAAAACATTGTGGCGTTTGAATGATCTTAAAATCATTTCTATTTACCGCTGTATTTTTTTCTGCACTTACACTTCTTAAACTTTCGTTTATTGTAACACAAGGTATGGCATTGCCTTTTTCTCTTGCTGTGTCAAAACAATTCTTAATTGTTTGAAGAGACACGAAAGGCCTTGCTGCATCATGAATGCCAACGATCGCTGTTTCATCATTGATGAGATCTAATCCGTTTTTTACCGAATGAAAACGTGTTTGCCCACCTAAAGTTATCATAATGTTCTTTAAATTATTTTTAGCACATAATTCTTCTAAATAACTTTTAAAATCTTTATGCACACTAATTATAATTTGAATTGTGGTTTCGTAATTTAAAAATGCTTTAATAGTTCTTATAATAATAGCTTCGCCATCAATTTCAATGAACTGCTTTGGCAAATCGCTCTGCATGCGGCTTCCGGTACCACCGGCTACTATTATAATATATTTTTGCTGCACAAATTAAAATTAATAAAAAAATCCCAACCATTTGGCTGGGATCTTCTTAAAAGCATTTCGTTTTATTTTTTAGTTAGCTTATCTAAAGGAATTAAATAAGTTGTTGTTGCATTAATGTAGTTCATTGGATTTTCAGGTAAATTACGAACGTTCTTTTGTTCTAATCTGAAATTCTCATCATAAAAAATTGGCATGAAAGGCGCGTCATCTAACACAATTTGTTCTGCCTGTGATAATAATGAAAAACGTTTTGCCTTATCAGGCTCAACGCGTGCTGCCATAAATAATGAGTCAAATTTGCTGTTCTTGTAACGGAAAAAGTTGATATACGATTTTTCTGTTTGATTTGCAGGAACGTGTTTACCATAAAATAAGGTTAAGAATGATTCAGGATCCGGGTAATCACTTATCCAGGCAAAACGGAAGAAATCTGATTTACCACCTTGTATATTTTCAATATGCTCGGCAAAAGGAACTGTATTGATATTAACAGTAACACCTAAATTCTCTTTCAACATTTTTTGAATTACTTCAGCAATTAAAATATTTCTATCGCCACCACCACTATTAATCTCTAATGTTATCTCAGGAAAACCTTTACCATCAGGATAACCAGCAGCTTTTAGCAACTCTTTTGCTTTAGCTGCATCGTAAGTGTATCCTTTTAAAGATTTATAATCATATCCTTCTTTTTCAAAAGCTTCGGTATAAGGCACCATTCCATAATCTGCCGAAGTACCTTCGCCCTGAATTGTAAAATCGGCAATTTTATGACGATCAATTGCCATGTTAAAAGCCAAACGCACATCTTTTTTAGCAAACACAGGATTAGCCTGGATATTGAAACCAAAAAAGTTAGTGTTTAAAGCTGTTGAAGAAACAATTTCAAATTCAGGATTATTTGTTTTTGCGTTACCTAATTCGCCCATAAATTCGTGAAACATTTCAACAGGAATACGATAAACCATATCTAAATTACCACGTTTAAATTCTAGGATCTCAGATTTTTTATCGCGAATGAATGACCATTTAATTCCATCCAAATAAGGTAATTTATTACCATGCTCATCATATCCCCAATAGCCTTGGTTCTTTTTCATGATAATAACTTCGCCTTCTTTTACAGTTTCAACAAAGAAAGGACCCGTACCTACACATTTTGTGCGCATTTCGTTACCATATTTTGTAACTGCTTCTTTAGCATAAACGTAACAGCCCGGCATAGCAAGAATGTTTAAAAAACTTCCGTCAGGATGCGTTAATTTTATTTTTAAAGTACTGTCGTTAACCACAGTAACACCTTTTACACCTGTAGCTTTACCGGTTTTTGATGCTTCAAAATTTTCATTAGCGCCTTCAACACGGTCTTTTAAAGTAACGTCAAATTGATTGTTATTAGGATCTTGTGTACAAACTCTATCTAAACAATATTTTACATCCGTTGCATTTGCCATTCTTCCTTTTCCTTCAGGAAAACAAGGGTCGTCATGAAATTTAGCGTTAGTTCTTAAATGAAAAGTATATTCTGTTTGATCTTCGCTAACCTCCCATGTTTTAGCAATACCGGGCTTTAAGGTAAGATCTACCTGGTTATAAATCACCAAACCCTCATATACCTGAGAGCCAATGTGAAAGCTATTTATCTCGTTAATGGCAATGGGCATAAGGCTTTTAATGTTTTCAACTTCATTTAACCTTAATATTCCACCCATGTAAACACCCCCTTTTACCTCGGAAGTCTCACTATTGTTGTTTTTTTTATCACCCCCGCAAGAGGTCATCAATAGTGATAAGGAGATAGAACTAAATAGAAATAATTTATTCATAGTGATTTAATAACAAAGTTTTGAACAACAAATATAGGTTTTTGATTGATTTTTGCTAATTTTTTTGTGTAAAATATTAAAATTATTTTTTTATTCAATTTCGAGTACAACAGGGCAATGATCGCTATGCATAGCATTGGCTAAGATGACCGATCTTCTAAGTCTTGGGGCTAAAGACGCGCTTGCAATATGATAGTCAATTCGCCATCCTAAATTTTTAGCTCTAGAACCTGCTCTGTAACTCCACCAACTATATTGATGTGGTTCCTGGTTAAAATGCCTGAAAGTATCAATAAAACCTGCATTAATAAATTGTTCCATCCATTCTCTTTCTTCGGGCAAAAAACCACTTGTATTTGCATTTGATTTTGGATTATGTATATCAATTGCCTTATGGCAGATGTTAAAATCGCCCGACATAATAAGATTTGGAATTGTTTTTTTTAATGCAGCTATATACTCATTAAAATCTGAAAGCCATTTCATTTTAAAACCTTGTCGCAGATCGCCACTACTGCCGCTTGGATGATAAACACTCATTATCGAAACATCATCAAAATCAACACGCAAAACACGTCCTTCATCATCGTACTCTTTAATTCCGCAACCAGGCGGGAACTAAAAAAAAATCTTTTATATGTACCTAATATTATTACATTTTGTAACAAATAATAGTACATTTGTATGCACATGGATGTAACCAGATCCTGTAAAATGAAAAACATTAAATTATTTATCATGCTGTTACTTGTGTCGGAAATGGTATTTACATATTGTAAATCAGAAGGAGGAGAAAAGGATCAACCGCCTGTAATTATAAAAACAGATAGTGCAGAGCATATTCATGAATACACTATTATAGCATCGGCCAAAAACTGGAAAAGAATAAATGGTACGGAGTGTTTTATAGACATTCCCATAGAAGAGATAAACGAAATTATTTTAAAAAATGGCTTAATCATGATCTATTTAATAGAAGGAAATAAACACCTTGCCTTGCCATTTAATTATTACCAGGTGCGCAGAATCCTGTCATTTCAACCATCCTTTGAACCGGGCCATGCTTTTATTACGATTTACGGCAATTTTATTGTGAATGTAAGCGTAAAGTACGAGTTTAAAGTGATTATTATTTCGAAAGAGATACTTAAGAAAAATAAAAGTAAGGATTGGAATGATCTTAAAATCCTAAAGAAAACAAAGCCTATTCTTTAATCACTTTTTTTATTTCTTCGCCGGTTTCGGTTTTCCATTTTAAATAATACAGGCCGGGTGGATTCTTTGAAAGGTCCAGCTCAAGTTTATCAGAAACATTCTTTTGACTAAAAATTATTTGTCCAAGTGTATTATAAATTTCAAGATTGTTGTTTGAGCTCAAACAATCGCAGCTAATATTAAAAATACCATTTGAAGGATTTGGGTAAATCGTAATAAATCTGCCTTCATTTTGTTTTTCAATACCGGTACATAAACTTACACTTTGCGTTATAAATGCGGTGTTATTACAATTATTTGCATCCGTACCTGTAACAGTATATGTTGTATTAGAAACCGGTGATACGACAATAGATGTGTTTGTTGAAGCTGTATTCCATGAGTAAGTATTAGCACCGCTTACAGTTAAAGTTGCTGATTGACCTGTGCAAATTAATGAGGTATTTGTTGTTATGCTTAATGTTGGCAAAGCGTTAACCGTTATACTGCTTATTGCCACTGCTGAAGTAATACAGCCATTAGCATCGGTTCCTGTAACTGCATAATTAGTTGTAGTAAGCGGCGAAACAATATTTGTGCCGCCTGAATAAGTATAAGTAGAAGCGCCTGAAGGATTGATTGTAAAAGACTGACCTGTACATACTGCTCCGCTGTTAACAGTTAAAACAGGTGCAGCGTTTAATGTAAGTGTTAAGGCGGAAGATATTCCGTTACCACATGTGTTGGTCCCTGAAACATCAATAGTATAGATACCTGCAGTTAAATTGCTTATATTTAATATAATGCTGTTTGTTGAGGGTGCAGATGTAATGACAGATGTTGCAGGAACATTCCATGTATAAGAATTGGCACCGGAAATTGTATTCGTGCTTAAGGCTATTGTTGCTGTTGAACCGGCACACATTTGTGTTGTGGCTGTAATTATTGAATTTGCAGCTAAAGGTGTTTGGCAAAATTCTATCATATCACCAGAAGGAGTGTTGTTGCCATAACTTAAAACGTTTACAAAATTATTTGTTAACGGATCGTATTCAAATAATACACCATTGCCGTTGGTTCCACCATACTCGGTATTGCCATAAAGTTTTCCATTTCCTGCAAGTGTTAAACGTCCTACAGGTGCGCTACCGGTGGTTGGCCCAATATTAAAATCCATTTTTTTGGTGAAGCTATTTGTTGCCGGATCATATTCAAAAAGCACACCTGCATTGTTTGCACCACCAACATAAGTTGCGCCGTAAAATTTATTATTATTTGCCAGTACAAGATCGCCAAAAGGCTGCGCGCCATTACCGGCTCCATTAAAATCTATTTTTTTTGTAAATACATTTGTTATGTTATCGTATTCATACAATACTCCTTTATTATTGACCCCGCCACCTGCCGTGAGCCCATATAACTTTCCATTAGCGCCATATACTAAAGCTGAAGTAGGTGTTGTACCATTAGTGGTACCAAAATCGAACTTTTTTACGCAGACATTTGTTACGGGATCGTATTCAAAAATTACGCCGGCGGTATTTATGCCCCCCATTTGCGTTACACTATACAATTTACCGTTATTTGCTTTAAGTAAACTGGCATTAGGAAACTGCCCCATGGTTGCCGCAACAAAATCTATTTTTTTTGTAAATGTGTTTGCCACAAAATTATATTCAAACAAAGCACCAGCATTATTTGTACCACCAGCTGATGCAAGACCATAAAGCACTCCCGGAGACACTTCAATTAAATCACCAACAGGAACACTCCCTTTGGTAACTGCATTGTCAAAATCAACTTTTTTAGTAAGTGTATTTGTAGTTTGATCGAACTCAAACAAAGTTCCCTGGTTGGTAAGGCCGCCATAAGATGTAAAACCGTACATTTTATTGCCTGAAGTTTTTAGTAATGCTCCCGTAGGATTTCCACCGTTAATATTCGCGTTAAAGTCGATCTTTTTTGTATAGGTATTTGACACAAGATCATATTCAAAAATAACACCTTTATTCTTTAAGCCACCACTGTTTGTAACGCCATACAATTTATTGCCTATTTCAATTACATTTCCATAAGGATATTCGCCAGGGCCACTAATAAAATCATAAAGTATTGTAAAGCCGTTGGTAGAGGGATTATATTGGTATATCTGGCCTTTGCTATTTCCCTGCCAGGTCATGCCATAGAGCAAACCGTTAGCAGATTGCATTAGGTCTCCCAATGGCCATTTACCGTTGCTGCCGTTAAAATCAATTTTTTTTATAAGTGTATCCGCCGCTATGTCATACTCAATAATAGTACCAAAATTACTGGTGCCTCCGATCTTTGTCATGGCGTATAATTTGCCATTGTTGGCTTGTATCAAACTTCCATAGGGCTGGGCGCCTTTTCCTGTGCCATTAAAATTTGCTTTCTTAATAAAAACATTTGTTGCCGGATCGTACTCAAAAAGTACACCATTACCACTGGCTCCGCCGGCTGTTGTTAAACCATACAATTTACCATTGGTAGCCTGCACCAGGTTACCATATGGCACGCTACCCGTTGCAGAACCAGTAAAATCTATTTTTTTTGTAAGCGTGTTTGTTGTAATGTTATATTCAAATAACACACCTAAACTATTTGCACCGCCATAAGCAGTTAGGCCATAAAGTTTGCCATTTGTGGCCTGCACCAGGTTACCGTTTGCATAGCTGCCATTTGAGGCGCCCGCAAAATCTACTTTTTTTGTGTATACGCCGGTAAAAGGGTCAAATTCGTAAAGCACACCATTATTTGTAGCGCCGCCATTGCCTGTAATTCCATAAAGCTTACCGTTTGTTGCAACAATCATACTGCCATTTGGATAATTGCCGTTTGTGCCACCAAAATCAAACTTTTTTACATAATTATTCGTTACAATATCATATTCGTATAGTACACCAACGCCACTTGTTCCACCATTGTATGTTGTGCCGTATAATTTACCGTTTGGCGCAACAGCAAAGGTATTGTAGGTAGGCGATTGCCCTTCTGAAGTGTATGTAAAAGAATATTGTGTTGTTAGGTTATTGCTGCCAGTTGATACGCTGTATATGGTTCCGAATGCATTACTGCTTCCGCCATTTGTTGTCATAGCCCACAAGGCAGGCTGTGCTCTATAAAAATTTACAATTAAAAGGCCAAAAAACAAGAAGAAAAGAAAATGTTTTTTCATGTTATAAATTCTCTAAATAAAATTAGTGAAATTACAGGTAATAAAAAAACCCTTACAAAAATGTAAGGGTTTTAAATTGTTAAAGAAACGGATTTTATTATTTATTCTGTCCTGCTTCTAAAGTAAATTCAATTTTAACTGCATCTCCATCCATTCCAAAATCTTTTTGGTTAATGGTAGTTTCACCTTCAAAACCTGCAACGTCCACTTTTTTACCATCCCACTCTTGTGCAGAAATTCCGATGTAGTTAAAGCGTAATTGAACATCTTTGGTAATGCCTTTTAATGTTAATTTGCCTTTAGCAGTGTAAGCATATTTACCTGACTCTGTAGTATTTTTTTCTACGCTTGTAGCTTCAAAGCTTGCTTTTTTAAATTTAGCAACTTCAAAAAACTCAGGCTTATCTTTTAAATGTGAATCACGGTAAGAATTTTGTGTATTGATACTTGTCATATCCATTTGCACGAAAATTTTTGGGCCGTTAGCGTTCTCTAAATTCACATAACCGCTATCAATATTAATTGAACCACGGGTGCTGGTAACAATATGTTTAACGCTAAATACAACTGAGCTGTGAGCACCATCTACCGCATAATTACCTTTTAACTCAGCAATGTCTTTTACATTAGCAGCTAAAGCGCTGTCTAATTGCGCTTTTGAAGTAAAGCTCATTTCAACGCCGTTAATGTTTAATTTGTATTGCTCTTTAATAACAGTTGTTTCATGAGCACCTTCAACGCCGTTAAGTGCGATGTACGGAGCAATTACAAGAGAAACGATACTCATTAATTTAATTAAGATGTTCATTGATGGACCAGAAGTATCTTTGAATGGATCACCAACCGTATCACCGGTTACTGATGCTTTATGTGGCTCAGATTTTTTGTAGAAAGTCTCGCCATTAATTACAACACCTTTTTCGAAAGATTTTTTTGCGTTATCCCAAGCACCACCGGCGTTAGATTGGAAGATACCCATTAACACACCTGATACAGTTACACCAGCCAATAGGCCACCTAATACTTCAGGACCAAATACGAAACCAACAATTACCGGAGTAATTAATGCAATTGCACCCGGCATGATCATTTCACGAATAGAAGCTGTAGTTGAAATAGCAACGCATTTTTCGTATTCAGGTTTTGCTTTGTATTCCATAATTCCCGGAATTTCGCGAAACTGACGACGCACTTCCTGTACCATGTCCATAGCCGCTTTACCAACCGCCTGGATACATAATGCCGAGAAAATAAATGGGATCATACCACCAACAAATAAACCTGCTAATACAGGCGCTTTATAAATATCAATTGCACTGATGCCTGCAATACCTACGAAAGCTGCAAATAAAGCTAACGATGTTAAAGCCGCAGAAGCAATAGCAAAACCTTTACCAGTAGCTGCTGTTGTGTTACCAACTGCATCTAAATTATCAGTACGTTCGCGTACTTCAGGAGGTAATTGGCTCATCTCTGCAATACCACCGGCGTTATCGGCAATTGGTCCAAAAGCATCAATAGCTAATTGCATAGCTGTAGTTGCCATCATACCTGCGGCAGCAATTGCCACACCGTATAAACCAGCACAATAATAAGAACCCATAATACCACCCGCTAATGTTAGCATTGGTATAACTGTAGATTTCATACCTACTGATAAACCACCAATGATGTTAGTAGCGTGACCTGTAGAAGATTGTTGAATGATTGATAATACCGGTTTTTTACCCATTGCAGTGTAGTATTCGGTAACGATACTCATAATAGCACCAACTACGGTACCTACGACAATTGCCAAGAACACATTTAATTTTGTGAATTCGTAACCACGTAAATTCAACGTATCAGGTAACATCCAGTTTACTACAAAATAAGAAGCAATAACCGTTAAGATCATAGATGACCAGTTACCCATATTTAAAGCATTTTGCACATTTGATTTTTCGTCTTTTACAGTAACGAACCATGTACCAACAATTGAGAAGATAATACCTAAACCACAAATTACCATTGGTAATAAAATTGGAGACATTCCACCAAATTTATCAGTAACAGTGATCTCTTGTCCTAATACCATTGTAGCAAGAATAGTTGCAACATAAGAACCAAATAAATCGGCGCCCATTCCGGCAACGTCGCCTACGTTATCACCTACGTTATCGGCAATAGTTGCAGGGTTACGAACGTCATCTTCAGGAATACCTGCTTCAACTTTACCAACTAAATCAGCACCAACATCGGCAGCCTTTGTATAGATACCACCACCCACTCGCGCAAATAAAGCAATTGACTCAGCACCTAAAGAGAAACCTGTTAACACTTCAATAGCTGTTTTTACAGTGTTAGGACCAAGATCAGCAAACATCATTAAGAAAGCGATGAATAAACCACCTAAGCCTAATACAGCTAAACCAGCCACACCAAGGCCCATAACAGTACCACCGGTGAAAGAGACTTTTAATGCTTGTTTTAAGCTTGTACGAGCTGCTTGTGTAGTACGAACGTTAGCTTTTGTAGCTACCTTCATACCAATATATCCTGCAGTTGCAGAAAATACAGCACCAATAATAAACGACAAAGAAATGATCCAGCTAGAGTGGATCTCTTTACCATGCACTTCATGAATTGTACCAGAGTATGCTAACAAAGCAGCGGCAAATACCACAAATATGCTTAACACTTTCCACTCTGCCTTTAAAAAAGCCATTGCACCATCGGCAATATAACCTGCCAACTCCTGCATATTTTTATCGCCGGCATCCTGTTTAGATACCCATGCCGACTTAATTGCCATTACTATTAAACCAACAATACCAAGAACCGGTACTAAATAAATAACACTTTCATTCATAATTCTATAATTTATAGGGCTGCAAAAATAGGCATTTTGCTGAAAATAAAAAATTATAAAAATAATATAATTAATTGATTATCAGTAATAAATCAAAAAAGTTTTAGATATAAGTACTTTCAAAATTATAGGGCTAAATATTATTGAACCTACAGACTTTGAGGAAGATATGGCTCGATTTTTAGTTCTTTAATCTAATAAATTTAATTTGCCATTATTTTGCTTGCTAATTACCAATTGTAAGATTATTGTTTTTAAGCTGAAGTTCAAACTCTGCTTTGCGATCGCGGGAGATAATAATGGTTTTACTATTATCAAGCGTTAATGCATTATCTGATCTGTTATATTTTTTAATAAAATTAATATTTACAATGTATGAACGATGTGACCGGAAAAAATTCGGGCGTTTATCCAATACATCTTCAAAGAATTTTATCTTTTTACTTACAACTATTTTTGATCCGTTATTTAGCCATACTTCTGTGTAAGCGCCGTCGGCTTCTAAATATACTATTTCTGATGTATCCACAAACAACAAACCGTCAGATACAGGTAAAGCAATTTTATTAAATTGCTCTGTTTTGAATGATTCTTTTAAAACATCCAAACGTACCTGCATATCAAAACCATTAAGTTTCTTTTCTGCCTTTTCAACGGCGCTTTTTAGTTTATCAATATCAACAGGCTTTAATACATAATCCACTGCCGAAACTTCAAATGCCTTAAGTGCATAATCGTTATATGCCGTTACAAAAATGATCTCAAAATCAACTTCTCTAAAAAAGCTCAACAATTCAAAGCCATTATACTCGGGCATTTCAATATCTAAAAAAACAAGGTCAGGCCTTAATTTATTTATTGCAAGAACACCATCAGGCACATTAGAACAGGTGTCAATTACCTCTACGTTTTTGCAATACTCGAATAATAGCGAAGAAAGAGCTGTTCTTGCCCTTTCTTCATCATCTATTATTATTGCTTTCATTAATTAAGCTTATTTTATTACAAAAATATTATCTTTTAGCAAGGTTAGATAAATTTATTTTATGATCCCTAAGCATTTGCTCAGTAATTGTAAACGCCAAGCCTTGTTTTGTACCATCTTTGGTATAATAAAACACTTTATCGCCAACAGAAGATTGCAACGTATGCTCTGAATTTACATTAAAACATTGAATTTGTGAACTTTCAGATTTTAAACAAACTTCTTTTTTTGTGTCGTTATAAATATACATGAAAGGATCCAGCTTTTCGCTTGTTTTATTAGTGCCTGTGTTTTTGGTTTCGGCTAAAGTTAATTTTATAGCTTTTGTCTTTTCAAAAAACTCTCTTGCTTTTGCTTCATCATTAAAAGACATTTCAAGCGCATTGCTACTTGTAACAATGTTTAATTTTTTTACTGACGAACATAACATTTCCTGCCAATAAAAATTACGCCCTGCAACTACTGCAAAATTTAATTTATGAATTTTTGTACCACCATTCATCCAGCTAAAAACGCCTGTTGTTGGCTGGCTATAATCCAGATTGCCAATATAAACATGCCATTTTTTTAGCATATCGGCAGTGCCATCTGCTTTGGTTCTAAAAACAGTCATGATAATTGAATCCTGACGAATAGTTGCATAAATATTGCGGATCATTCCATCCGCTGCAGAGGTGTAATTTGAGATCTTATCACCTTCTGATTGCATTTTTACTCCTTCGCATTCTAAACTTTGCGTGAAAAAATTATTTGTTAGCATGATGCCCGCAAATAAGGCTATTGTTTTAATTTGTTTTGATATTAATTTCATATTATTCTTTTAAAGTTTAGGGCAAAACTATAAGCAAATAATTTTACCATTTTCAAGAATACATGAAAGGTTGTTTTGAGTTCATGAATTGTTAACGGCCCGTATCCAACTCTATTTCCAACACTACTTTTGTGCCCAAAGCTATCTCATTTTCATAAAGATCAACAATAGTATAAGTGATGTTACTTGAAGCGTTTGAATTAAGAAGCTCTACACGTTTTTTAATAGCACCCGAGGCAAATGACCTGTGAGCAATGTTGCTTCTGTTCTTGATCTCGGCCGAACGTTTTCTTCCAACTCCGTTATCCTGAATAACTATTCTTAACTTATTATTTGAATTAGTAAATGAAAGATCTAATTTTTTTGCCCCTTTTTTATGAAGCAAACCATGCTTAATGGCATTTTCAACAAAAGGTTGAATAATTAAACTTGGAATGAAAACTTTAGCAGCATTTAATTCGTTTGAAGAATTTATTTCATACATAAACTCATCGCCAAATCTTAGTTTTTCCAATTCAAGATAATCGTTTAACATTTCCATCTCTTCATGCAAAAGAATATTTTCACTTTCTGAAAACTCCAATATTTTACGCATTAATGAACTGAACTTACTTAAATAATAATTCGTATTCTTAATATCACTTTTCAAAATAAGATCCTGAATAGAATTTAAGGTGTTGTACATAAAATGTGGATTCATTTGTGCCCTAATGGCTGTAAGCTGCGAATTGTTAAGATCATTCATTATCCTTGCTTTTTTTCTTATGTTCTTTATCACCATAAATGAAACTAAAAGCGCAAACAACATGCCGGAAACCGTTATGATGATATAAAACCAAAGCTCTTGCCAAAATGGCTTTTTAATGCTGAAAAAGAAAAGTGCTTTATCACTACTTTCAACACCATCTTCGTTTACCGCTTTTACCTGAAATGTAAATTCGCCCGCCGGTAAAGCGGCAAATATTACTTTATTATTTGTTGCTGATACGGATGTCCAATTTGTATCTAATCCAACCAATCTGTATTTGTAACCGAATTTTCCGCGAGCTCTAAAACACGGGGAAATAAAACTGATCTCAATTTTTGTGTTTCCATACTCAAACTCATTTAATTTCTCTAAAAATATGCTTTGATTATTAATACTAATATCTGATAGTGTAATTAACGGCTGCGTTAAATTTGCCGATACCGCTTTTTCTGAAAACCAAACAATACCTTTATTTGTAGCAAGGTATACTTTACCATTCACCATAACTATCTCGCTTATTTCACGCGAAATTAAACCGTCCGACAGGTCATAGTATTCAGCAGTAATTTTAACGAGATCTATTTTATTTAAACATTGTTCGGTTGCAACCCATAAAACATTATTACTGATCTTAAATGTTTTTATTTGTTTGCCTTTTAAAAGAAAATTCACCTTAGATTCAAAACAGCTTTTGCCATCGTAAACAATAAACCCATTATTAATTGTGGCGATCCATAATAGTTTATTCTCATAAAACAACTTACTTGCACTTATACGCTCTCCATTATAAATAACAGGGTTGAGCTTTTTTGCAAAATATTCATACACGCCATCGTTAGAAGCATAAAATATTTTTGCATTAGTTGTATCGCAGGCAACAGAACGCCCCGCTTTTTGAATAACAGTTACTGTTTGCCTATAGGAATTGTTTTTACGATCTAAATTATTAAGCAATGGGAAATAGCCTGAAGTATTAGAAGTAGTATAATAGATCGTATCATTTAAAACGCAAAAATCCCTTATATTCCTTAATGCAGGAATCTCTACTTCTTTAGTTTTATCATCATAACTAAATGCTCCTCTCGAAATAAAAAAACCGTCTTTATATGGAATTATTTTTTTAACAGCTCGGTAAATGCCATCATGTTTAAATACCTGTTCGGCTTTGTTGTTTTCTATGATTTTATAAATGGCACCAGAATAAGTTCCGGCCATCAATTCATTTGTCTTACCTGTAGTTAAAAATGAAATGTATCTATCAGTTAACGATCGGTTAAAATTATCAAATACAAACATTTGTTTATTTGGAATGACGTGAATGCCATTTTGTAAGCTGCTTAACCAAATATTTTTTTCTCTATCCTGAAAAAACCCTGATATTTTATCTTTTTCAAGAATGAACGACGCATCGATTATCCCGCCATTTAAATTATTAACAGAAAAAACTCCGATTGAAGTACAAAGCCACAAGTCACCATCAGCATCTTCGTACATTTTATATACAAACCCATTTTTATTCCATTTGGCAAAATCGGTCAATTTGCCATCTTTTAATCTGTATATAGTATATTGTTTTCCGGCAACAACCTCTTCAATTGCGTAAATACCTGATGCAACAGTTTCAATTGCTATTCTTCCAAAGGTCGATCGATCATTAGCCGGTACTATTCTATAAGTGTTGTTATTACATTGTATTTGGCATAAACCTAATTGAAAGCTGCTCGCAAAAATTCTGTTTTGTTCATCAACTTCAATATCATACCATGATAGTTCCTCAGTAGTTGGTTTTATTTTTAGCACCGAAACCGCTTTTGAATTAAATTTTTCAAGATAACTTTCAGCAGCTATCCAAACATTTCCATCCTTATCCACACAAAACTGAGGGTATACTCTTAGCTCCTTTGAAAGATCTTTGAAGAGTATTAATGAATCCCTAATAACCCTAAAGATCTGCCCTGTAAAATTCTGACACCATAATTGCCCTTTTGAATCGAATCTGAGCTCGGAAATACTCCTTCCGTTTTCTTTAGCATAATTATATTGTTTGTACCTTATGCCATCATATCTAAAAAGACCGGCCTCACAGCCAATCCATATAAAACCAAATTTATCCTGTTTAACCTGATAGATCTCATTGGTTGGTAAACCATCTTCTTCGCTTAAAGTATAGTGATAAGGCGCCTGTGCCGAAACAAAACGGCTTAAAAAAAGTACAATAAATACCTTATAAAAAACTTTCACTCTAATTTTATTACGGAATAACTGCTAAAAATAGTAAATTCACACATTAAATGGAACAATACGGCATTATGGATCATTACGACCTGATCGTTATTGGAGGAGGCCCCAGTGGCTATGCCGGCGCTATGCGTGCCATTGATTTTGGTAAAAAAGTATTGCTGATAGAAAAAAAACGTATTGGCGGCGCCGGTTTATACGATGGTGTTTTAACTTCAAAAACCTTGTGGGAACAGGCTTTGAAAACACTTTCTATAAGAGAAATGATCCCTGATTACGAAGTAAATTTTGATTCTATCTCTAAAATTGTAGATGAAGCGGTCTTTGAGCGCAAAACCCAAATGATGGTGCATTTAAAACTACTTGAAAAAATGGGGCGCCATATTTTTTATTATGAAAAAGGTGTTGCGTATTTAGAAAATAAAAACACTGTTCGCATTACAAAAGAGGATGGCACTATTAAACACGTAACCGGCGATAATATTTTATTGGCTACCGGCAGCAGGCCTCGTAAACCCAATAACATTAATGTTGACGAAGAAATAATTGTTACCAGCGACGGCATAAAAAATTTTAAATCCTTTCCAAAAAGCATGGTAGTGTTGGGTGCCGGTGTTATTGGTTGTGAATTTGCAACTATTTTTTCTTCGTTCGGAAAAACACGCATTACATTAATTGATAAAGCCGCGCGCATTTTACCATTTGAAGATGAAGATATTGCCGATGTTATTAAACAAAATTTAGAAGCGAATAACGCATTGGTACACCAGGGCGCTTCTTTAAAAAGAATGGAAATTAAAAATGGTGGTGTTGAATATGAATTAGAATATTATGGCGGCAAAACAGAAATTCACCACGTAGAAAAAGCATTGATCTCTATTGGAAGAATACCAAACATTGAAAATATTGGCCTTGAAAATGCCGGCGTAAAATTAAACGAGCGTGGTTGCATTTGGGATGATGATACGCAAACCAACATTAGCAATATTTATGTTGCCGGCGATGTTACAACAGAAATGGCATTGGTAAGTGTTGGCGAACGTGAAGCACGACATGCTGTTGTACGTATGTTTGGCCCAACCGTAAAACCGTTAACGTACAAAAATATTAGTTCTATTATGTTCTTAAATCCCGAGGTTGCTGCCGTGGGTATGAATGAACAGGAGTGTGTTGCTAAAGGCTTAGCACACAAAGTAGTAAAATTAGATTTTACAACCAATGCACGCGCCATTGCCATGCGCAAAACAAAAGGCTTTTTCAAAATAATAGTAACGAACGATAATGGCATGCGCATTTTAGGAATGCGTGTGGTTGGCGAGCATGCCAGCAGTGCTATACAAGCTGTTGCTTATCTGATACACACCAACCAGGGTATTCGCGAGTTGGCAGATATGATGCACCCGCACCCAAGTATTATTGAAGGTGTGCAGGAGTGTTTACGTATGTTGCTCAACAAATCTATTTACAAACCTTATATTTTTAAAGACCGTTTAAAATGCTACATCTGCGAAAGCGGTGTGTGCACACCGGTTGAAAGCCTCGTATAATTCTTGCATTAAAAATAGTGCCACTAATTTCACTAAAAACACTAACCTTTTCTGTTTTGTAATACTGCTTTGTGAGAATTAATTATTTAAAGCGATAAACGCTTAAAATAATATTAATTACACCAATGCTTAATTAAGTATCAAATACAGATAATTACTTTGTGAAATTTGTGTAATTAGTGGCTATTTAATTTTTTAGATTTTATCATTTTTTAAAGAATGTTTTAGCGTTTAAAAAACTATCTTTGGTTTGCAATGAATAAACGTCTCTTATTAATTATTTCTATTTCATTTTCGGTTGCCTTGCTAATATTGATCTTTATACAGGTATATTGGATCAATTATGATTTTGGTGTAAAGCAAGATCTGTTTGAGCAACGTGTTACCGAGGCTTTAAATATTACAGCTGCCAAACTCGAAAAAATGGATACCAAAGGTTCTTACAAAAAAGTTAAGACTCGTACACAGGGTATAACGTTTAACATGCCGGGCATAAACGGACAAATGAACGACCAGATAAATTTTAAATTATTTAAAGAATCGAGCATTGATAGTAACGGGTATTCGCATAGCGAGTTTGCCACAAAAGATATTATTGCCGATTCGTTAAAGCTCGATCCGGCAGCTGCAAGTTTTTTAAAAGAATTAAAAGAAAAATCAATTGGGCTTCAACAGAGTAATAACGATCTTTTTAATCCATTAAAAGGTTATAGTTTTTTTGATGAGACCTCAACCCGAAATTATTATACCGATTTTAAACAAAAGGTAGATACACTTTTATTAGATTCGATCTTGGGTTTGGAATTAAAAAAACAAAACATTCGTTTTAAATATAATTACTATTTAACACTCTTGCATCCCGGCAGCTCGCATCACGCTAACCTCGTAAATGCAGAGGCTTCTATTGATTCGCTGGGGCCTGCCTACAAAGTAAATCTTTCGCCAAGCAACCGTTTTGTTGATCCTGAATATTTAATTGTACGTTTTCCAAATCAAAACAAAGATGTGTTCAAAGAAATGTGGCCATTCATTATTACTTCCGTTATTGTGATAGCCATTCTTATTTTTTCTTTTTATTATATTATGGCTAATAATTTAAAACAGAAAAAGCTTTCTATCATTAAAAATGATTTTATCAGTAACATGACGCATGAGTTTAAAACGCCAATCAGTACGATTTCATTGGCAAGCGAAATGTTAGGTGATGGCAGTATTGCACAAACTCCCGAAAAGCAGCAACGCTATCTTAAAATGATACGCGACGAAAATAAACGCTTAAGTGTTTTGGTAGAAAGTATCTTACAAACTTCTATTTTAGATAAAGGCGAATTTATTCTTAAAAAAAGCGAGTTAGATGTTCATGAAATTATTAATACCGCTATTAATAATACTCAACTTTTAATTGATCAGCGCCAAGGCACTATCAGAACTGAATTAAATGCAAAAAAATTCAAACTGCAGGCAGATAGGGTTCACTTAACCAACATTATCTTTAATTTAATTGATAATGCCATTAAATATTCTAAAGGCGTACCCGAGATCCTTATCACTACAAACAACACTGCGGAGGGAATTATGATAAAAGTAAAGGATAACGGCCTTGGCATAAGCAAAGAGAACCAACGCAAGATATTTGATAAATTTTACAGGGTGCCCACCGGAAATGTACATAATGTAAAAGGCTTTGGCTTAGGCCTTTCGTACGTTTTAGCCGTAATTGTAAAACATAAAGGCTATATTTCTGTTGATAGTGAGTTAGGAAAAGGAAGCACTTTTAACGTGCATTTACCATTTGACAATTAATGTTAAAAATGTTAAAATGGCACGGTAAGTGTTTACCTTTAAGTAAATAATTTAACATTTAAAATAAATGGAAACTGTTAAAACAAGAATACTTTTAGTAGAAGATGATCCTAGTTTAGGGCCTCTTTTACAGGAATATTTAGACGCCAAAGGATTTGAGACAAAGTTAGCTGATGACGGCAAAAAAGGAGCAGATACCTTTTTTAAAGGTTCTTTCGACCTGCTTTTATTAGATGTGATGATGCCGGTTAAAGATGGTATTACGTTAGCAAAAGAAATTAGAGTTACCGATAAGAACATTCCAATTATCTTTTTAACTGCTAAAAGCATGAAAGAAGATACTATTGAAGGTTTTAGCGCCGGCGCTGATGATTATATTACAAAACCCTTTAGCATGGAAGAGTTATTGGCGCGTGTAACAGCAGTGTTACGTCGTACAAATAAAGTTCGCTCATCTGAAAGTGAAGAAGTTAATTTTAAGATCGGTAAATACCAATTCAATTCTGAAAAACAGATCTTACAACATAATGGCATGGAGCAAAAATTAACTACAAAAGAAAGTCAGTTGTTACGTTTGTTGTGTGTACATCAAAACGATGTATTAGACAGAACATTTGCTCTGAAATCTATTTGGCAGGATGACAACTATTTTAACGGTCGTAGCATGGATGTTTATATTGCCAAACTTCGGAAATATTTAAAAGACGATTCTAAAGTAGAGATCATTAACATTCACGGTAAAGGATTTAAACTTTTAGTAAATCAATAAACTGATAGTTTAATTTAAATTCAAATAAAAAAACCGCTCCAATTTTGAAGCGGTTTTTTTATTTTTTTAGTCCTTCTCCTTTGGAGAAGGATTTAGGATGAGGTGCTTACTTCATTAAAGTTACATGACCAATATATTCTTTTTTACCTTCACCATTTACACCAACAGCTTTTATCTTATAAATATAAACGCCATCTTGCGCAGGCTGTCCTTTCACTGTTCCGTCCCAGCCTTTAGTAACATCTTTTGTAAAATACATCAAGTGACCCCAACGGTCAAACAATTCCATACTAAACCCTTCTAATTTAATCCCCAAACCTTTAATACCAAAAACATCATTTACGCCATCACCATTTGGTGTAAATGAATTTGGAATAAATAAATTCATTTCATCAATTACTTCAATGATCTTTATTACCGAATCAACACAACCATGATCGGTACGTTGAATTAACATAATAGGAAATTTACCGGTGTTTTCAAAAGTGCGTTGCGGGTTTGTTAAGTTAGAAGTATCGTACCCTGCAATACCGGTTCCCGAGAACATCCAGTTAATACTCGTAATTGGGCCGTATTTAGAACTAGGCTCAAAGGTAACCTGATTATTACTTGTAGTTACCACATCAGGATTCCAACTAAAATCTGAATGTGGTTTAGGCCACACAATAATTGGCGCTCCATATTCATAAACACCTTTACAACCATTTTTACCTAACGAAGATATTTTCAAATGATATGTTCCAGGCTCTGTTAAACAATAAGAAAAACTATCAGCCTGCATTATGTGTGAACCTCCAAAATCGTAAGTAGTAATAGCTGACTGGTTTTGTGTTTTTGTATTATAAAATAAACATAACGGTTCGCAGCCTTGCTCTTTTTCTAAAATAAGATCAGGTTGTGGCGGTTGATTTACATGTACGGTAAATGTAGCGTGTACAGTATAATTCGGACAGGCAATATCATGCGCCGTTAAATTATAAACAGTTGTACCAACCGGCATACCTATCTGTAGGCTGCCTGTAGATGACCCTAAAAACGCAGGCGGATTCCAAACGTATGCATAGTTTTGGCTACCACCTGTAGCACCGGCAATTAATTGAATGCTATCACCGCGACAAATAGTTCTGCTTTGCGGCGTTAGTGTTAAAGCAATTGGTGTTAACACATCAATTTGTATTTTTTGAGATGTAGTACAAGGACCTAAATGCACAGTTAAAGTATAAGTACCCGCTTGGTTTGGCTGAATACTTGGTATACTTAAATTTTGAGAATTAGATGTATAGCCCGATGTACTTGTCCATTCATAAGATGTTGCGCCGGCCGGCCCGTTAACAATTAAAGGAGTATTGTAGCAGGTTTGCTTGTAAGGAGCTAAAGTAAAAGTAAGTTTTGGGTAAACCGTAAGCTGCACAGTATTTGAATTGTAGCAGGTTAAAGCACCATTATTATAAGAAGTTGTTACCAAATAAATTCCTGAATTGGATCCTGTAGGGGCAGTTAAAACAGGGTTAGCAACGGTAGAAGTATAATTGTTTGGGCCAGACCAAGAATAAGATACTGCACCGCTTGAGCTCGCAGATAATTGCGCATTACCCGGTTCACAAGTTGCAACCGTAGGTGTTACAATTACCGGATTTACAGGCACAACGTTTAATTGTGTCGATCCGCTGGTAGTACAACTCACGCTGCCAATTGCAAAAGTAGATGTAGCAAAATAAGTTCCGGCAGAAACAGGTTGAACATTACTGATTGGATTATTTTGTAAAGTAGAGGTAAAATTATTTGGCCCTGTCCACGAATACGCAACAGCACCGGCTGCAGTAGCATTTATACTTGTGTTTGCATATTGACAAACATTTGCTGGATTAGCTGTTACGTTTGTAGCTGCTGTGGCAACCACCTGAACGTTAGAAGCTGCTGTGGCAGTACACACAAGTGTTGTAGAGGGACTGGTATAATACGCTGTCACATTATACGCGCCTGCATTGGCCGGCATCACATTACTTATAGTAGGATTTTGCTGTGTTGAACTAAAACCATTTGGCCCTGTCCACGAATAAGATGTAGGAGCCGGATTTGCATTTGAAATTAAACTTAAACCTGTACCCTGGCACAATGTAAATGTTGGGGTTGCTGTTATTGTACCGGTTGGTACAACGCCAACCGTTGTACTGCTACCAGCCTGACATTGCAAGCCTCCTGCAAAAGAATTTGTAACCGTTAACGAATAAGTTCCTGTACTGGTAGGTTGCGCATTTGGAATAGAAGGATTTTGTACATTGGATACAAAGCCGTTAGGCCCCGTCCATGCATATGTTACAGTACCTGCAGTGGTTGCATTGGCATTAATATTTACTGCCGCTCCCTGGCAAACCGGACCCGTATTGGTAATTGTATTAATTGTTGGTGTTGCGCTAACGTTCACAGCAACTGTCTTGGTGCCGGTGCAACCTAATGCCGATCCATTTAATGTATAAGTTGTGCTAACTGTTGGCGTAACAGTAATTGAAGATGAATTAATATTTCCCGGCATCCAGGTATAAGTGGTTGCACCACCACCTAAAATAGTTACACTCGTGCCGGCCGCACTACAAATATTTGTTGCAGAGGCAGCGGTTGTAATTGTTGGTGTTGGGCAGCAGTTATAATACATAAAAATTCTGCCAATGCTAAAATTAACTTCAGACCAAATAGGAAATGCAGGAGCACCAACACCATTAATACAGTTCTGAGTTCCGCTTCTGCTTAATGTCGTTGGAAATCCGTTTATTGTAGCAGCATAGTTAACACCATCATAACTATTAATACAACCTGCAGCTCGTGAACCGTAAATACCAATAATGTCGCCGGCAGCAATTGGTATATTGCAACTTACTGTTGTATTTGCAGCAACACCTGTAGTTGTAAATAAAGTTGTGTACGCATTTGTAGTACCCGGAAAAGCAGGAGGCGCAGCGGTATTAAAACGTACTACCCAAATACTTTGCGTGGTACCAGCACTGGCGTCCTGAGGAATATAAAGTGCGCAAAGATTAAATGCAGTTGGTGAGGTAAAGTGATAGCCCCTTGTCATACTTGAGAAGGTACTGCTTTGCGGCCCAATAATAACCTGCGTTTGCGAATAGCTGGTAAAAAAAGAAAGTAAAAGTAATATGGTAATTATTTTTTTCATTTAATTAAATACTAAAAGGGACGTACAACATCTTTTCTGTTTTTTAAAACGGCAATAACAAGTGCAGGATGGCTTTCAACCCACGATCCAACTTTCTTTTTATATTCAGGATTTATTTTTTCTCCTTTGCTTAATATAGGAAAACTTGGCTCATCAATAAGGGCCTGAACATCTGTATTAGCTTGTGTTGGATTTGATAATCTTTCAAGAATAAGTTCGTTTGTTTTATCAAAATCATAGGTATAACCAGTTGCAGCATCACTTGGTGGCGTTGAAGTTTTTTTATTTGTTTGAGCAAAAGATGATAATTGCAAAGCGCAAATAAATAAAGTAGTTAAAAAGAAAATTCGTTTCATTCTTAAAGTCATTTTTTACAATATAAATTTACAAAAAAAGAACGATTTATTCTGCATTTTAACTCAGCCAAAACCACTGTTTACGAGGTAATAACTGCTATTAACTTAAAAACGTACCCAACGTGTAGGGACTAATACATATTATGTTATTTTTGGAGATATCTAAAAAAATTTAGAAATAAAGATCACTTGTTTTTAAACGCAGAAAGCGTAAAACAGCAAGCATAGCACTAAATGCAGAAATTATAACGCCAACCAAAACAATTGCCGAAAATAAAATAAGCAATAAATTCTCATCCTGTAATTGTAAAAGATCAGGAATAAAACGTGTGCTTATCATCAATAACCCAACCAACAAAACACTTGCAACAATGCCAGCAATTATGCCCTGGCGAACACCTTTAAATATAAACGGTTTACTTATAAAAGAACGGGTAGCACCAACCAAATACATAGTGCGAATTAAAAAACGCTGCGAGTAAATTGAAAGACGAATAGTATTATTTATGAGCGCAATAGCCACAATTAAAAGCGCGCCGCTAAATATTAAAATAAAAAATGCAATGGCCTTTGTGTTCTTATTTAAATTATTGATCATGTCTTTTTGATAGACAACTTCTTTAATATAGTTTTTTTGCAAAAGGGTCTTTTCAATAATTTGTAAAGTATCAGTATTGGCGTAATTAGCGTTTAGCTTTACTTCCAGTGAATTTAAAAGCGGATTGCTTCCTAAAAAAGAGACAAAATCTTCGCCAAGATCTGCTTTTAGTTTTTCGGCCGCCTGCTCTTTATTAATAAGGTTTACACTTTTTGCATAGTTAGAATTGCTTATCTCCTGTAAAAGTGCATCTGTTTGTGCAGAGCTGGCCGTATCTTTTAAATAGATCTGAAAGCCAACATTCTCTTTAAAGTGCTTTGATAATTTATTGGCATTAATCACCAACAATCCCAGGGCACCTAACATAAATAAAACAAGTGATAGACTAATGATCACTGTTACGCCCGAAGTACGCAGTCTTTTTTTTGTAAGGTTATCGCTCATTGGTGATAAATTTATAAGCGAATTTATTTTTTTATCCGGCGCGGAATTTCAAATACAAAAAGATTAATTAACAGGGCAGTGTTTGTTATACTTACGCAGTAAGCTGAAGACCTGTATACAAAGCGTAAACTAAAAATAAAACACCAAGTACGATCCTGTAAATACCGAAATGTTTAAAGCCATATTTATTTAAAAAAGCAATAAAACCTTTTACCGCGAAAATTGCAACAATAAAAGCTATAACAGCTCCAAATAACAATAACTTAATATCTTCTGAATGTATATTATCTTTTTCTTTTAAAAGATCGTATCCTGAGGCGGCAAACATAGTTGGTATAGCTAAAAGGAAAGAGAATTCTGCCGCTTGCTTTCTGTTAAAGCCTGAAAAAACACCACCAAAAATTGTTGCAGCAGCCCGCGAAACACCCGGAACCATTGATAAACATTGGATCAAGCCAATTTTTAAAGCATTACCATAACTAATATCTTCAACATTTTTATATTCGCTTTCTTTACGTTCGCTCCATTTATCCAATAAAATTAATACAACACCGCCAATAATTAATGAAACACTTACTGTAACTGGATTGAACAAATAATGCTTAATAGTTTTATAAGCTAAAATACCAATGATACCAGTGGGTAAAAATGCAACAAGCAGCTTTAAATAAATATTTATACTAACAAAAAAACGTTTAATATAAATTGCCAATACAGCCAATATAGCACCAAGCTGAATAACGATCTCAAATGTTTTAGCAAAATTAGGGTCCTCAATTTTCATTAATGAGTCGGCAAGGATCATGTGACCTGTAGAAGAAACGGGCAAAAACTCCGTTAACCCTTCAATAATTGCAATTAGTAAAGCTTGTAAATATGACATAAATTTTAATGTACTAAAGAAACATGGTCAACAAAATAATCAGTGTCGCCTTGCCAAAAAAAGTTTTTAATTACTTGCCTGTATTTTACCACAACACGTCGTCCCTGATAGGCTTCCAGCGAATCGTAAATTTGTTTTTTTGTGGTAGAAAATTTAAAAATGGTCATTGGCATAATGGTTCCTTCGCCTTGATTAACACCCCCAATATTTAATTCGCCTTCATAGGTCTTAAAAACATACCCTTTACGGGCCACTTTAAATAAAATACCCGAACGGCTGCCATCGCTATAAGTAATGCCGCAAATAAAATAATAAATAAACCATACAAGAACGAGCACCAGAAAAGTAATAAGTGCAAATCTTTTAAATTTACTTTTCTTTTTTGGAAGTAATGATGTGGCCTGATCCTGGCTCATTAGTTAACAACTTCAGCTTCTTGCTTTGGCCTCCACATAATAGCAACAATAATAGTTACAAAGCCAATTAAACAACAAATAGGAGCTAAAGTTATACGCTGAAAATCAAAAATTGCAGGGTTAAAAATATTGGGATCTTTGCTACCGCCACCTATCATTAATAAATAACCAAGAGCAATAAATACTATTCCTACTAGTAAAATGTAGTAATTCTTTTTGGTGAAGGTAGTTTTCATGTTTATAGTTTTATTAATTCAATAAAGGTCAAATATAAATAAAAATAGCCTTATTTACCTCTATTTTTGAGTGAGTTTTATACGTTAATTTTTTGTAATATTGTTACTTTATAAATTATGGCAAAAGTAGCACTTATTACAGGGGTAACCGGACAAGACGGCGCTTATCTTTCAGAATTATTATTAAGCAAAGGATATGAAGTGCATGGTGTTAAACGCCGCAGCTCTTTGTTCAATACAGATAGAATTGATCATTTATACCAGGATCAGCATGAAAAACATGTAAATTTTAAATTGCATTACGGCGATCTTACCGATAGCACTAACCTTATTAGAATAGTGCAGGAAGTAAAGCCTGATGAGATCTATAATCTTGCGGCCATGTCGCACGTAAAAGTAAGTTTTGATACTCCTGAATACACCGCAAATGCAGATGGTATTGGCACCCTGCGTATTTTGGAAGCCATTCGTATTTTAGGTTTAGAAAAGAAAACACGTTTTTATCAGGCTTCTACATCAGAGTTATATGGCTTGGTACAAGAGATCCCGCAAAAAGAAACAACTCCTTTTTATCCGCGCAGCCCTTATGGTGTTGCAAAGTTGTATGGTTTCTGGATCACAAAAAATTATCGCGAAGCTTATGGTATGTATGCCTGCAACGGCATTTTATTTAATCATGAAAGTCCTTTGCGCGGTGAAACTTTTGTTACACGTAAAATTACACGCGGTGTTGCAAAGATAAGTTTAGGCCTTCAGGAAAAATTATTTATGGGCAATATTGATTCTGAAAGGGATTGGGGCCACGCAAAAGATTATGTAGAAGGTATGTGGCGCATGTTACAACAAGATGAACCGGATGATTTTGTGTTAGCAACGGGTATTAAGATCACCGTGCGTGAATTTATAAATATGGCCTTTGCAGAAGTTGGCATTAAAATAAAATGGGAAGGCAAGAACGAAAATGAAAAAGGAATTAATGTTGCAACCGGAAAAGCAGTTGTAGAAATTGATCCAAAATATTACCGCCCTGCAGAGGTTGATCTTTTAGTTGGCGATGCCACCAAAGCAAAAACAAAAATGGGTTGGACACCAACTTATACCGTTGCAGAGCTTTGTAAAGAAATGGTTTTGGCAGATGTTGAATTATTTAAACGCGATAAATATTTGTTGGAAGGCGGACACAAGATCTTAAATTACAAAGAATAATTACTACTGAGTTTTTACGAATTAAAACAATTAGATATCTGATCTATATTGGCACTTAAAATGAAATTAGATTCAAAAATATACATTGCAGGCCACCGTGGAATGGTTGGCTCAGCCATACTAAGAAATCTGCAAAAAAAAGGTTTCACCAATTTTGTTTTAAAAACATCGCAAGAACTTGATCTTCGTGATCAAAAACAGGTAGCAGATTTTTTTGCAAAAGAAAAACCGGAATTTGTTTTTTTAGCCGCTGCTAAAGTTGGTGGCATACAGGCAAACAATATTTACCGGGCCGATTTTTTGTATGAAAATTTAATGATCCAGAATAATGTTGTACATGCTGCCTATGAAAATAAAGTAAGTAAACTTTTATTCTTAGGCTCATCTTGCATTTATCCTAAACTAGCACCTCAGCCCTTAAAAGAAGAATATTTATTAAGTGGTTTTTTGGAAGATACCAACGAGCCTTATGCAATTGCAAAAATTGCAGGCATTAAATTGTGCGAAAGTTATAACAGGCAGTACAATACAAATTTCATTTCGGTAATGCCAACCAATTTATATGGCCCTAACGATAATTATAATTTAAACAACTCGCACGTGCTACCGGCATTGATACGCAAGTTTCATGAAGCAAAACAAAGCAATGCGCCCTTTGTAGAAATGTGGGGAACCGGCTCGCCAATGCGCGAATTTTTACACTCTGACGATATGGCTGATGCCTGTGTGTATTTAATGCAAAACTATAACGGTTCGCAGCATGTTAACATTGGCACCGGTGTTGATCTTACAATAAAAGACCTTGCTTTGCTTATTAAAAAAATTGTTGGTTATGCCGGCGACATAAAACACGATCTTACAAAGCCGGATGGTACACCAAGAAAATTAATGGATGTTAGCTTTCTGCATAGTCAGGGCTGGAAACACAAAATAGAGCTGGAAGAGGGAATTACACAGGTTTACGAAGACTTTAAGAAAAAAGAGAACGTGAAGGTTTGGTGAAATTAATTGACAATTTAAATATTTACAATTTGCGATTTGGCTCGCAATTGTAAATTGTCAATTAAAAAATTGTAAATTGATTTTAGTAATAAAATATTTAAATAAAATTTTACTGGCATTTCTAGTAACTCTTATTGTATCATTTACAGCAAAGGCACAATTCTACAACCTCCCTACCGATTATAACTTTTCGCTATTTACTGAAAGAAATTTAGCCACAAAAGATTCTGCAATTCACTCAGGTATAAAACCATACATTCATTTTTTTAGTTCTAAATATGAACACGTTGCCGATTCGCAACGCTTGTTTAAATACATTGTAGATGATCCGGCCCTTGATGCCATGTTCTTTAAACATGTTGTACGTATACAACCAGCAAATCAAAATTTTAAATTTTTTTTAGACCCGATCTTAAATCTTGAAAAAGGGATAGATCTTAGTGATACTATTGATCGGCGTATCAATACCAACACGCGTGGCCTTATTGCAGGCGGTTATATTGGTAGTAAGTTTTATTTTGAGACCATGTTTGCCGAAAATCAATCTGTTTTTCCAAATTACATTTCAAATGTTACAAAAGCCTCTTATGTTGTACCCGGCCAGGGCCGTTGGAAAGTTTTTAAAGGTTCAGGTTATGATTATGCTTTTTCATCGGGATTCTTTTCTGTACAGGCTTTAAAAAATTTAAACATACAAGTGGGCCATGGTAAACATAAAATTGGTAACGGTTATCGCTCTTTGCTGCTAAGTGATAATGCATTTAATTATCCTTACGTGCGTTTTACGCAACAATGGTTTAAGGGAAGGGTTAATTATACCAATATTTATTCTGTTTTAATGAATTTAGATTCAGCTTCAAAACATCCAACACCAAACGCTGAAAGATTATTCCAAAAAAAAGCTGCCTCTTTTCAATACCTGAGTATTAATATTACCAAGGCATTAAATATTGGTTTTTTCCAGGGAATGATATGGCATGCCGGCGACGATAAAAATAAACAGGATATAGGCTGGCAATTTTTTAATCCTGTAATTTATTCTAATTTGCCTGAATATGGCTTGAATAACAGGAATAATATTTTAGTTGGCGGTGATATTAAATTTAAAATCACCAATAAACTAAATTTATACGGGCAGTTAATGGCAGATGATCTTAGTGGCGCAAAAAAATATGGAGATGCAATAGGTTTTCAGGCTGGAGTAAATTATTATGATGCTTTTGGTATTAAGAATTTATTTTTACAGATAGAATATAATGATGTGAACGAGAATAGTTATGTAAGCCCATTAAGCACTACCAGCAACCAGTCCTATTCTCATTACAACCAAAATTTAGCCTATACACCGGGTTTAGGAAAAGAAATTATTGCCATTGCCGATTATAAATGGAAACGCTTTTTTGTGAACTTTAAATATAATAATCAAAGTTTATTACGGAATGGCGATGCCCTTTACAATAACCAGCTTATAAATGGAAAAATAGGCTATCTTATTAACCCCGCATATAATCTAAACGTAAATTTAGGCTATACCTACAGGGTGCAAAATTTTAATACCTTTACTGCACTAAACAACCAAACTAATTATATATATTTAGGCGTTAGAACAAGTATCTATAATTTATACTACGATTTTTAGATGACAGTACTTATACTAGTTTTTTTAACGGCATTTATTGTTGTGCTTTATTCAACACCGGCGCTTATCAAAGTGGCCGTGTTAAAGCGCTTAATAGATGTACCCACTGAAGATCGTAAGATACATAAAGGCTCTATCCCCACTATTGGAGGGATAATTATTTACGCCGGAACTTTGTTTGCCTATTCGCTTTGGTATAATATTGATGACATGGTTTATTATGAGACCATATTTGAATCGGTAAAAGAATTTAAATTAATTGTTGCCACCAGTCTTATACTTTTTTTTGTTGGCGTTAAAGACGATATTATTGGCACCGCACCGGTTAAAAAACTATTTGCTCATATTGTTGTTGCATTAATACTTGTTTTAATGGGCGATATACGCATTACCAGTCTTCATGGTATTTTTGGTGTATATGATCTTCCATATTGGGGCAGTGTTTTTATTTCCATTTTTACTTATGTGGTAGTGGTAAACTCAATTAATTTAATTGATGGGGTTGATGGTTTGGCAGCAGGCGTTGGCTTAATTACCAGCACTGCCTTTGGCATTTGGTTCATTTATGCCAACGAGTTTCCTTATGCCGCTTTATCATTTGCACTGGCAGGCTCGTTATTAGGCTTTTTGATCTTTAATTTTTCTCCCGCTAAGATCTTTATGGGAGATTCAGGCTCGCTTGTAATTGGTGTTTTTCTTTGCATTCTTGCCATAAAAATGATCGAATTTCCTATTCAAAAATTAGATCACTTTTGGGTAAATGTAAGTAAACCTGTTTTTGCAATTGCGGCTTTAATTTATCCTCTTTTAGATACGCTGCGTGTTTTTATTACCCGGGCCTTAAAAGGGCAGTCGCCATTTAATGCAGATAGAAACCACCTACACCATAAATTGATTGATTGCGGCTACAGCCATGCAAAAACCGTTATTATCATTTATAGTTTTAGCATTATAACCATTGGCGCATCGTTACTAACCTACTTTTTTAATCAACCAACTTTTAGTTTAATTACAGTTGTAAGTACCAGCCTGGTTTTTTTAATTTTTGTTATTACTTTAAATAACAAGGCCGCTAGAAAGAACAACGACTAACCACAATTCATTTTCAATTTATAACCATTAAAATTTACCGTTAGTGTAAGTTTTAATTTTTTAAGGTTTTAAGCGCAATAATTTATTTAATTTTATAGTATTATTTAAATCATGAGGCCTTTAATACTTTTTCTTTTTACACTTATCTCAATAATAGCAAGATCACAAACCTGGGATCTGCCGCAGTGTATTGATTATGCTTTAAAGCACAATATTACCTTAAAACAAGCTGCATTAAATTCTGAAATAAATAAAAATAATACCTTGCAAAGTAAAGCCTCAGTGCTTCCATCACTAAACGCAGGCGTACAACACAATTATAATTTCGGGCAAACGATAGACAGGTTTACAAATACTTTTGCCAACACACAGGTTCTTTCACAAAATTTTTATCTCAGCAGCTCTGTTGTGTTATGGAGTGGCCTAAGTCAATACAATACTATAAAAGCAAATCAATACAACTATTTAAGCAGCGAAGAAAATGTAAAGCAATTAGCAAACGATCTTTCATTAAATGTGGCCAACGCATACATTGCCGTTATATTTGGTGAAGAGCTTTTAAAGATCTCACAAAAGCAGGCAGATATTACCAAAGAACAATTAGAGCGCACGCAAAAATTAGTTACAGCCGGTGCTATTGCAAAAAGTATTGAGTACGACATTAAAGCGCAATTGGCCAACGAAGAAGTAAATGTTACTTCAGCAGAAAACAACTTAACTATATCACTATTAAATTTAAGACAGTTAATGAACTTAGATTCTGTTTCAAATTTTTCTGTTGTTCGCCCAAATTTAGAAGTTACAGATAATCCTATATTAGCAGATGTACAATACATTTACGAATCGGGTTTAAAAACACAGCCAAGTATTAAACGCGGCGAATATTCTATCTTAAGCGCAGAAAAATATTTAGCGGCCAGTAAAGGCAGAATTAGTCCAACACTTACATTTAACGCCAGCCTTGGTACCGGAACATCAGGTTTAGCAAAAGATGTGTTAGGTGTAAATTTTACAGGGTATCAATTAAGTGGTATTACAAGTGGCGGCGATAGTGTTTACACTCCCACGTCTGAATTAATAACCCGTAAAACATCTTTTGCCGATCAATTTAAAAATAACGCCAATAAAATTGTTGGCTTTACATTAAATATTCCGCTCTTTAACGGTTTGCAGACTTACACATCGGTTAAAAATGCAAAAATAAATGCGCTTAATGCACGTTTAAGTCAGGACCTTGCAAAACAAAATCTTTACAAAACCGTTTCGCAGGCATACATTAGTGCTAAAGCAGCTTTAAATAAATATAACGCAACTAAATCAAGTGTTGAAGCCGCCAACGAATCGTTTAAATATGCACAACAAAAATTTGATGCCGGTGTAATAAGTGCATTTGATTTTAGTACTGCTAAAAATCGTTTGTTTGCCGCAGAAAGTAATTTGCTGCAAGCTAAATACGATTACATTTTTAAATTAAAAGTGTTGGATTATTACCAGGGCAAGCCACTTACCTTCTAAATATTTTCTGTTTTCTTTTTCCTGAAAATTATTCTTAGGATGGGTATAGCTGTAATGACGATCAGCGTTATAAAAATATAGCCCATATAATTTGTTACCTGCGGAAAGATCTGAACTAAAAAGTAACCAATGCCACTTAAGCTTATTATCCAGGCCACAGCGCCCACAATATTAAATAACATAAATTTAAAAAAATCTACTTTTATGGCGCCTGCAATTACAGGCGCAAAGGTGCGCACAACCGGTAAAAAGCGGGCAATGATCAATGTTGTGTTGCCACCATATTTATCATAATAGGTTTTTGTAGCATCTAAATGTCGCTTTTTAAAGAACCAACTTTCTTTTTTTGAATACAGTTTGTCGCCTGCTCTTTTTCCAAACCAATACCCAAACACATTTCCTAAAACGGCGGCGCTTATCATTAAACAAACCAAAACAAAATAATTTACATGTATTAACTCCGGACGAGCTTTACATAAAATACCTGCCAATAAAATTAAGTTATCTCCCGGTAAAAAAAATCCAATTAACAAACCTGTTTCTGCAAATATCACAAACAGCAATAACCATAAGCCCCCGTATTCGATAATGCTGTTAGGGTCTGTTAATTGTTTTAAAAAATCAAGCATGTTTATTCTTTAGTAGTACTCACCCAATCTGAAAATGGCTGATGTTGTTCTTTTTGCGCGATGGCTGCTTTTATATTTTCAAGATTACCTTTTGGAATAGAATCAATTAATTTACGTGTGTAATCGCTTTTAGGATTGATGTAAATTTCATCCGGATCTCCCATCTCTTCTATCTTCCCTTTTTGCATTACGATCATTCTATCACTCATAAATTTAACTACACTTAGATCGTGACTAATAAAAATATAAGTGAATTTAAATTCTGCTTTTAACTCATTCAATAAATTCAAAACCTGCGCCTGTACACTCACATCCAATGCACTTACACTTTCATCACAAATAATAAATTTTGGATTTAAGCCTAAGGCACGGGCAATACAAATACGCTGACGCTGGCCACCACTAAACTCGTGCGGGTAACGGTGATAATGTTTTTCATCCAGTCCAACTTTTTTTAAGAGGTCATATACTTTATCTCGGCGTTGTTTGCTGGTAGGAAAAATATTGTGAATTTTCATTGGCTCCATAATAGCATCGCCCACGGTGATACGTGGATTTAATGATGAATAAGGATCCTGAAAAATAATTTGCATGTCTTTACGGTGAGGCCTGAAATCAGATTCTTTCATGCGAATTAATTCTTCGCGCTTATAAAATATCTGTCCTTCCGATGCTTCAGTTAGTTTTAAAATAGTACGGCCTAAAGTTGTTTTACCACAGCCACTTTCACCAACAAGGCCTAAGGTCTCGCCTTCATACACATCAAAGGTAACATCATCTACCGCTTTTGTGTAGCCTAATACTTTTCCAAATAATGTTTTTTTGGCCGGAAACCAGGTCTTTACATTTTTTAATTCTAAGATCTTATCACGTTGATAGAGTTCAAAATGATTTTGTTTACGCTCTTCAGTACTAATAACAACACGGTTAATAGCGTCGTTCACGTTTTTAGTCAATTCAATAATTTCGCCATCATCGCCACGCATCATAAAATCACTTACAACAGGTAAACGTTTCAAGCGCTTATCTAACGGCGGACGACAAGCTAATAAACTTTTTGTATAGGGATGTTGTGGGTTTGCAAAAATTTCAAGTACCGGGCCCTGTTCAACGATCTTGCCTTTGTACATTACCACAACATGATCTGCTAACTCTGCAATTACACCAAGGTCGTGCGTAATAAACAAAATACCCATGTTATGCTCGGCCTGAAGTTTTTTCATTAACTCCAAAATGGTTTTTTGTACTGTTACATCCAGCGCAGTTGTTGGCTCATCAGCAATCAATATATTGGGGTTGCAGCTCATGGCCATGGCTATCATTACCCTTTGTTTTTGCCCACCCGAAAGCTGATGCGGAAACCTGTCCAGCATTTGTATTGGATTGGGCAATTGTACTTCTTCAAATAATTTTATTGTTTTTTCGCGCGCTTCAGCTTTTGTAATTTTTTGATGAAGCAATAGTGATTCCATAACCTGGTTGCCACAAGTGATTACAGGGTTTAACGAGGTCATTGGTTCCTGGAAGATCATGGCTATCTCATTACCACGGTAATGGCGCATTTCGTCATTCTTGGTCTTAACCAGATCAACAATTTTATTATCTTTTGTGTGATAAATGATCTCTCCATGAGTGATCTTGCCCGGAGGATTTGGAATAAGCTGCATGATGGAAAGCGATGTAACCGATTTACCCGAACCACTCTCACCAACAATACCAATGGTTTCGCCTTTATGAAGTGTAAATGATATATCATTTACCGCTTTTATAAATTCGTCATCGGTTTTAAACTGTGTTACCAGGTTCTTTACTTCCAACAAAGGTTGCTTTTCCATACACTGCTTTACGAAGGGTTTAAATTACGCTTTATTTTGATAAATAAAAAGCAAAATTAGATGAGTTAAGCCTTTAAAGGCATAAGGTTTATATTAAGCTAACTTAAAGCAAATATATTTTATATCCTCCCCTTTTGCAGTAAACATGGCCTCGTAATAGGTTTTAATACTAATAAGTTCTTGTCTATCGGCCGGACAGTTTTTATAAAGATCTTTCGTATGCCAAAGCAAGGGTAAATTATTTTCTTTAATAACTTCCATTGTAAATTCATAAAAGCTGGTACTGTCGGTTTTTAAATGTACAATGCCATCCTTTTTCAAGAACCTTCTATATTTTTCTAAAAACTGTGGATGCGTTAAACGTTGCCTTGCGCGTGGCTTTTGAGGTTGCGGATCGGGAAAGGTGATCCAGATCTCATCTACTTCATTGTCAGCAAAACAATAATCAATAAAATCAATTTTTGTGCGTACAAAAGCTACATTATTTAAATTGTTTTCAATGGCGTGTTTGGCGCCTGTCCAAATACGATTGCCTTTTATATCAACACCAATAAAATTCTTTTCAGGATGTTTTTGCGCAAGACCAATAGTATACTCGCCTTTGCCACAGCCCAATTCCAGTACAATGGGTTTAGTGTTCTTAAAATGTTCTTTATGCCAAATGCCTTTTAATGGAAATCCTTTATCAAGGTTTTCCCAAAAAAGTGTGATGCAATTATCAAACGTTTCAAACTCGGCAAATTTTTCTTGTTTACTTGGCATATCAGATCTCTACAGCGTTATTTAATTCGTACAATTTTTTGAATTTAGATTCGGTGCTTAGTAATTCTACAATGCTTCCCTCCTCTATTATTTTTCCATGATCAAACACAAAAATTTTATCTACATGTTTAATGGTTGATAAACGGTGTGCGATGATGATTGATGTTCTTCCTTCAGATATTTTTTCGGCAGCTTTTTGAATCAACTGTTCAGTTTGCGTATCAATTGTTGCTGTTGCTTCATCTAAAATAAAAATACTTGGCTGATACACAAAAGCGCGAATAAATGCCACCAGCTGGCGTTGCCCTGCAGATAAGCCTTGCCCGCGTTCGGTTACTTTATAATCAAAACCGTTTGGTAACGACATAATGTACTCATATAAGCCAATTTCTTTTGTTGCCGAAACAACATCTTCAAATTTTATATCCGGATTATTTAGGGTGATATTATTTAAAAGCGTATCGTTAAACATATACACATCCTGCAACACAACGCCGGTATTTTTTCTTAAGGTACTTAGATCTATTTTTTTAATATCAATGCCATCAATTGCAATTTCGCCTTTGTTCAATTCATAAAAGCGACTTAACAAATTAATGATGGTTGATTTGCCTGCACCTGTAGCGCCAACCAGGGCAACGGTTTGCCCGGCTTTGATAGCAAAAGAAACATCCTTTAAGACAAAGTGATCATCGTTATAAGCAAACCAAACATTTTTAAAAGCAATGTTTTGTTTAACGCCTTCAAATTTTATTGTGCCTGTATTAATTATTTTTTCATCGGTATCCAACACTTTAAAAACACGCTCTGCCGAAACAATACCCATTTGCAGAGTATTTAAACGATCGGCCAGCATACGTATCGGGCGAAAGAGCATGTTGATCATCATGATAAAAAAAGTAATATCGCCCAGGCCAATATTATACGAGCTACCTTTTACACCCGTAAACCAAATGATCAGCGCAATTGATATAGACGAAAGAATTTCTACAATTGGAAAAAACACCGAGTAATAAAAAATAGATTTAATGTTGGCAACACGGTGCTGTTTGTTTATCTCTTTAAATTTATCAAACTCCTGCTCTTCTCTATTAAATAATTGCACAAGTCGCATGCCTGTAATATGTTCTTGCGTAAATGTATTTAAGGCAGATACTGCATTACGCACCATGGTAAATGTTTTTTTTACCCCGCGCTTAAACAAAGCTGTTGCTACAAATAATAAGGGAATGGTACTTAAGGCCAATAATGTTAAGATCCAATTCTTGGCAAACATCACACATATAAAAATTAAAAGCATAACAATATCACCTGCAATAACAATAAAACCTTGCGCAAACACATCACTTAAACTTTCAATATCTGAAATGGCGCGCGTAACTAAAGTACCAACCGGCGTTGTATCAAAATACGAATTCTTTAAATGAATGATGTGTTTGTAAACCTGGTTGCGAAGATCTTTTACAATATTTTGTCCGAGTAAATTGGTAATGCGCAAATTAATTATTTGTAAAAATGCTTCCACAAATAATAATGCAAGAATAAGCAAACAAATAAAATTTAATCCATCCAGATCTTTTGCCAGTGAAACGTGTTCGTTCAACGCCAGACTAATTAATAACGGACGAACAATTGCCATTCCCGCAAGCAGCAAAGTAAAAAAAACAGCGCCGTAAAAAAGTTTGTTATAGGGTTTTGTGTAACTTAAAATTCGCTTAATAAGTTCAAGATTCAATCCTTTATTTTCTTTATTGCTCAATAAAAGTTTCTTTTGGGTATTTAATAGCTACTAAAAATAAAGCGTTTGGTGCAACATTTGCTCCAGCTACATTTCTGTCTTTAGCCTCAATTATTTTTCTGAAATCATTTAACGATATTTTATTTTTTCCTACCTGCAATAATGTACCAACAATAGCGCGCACCATTCCACGTAAAAAGCGATCGGCAGTAATTGTAAAACGCCATTGTCCGATATTTGTTTTTTGCCAAACCGCTTTGGTGATCTTACAATTATTAGTTTTATTTTGCGTGTGCAATTTGCTAAAGCTTGTAAAATCTTCGTATTCTAAAAGTATTTGCGCGGCCCTATTCATCAATTCAAAATCAATATTTCCATAAACATATAAACTATAATCGTTTATAAATGGATTTTTTTGTTGGTGAATAAAATAATAATAGGTTCTTGTCTTTGCATCAAAACGTGCATGCGCCCCCGGATTAACCGCTTGTATGTTTTGTACCGCAATTTCTAAAGGCAACACATTATTGAATTTATAGATCCAATGCTCCTTATTACTGATAAGATCTTTACTGTTACTTTCAAAATGCGCCACATAATTTTTTGCATTTACACCGGCATCAGTTCTACCGCAACCCACAAACTCAATCTTTTCTTTTAAGATCATAGATACTTTTTCTTCCAATATTTGCTGCACCGTATTAGGCGTATTATCCTGTATTTGCCAGCCGTTAAAGCTTGCGCCATTATAAGAAAGCGTTAAAAAGTAACGGGCCATTTTGCAAAATTACGTACTTTTTATGAATAAGCCTTCCCACGTTTTCGTTATGTATAAAATGAGTAATTTTACAGCCTTGTTATGACAAAAATAAAAAAGAACTTTATTCTCGAAAACCTTGAAGTAGTTGACACCAGTACTGAAGGAAAAGCCATTGCCAAACACGATGGCATGGTAGTGTTTATTGAAGGCGCAGTACCGGGTGATGTGGTGGATGTAATGGTGCACCGCAAAAAAAATAATCTGGCCGAGGGCAAAGTTCATAAAATAATAAAGCTTTCTGATCTTAGAACTAAACCTGTTTGCGAACATTTTGGCACTTGCGGCGGTTGTAAATGGCAAAATTTACACTATAAAAGTCAGTTAGAGTTTAAGCAAAAATATGTTTACGATGCCTTTACGCGTATTGGCAAATTAACGTTTGATGAAATTACACCCATACTTGGCAATGCCGATGAATATTATTACAGGAACAAATTAGAGTTTGGCTTCTCCAATAAAAAATGGTTAACCAACGAACAAATTGCTTCTAAAGAAGAAATTGGAAATAAGAATGGTTTGGGTTATCACATTGCCGGTTTGTTTGATAAAATATTAGACATTCACAATTGTTACTTACAACCCGAACCCAGTAACTCTATAAGAAACGCAGTAAGAGACTATGCATTAAAAAATGATCTTTCGTTTTTTGGCATTAGAGATAAAGTAGGTTTGCTAAGAACCCTTTTAATAAGAACAACCAGCATTGGCGAAATTATGGTGGTTGTTTCTGTTTTTGAATGGCAGGAAAAAGAAGTATTTGCTTTGCTTGATTTTTTGAAAGAAACTTTTCCGCAAATAACTTCTTTGCAATACACGCACAATCCAAAAGGCAACGATACTTTTTTTGGTTTAGACATTAAAACCTATTATGGTCGCGACCATATTTTAGAAGAGATGGAGGGATTAAAATTTAAGATCAGTGCCAAATCATTTTATCAAACCAATTCACAGCAAGCTTATAATTTATACAAGATAACCCGTGATCTTGCGGGCTTAACCGGAAATGAATTAGTGTACGATCTTTACACCGGAACCGGAACCATTGCCAATTTTATTGCCAAAAAAGCAAAGCAAGTTATTGGTATTGAATATGTTGAAGATGCTATTAAAGATGCCGTAGAGAATTCGAAGGCCAATAATTTAAGCAATACACAGTTTTTTGCGGGAGACATGAAAGACATTTTGAATGCAAATTTTATATCAAATTATGGTAAACCCGATGTTATTATTACCGATCCGCCACGTGCAGGCATGTATGAGGGAGTAATTAAGGTAATTTTAGATGTTTTGCCTAAAAAAATTGTTTATGTAAGCTGTAACCCAAGCACACAGGCCCGCGACCTGGCATTGATGGAAAGCCATTACGCCATAAAAAAGGTAATGCCGGTAGATATGTTTCCGCAAACGGCTCACGTTGAAAATGTGGTTTTATTAGAATTAAAGTCATAATTTAGTCATTATCAATATTTTAAAACAAACAATCGCTTCTTAATAATTTAATAAATACCCACTTATGGGTATGCTAATTTTTACTAAAAATTTGTTCATGTGCCGAATAATGCGTTATTTCGCTTAAACTTTAAAAAACTCAAAAATGAAAAAAATTACATTATTAGCGGTTGCTGCTTTAGCAATTAGCTTTGCGTCTTGTAAAAAAGACAGAACTTGTACTTGTACTAGCACTAGCGGTTCTGGCCCAGCTACAACTACTACTACAACTTTATTAAAAGTTAAAAAGAAAGATGCTAAAGATGCTTGTCAAAAAACTTCAGGTTCTTCTACATCTGGTAGCACTACAACTACTTGGACTTCAGATTGCAAATTAAGCTAAACATTAACCCAAAAAATTTAAAAAAATGAAAAAGATATTTTTACCTTTATTAGTAGTTGCTGCATCATTAAGCATTACTTCATGTCATAAGTCAAGAACTTGTACTTGTACTGATACTACAGTAACAACTTTCGGTAGCACATCTACAACTTCAACTTCTTCAAGCGTTAACACTTGGGAAAATGCTTCAAAACACGAAGCTGGTTCAAGCTGTATCTCTAGCAAATCTACTACTTCTTTCACTGGCGGTAGCAGCGAAACAACTAGCGATTGCAAATTAAGCTAATTTGTAAATTAGATCATTAAAAAAAAGCCACCTATTAAGGTGGCTTTTTTTATGCCAGTAATTTTTGGGGACTTTGTTCTACGATTTTACGATTTTTACCGCTTTATTTATATTCTTCTTTGTTTGTATAGTTTCTTTTGGCGAATTTTGCGCTATAAAAATTTAAAAAAATAGCAATGAAAAAAATCACATTACTTGCATTTGCGGCATTAGCAATTAGCCTGGCGTCTTGCAAAAAAGACAGAACCTGCACTTGTACAAACATTAGCTCTAATGGTAATACAACTACAGAAACTATTACAATTAAGAAAGAGAGCAAAAGAACAGCAAAAGATTTTTGCTACAAAAGCACAACTGTAAGCACTTATGGTACTAACACTTCTAACTCATCAAGCGATTGTAAATTAAGTTAAACCATTTAGAAAAAACATTTATCATGAAAAAAATAATACTTTCAACTTTAGTAATTGCCGCATTGGCAACTACATCATGTCGTAAAGACAGAACCTGCACTTGCGAATATGTAAGCTCTTCAGGTAGTGTATCGGTTACATCTAAAGACGTAACAACTGTAAGTAAACAAACCAAACGTGTTGCAAGAGTACAAACAGGTTGCGTAAACTCTTTACAAACATCCACTAACAACAACGTTACAACAACTTTCGAAAGCAAATGTGAATTAAAATAATATTCACGTGTTAATTTAAAAAAAAGCTGCTGTCCCTAAAGGGATGAGCGGCTTTTTTGTTTCTTATTTTTATCAAGTCAATTCGCCCTTATACTTCCGTTTTTAATGATATAATCAAAACCATTGATGTTGAATTTTTTATTGGAAGTTTGATTGATCAATTCAGTAATATCCTGTTCAATGGTGTGAATAGATCCTTTTGTTTTGTATGCAATATTTAAATAATCAGTATTAATTTCCATACCCTCGTAAACACCACATAAAATAACCCTTACCGGTATTTTTATCCGCGAAAGCAAAGCAATATCGCGCACTTTGGCCCAGTTATCTGCAATTAAAATTATATTATCGGGTTTTCTAACTTTTTTTAATCCCGTTAAAATTGCTTCTACAACATTTTCCGGCGAATCGCCACCCGCGCCTTTTTTAATGGTCAGCTTCATTGTATTTACAAGATCTTCACAGGTTTTTGCTTTGCACACATAAATACCTCCGGTAACTCCTATTTTTTTATCAGCATCCCGTTTATTATCTCCATCATTAAAAAAAACAAAATATTGTTGTGCTGTATCCGTCACAAAAAATAATTTAAGCCAGGTATTTATTTGTTTTGCATAAGGATACATGCTGGATGTTAGATCGGTAACAATAATATTTTTTTTCCATTTAGGATTTCGCTTTAAGATCTGGTAAACACTATTGTTTACGGTATCTTCTACATCTGCTTCAAACTCCACAGGTCCTGTAGTGGTGCGACTTTCAAAATCAAATTTCCCGTTCTTGGTATATACTTTATAAACGCCATCTAAATTTCCTTTTTTATAATAGCCCTCTGCTTTTATGCGTCCGTTACTATGATAAGAAAGCTCCAGACCTTCCTTCACCCCATTCTTATAATTCTCAATAAATTCTTTTGCGCAGCTTTTTGAATAAAAGGTAACAGGCCCATCCAATTGCCCGTTGTTATAGTAAGTTTCCTGCTTTACGCAACCACTATGATACCAGCTTATTTCAAGACCCTGCTTTTTATTATCCCTGTAAACAGCCTCGCTGCTTAATTTACCGTTGGGCCAAAAGGTGCGCCAAACACCCTGTTTAAGTGTATCTTTATCAATTACGTTGATAGTATCGCCGTGATAAAGAGAATAACTTATTAATTGCGCCTTTATAACCAGCGAATTAATTGTCAAAAAGCCTATCAGCAGCAAAAACCTCATCTTATAATCTTTAAATTTGTTTATTTTTGCACAGATTATCAAGTAATTAAGCAAATATGCTCGAAAAAATAGATAAGTTATTACAGGAAGTAGAGTCTTTTGGCGCTGATACCAAAGACCAGGTGGAAGAATACCGTATTAAATGGTTAAGTAAAAAAGGAGAAGTAACTGCTTTATTTGATGATTTTAAGAATGTACCATCTGATCTTAAAAAAGAGGTTGGTCAAAAATTAAATCTTTTAAAAACAAAAGCACAGGATAAAATAAATGCATTAAAAGAAAAATTTGATGCAGAGGCTGAAGCCGGTGAAAAAAAGGGCATTGACCTTACTTTACCTTCATTACCTACATTACAAACAGGCAGTCGTCATCCTTTATCGGTTGTAAAAAATCAGATCATTGATATTTTTTCGCGCATTGGTTTTACAGTAAGTGATGGAAAAGAAATTGAAGATGACTGGCATAATTTCTCTGCATTAAATACGCCGGAGAATCACCCTGCGCGCGATATGCAGGATACATTTTATGTGAATATAAATCCTGAAATGGTTTTGCGTACACAAACATCCAGCGTGCAAGTGCACATTATGGAGTATCAAAAACCTCCCATCCGTACTATCTCTCCTGGCCGTGTTTATCGTAACGAAGCTATCAGCGCGCGCGCGCATTGCCAGTTTCACCAGGTAGAAGGTTTATATATTGATGAGCAGGTATCGTTTGCCGATCTAAAGCAAACACTTTTATACTTCTCGAAAGAAATGTTTGGGGCTGAAACCAAAATAAGATTACGCCCAAGTTATTTTCCTTTTACCGAACCAAGCGCTGAAATGGATATAAGCTGTACCATTTGTAAAGGTGCGGGATGCAACGTTTGTAAATATACCGGTTGGGTTGAAATTTTAGGTTGCGGTATGGTAGACCCTCAAGTACTTACCAATTGTGGCATTGACGCTAATAAATACAAAGGCTTTGCTTTTGGAATGGGTATTGAAAGAATTACCATGCTTAAATACCAGGTTAAAGATCTGCGTTTGTTTTTTGAGAACGATGTGCGTTTCTTAAAGCAATTTACTTCTGCCTAAAATTTATTTTCATGGATCGTCTAAATCGTATAGACATGCTCATAGCCATGCTTGAAAAAGAGCCTGACGATCTTTTTTTGAATTATGCTTTAGGTACCGAATATGTTGGCGAGCTGGATGTTGAGCAGGCAGAGTTTCAATTTAAAAAAGTGTTGCAATTAGATGCCTCATACATTGCCGCTTATTACCAGTTAGGAAAATTATTTGAATCGGTTTTAAAAAACAAAGAAGCTTTAGAATATTATAATCTTGGTTTAGAAAAGGCAAAGATCGCAAAGAACAACAAAGCCATTAACGAATTTAGCGAAGCTATTTTTATGATTGAAGACTGAATGCAAATTCAAAAATTTAACCACATAGAAACATAGATTTTATTTTGCTATGTCTTCTAAAAAACAAAAGAAAACAGAGGTTTGCTTTTTGCGATAATTATCGCAAAAAGCAACTATGTTAGCTCAAAAAAATTCAGAATTAATCTTTACTTATTTACTATGTGGCTATGTGGTTTAAAAAGTTACGGATAACTTCGCGAAATATATGCCAACATCTGTCGCTCATACATCATTTTTTCTTTTAATGATCTAAGCAAAAATTTTCGTGACTCTGTATCTAATTTATCAATATAATTTCGCGCAGAATTAAGCACCTGTTCCTGAAAATAAGGAAACTTTGCTTCGGTAATTGCCTGCGAAAGATGTTTTACATATAATTTAATGAACTCATTATCCGGCAACATTTTTAAAGCAAGCTCATTCATAATTCTGAATTTATTTTTCTCCCTTTTTAGCTCTTCAAATAATTGCATTGATCTGTTTTGATTGAGCAATACAACTGCGATCTTATCTAAGGTATAAAATTTCGATTCGTTTTTTAATCTTCTCAACAACTCATCAGTTACCTGTTCGCTTTTTTTACTAACCAGTTCAAAAAAATAATTCAGTTCATTCTCTTCAATAAATAAACCTTGAATAAATTTTTCCGGCAAATATTTCTCTTCAATAATTTTATTCTGTTTTTCTTTTGCAAAGCGCAAGATCTCTTCAACCAGATCGAGGTATTTATTTGAGTTCTTTTTCATGTTATCCGCATGCTGTAAAAGGATCTTGAAGCCTTTTACATTTTTGCCTTTACAAAATTCAATTTGCGCTAAAGCAATTGGCAACTCAATAGTTGATGTGAAATTTTTTATTGAATATGTTTTATTTAACAGCTTTGCATGCATTATAGAAAGCTGTAATTCTGCAATTAATTTTCTATCTGTTTGCTCAAGACGGTTTTTGTTCAGACTTCTTTTTTTCATGAAGTCTTTTAAGATCTCGAAATCGTTTTTATCTTTTATAAAAACACAGGCGTAAGAAATTAATGATGAAAAAACACCGGTTCTGAAATTTGGTTGTGATCTGACCGAGTGTTTTGCGGCTTCTATTACCGCTTCCTTCTCTTTATTAGAAATCTTTCCCGCTAAAAGTATATTTACTTCCTGTTTTGTTTTTTGAAACAGATCCTGTAACTTATTTTCCTTTTCAGAATAATTAAAACCGCTAAGTTTTGGCAATTCTAAAATAATTGAGAGGTCGAAATAAAATTGCTGTTTTAAAAAAATAGCTTTTTCTTTTTCGATATGTATTTTTTTTAAAAGATCATTTAGTTGCGGGCCTTTGGCTTTATTTTCCTTTACATCAGGCTTTAACAAGCCTTTAATTTCATTTAAATAATTTTGAAGAATACTTTTTTTAATGCGTGGAGATTTTCTTTTTTGAATAGGTTTTACAAGATCAAAATCTTCTTTTTGTAAATAAAAAATGGCTGCTGCAAGATGTTGGCAGTAAAATTTTTTTTCGCAAAAACATGCATAACTAATAATTTCTCCGGCTTTAAGTTGTAAAGAAATTTCACCCCCGGGTTTTGAATGAATTAAAAAATTAAAAAAAGTAGTGCCGGTTTTATTTAATAGTTCAACATTATTTGTACTAAATAATCTTATGCCTTTTTTTAATTCGGGTTCTTTAATTATATGTTCAAATTCTTTTAGATCAAAAAGCATATGGTCAAATTTAAGGGCATTAAGTCAATTAATGGGTTTATATATCTTAAATTACTATTAAAAAGGGTAATTTATTGAGTTAAACGGCAATTTTACCAAGTAAAAAAGTTAAAAACTAAAATCTAAATTCTTATATTAGTTCCAATAAATGCTCAATGAAAAAGTATAGTTTATTACTTTTTTTATGTTTTTCTTTTACTGCCGTTTTTTCTCAAAAAGGAAAGAACGGAGCCGGTAATATTGCGGCCAGTACAATTGTTAATGCATATACGTCTTTAACAGCAGATGCGTTTACAGGTAATACAACTATTAGTGTTGCAAGTGCTGCCGGTTATGGCATTGGCGACCTGGTGTATATTATCCAAATGCAGGGGGCTAGTGTTAACTGTTACATCAATCCTTTTAGTAACCCTAATAGTGCTGAGCCTTTATCTCCTGCTTTTGGAAAGATAACCAATTACAATAATGCCGGAAACAATGAATACGCCCAGGTTTCCTCGGTTGCAGGAAATGTGATCACGATTGATTGTCCTTTAAAAAATAATTATACTGCTGCCGGTAAAGTACAGGTAGTTAAAGTGCCTCGTTATACATCGCTTACTATTACAGGCACGGGTATTATTACTTGTCCGCTTTGGAACGGTACAACCGGCGGTGTTATTGCAATTGAAGTAGATGGCAATACTGTTATAAATGCTGGTGGTTCTATTGATGCAAGTGGTACAGGTTTTAGAGGAGGAACGCTTAGCACTGGTGCATTCTTTGGTGCAGGGGCCTGGAGTCATAACAATCCGCAAGAAGGTGCCCGAAAGGGTGAGAGTATTGCAGGTGATGTTACGACTTATCTTGCTAATTTTAATGGACAATATTGCCGTGGTGCCGTAGCAAACGGGGGTGGTGGCGCAAACAGTAATAATGCCGGCGGCGGCGGCGGTGCCAATGCGGGCGATACATCTCTTTATACAGGTTTTGGTAATCCTGATATTTCTGTTGCAGGTTATATTACAGCCTGGAACCTTGAAACAGCGGGTTTTGCCACAACAACTTCTTCTGGTGGCGGACGTGGTGGTTATACTTTTTCAAATGCGAATATTAGTCCTATAACTAACGCTCCCGGTTCTGCCGCATGGGCAGGAGATAACCGAAGAGCGGTTGGTGGTATGGGAGGCAGACCACTTAATTATAACACCGGTAGATTATTCTGCGGTGGCGGTGCCGGTGCCGGTGATCAAAACGATGGATATGGCGGTGCGGGTGGTGACGGCGGCGGTATTATAAATATTGTTAGTTACGGAACAGTTTCAGGTGCAGGGCAAATACTATCAAATGGAGAAAACGGTTTTAATTCGAACGCAACAGGTGCTGCCCCTTTTAATAATTGCAATGGCCGTGATGGCGCCGGTGGTGGCGGTGGCGGCGGTGCTATTGTGATAAATTCAGTTGGTTTTGTGAGTGGCTTAACGGTTTCCGCAAAGGGTGGTAACGGCGGTAATCAGCAAATGAAATCGGGATTTGTTGGTACAACAGCAATGGCCTATGGTCCGGGTGCAGGTGGTGGCGGTGGCTACATTGGTACTACCGCATCTTTTCTTACAACTTCTGTAAACGGTGGCATTAACGGAATAGTTCAATATTTATCAGGAAATGAAAATTGTCAGATAGATAATTTATTTCCACCAAATGGCGCTACATCGGGCGGAGCAGGTCTTGCAACACCGGCTTTAGTAGTTGTGCCAACAATTACAGCAAGCCCTGATGTTACTATTTGTGTGAATAATGCAGCCACTTTAACAGCAACATTAACGGGTGCACCAGGCCCCATTAATTGGTATTCTGCTTTGGCGGGTCCAACTTTGTTAGGCACAGGCAGTCCTTTTACTACCACAGTTTTTACAACACCCGGTACATATACTGTGTGGGCAGGCTTTTGCCCTGATGGAGTTTACCGTGACCCGGTTATTATTACTGTTACAAACGGTCCAACTTTAACGCCTGTTTCAACAACCGTGTGTGCCGGGCAAACCGGAACAATATCTGTATCGGGTGCTACTACATATACGTGGAGTACGGGCTCAAATAGCGCGACAATTACTGCTACACCATTAGCAACAACGGTTTACACAGTTACGGGATCTATCGGCACTTGTACAACTGCAACAACTGCAACTATAACGGTTAATAGCAGCGCATCTATCGCAGTTAACTCTGCAACAATTTGCAATGGCCAAAACGCTTTATTAACTGCAGGTGCAGCAACATCGTATACGTGGAGTACCGGCGCCAATACGCAAACCGTTAGTGTTAATCCGGCTACTACAACTAATTATACCATTAACGCAACGGTTGCAGGTGGCTGCGTAGTTACAAATACTGCCACCGTTACCGTAAATACTACACCAACATTAACTCCTGTTAGTACAACCGTTTGTTCAGGGCAAACAGGAACGGTTTCTGTATCCGGAGCAAGTAATTATACATGGAGTACAGGCTCAAATAGCGCAACTATTACAGCAACTCCATTAACCACCACCAATTTTTCGGTTGTTGGTGCAAATGGTACTTGTACTTCATCGGCCAATGCAAGCATTACAGTAAATCCAAATCCAACAATAACTGTATTAAGCAGCACCATTTGCGCCGGACAAACGGGCACCATCACTGCAGCCGGCGCAGGATCTTATACCTGGTCAACCGGACCAACTACCAATACTTTTGCAGCATCGCCGGCTGCAAATACAATTTACACTGTAAATGGCACAAGCGGCACTTGCACCTCATCTGCAACAGGTACTATTACTGTTAATACAGCTGCGCCAATTGTTGTGAATTCAGCCACCATCTGTAGTGGTCAAAATGCTTTATTAACTGCGGGTGCGGCAACATCTTATACATGGAGTACAGGCGCCAATACGCAAACCGTTAGTGTTAATCCAACAGCTACTACTTTTTACACTATTAATGCTACAATGCCCGGAGGCTGTGTAGCAACAAATATTGCTACCGTTACAGTAAATGCCACTCCAACTTTAGCACTAGCAAGTACAACAATTTGCATTGGCCAAACAGGTACGCTTACTGCAAGTGGTGCAACAAATTATACATGGACCCCAACCGGATCAAATAATTCAAGCATTACAGCTTCTCCTGCAACTACAACATCCTACACTGTAGTTGGCGCAAACGGTACCTGTACCTCTTCGGCAAGCGCAAGTATTGTTGTGGGTGCCATTGGATCAATAGCCATTAACTCTCCTACTATTTGTATCGGTCAAACTGCAACTTTAACAGCGGGAGCTGCTACTTCTTACACATGGAGCACAGGCGCCAATACGCAAACCGTTAGTGTTAATCCTCTTGCTACAACCGTATATACTTTAAATGCGGTAACAGCAGGAGGTTGTAATGTAATAGGAAGTTCTACCGTTACTGTCAATTCAAATCCTACCATTACTGTTACAAATGCCACAATTTGTGTTGGACAAACAGGAACGATCTCTGCATCCGGCGCTTCAACTTATACCTGGAGTACAGGAGCAACCACAGCAACAACAACTGCCAATCCCATTGTAAATACTACTTATACTGTAACAGGTGCTAATGGAAGCTGTACAACTTCTGCAACAGCAAGTATAACCATAAATACAAGTGGCACTATCAGTGTTAACTCACCAACAATTTGTGCCGGCCAAACCGCTACACTTATTGCAGGTGCTGCCGCATCTTATACATGGAGTACCGGTGGATCTGCTCAAACCATAAACGTTACTCCGCTTACAACAACACCTTACACAGTTACCGCAACACTAGCCGGTGGTTGTGTTGTATCAAACACAACAACCGTAACCGTAAATTCAACTCCAACTGTAACGGCAAATACAGCAAGTATTTGTTCAGGGCAATCAGCTACTTTAACAGCTGCAGGCGCAACTAGTTATTTATGGAATGATGGTACTGCCACCGCAACTAATATTCTTTCGCCAACACTTACAACGGTTTACACTGTTACGGGCACAACAGGAAGTTGCGTTTCAAGTATAAATTCAACTGTTTTTGTTACACCAACACCAACACTAAGTGCAGCAAGTATAACCGTTTGCGCTGGCCAGGTTGCTACATTAACTGCAGCTGGAGCTACATCTTATACATGGGATCCAACTCCCGGACCAAATGTTGTTAGTCCATCTTATACAGCCGCACCATTAACTACCACCACATATACTGTAATTGGTGCAACCAATAATTGCACGGCAATGACAACTGCTTCAATTGTAATAGGAGCAAATCTTTCTATTACAGTAAATACACCAACTATCTGTTCTGGGCAGACCGCTACATTAATTGCTACAAGCACAGCAACCAACTATCTATGGAGTAACGCAGCTGTTACCCAAACAATTTTTGTTACACCTTTAACAAACACATCTTATACGGTAACAGGTAGCAAAGGCGCCTGTACAGGAAGTACGGTTGCTAATGTTATTGTAAACGCATTACCGGTTGTTAGCGTTACCTCTAGCCCTGTTTGTGCAGGAGGTAATTCTACTATTACTGCTACGGGTGCTGCAACTTATTCATGGTCTAACGGTTCAAACAATACCGCAAGTATTTCTGTATCTCCACTTACGAATACAAATTACACTGTAATTGCAGGTGCCGGTTCGTGTACGGTTGCATCTGTATACAATTTAACTATTAGTCCAACCCCTACCGTTGTTACTGCAAATGCCAGTATTTGTAATGGAGGAACAGCAACACTTACGGCAAGCGGCGCAACAAATTATACCTGGTTACCATCCGGCACACAAAGTAGTTCAATAACAGTTAGTCCAACTACAGGCACAACCTATACTGTTATTGGCGATAACGGATCTTGTAGTTCGCAGGCAACAGCAAGTGTAACTGTAATTAACGGCTTGGTTGCACCTGTAAACAATGCAACTATTTGCCAAGGGCAAACGGCAGCAATTGGAACAACATTGAATGGTACATCTTATTCGTGGAGTAATGGTGGAACAACGCAAACAATAATAGTCTCACCAGCTTCAACAACCAGTTATAGTTTATCGGTCATTGCAGGAAGCTGTACCTACACCGCAAATGCTACTGTTAATGTTATACCAACATCAACATTGCAACTGAACAACCCTTCTATTTGTCTTGGTTCATCTGCTACTTTATCCGTTTCCGGTGCAACTAACGGTTACACATGGAATCCCGGAAATTTAAACGGCAACGTAATAACCGTTAGCCCAACTGTTACAACAACTTATGTGGTAACAAGTGGTAATGGCGCTTGTCCCGCAACAGCAACTACGCAGGTGGTTGTTAATACACAACCTAACCTTGTTTTCTCTCCCGGTGACTTGTTGATCTGCCCGGGCACTTCAGTAACTTATACCGCAAACGGTGCAAATACAATAGAATGGTATATAAATGGTATTTATCATTTTGGCAACCCGCTAACCGTTAGTCCTTCGCAAAATTCAACTATAACCCTTGTTGGTTCTAATGGTGCCTGTTCAAGCACGTCTGTTATTGCTTTAAATGTAAATAATGTTGTTGCATCGCTTATTCCTGAAAGCAACTATGTTGAATATCCGGGAACATTAACATTCACCAACACTTCAGCCGGTGCAACACAAATTAACTGGGATTTTGGAAATGGCCAAACATCAACAAATCAGGTGGCTACTGCCGATTATGAATATCCGGGCAAATACTTAACGGCACTTGTGGCAAAAAATGATATGGGCTGTATGGATACAATTTATTATGTTGTAGAAGCAGGTTGCGGTAAAGGTGATTTTTACATGCCAAATACATTTACGCCAAATAACGATGGATTAAATGAAGAATATAAAATACTAGGCGGTTCGTGTGTTACACAATTTACAGGGTCAATATTTGATCGTTGGGGCAATGAGATCTTTAAATGGAAAGAAATTGCCGACACCTGGGATGGAACATTTAAGGGGCAAAAAGTTAAAGAAGATGTTTACAATTATTTGATCTCTTACACATTATATAACGGTAAGGTATTTACTAAAACAGGGCATATTGCTATTATACGCTAAGCCTTCCTCTCTCTTCAAATAGTATTAATAATATTCTGTAATTTTATATTGAAATATAAAAATTATGGAAGAGCTAAAATATCCTATTGGCCATTATCAAAAACCAAATGTGTTTACTAAAGAAATTTTATCGGAAGCAATTTCCGTTATTGAACAATTTCCAAAAAAAATAAAACAAGAAGTTGAAGGCTTAACAGATGAACAGTTAGACACTCCCTATAGACCTCATGGCTGGACGGTGAGGCAGGTGGTACATCATTGTGCCGATAGCCACATCAATGCATTTATTCGCATTAAAATGGCCTTAACGGAAAACACACCTACTATAAAACCATATGCCGAAGCTTTGTGGGCCGAACTGGCAGATGGAAAAACGTTGCCTGTTCAGCCTTCCTTATCCATTATTGAAAACGTTCATTTACGTTGGGTAACAGTATTAAAAAACATGAAAGATGAAGCATTTGATCGCAGCTTTATCCATCCCGAAAAAGGAAAAGAATTATCTCTACATGAAAGTACAGGCATGTACGCCTGGCACTGCAAACACCATTTGGCGCATATTACAGAGTTAAAAAAACGAAAAGGCTGGAAATAATTCAGTTAAAATTTCAAAGATTCTGAGTAAATTTGCAGGCGAATGAACGAGTTTAGAGAATCCTTATTAGTTTTAATTTCCGTGCCAATTTATGCCATTGTTATTGGCTTCGAATTCTTTTATTCTTATTTTAAAAACAAAGGTTTATACACAACCAAAGGTTTACTCTCAAATATTTATCTCACATCCTTAAACATGGGATTGGATATTTTAATAAGAGGTGTTTGCTTGTTCATCTTAAACTATTTTTTTCAATTTGCTTTTATTGATTACGGCGAACACGCCATTTTATATTGGGTAATTTTGGTTATAACAGAAGACTTTATGTATTACTGGCTGCACCGCATTGATCATTACTGCCGTTTCTTTTGGGCAGTACACGTAACACATCACAGCAGTGAAGAATTTAATTTTACGGTTGGCTTTCGCTCTTCTGTTTTTCAACCGCTTTACCGTTTTATTTATTTTATTCCTTTAGCTCTATTAGGATTCAGGGCGATTGACATTATGTTTGTTTACAGTGCCACGCAAATTTTTGGCATCTTAGCGCATACACAAACCATCAACAAGCTCGGTTTCCTAGAATACATTATCATCACTCCTTCACATCACCGCGTGCATCATGGCAGCAACGTGCGCTATCTTGATAAGAACATGGGAATGCTATTGGTGTTTTGGGATAAATTATTTGGCACGTTTCAGGCAGAGGAAGAAAGTGACCCGGTAAAATATGGTTTAACAGAAAACATAGGTACACATCATCCTATAAAAATGGTTTTTCATGAATGGAAAAATATTCTTACAGACTTAAAAAAGAGATCTTCTTTTAAAGATAAGATCATGTATGTTTTTGGTCCACCGGGCTGGAGCCATGATGGTTCTAAGAAAACCAGCAGTCAATTACGCGCCGAGCTTAAAAATAAATCTTCCAACTAATGGCAACAACCTCAGCCATTGAACGTTTAAAAGGCTTAAAAAAATTATTAACGATAGAACGCGAAGAAGATTATCGTTTATACAAAGAACAGTTTTTACGCGTTACTTTAGATCAACGCAAAAAAAATGGGGTTACCTGGTATCCTATAAAAATAAATAATGAAGAATTAGGTTCGGGTGATCTTTTGCATCTGGAAATTGAACGCACCACGCAAATTGATAAACCACATCAATTCAGCTCCGGAAAAAATGTGAGTCTTTTTAGCAATGCTAACGATGAAACAAATGAAATTACAGGCACCATAAAATCTGTCTCAAAAAATTCATTAAAATTAATTATCCATTCTGATGAGTTGCCTGATTGGGCTTACGATGGCAAGTTGGGTATAAACATACAATTTGACGATAACAGCTATAATGAAATGCAAAACGCATTAGATGTTGTTATTGGCGCAAGAAATAATCGCGTGGAAGAATTGCGCGAAATGATCGAAGGCAACCTTCCTCTCTCTTTTGAAAAAATAAATAACGATATTTTAATTCCGCAATTAAATTTGTCGCAAAATAAAGCAGTGCGCCACATTTTAAGTGTGAATGATATTGGTGTTGTTCATGGTCCACCCGGTACAGGAAAAACAACCAGCATTGTACAAGCTATACGTTTAACTTTGCAAACGGAAAAACAAATTTTGGTTTGCGCGCCAACAAACTCTGCAGTTGATCTTATCACTGAAAAATTATTAGAGTTGGGCATTGATGTACTTCGTCTTGGCCACCCGGCAAGGATCTCAGACGAATTACAAAACAGTAGCGTGGATGGAAGGATTTCTTCATCGCCTTATTACAAAGACATAAAAAATTTACGCCGCAATGCAGAAGAATATTTTCGCATGGCCGGAAAATACAAACGTGTATTTGGAAAAGAGGAAGCTCAGCAACGCACTGCCTTTTATACTGAAGCAAAAAATTGCATTAAAGAAGCGCGTTTACTGGAAGACTATATTGTAGATGAATTATTTAAAACCACGCAGGTAATTTGTTGTACGCCTGTAACAAGCACACACCGTGGTTTAGCAAAAAAACGTTTTGATACATTGTTTTTTGATGAAGCCTCTCAGGCATTAGAACCAATGGTGTGGATACCTTTATTAAAATGTAAGCGTTTAATTTTAAGCGGCGATCACTTTCAGTTGCCGCCTGTGGTAAAAAGTATAGAAGCAAAAAAAGGTGGACTGGATGAAACACTTTTGGATAAGTGTATAAAATATAAAGAAGCCGTTTCTTTATTAACGCGCCAATACCGAATGAACTCAGCCATTATGGGCTTTAGTAATAATTATTTTTATGGCAACGAATTAATTGCTGATGAAAGTGTTTCTGCGCAGGTATTATTAAATGATGAAAATTCGATGCTGAGCAAGTCGATAGAATTTATTGATACTGCGGGTTGTGGCTTTGATGAAATTCAAAATCCTGAAACATTGAGTCATTTTAATCCTAAAGAAGGCGATGTGTTGTTTAAACATTTGCAACAGCTGTTAATTGAATACGGTACGCATGAGAATTTGCCGGCAATAAGTATTGGCATTATTTCCCCTTACAAAGAACAACGCGAATGGTTAAAAGATAATGCTACTGACTACGAATTTGATAAAACAAAATTAAGCTCCATGAGCATAAAAACAATTGATGGTTTTCAAGGCGAAGAGCGGGATGTAATTTATATTTCGTTGGTGCGCAGCAACGAAAAACAGGAAATAGGATTTTTAAATGATCTGCGACGCATGAATGTTGCCATTACACGTGCTAAGAAAAAGTTAGTGGTTATTGGCGATAGCTCTACCATTGGTGCCAGCAAATTTTACAATTCGTTTTTAGAATATTGTGAGAAGCATGGGGTTTATAGAACAGCCTGGGAATGGGCGTAAGATGCTTAACCACAAAGGGCGCAAAGAAGGCACGGAGTACACCAAGAAAATTTTCTTTGGGCACTTAGTGAAAAAAGCTTAGTGTTCTTAGTGGTTAAACAATACGTGACCTAATTTTCCTTTCCTTCATGAAAAACTTTATTCAATCGCTTTAATAAAAGCATCATGATGATGAAGGCAAACATAAGCAATGCAAAGTTCAACCAAAAATAATTGGCTTTGTTATCAAACTTATCCCAGTTCTTTGCTAATACACCACTTAATTTATTTCCAATTGAAGTTGCTAATTGCCAACCACCCATCATTAAAGCCGCCAAACGTAAAGGCGCTAATTTTGACACCATTGATAGACCCATAGGACTAAGCAACAACTCCCCAACCGTTATAACACCATAACTGCCAATTAACCACCATGCACTTGCTTTATGCATACCATTATCTGTTGCGTAAACGGCAGCCACCATTACTAATGTTGAAAGTGCACTGATCAATAAACCGTATGCGATCTTTGTTGCAGTTGTAGGTTCTTTTTTTCGTTTGCGCATAAATGCAAAAAAAGCAATGATCAATGGTGTGAGAGCAACAACAAAGAATGGATTAATGGATTGAAAGATCTCTGTATTTACCAAATTAACCGATTGACCTTGCGCGGGTAGTTTAGAGTTATCAATATTCTTAAAATATAAAGGATAATCCATACACTTTATAGGTTTGCCATCCTCGCCTTTTATTTTTCTGAATTGCTCATCTACCTGGTTCACTTCTTTATTCTTTGCTACCAGTTCTTCCGAAAAACCAAAGGTTTTTGTTACACCTGTAATTGCTGTTGGCGCTTCCCTATCTGTATAATACTCTGCATACGTTGTTAAGGCAGTACCATTTTGTTTAAAGATGGCCCAAAATAATATCACAATAATAAAAATAGTGAACATGGTACCTAACGGTTTGCGCTCTTCCGCATTGGCCTTTTTAAATATAGAAGCATAAAAATAAACTACAGGTATACAGAACATAAAAAACGCATCGGTACTCTGGCTTCCCATAATAGTAAACACTTCATTCTCCTTACCGGCAATAGCGTTTGGTAAGATCCAGCCAACCACTGCAAAAGCCAATCCGGTTAAAAGCACTTTTACAAACTGCATAATAAATGGTTTGTCTTCCGGCTTTGGCTCTTTACGTACATCTACATGCTTGTAATTCTTCATGCCAATCCAAAAAGTTATTACACCCAGGAACATGCCAACACCTGCGGTAATAAATGCACCATGCCAACCAATTTTATTACGCATAATGGCTGCCACAAAATTGCAAATGAGTGCGCCCACATTTATGCCCATGTAAAAAAGATTATAGCCGGTGTCTTTATTGGCGCGGTAACGCGGATCGTTATATAAATTACCTAAGAGTGTTGCAATGTTTGGTTTAAAAAAACCATTACCAACAACCATTACTGCCAATGAGGTAAAGAAGGCCCACTTTTCAGGAATGGCCAGCATACAATAACCAATGCCCATTAAAATACCGCCGAGTGTAATGGAGAAACGGTAACCTAATTTTAAGTCGGCCAACAAGCCGCCCATAAATGGCGTTAAGTAAGCCAATGCAATAAAAGTTCCAAAAATATCGGCGCCGGTTGCATTATCCCATCCCATGCCACCTGCTTTTTCATCGGCAGTCATGTAAAGAAAAAAGATCCCAATCATTAAATAGTAACCAAAGCGTTCCCAAAATTCGGTGAACACTAAAAAGAATAATCCCTTAGGATGTTTTGACTCCATAAATTATTTTAATCGAACTGGCTTGGCGGAACCATGTATTTTAAATTTATAGCATACAGCACTATAAATACCACATCAAATATTACCATTAGCGTTATTGCAATACCAATAATGGCACCACCCATTCCACCGGCCATTGAAGCAACTGCAGACATAGCGCCTGTGCCGCTTATTAACAGACCAATGTAGGGTAATACTTCGCCTACAAGATAAAAATAAAATCCGGTTTGTTTTAAATTCCACATTTGCACGGCTCCAAATGCGCATAATGCTATTGCTAAAATATTAAGCAATGTAGTAAGGATCTTTTTAGAGCCGCCTTCATCTGCCATGGCAGCTTCCAGTTTATCGGCCGCTTCGGGACTGAGGCGCCGCATCTGTTCAATTTGTTCCTGCTGTTTTTCGGGAGATTGGGTTATTAGCCCTGATAAGGATGAGATCAATAATAGTGCGCAACATGCCCAGGTTAACACACAAGTAACTGATAAAAGCTGCGGGCGGCCAATTGGCTTAACATCGTTTGTAAATTCAGTATTATTTTCCATCGTCTCATGTTTTTAATGGTTAATAGTATATTAAAGTTGCTAATAAAAACAGTAAAATGCTAGTTAGCGATTCTATTTTAACAAAGAAACAGCGCTTAAACGCTATATTTTAGACGAAGAAGGAGATTTAATTCAAAATCTAAAAACTAAACCGATGGTTGTTGAACTTTTCTTAGATTAATAGCATACATGGCAACAAATGCAAGATCAATAAGTATCCAGATGATCATAGATGTGTATGCTTTACCGCCACCTTGTGCAACACCAATATCCAATCCTAAAAAATTAGTAGCTATCTCGGCAGCTGCATAAATAAACAAACCAATTTTATTTAAGCGCCACATCATAATTACACCAACAAGCGAAGCAATGTTTAAAAGCAAATTGTACAAACATAATTTACCAATTTCGTGAATGGTTGATACCGGATCTAAATTTTCGAGTTGCGGTTGTGTTTCAAGAACTTTATCCCAAAAACCGGTAATTGTTTCTTCGCTCATGCCAAGGCAAATAGTGCCAATTGCATAAATGATGATCAATAAGCCACAAGTAATGAACGAAAGAATGCACAGTACTTTTAAGAATTGCGGGCGCTCGGGCAAAGGCGCAAGATCGTTTTGGAACTGATCGTTGAAATTATTTTCCATAGAACTAAAATTTTAATAACAGCGGTAAAAATGCAAATAAAAAAAACGAAATACTAATAATAAGTTCTATCAAAATAAATCGTGAAGAAATTTGACGTCTTGTTTTAAAAAAATAAAAAACAAAACCTCCTCTTAAAAAAAACTGAAAAGAAAAAAATAAAAATACAGGCCAGGATAAAGCGTTAAAACTTCTTCCTTCATTAAATTGAAAATGTGTGTAGTTTGAAAAAGCGCGCGAAAAGCCACAGCTGGGACAATCTTTACCAGTTGCAGCTTTCACTGCACAATCAAGGGGGTGATCGTTAGGATAAAAAAAATAGGAGTAAGCAAAGCCTACTCCTATAACTATAAAAAACACCAAACTTATAATAACATAGGCCGGCGCTTTACGCATGTATTAGTGTTGTTGAAGTGTATCAGTAATGTTTTTTAATTGCTCCATTGCTTTGTTTAAAGAATCCATAGCGCCAGATTGTTCCATTGCTTCTTTTAATAATCCACCTCCTTCGTTTACTGCTTTGGCAACAACAAATACCCAAATTACAACAATAATAATAGCAAGAATTGAGCAAATTAGCCCGGCAATTGCCATACCTTTTGAAGCGCCTGCTTTACCTGCCTGGCTCATGCTGATAGCAGATAAAATAACGCCTACAACAGCAAAAATGATTGCCCATACGCCAAAGCAAGGCACAAAAGCCAAAATAATTGATAAAATACCTAAGATCATACCGGCAATGCCAAGGCCTCTGCCATTGTTAGCTGCCGGTTGTGGTGTTGTGTTTTGTTCCATTTTTTAAAGTCTTTTTAATTAATAATAAGTGAAAATACCCTCTTTTTATCACATACGGGTTTTTGATCTGATAAAGTTTTTAACAGTATGGATTTACTGTGGAGCTAAAATAAAAAAGTCCTTTCTTAATTCTAAGAAAGGACTTTTTTTAATAGAAAAACTATTATTTTAAATGTTTAAGGTTTAAACCGTAAAGAACGATGAATAAAATAGGGAAAACTACTGCCATTACACCGAAACCGCTATAAATGATTCCCATTACCATTGAAATTACGCTAGCACCAACGTATAAATAGAAACCCATTTTCTTAAGTTTCCACATTTGGATAACACCATAAAGTGAGATCAATACAGTAACAAAACCTACAATGATGTAAGCCCATGTCATAGCAGCGCTAGGACCAGTATAAGTCATTGTTGCACCTGAATCTGCTGCCATGCCTTCTAAAGCAGAAGCACCTGCAGTTACTGCGCCCATTACTGTAATAACAGTGATGTAACCTAGAATAGCTAAACCAGCTGCTACAAATGATAAAATACATAGAACTGTTAAAAATACCGGACGTTTTGCCGCTTCAGTTCCTGTGTTAGTTTGTGTTTGTTGTTCCATTTTTTAGTTTTTTTAGTTAATATATAATCATGAAAGTAGGCACTTCTTTTAGAATGAGGTATTGAAATTTGAAAAAGTTTTTAACATTTTTTTGATTTTGTCTGATTTATAAGGCTTTCCATGCTTCAAAATTAACTTTTGAACTGTTTTGTGCCTCTATTTTCAATTTTAAAACCGGGTTAAAAAAGTAAGTATTACCCTTTTTATCTTTTTGAAGAAAAATGGTCTTCATTTGATCGGCCGAGTTAACGCTTAAAATTACCTCCTCTTTATCGGCAAAATAATGCAGCCAATTATTAAAATTGTTTTTCAGAAAAATACCATTTACGGCCAGAATTTCATCGCCGGCAAATAAACCTGCTTTCCAGGCGGGAGAATATGGCGCTACTAAAGTTACTTTGCTATGCAAGCCATGATCCATTACTTTAAAACCAAATTTATGTTCACAATCTTGAGGGTTGTTTTGCTTTAGCAACTCAATACCCAAATAATCAAAACAGGGTTTTAGTTCCGCTTCAAAATCCTGCGGGGAATAAACAAAAGTTTTAAAGAACTCGGTAAAATTCTGGCCGCTTACTTCATTTACTAATGTAATAATATCTTTCTCATTATAACCAATTCCCTTTTTTCCGAAACGCTCATACAATAAAACGCAAACATCGCGCAAAGCTTTTTTATTTTGTGTGGCCTGTAATATTTTTACATCCAGCATAAAAGCAATTAAACTGCCCTCATCATAAATATTTGTTTTGCGATACGGTGCACCCGGCACATAGCCATCCAGCCAGGTTTCCCAACTGCTATCGGCCACACTTAAATTATAACGGCCAAAATTATGAAAGTGTTTTGTTAAGCGTTCTTGTAACGTTTCAAAATACTGTGCTAATGTAAAAACGTTGCTGCTTAATAATAATTTATCACCATAATAAGTAGTAATGCCTTCGTACACATACCCGGTTTTAGCGTAATTCTCCTTTGTGTAATCATATGGCAACATTTCTGCCGGACGAATTGTTTTGATGTTCCACGAATGAAATAATTCATGACAGCTTACACCTAAAACATCTTCGTAAGTCTTGCCTGAATTAATGGCATAACCCGGACCAATAGCAATAACGGTATTTTTCACATGCTCAACGCCATGATAAAATTTAAAAGGCAGCACCTGAAAAATAAAATGATATTCATCAGTTGTAAAATCATTCCAAAATTCAATTTGCTTTTGTGTGAAAGCAGAAAAATGATATTTGATCAATTTAAAGTCGGGCTTACACTCACCAATAAAATGCAAGTGGAATTTTATGCCGTTCGCTTCATAAACATCGCTTTGTATTTTTTCAGAAGCCACAAACGGTGAATCTACCAGCTCATCAAAATCTTTAGCGATCAATGTGTTTCCTTCCTGTTTTAAAGAACAAACGATCTTATAATTTTCAGGAATAGTTAACTCTACCCTGTGTTCTTCTTTCATTCTTCCAACCACGTACATACAACAATGCACAGGGTTCATGTACAATTGTGTTGTATCTGCAAAACAAGCCCCTGCATTTAACTCGGCCGAATAATAACTATAAGTTACTTTAAGGGCCGAAGAGCCTTTTGTATCAACCTCCCAAAGATCTTTATTTAGTTTACGATAGGTTAATGCTTCATTTTTCTCGTTAAAAACATCTACCCTTTTTATATTTTTTGCAAAATTACCTAATTCGTAACGGCCCGGGCGCCATGCCGGAAGCTGCAACTGAAGCGTATCCTGCGAAACAGCATCAATAAATAGGTCAATATATACATAATGAGAAGCAGGATTTTTTTGATACATTAAGTACTTTATCATAGTTATAAGCGCTTATTTTGCTATAAATGTATATATTTGAATTATCGTGAAACACATTATTTATATTTTTTTTATACTCAACTTATTAAATGTTGAGGCACAAAACTTTGATTCGTTACAAGTTGAAGCATTAGCACTTGAACACGATACCGACAGGGTAAATTTGTTTTATGACGAAGGCTTTTCGAACCGCGCAGTTGATGCGCAATACGCTTATAATTGTGCTAAAGAAGCAGAGCGTTGCGGACAACGTGCCAGCTTACCTTTTTATTCGGCAAAGGCCATGAATTTATTGGGCATATTATATTACCGCAGAGGCGATCTTAGCACTGCATTGTCTTACCATAAAAAAGCACTAAAATTAAGAACGATCATAAACGATAGAAAAGGAATTGCTTTAAGCCAGGCCAATCTGGGCAATATTTATTCTGATCTCGCAAGGTACAGATCGGCTGAAGCAGCTTATTTGGCGGCTTTAGAAATAAATAACGAATTAAACAACGTTAAGCAAATTGATAATTGTCTTTTAAATTTAGGTGTATTAAGTGTACAACTAAAAGCTATAAATATTGCAGAGAATTATTTTTTACGCGCTTTAAAAAATGCGGAGAAAAGATTTGATTACGAAGTGCAGGCTTCCTGCTTTAATAATTTAGCCTATATAAATATTTTAAAACAAGATTACGACGCCTCTATTGCCAACAGCTTAAACTCTATTAAAATAAAAAATTTAATGGATAACGAAATGGAAATGGCAGATAGTTATTTAAATATTGCTGCGGCTTACATCAATAAAAAAGAAGGCTTAAACGCTTTAAAAAATTTAGTGATTGCGGATAGCATTATTGAAAAATTCAATTACCTGTCGGCAAAAATAGCCTCGTTTAAAACTTATTCTGAATATTATAAATTAGAAAGTAACTACGAAAAAGCATTTGCTGCTTTGCAAAATGCAAATGCATTAACAGATAGTTTAGCTATTGAAAATAAACAAATTGATGAAAGCAATTTTGTGGAATCGGAAACAGAACCTACAGGTGTTGAAGTTGAGACTCATAAATTTCCGTTTCTGTATTTAAATATTTTTATTTTGTTGATACTGCTGAGTGCGGTATTTGTTTTAAGACATAAACGATGAGCAAGAAAAATAATAAGGATGGTTTTGTGTATTCTACCAATCCTAATTTTAATTTAAATAACGATGAGCAGGAAGAGGAAAGCACCATTGCTCCCAAACAAGAACAATTAAAAATTTATTTAGACAGATTAGGTGGCGGTAAATTTGTGAGTCGTATTAATGGTTTTACAGGTAAAACAGGAGATATTGAAGTCCTTAGTAAATTACTAAAACAAAAATGTGGTGGTGGTGGTACAGTTAAAGATCGCGAAATTTTAATTCAGGGCGATCATCGTGATAAACTTATTTTATTGCTTTTAAAAGAAGGGTATAAATCTAAAAAAGCTGGTGGATAAACGGGAAAATTTAACCACAAAGAACACTAAGTTTTCACAATATGCACTAAGAAAAATGAAATACTTAGTGAACTTTGCGCCCTCCTTGTGCTCTTTGTGGTTAAACATTTTACTCTAACACCACTTTCTTCACTTGTGCATGTTTACCCTGTTCTATCCTTACAAAATAAACACCTTTTGGATTTTTGCTGATATCAATTTCTTTATCGTAAGTGCCGGTAAAATTTGGTAATTTTTCTGAGTACACTTTCTTGCCTTCAATGTTTAGGATGGTAATTTCTGCATCGCCTTTATCAGCCAGATTGAAGCTTAAATTAAATTTACCATTGCTTGGGTTAGGATAAAAATTCATATTATCCATTGCCAGTTTACCATCTGTTTTTGAGGCATCCTGATTTATTTTTTTTAATTCGGCTTCATCGGCTTCTGTAATTTTTGAACGTTTTATCATTACGATCTTTGTTTCGTTCTTTCCGTCTTTACCACCTTCATTTACAATTACCATTTTTTTTACGCCGCAGGTTTTCAGATCAACGCCTGCTTCTTTCATCGCTTTTTCAATTTCAGCATCCATGCCTTCACCGGTATTAATACTATTTATGTTAGCTTCTTCTCCTTCTTTACCATTTACGATGATCTTTTTTTGCATTCCTTTTTTACCATCTCCTAATTCTATTATTTCTACTTTTTCTCCTCCTGCATTAATAACAGAAATATCATCAGTAGTATAAGAAGAATCTGTTACCGTTTCTACACCGTTAATGTTCTCAATTTTTTTAATGTGAACGGTTGCTTTCTTTCTTTCCTGTGCCGTTACTAAAACTGTGCTTAGTACTAAAGCGGCTGTAATAAGTGTTGTTTTCATGATCTTTATTTTTTTGGTTATTATTATACAGCAAAATTATTCCGCGCCTGCCTGCTGTTGGGTTAAAGCGCGGTTAAACAGTGTTAAGGAAAAGTTAAAGTTGAGATCAATCCCTTAAATAGTTCCTAAATTTGAATGCAATGAGAAAGGCCAAACGCTATATACCGGTATTAATCACATTTGCTTTAGTAAGCCTGATTGCTTTACAGGCAAAGTGGCTTTTTTTTGTTTACGAATACAAAAAACAAGAACTGGCAGATAATACACGCGAAGCCGTTTTAGAAGCTACAGGGCGTTTGAAAAAAAATGAGGACTCAAAGTTTATCTTAAACAACCTTGACTCTTTAATGGAAAAAGATTCTCTAAGTGCCATGGTTAAAGAAGACCTTCATTTTGTTGTTACTAATATCAAGAACAAATTAAAAATAGATTCCATTGATCTTGATACAAAAAGTGACCGGCAGATAAGGATCATTAGTGATACATCTGCCACTACAACAATAGTTAAGATAGACCCGGGCAAAAAACAAAAAATAATCATTCGTTCTGAAGCGCATGTTAACGGCAATCCAAAAAAGAAAGCAAAAGAACTGCAGGAATTATTTTTAAAAATGGCCATTAGCGCTGAAGAAGCACAAAAAAATATTGATGAGCGGGTTGACACCATTGTTTTAAAAAAACTTTTAAAAGATGAACTTTTAAAACGCGGTATTGATCTTGTGCCTGATTATGGTATTACTTATATGCCGGCAAATAATAAACCCGGTTCCATAGCACATCATGTTGTATTTAATACTTCACAATACGTAAAAATATTACCTGCAATGGTTACCGCAGAGCTTTTTCCGGGCGATGTTTTTGGTGGTATGCTTTTTTTAAAATTAGGTTACACCCAATCAACCACTAATTTCGTAATTAAACAAATGGCCGGTCTTCTTGCTCTATCTTTGTTCATTACCCTGCTTATTGCTTTTGTTATGATCCTTACATTTAAACGTATGTTAAGTCAGGAAAAATTACTTCAGATAAAAAATGATTTTATTAATAACATGACCCACGAATTAAAAACACCCATTGCTACTATTTCTTTGGCAATTGATTCAATCAATAATCCGCAGGTTAAAACAGATGAAGAAAAATTTAAGAATTACACACGCATTTTAAAAGAAGAAAATAACAAATTAAATAATCATGTTGAGCGTGTGCTGCAAATGGCCATGCTGGATAAAGGCGAACTGCAATTGAATAAACAAAACTTAGATCTTGTTGCCATAACTCAAGACGCAATAGCTGCTTTTAAATTACAAGCGCAGGAAAAAAATGCCAAAATTAATTTCACTCCTGCTATATCTGAAATTAAAATACATGCAGATAAATTCCATTTACAAAATGCTATTTGTAATTTAATTGATAACGCTTTAAAATATTCTCATCAAAATTGTGAGATCACTCTTTCGCTGGAGAAAACTCAAAACAACATTGTTTTTAAAATAAAAGATAAGGGTATTGGTATTGATGCTTCTTTACACGACAAGATCTTTGAAAAATTTTATCGTGTACAGGGCGGTAACCTTCACGATACAAAAGGTTTTGGTCTGGGCTTAAGTTATGTTAGATCAATTGTGGAAGCGCATAATGGAACCATTACTGTACAAAGTGAAAAAAATAAAGGCAGTGAATTTATTATAACTTTAAAGCATGCAGACTAAATTATTATTGGTTGAAGACGAGAAGAACTTTGGTGCCATCTTAAAAGATTATTTAAAGATGAACGGTTTTGCCGTTGAATGGTGCGAAGATGGAGAACAAGGATTGCGCGCTTTTAAAACCTCTGCCTTTGATCTGTGTATTATTGATATTATGATGCCTAAAAAAGATGGGTTTACTTTAAGTGGCGAAATAAAAGCCATCAACAAAAACATTCCGCTTATTTTTTTAACAGCCCGCGGTATGCGTGATGATATGATAAAAGGTTATAAACTGGGTGCTGCAGATTATATTACAAAACCCTTTGATTCGGAATTACTGTTATTAAAAATAAATGCCATTTTAAACCTGCAAACCGAAAGTACAAACCAAAATACATTCGAGCACCAAATTGGTTCTTTTGATTTTAATGCCAAATTGCGCTCTTTAAAAAATAAAACACAGGAAATAAAACTCTCACCAAAAGAAGCCGCGCTCTTAAATTTATTATGTCAACATAAGAATGATGTGTTGCTGCGCGAAAAAGCCTTAAAACAAATATGGACAGAGGATAATTATTTTACCGCCCGTAGTATGGATGTGTATATTGTAAAGCTTCGCAAATATCTTTCTACCGATCCTTCAATTGAGATCAATAATTTACATAGGAATGGGTATAGTTTATCCATTAAAGTCTAACCACAAAGAGCGCTAAGTTTTTCACTAAGTGCGCAAAGAAAATTCTTTGGAACCAGTGTATCAGGTTTGCCCATACCTAACCGATTCACATATTAAAGTCCTTCTCTTTTGAAGATCCCGATAGCTATCGGGATAGGATGAGGCTAAAAATAATTTTAATTTGCCTGTAACTTTTTTGTTTTGGTAGGCGTCTTAACCCAAATTTAAAACCCAAAACAATGAAAAATCTCTTATTAGTACTTGCCATTTGCTTAAGTGTAAACACAATTAAAGCCACAGAAACCGGTGCCGACAAAAACAAACTGGTTAAAAAAATTCAGAATGCTTTAAGCACGCCTGAAACGGTAAAACATAAAAATAAAAGCGAAAAAATTACCGTTTACTTTTGTGTAAATGCTGAGGGTAAAGTAATTGAAGCCAATGCTAAAACATCTAACAAAGACATTAAACAACACCTAGAGAAAGAATTCCTGACATTAACCTTGCCTGATCTGCAGCCTTGTGTAACAAACACAATTGATATTAATTACGTGATCTATTAAACTTAACCACAAAGTACACTAAGAATGTACGAAGAGCATTGAGATAAATTCTTTGTGATCTTTGCGAAATATCTTTGTGTCTAAAACTTAACCACAAAGTACGCTAAGAATTCACGAAGAGCACTGAGATAAATTCTTTGTGATCTTTGCGAAATATCTTTGTGTCTAAAACTTAACCA
>JAVTWD010000101.1:68953-200487 GCA_032229505.1 Bacteroidota bacterium
ATTCTTTGTGATCTTTGCGAAATATCTTTGTGTCTAAAACTTAACCACAAAGTACACTAAGAATGCACGAAGAGCACTGAGATAAATTCTTTGTGCGCCTTGCGAAATATCTTTGTGTCTAAAAGTTAACCACAAAGTACACCAAGAATGCACTAAGAACACTAAAATAATTTCTTTGTGCACTTTGCGAAACTCTTTGTGTGCTTTGTGGTTAGGTTGTGGGAAATATTAAACTAAATACGATTTGCTTTCAGTAGTTACAGTCATTGTTGGTTGAGGACCTTTTTTGCTGCGAACCACATCTTCTTGTTTAGTTTCAGTTTTTTTGGTCTCTTTAGTATCGTTATTGTTTTGGCCAAAAGAAACGTTAGTTAAAATAACTAAGATTGTGATGATCGTGATTTTTATTTTAGTTGAAGTTTTCATGGCTGTTTGTTTTATCTGCTTATATAAATGCAGATATTGTGCCACGGCGATAAAGTCTTTATTATCAAGGTTTTCAAAAAATAGTACAATTGATTTTTTCCATTGCATGGAAGGTTTTTCCGGAATTTGGAATAGCTTAACCACAAAGAACACTAAGAAATCGCGAAGCACACTAAGTGTTTTTTCTTGGTATACACAAGAATTTAAAGCAGAATTATAAAATTCTTTCCTTCAACTTTTTCTTGATAAAAAGTTGAGCAAATCCCGATAGCTATCGGGACAAGGCTCACAAACAAATTCCTTGATTTATTGTTTCGAATTTTCGATCGTCGCCTACAAACTTGCTCCTTCGTCGCTCAAACAGCGTAGGCTCAATTGTAATTTTAAAAATGTTAATGCTCAAATTCCATTAATAAGATTAAATTTTAAAATTACCTGTGGTAGAAAATTGAAACATAAATCTTACTGGATTTCTTTGAGGCCGATATGCTGTGTGTGCTTACGCGGATTAGTCCGGTTTGTGTGTGAGAGATTGGCAAAACGCTGAGCGTGGGCAGAGTGAATTGATCTTTTTGTAGAAAGACAATAAAGGCGCTTGCCGTTTAAAAATTTGTTCTTTCGGAAAAAATTCGCTGAACAAATTTTTTTACTTTATTAGTCTTTCAAAAAAGATCAAGAGAGCGAGGCAAGATCGTTTTGCCTTGTCTTTTGTTTACTTTTCGACTAAGGAAAAGTAAAGTAAAAATTTAGGAAAAAGTGGAATAAAACTATGTTGGAGAAATTTAAACCAATAAAAAAGCCCGCTATCTCTAGCAGGCTTTTTAATTAAATAGTTAGTCTATCTACACACGAGCTCGCTCAACGCGTTGCGTTGCCGTGCTCGAAGTGACAACGAATTATTCTACAACCAATTTTTTAGTTGAAGTAGCATTTCCATTTTTTACATTCACAAAATAAACACCGCTTTTTAAAGCAGCAATATCTAAAGTAATATCATTTGTGCCGAATTGTGCTTTGTGATTAGAATGTTTTACTACTTGTCCTAAATAATTTAAAACAGAGATCTCTAAATTTGCATTCTCGTTTAAATTTAAACTCACTACACATTTATCGTTTGCAGGATTTGGATAAACCGAAAACTGTAAAGCATCTTTTGCATTTTCGTTAATGCCTGTAGCAGTAAAATTAAGCGCATCAGAAGAATAATAATGTGTGTTTGGCGAACCTTGTATATAAGGATTGCTTGTAGTTACCGTAATAGGCACTTTAGCGCTAAAGCCTCCTGTAATAGGTGTAACCGTTATTGCCGAAGGAGCTGTAAAATGGAACATGGCTCTGCTGGCTACATTAGGGTTAGCACTTGTTGCCGGTTTGGTAACATTTATCTCACTTGCATGTAATGTAGAAGTTGCTACATCATAAATTCTTGCTTTTACGTTTGGAATGTTGTTCCAGAATTTTGCGCCGTTTGTAAATGCCGGATCAGATTCTGCCCAGGTGTAAATAATAAATTGTCCATCTGCACTGCGGCTTAATTGTATACGTGAATCTGATGTTACTTTACCTGCATCATCATCCCAAGGGTTCTCTGCAAAACCCGGAAAGCCTGATGTTGCAGCCGGTGCTTCGCTGGTAACAGAATCTACCGTAATATAATTCCAACCCGTACCATCTGTCATAAAATCATATAAGTAAGGATGTTTGCCTGCAGTGTGAGGCCATGTGTATTCTTCTACATCGTAACCCGGTGTAAAAGCTAATGAATCGTTATCGCCACTGGTAGTAGTTGCCAATACTGCTGCAATGTGTAATTTGTTATTGGCATCTACTGCGCAATCTAATCCTTCAAAGGTATTAAATAAAGGAATTTTTAAACTTGGAATTGCATTTGTGCCATCTAACCTGTTTAATACAGTTGCATAAGCAGGTGCATTAAAATCAATGCTGCTTAATAAACTCCACGATGTACCACTGTTGGTTGTTTTATAAACAATTGGCTGCCATCCTTTATTAGCGCCTGTTGCGCCGGTTCTGCTGCCAATAAAAACAACATAACCAATGTTACCGGCTTCATTCCATGCCATATAAGCACTTTGATTCATTTGTAAAAAGCCATCGCCTTTAACTACAACAGGTGGTACAATAGAATCTGTTTTCCAGTTAAAGATACCACCGCTAAATGTTCCGCTTTGTATTACTGCCCCGCGTGCATCAATTGGCGCCACATCCGGATCAGGACATAACTGACCCATAGCTCTTACTTTTCCATCATCGGTAGAATTAAAACCATACACCGGCCAATCGTTTGAATATACATTTGGACCAAAAGGGCCGGCTGTACTAAAATATTGTTGTGCACTTGGTGTTTGGCTGGCCAAAGTATTATAAGCACCTAATTGTTTGCTGGCAAAATAACTACCCGCCCATGAGCCGCCGCCATCTAATGCCGGTCCGCAGGCTATTACGTACGCATTACTAACGGTTGTGTTGCCAGGAGGATTGTATAAACCCCCTTGCGGGTAACGGCCTACATTAGTAGCATCGCTGTACACACAGGTACTATCCCAGCTTGTACCCTGGTTGGCAGAGATCATAGCCACAATAACGCCTGTGTTATTGGTTGGTGCACCTACATAGCCAATTGGGCGACGGTGAATGAACGATACTACATTAATATCGTTATTATACTGCAGAGGTTTTGAAGCGTTAATAGTAACACCATATATATTGCTTGAGTTAGAAAAAGAATTAAAGCCCGGAGCTGCTGCACTTTTATTGCCCGAAATGCCGGCTGGTGAATTAACAGCCTTGGCATATTTTTCTTTTTCGAGATTGGCTTTATTTTTTGCGGCGATCTTTGCCTGCAAATTAATTACGCTAACCCGTTTTAAACGGTCTTGCGCGGTAGACGTTAACACTGCAAATGTTAAGATCGAAGTAAATAATTTGTTCATGTTTTATGTTTTAGTTAAACTAAAGGTACGGTTTTTAATGCCCAAAAACCAATATTTATAGATGTAGTGGTGATTTGCATGGAAGTATGGCTGTAGTTTGCGCTACTCAAATTTAATGCCAACAACTTAAATTTATTACATAATAAGTTGATAATTATTTTGGGCGCCCGGGCGGGCTTTTCACTCCAAGTCCTCGCCACGAGGTTCGTTCCTCACTCGCGGCTGTGGGCTTTACGCTTCTCCCGATAGCTATCGGGACCTGGCGCAAAATTTCGGTAAGCTCTGCTGTTTATAGTTGAATATTATCATATTTTAAAAATACTATAAACTGTAGCAAGACATTGCTACAAATTGCATATACCTTTGTGTATAAGTTAGGGTAAAATTGCGGAAAGGGTTGAGGAAAAAGAGATAACAAGCCCTAACTTTATTTAAAGCGTAATCAAATAAACTATATATCATGGCAAAAAAAAATGCAGAAGACGTAATGGAAGAAACAAATGCGACTTCAAAAAAAGCAGTTAATTCTGAAAAATTAAAAGCGCTTCAATTAACATTAGATAAATTAGAAAAAACATATGGTAAGGGTACCATTATGAAACTGGGTGATGCTAAAGTAGATCAGATAGAAGCTATCTCTACAGGCTCATTAGGTTTAGATATTGCCCTTGGTATTGGCGGTTTGCCAAAAGGGCGTGTAGTAGAAATTTATGGTCCTGAATCGTCAGGTAAAACAACATTGGCCATACACGCTATTGCCAGTGTACAACGCTCGGGTGGCATTGCAGCTTTTATTGATGCAGAACATGCCTTTGACCGTTTTTATGCAGAAAAATTAGGAGTAGATACAGGTAGTTTATTGATCTCTCAACCCGATAACGGTGAGCAGGCTTTAGAGATTGCCGATAATTTAATACGTTCAGGTGCTGTTGATTTAGTAGTAGTAGACTCCGTTGCTGCGCTTACGCCAAAAGCCGAAATTGAAGGTGAAATGGGTGATAGCAGAATGGGTTTACAGGCACGTTTAATGAGCCAGGCCTTACGTAAATTAACCGGTACCATTAATAAAACAGGTTGCTGCTGTATTTTCATCAATCAATTGCGCGAAAAAATTGGTATCATGTTTGGTAATCCTGAAACGACGACTGGTGGTAACGCATTAAAATTCTACGCTTCGGTACGTTTAGATATTCGTCGTGTGAGCCAGTTAAAAGATGGCGATAATGTAATGGGTAACCGCGCGCGCGTTAAGGTTATTAAAAATAAACTGGCGCCACCATTCCGCACCGCTGAGTTTGATATTATTTTTGGAGAAGGCATTAGCAAAGTAGGCGAGATAATTGATATTGGTGTTGAGAAGAACATTATTAAAAAAGCAGGCTCGTGGTTTAGTTACGATGATACCAAATTAGGCCAGGGTCGTGATGCCGTAAAAGCCTTGTTTGCAGAAAACCCGGATCTTGCCATGGAAATTGAAGATAAAATTAAAGCTGCGCTAATGGCTGAGGCTGCGCCTACGGAGTAGGTTTTTAAAATTGTTTTAAGAGATATTGTTTAAATGAGCCGCCCTTTCTGTAATGGACTGGGTGGTTTTTTTATTTAGCCTCATCCTAAATCCTTCTCCAAAGGAGAAGGACTTTTCAGGAAACGCCTAAGCAAACACAGTGTCCCTCTCTGGAGAGGGTGCCCGAAGGGCGGGAGAGGATTTTGGTGACGTAGCAAAAAATGAAATCCAATAATTAACCAATAGATTTTACGCCCAAAATCAACTCACAATATTCTAACCCCGAATAAACGATTTATAACTCCTCTATAACACCATCATAACCTCTACATAACTGTATCATAACTGTAACACAACTGTAAAACCTGGTATATCTTCACCCGCTTAAATTAATTTAAGACGGTCAAATAAGGTCAAGAGCAGTCAAACCAAGTCAAAAGCGGTCAATTAAATTTTAAGGCTTTACCTACTGTTGGAGGTAGGTAATTGATAGAAGAAAATTTAGTAATTTTCGGTAATCAAGTACTTATTAGAATCCATTATTATGGCCAAACAAAAACCAAAGGCTAACGAATACAAAAAAGCAAAAGCGGATATTGATTTTGAAAAAGAATTATGGGATGTTGCCAATGAACTACGTGGTGCCGTTGCAGAAAATCAATATAAAGATTATGTACTGTCTCTTATATTTTTAAAGCACATGAGCGAACGTTATGAGGCGCGTCGTGACGAACTTCAAAACATCCTTAGCGATCCTAAATCGAAATATTATACAAAAGATAAAAAAGAACAAAAATATGTTTTAGAAGACCCTGATGAATACCTAACACAAAATACATTTATCATTCCACAAAAAGCCACCTGGCAGTATTTGCAGGATAATGCAGAACAAGATGATATTAAAGTAAAAACAGATGACGCTTTTGAAAAACTAGAAACAACTATTTCTAAATTTCGTCCTGAATTAAAAGGCATCCTTCCACGTATTTTTGTAAAGAGCCAGTTAACTGCAAGACAATTAGGCGGATTAATTAATCTATTTTCCAATCCTAAATTTTCTGAAAAACATAATCCTGAAAGTGATGTATTAGGACGCATATACGAATTTTACATAGGGCGTTTTGCCATTGCAGAAGGTTCTGGTGCCGGACAGTTTTTTACTCCTGGTTGTATTGTGCGCTTGCTTGTAGAAATGTTAGAACCATTAAAAGGAAAAATTGCGGATTTGGCTTGTGGCTCTGGCGGTATGTTTGTGCAGTCGTTAAAATTTATACGTGCGCATGGTGGAAGCGAAAAAGATATTTCTATTTATGGCCAAGAGCGTTATGATGGAACATTACGTTTAGCAAAAATGAATCTTGCTTTACGGAACTTAAATTTTCAATTAGAGTTAGGTGATTCTTTATTGAATGATAAATTACCCGAACTAAAAGCAGATTATATTTTAATGAATCCGCCTTTTAATGTAAGCCAATGGCATCCTGAAGATTTACCGGAAAATGATCCACGTTTATTTAAAATAAAAGATTCTAATGATCCGGTTGTAACGGATGGCAACGCCAATTATATGTGGTTTCAAACCGTGTGGCATCATTTAAGCAATAACGGCACTGCCGGTATCGTCATGGCAAATGGTGCTATGACGTCTAATAACAAAGGTGAACGTAATGTGCGCGAACACATGTTAACTGAAAACATGATTGATTGCATTGTGCGTTTACCGGATAAATTATTTTTAACCACCGGAATACCTGCCTGTTTATTCTTTTTAAGTAAAACACGTAAAGGCAACAAACAACATCGCGAACGTAAAAACGAAGTATTATTTATTGATGCCAATAAATTAGGCGAAATGACGAATCGCAAATTGCGCGTGTTAACAGATGCCGAAATAGAACGCATTGGTAATACTTATCACACTTGGCGTAATATACCGGTGAGTGGAACAAAGCCGGCTAAATATAAAGACATTCAGGCTTTTTGTAAATCTGCATCCATTGAAGAAATTATTAAACAGGATTATAAATTAACACCGGGCATTTATGTGGGAAGCGAAGAAGCCGAAATTGATTTAATACCTTTTGAAGAAAAAATGGCTTCGTTAAAAGCCACTTTAAAAGAACAGTTTGCAAAAAGTAACGAATTACAAAAACGTATTGAGAAAAATTTAAATACTTTAATGTAGTGAGCGAATTAACACCAAATAATTATTTAAACATTGTTGCAAGTCTTAAAGAAAAAATAAGGCAGGCAAAAACAAAAGCATCTCTTGCCGTAAATAAAGAGCTGCTAAATGTGTATTGGGAAATTGGAAACACTATTTTAGAACAACAAAAAACAGAAGGCTGGGGTACTAAAATAATTGACCGCCTTTCTCAGGACTTAAAAAACGAATTCCCGGATATGCAGGGCTTATCGATTCGTAATATCAAATATATGCGGGCTTTTGCCGAAGCTTATCCTGAATTCTCAATTGTGCAACCAGCACTTGCACAATTGCAAAGCGCTGACAATCAAAAGAATTCATTTGTGCAGCCACTGGTTGCACAATTGCCATGGTCTCATAATATTGTATTACTAGACAAGGTTAAAAACGTAGAAGAAAGGGCTTTTTACGCTCAAAAAACAATTGAAAACAACTGGAGTAAAAACGTACTGATACTTCAAATAGATAATAAATTAATTGAACGGCAGGGAAAAGCCATTACCAATTTTCCGCAAACCTTACCCTTACCACAAGCCGATTTGGCTAAAGAAATGCTTAAAAATCCTTACATGCTCGATTTTTTTGGAGTAACAGAGGAGATGAAAGAGCGTGATATTGAAAACGCTTTAATAGCACATTTAAAGAAATTTATTTTGGAGCTCGGCAGGGGCTTTGCTTATGTTGGCAACCAGTTTAATTTAAATGTAGCCGGCGATGATTTTTACCTTGATCTATTATTTTATAATACCCGTTTACATTGTTATGTAGTGTTTGAATTAAAGGTTGGCGAATTTAAACCGGAGTTTGCCGGAAAATTGAACTTCTATTTAAATGCTATTGATGAGCAAATAAAAACAGAACCAGACAAACCTACCATTGGTGTATTACTATGCAAAACACCTAACGAAACAGTAATAGAATATGCTTTGCGCGGTATTGATAAACCAATGGGCATTGCAGATTATGAATTAAAAACCGTGTTACCCGAAAATTTAAAAAGCGGTTTACCGTCCATAGAAGAACTGGAAAAAGAAATTGAAAAAGAAACTGAAAACCTTGAAACACCTTTAAAAGAAGGCCTGGATAAAATTAAAAATTTAGTAGCTAATTTAAAAAAAGGAACCGTTGAAAAAAGATTGAGTATTGAAGTAACTATTGGTTTGTTTAACGATGTATTGGTAACACTATACTATAAACTAAAAGAGGCTTTACAAAAAGAAATTGGACCAATGTTTGAAAGTGTAGAGATACTTGTCCTTGGCGGCATTGCAAATTATGACATTGAAAAAGTGCGTGAAAACATAAACAAACTTCCCGGGCAACCACACGAGTTAAGATTAAACATCAACTTAAGAGGCTTTAAAGAAGCTGGGATAGATACGTTTAATGTTGGGAATGATATTGTTATAAAACTGGGAGAGTTTAAATACGAATGCCTCTTTAGCCATGAAAACAAGATGTTATATACTAAACTATATCACCAGCTGTTTAGTGATGAAGAGCTAAACAATATTGTGATTACATTTTGTAAAAATTTGACAGAAGAGACTGTAAGGAAATTGGAAAATATAAAAGATTAATTACAAATGAGTATAGAAAATACATGGTATATTTTTAGTGTAATTCAAGATTATTTGAATAGCTCTAAAGAATTATCAAAAAACGAAAAGATAAAGATTTTTGACATTGTAAGTAGTGCTTTAGTACCAAATACCCTCAATTACCGGTTGAGGTTTGCAAAAGTGTTGTTAAAGAGTTTATAAATAATAATGGTAACGATTTAGAGTACCGTAACCGCGCCTTTCATTTAAAACTCACAAAAGGCATAGATGTAAGCTGGAAAGACAAAACAGGTAAAGAAAGTGCCTTACACATTTATCCCATTGATTTTGAAAATCCGGAGAACAATACCTTTACCTGCGTTAACCAGTTTGAGATTGTAGGGCGCAATCATCGTATTCCCGATTTACTCATTTACATTAACGGTTTACCACTGGTGGTATTTGAATTTAAAAATTGGTTTGATGATAATACCACAGAGTCAGAAGCCTTTAATCAGATACAGCATTATAAACAAGACATACCTTTATTGTTTGAGTACAATGCGCTAACCGTTGTCAGCTTAAACGCAAAACGTGATATTATAAAAGAAGCAGGACCAATGCAAAATGTAGTTCACGCCGTTTGTAAAGCAGTAAAAGATAATTTACAAATTGACTGGACAAAGAAAGAAGATGCGAAAGCTGCAATTCGTTTAGCCATTAAAAAAGAATTACGTGGAAAAGTATCTTTAGAAGAACTCAATAAAATTTTACAAGAAATAATGGAACAAGCCGAAGGACAATTCAAGGATTGGCCTGTGGCTGGGTAATTTTTATTTATTTGAAACTTTATTGGCTCTAAGGAAATTTTTCTTAAGATTAAATTAATTTACCCCGGCCTCCCCCTTATCAACACCTCCCGCTCTTCTTCAACCACTATACGTTCTTTAAAAATCTTCTCCAAAACCCCATACGGAACTATTTCTCCCGCTATCAAAAGCAATTCATTTTCTTTTTGCAGTTGAGGGTCAATGGCAATACAACCCAAACGGGTTTCAATATCAAGTGGCTGGTTATTAGTATAAAAGCGCAATTGCAAAAAATAAAAAACTCGGCCTTTAGCAGCTTCAATTGCTGTTATAGATTTTAATTTTATTTCCTGCTGCTTACTGTTTTTATTTGCTATTATCTCCGTGTATTCGCTGGCTATACAATTTCTGTTCTCAAAATCCACCAACAGGCGCACAGCGCTTATCACAACTTTGTTAGCGCCTTTTGCAAAAACCAGATTCTTAAATGTCAGGCTAATTAAATGATCTGTATTAATTACAGGCTTACATATAAGTACTTCTTTCAATCCTTTTTTGCTAAAGGCAAAATCACATAGCAGTTGTTTAGCGGTTTTATCTTGCAACCCTTTGCTTACCCTTCGTTCTCCGTAAACCGAGCTGGTATCAAAATTTTTTAGCTGCGTAAATAGTTTGGCCTGCCGCTGGTACAAATAAGCATCGTTCAGTTTAAAATGCCGCGCAAGCATTCTTCTTAAAAATGTTGCGTCCTTCGAGGCATTGCCAAACTCGCTGATGTTCCTGCGTGTATTCACAAAATTGGGAGAGTGCAATATCTTTTTCTTATCCGGTCCGCCTGCCATGCGCACCAAATACTGATCGCCGCTTTTGTAAAAGCTTACACCGCCAATAGTGCCGGTAATAAAAAATGGTCCTACCTGTTTTGCCATACACAAATGTAAACTCTCCCCACCCAAATTGTTCCAACCCAAATTAAATTGATACTGTTTTACGCTTAAAGACGCTTATTGACTGTTAAAGAATGGCAATTTTATTGCTTTTAATCCATCTATAGCAATTTTGTTTTGTTTGCTGTCATTTTAATATCTCAATTGGCGCGCCATCAAATAAAAGTAGTATCACTATACACACAACTCAAGTTCACCAAATACCTGTAAAAACGCTATGCAACACTTAGCCTACCCTATGCTTAAGGCGTACTTACGTCCTACATGTCCTATACCCCTTCTATACACAATACACTATTAAGGTTTATTTTTCATTATTAAATCCTTTATCTAATTTTGTTAGTATGCACCCCACCCCCTTCCTCCGCACGTACCTCATCCGTCCTATGCAGCAAAGTGATGCAGCGGGTTATTTTAAATTAATAGATGCCAACCGTCCGCGATTGGAAGATTTTTTTGCAGGTACTTTAAGCAAAACAAAAACATTAAAAGATACTGAGGACTTTGTAGCCAATAACATAAAACGCCGCGAAGAAAAAAGCTATTATCCCTTTGTAATTATTGATACTACCACACAAACCATAATAGGTTACATTGATGTAAAAAGCATAGACTGGAAAATACCCAAAGCAGAGTTTGGTTGCTTTTTAGCTAAAGAAGCTTTAGGCAAAGGCGTTTCTAAACAAGCCATGCAAATTGTTATTGATCATCTCTTCAACGATCTTGGTTTTACAAAAGTATTTTTGCGCACACACCTTACCAATAAAGAAGCACGCGGCTTGGCAGAGAAATTGGGCTTTGAACAGGAAGGGGTGCTCCGTAAGGATTATAGAACTACAAGTGGGCAACTGGTAGATCTGGTTTACTATGGTCTTTTAAAAAAGTAATTTGCTTTCGCTTTTTACAAAATTTTCTTCTTTACTTTTCCTTAGTCGAAAAGTAAACAAAAGACAAGGCAAAACGATCTTGCCTCGCGCTCTTGATCTTTCTTGAAAACCAAATAAAGTAAAAAAACCTGTTCCACTTGTTTATTTGGAAAGAACAGATTTTTAAACGACAAGCGCCTTTATTGGTTTTCTACAAAAGATCAATTCACCCTGCCCCACGCTCAGCGTTTTGCCGGGCCCACGCACCCATTAACCAAACCAGTCCGCGTAAGCACACAAGGTGAGTCGGCCTTTTAAAAATTTGCGTTAAAAAAACCTTCCTCTTCAAAATGCGTCGGCAAAAGCGAAGATGATTTTGGCTGTTCGCGAAGCGCTTAAATCATCAGCTTTGGAGAGGAAGGTTTTTAGCAAATTTTTAATAAGCCTTGCCCCGATAGCTATCGGGGTTGCTTACTTTTTTGATCAAGCAAAAAAGTGAGGGCGAATTTGTATCAAGACAAAAAGTGACACCTGAAATTTTTATCAAGAAAAAGTTAAAGGAAGTAATTTAAAGTTTGCATTACAATAATTAAAGACAAAAAGTGGTGTCAAAATTAGTGTGCGTGCAAAAGGCGTGCTTTAACGCATGAATCCCCCTAACCCCCTTTTTCAAAGGGGGAATGTTAGTGAGCAAAAAAAGCAATTGTTTTTTCGATCACCTCTTTCGCCATATCCGGAAGCGGTTCTGTAAAAGGTGTTTTACGTCAAAGGTATTAGGCTATTCTTAAAAACTAAAATAAGGAATTACCTTATTTTAGTTTTTTGCATTTTTCTAAAATAAGATTTATCTTTATTATAGATAATTAAAATTCATACTTGTGAAATTTTTTAAATCAGGCACTTACATTAATCAGGGAAGTTATAAAAGCTTCCAACCTAATTTTATTAACCAAAAATGGATTTTAGAAGATATGGAAGTCCTAAAGCTGCTGGGTCAGGCTGACAGGGACTTGGGGCGACTTGATATGTATTCGGAATACATACCGGATATTGAACGTTTTATACGTATGCATGTTTTAAAAGAAGCAACACAAAGTATTAAAATAGAAGGTACACAAACCAATATGGAAGAAGCTTTGTTAGATAAAGCAAATGTACCATTAGCAAAACGTGATGATTGGGAAGAAGTACAAAATTATATATCTGCAATGAAAAAAGCAGAGAAAAAAATAGCTGAACTCCCTTTTTCTACAAGATTAATAAAAGAAGCTCACCAAGTACTTTTAAAAGGCGTGCGAGGAAAAAACAAGCTTCCGGGAGAATTTCGACAAAGTCAAAATTGGATTGGTGGGGCAACGATAAATGATGCCGCGTTTATTCCACCTATACACACTTCAGTAAATGATTACATGAGTGATCTTGAAAAATTTGTACATAATGAAGAAAATTATTTTCCGGAATTATTAAAAATTGCATTGGTTCATTATCAATTCGAAACAATTCATCCATTTTTAGATGGTAATGGCCGTGTTGGGAGACTTATGATAACACTTTACCTTGTAAGTAAAGGAATAATAAAAAAGCCGGTCTTATATCTTTCAGATTTTTTTGAAAGAAACCGTAGTTTATATTATGAAAACCTTATGGCGGTTCGTGAAAAAAATGACATACGCCAATGGTTTAAATTCTTTCTTGTAGGAATAATTGAAACGGCACAAAAAGGAATTGACACATTTGATAAAATATTAAAATTGCAAAAAGAATGCGATGCTAAGATTGAGAAACTAGGCTCGCGTGCGGCAAACAGCCAAAAGTTATTACGGCATTTATTTCAGGATCCATTAATTGATCCGGCGCAAGTAGCAAAAGTAGTTGGTATCTCTCCGGCATCAGCATATAAATTAATAAATGATTTTGAAAAGTTAGAAATTTTAAAGGAAATTACCGGAAGTAAGAGGGGGAAATATTACATGTTCGCAAGATATTTCAATTTATTTAAATAGGAACTTTAACTTACTTCCCAAACAATCCCCATTCATCTTCAAAATCATTTTCCATATTCTGAATTTCTTTTGCCCATTCTTTAAAGAGTAAACGAAATTTTTCCATTTCGCCGCGAAACATGGCCACATAGTTTTTATCAAAGCCATCCGAACTGTTCAACATGTGATTTGACAGGCGCAAATATTCACCGTGTTCACGAATAATAGCAGCATTTTGCATACACAATAAATAATTATCCGAAGCTAAACCTGATGTCAGCTTTGCTATTATAATCATGGCGGATTCACGCAAAGTACTACGATATATATCCGATTGCGTTTCATCCTCACAAGTTTCCAATAAAGCATCTACAATCTTAAGAATTTCTTTTGCCTGTAATAATAAAGGATGTTTACGAAGTTTTTCTTTTTCTGCTTTCATTTTATTTTCGAGTTCATTATTTTCTTCATCAGAAAGATCATCGAAATTAAAATTATCGTCGTTAAATGGCATTATTTTTTATATAAAGATAATATATTTCCACCTCGCTATATTAAACGGATTCTTTAATTATTTCCCTCTCCTTTGGAGAGGGATTAAGGGTGAGGCTTGAACAAGAGGAGGGAATATTAGTGCACAAAAAAAGCAATTGTTTTTTCAATAACCTCTTTTGCCATATTGGGCAAAGATTCATTAAAAGGATGTTTTACCCCAAAGGTGTGATCGCCATTTTCTATCTTCAACAACTTGCCATGTTTGGCCCAGATCAACAATTCTTCTGCATCGTGGTATTTTACAGCAGTGTCTGCCGTACCATGCACAATTAAAAAAGGAATTTCAAAACGTTTAATGGCATGATGAATATTGAGTCGTTCTTTATTATTTAAAATAGTTTCATAAAACTGGTAATACAAAGGCATATCCTGTTTAGTGCGCGCATTTTTTGCATACACTACCCCATCGCGTTTCCAGGTCTCAATAGTTAATGGTTTGTTGCGGTCCATCTGGCTTACCGAAGCCCAGGTAACAATTTTTTTTACGCGCGCATCTTCTCCTGCTTTTAAAATGGTAATGCCGCCTCCGCGACTATGGCCTAATAAATATAATTTGTTGCCGTCTCTTTCTTTTTTTAATTCGTCACAACTCAAAGCCCAGTCTATTACTTTTTTAAGATCGTCCAATTCAATAATATAATTATTATTTCCAAAAGCTTCCAGATCGCCAAAACTTAGTGGATCTTCTACTGTAGTTCCGTTGTATGAAAAATTAAATTTTATGAAAACAAAACCTGCTTCTGCAAATTGCTCTGCCATAAAATTAAAATGCCCCCAGTCTTTAAACCCTTTAAAGCCATGAGAAAAAATGATAATGGGTTTTGCAAGGCCATCTTCTTTATAAAAACAATCCAATAAAATGGATCTGTTTTTGCTTCCGGCAATTTGGAGGTTTTTAATTTTTTTCATTTGTATCTTTATAAAGGTATAAATGAAAATTTAAATAATATCCATTAAAATTCTTAATGTTCTTATTCGGTAAAATCTTTTAATCCATTTTTTCTTGATTAAAAGTGGAGCACCCCGATAGTTATCGGGGCAAGGCTTCATAAAATTTTTTATATTTCTTTGTCACTTTTGGCGTGCAAAAGTGACCAAAACGCTTTCGATCTTTTGAAGGAGATTTTTATTTTGGCGAGGTAGAACAGCCAAAATAAAATCATTGCCTCGCTAAGCACTTTTCTGTATGCCTAATCAACTAACCGCCTAGCTTAGCTCGCTACTATCTCTACAAAAGATCGAAATTGTAGTACCCGTTCAACTAACCGCATAATTAAAATACGCAACCCCATCCGCGTAAGCACACAAAGTGAGTTGGCCTCAAAGAAATTCCGTATGATTTATGTTTCAATTTTCTAAACCACCGGTAATTTTAAAATTTAATCCTATTAATATATTTGAGCGTTAATGATTTTAAAATTACAATGAGCCTACGCTGTTTGAGCGACGAAGGAGCGAGTTCGTAGGCGACACAAGAAAATTTGAAAACAATAAATCAAGGAATTTCTTTGTGAGCCTTGATTTTTTTGCTTACTTTTTTGATCAAGCAAAAAAGTGAGGACAGAATTTATTGGGTAGGATTGTAGATAGTACCTCCGCAGGGACACTGTATGTGTTTATACTTTATTGCATATTCTCATTTGGGGAACTTGTTCCAATTTATTGGAAAGGCGGGGGATGAGGCTTTATGCCAAGCCTTTTTCCTCAGCCTGAACTTTTCAGTTTCTAAATTGTTATTTCTTTACATGTATTTAGTATCTTCATATAAAATTTGAATCATGAAAAGATCAGTTCAGTTTTTAGCAGCAGTAGTTTTTATTATAACTTTATTTTTAACCATAAGCAGTTGTAAAAAATATACCTGCCAGTGTACTGCCTACAGTGGAAATAATCCCGAGCCCGGTAGCTATGGTACTTTTACCGTTAAAGGCTCTGCCGCCAAAAGAAAAAGAGATTGCAACGATCACTCTACCCAACCCGATGCTTACGGAAGCTATACACAATGCGTTATAAAATAATATAAATAAAAACTATGAAAAAATTACGTTACGAAATTACCATCCATGCGCCGCAACAAAAAGTGTGGAAAGCTGTTACCGAAGATAAAAATTACAGGGAGTGGACTGCTCCATTTCATCCCGGTTCTTATTTTGAGGGCAGCTGGAAACAGGGCGACAAGATGCGTTTTTTGGGTCCCGGAGAAAATGGCCAGGTAGGCGGCATGCTCTCATTAATTGAAAAAAGCGAACACCCTTCTTATATCTCCATTAAACATTATGGACAAATTGTAAATGGACAAGAAGATACTACCAGCGATGAGATAAAAAAATGGGCGCCTTCTTACGAAAATTATACCTTCGAAAAAATAAACGATAACACAACCCGCTTTATTGCCGAACTGGATATGCCCGAAGAATGGGCCGAACACATGGATACAACATGGCCAAAAGCGCTTGATAAATTAAAGGAAATAGCGGAGAGATAGCACGCAATAAATATTACCACAAAACGTTATTACCTTACATTGAAAGCTTTAACGGGTATATTTATTTCGGTAATTATTTTATGCATTGCAGCATATGGTCTTTTAGGCACTTCCTCTACCCAAACAGTAGTTACTGAAGTTACCAGGGAAAGCATAGCTGACCGTAAGATAAAAGCAGATCTTCAGATCCTTCGCACCAAAGCAAAAGAAGCATTGGCTTTTTGTAAAACAAAAAAATTCAATACCGATTTTTGTATCTTAATAGATATGAGCATACACTCCGGTGCCAAACGTTTTTTTGTGTGGGATCTTAAAGGCGATTCGATTCAATACAGTTTTTTAGTAGGTCATGGTTGCTGCAACAATCCCTGGAGTCAGGATGCCTCGAAAGATTCTCCTAATTTTAGTAATGTAGATGGTAGCCATTGCTCCTCATTAGGGAAATTTAAATTAGGCGAACGTGCCTACAGCGATTGGGGGATTAATATAAAATACATTATGCATGGCCTTGATAAAACAAACAGCAATGCGCAATCGCGTTTAATTGTTTTTCATAGTTGGGAAGTGGTTTCTGATAAAGAAGTGTATCCGGCAGGAACACCCGAAGGTTGGGGCTGCCCAACGATCTCCAACAATAGTATGAGGATCATTGATCCAAAATTAAAAGCTTCGGAAAAACCTGTTTTGATGTGGATATTTAAATGATGTATCTTTTCTTAGTCACTTTCGTGCAGAGAAAACTCAAATTTTATAAAATTACTTAATTCCACTTTTTCTTGATAAAAAATTTAGGCGTCACTTTTTGTCTTAACACAAAAAGTAACCAAAAAAGTCAAGGCTATTAAAAATTTGCTAAAAACCTTCCTCTTCAAAGCTGATGATTTAAGCGCTTCGCGAACAGCCAAAATCATCTTCGCTTTTGCCAACGCATTTTGAAGTGGAAGGTTTTTTTAACGCAAATTTTTAAAAGGCCGACTCACTAGGTGTGCTTACGCGTAAAGGTTTCGTTTATTTTAATTATGAGTTTATGAGTTTAAAGCTGAATGGCTAGCCCCTTCTCCTTTGGAGAAGGCGGGGGATGAGGCTTGACTGTTTTACTTTGTCTATTGTTGGATTTTATCCTGAGCACGGCGAAAGTACAGTGTACTTTTGAGCGAGATTGCGTGAGGGCCTTAAGGGTTTCGACTAAGGAAAAGTAAAAAAATGTTATCTTTATACATGAAAAAGATAGTATTTTTATTTGCAATACTTTTATGTTTTGCAGCTAACTCGCAAAGCTTTATTATAAAAACACCAACCTTTATTGGTAAAACGCTGGATGAAGTAAATGCACTTAATAAAGCAAATAATAACCAGTTTATAACAACACATGCCGATTCTTCGCTGATCTCACTCATCTTTCAGGATCCTGTTATTGAATTGGATTATGAATTTTGGTTTTCGAAAGATAAAGTATGTGTGGCTTATGTTACCCAAACACAGGATAAAAAAACAAAAGATGAACTTGTAAAAGAAATTGAGAAAAAATGTCCTGAAAAATTAAATGAAAAAGTATGGCTTCAAAAACTGGATGGTAAAAATTATGTGTGGACACTGCAAGGTACTGATGCTTTTTTTGCCTTCAGCGTTTCGCAAAGCAAATGATTTAACCGATCACTTTTTTATTGATCCTGTACCCTTTCCCTTTTTGTGATTGAATGATACGTTTGCCAAAAAACTGGCGGATGTTATAAATGTGCACATCAATGGTACGCTTTTTTGCCACTTCTTCATCCATCCATATCAGTCCTGCAATTTCGGCTTTGGTAAAAAATTTATCAGGGGTATTATAAAGTAATTCAAATACTTTAAATTCTTTACGCGGTAATTGTATTGGCTCGCCTTTATTAAAAATTAAAAAGCGCTCATCATCTAAAATAACTTCTTTACCTACCCCATTCTTTAATTTTATTCGTCGCATTAAAATATTTTATAAGAAGAGGATCATTACGCCCGGTATTGAATGAAAATTAATCAACGAGTCGGCGCCCGAATTTAAAGCTATTTCCTGTGCAAAATCATCCTGCTTATCGGAGTAAATAATAATAAATGGTTTTGAATTTAAATTACGCAGCTTTATTTCTTTTGTAATTAAAACAGCATCGTTTGGAGTGATATCCAGATTTAAAAAAATAATATCACATTCGTTTTTTTCCAGCAATTCAAAAAATTCGTTTTCCTGGTTGCAGATAAACACGTTTGAATAGTTATTCTTAATAAGATCGATCGTCTTAAAGATACGGTTGACCGAATTATCGAAAAATACTATTGAATAGCTGTTAGGGCTCATAAGCAAAAGCGTAAAGTTTGCTTATTAAGTTTAAGCCTAAGCCAAGCAAAAGTTAATTTAATATTAAATAAACTCAACCCCCAATACACAAACATCGTCGGTTTGCTCATTTATGCCTTTCCATTGCCGAAACTGCCCTTCAATGCTTAAAAATTGCTGTGGCATTGGCCGATCTGTAATAGAAGCGAGATAGTTTTTAAACTGCCTGCTTCCCAGTTTTTTGTTATTATGCCCGCCAAACTGGTCCTGGAAGCCATCGCTGTACAAATACACATTTATAGTTTCTTTAAACTTGCAAAAGTGTGTGGTAAATTTACGGTTGCTTTCTATTTGCCAGCCACCAATTGGAAAACTGTCGCCATAAAGCGTTATGGAATCAATGCCCTTACCTGTTATCAAAATACTTGAATTAGCACCCGCAAATTGAAAATCGCGGGTTAAAGGATTGAACGCAATAAGCGAGATCTCCATCCAATCGTTATTTAATTCAGCATCATCTTCATGCCGTTTAAATGTTTCTATCCATTTTTTATCTATCTCATTTAAGATCTCTCCTACTTCAGCATACTCTTTTGAATATACCAGGTAATTTAAAAAGCCAATGGCCAAGGTAGAGAGCATGGCACCACCAACGCCATGGCCGGTGCAATCGCCAACGGCATAATAACTCCAGCCATCTTTTTTGCCGAGCCAGAAAAAATCGCCGCCAATTATTTGCAGTGGATTATAAAATACAAAATAAGGATGCCCGTTCTTTTTAAAATGTCGTTCCTGCGGCATCATACCTTGCTGTACAAATGAGGCGTAATACAGTCCGTCAATAAGATCTTTGTTCTTTTTTTCGAGTACCTGGTAAGCTTTTGAAATTTCGAGAGAAGGATTCTCGTGTATAAATAGTTCTGTGGTCATGTGCTGCAAAGAACCGCAGTACAAATAACCACAAACAAAATTTATAATTAACCTAAAGTTAATTTAGCTCAATACTAATAAAATTTAGATGAAGAATTATTTGTGCACAAATATTTTATGTGCCGAAAGGTTTAGAATAGCAAAGATCTTTTGGCTTTCAACATACATGCTTTTTGAATTTTCGGGACATTTATGTTTTAATACTTTGAAGTAAGCATCCATTTTTGAAGCCCACACTTTTACTATTTTTAAATTCTTTTTAGTGATAAGGGTCTTTAATTTGTTATCCTTGCTTATCTCTGCGCTTAACTCTGAAATAAGCACCTTTATCTTTTTTTCTTCTGCAGATCTTGTAAGACCGGACCTAGAATAAATTAATTTTAACAGATCGATATTTAAATGATAATTGCTAAGTAAAGCTTCCAAATAAAAACCTTTATTAAAAGCCCCTTCAATTCTTTTTAATGCAAATACTAATTTTCTTTCTGTCATAATTAAAATGCAAAACGCCTGCTAAAGATAGCAGGCGTTTTTACTTAATTGTATGTAATCTTATTTGCTTACTACTAATTTAACGGTTTCTTTACCATTAACAGTAGTTAATGTTACAAAGTAAACTCCGTTGTTTAAGTTTGCAGTATTTAAAGCGAAAGTGTTTTCACCTGTAGATAAAGCCTGGTTAACAACAGGGCTTGCTACTAACTTACCATTAATGTCGAAAATAGTTACATTTAATTCAGAAGTGTTTTTAGAATCGATCACTAATGTAGCAGCATCTGCAGTAGGGTTAGGGTAAACACTTACAATTTTGTCAGAAAAATTTGTAATGTTTTTAATTCCTGTAACCTGTGCACTAAACACCGGGTGCGAGAAAGAAGCACCGGTACCAACAGTTGTTGTTGCTTTTAAACGGAAATCAGGAGTTGTAGCTAACGAAGCAGGAAACCCATTTACAAAATCTATTTGTGTTACAGTTGTAACTGTATCGTTTAAATTTGTAGTGCTGTAAGCATGGTACCATGTTTGAGGAACCACCGTACCATCAGTAATGTATGTTGCAGCAATATCCGGAGTAATATAAGAGTTAGCTAAAACACCAACTGAATCTGCAGTTGCAGGAGCATCAAAATTATCTTTTGTTACTGCCTGTTGTAATCTCCAGCCTTTTTCAAAACCTAAGAATAAAGAGTTGAAGATACGGATAGCTGTGTTACGACGAATGTGCATTGCACACTCATGTTTATCGCCTGCAGGAATAGTACCTGTACCATCACGCTTAGCACCAACCATTGTCATGTTAGAAAAAATTGGTTTAGTTAAAGGTAATACCAAATACGGTGCAGTACCGTTGTTGTCAACCTCAAAACCGTTAGATTCACCAGAAGCTAAAGCTATATCAGAAATGTTAGGATCTTTAACACCTAAACCAAATTGTACACGGCCTCTGAAACCAAAATCGCAATCAAAATCATCATCTGTACCACGGTAAGCAATAAGGTATTTTGCATCTACCGTTCCACCAAACCACTCAAAAGAGTCGTCACCAGAAAAAGAAACCTGAACGTGATCAATTTGTGTACCTGAACCAACACCACCCATTGTTAAACCGTTGATCTCTGAGTTTTGTGTTAACGGATCTAAAGCAACGCCTGCAAATTCAATTCTAACATAAGAAAGAACACCTGAGTTATCCGCATCATTGGTTCCACCATAATATCTGTCAGGACTGCTGGTTACAAATCCTTCAATTTTACTAACGTTAGGGTTTTGCGAGATACCACCGGTATTGATAACACCGTTACCGCAAAGTACTAAACCACCCCAATCACCGGGGTTACGGCCGTTTGCAACAGTTTCGTTAGATGTAAATACAATTGGGTTAGCAGCAGTACCCTGTGCCATAATTTTTGCGCCACGTGTAATAATCAATACACCCGGAGTTGTTGGGTCGTTTTTACCACGAATAATTGTACCAGGTTGGATAGTTAATACCGCATTGTTTTTTACGTGTACAAAACCATCTAAATAAACAACACCGCTTAATGTTTGATTAGCTGTTACATCGCCGCTAAGTGTGCTTGTAGTTGCAGCATAATTTGTATTCTCAGGGTCGAAGTTAGCCCAACCCGATGTCCAGTCGGTTGCAGGTGTATTATCTGTAACAGGAAACGCACCTTTGTAGTTAACAGGCGTAAAGAATGCCTGTGCATTCATTAATGTGCAGGCTAATACTGCTGCAGCTGATAAATAAATTTTTTTCATTTTTTTGTTTTTATTTGATTGATTAATTGTAGTTCTGATTTTATGCAGCAAATTTAGAACGACAACTTATTTAAGGCGTTAATTCTATTTTATGAAAGACTTATACTTACATTAATTTAAGGTTAACAAAAAAGGCTATGATTTACATAGCCTTAACATTAGATTGAAATAAATTTAGATTGGATCAGAATCTAAAGCTTAACGACAGTGATATGGTTGGTGACAATTTTGTATTAGCCATTATATTATCAAAACTATTTGAATGTGAGTTATTCTTACTTTCTAATTCAGAATTTTTATCCAGTTTACCATTTTTATTGATATCCTGGTAAAGGATCTGGTTTTGTGCCAACAGATCTCTTACGTTAAATTTAATTTCAAATTTTTCTTTGAATGTTTTTACTAACTGAAGATCTAACACGTGACGTGGATTTTCCCAGTAACTTGGCTCACCTTTTGATCCTACAATAACTATTCTTCTGCCAATAACATTATAAGAAACACTTGCGCCCCAGCCTTTATCATTATCTAAATATTGTATCCCAGCATTAACAATGTAAGGTGATTGGCCTTGTAGCGGACGCTCTTCTGCTTCCAGAATTTTACTTACATCTACCTTTGATTGAATGTATGCAAAGTTGCTGAAGATAGTAGTGTTATTTAAGAACTTAGAAGAATCGGCGTTGAATAGGGTGCTCAACTTAAAACGGTATTCTAATTCAACACCCACATTTTCAACAAGCGGCACATTAACAAATGTCAGGCTTCTGATCTGCGAAGCTGCATCCACAGCCTGCTCAACCGCGTTAGTGATCTTTTTATAAAATCCTGAAACAGAAATGATCTGCCCTGCACCGGGAAAATATTCGAAACGCAGATCATAGTTATCTATTTTTGCTCTTGTTAAACCGGGATTACCACTGATGTTAAACGTTGTATTAAAATCTAAAAAGTTAAAGGCTGCCAGCTCTCTAAATTCAGGGCGCGAAACTGTTTGGTAAAACGAAGCGCGAACATTTATTTTTTCGGTTGCACTAAATACCGCGTTTACAGAAGGTAAAATATCCAAAACAGTTGTATCTGTTCTTTGTTCTTCACCAAAAAGTGTAGCGGTTAATTTTTGATTATACGATTCAACACGAGCGCCGTAAATAAATCTTAACTTATCAAACAAACGCGAATCCATCATTAAGTAACCTGCGTGTAACATAGATGAAGCCGCATAGTTATCTTTTTCGGTAGTTGCTTCGGATAATTTAAAACCACCGTCCTTATTGCCGGGATTATCCATGATGCCAATATTTTCGGGAGAAAAAATAACGCTTTCATCTAAATACTTAAGATCTGTATTTTCTATTAAAGAAGAATTTTTACGATACATAGAATAGCCTAACAAGCGTGCATAAAAAATTCTATCGCGAAAAATGTGATTACCTCCAATTTGAATCTCATGTTTGGACTTATCTCCAATTTTAAAAGCACGGCTCAGATCATAACGCATGCTTTTCATGTTCTCTTTTGTGGTATTAAATAACATGGTACCTGCATTTTGCGCAGCAGTACCGGTTGTAGCAATAACAGCATTGTATTTTATTGTATCATCTTCAAACTCCGAATTTTTTACATAGGTCATTCTTCTTAAGTTTGGCGTTTCACGCTTAATATCGCTGTAACCTGCTACCCATTTAAATTTAATTTTTGCAGGCTCAAAATAATGATCGCCATTTAACTGTGTTGAATAAATTTGATTTTGAACAAACCATCTTACGGTAGAACGTTCCCATGTTTGTGTATTGATGTCTTGCGAACCCTTTCTTGTTATTACCCTGTCTTCTGAATTAATGCTGTACAAATTCTTAAATCCTATCTGATGATTGTTACCAAATTTGTACGACAAATTCCAAAGCGCGCTTGCTAATACAGCATTAGAAAAAGTAGTGTCAATATAATCACGTGTTTTTACAACATCGTAATTGCTGCCCTGTTCTTCAAACTCACGGCGATTGGTAAAAAAAGTATTATTATTGTTTTGATAGGTCAATGCAAAAATACTTCCCGCATTATTTTTAAATAGCTTGCCCACGTTTGCTACTGAAGCTTGTAAAGCCAGGTTAGGCATTGCTTTTTTTGTTTGCAGGCTCCAATCGTAATTTACTTTTTTGGCATATTCTATCTGCTCCAGTTTATCAATCGAAAAATCTTTAGTGCCGGGAATTCCTTTTGGTTCAGCCCTTGCGCCGTCATCAACACCTAACCAATCGTATTTTCCGCCTTTATAGGTTTTAAAATCTTTAAAAGATGTTTGCGCGTTATAGCCGCTTGAAATGGCAAAACTATACGCGTTTTTTTCAGGTATACTTTTTGTATTTATTTGAATTACCCCTCCTGCAAATTCACCGGGCAGATCAGGGGTTGCTGTTTTTAAAATAACAATGTTATCTAAAAGATTTGCCGGAAAAATATCAAAAGAGAATGCTTTTTTATCACTTTCAGAGCTTGGCAATGGCGCGCCGTTTATATAGGCTGTATTGTAACGATCGCTCATACCGCGAATAATAGCAAACTTGTTATCCTGTATGGTTGCTCCGCTAATACGCTTAATAACGTCGCTCGTATTTCTATCCGGTGTTTTACGAATGGTTTCTGAAGAAATACCATCACTTACGCTGGCATTGTTCTTTTGCTGAAGAATTAACGCAGTATTGTTCTCTTTATTTAAGGTAACTACTACTTCTACTTCGCTAAGGTCCTGCGATGAAGAAGCATCTAAAAGCACATTAAGGTCTGTTACATCCCCTACTTTCACCTCAACCCCTGCTATTTTTTTTGTGGTGTAAGAAATATAGCTTATCACAACAGTTACTTTACCAACAGGTACACCTGTTAGCATAAACTTGCCATCAAAATCGGCACTGGCACCTTTACCTGTTCCTTCTATCAATGCTGTTGCGCCGGGCAATGTTTCACCGGTCTTTGAATCTAAAATAGTGCCTGATATTTTGCCGGTTTGGCCAATAGATATAGAAAGTGTGGAAATTAATAAGAGTGTGAAAAATAATTTTTGCATTGTGTGTGTTATAATATATGCCACAAAAAAAGCCTTTTTAAATTACGGCTACTTAAATTTGATGTTACCAAAAGTTTAATTTAATAGTTGTTTTTGGTTTATAATTTAATAATTAGTTAACTTTGGGGAATAGGCATTGTAGTAATTTTAACCCGGATACAAACGCGAAATATGAGCAATTCTAATTTTAAAATACTGTTGGTTGATGACGAGCCGGATATTGTAGAATTTTTAGGTTATAATTTAAAAAAAGAAGGTTACACCATACTAACCGCCAACAACGGTAAAGACGCTGTTGAAATAGCAAAAAAAGAAATTCCACACTTAATAGTACTTGACGTAATGATGCCCGATATGGATGGCATTGAAACCTGTAGGGAATTACGCGAGCAAAAAAATTTACAGGATGTTTTAATAGCATTTTTAACTGCCCGCAGCGAAGATTATACACAAATTGCAGGTTTTGAAGTTGGTGCTGATGATTATATTACCAAACCCATTAAGCCCCGCGTATTTATTAGTCGTGTAAAGGCTTTATTGCGCAGGTTGCAGGCCAATACCATTTCCGAATCGGTAATTGAATTTGGAAGCATACGTATTGATAAAGAAAAACATGTAGTTTACAAAGGTGACGAAGAAATTGCATTACCAAAAAAAGAATTCAAACTATTCTCTTTATTAAGCAGTAAACCCGGCAAAGTATTTACCCGCGAGTTTATTTTAGATACAGTATGGGGTGATGAAGTAGTTGTAGGTGACAGAACCATTGATGTACACATTCGTAAACTGCGCGAAAAAATTGGCGACGATTATTTTAAAACAGTAAAAGGTGTTGGTTATAAATTTGAATTTTAATAAAAAATTTTTTGATCTTTAAAGGCCCGTTTTATACTAATAGCGGGCTTTTTTATTCTTAAAAAATGGTATATTTAATGGTTAAATCCATTGTTACCGTTGCACAAAAAAATCAAATACTTCTTTTTTTGCTTCATCTGCCTTTTATCATTTGTTTCTTTTTCTCAATCGATCGATAAATTAAAGCTTGATCTTAAAAGCGCCACCCACGACACTACACGTTGCCGGATATTATCAGCCATGGTAGATGCCGAAAGCAACGATGAGATCTGGCCAAAATATAACCGGGAATTAAAGGCCCTGGCCGAAAAAAATGTTGCTGCCGGCGGCCCCCTAAAGCCTGTTTATTTAAACTATGTTGCAACCGCCTATATGAACACCGGCGTTGGCCATACCTATCACGGCGAAAATGAAAAAGCGCTAGAAAATTTTAAAAAAAGCCTAGCGCTGTTTAAAGAACTGGGCAATAAAAAAGGAGAGACCGAATCTTTAAATAACATTGGCTATGTATACAATGTAAAAGGCAACATACCACTTGCGTTGGAATATTTTCACGAATCGCTAAAGCTTTATGAAGCATTAAAAAATGATATGGGTATGGCTAACACACTTAATAATATTGGCTCTATTCACGACCGCCAGGGCGACAAGAAAAAAGCGCTCGAATATTATCAGAAAAGCCTTAAAAAAAGAGAAGGTGTAAACGACAAAGCGGGTATAGCGCAATCGTTAAATAATATTGGTGCCCTTTACGATGTAACTAACGATACAAAAGCACTCGAGTACTATCAAAAAAGCTTTGCCATTTACCAGGAAATTGGTGATGCACTTGGCATTGGCAATTCATCCAATAACATTGGCTCTATTTACCACAGGCAGGGCAACAATTCTTTAGCCCTTGCCTACTTTGAAAAGAGTTTAAAGATAAACAATGCAATAGGCAACAAAAGCGGAGTAGCCTTTACATTAAATAATATTGCAACCTTATTATTAAAAACAAACCGGGCCACCGAAGCTTTAAGTTACGCTATTAAAGGTATGGAAGAAGCCAAAGCGGTGGGCTATCCTGAAAGGATAAAAAACTCTGCAGATATTTTAAAGCGGATCTATCTTCAACAAAAAAAACATAAAGAAGCTTTTGAAATGTATGCCCTTGAAATTAAAATGCGAGATAGTATTATTAACCAGGAAACACAAAAAGCCGCTGTTAAAAAGCAATTGCAGTACGACTACGAGAAAAAAGAATTTGAAATAAAAACCGAACAGGATAAAAAAGACGCCATTGCCAAAGAAGAATTAAAACAAAAAGAAAAGCAACGCAATTATTTTATTGGCGGCTTTGCTTTGGTAATAGTGTTAGCGCTGTTTATTTTTAGAAGCTACCGGCAAAAACAAAAAGATAATAAGATTATTATAGCGCAAAAAAACCTGGTTGATGCCAAACAAAAAGAGATACTGGATTCTATACACTATGCCAAACGTATACAAAGCGCTTTATTGCCCAGCGAAAAATACATTGATAAAAGCATAAAACAATTAACCAATAAAACGCTTTTATTATTTACCTTTTGTCTTTTGTCGCTTTGTTATAACTCACAAAACACCGATTCGTTAAAACAGGTTTTAAAAACAGTAAAAGAAGATACCACGCGTATTAGAGTTTTAAATACCTTATCAGAATATTTTACTGTGGGCGAAGACCAATGGTGGATCTATAATGAAGAAGTAATAAAGATCGCCGAAAAGCATTTGGGATCACTTAGCACACGCAGCGATACCTTTTTTATACGCAATTTAGCGTCAGCAATAGGAAATAAAGGTTACGTATTAAATGTAAGAGGCAAAACATTGGAAGGACTTGCGTTATTTGAACGGTCCTTATTGCTGCATGAAAAAACAAACGATAAACAAAGTGCTGCCAGTACCCTTATTAATATAGGCAGTGTTTACGATAGCCAGGGCAACCTTACCAAATCATTGGATTATTATCACCGTGGTTTGGCTGTGCTCGAAAAGTTAAATGATAAAGCAAACATTATTGTTGTATTTATAAACATTGGCAACATTTATAAAAAATTAAAAGACCTTGGTACGGCCATGAATTATTATAAGAAAAGCCTGGCCTTAAGTACCGAAATTAAGAATGATAGCCGTATAGGCATTACCTTAAATTATATAGGCATGATATACGATGAGCAAAACGATCTTACAACAGCTTTAGAATATTACATGAAAAGCCTTGCGTTTGGAGAACGCCTGCGTGATAAAAATATTTGCTCAAAAGCATATAACAACATAGGCAATATTTACAGGCAGCAAAACGATTACAAAAATGCAAAAGCGTATTTTAAAAAGAGCATAAAGTGTTATGAAGAGTTACAGGATATAAAAGGCCTTGCCAATACTTACGATAATCTTTCTAAAGTATTTTTAGCCGAAGGGCAGGTAAGCGAGGCTTACAAGACCGCTAAAACAGGCTTTGATTTTGCACAAAGCACTGGCAATATACGAGCCATTATGAATTCCTCAAAAACATTAAAACTAATTTTTCAAAAACAAAATAACTATAAAGATGCTTTTGAAATGTATGCCCTCGAACTTAAAATGAGTGATAGTATTAATAACCAGGAAACACAAAAAGCCGCTTTAAAAAAACGCCTGCAATACGATTACGAAAAAAAAGAAATTGAATTAAAGGCCGAACAGGATAAAAAAGATGCCCTTGCCAAAGAAGAATTAAAACAAAAAGAACGGGAGCGTAATTACTTTATTATTGGCTTTGCCTTGGTATTAATATTAGTGGTATTTATTTTAAGAGGTTACAAACAAAAACAAAAAGACAACGCCCTTATTATAGCACAAAAACAATTGGTAGATGCCAAACAAAAAGAAATTTTAGACAGCATTTATTACGCCAAACGTATACAAACAGCATTGATGCCAAGTGAGCGGTATATGGAGAGGAGTTTGAAGGAGCTGAAACAGTAAAAACTTTAAAAATCGAAAGCCCCATTTCAATTAAGAAACGGGGCTTTTTTTGTGCTCCCACCTGGGCTCGAACCAGGGACCCTCAGATTATGAGTCTGATGCTCTAACCGGCTGAGCTATAGGAGCGGTTAGTTTTTATTTTATTACTCAGATTATGAGTCTGAGCTCTTAACCTCCCGATAGCCATCGGGAGAGCTATAGGAGCGGTTAGTTTTGTATATTTACCCTTTATGGGGATTGCAAAAATAGATAAAAGCCCCATATTTGCAAAATAATAATGCAGCATATTAAAAATATCATTTTCGACCTTGGTGGTGTTATCATTAACCTTGATACGAATAGAACCATTGCCGAATTTAATAAACTAAGCTATATGCCTTTTGAAGCGCTTTACACGCAGGCCGCGCAAAGCAGCCTGTTTGATAATTTTGATAAAGGCCTTATTTCTACCGAAGAATTCCTTTACACCATTCGTAAAGAGATACGTTACGATGGCCCTGACCATGAGCTGCTGCGCGCCTGGAACGCCATGCTGCTGGATGTGCCCGAAAGGCGACTGGATGTTTTGGTAAAAATGAAGCAGAATTACAATACCTTTTTATTAAGTAATACCTGCGAGCCGCACATAGCAGCTTTTGAGCACGATCTGTACATTGAGCACGGTGTAAAAAATTTTAATGATTACTTTGACGAGGTATACTATTCATGTAGAATGGGCATGCGCAAACCCGATAAAGAAATATTTGAATTTGTTTTAAAACACAACGATCTTAAACCCGAAGACACTGTTTTTATTGACGATTCCATACAACATGTTAAGGGTGCCGGCGAGTGCGGCATAAGCGCTTTTTTGTTACCTAAAGGTGAAGAGATAGGTGATTTTTTAAAGGGCTTGGGATTGATATAACGTGTCATGTCGAGCGGAGTCGAGACACAACGCTTTAAGCAATCGCACAGTCTCGCTCAAAGCTAATCGCTTTGCCGTGCTCGAAGTGACAGTAATTTTATAAGATCATATAGATCTGATAAACAACATCACCACTTCAAAAAATTCTTTCGGTTTTTCGGCATGTATCCAATGTCCTGAACCTAAAACAGTTTCCAATTTAAAATTTGGAAAATGTCTTTCAAAATCTTTCAGGTCGCTTTCTGCAATGTAATTTGACTTTTCACCACGAACCACCAAAGTCGGCACTTCGCTTGAACCTTGTGATAAGGCAACACCAATGTTGTTATAATTTTTAGTAATGGTCTTTAAATTAAAGCGCCAGTCCATACTATTATTTTCGGTATCGCGCCAGTAAATATTTTTTAGCAAGAATTGTTTGGTTCCAAAATCGCTTAAGTATTCGCTTAAAATTGCCTCAGCTTCTTTACGCGTTTTTATTTTTGTAAAATCAACCGCGTTCAATCCTTTCAATACATCATCATGATGCGGTTCGTAAAGGCGTGGCGAAATATCTGCCACAATTATTTTTGCAGCAATGCCTTTGTATTTTAGTTCAAAGAACATGGTTACTTTGCCACCCATGCTGTGCCCTAAAATTATAGGATCTTTTAATTGATGCTCATCAATAAATTCTTTCAAATCATCGGCCATTACTTCGTAGTTCCACTCATCGCTGTGTGGCGATAGGCCATGGTTACGAAGATCTAAAGTAAAAACGTGCAAGCCTTTTTCTGCAAATTGTTTTGCCAATGTATTCCAATTATCGCTTTGGCCAAATAAGCCATGCATAATAATTAATGGTTGTCCTTGTCCAAATTCTCTGTATGCTAATTTCATTTTATTTTAAATATTGTTTCCGTCATTCCGGCCTTGAGCCGGAATCTCAGTTCTCTTTAAATTAGTTGAGTGCTGAGATGCTGAATCATCCCGATAGCTATCGGGACAGCATGACAAATTATTTTAATTGTCTCAAGTAAAGTTGTACTGTATTTTCCAAACCAAAATATAAAGCATCGCTGATTAAAGCATGACCAATAGATACTTCCAATAAGTTGGGAACATGTTGTTTAAAGAATTTTAAATTGTCTAAACTCAGGTCGTGCCCTGCATTTACACCCAATCCTAATTCGCCGGCTAATTTTGCTGCTGCTGTAAATGGTTGAATTATTTTTTCTTTCTCCGTAAAAAATAAGCGCGCATATTCTTCGGTATACAATTCAATTCTATCTGCTCCGGTTTCTTTTGCGCCTTTTACCATTTCTAAATTCGCATCAACAAAAATAGAAGTGCGGATATTGTTTTTTTGAAACAAGGCGATCATTTCTTTTAAATACTCTTTGTTCTTAATGGTGTCCCAACCATGATCACTCGTTAGCTGTCCTTGCACATCCGGCACCAATGTTACTTGTTGAGGCTTTACTTCTAAAACAAGATCAACAAATTTTTGTTCCTTAGGATTACCTTCAATATTAAATTCTGTTTTTAAAAGCGGTTTTAATTCGCGCACATCTTTATAAGTAATGTGTCGTTCATCAGGACGTGGATGCACAGTAATACCATGCGCACCAAAACGTTCAATATCCAATGCCGCTTTTAAAACATCTGGAACGTTGCCACCACGGGCATTACGCAAAGTGGCAATTTTATTTATGTTTACGCTTAATTTAGTCATTTTGAGGCAATTAATGTTTTGTTACTTTTTGCTAAAATCAACAGTAAAGCTAATTAATTTACATAAATTTGAGAAAGAAATATGTTAGTTGTTGATCTTATAACAGACGAAATTCCACCACTTAAAACCACCGATACGGTTGAGCTGGCGTTGGATTGGATGGAACAATTTAAAGTTTCGCACTTGCCCGTTGTAAAAGATCGTGATCTGATAGGTCTTGTTTCTGAAATGGATCTGATGGATTATAATCATCCTGAACAGACCATTGAAGAGAGCAAATTACATTTAATGCGCCCTGTTATTCATACGCACCAACACACTTATGAATTGGTAAAATTAATGAGTGGCTTAAATTTAACCTTAATGCCGGTGTTGGATGAAAATGAAAAGTACAAGGGCTGTATTACTTTAAAAGGCATTGTACAGAATTTGAACAATATGATCTCGGGACAAAACCCGGGAGGTGTTATTGTACTTGAATTAAATCAAAACGATTATTCTGTAACACAAATAGGAAATATTATTGAAGGCAACGATGCCAAAATTTTAAGCTTGCACGTTTCATCACAACCGGATAGCACGAAGTTGGAAGTTACTATAAAAGTAAACCGCGAAAATTTAGCCAGCATTATTCAAACATTTAACCGCTACAATTATATTATTAAAGCTACTTACAGCCACAGCGATTACGAAACAGGAATGAAAGATCGTTTGAACGAGTTCCTTCATTTTTTGAATATATAATTTAAATTTTTTTTGCCACGAATTTCACTAATTTATTAAAGTAATTTTATTGCTGATTAGTGCAATTAATTTTTCAAAAACGAAATTTTCGTTTTGAAAAATGAAAATTACACAAAACATTGTAGAGTTAATGAATATTAATTTGTGAAATTGGTGCAATTAGTGGCTTTATTTAACCAAAGATTCCGCAAACTTCTGCGGTGTTAGCGCATCCTGTAATTTAAAATTGCCAATACGCGTACGACAAAGTGCGGTTAGATGCGCACCACTGTTTAATGCTAAACCAAAATCGCGGGCAATACTGCGAATATATGTGCCCTTACTGCAAACAATTCTAAAACTAACGCTTGGCATGTTTACAGATGTGATCTCAAATTCTTTAATTTCAATTTCTCGCGATTTCATTTCTATTTCCTCTCCTGCTCTTGCCATTTCGTAAGCGCGTTTGCCATTTATCATTACAGCGCTAAATATTGGTGGTACTTGTTGCTGTATACCTGTAAAATCTTTTGCTGCTTGTTGAATGGCTTCTAACGTAATATGTTCGGTTGGAAAAGTTTTGTCAACTTCTTTTTCAAGATCGTAACATGGTGTAGTGGCGCCTAATAAAAAAGTACCGGTGTATTCTTTTTCCATTCCCATTAACGAATCAATGGTCTTTGTTTTTTTGCCGGTGCAAACAATTAATAAGCCTGTTGCTAAAGGATCTAAAGTGCCGGCGTGACCAATTTTTGGTTTTACCTTTACGCCGTCTACAATAAAAGAAGGATGATTTTTTATAGCGTATTTTAATTTATTAACCGCCTGAAAACTACTCCAGGTATAAGGCTTATCTATCAATAAAACTTCGCCGGTATAAAAATTATAGTCCATATTTATCAAAACAATTTTCAAAAAAAAGTCCCTCTCCTTTGGAGAGGGATTTAGGGTGAGGCTTGTTGAACCAAAATGTTTTAAAACACCTCTTTGGCCACACGTTTGGTAGCATCAGAAGTGCCCATAGTATAAAAATGTAAACAAGGTACATTGGCCTTTATTAATTCTTTACTTTGTTCAATGCACCATTTAATACCCACTTCCTTAATAGCTTTATCATCTTTACATTTTATAAGCTCTTCGTAAAAAGGTTGTGGAATATCGCATTGAAATATTTTAGGAAGTGCGGTGATCTGTTTTGTGCTGGTTACAATTTTTAAACCCGGAATGATAGGTACATTAATATCATGCTCACGGCAAAGTTTTACAAAATCAAAATATTTTTTATTATCGAAAAACATTTGTGTTACAACATATTCTGCGCCCGCATCTACTTTTGCTTTTAAATTTTTAAGATCGCTGATCATATTAGGCGCCTCAAAATGTTTTTCAGGATAACAGGCAACACCTATGCAAAAATTAGTTGGCGCGGCATCTGTCATGTCTTCGTCCATATATTTTCCCCTATTCATGTCAGCAACCTGTTTTACAAGATCAATGGCATACGCATTTCCACCGGGCTCAGGTACAAACGATGGTTCTGTTTTTATACTGTCGCCTCTTAAAGCTAATACATTGTCTATTCCCAAAAATTGAAGATCGATCAAAGCATTTTCGGTTTCTTCTTTTGTAAAGCCCCCACAAATAATATGAGGCACTGCATCTACGTTATATTTATTCATAATGGCCGCACAAATACCTACAGTACCGGGGCGCTTACGAATACTTACTTTTTCAAGATACCCGCCATCACGTTTTTTATAAATGTATTCTTCGCGATGGTAAGTAACATCCACAAAAGCCGGTTTAAATTCCATTAAAGGATCTATGCCGTCGTAAATACTTTGTATACTTTTTCCTTTTAAAGGTGGAAGAATTTCAATAGAAAATAACGGCTTTTTACTTTGAGAAAGCTTTTGAATTAACTTCATATAATTTATTAATTGACAGAGATAATTTCTTTTATTTCAGGAACAGCGCGTTTAATGGTTTCTTCAATTCCGGCTTTCATGGTCATGTGACTCATATTACAGGTTTTGCAAGCGCCTTTTAATTCCAATTTAAGAACACTGCCATCTGTTATCTCCACAATTTCAACATTACCTCCATCAGCCTCTAAATAAGGACGTATAGAGTCTAATGCGTCTTCAACCCGTTTATGCAATGCTTCCATTTTGTAAATTTATAAGCAAAGATACGAGTATAGAAGAACTTACCAAAAACAATTCATTTACTTTATTACGTATTTGGCTTGTTAAATGCGTTAAATTTTAAGTACTTTGCCGTTAATGGAAGAAGACAACTTAATTTTTGGTACCCGCGCTGTTATTGAAGCGGTAGAAGCAGGAAAGGACATTGAAAAAATATTTGTTCAAAAAGGCTTATCAAACGAGTTATATCATCAATTGCGCAATGCCTTAAAAGGGCAAACTGTGCCAATACAAATTGTACCGCCCGAAAAATTAAAGCGTATTACCGATAAAAACCATCAGGGTGTTGTAGCTTATTTAACTGAGATAAATTATTATAACACCGATGAGCTGTTGGCAGATGTTTTTGAGAAAGGAAAAATTCCATTGGTATTGATACTTGACAGAGTAACAGATGTAAGAAATTTTGGAGCAATAGCCCGTGGTGCAGAATGCGCGGGTGTGGATTTTATTATTATACCAAGCCGCGGTTCGGCGCAAATTACAGGCGATGCCATAAAAACCAGCGCCGGCGCTCTACATAGAATAAAAGTTTGTCGTGAAGATAATTTAAAGACTACCTTGGAGTATTTAAAAGAAAGCGGCTTACAAATTGTTAGCTGTCATGAAAAAACAGAGAATTTAATTTACGATGCGGATTTTACAAAGCCAAGTGCCATTATTATGGGCAGTGAAGAAAATGGCATTAGCAATGAATATTTAAAGAGAAGCGATATGCAGGTAAAGATACCAATGGCCGGCAAAATAGCGTCGTTAAACGTTTCTGTGGCATCGGGTATAGTTTTATTTGAAGCTGTGAAGCAAAGGTTATAGAGGTAAACTCAAAAAAATAAAAGCCACTAATCACACTAATTCTCACAAATCTATATTGCTTGCCAGGATTAAATTATTATGTTTTGTGAAATTTCTATTATTCAAAACAACGTTGTTGTTTGAATAATTATTTCCACTAAACAAAAGCGAAAAAAGTATTAGTGCTAATTAGTGAAATTTGTGGCTAAAAATATGCCGTTAGTGGTTAAACTAAAAACAGCTTCTCAAAAATTTTCTTAAAGCTTTATTACTTTCTCTTGGTGATTCTAAAAAACCAAAATGGCCATCGTGCTCTAAATACAAAACATGTTTGTTTTTAATTAACTCTGCCTGTTCTAATAATTGCTCGTAAGGCAAAATGTTGTCTTCTTCGCCTATCACCATCATTATTGGATATTGTACCAGGCCTAAAATAATATCGCGCCGCGGACGATCTCTCATGCCATGCAAGGCAGCAATAATACCTTTTTTGCTTGTGTGTTTTGCTATGGCTGTTGCAAAGGCAATTTCTTCTTTTAAATACTTTAAATTTTTTGTAGCGAACAAGTTTTTAATGGTTGCTTTTGTATAAATACCCCTGTTTGCTTTTACAGCGTTAATAGCACGCAGGCGGTCTTTTTTCTTTTCATCACTATCCGCATAAGCAGTGCTATGGTATAAACACAAACCTTTTAAATTGTCAGGATAAAGATCTGCAAAAGCCAATGCCACATAGCCGCCCATGCTATGGCCCACAATAACATACTTTTTTAAGCGTAAAAAATCCATCACGGCCTTTACGCATTTAGCCATTAGGTCCATGCTGTGCGCATAACCCACACATTCTGTGTCTCCATGGCCGGGCAGATCAATAGCTATTACCCTATATGACTTTGAAAGATCGTTAATGGTTTTCTCCCATACCTTATGTGAGCCCAAATAGCCATGCAGCAATACAACAACCTTACCTTTTCCCTTATCAAAAAAAGTAACTTTTTCGTTTTTATATTTTGCGGTTTTTATCAATTAATTAAAAACAAATTTAGCCGCATTATCGGTATTAAAAAATCATAATTTAAACAGTTCTACCCTATTTACGGTATATGCAAAAGTGGCAAAAAACTGTATTTTTGTTCATCAATCTATGGAATCTTTAGATCATCTTAAAATTGGCCAAACTGCTGTAATTAAGTCGTTTGCAAACGAGGCCCTAAGCTCAAAATTAATTGAGATGGGTTGTTTGCCAGGCGAATTGGTTAGCCTTTCTAAAACGGCACCTTTGGGATGCCCTATGGCTATTCATATTGCCGGCTACGAATTAAGTCTTCGTAAAGATGAGGCTGCCGCTGTAATAATAGAATTGGTGGCATAATTTTTTGTCAGGTAATCATCCAAATAATTATTTAAAAGTTGCCTTACTGGGAAATCCCAATGCCGGAAAATCCAGCATATTTAATGGCCTAACGGGCCTCAAACAAAAAACAGGTAATTACGCCGGTGTTACTGTAGACAGGCAGGAAGGTAAAACAAGTTTTTTACATGAAGGAAATAAAATAGATCTTTCCATTCTTGATCTGCCGGGTATTTACAGCCTTTTTCCAAAATCAAACGACGAAGAAATTGCCTGCAAAACCTTGCTGGATGAAAAAGAGAACATTGATGTTGTTGTTATTGTTGTTGATGCATCTAACCTTAAGCGGAATTTATTATTAGCCACACAACTTATCGATCTTAAGTTTAAAACGGTTATTGCTTTAAACATGATAGATGAGGCAGACGCGCAAAATATAAAAATTCATATTGCCGAACTGCAACAAACTTTAGGTGTTGCCATCATTCCTTTAGATTCCCGTAGGCAAAAAGGATTCTCTGAATTAAAAAAAGCAATTGCGAATGCAAAAGCGAGTGAAAGTTTTTTTTACGATCTTAATGCCGCTTATATTAAAGAGTATAACAATTACAGACATTTTATTTTAGCAACGCTTGTTTCGGTAAAAAATAAAGAAACTGTGCAGTTAGAGAATGCTGATAAGATCTATCGTTTTAATACCATTAATTATATTATTGCCAAAAGTGTAAAAAGCCCCGAACAGTTATCTTCAAAAAAAATAACCTCTAAGATAGATGCTATTACTACACATAAAGTTTACGGTTATTTAATTCTATTGGCCGTTCTGTTCCTGGTATTTCAATTTATTTTCTTTATCTCTGAAACGCCTATGAACTGGATAGAGACAGCTTTTTTAAATTTAGGCGATCTTATTCATGAGCATTTACCGAAAGGACAATTAAATGACCTTATTGTTAACGGGCTAATTGCAGGTATTAGTGGTGTGGTAATGTTCATACCGCAAATTGCATTTTTATTTATGTTTATTGGTTTTTTAGAAGATAGTGGTTACATGGCACGCGCCAGTTTTATAATGGATAAAATTATGCGGCGCTTTGGCTTAAACGGCAAATCGGTAATTCCTTTAATTAGCGGTACAGCTTGCGCGGTGCCCGCCATTATGGCCACCCGGGCCATAAGCAATACTAAAGAAAGACTCATAACGGTTTTTATATTGCCGTTAATAAGCTGCTCGGCACGTTTGCCTGTCTACACCTTGCTTATTTCTGTGTTATATCCAAACAGTAACTTTTTAGGTGTTTTTAATTCAAAAGGCCTGGTATTATTTTTATTATATCTTTTAGGTTTTGTGGTAACATTACTTACCGCGTTTGTTTTAAAAAAGATATTGAAAACAAAAGAATCTTCTTTTTATGTGATGGAACTGCCCGTTTACCGTTGGCCACAGGGCAAGAACATAGGTATTATGGTTTTCTCAAAAGTAAAAGTGTTTATTAAAGAAGCCGGAAAAGTTATCCTGGCCATCTCAATTATACTTTGGTTCTTAAGTACGCATGGTATGAGCAATAAATTTACTGAGCTTGAAATAAAACAAGCGGCACTTGAAAACAACGCCCTGACAAAAGATTCAGAAGAATTAAAAAAAATAGAGACGCAAAAATTACAAAACTCTTATATTGGTCAATTTGGCCAGTTGATTGAGCCAGCTATAAAACCAATGGGTTATGATTGGAAAATTGGTATTGCGCTTATTACTTCTTTTGCTGCCCGCGAAGTATTTGTTGGAACAATGGCTACCATTTACCAGGCCAATGATGAAGATACAGATAAAGGCATAAAACAAAAATTGTTAACTGAAAAAGATGAGACTGGCTCTTTGCGCTATACGCCTGCAGTTTGCTGGTCGTTACTTTTATTTTACGCTTTTGCATTGCAATGCATGAGCACAATAGCCGTTGTAAAACGCGAAACAAAAAGCTGGACCTGGGTGGTTGTACAATTAATATTTATGTCGGCACTAGCCTATTTATCGGCCTTTGGTGCCTATCAACTACTTTCGTAATCAATCTTTTTGGGCGCTCATCCTTAAAAATCTCCATTAGCCCCAAATTGCTATTTAATATTTTGGTATTCAATAAATTAATTACATTTTTACAGCCTAATTATTTAAAAAATGACCTCACGTATTTTATTTTCTGCCACGGTGGCTCTTGTACTTATTTCGGCCTGTCATACTACCAAAAAAACTACCGCTACAACTGCAGTTACAGATGAACCTGCTATTATGCTTGATACTATAAGTGTTATTGCCAATGAGCCTCCAAAAAAAGAAATTTACCGTGCGTCTAACCCACGCAGCACTGATATTATTCATACGCGCCTGGATGTAAATTTCGACTGGACTAACTCACGCATGAATGGTAAAGCCTTGATAAAAGCCAGACCTTATTTTTATTCAACCAACATGTTGTATTTAAATGCAAGGGGTATGGATATTAAAAGCTTAACGGTTTCTGAGATCTTGTATTTACCGGTAAATAAAAAAGTTGGTACTAAAATTATTGATGCAGGTGTAGAAGAAAAATTAAGCCCCGTTGCAGCAGCGAGTTATAAGTATGAGAATGATTCGTTAAAAATAAATCTTGGAAGAACGTTTAATAACGAAGAAAAATATTATGTTGAGATTGTTTATGTTGCAAAGCCCAATGAATTAAAACAAGGCGGAAGCAGCGCTATCAGCAGTGATAAAGGCTTGTATTTTGTAAATCCAACCGGTGAGAACGTTTATAAGATGCCACAGATCTGGACACAGGGTGAAACACAATCTAACTCTGCCTGGTTTCCAACGATAGATAGTCCGAATGAAAAAATGACCCAGGAGATATTTATGACGGTGGAAGAAAAATTCACTACCTTATCTAACGGGTTGTTGGTTGACGCAAAAAAGAATGCAGATGGAACAAGAACAGATCACTGGAAGTTAGACGAGCCGCACTCTCCTTATTTAGCAATGATGGCGGTTGGCGAGTTTAAAAAAGTTAATGATGAGCCATGGAAAGATAAAGAAGTAAGTTATTATGTTGAGAAAGAATATGAAGCCCACGCCAAAGCCATTTTTGGCGATACTAAAGAAATGATAGAATTTTATTCATCAATACTTGGTGTACCTTATGCCTGGCCAAAATATTCTCAAATTGCGGTACGTGATTACGTAAGTGGGGCTATGGAAAATACAAGTGCAACCTTGCATGGCGATTTTGCTGTCTATCAAACCACCCGCGAAACATTAGATGGCAAAAAAGGAAATTCAATTATTGCTCACGAATTATTTCACCAATGGTTTGGCGATTTGGTAACCTGCGAAAGCTGGAGCAATTTACCGTTAAATGAAAGCTTTGCAACTTATGGCGAATACATGTGGGAAGAATACAAGTTTGGAAGGGATGCTGCCGATTACCACCATTATAACAGCCGCGAAGGTTACATGGCTTCTGATAAAGAAGTGAACCTGATCCGTTTTAATTACGATGAGCGTGAGGATATGTTTGATGGCTTTAGTTATAACAAAGGCGGACAGGTATTACATATGTTACGCAAAGTTGTGGGTGACAAAGCTTTTTATGCATCTTTAAAAAATTATTTAGAGACCAATAAATTTAAATCAGCAGAGATCCACAATTTACGTTTGGCTTTTGAAGAAACAACAGGACAAGATCTTAACTGGTTCTTTAATCAATGGTTCTTAAACCGCGGCCGCCCTTCTATCACCTTTACAAAAAACTATAATGCGGCCACAAATAATTTAGAGTTAACCATTGAGCAGACACAGAATTTTAAAAAATACCCTTTATACCGTTTACCACTTGAAATTGATGTTTATGTAAACGGAAAAGCTGAGCGCACACATATTGTTGTAACCGAAGCAAAACAAGTGTTTAATATTAAAACAAGTGGCCAACCGCAATTGGTGAATTTTGACGCAGAAAGACAATTACTTTGTAATCTTGATTATGAAAAAACGGTAGAAGAATATATTTTTCAATTTAAAAACGCGCCCTTATTTGAAGACCGTTATGAAAGCTTAAAAAAGCTGGATACTAAATTAGCCGATGCAAATGTTTATGCTTTGTTTAAGTGGGCTGCCGAAAACGATAAATATTATATCATCAGAAATTATGCCATTGCCAGGTTGGGCGATGCGCCTGCAGATAAATTGCCGGAAGTAAAAACAACTTTAATTTCTATTTATAATAACGATAAAAAAACAAGAACACGTGCAAAGGCATTGAACGTATTAAATAAAAAATTTGCTGCTGATGCCGATGTAAAAGCATTAAACCTTAAAGCGCTGAACGAACAATCGTATGCTATTTGTGGCGAAGGCTTAGATGCGCTTTCAAAGAACGACCCTAAGCTGGCCATGGAAAAAGCAAAAGCATTTGAAAATGAAGGTGGAAAAGATGTTTTATTTGCTGTTGGAGAATTGTATTCAAACCACGGTAGTGATGAGCAGATCCCTTTCTTTCAAAATAATTTAAAACAGTGTAATGGTTTTGAGTTAATGGGCTTTATTGGCATGTATGCGAAAACCGCTAAACGTTGTTCAACCTATACTTCGGCAATTGTTGCCGTAAACGATCTGAATACACTTGGCAAAGGCGCAAACCGCTTCACAAAATTCAGCGCTGCAAAAGGCATAAAAGATATTTTAACTGTTTGGGAAGGAAAAGAAAAAACACAAAAAGCGCAATTAGAAACTGCAAAAAAAGAAAATAAAGACATTACAACGCTTGAGAAAGACTTAAAAACAACCAGCGAAACAAAAGATATTATTGCAAAAAAGTATGCTGAGATAAAATAACACTTATTTAAAATTCAAAAGCCTCGTAATTTTACGGGGCTTTTTTTGTTTCTATTATATTAATTGATATTTTTAAAGTCTATGAAAAAATTACCGGCATTTGCCGTCCTGTTTTTACTTTTTGTTTTTACAGCCTGCACATCTCCCGAAACTATAGATAATAAAGCGCTTAAAGTGGTAACGCAGTTCAACGAAAAATGCCCCATGATGATAGATGCCGAAACGCGCATGGATGGTATTGAAATAAAGAATGGTAATACCATTGTTTACAAATACACCCTTATTAATTTGCTGGCCTCAAAAGTTGACACTACACAGTTTAACAGAGCTTTAAGGTCTGGGATTATTAATACCATTAAAACCAGCGCAGAATTAGACGAACTAAAACGTATTAAATCGAGTTTTGAATATTATTATAAAGATAGGGAAGCAAACTTTATCTATTCTTTTATAATAAAACCTGAAGATTATCAATAATGCAAAACCAATTATGGCAACATCTGAAATAGAAAAGATACTTTTTATAGATATTGAAACGGTTCCGGTAACCTATAAATATTCTGATCTGGACGAAAACTCCAAAGACCTTTGGAATAAAAAATGGCAATACAATAAGGAGATCTCGCCCGAACAACAATATAACAAAGCCGGCATTTATGCCGAGTTTGCAAAAGTTGTTTGTATTGGCCTTGGGTTTTATAATCAAAAAAAGTTTCGTGTAAAAGTTATTGCTTCAGATAATGAAGTTGATATTTTAAATCAATTCTCTGATTTATTAAAAACACATTTTAATACCTACGCTCATTTACTATGCGCGCATAATGGTAAAGAATTTGATTTTCCTTTTTTATGCCGTCGTTTTTTGATCAATAATTTACCGCTTCCAAAAATATTACAAATACAAGGTATGCGTCCATGGGAAGTAAAACATATTGATACAATGGACCTTTGGAAATTTGGAGATGTTAAGAATTTTAGTTCTTTAAATTTACTGGCACATGTTTTAGGCATTCCTTCGCCTAAAGATGAAATAGATGGTAGCATGGTTGCAAAGACCTTTTACGAAGAAAAAGACCTTGAAAAAATAGCTAAATATTGTAAAAAAGATGTTATTACCCTGGCAAGGGTTTATAATCGCTTTGCGGGATCGGGAAATTTAAACGATGATGATATTATTTTTGTGTAACTTCAAACAAAATTAAACACGCTCTTATATGGCGCCTCGTATAGCAATTATTGGCAGCGGAAGTTGGGCAACAGCACTGGCAAAATTACTGCTTAATAATACCTCTAAAATAAATTGGTTTATTCGCAAGCAGGAAGATATTGCACTTTTTAAAGAACACAAGAACAATCCAAAATATCTTAGCTCAGTAGAATTTGATATTTCGAAGATCACTTTTTTTGACTCTGTTTCAGATTGCATAAAAAATTCTGATTTTATTATTCTTGCCATTCCTTCTGCGTTCTTACATTCTTCATTTAGTGATATAAAAGAAAAAGACCTTAAGGATAAAGTCATTTTTTCGGCAATTAAAGGTATTGTGCCAGAGCATAATTTAATTGTGGGCGAATATTTAAATACGGTTTACAATGTGCCGCTTCAAAACATTGGCGTTATTACAGGCCCGTGCCATGCAGAAGAAGTGGCTATGGAAAAGCTAAGTTATTTGACCATTGCGTCACAAAATATTGAGAACGCTACAACATTAAGTAATTTGTTGAATTGCCGTTATCTGAGATCATCGGTTAGTGATGATATATACGGCACCGAATTTTCTGCCGTTTTAAAAAATGTAATTGCAGTTGCCGGTGGTATTTGCCATGGCCTTGGCTATGGCGATAATTTTTTAGCTGTATTAGTAAGTAATGCTATTCAGGAAATAAAGCGTTTTGTGGATGAAGTACATCCAATAGACAGAGACATACAAGCATCGGCCTACCTTGGCGACCTTTTGGTAACGGCCTACTCGCAGTTTAGCCGTAACCGTATGTTTGGCACCATGCTTGGTAAGGGTTATGGTGTTAAGCGCGCGCAATTAGAAATGAACATGATAGCTGAAGGGTATTATGCTGTAAAGTGCGTGTACGAAATAAATAAAAAATACAATGTACACATGCCAATAACAAATGCTGTTTACAACATCATTTATAAAAATAAAGATGCCGCAAAAGAAATAACCGAATTAACTACTCAATTATCATAAACTTTGAGAACACCCGCACTTATACTTTCTGTTTTAATGCACCCTTTGTTAATGGCAACTTATATGTGCCTGCTGCTTTTTTTTGGCATTCAAAATACGGTTTATGATTATCTCACTCCCTTAAGGGCAAAATTATGGGTATCGGTTATTGTGTTTTTATTTTCATTTGTTTTTCCAGTTGTCAATATTTTTATTTTAGTAAGGCTAAAACGCATCCCAAATCTTACACTTTCTAATCAAAAAGACAGAACCTTTCCGTTATTTATTACAGCTATGTTTTATTTTGGTCTTTTTTATCTTTTAATGGATCAAAATATATGGAATAGCATTAAGTTATTTGTTTTAGGTGGTGCCATTTGTATTTTAATAACTACCATCATTAATTTAAAGTATAAGATCAGCGCGCATATGGTTGGGCTTGGTGGCGTGTTAGGTATTTTAATATCTGTTTCGTATTTAATAAAGTTTAATATGACACCTTATTATATTGCGGTAATTTTAATTGCCGGCCTTGTTGGTTGTGCACGCTTGGTATTAAATGAGCATAAACCCGCACAACTTTATTTAGGCTTTTTTTTAGGATTAATAATACAAAGCGTTTTGTTTTTTAGTTTGCAAAAAATAACCTTTGCTTAAACAAATAAATTTTGAATTTAGTAATTGGCGCTACAGGAATTTTAGGAGGACACGTTGTTTTAAAGCTCTTGCAAAACAACCAGCCGGTTATTGCGGGTAAACAAAAAACCAGCGATCTTAAAAAAGTAGAAAAATTATTTTCTTATTACGACCCAAATTACAAACAGCTTTTCGAAAAAATAAAATGGATAGATATTGACGTAACAGATGTTTATTCGATCGAAGAAGCATTGGAAGGCATCACAACTGTATATAACTGTTCGGGCTTTGTATCATTTAATAAAGCAGATCGCAAAAAGCTTTTTCAAATAAATGAAGGTGGCGCTGCCAACGTTGTAAATGCCTGTCTCGAAAAAAAGATCGCTTCACTTTGCCATGTAAGTTCCATAGCAACCATTAATAATTCAGATTATATTGTTCCATTAAATGAAAGTGTTTTTTGGAAATCATCAGGTAAAGAAAGTGATTACGCTATTAGTAAGCATAATGGCGAACGTGAGGTTTGGCGGGGTATTGAAGAGGGTTTAAATGCTATTGTTGTAAACCCGGGTGTTATTTTATCATCAGGTTTTTGGGATCAAAGCAGCTCGCAATTATTTAATGTATGTTATAAAGGCAACAAATTTTATACTGATGGGAAGGCCGGATACATAGCGGCAGAAGACGTTGCGGCCTGCATGATTGAACTTGTAGAAAAGCGTTTGTTTGCCAACCGTTATATTTTAATTGAAAATAATTATTCTTTTAAAGAGATCTTGAGCCAGGTGCAATCTCAGTTAAATCGCGCTAAGCCCAGCATTAATGCGGGTAAGAACCTGCTTGAATTGGCAAGGATAATGGATGCGTTTATGTGCTTATTCACCGGAAAACCGCGCCGAATCACAAAACCCGTGATATTTGCCGGGCTCAATAAGCAATTATTTTCAAACAGCAAGATAAAGGCTGTTTTTTCAAGAGGCTTTATGCCTGTAAATCAAGCAATTGAAAAGATATGCAGAGATTTTTTAGCCGATAAAAAGGGCAAATAACAGTAATTCCTGCTTTTTTTTATAAAAATCAAATTTTATCAATTAAATTTTTGTTTTTGTAGATTAAATATCTAATTTAGTCTATTATTTAAGAAATTTTAAGGAATACGTATGCACATTGCAATTGCAGGGAATATAGGGTCTGGGAAAACTACTTTAACATCGTTACTAGCGAAACATTACAAATGGCACGCACATTATGAAGATGCAGACGACAACCCTTATTTGAACGATTTTTACGAAGATATGCAACGCTGGTCCTTTAATTTACAGGTGTATTTCTTGAACAATAGGTTTAACCAAATATTAGACATTAGAAAAGGCAAACATTCGGTAGTTCAGGATAGAACTATTTATGAAGATGCTTATATTTTTGCTCCTAATCTTCACGCAATGGGTTTAATGACCTCGCGTGATTACGATAATTATTTTTCATTATTTAAATTAATGGAAAGTTTGATAAAAGCTCCTGATCTTATTATTTACTTAAGAGCAAGCGTACCAACACTGGTAAAGCAAATACAAAAGCGCGGAAGAGATTATGAGAACAGCATTCGTTTAGATTATTTAAAAAGATTGAACGAACGTTACGAAGCATGGAGCACTTCTTACGAATCGGGAAAAATTTTAGTTGTTGATGTGGACGACATTAATTTTAGCGAGAACAAAGAAGATTTTGGAAAAGTAATACGAATGATTGACGGTGAACTAAACGGTTTATTTAAATAAATTAAGTGAGTGTAACTTTAAATAAAGAATCAGAATTTTTTGACCTGCATTTTGCAAAGCAGGTAAAAAATGTAACACAATCGGGCGAATTAATTTTAGCCTACGATGGTGTTTTAAATAACGAAACAATTTCAAAACTTGAAAGCGAAATTGAAGGAAAGATCCTTGAAAAGAATTTTCCTAAACAAGTGGTTAAAAAGGTTTTCTTTATTTGTGTTGAATCCCTGCAAAACCAATTGATCCACGGCCATAAAGATGATAAAGGCTCACAACACAATTTCTTTTTATTAGCGCATACAGATAAATTTGTAAAGATCATTTCTGCTAACCTTATCACTAATACAGCTGTTGATGTGGTTAAACCATTAATTGAAAAAATAAATTCATTTGATGATCCTGCAGCTTTAAAAGCTTATTACCTTGAGCATCTTGAAAATAATGAATTAAGCGATAAAGGTGGCGCGGGTCTTGGGTTTATTACTATTGCAATGAAAAGCGGTAATAAGATCGCTCCTTCTTTTGAATTGATCAATGAAAAATACTCTTTGTTTTTATTAGAGGTAAAAATAAATCTTGAGTAAAAATAATGTCGCAAAACAAGCAGACAATTCTCTTTTTAGCTTCCTGGTACCCAACACCACAAAACAAAAATCACGGTATTTTTATTAAAAACCATGCCTTGGCATTAAGCAACTACATGTCGGTTATTGTTGTGTATGCTTATTCTACAAGCAGTACAGAGGATTTTAAGATAACAAAGAATAAACAAGGTAATTTTGAAGAGTGGCTTTTAGAATATCCAAAAAGCACAGTGCCATTAATTGCTTCTTTCGTAAAATACTTTCGTTTTAAAAAAGCATATAAATTATTGTTGGCGGAATTAATAAAAGAAAACATTAACGTTAAGGCTATACAATTAAATGTTATTTTTCCGGCGGCGTTGGCATTATCTATATTCAAAGATCATTTTAAAGTGCCGCATACCATTGTTGAACACTGGAGTGGCTACTTGCCGGAAGATGGTAATTATAAAAGCGGTATTGTAAAAGATACCACAAAAAAAGCCATTAAATCTGCTCTAAAAATATTTTACGTTTCTGAAAAACAAAAACAAGCCATGCGCGATCATGGCTTAAATGGCAATTACGAATTGCTTTATAATGTTGTTGACACAACTATTTTTAAAGAAAATAAAACTGTAAAAAGTCAAAAGCCATTGTTGCTGCATGTTTCATCTTTGGTAGAGCGCGAAAAAAATATTAGCGGCACATTACGCGTTGCAAAAAAATTACAAGATGCAGGCAATGATTTTGAATTTATACTAATTGGTGGTGAAGAAGAGCTGCTTTCTTATTATAAAGAAGAGGCGCAAAAAATTCAGCTTAAGAATACACTATTTACCGGCAAAAAAACACAGACAGAAATTGCTGAATACATGCAAAAAGCGCATGCATTAATTCACTTTAGTAATTTTGAAGGCATGCCGGTTGTAATATTAGAAGCGCTTTCAACAGGCTTACCGGTTTTTGTAAGTAAGGTTGGACAATTACCAAACATGATCACAACTGATTTTGGAAAACTGGTAGATGTTAAAGATGAAGCTGCGCTGGAAAAAGAATTGGCTCTTTTTTTAAAAGGAAAATTAAAATTTGATCCGCAAAAAATGATAGAATTTATTTCGCAAAATGCTTCTTATGAAGTTGTAGGAAAAAAACTTGCGGATTTTTATTTAGCCATCTGATCCTGCACAAACTGCGTTAACTCCACAAACTGCGCTACCGAAAGCTGTTCGGGTCTTTTATCTAAAAGCGGATGACGTAATTCATTATTATTAAATAATGTTCTTATCGAATTACGAATTGTTTTTCTACGTTGATTAAATGTTGTTTTTACTACCTTTTTAAAAAGCTCTTCATCACAATCCAGCTTCTGCACATTATTTCTTGTTAAACGTATAACTGCGCTTTTTACTTTTGGCGGTGGTGTAAAAACATTTTCATGCACCGTAAACAGGTATTCAATATCGTAAAAAGCCTGTAGCAATACACTTAAAATGCCATAAACCTTTGAACCAGGTTTCTCTGCAAGGCGCATGGCTACTTCCTTCTGAAACATCCCCACCACATAATCCACAGAATTTTTATTGTCCAATACTTTAAACATGATCTGGCTGGAAATGTTATACGGAAAATTTCCAACCACATTAAATTTTTCACCTGCCACTTTTTGAAGATCTGCCTGAAGGAAATCTGAAAAAGCAATTTTATCTTTTTTCTCGGGGTATTTTACCTTTAAATAATCAACCGATTCCTGGTCAACATCCATTGCCAGAAATCCTTCTACCTCATTTATTAAAAATTGAGTTAATACACCTGTTCCCGGACCAACCTCAATAACAAAAGATTTTCTATCTTTTTCTAAAAGAGCTTCAACTGTATTTCTGGCGATGCTTTCATCGTTTAAAAAATGCTGGCCTAAATGTTTTTTTGCTCTTACAGGTTGCACGTTCTTAATTTTTTTGATATTGTTTGCCGCCTAAGGCCATTAAATAAACTTTGATTAACTCATCCAAATTTCCGTTTAAAACTCCTTCAGCATCTGTCACTTTAAATTCTGTACGGTGATCATTTACCATTTTATACGGATGTAACACATAACTACGGATCTGAGAACCCCACTCTATTTTCATCTTCCCATCTTCGATAGCATTTTTTGCTTCGTTACGTTTACGCATTTCCAATTCGTATAATTGTGATCGTAACATTTGCATGGCGCGCTCTCGGTTTCCCAATTGCGATCGTTCTACCTGGCAAACAACCACAATTCCTGTTGGCTTATGTAACAACTGTACTTTACTTTCAACTTTGTTAACGTTCTGTCCGCCGGCGCCACCGCTTCGCGAAGTACTCATTTCAATATCCTGCGGTTTAATTTCAATTTCAATGGTGTCGTCAACAATTGGATAAACATATACCGAAGCAAAACTAGTATGGCGTTTAGCATTCGAATCGAATGGACTAATTCGCACTAAACGGTGAACACCATTCTCTCCTTTTAAATAACCATAGGCAAAATCGCCTTCTATTTGTATAGATACAGATTTTATTCCGGCAGTATCGCCGGCGTTGTAATCCAGCTCGGTTACTTTGTAGCCATTTTTATCAGCCCACATCTGGTACATGCGTAAAAGTATGCTTGCCCAATCACAGCTCTCGGTGCCCCCTGCGCCGGCATTTATTTGTAAGATACATCCAAGAGCATCTTCCTCGCCCCTAAGCATGTTTTTAAATTCAATACTTTCCAAATTTTTTAAAGCGCTGTTAAATTCAGCATCTGTTTCTTCTTCGCTGGCATCGCCGGATTTAAAGAAATCATACAAGGTGTTAAGGTCCTCTACCTGCTGATGTAATTTATCATAGGCCTGAGTCCATGCTTTAACCTGTTTTACTTCATTTAAGATTTTTTCTGCTGCTTTTGAATCGTTCCAGAAATTGGGATCGAGGGTTTTTTCCTCTAATAATTCAAGATCGTGTTTCTTCTTATCGTAGTCAAAGAAACCCCCTCAACGCGGCACTGCGATCATTCAAGTCTTTTAATTGGTCGTTTGTAAACATGGTGCAAAGATAATAAAAAATTAAGCATTTTGCTTTTTAATTGGCCAGAAATATGTGTAGGCAATGATCATTATTAAACCAAAGCCTAAAAGGCCGGTAATAAAAGCAATATAAAGATGCATAGCAATGCCAAAAAGCAAAAAAGGCTTTTTAAGTTTATTTAACCATATTAAAAATGGAAATGACAGCTGATAAAAGAGTACTATAAAATTTAAACAGCAATTTAAAACCTCGTTTTTATTTATTGGTCCTGAAAATAAATTAAAATGTTCTATCATGCTCAAATTTGCAATGGCTATTCCGCTTAACCAGTCATTACTATAAAGCTTTGCAATAGCTGCAATAAAGTACACCAAACATACTTGTATGCGAATAGCTAAAACACCGAAATTATGAAAGCAAACCAAAAGTGGATTCTGGGAGTTCACACCTGTTTTAAAAGATTTGGCCAGGAAACAATTAAAAAATAATAGCTGATTCAATAACAGATCGCCACCGGTTAGCGTTGGATATATTTTATTATGAATATTAATAACACAAAACCACAAAAGAAATTCAAAAATAAAAGGGATCTTTTTAAAAAAACAACTTAATGCAAGGAACAATAAGGTGCCAAAAATAAAAACGTATCCAAAATTAATGGCTGAATTGTTGTATAATAAAAAGGCAAGATCTTTTATAGCACCAAGTGGTTTAACCTTTGTAAAGGCAATAGCATTTTCTCCAAAAAAAAGAGAATAATAGCTAAGCCAATAAATAGCTTTAATGCTAACAAACAAATACAAAAAGTTTTTAAAATATTTTGTTTGCCGGCTATGCTTATATTCATTAAAAAAATATGCTGTTATATTTTTCAACAAGGTTAGTGTTTTAATAGCTAAATTTAGATGTTTATTTTTACCTTTTACAATTAATGGCGCTTTTTAAAAATAAAATATGGCTTTTTGCAGTTTTTGTGATTGCTGTTGTTTTTTGTTTTATAGAAGCAAAAGGTAAAGGGGACTTTTATATTTTTTTATCAGCCACGGGTGATCTTAACGTTGGCGCAAATTTTTACGAGAACAAATATGTAGATGGTTATCATTATTTTTATTCCGTTCTGTTTGCACTTTTATTAAAACCGTTTTATTCCCTTCCGTTTTTCTGGGTAAAATTTTGCTGGCTGCTTCTAAATATGGCCATTTACATTCAACTTTTTAGTATGCTGGCAAAGACCAAGTTGGTTAGTTTGTTGAATGAAAAACAAAAGACTGTTTTTATCTTTTTAGTATTTGTTTTTTCGTTGCGGTTGTTTTTAGATAATATGCATAGTTCGCAAATTACTCTATTGATATTGTGGTGTTGTATCTATGGATTATTTCTGATCACAAACAACAGACCCGTAAGCGGTGCTGCTATTTTAGCTTTAGGTATAAATGTTAAACTATTGCCAATTGTGTTTTTACCGTATTTAATTTACAGAGGTTACTTTAAAGCATTTACATTTACAATTTTATTCTATTTCATTTATTTATTTCTGCCTTCTGTTTTTATAGGCCATGCTTATAATATGAGCTTATTAAAAACATGGTTGGCGCTTATTAATCCTGCAAACCAAAATCATGTTTTAGATGTTGAAGAAAGAAGTTTCCATGGGCTTTCAACGCTTTTATCTACTTTGTTTGTAAAAGATGTACCTGATGTTTATGCCTTGCCCTTAAAAAGAAATATTGCTGATGTTGCTATTCCAACGCTTGGTAAAATATTATTATTTACACGATTATTGCTTGTGGCATTTACATTGTACTTCTTAAAATGGAAACCTTTTACAAATGCAAGAACAGACTGGCACCGTTACATCGAAATAAGCTATTTATTATTATTGATCCCTTTGATCTTTCCGCATCAACAGCATTATGCATTTTTATTTGCTGTTCCGGCATTTGCGGTTACCTTACTTTACTTATTTACAAATAAAAATTCTCTTACTAAAACAGCATTATTAACGGTTAATAGTTTGTTAGTACTCATTTACTTGTCTTTTAATTTAAAGATCTTGCTTGGTACTTTTAATGCCTATTATGATCATTACAAGATCTTAACCTATGGGGCTTTATTATTAATTCCTTTGTTGATTTGGTTAATGAAGAGAAAAGAGATACTTAAAGGTTTTTAAGTAAAGTAACGTGCCCGTAATGCACTTCATCTTTTTCGGTAACTACATTTTTAAATGTAATTCGCCACACGTAAGTATCCTGCTTACATTCCTGGCCACGATAAAAACCATTCCATCCCTGTTTCGGATTTTTCGTGCTGAATAATTTTTCTCCCCATCGGTCAAAAATATCAAACTCATAATTAATAATACCAATAGCTATTGGCATAAACTGATCGTTTAATAAATTTTCATCGGGTGTAAATGCGTTTGGTATCCAAAATCTAAACTCAGGCAATATTCTCACCGTTTGTTTTATCGTATCTTTACAACCAAAATTGTTTGTAACAAACTGTGTAATTACATAATCGCCATATTCTTCATAAGTATGTTTCTCATAAGGAAAAACAGACCATCCGCCATCACCAAATAAATATTCCCAATGCAGTACATCAAAACTTGCGTTACTGTTTATGGTTATTTCAGGATCAAAAATACTTGTTACTTGAGGAGAGAAGGTAAATCCTGCATAGGGTGAGGGATTGACCGTGACGTTAGAAATCGATACCATATTTGTATCCAAACAAAGGCTTGTTGTCATTGCGGTTAAAGTTACACCATACACACCGGCAGGCGTAAATATTTGTGTAGGCTCATAAAGTGTAGATGTGTTGCCATTACTAAATTTCCAGAAGTACGTCATAGGCAGGTCACAAACACTGCCATTACTAAAGGCAACGGTTGCGGGGTTGCATAGGCTGGTTGGCAAATTATTTATTTTTGCAACGGGCCTGCCAACAATTCTTATTGTATCAATAAAAGAATCGATACACGAAAATTGCTTGGCAATTAATTTTACATAATACTTGCCTGCATTTGTAAATGTAATGTTTGCAGGGTTAAGAAGGGTTGACGTGCTCGGGCTTGCCGCAGCAGAAAAATTCCAGTTAAATGTTGTTTGCGGCAAATACACACCTGTTACACTAAAATTAAATGCATTGCCCCTGAAACATTGTTTTAGGTTTGGCGGAAAGCTTATATCCAAAGGTGGATAAACATAAAATGTTTTTTGAGTGGTGTCAGCGCAAGGCTTTCCAGGGTTGGCAATAAGCGTTACAACATAAGAGCCTGTATCTGCATAAGTGTAACTTGGTGTTACAAGATGCGATGTATCGGCATTAGTTGTATTATCTCCAAAATCCCAGTTAAAATCTGTGCCACCAATACTTTGATTTCCAAAACTAAAAGTATTACCCATACATTTTGATGGCTGATCGGGTATAACACTTAATACTGTAACGCTGCAGGTTACAACGTTGATCTGAAAATCGCGGTAATGTGTATTAATTAATTGATTATTTCTGAATTCCTGCACACAAATACCAAACACCCATTGTCCGTTAAGATTTGGTGTACCAACCAAAACACCTGTTGTTGGATTAATTGAAAATGCCGGATTACTTGCAATTGGATAACCTGATGAATAGGGAGAAAGAAATGTAATAGGTGCATAAGGCGGCGGCGGCGCTTCAGTAGGACAGAAAGCCGGTGGCGAGATACAACTACTGCTGCTGCCTGCGGGTGTAGGGCTGTTTAAAGATGGACAACAACCATCCAAGCCCTGAAAAGGTGAGCAAATAGAATATACCAATTGATCTCCGTCAGGATCAGTAGCACCATGATTGAAATTGAATTTTAAACTATTGCAAACAAAAATTGGCGGCAAATTTGTAAAGCGCGGAGAATTGTTGGAGGCTACAACTTCAGGCCCGGGAATATGTGTATAATAAGTTGAGCCTATTAATCCGGGTGTTACAATATTTAAAATTGTACCATTACGGCAGCATCTTTGATAAACAATATGATATCCACCTGTTTTTGGCGGTAAATTAAGGGTATAAGTATAAACGCCTTGTTCTACACAAACTGTATTGGGTGTAAGAATGCAGGGATTATTAATAGCCGGCGGCACCGGCGAAATTACAGGCTCACCAATATCAAAAACACCTATTAAGTTTTGTGTTGCATCGTATACTGTAATGTATGCTGCAGCTGCGTTTGATCCTGCTCCATCAAAAGGCGCAAGTCCGGTAAAACAATCTCTGTAAACTTTTAATGTAATTCGGTAATTGCCTGCCCCAAGATCATCATAGATCATTTCTCCACCTACAATATGGGTAGCAGAAACTTTAAGCGTAAAAAAGCAAATAAATATGAAAAAAAACTTTTTCAAAAAACATCCAAAAATTCAAGCATTAAATTACAAAAAATAAGTGAAAGTAAGCCCGCCTTTTAACACGGGCAGAAGTTAAATACAGAAGGAGTTTTCGTTTAGATAGATTAACAAATTAACTTTATGTTAAAATATATTACTCGTTATTTAAAAGACTTAGGTGCCCGTAATGCACTTCATCTTTTTCGGTAACTACATTTTTAAATGTAATACGCCAGGCGTATATATCCTGTTTGCAGGGCTGGCCGCGGTATTTGCCATTCCAGCCTTGTTTAGGATCATTTGTTTTAAATAGCTTTTCACCCCAACGGTTAAAGATCTCAAAATCATAATTTTTTACACCAATAGCAATTGGCATAAAGGAATCGTTTAATTGGTTTTCATCGGGCGTAAAAGCATTCGGTGCCCAAAACCTAAACTCGGGCAATATCTTTACTACCTGCCCTAATGTATCAGTACAGCCATATTTATTGGTAACTATTTGTTCGATCAGGTAGTCACCATAATCTGAATAAATATGCTTTTCAAATGGAAAGTAAGATTCTGTGCCATCTCCAAACAAATACTGCCAATACAATACATCATAACTGGCTGCACTGTTTATACTAATTTCAGGATCAAATATACTTGTTACCTGTGGCGAAAAGGTAAAGCCTGCATGTGGCATAGGATTAACAGTAACATTATTTATTGAAACACTACTTGTGTCTTTACAAATACTGTCTGTTACTACGGTTAAGGTAACACCATACACACCAACAGGTGTAAATATTTGGGTAGGCTCGTAAGCAATAGAATTAGCGCCGTTACTAAAATGCCAATAATATTTTAGCGGTAATTCGCTACTGCTACCATTACTAAATGCAACGGTTGCAGGGTCGCATAAGCTTGTAGGCAAATTATTTATTTTAGCAACAGGTGGGGCTATTATTTTAAACGTTCTGGTTATTGAATCTCGGCAGGCAAATTGTTTGGCCTTTACCTTTATGGTATATGTTCCTGCAGCGCTATAGGTAATATTTGCAGGATTACTTAAAGTAGAAGTGCTTGGTGTTGCCGCTGAAGAAAAATTCCACTGAAAAGTTGTTTGCGGCAAGTAGTTACCCGTTATATTAAAATTAAATGCATTATTCTTATAACACTGATCGGCTATTTGCGGCATAGTAATTGACAGTGGCGGATAAACATATACTGTTTTTTGCGAAGTATCTGCACAAGGCTTACCCGGGTTGGTAATAAGCGTCACAACATAAGTACCTGTATCTGCATAGGTATAATTCGGATTTAAAACATGCGATGTATCTGCGTTTGTTGTGGGATCGCCAAAATCCCAGTTATAGGCTGTACCGCCAACACTTTGATTGGTAAAGGTAAAAGCATTGCCCATACATTGCGAAGGTTGATCTTTAATAATACTTTGCACCGTTACGCTACAGGTTACAACATTAACCTGAAAATCTCTATAATGTGTATTTAGCAATACATTATTCCTGAATTCCTGTATACAAATATTAAATACCCATTGCCCGTTCATATTTGGGGTGCCGCTAAAAACACCTGTGTTTGGGTTAATAGAGAAAGCCGGATTACTTGATATTGGATATGATGAAGTGTAAGACGAAGTAAAAATTACCGGAAGGTACGGCGGAGGCGGATTCTCTGTTGGACAGGCCGATGGCGGTGAAATACAATTGGAATTGGTTGAAGGTGTAGCATTTATTGTGGGACAGCAAGCATCCATACCTTGAAATGGTGTGCAAATAGAATACACCAATTGGTCGCCATCCGGATCAGTTGCCGAATGGTTAAATGTAAATTTTAAACTGTTACAAACAAAAATTGGCGGTAAATTGGTAAATCTTGGCGAACTGTTTGCTGCAGCCTTTTCCGGACCGGGAATGTGTGTGTAATACGTGCTACCGGTAGACCCCGGACTTACAATGTTTAAAATGGTAACATTACGATAGCTTACCTGGTAAATAATATCATAACCACCTGTTATTGGCGGCAAATTTAATGTGTATGTATAAACACCCTGCTCCACACAAACCGTATTTGGTGTTAAAATACATGGGTTATTGATTGTTGGCGGAACACTAGTTACTACAGGTGCGCCAATATCGTAAAGCCCGATAAAATTCTGAGCGCCATCATACACGGTTAAATACGCAGGCGTAGAGTTTCCCATACCGTTAAATGGAGAAGCGCTATTGCAGTCTCTGTAAACCTTTAAAGTTACCCGGTATGTTCCGCCACCAAGATCATCATAGATCATTTCACCCCCTACAATATGGGTAGCAGATGCTTTTAAAACAAAAAAGCACATAAGTATAAAAAGAAGCTTTTTCACCTCAGTAAATTCAACTGTTAAATTACAAAAAAAACTGTGTGGCCTGATAGCCTTTTACATCTGGATTGATTTAATTTTTAATTGGTTGCAACCTTTTCGTTTTTGGGCTTTTTTTTGCATATTTTTGTAAGTATATGACAAGATATTATTTGATATTCGTAACACTTTTGTTTGCTAAAATTTCTTTAGCTCAATTGTTTGTTGGCCGCGATACAATTTCAGTAATTGAAAATAATTATGTTTTAAAAATGCCCTGGGCCAATGGTATAAATTGCTCAAACGTATCTAACATTGATCTGAATTTCGATAATAAAAAAGATCTGGTTGCTTTTGATAAGCCAACACTTTTTTCGCCCGGCCGCTACCGTTGTTTTATAAACGCGGGTTCATCGGGCCAAACAAAATATGTTGCCGCGCCCGATCTTAGCTATGCTTTTCCTTCAAGTAACGATTGGTCTATGTTACTGGATTACAATTGTGATGGAAAAGAAGATATTTTTTGTTCGGTAAATGGTGGTATTAAAATATATAAGAACATAAGCACCTTAGCTACAGGCATTAATTTTACACTTGTAACCGCTATTTTAAATTCTGATTTTAATCCACAGGGGGCTCCAGCTATTTACCCCATTTATGCCAGCTCTATTGGTGTGCCGGGTATTGCAGATATTGATGGTGATGGCGATCTTGATATCCTTACTTTTAGCTCGGGTGGTTTTTATGTTGAATATCATAAAAATTACAGTCAGGAAAAAGGTTATGCCTGCGATAGTTTAATTTATGAATTAGAAACCGGATGCTGGGGAAAGATCACAGAACAAAGCTGCTCGGTTAGTATGAATGAGCCCTGCAGCCCTAAACCCTTGCCATTTAATATTACCGATCCTACGCAAAAAGATAATCGCCATGCCGGTTCCTGCTTAATGTGCATTGATGCCAATTCTGATAATTTAATGGATCTGGTGATGGGCGATATTTCCTGCAATCACGTTCAGTTTGCTTCAAACACAGGTTCGGTAAGCAGTGCTTTAATTACCGATACAACCATCATGTATCCAAATTATCCTAATAAAAATAATACAACACGTATAAAAATGAATAATTTTCCGTGTGCCTATCATGTAGATTGTGATGGCGATGGAAAAAAAGATTTGATCGCAACTCCAAATGTTTCAGGAAGCGAAAATATTAAAAGCGTTTGGTATTATAAAAATACAAGCACAACAAACACAGTTAATTTTCAATTTGTAAAAAATAATTTTTTGCAGGATGAGATGATAGAGGTAGGACAAAATTCCTATCCCGTTGTTTTTGATTATGATGTTGACGGAAAAAAAGATCTTTTGATAGGTAATTATGGTTATTATAATCCCAGCAATTTAAAAGCCCAGCTGGCATTATATAAAAACATTGGCACTGCTGCACAACCATCCTATTCTTTGATCACAAAAGATTTTGCAAATGTAAGCACTTACAATCTTAGTCATGCTATACCAACAGTTGGCGATATTGATGCAGATGGAGATATAGATATTTTATTGGGTACTTCAAGTGGTCAGGTACATTGGTTAGAACATACCGGCGTAACAGGCAATTATACATTTCATAACAACCCTTTTACTTTTACTACTTCATCTGCCGAAGCAGCGCCGCAATTATTTGACATTGATGGTGACAGCAAGCTTGACCTGATGATAGGCACTAAAAACGGAAGAATCTCTTATTATAAAAATATTGGCAGTACTACCGTTCCTTCGTACAGCCTGGTAAGCAATTTTTTTGGCGGTATAGATATAAAAGGTAACATAAATATATTTGGTATTGACGGTTACGCTGTACCTTTCTTTTACAAAGAAAATTCAGCTACAAAATTGTTAGCTGGTAATGTTAACGGGCAAATATTTTATTATGATGTTCCTTCTGTAATAACCAATACCTGTACATTAATTGATGCTGATGTGAATAACATTTATGAAGGTGCCCAGGCAGCAGTATTTTATGAAGATGTAAATAACGATGGTAAGCGCGATCTTTTTGTCGGTAATGGTTCCGGCGGTTTAAGTTTCTTTTCGTCAAAAGCATTAAATATAGGCGTTCAGGAAAACACATTGGCCGAATTGAACAACAACATTTTTTTATTTCCAAATCCGGCAAGCGATCGTTTACAATTAAAAATTGATGGCATTGAATTTGAAACCGGAAAACTTGTACTATTTGATATTTTAGGAAAAGAAGTTCAGTCTTCGGATATTCACTCTAACGCGCAACTCATCTTGCTTAATAAACTTAACACCGGTATTTATTTTGCAAAGGTTATTTTAAGCAACAAGTCTAAAACCGTTAGTGTTACAAAAAAAGTTATTGTTGAATAATTGGTTCTGAAAATAAAATATTTATCCTTTTTAATTCTTCCTTTTTTATTCTCTTGTAAAAAAGATGTTGGTTTTGTCGGCAAAGGAAATTACCCCGATGATATTAGCATTATCATTTCAAAGAACTGTGCCGTTTCGGGTTGTCATAATGCTGTAAGCTCTGGTGCCGCGAGTGGTTATAATCTCGAAACATGGGAAAGCATGTTTGCAGGAAGCACAAACGGCCAACCGGTTATTCCATACAGCAGTAAATTTTCTTCGTTGTGTTATTACATTAATACCTATGCCGAATTGGGTTTGCAAAACAGCCCCACTATGCCACTTAATAAACCTGCTCTATCATACAACGACGTAAAAAAAATAAAAGACTGGATAGATGCAGGGGCACCTGATATTAGCGGTAACATTAAATGGGCCGATAACCCTTCAAGAAAAAAATTATACGCTGTTAACCAGGGTTGTGATGTTGTAACTGTATTTGATGCCGAAACACAATTGCCCATGCGCTTTATTGAAGTGGGTAATAAGCCCAACGTTATTGAATCGCCTCACCAAATAAGGGTTTCGCCCGATGGCAAATACTGGTATGTTGTTTTTATAAATAATAACGTGATGCAAAAATTTAAATGCAGCGATGATAGTTATGTTGGTGATATTCCTTTAACGCCTTTAGCGGCAGGTACAGGAACCAGTAATGCGTTAGACTGGAATACATTTGTGATCTCAAAGGATAGTAAAACTGCTTATTGCGTTTCGTGGACACCAAGCGGTTGTGTTGCCGCAGTTGATCTTGCAAATAAAAAGCTGTTGCATTTTATAGGAGGGCAATATTATCCACATGGCATTTGTTTAGATGCTACAGAACAAAATATTTATGTTGGCGCGCAAACGGGTAATTTTTTGGTGAAGATTGATACCGCTTTTTCAGGATCTAATGATATTTTATTGGAGGGCTCAAAAAATTTTAGTTCTTCATTAGACCCACATGATATTATTTTATCACCCAACAACCAGCTTTTAATTACCTGCCAAAAATCAAACGAGGTAAGAGTTTACGATATTGGAGCAGGCATTGTTACAAACACAATAAGCACCGGTAAATATCCGCAGGAAATTATTTTTTCGCCCACATACAATAGTTATTTTGTGAGCTGCACTTACGATAGTACAACTTTTCCAAACTCCATGGGCCTTATATCAAAAATAAATGCATCGGGCTTTACTGTTTCTAATTTAAAAGTTGGTTACCAACCACATGGCCTGGCAATTGATGAAACTAAAAAATTATTGTACGTTGTGTCCCGCAATGTTCAGTCTAACGGACCCGCGCCACACCATAGCAGCCAATGTAACGGGCGAAATGGTTTTGTTAGTTTTATTGATCTGCCTTCTTATACCGTTTTACCAAAACGTTATGAATTAAGTGTTGATCCATATTTTATTTTTACACGGCCATAATGGACATTAACGACATATTAAAAAAACAGCCCATTTTATTATTTGATGGCGAGTGTGGTTTTTGCAACAGAAGCGTGCTGTTTTTTTTAAAACGCGAAAAAAACAAGAGCATGCATTTTGCACCTTTACAATCTGCTATAGGCAAAGAATTAAAAGCTTATTTTGAAATAAGTGAAAAAACCGATAGTGTAATTTTAATTCGTGATCATTCTGCTTACATTAAGTCTTGCGCAGCTTTACGTTTATTTCCTTATATGAAAGGGCTTTGGCCATTAATGATCGTTTTTGTACTTGTTCCACCTTTTATACGTAACTTGGTTTACGATCTTATTGCAAAAAAAAGAATGAAGATCTTTGGTCGTGTACAAAATTGCGAGTTGCTTCCAAAAGAAGACAGGGAACGTTTCTTAGATCTTTAGATACGAATACCTATTACACACACATCATCCAACTGCTCCAGTTTACCTTTCCAATTATTAAAAGTAGTTTCAATAATTTGTTTTTGCTCCGGCAAAGGCAAATGACAATTATTTAAAATAAGTTCCTGCAATTGTTTGCTTTTAAATTTCTTGCCTTTTGGCCCGCCAAACTGATCCTGTAATCCATCTGTCATTGTATAAATAATATCGCCTTTTTGTAACTGAAATGAGTGTAAGGTAAAGGGCTCAGTATCTTTTGGAGATTTTCCAACAGGCATTTTATCTCCGGTTTGTACTAGTAATTCCATATTCCTGATTATAAAAAAAGAATTGTTGGCGGTGCTATATTCTAATTTATTATTATAAAGATCAAAAGACAGTAAAATACAATCCATTCCATCTTTCCCACCTTCTTCACTGCCATCGCTTTTAAGTGCGTTTATTAAACGTGTTCTTGTATGATCCAATATTTCGTTAGGGTTTTGCAATCGCTTTTCGGTTATGGCCTCATTTAAAAAACTAATATTCAGCAAGCTCATAAAAGCACCGGGAACGCCATGCCCTGTGCTATCGGCAGTTGCCATATAAAATCTATTGTTGTTTTTTGTTGCCCAATAAAAATCGCCACTAACAATATCTTTAGGCTTATAAATAATAAAATGTTCGGTAAGATTTTGTTTTAATAAATTATCGCTTGCCAGTAAAGCATTTTGTATGCGGCGGGCGTAATAAATAGAATCCATTACCTCTTTTTGTTTTTCATCTACTAATTCTTTTTGATGTTCAACTTCTTTCTTTTGTTGCTCGATGATTTTTTTCTGTTTTTGAGAGATCCTGAAACGGCTTACCATAAATACGGCAAACAGTAATACAATTGCCAAACCGCCGTATAGGCCGTAGCGTTGTAATTTCTCCTGCTTTAATTCCATGGCCACTATCTTTTTTTCATCTGCAGTACGAAGGCTGTCTTCAGCTTCTTTCTTCTGAAAAATATAATTCATTTCTAACCTAACCGTTCTTTTTGTATTCTCTTCATTTATCAAACTATCTTTTGCTTCAATAAATTTATTGTAATGCATTAATGCTTCCTTATATTTTTCTTCTGCATTGTACAAATTATATAAAGCCTGGTGAGATTCTTTTATTCCTTTTTGATCGCCTAGCTTTTCTGAAAGTGCAAGCGACAGTAAACCATACTCTTCGGCCTCTTTATATTTTTCTAAATTAAAATAGGCAACGGTTAAATTATTATACACCATTTCTTTGCCTTGCTCATCACCAATTTCTTCGTGAATGGCCAAAGCCAAAAAACAATTTTTTACCGATTCTTCATAAGCACCCAATTGATCCTGGTTAATTGAAATATTGGAATACGCCCTTGCCATGCCGGCTTTGTCACCTATCTCTTTGCATATCTCCAAACTTATAGAGTTGTGAATAATGGCCTGCCGGTATTTATGCAAACCATAATACACAATACCTAAATTATTGTGAGCAGAAGCAATGCCCATTAGGTTATTTTGTTTTTTTGCCAGGCTTAACGATAAAGATTGGTATTTAATCGCTTCTTTAAAATTGCCAAGATCGTAATATACGTTGCCAATATTGTTGTAAACACTTGTTAGTGCTTTTTCATCTTTCAGTTTTTCTTTTAATCTTAACGAAGCAAAAAAACTTTCGAGTGCTTTTAAATAATTGCCTTGCGTATAATATGAATTGCCAATATCATTATAAGAAGATGCCAGCCCGGGCTCATCATTTATTTCTTTACGCAAACTTAAAGCTGCTTCATGATTTTTTAATGCGGCGGGAATGTCACCGTAATCCATGCAAATATTACCAATGCGGTTATACGCTTTTGCTTCTCCTTTTTTAAAATTTAATTTTATGGCCAGGTCGCGTGCGGTTTTTGCATATTGTAAAGAAGCATCCAGCTCACCAACATTGTGTAGTTTTTTACTAAGCAAAACACTGAGATTTACTTTTGATGTATCTTCTTTGGCGGTTTTTAAGATCGCTACAAGTGAGTCTGTTTCTCCGGTTTGCGAAATAAGTTTTACCGGATCGTTGAATAAAAAAACGAACAGTAAAACTAAAAATGGTGATCCTTTTTTAAACATGAACCCGGATATTAATTTAAAATTACAGAAAAATATTCCTAAAAGGAATTATTTTCTTTCGGCAAATGCAATGCTGGCAACTGAAAGTGTTATGCCTTCTACATCTTTTAAAGCCATCCATGCAGCTTCAATAGTAGCACCGGTGGTAATTACATCATCCACCAATAAAACATGTTTATTGACAAAAGTGTGCTTGTCTTTTAAATTAAAAATGCCGTCTACATTTTCCCAACGTTGGTATTTTTTCTTTTTGGTTTGCGTGCTGGTTTCCTGCGTACGTTCAAAGGCAGTTACGTCTAAAGGCTTTTTTAATCCTTCTGCTAGGCCTTTTGCAAACCATTCGCTTTGATTAAAACCTCTTGCTTTTAATTTTTTATGATGAAGGGGCACAGGTACTATTACATCAAAATTATAAACCCTTTGTTCTTTTTCAAGATCCTTTGCATACAGATCGCCAATAAATAAAGCCAGTTCTTTTTGGTTTTGATATTTGATTGCATGAAGCAGTTTTTGAACCTTCCCATTCTTTTCAAACAAATAAAAACAAAGGCTGTTTTGTAACGGAACGCGGCCTGTAAAAGTACGACTTAACTCGTTTTCGGCATTTTTGTGGTAATTGCTTTTAGGTAAATTTAGCCTGCAATGGTTGCAAATAAAGGTTTCGTGCTTAAAAAGGCTGTTTGCACAGGCCTCGCAATGCCTTGGGTAAATTAATGACAGGAAGTCGTTAATAAGTGTCATAGAATTAGTCGAAAATACACTTTTTTGTTTGTTATTTTTGTATTATGAGTGAAGAAAAACAAGAATCAAACAAAAAACGGGGCATTATACTTTGGATAATTATTGCGCTTTTAATGGGCACAAATGGTTATACCATATGGCTACTTTCTAAGGAGAAAGACCACGTTGTTGAACAAAAAATAGTTACCGAAACTATTATTGTTGAACGAGATAATGTAAAATCCGATCTTTTGGTATTACAAAAAGATTATGATGGGCTTGTAGCAAAAGATGCCGCGATGCAAAAAGATATTGATGAGAAAAAAGCGCGCATTGAAGAATTAATTAAAGAAGCAGAAAAACACAAAGGCGATGCTTACATGCTTTCTAAATTAAGAAAAGAAGCAGAGACCTTACGCGCCATTATGCAAGGTTATGTAAGAACTATTGACTCATTGAATACATTAAACCAAAACCTTGTTGCCGAAAAGAAAACTGTTTTAAAACAGTTGGATGTAGAGAAGGAAAAACAAAATACCCTTATAAAAGAAAAAGAAGAATTAAAAAGCACCATTGTTAAAGGAAGTATTTTAACCTGCTTTAATATAAGCGCTAAAGGTGTAGCCTTTAAAAAAGGTGGTAAAAAAGAAGTAGAGACCACTAAAGCACGTAAAACAGAAAAAATAAAAGTAACCTTTAGTTTAGGTGAAAACAAAATTGCCAAAGCGGGTGAAAAAACAGTATTCATACGTATTATGACCCCTGATGGAAAAGAAATGGCCAAGAGCTATGACGAAACCTATAAATTTACCTTTGGTAAAAGCAGCGGCTATTACGCAGGCAAAGAAACGCTTAACTATGCCAATACCGAAATTACAGGAGTAACCTATTGCGAAGGAAATGGCGAATTAGTACCCGGTAATTATACGATTGAAATTACCTGCGATGGCGTGGTGATTGGAAGTAGTTCTGTGAAATTGAATTAATCAATACATATAAAAACAAAAAATCCCTTTACCGAAAAGTAAAGGGATTTTTTTATGAATACATTTTTCAATTATAGAATCAGCATAGCATCGCCATAAGAATAAAAACGGTATTTTTCTTTTATAGCTTCTTTATATGCTTTCATAATGAGGTCATATCCGCCAAAGGCGCTTACCATCATTAATAAAGTACTCTCCGGCATGTGAAAATTAGTGATCATGCAATTAGCAACGCTAAATTCGTATGGAGGGAAAATAAATTTATTTGTCCAACCTACGTACGGATTTAACTCACCTGTAGTTGAAACCGATGATTCTATACCACGCATAACGGTTGTACCAACAGCACACACTTTTTTCTTTTTTGCTTTTGCATTATTTACAATTTTACAAGCATCGCTCGAGATCAAAGCTTCTTCACTTTCCATTTTATGTTTGGTAAGATCCTCTACTTCAACAGTTCTGAAAGTTCCTAAACCAACGTGTAAGGTTAATGGTGCAAATTGCACACCTTTAATTTCTAAACGTTTTAATAATTCGCGGCTAAAGTGCAAGCCTGCAGTTGGTGCGGCAACCGCACCTTCGTTCTTGGCAAATACCGTTTGGTAACGTTCAGTATCTTCCGGCTCATTGGCACGTTTAATGTATTTTGGCAATGGTGTTTCACCAAGATCGTATAATACTTTTCTGAACTCTTCGTAGCTGCCATCATATAAGAAACGTAATGTACGGCCGCGAGACGTTGTGTTATCAATAACCTCGGCCACTAAGTTATCGTTCTCACCAAAATATAATTTATTACCAATACGAATTTTACGTGCCGGATCTACCAACACATCCCACAAACGGCTTTCAGCGTTTAATTCGCGCAATAAAAACACTTCGATTTTAGCACCTGTTTTTTCTTTGTTTCCATACATACGTGCAGGAAAAACTTTTGTATCGTTCAATACTAAAACATCGCCATCATCAAAATAATTAATAATGTCTTTAAATTTTTTATGTGTAATTTTTCCGGTGGCGCGCTCAACTACCATTAATCGTGCGTCTTCGCGGTTCTTTGCCGGATGCTCTGCTATAAGTTCTTTAGGCAGATTAAATTTAAACATGGATAATTTCATAGTTCTCTCTTTCTTTTTTTTAATGCAGGAAAATGAAATCTAATTTTTTGAGTGTTGAGCCATGAATAATACAGTACCCGGCTCAAGCAATACTGATCAAAAAATAAATGTCATAATCTTACGGGATTAATTCGGAGGACAAAGATAAGGTATTTTTTGCCGTTTTTTACTAAAAAAGTATAAAATCTTGAATAAAAACCCTCAAATCTCTGCCCGACTGAACAATTTTAGCTAATTTAGGTTGATATTTTAGCTATGATATTTGCGAAGAAAAGCATGAAAAAATGGGTGGCAGCCTTGTCTTTAACCGTTGCTATTATTATTGGTGCAGCCTACACTCCCGATTATTTTGAGATAAGTAAGAACCTGGATATTTTTAATGCTGTTTATCGCGAATTGAATGTGGCTTATGTTGATGAAACAAAGCCCGGACAGTTAATGAAGACCAGCATTGATGCCATGCTTGGCTCTTTAGATCCTTACACCGTTTATTATACCGAAAATGATATAGAAGATTACCGTTTTATGACCACCGGCGAGTATGGTGGCATTGGCGCTCAGGTGAACGATATTAATGGAAAACTAATAATTGGCGAGCCTTACGAAGGTTTTGCAGCTTTTAAAGCCGGTATCAGAGCAGGCGATCAGATCATTGGCATTAATGGTAACAATGTAGAAGGCAAGAACAGCGATAACATTTCAGGTTTATTAAAAGGCAATGCAGGCACACCCATAAAATTAAAAATAATTAAAGCCGGGCAAACTACTCCTGTAGAATTAAGCTTAGTGCGTGAAGAAATAAAAGCCAAAGCCGTACCGTATTTTGGTATGCTGCCCAATAGTGAAACAGGTTATATTAAGTTAGTTTCGTTTACCGAAAATTGCAGCGGCGAAGTAAAAGAAGCCTTATTGGATCTTAAAGGCAAAGGCTGCAAAAGTATAGTATTGGATCTTAGAGAGAATTTAGGCGGTTTATTGCACGAAGCTGTAAACATCGTTAATTTTTTTATTGAAAAAGGACAAGAAGTTGTTTTTACAAAAGGTAAAGTAGCAGATTGGGATAAAACGTATTTAGCAGTTAATAATCCTATTGATACTCAAATTCCTTTAGTGGTTTTAGTGAATGAAAATTCAGCATCTGCATCTGAAATTGTGAGCGGCGCTTTACAGGATTTGGATCGCGCCTTAATTATTGGCAAACGTACTTATGGCAAAGGTTTGGTGCAACAAACAAAACCTTTGGTGTATAACGCGCAAATAAAAATTACGGTTGCAAAATATTATATCCCAAGCGGACGTTGTGTGCAGGCTTTGGATTATTCTAATAAAGATGAAGAAGGTCGTGTGGAAAAAGTACCTGATAGTTTAATTACTGCATTTAAAACAAAAGGTGGAAGAATTGTATACGATGGCGCAGGCATAATGCCTGATGTAAAAACGGTTGATGAAAAATATAGCAATGTTTTAATTGCACTTATCTCTAAAAATCACATTTTTAACTACGCTACAAAATATTTTTTAGCGCATCCTCAACTCGCAGCACCATCCGCTTTTAATTTAACCGATGCAGAGTACAATGATTTTGTTGATTATTTAAAAGATAAAGATTACAAGTACAAGACCAAAAGCGAATTAGAGTTAGAAGATCTTAAAAAGAATGCTGAAGAAGAAAAATATTATTCGGATATAAAAACAGAGTTTGAAGTGTTGATGAATAAAATGACTGCTAACAAAAAAGATGATCTTGTAAAACACAAGAACCAGGTTAAACGTTATTTGGAAGAAGAAATAACCTCACGTTATTATTTTCAAAAAGGAAGAATAGAATTCTCTCTTAAAAATGATGATGATCTGAAAGAAGGAGTAAGATTATTAAGTGATCAAAATAAAGTGAAGATCATTTTAACCAGCAGCGAAAAAGCAACCAAGCCTTTCAATAGTAAAAAGAAATTCTAAGCAGTTTAATTTTAAACCACATAGATCTCACAGATCAAAAGTAATTTAATGCTTAATTATGCTTACATAGTTTCATCGGCAAGCCGATGAAAGTTCTATGTTTTCTCCGGAGATTTTTCTTAAAAACTATGTGCCTATGTGATTAAATTTGAAGCGGAATTAAAACCCTCCTATAAATCCAAACTGTACAATAGGGTTTGGATAGATAGATAATTTATTTGGCGATACATTCAGCATAATAGAGGTTGTTGCTTTTGAGTTTTTTCCAATGTCTACACTATATCCTCCGCCAATTAAAAAATAATCTACCCACACTTTTTCTCTTGGATTTGTGTAGCTTAAAAAATTGGTCTGCCTTAATTTATCGTATTGCGCCTGTCCAAAAAAATTGTCGGTAAAAAAATACCTGGCATAAGCCTGGCCACCATAAGCCGATTGTTGAAAGCGCCCTAAGATCTGATAATTGGTATTTGAATAAAAATAAATAAAGCCCAGGCCAACATTAAGCTTTTCGAAAGGACTAAAGCCAATTGTTGGCGAAAGATCAACAAAAGTGAAATTAGTGCTAAAATAAAGCTGGGTATTACCGCCAATGGTAAATCGTTTTAACCAATCGGTATTTCGTTCTCTTTTTGCCTTAAAAGTATTGTCCTTAGAGGTATTTCCATAGTAAACGCTATCTGTTTGCGCATTAAAGTGCAAACAAATAAATACTATAAAAACTAAACCTAAAATCCTTTTTTTCATGCACATTATAAAGTATCTTCGTATACAAATTTACAAAATATGACAATACTTGTTACAGGCGCATCAAAAGGAATTGGATTTGAAATGATCAAGCGCTTATCTCAAAATGCTAATACACTTGTAATTGCCATATCACGTAATATTGAACCTGTCACAAAACTTGTTAATCAAAAAAACACGCATTCTATTCTGCCTATTAAAGCTGATATTACAAATGCCAGCGATCAAAAAAAGATCATTAAAACGCTTAAGTCATTAAATCTAAAAGTAGATGTACTGATAAATAATGCCGGCCAAATTGTAAACAAACCTTTTGAAAAAATAACTGCTAAAGAACTACAATCCGTTTATACTACAAATGTGTTTGGGCCTTTTACTTTAATACAATCTTTATTACCTTTTTTCAATAAAAAAAACAAAGCGCATATTGTGAACATTAGCAGTATGGGCGGTTTTCAGGGCAGCTCTAAATTTCCGGGGCTTAGTGCCTACTCAAGCAGCAAATCGGCTTTAAGTGGGTTGACCGAATGCTTAGCCGAAGAATTAAAACCAAAAAATATCTCGGTTAATTGCTTAGCCATTGGTGCAGTACAAACCGAAATGCTTAGTAAAGCTTTTCCGGGTTATAAAGCACCATTAAAAGCGGGGCAAATGGCAGAGTTTATTTGTAATTTTGCTTTAACAGGTCATACTTATTTTAACGGAAAAATAATTCCAGTATCATCAACAACACCATAACCATGAATAAATTATTACTAGCTTTTTGTTTATGCATATCTGTTCTTTGCCAGGCGCAACGAATTAAGCTTCAGATCGAATTCAGGTACGGCCTGCCTGATTGCAGTGGTAAATGCAAAACAGATGCAGAGATCCAGAATTCAAAAGTTGACAAACCTTTGGCAAAACAACGCTTTTATGTTTATCAAAGTGGCGTTTGTGTAGATAGTATAAGAACAGATGATAGCGGATTGGTTGTATTAAAATATCCTCCGGGAAGATATTATTTATATGAGCCCTGGAAACATTTTAAAAAAACGCCGGATAATTCGCCAATGACAGATTTCTTTCCGGATTGTTTGGCAAAAGAATGGGTAAAACCAAATTATTATTTAACTATTGAAATGGATGGGCAATATAAAATGACCTATAACGAAATAAGTGCGAGCCGTTGTCCTTTTCAATACGCTTGTTTAAAAGTTAGACATTTGCCAACACTAATTAAAAAATAAATGCAAAAATATTTTTTAATATTGTTTACTTTCTTCTTTTTAAATTTTTCTTCGCAAACCATTACGCAAACCATAAAAGGTGTTGTGGTTGACAAACAAAGTCAAACGCCAATTCCGGGAGTGGTTGTAAAGGTTTTAAATTCCGATCCTTTATTAGGAACGAGCACAAATGAAAAAGGAGAATTTAAAATTCAAAACGTGCCAATTGGCAGATGGCAGTTAAAATTTCAATTTATAAGTTATAAAGAAAAATACATTACTGTTATTTTAAACGCCGGTAAAGAATCTGTTTCAACTATTGAAATGGAAGAAAGTGTTATACAAGGCGAAGAAGTAGTAGTTGTTGCCGAACAGGATAAAACAAAAACAAATAATAAAATGAGCACGGTTAGCTCACGCGTATTTAGTGCAGAAGAGGCCGCGCGTTATGCCGGTAGCAGAAATGATCCTGCACGCATGGCGGCAAATTTTGCCGGAGTAAGCGGTGCCAACGATTCAAGAAATGATATTATCATACGTGGAAATTCACCCATTGGCATTTTATGGCGTTTAAATGGTTTAGATATTCCAAACCCAAATCATTTTGGTAATTCAGGCTCAACCGGTGGCCCTGTAAGTATCTTAAATAATAACACCTTAGATAATTCTGATTTTATGAGTGGCGCTTTTGCAGCAGACTATGGCAATGCCACATCAGGTGTTTTTGATCTGCGCATGCGAAAAGGTAATAATGAAAAACACGAATTTTTAATGCAAATGGGCTTTAACGGTTTCGAGCTTGGTGCAGAAGGACCCTTCAATAAAAAAAAGAATTCGAGTTTTTTGTTGAACTACCGCTACTCTACCCTCGCTGTTTTTAAAGCACTGAATATTGATTTTGGAACCGGTGCTGCTGTACCGCAATATCAGGACATTACTTTTAAAACAGACTTTGCAACACAAAAAGCCGGCAACTTTTCTTTTTGGGCTGTTGGTGGTTTAAGTTATATTGCCTTATTAGACAGTGATAAAAAACCCGGACAGGACATTTTCGGTTACAGTGCGCGTGATACATACTTCCGCTCTAATGTTGGGGCTACCGGCGTTTCGCACACTTATCTTTTTAAGAAAAATGCCTACTTAAAAACAAATGTTGGTGTAAGCGGACAATATAACAATGTTATTGCTGATAGAATTGATACATCTTTTCATACACCAAAAAATTTGAAGCCCGAATACAGACAAACCACTCAAACTATTCGCTATTCTTTAAACACTACATACAACAAAAAATTTAATTCAAGAGATTTTGTGAACACCGGTATTTATTCTGAATTATACAATACATTATTTGTAGATAGCAACGATAATTTGTTTGGCAATAATACCTTTGTTACCTTACGCGATTACAAAGGCACAACGGCTTTGCTTCGTGGTTTTGTGCAATGGCAACATAAATTCACCGATAATTTTTTAATTACTATTGGTGTAAGCGATCAATTCTTTTTATTAAACAATTCAAATGCTATTGAACCACGCGCCGGTTTAAAATACTCTATCAATAGCAAACAATCTATTAGTATTGGTGGAGGTATGCACAGTCAGCTACAACCTATTTATATTTATTTTGCAACCGATTCTGTTAATGGTAAACGTATAGAAACAAACCGGGCTTTAGATTTTACCAGGGCGACCCATGTCGTACTGGCCTATGATAATAGTTTTGCAACTAATTTCAGGTTAAAGGCTGAATTATATTACCAATACATTTATAATGCACCTGTGCAAAATTTTCCAAGTTATTTTTCGGCTTTAAATTTGGGGGCCGATTTTAATAGTCCGAATGTAAATAATTTAGTAAGCAAAGGCACGGGTGAAAACTATGGTGTTGAGTTAACCTTAGAGAAATTTTACAGCAAGGGTTATTATATTTTATTTACCACAAGTTTGTTTGAAAGCAAATACAAAGGCAGCGATAATATTACAAGAAACACAGCATTTAACGGTAATTATGTTTTTAATTTATTAGGTGGAAAAGAATTTAAGATCAATCAAAAACATGTGTTGAGTATTGATGTAAGAGGCACTTATGCAGGCGGGAAACGTTATACGCCTATTGATCTGAATGCAAGCATAGCAGCTAATGATGAAGTCCGCGACGGCACACATGCTTATGAATTTCAGTACCCTGATTATTTTAGAATGGATGTTAAACCCGGCTATCGTTACAATTCAAAAAAACTAACACACGAGTTTACGATTGATATTCAAAATGTAACACGTAACGCAAATGTGTTTCAACAATCGTACGACATACAAAATAAAACCATTAAGACAGATTATCAACTACGTTTTTTTGTGATCCCACAATATCGCTTATTGTTTTAAAATAAAAAACCACGCCGTTTAAAGCGTGGTTTTTTTGAATATCAGATTTTTATTAATCATTTAACAAAGTTCAGGAACTTCATTAATCGCTTCTACGCCATCAATCCTTCACCACTTTCAATATTTGAGTGTTTCCATCCTTAGATGTCATTTTCACAAAATAAATTCCCTGTGCAACCGAGGTAATATTTATCTGTTGTTCTGTTTTTGCTTTATCAAAGCTGGTAGTTTGTTTTAAGATCACTTTTCCAACCGCATCAACCAATTCAATGGTCAGATCAATTTGCTTGTTCGTATTAACTACTAAATTTAATTTATCTTTTGCCGGATTTGGATAAGCATTAAATGTAAAAGCAGAAGTTTTGTTCTCAGCAATACCGGTACATGGATCAACTACTATTGAAACCATTGCGGTAGCCTCGCAACCGTTAGCATCTGTTCCTGTACATGTAAATGTTTGTGAAGCTGTAGTTGTATGATTTACCGTAGTTCCCATTACATTAATTGGTTGCCAGGTATAAGTATTGGCACCACCGCCGGTTAATATAACAACATCACCCGCACACATCGAAGAAATATTTGCGCTGGCAGTAACAGTAGGTAAAAAATTCACATCTACTGTAACAGTTTTTACAATAGAACATGAACCCGTTGTACCTGTAACCGAATAAACAGTTAATGATAAAGGTGAAACAGAAACCGTTGACGAATTTCCTCCACCACCACTCCATACATACGATGTTGCGCCTGTTGCTGTAAAAGTTGCAGATTGTCCTGTACAAATAGAAACAGAAGTAGGACTTGTAACATTTACATTTGGACCTGCAATAACATTTACAGTTTTAGTCATTACGCTCGGCGAACCGTTAGATGCCGTTAAAGTAATTGTATAGGTGCCCGGTGTAGGAAAATAAATTGTTGGATTTGGTGTATAAATATTAGGGCTGATAGTTGCGCTTCCACTTGTGCTCCAGGTATAGGTAGGAGTTGGGGAGCCTGTAGATGAATTGGTAAAGCTTAAATTAGTATTGGCACATAAAGTGGTTGCAGTATTAAAACTAGCAGTGGCAACGGCGTTTGTTACAGAACAAAAACCGTGAGTTCCTAAAAACTTGCGGTATGGACTGTTTGCCATAGCTGTTTGTATACGCGTAGCCTGATCGGGTGAGAACATATACATACCTTGATGGCTTGTATAATCCATAAAGTTCATATACATTTCTCCATCAGGTGTATTTGCGGCGCAGGTACCAACATGGTAAGGATAAGAAGGAGTACCGCCATTACTGGCCGCTGCCGGAGGTGTGTCATTGCAAAAATCTGTCAGGCAGTTGCCATCACCCCAAATGTGACGTAAGCCCAACCAATGTCCGATCTCGTGTGTACAGGTTCTGCCTTTATTATAACTGGCGTTGTAATAAACACCCGATGGAAAAATATTTACAGAACCAAATACTTTCGAATAACACCAAAAACCATCGGTTGTTGCTGTACCGGTAGAAGATAGACCTGGCAGAGTACTTAAAGGAGGAAATGTTGCATAACCCAATAAGCCACCGGTTGCAGTAAGGTTAGCATCGGTTACCCAAATATTTAAGTATTTTGAGCAGTTCCAAATGGTGCCGGGTTTTACAGTACCATCAATGAACGCTTTAAATGCAGCATAAGAACCAATAGATGCAGGATCGCTCCAGCCTTTTGATACATAGTTAACGCGATCAATGCCCGGTTCTGCCAATACATTACCTAACGAATCTTTTGTAGCCAGGCAAAACTGCACATTACAGTTTGCTATTTTTACCCTGCCTAAACCATCAAGGTTAGCTGCCGGTAAGCTTTGATTTGTTGCCCATGTAGTAAATGCATTTGTGGGATAAGTACTGTTATTAAATCCTGAACCTGCATAATCATCGTTTAAAACCTGTATTTGCGAATTCAGCTGGCCTTGCGCTAAATTTGGATAAGTACCAATTGGCTGGCCGCCATGTAAAATATGTATAATAACAGGAATGGTATATAACGTTGCAGAAGCTGCCGATTTATTTGCAGTCTGTGCAATTTTCTGTTGCTCTATTAATTGTTGAAATTGCGCTTCCCATTGTTGGGTTGGTATTTCAGTTCCGCATTTATGATCTTGTGCTGCTGCTTGTTGTAAATTAAATACTACTGCAGAAGCAATAATGCAATGTAAAAATTTTTTCATATTTTAGATTTTCTATTATACTAAAATAGAGAATTACAACTGATAAAACAAATACGAGCAATACTATTGATGTAAATAGCAGGAAATGACAAATAAATTGTTAAAACGTTATTGTTTTTGCACAAACTCGAGCAACCATTTTACTGCCGCTTCTTCTCGGGTGAACACTTTTGAAGGATGACGGCTTTTTCCGATCTTGATAAAAAAATTTGCCATGATGCGTTGAGGAAGACTTTTTATTAATAAGGCCTCTGCTAATTTTAAATGGCGATAAGGGTTATTTTTTCCTGCGTAATTACGCGCTTCGGGTGAAAGATTTTTTTTACCGTTTCTTACATCAATTAAAACCGGCGTTGCTTTTCCTTCTGTAATAATATAACAAGCATCTACCTGCTGTTTGATCTCATCAAAATCTATCTCATCATCGGTGTCGTTAAAAGCAATTCGTAAAAAGCCTCTTTCGTCATAGTTAATTTCAGAATTATATGTTTTTAAAGATCTCACCTAATAATTTCAAAGATATTATACTATCAAATATACAAATCCATTTTTTAGAGCGCAACTATTTTAGGTTTATTCTTAAAACATTATAATTTTATTCCGGCAATACATACATCATCAATTTGCTCCAGCTTACCTTTCCAATTGTTAAATGTCTTATCTACTAAATCCATTTGGGACTCAATTGTTTGATCTTTCATTTCAAAAAATAACTGGGCTAATCTTTTTCGCATGAATTTTTTACCGTTCGCGGTTCCTTTATCACCGCCAAACTGATCATAGTATCCATCCGTTGAAAAATAAAGTGTATCACCTTTTTCAAGCGCTATGCTTTGAGTTGTGAATGGTTGACTGTTTTCTGATTGTCCTATGGGTTGTTTATTGGCTATTAATTCTTTTATTTCGCCTTTATGAATATACCAGAGTGAATTGTTTGCTCCCGCCCATTTAACATTTACAGCATTACCATTGCGTTGTATAGAACACAAAGATATATCCATCCCATCTTTTACATTTTGTCCCGTTTTTGAAAACGTTTCTAAAACAAGTTCTTTAGTTTTATCGAGTATCATTCCCGGATCGGTTAAATTATATTTTTTTACAGCGTTATCCAATGCATTGCTGCAAACAACACTTACTAAAGCGCCCGGTACGCCGTGGCCGGTACAATCGGCAACAGCAAATAAACACACATCATTTTGTTTTGATTTGTAAAGCCAATAAAAATCGCCGGCAATAATATCTTTTGGCCTGTAATAAACGAAACAATTACCAAGTATCTCTTTTATTTTTGTGAACGAAGGCAAAATAGCCTGCTGTAAATTCTTCGCATAATTTATACTATCGATAATATCTTTTTTTTGCGATTCGATCAGATCATTTTTTTGTTGTAATAATATATTGTCTTTCTTTTTTTGGTTGTTACTTTTTAAAACAATTACAACCAAACCAAGTAATAAAACAACTCCTGCTAATGCAGCATAAATTAAAAGTTGTTTTCTTTCTAATGCATTTTTTGCTTCAATTTCTTTTTTAAGCTGTTCGTTCTTTATTGCTGCCTGCTCTTTATCAAACTGGTATTGCATTTCGTAACGTGTAATTTGCGAAGATTTTGAAGCATTAAAAAGAGAGTCTTTATAATTTTCGGCCCGGATGCGGTTATAAAAAGTTGAATCGAGATTGCCAATATGGTAAAAACATTCTGATTTAGAATAATACAGGGTAACATACCTGCTTATATCGTTATTTAAATTGGCATACTCAAACGCTTTATTATATTCGGGTAATGCTTCTTTAAATTTGTGAAGGTGCTTAAAGATATCGCCTTTGTTCTCATAAAAGTGTGAGAGAAAAAATGGGTTTGATTTTTCGTTCAACAATTTTTCTGTAATATTTAAATAACGTGTTGCCGAATCGTATTGGCGCAAACGAATATATTCTCCTGTAAGATTATTGTAGGTGACCACTTTTTTTGAATCGGGCATTTTAAGCCTGTTGTTCATTTCAATGGTTTTTAAATAATACGTAATTGCCGAATCGCCCATATTCATGTTTGAAAAATAATTTCCAAGGTTTGAATAAGATAAAGCAAGACCTTTTTCATCTTTTTGTTGGATACGTAATTTTAATGCTTTGAAAAAAAACTCGCCCGATTTTTTGTGCTGACCCAAATCGCTGTATACATTAGCAATGTTAGAATAATTTCCTGCCAACTCTTTTCTGCCCTGTGCTTCGTTTATTTTAATGGCCTCCTGCAAATAATAAATTGCTTTTGGATAATTACCTATCTTGCGGTAAAGGATGGCGATATTTCCAAATGAACCCGAAATATCTGACGAGTCGGAATTTCTCAGATCATAGTTTAATAATTCGATTGAGATATCAAGACACTTTTGAATATCACCTTTGTAAAAATAAAGTGTTGTTAGATCGGCAAGATATAATCTGTAATAAACCGAATCGGCATATTTTTTTATGAGAATAGTTGAAAGCGCTTTTTGTTTTTCAAAAACTTTTGCTGCTCCGTCAAAATCATCTGTTTTGTAAAAGCAATCCTGTACGCGTCTGTATTTTCTATACCTCAGCGTATCGCTTTTTTCGGCATCGGCTTCTTTAACATCATTATCACACTGCGCCGATATTATTTTAGCAGTTAATAAAAATAATATCAGCCAGGCAATTTTTTTCATCAAGAAAATTTAAAGTTTTTATGCTTTTAAAAAGCCAAGCAATTTTTCAACGCTTGCTTTTGCATCACCGTACAACATTTCTGAATTTGGTTTATAGAACAAAGGATTATCTTCGCCTGAATAACCCGCGCTCATCGAACGCTTCATGATAATTACTTTCTCAGCTTTCCAAGCTTCAATAACAGGCATACCATAAATAGAACTTGCCGGATCATCCTGCGCGCTTGGATTTACAACATCATTAGCACCAATAACCATTACTACATCTGTGTTAGGCATATCGTCATTGATCTCGTCCATCTCCAAAACAATATCGTAAGGTACATTTGCTTCTGCCAATAATACGTTCATGTGGCCCGGTAAACGGCCTGCCACAGGGTGAATAGCGAAGCGTACATTTTTTCCTTCTTTACGTAAAGTTTGTACCATATCGTAAATTGGGTATTGCGCTTTTGCAACAGCCATACCATAACCCGGAACAATTACAACCGATTTTGCTTCTTTTAATAATGCTGCAACCTCTTCGTGATTTAATGCTGTTACTTCTCCTTCAATTGCTTTTTTCTCACCGCCACTACCATTGCCCGAACCGTTTGCAAATATTACCGAGAAGAACGAACGGTTCATAGCATGACACATGTGCATTGAAAGAATAGCACCTGAACTTCCTACTAAGGCACCTGTAACAATAAGCAAATCGTTACCTAACATAAAGCCCGCTGCCGAAGCTGCCCAGCCTGAATAAGAGTTAAGCATAGAAACTACAACCGGCATATCGCCACCGCCAATTGCCATAACCAATACTACACCAATAAAAGAAGCAATGGCGGTCATTATAAGCAGGTACAACATTCCTCCTGTTCCTTCTGCATTGCAAAAGAAAACACCCAAAACCGTACAAGCTGCAAGCAATACTAAATTCATTGTTTGCAAGCCTTTAAAGGCCCATGGTTTTGAAGGCACTTTGCCGTCTAATTTTCCCCAGGCAATAATAGAACCGGTGAAAGTAATAGCACCAATAAAAATTCCCACAAATACTTCTACTAAGTGAATGCTATGCGCAGCGCCTGTTAACTCGTGCGATTTAGGATCTAAGTAAGAACCAAAACCAACCAGTACTGCTGCTAAACCCACAAAGCTGTGCAAGATAGCAACCAGCTGCGGCATAGATGTCATTTCTACTTTACGCGCCAACAACAAACCAATTACCGAAGCAACTGCAATGGCTGCGATAATGTAAACATGACCCGCAACACCCTGGCCTAACACCGTTGCAATGATGGCTACTATCATACCAATGATACCGTAGAACACACCACGTTTTGCCGATTCTTGCGAAGATAAACCTCCAAGACTTAAAATAAACAGGATACTGGCAAATAAGTAAGCTGCTGTTTGTATTTCTTTTGCGATGAACATAAATCTGGATCTTATTTTTTAAACATTTTCAACATACGGTGAGTAACAAAAAAACCACCAACAATATTTATACTGGCCACTAAAATTGCAATAAAAGCAAGTATGGTCATTGGGCTGGATATATCATCGGTTGTTTGTAATAAACCACCCACTACAATAATACCGCTAATGGCATTTGTAACAGCCATTAAAGGCGTGTGTAACGAATGCGCCACGTTTGATATTAATTGCCAGCCAACAAACACCGCTAAAATAAATACAGTAAAGTGTTGTATAAATTCTGGTGGCGCAAACTTGCCCACTAAAAACAATAAGCCACCAACTACGGCTAAACTAATTACCATAGAGATGGTTGCTTTTTTTGCTTTTGCTTCTGCCGAAATTTTTTCTTCTTCTGCAGTTGGCGCTGCTACTTTTTTTACATTGCCACCTGCTGTAGGGCTTACCGGAAGCGGTTGTGGCGGCCAGTTAATTTTACCGTCGTAAGTTACCATTGCTCTTGAAACAACGGCATCTTCCATATCAATTTTAAATTTCTCGGCTTTGCCCATGTCATCTAATAAATGACATAAGTTGTTACCGTATAATTGCGAAGCTTGTGAAGGCAGCTGGTTTAATTTTCCAACAATGGTAACGCCGTTATCAGTTGTATAAACTTCTCCATTCTTTGTTAAGACACAGTTACCACCGGTAGACGCTGCTAAGTCAACAATTACCGATCCCGGCTTCATTGCAGCCACATGATAATCTAACCACAATTTAGGAGCGGGCTTACCCGGAATTTGCGCTGTAGTAATTACAATATCAACTTCTTTTGCTTGTTCTAAAAACAATTTCATCTCCGCTTCAATAAACTCTTTACTCATTTCTTTTGAGTAACCTGATGATGTAGCACCATCTTCATTTATTTCTACAGTTAAAAAAGTAGCACCCATTGATTGAATTTGTTCAGCAACTTCTTTACGCGTATCAAATGCTCTTACAATGGCGCCTAACGAATTAGCTGCGCCTAATGCCGCTAAACCCGCTACACCGGCACCAATTACCAAAACTTTTGCAGGCTCAACTTTACCCGCAGCAGTAATTTGTCCGTTTAAAAATCTACCGAAATGGTAAGAGCCTTCAATAACAGCCCTGTAACCTGCAATGTTAGCCATAGAGGAGAGCACATCCATTTTTTGCGCGCGTGAGATACGAGGGATCGCATCCATGGCAATAGCATTTACTTTTTTATCTGCTAATTTTTTAAGCAGGTCTTGATTCTGCGCAGGCCACAAATAGCTGAGCATTACCAATCCTTCTTTCATCATAGCAACCTCTTCGGTGCTGGGCTCTTTTACTTTTAAAACTATATCTGAATTGCCATAAATATCGGCGGCAGAACTAACTATTTTAGCGCCCGCTTCTTCAAATTCTTTATCAGAAAAATTTGCTTTAAGGCCGGCACCTTTTTGAATTTGAACCTCAAAGCCCTGCTTTTGCAAACGCTTAACGGTTTTAGGAGTGGCAGCTACCCTTAGTTCGTTCGGGGATATCTCCGCTGGAATTCCAACTTTCATAATGGATTGATTTTAGGAACCCAAATAACGCAAAAAAAAAGGGAAATTAAAAGGGATTTTAAAGATAGTTTAGCGCCATTTATTGGCGCCGTTATCAGGCTTCAAAACAGATCAAACATTAATTTTGGTTCACCCAAATAAGCTCATTTATTTTTACTCCCAGGTCTTTTGCTTTAGCGGTGTACTGTTGCTTTATTTCCTCGGGTATTGTTTTTTCCCTGCTTAATATCCACATATAGTCTGTGCTTCCGCCAATTACTAAAGCGTATTTATAGTCTTTATCAATGGCTACCACATTATAACCGGCATAAAAAGGACCAAAGAATGACACTTTAAGTCTGCCCTCTGTAGCATCTTTTACAGGCTTGGCCTTACCCACACTTTGCTTCCATTTGTTCTTTTTTACATCAAATCCTTTATTATCCACTTTAATAGTGCCGTTTTCTTTTAAGGAATAGGTGGCAGTTACGTGGTCCATATTTTTCTCCCATTTATAGTCTAATCGGGCAATCTCGTACCAGGTACCTAAATATTTTGCCTGGTCAAAGTTTTTAACGGCCTCAACGCCTTTGGGAGTAAATCTAAAAGAGCCTAACATAAAAATAATAAATGCACCTAAGGTAATGATTAAAGATCTGTTTCTGATTGTCATAACTTTTTTAGTGATCACAAGAAAATTTTATGCCTGGAATGTAAAAACCATTTCACAATGCAATGTAACGTTACAACCTACCGGTACTGCCATCCGGCGTGTAAATAGACTTAAAACATTTCATCTGCCTCAAAAAACTATTTCAACAGGTCTGGCCTTCTTAATTTGGTACGCTCCACACTTTGCTCGTGACGCCACTTATCAATGTTGGCGCTGTGTCCGCTTAACAAGATCTCGGGTATTGCCCAACCGTTAAACTCTGCAGGTCTTGTGTATACAGGGGGCGCCAATAAATTATCCTGGAAAGAATCGCTCAATGCAGAGGTCTCGTCATTTAAAACGCCCGGTAATAAACGGATCACCGCATCGCTGAATACTGCCGCCGGGATCTCACCCCCGCTCAATACATAATCGCCAATGCTTATCTCTTTGGTAATTAAATGCTGGCGCACGCGCTCATCCACGCCTTTGTAATGGCCGCATAAAATAATAATGTTTTTTAAAAGGGAATATTGATTGCAAAGCTTCTGCGTTAACAGCTCACCATCCGGACTCATATAAATAACCTCGTCATATTCGCGTTTTGACTTCAAATCATTAATGCAAGCGGCTATTGGTTCTATCATTAATACCATCCCTGCCCCGCCGCCAAAAGCGTAATCATCTATCTGTTTTTGCTTTTGGGTAGAATAATCGCGCAGGTTAATGAGGTTAACTTCTACCAACTTGTTATTTATGGCCCTTTTTAAGATAGAATGGCTAAAAGAGCTGGTCATAAGGTCGGGAACGGCAGAAATAATATCAATTCTCATGGGCTAAAGATAAGGATTGCTGTGATTTTGTTAAAATAAAGCCACGAATTACGCAAATTTCACCAAATACCGAATGAAACCATCCTGTATGCATAATTATTAGTGGAATTTTTGTAGTTAATCAAATTAAAAGGTTGGTGCAATTAGTGAAATTCGTGGCTATATGTACGTAAAAAAATTATGCCACTAATTACACCAATTTCACTGATTTTGTTATAGATCAACTTACAATTATTCTTAGTGTAATTCCTGTTTTTCTAATGATGAATCATCAGAAAAACAATTTCGCCAAACATAGTATAGTTTAACGTTTACTTTGTGTAATTAGTGAAATTCGTGGCTATTTTCTCAACCAAATACCAATTAACGATTTGGTAACATTAAGCTAAGGATTTGAAGAAATACTGATCTTAATTTTATACCAGTGAAAAACTTAGTTTACATAGTTTTATTTTTAAGCTTCAGCGCTGTTTCTTTTGCAGGAAATAACGATAAAGAAAAAAAATCAGTAGCAGTTACACAAAAAACTGTTGCCGGTAAAATTACCGATGCTATGGGCGAATCTATTGCAGGAGCGCAGATCACTATCAACGAAACAGGTGAAACTTTTTTTGCTGATCTGGATGGCAACTTTAAGCTTTCGGTAAAAACGGATAAGGTATATTCTATCTCGGTAAACACAATTGGTTACCAACCTTTGGAAGTAAAATCAAACACACTTTCTTATTTTTCTGCCCTTTCTCTTACAGAACTTAACTAGCTAACGTTCGCAGCCCTTTATTCATAAGGCATTCACGTATTTTAACGTCGCTCACGGTAAAGTTAAGGTTAAATCTGCATTACGCCATTGTTTCTTAATCGTTATCTTAATATCTTTGATATAAGAAATTGATTGTTTCATTCTTAAAACAATATCTTATGAAAACGTTAGCAGTTATTTTATCGGTGTTAAGCTTAGGCTTTGCAAATGCACAAACACTAAACGATAAAGGTTTATATATAGACAGCGAAGGAAATTTATTTAACGGCGTTGTTCAAAAAACAGAAAATAACATTAAAACAGATTTTAATGTGAAAGACGGTGTAATTAATGGTGATGTTACTTACTATTATGCATCGGGTAATAAAATGGAGACCGGTACTTTTACCAACGGCGTTAAAGATCTTAAATGGACACGCTTTAACCAAAACGGATCGCTTTCTGCTATTGCTTTTTACAAAGCAGGTAAAAAAGATGGTACCTGGTTAGTGTATGACGAGACAGGTAAAAAACGTTTTGAAATGAATTACAACAATGGCGAAAAAACAGGCGTGTGGACCAGCTGGGATGAAGCAGGCGCGGTTGCAGGAACAAAAAATTATAACGCTAACTAAAAATAAAAAACACATATTATAAAAAAGCCTCAACCTTTGTTGGGGCTTTTTTTATTTGTTGTTTTGCAAACGTTTTATTTTTTCAAGTTCTTCTACATCCCAAAGATCTTTTGGTCGGCCACTCGCTTTTTTGGCTTCTATTAATTGATTGATGTGTAAAAATTTTATCGAAATATCGTCGATTTGAGCGGTTGGGGCCATTTTATAACACTCGTCAAATTTTATCTGATCAAATCCTTTTAGGGAAGTCATAATATCCAATTCAAAACCTGAATTTAATTGTATTGAAGTATAACCCGGAATGAACTGAGTTGTTTCAATGCTCTCAAAATCGCCTATTTCTAATTCTTTTAATACGTTTCTCAACGATCTTCTGTTTTCAAGCGTGTCTTTTATCCAGATATCAATATCCTGTGTTGCACGATTAAAACCATGCAATGTAGACGCAAAGCCACCAACCGTTAAATAAATTGTTTTGTGTTTTTGTAAAAGGCGCAAAAAATTAAAAATATCACTATCTAATATATCCACTCTTAAGATTTAGCTTCGGTTATTTTTGCGCTTTTAAGTTTTTGGCTGATCTTGATCAAATGCAATAACATAGTAAGACGCTCTTTATGGCTTCTTTGAAGATGGATCTTTAATTTTTCTTCTTCTGTAATAAATATGGACTTTTCAGCGCTCATTTGTTCTTAAAGATACAAAAAAGCATGGAAACAAAAAAACGGCCTCCTGGCGGCAATAAGCGTTTTTGTTTAAAATAGTTTGTAGCTTTACAATAAGCAACAACAAACGTTTACAAACAATTAAAAACGGGTAAAATAGCGCTTAGCGATAAGTTAGGCCGCATTTATAATGACATTAGAAATTGACATAAACAGACAAGACTACTCGGACTTCAACAAATATCATTTTGTTAAGACAAGATTAACTCGGACAATAATTACAGGTATTTTGACAATCGTAATCCTTGAGTGGTTTTTAAATAAAGACACGTTTGACATGACGGCAACAGTAATTTCGGCAATTGTTTGCGGACTTGTTTATGTTTTCGTAATCGTTCGACAACTTCAAAACACAAAAAATATTCCGAAAGACGACGGCACAATTCTGGGTAAAAAAACTTTCCAATTCAACGACAACGAAATAATATGTAAAGCAACCGACTCGACAACAGATCTAAAATGGACAACTATTAAAAGTATCGACAACGGAAAAAGTGCTTACTATTTGTATCTTGACTCAAATATGGCAATTATTGTTCCTAAAAGACATTTTAAAACGGACATAGAGCAAACAAAATTTGTTGACCTTGTTAAGACCAAAATAAACGCTGCCTAACAGCAAATAAACGTAAGCGGGCGGACTCGGTCATCGCTCGGTGCGGAAAAGTGGGTCGCTAACGCGTTTTTATTTTGCACCTCGCTAATAAACATTTATCTTCGATATAAACATTTGTGCGTATAGACACAGGAAGTTTCAAAAGCCCGCCTTACGTCTATTTGCAAAACGTTATAAGCAACCAAAAATACTTTGAATTACTATTATGAAAACAAAAGTCTCATTACACAAATCGGTTTCAAAAGGAGATATCAAAACGGTAAAAGAGTTGGTTGAACAAGGTGCTGATGTTAATATTCCAGATAAAAACAACTGCACTCCCGTTTATCTTGCATTTTGCGAAAATAACGAAGAGATGATTGATTACCTTATTTCAGCAGGAGCAGATCTTTATTATCCTTCTAAAAATTTCCCTGATTGTTATTACAATGCTTTAACCAACGGCAAAGTTGATTGGATTAAAAAGTTTATTGAAAATGGAATTGATCCGAATTCAAAAAGATTTGACAACTATAACGCATTAATTATTATGCTTTCAAGTCAGAATTATGTTCTGGATGCGCACCGGTTATTACTGGAAGCAGGTTGCGATCCAGAAATGAAGTCTAAACATGGACATACTGCCCTTGATTATTTAACGGGCCTGGGAATAGCGGAACTTAACGAGTTATATTCAAAGTACTCTAAAAATGTAGTGGTTAATGATGGGGTAAAAGATATCAGGGATAGCTATGGTCCATCTGTTTTATTTGAAACCACAGAAAACGAAAATGCAAAAACCTTGCGAACTTTGCTTGAACAAAACCCGGGCATGGAGCTTAATAAACGCGACAAGGGAGGTAACACAGCATTGGGTATTGCCATTTTAAAGAAGAAAAAAGAAAGTGCAATGGTTTTGTTAGAAAACGGTGCTGACCCAACGATTCCTCCATTGGACTACGACCACAACACACTTGCATTAGACTTAGCGCAAGAATGGGTAGACAGAGGAATTCCCAAATTCCAGGAAGTGGTTGATTTAATAAAAACAAAGCTGAATAAAAATCGATAGAAAATTGTGCGAATTTGGCAGCTTATAACACGGGTTTTGCGTTAGTGGACTGACAGTGCGAATAGAAACATTTGAGCAATAGTCGCCAATCTGATCTACTGTCTGATTCCAAAATTATTATATTTAAAGCCAAAGAAATAAAAAACAATTTTACCCCGGTTTTAATTTGAGCTTATAAATGCAACAATTGCGTTTTATATATCTTCTTGTGTTGCTAAACCTGCCACCTGTTTTGTACTCACAGGATCCTGTTTTCTTTCAAACTACTACCGAAGACGGATTGCCCAGCAACGAAGTATACAGCATCATTAAAGATAAAAATGGTTTTATCTGGATAGGCTGCGACGCCGGAATTTATAAATACAACAGCATTCGCTTTATATCTTTTAAACATAAAGCACAAAAAACAAAAGCGTTAACCGGCCTAAGCCTATCGCGCTCAGGAAAAATTTATGCCTACAGCTTTAACGGCCAGATCTTCTATATAGAGAATGATTCTCTTAAGCCTTTAAGCTCGTGGCAAGGCAAGATCTCAAATATTACCTGCGACAATAATTACAATTTATGGGTTTGCGGCGAAGATGGTATTAATTTATATAACGAGCTAACCCGTAAATGGACCAACTATTCTGACCTTAATTCAGATGGTAAAAAAGATGCTTATACCTTTACAAATAGCTGCAAATTAAAAAAAGATGGCGAAATAGCTTTTATATCTCCGCATGGGCTTAATACCATCCATAAAAAACAACAACAATTAATCGCATTCGATTTTGCCGGTCAAAAACCCTCCGGCGAATTTATTTTAGAAAGTAAAAATGAAGATACCTGGCTGCTGAGTGTTACAGATGGATTATGCTTTAAACTAATTGATAATAAATTTGAAGCGTACACCTCTTTATTTTTAAAACAAGCGCTTGGCAATTCAAAAGTTACAAATGTAAAATTGCTACAAGATGGTAATTTGTGGATCTGTACTTATTCCGGCTTAATTTGTTACAACCCGGTTTCAGACAGCGGCAAAGTTCTTTATCCGAACATGGCATTTTCGGATGTGATATATGATGAAGAAAAAAATTATTGGATCACTAGTCTGCACGATGGTATTTTAAGAGTGAGCGATATAAATTCTAAAACATGGCGCGCACCTTCCGGAGATCTAAACTCCAATAAAATTTTAAAGACAGAGGCTGATTTTCCAAACATTTATTTTTCAACCCTGGGCGGTCAAACAGGTTACATTAACACAACTACAGAACAAATGGAAACATTTTCTTTAGATGTAAGATCAAACATTCAAAATATTAGCTATTGTAAAGAAGACAAGAAACTTTATTTCAACGCGCAAAATACTTTGTATTATTTAGAAGACAGAAAAATAAAAAAGATCGAAAATCAATTTCCTCCCATTAAAGATCTTTTAAAAGTGAATAAGCAATACATTCTTGCTACTTCACGAGGCGCCTTTGTTTACAACAACCTAAATGATAAAAACGCGACAGATACTTTATCCACACATTGGGCAAGAGCCATTGCTGCCGATCATTTACAAAACAAGTTGTGGATAGGCACCAACGAAGGATTAAAAAGCTACACAAAAAGCCAAACTAAATGGCAGGCATCAAATACTGACCTTATAAAAAAACAAGTGTTGTGTTTAACCTATGATGAAAATAAATTATACGCCGTAACATTTGACGGAGAAATTTATAAGATCAATCAAAATAATGCTGTGACCCTATTGCAGCGTTTGCCAAATGATGTACAAGCCAATCAAATAAAAAAAAACAAGGATCAGTTATTAATAGCCACCAATTTTGGTTTGTGGAAACTAAATACAACCAACAACACCTGGCAAGTGCTTGATAAATTAAAAGGCCTGTGCTCAAACGAAGTGCTCTCGCTAAGCATACTAAATAATTACATCTGGATAGCGACGCCAAAAGGATTGCAAAGCATTCCCATCCATCTTCAAAAAGAAATAAAACAAGCTACTGTTTATTTGAAAGATATTTTTGTTGACGCAAAAAAAATAAACCAAAACGCTCCCATCCAAATAAATTACGATCAATCTTTAAGCATACAAGTGGAAGCAAACGCTTACAGCTCAAACCGTGATTTTAAATATGCTTACCGTTTTGCGGGTAAAGACACTAACTGGATCCTCCTGCCCTCCACTATTGAATTTATACAGATCCCAAATCTGCCAACCGGTAATTTACAACTCGAGATAAAATTAATAGATCATTTGCACCGCAGCTCCGTTAATACGCTGCTCTTATCGGTAACCGTATTGCCTCCATTCTGGCAGCGCTGGTGGTTTTATGTTTTAATAGCTCTTATCATACTAAGCGTAACATTTGTGTTTTTTAATTACCGCGTTAAACGTCTCCGCGCTAAACAAACTGCTGAGCTCAAACGCATTCAGTTAGAGAACGACCTTAAGTTTTCGCAGGAAACAGCTTTAAAAGCGCAAATGAATCCTCATTTCCTCTTCAATGTATTAAATTCTATTAAAGGATATATTTATGAGAACGATAAAAAAAACGCGGCCTTTTACTTGTCGAGCTTTTCAGAGCTCATACGAAAAATATTAACGCAAAGCTCTGCGCCTGAAATTACACTAAAAGAAGAAATAGAAATGTTGAAATTATACATTGAGCTGGAAGCAATGTTAATACAAAACGACTTTAATTATTCTGTTTTAGTGGATGAGCATATTAATACAACAAATTGTAAGATTCCCGCGCTGCTCATTCAGCCTTACGTTGAAAATGCTTTTAAACATGGCTTAAGGCATAAGCAAGGCAACAAACAATTAATCATAGAATTTAATTTAAACAAAAAAGAAAATTGCCTGCAAATTACCATCAGCGATAATGGTATTGGCAGGGCCGCGGCCGCTCAATTAAATTTGCAGAACAAGAACAAACACCGATCATTTGCAACAGGTGCTACTTTAAAAAGAATTGAATTATTAAATTCAACTAAAAAAAATACCCTAAGCGTTAAAATAATTGATAATATTGGCAATGATAACATGGCCATTGGCACAAGTGCTATAATAACAATTTATTTAAACAACCGGCATAAAACATGAAAGCTGTAATTGTAGACGACTCTCCGCAGGCCCGCAAACTATTACGCTTGATGTTGCAGGAGTTTGCGCCGGATATGGAGATTGTTGCCGAAGCAGATAATGGAAACTCGGGCATCAAGGCCGTAAAAACGTTTAAGCCGCACATTGTTTTTTTAGATATTGATATGCCCGAAAAATCAGGCATACAAATGGCCGAAGAGTTAATAGAACAAAACATACAATTTCATTTGATCTTTACCACGGCTTTTAACCAATATGCTATCAACGCCTTCAGGCTTTCGGCAATAGATTACCTCTTAAAGCCAATTAACGAGCTGGAATTAATAACCGCCATAGAGAAAATTAAAAAGCAGGAAATTTTAAAAACTGCTCAACTGCAATTACAATCTTTATCGCAAAATTTAGATCCTTTAACCAAAAACATCATTTGCATTCCCACCCAAAACGGTTACGATTACCTACATGTAGAGGATCTTGAATATTTAGAGGCCGATGGTTCTTATGTACATATATTTTTAAAAGATAAAAAATACAAAACGGTTTCTAAGAATTTAAAATACTTTGAGCAGGCTTTACAATCTTTCTCAAATTTTGTGCGAGTACACCGTTCCTTTATTATTAATTTAGATCTCATGACTTCCTATAGCAAATCCGGCAGGGGCACTATTATGATGCAAAGCGGCAAAGCAATAGATCTTGCGCGCGACAGGCGTACTGAATTTTTGGATGTCTTAAAACAGATCGGCAAATAATTTACCATTCACAAAGTCATCTGTTCAGCTCACAAAAGCAACACGGTTTGTTTTAATATTATGCGTTGTTTTACGCTTAAAACGTTTCTACAACTTTAATATGAAAAAACTAGTATTTACAAGTGCCCTTGCGCTGGCATTTTGTTTTAATGTAAACTCCCAGGGATTTTTACAAAAAATGAAAGGCGAAAACAATAAAAAAACAGAAACAAAACCTGCCGAAGAAAAGAAACCTGAAAAGCCTTTGGCGGTGCCACCTAAAACCGAGTACAACGACGCGTTTGGAATTTCCGGCGTTTATTATTTGTCAAAAGAATTGTTATCCGAAGCAAACGCGCTCGATGACAAGGGTTATTCAAGCATTAAAGACAACCGGTACTTTACACAGGTAAGTTTGCAATTAGATACAGCTAAAAAACAATTGCTCATACATTATCACGAAGGAAAAGAACCTGTAAAAGCCTTTGTTGACGGCCTGGTGCTAAAAGGTTTAAAAAGAGGCGCCGCTAATTATGATTATACTCCTTTTTTAATCGACAATACATCCATGGTCTCAGAAGGCAAAGGCAGTAATCATAACTGGAATGGCAGGACCCTGTTACCGCTCGAAAAAGACATGTACATTGTTACCTTCAGCAATGGCGGCTATGGTGTAGATGTGAAGCTGGATTGCAGCTCCGCTAAGTTTTTTTCTGAAGAAGGTAAAAATAAAAAAGACTATGTGCTTTTAGGTAAAAGCAAAGCAAGGGTAGAAGAATTAAATGCCAACCCCGCTTTGGTTGAAACGCTTTACCTGGCCGCTTGTAAAGAAGAATGCGAGCTGTATAACCGCTGCAGGGCAAGTACCAATACGTTGCCGGCAGAAGGCATGAAAGATGTGAAGTTAAAGGCCGAAGCCCTGGCATTTGCAAAAGCCGAACAGGCAAAAGCAACGCGTAACGAAAAAGTAGAGTACGCTTACATAGCCTCTAAAGACTGGAACTATACACGAAATGTAACCACGGGCGTTATTATAAAACGCAGCGTGCGCACCATTACAATCGTAAAAATTGGTGATAAATGCGCTTACGAAAATGGTGTGATCATCCAAAATTACGATGGCGCCAACTATGGCCCATCTGTTTGGGGCGGCAACGGCGCACCCGTAATTACCGATTGTAAAGAGGCCTATAAGTACAAATAAACTAGGACTTTAAACTATTAAAAAAGCCCCGGAATTTTCGGGGCTTTTTGTTTTAGTTACCTACTGCTGGCAGTAGGTGTTTTTGTTTGGGATAATTTTTAACTTTACTTAAACAACAACAAACGTTTACAAACAATTAAAACGATTTTATAGCGCTTAGCAACTAGTTATGCTGCATTGCTCGGACAAGACTGTATAGTAATAAGATCTATTTCCCGACAAGACTTGTTTATTTAATATTTATTACTTACCTTTGACGTAAGTAACGTATGACGATAGTATGATTATTTCATTTGGGGACAAGGAAACTAAAAAAATTTGGGAAGGAGAGCGTGTGAAAGGTTTTTCGACAGATATTCAAGAAATCGCTCGAAGAAAGCTCAGAATGTTAAACAACTCGCAAGACCTGAATGATTTAATGATTCCTCCGTCAAACAGACTTGAAAAATTAAAAGGAAATTTAAAAGACTTCTACTCTATTCGCATCAATAATCAATGGAGAATTATTTTTAAATGGAATAATGGAAATGCAGAACAAGTTGAAATAATAGACTATCATTAAATTTATAAGACATGAAAAAATTAAAAAACATACATCCTGGCGAAATACTTTTAGAAGAGTTTTTAATTCCCCTTGAAATTAGTGCTTATAGACTTTCAAAAGACATTGGTATTCCTCAGACTCGCATTTCTGAAATAATAAAAGGAAATCGCCGAATTACTGCAGACACCGCTTTAAGACTTTCAAAATATTTTGGAAATAGTGCCAAGTTTTGGCTTGGATTACAAGACGACTTTGACATCGAAGAGGAAAAAAATCATAAAAAGACAGAACTTAATGCGATCAAGCATTACGCTCGCAACGCTGCATAACACCAAGCAAGCACAATTTGCACGGACAAGGTAATAGCTTTTGCAAAAATGCGGGCCGACAATTTTTTGTTTTTGCAAAAGCAACAAACATTGGTATCTTTAAATATCGTTTTCGGTAGATACTGTTTCAAAATGCAAACTGTGCCTGGCTTGGAGAACGTTACCTACAATCTTGGGTGGCACAACCTAACGACAAAACAATTTCTGCTAAATGGAAGCAGAAATTAACGAAGGTGATAAAAACAACCGTTGGTTGTGGCAATACAACCAAAAGTAGTGTAAAAACAACTATAGGTAGCGCTCATTATTTGCACGGTGGCCATGTAACAGCGTAACTTTGTGGCATCACAAAAAATAAACACCATGCTAAATTCAAAATCAATTGGCAATAAAATTGCCGAAGCAAGAAAAAAGATCAACCTTTCTCAGGCAGAACTTTCACAAAAAGTGTCTATTAGCCCCCAGGCAGTTGGTAAATGGGAACGTGGAGAATCCATGCCCGACATTAGCACCTTAAACAGGCTCGCAGAAATTTTGGGTGTTGACCTTAACTACTTCTCCGATAGTTTTGGGGAAGATGAAACCGAAACATCAAATGCCAAAACCATCAGCCATAAAAAAGAAGCGGTAACGATGGATGGAACCAAAAAAAGCTTTGACTGGAATTGGGACATGTCTAAAGGCAACTGGGCCGACGCTGATTTTTCGGGCTTAAAGAATTTGAAAGACAAATTCAGTTCTTCAAATATGATCAACTGCCAGTTTATGAATGCCGACCTGTCGGGGCTCATGCTTGAAAAAAACAATATTGAAAAATGCGATTTTTCAGCTTCAGACATTAGAGACAGCAAGATCAGGTCATCCAACCTATTAAATAATCAATTCAATAAATGTTCTTTTATAGATGCTGAATTTTCTAAAAGTAATATTGAAAAATGTAATTTCTCTGAAGCCAACTTTTCAGGAACAGAAATTTTGGAATCAAATTTAGAGAGTAATGTGGTTACTGATGTGGTTTGGAAGTTCACGAAATTTTTCAGGTCCAACATATGCAACACAACTTTTACCGGAACTTTTGAAGACTGCCATTTTGAATATTGCGCATTTTATAGTGTTAAGTTTGAAAACGCCACTATTTTAAATACCTTTTTTAAGTATAACGATAAATTAAAAAAAGTTCAATTTATAAACTGTAAGGTGGATAAATTAACCTATGCCTTCTTAAAAAATAATGAGGCAAATTTAACGGGCATAACAGTAGTGGAGTAAGAAAAAAACAATTTGCTAATGCCAATCCGTTTGGAGTCAATAACAGTCAAGCCACTCTTTAAGATTCAATAAAGCGCAGGAGCGGTTAAAACCCGGGCTGTTGACAATTGTAATAAGGCTGTGTGAAGCTGTCTTACAGTTAGAATGGTGTTATGTTACAGTTATGCAGAGCCTGGGATGTCCTATAGTAAGAATTAGGATATCCTATACCAATAGTTATAAATAAGCCTTTTCAACAAATCTTCCCTTTTTAGCTCCTCCCGGGTTCCTTCCTATCTCAAGCCTATCTTAAGCCTATCTAAGGCCACAAAAGGCCACTAAAACACCTCTGGTGGTCAGAGCCAAAAAACCAAAAAATGTCCTTATTTGTTAAAAACACCCGTCTGTGCATTTTCAATTTAGGAGCATAGCTGTTTAGGCTTCCCTTTTCAATTTTTTGGAGATAGCTGGTGGCTAAGCTAAGCGTTTTGCCAGGCTTACCCATACCAGCTGTATATAACTAAACGCATAGTTAGAATAGGTAGAACTTATCCGCGTAAGATACTCCTGGTGAGTTGGCCTCTTGAAATTTTTCGTAAAAAAATCTATGGCAATCAAACGCGTTGGCAAAAGCGTAGAAGATTTTGGCTGTTCGCGAAGCGCTTAAATCTTCAGCTTGATTGCCATAGATTTTTAGAAAAATTTTGAGAAGCCTTGATTTTTTGCTTACTTTTTCATCAAGGAAAAAGTGAGGCCAAAAGTTATTTTACTAAAATCTTTTTGCCTTGTCTTTTGTTGGATTTCCTGAGCGAGGCCGAAGGGTTTCGACTAAGGAAAAGTAAAAAGAAAATCAAAATATAGCGTTTTGGTTACTCAGTCCACAAGCTGGCAAAAAAGTACAACATATCTTCCCTTCGCCGACAGTGACAAAAAATAGATTTGAGCGCATTTACTACTTAGATAAGGTGTAAAAGATAGAAAAACTCGTTCAATTCACCAAAAACACCGTACCTTTGCGGCGCATGAACTTACTGTCTATAAACAACCTTTCTAAAGCCTACGGGGCAAAAAAACTATTTAATAAAATAAGCTTTGGTATTAACTATGGCGAGAAGCTGGCTTTGGTTGCCAAAAATGGCTCCGGCAAAACCACGCTTTTTAAAATTTTAAAAGGTATTGAAATTGCCGATGAAGGGGAAGTGGTATTTAGGAAAGATATTACCATTGGTTTTTTAGACCAGAATTTTGCTTTTGATGAATCGTTAAGCATCCAGCAATTAATTGATACAGCCGATAATAAATTTGTAAAAGCCATTAAAGAATACGACGAAGTAATTAAATTAAGCGAAACGTCTACCGATCCAAAAATTGCAGACAGGATGGAAGCGGCTTTGAATTTAATGAACGAAATTGAGGCCTGGGATTATGAAAAAAATATTATTGAAATTTTATCGCGCTTAGAAATAAGAGATACCACTCAAATTGCAAAAACACTTTCGGGCGGACAAAAAAAACGTGTTGCTTTAGCATTGACTTTAATTAATCGTCCGAATTTAATTATCATGGATGAGCCAACCAACCATTTGGACATTGACATGATAGAGTGGTTAGAGAATTATTTACAGGATGCATCTTTAAGTATTTTACTGGTAACACACGATCGTTATTTTTTAGATGAAGTATGCGATAAAATTATTGAGATAGATAATTACCAATTGTACGAATACAACGGCAATTTTGATTATTATTTAGAAAAGAAAGCAGAGCGCGAACAAATTGCCAATGCCGAAATTGATAAAGCGCGCAACGCATACCGCCGCGAAGTGGTGTGGGTACGCAAAATGCCAAAAGCCCGTGGTACCAAATCAAAATCGCGTGTAGATGCTTTTTACGAGATAGAGAAAAAAGCGAAACAAAAACGCATTGAGAAAAAAATTGAGCTCACCGTAAAAATGGAGCGCATGGGATCGAAAGTGGTAGAGCTGCATAAGATCACAAAAAACTATCCCAACAAAACTATTTTAAACGATCCTTTTACTTACACCTTTATTCCCGGCGAAAAAATTGGTGTAGTTGGCAAGAACGGTGTTGGTAAAACAACATTATTAAATATTATTCAGGGTAAAGAAGCGGTAGATACAGGAAAAGTCTCCTTAGGCGATACCATTGTGTTTGGTTATTACTCACAAGCCGGTATGATCATTAATAATGATAAACGCATTATTGAAATTGTGCAGGATATTGCCGATCATATTCCATTGGCTAACGGTACCAGTTTGAGCGCATCGCAGTTATTAACGCGTTTTAATTTTACGCCTGCGGTACAATTTAGTTATGCTCACACTTTAAGCGGCGGCGAAAAAAGAAGATTGTATCTGTTAACGGTGTTAATGAAGAATCCGAACTTCTTAATTCTCGATGAGCCTACTAACGATCTGGACATTGTTACACTGCAAACGTTAGAAGAATTTCTAGAAGAATTTAAAGGCTGCGTATTGATTGTATCGCACGACCGTTATTTTATTGACCGTTTGGTAGATCATACCTTTGTATTGGAAGGCGATGGCGCTATTAAAGACTTTCCCGGTAACTATACCGAATACCGCGAATGGAAAGCAAATAAAAAAGATGAGCCAATGCCGGAATTAAAAATTGAAATTCCTGTAGAACAAAAAACTGTTGTTGCCGAAAAACCAAAAACAGAAACGCCTGCGAAAAAATTATCTTACAAAACACAGCGCGAGTTAGAGATCATAGAAGCAGAAATGCCAAAGCTGGAAGCAAAAAAAGCGGAGCTGGAAAACAAGCTGGCATCGGGCATTACCGATTATGCAGAAATCCAGAAACTAAGCGACGAATTAAAAAAGATCAGCAACGATCTGGATGAAAAATCGATGCGTTGGTTAGAGATACAGGAAGAGGTTTAATTCCTTTTGTTCTTTTGAAATAAACTAAAGACTGGCAAATAATTTCTGGCGCTACTTTTTTGCTTGATCACGGCAATGCAACGCATTGAGCGAGCTATTGCGCCGGCTAACCAAAAAAATCAAGGCTGCAAAGAAATTTCTTGATTTTATGTTTCCAATTTTATTTCATCGCCTACGAACTCGCTCATTCTTCGCTCAAACAGCGTAGGCTCAAGTGAAATTTTAAAATGAATTAAGCTCAAATGCACGGTTTGAATTAAATTTTAAAATTACCAATGTGCTATAAAATTGAAACACAAATACTACGAAATTTCTTTGAGGCCGATACACAGTGTTTGCTTACGCGGACAAATTTTTCGTACAGTAAATATGCGTTTAGTTGAACGGGGGCTGCAATTTTGAACTTTTGCAGAGATAGCTGGTGGCTAAGCTAGGCGGTTAGTATTATAAGCGTTTAGAAAGAAAGCTTAGACAGCCAGCGGTTTTTTATTCGCTGCCTCTAAGTCGCGAATAAAAAAATATCCTTCAAAAGTTCAAAAGCGTTTTGGTTACTTTTGCGCGCCAAAAGTGACAAAAGGAAACAAATTGAGTTTTTACAAATTCAAAAAAGAAATTTAAATTTACAGTATGTTCACAACAAACTACAGTTGTTATATTTTAAAGAAACGTCATGCCAATATTTTTGGCGTGTTACTGGCCTTCGCTATTATTGCTGCTGTATTTTATGGTGTTGGACTTTACGCAGGAAAAAAAGCGCCAAAAGGCTTAAACGAAATAATGCCTTACATTTTAATTACTACGCTTATTCTAACCGCATGCAGCATTGCCTATTATTACAGCAAACGTTTTAAAGTAATAATTACCGGTGAGAACGATAAATTGGATATTGAAATAAAAGATCCGTCTTTAGTTGCACCTTTGATCATTACTTATCCTTTTAATGTTTCAACACAATATGTTGAACAACCCATGGCCAAAGGTTCGAAGATGAATATTCTTTATTTGACCATTTACAATTTAAAGAACGAACGCTTTGTTACTTTTGAAGGGGCATTAGGTTCTGCCTATTCTGTTCCTCAAAAATTTGAGTTTGTAGATATTTTTAATGCAGAAGATCGAGGGCGTTTATTAGTTGCACCGTTGGTTTACAGCACAGGCAAAGTAAGACAAATAGCCGATGAAATAAGCATCTATAAAAATTATTTGGATAAGAAAAAAGAAAAGAAAGAGGGGCATGCGCCTCTTTAATTATATTCACACAAAAAAGAGCTTTCCTAAATTACTTCCCTCAACTTTTTCTTGACAAAAAGTTGAACAAAAGTCAAGGCTTCAAACAAATTCTTTGATTTGTAGTTTTAATTTTATTTGTCGCCCGCAAACTCGCCACTTCAGGAAAATGCCTTGCTGGTGGCTCAAACAGCGCGGGCTCATAGGATTTTAAATGCAGCATTATTGCTCATATAAAATAATTTAACTATTGCATTTAAAATCATTCACGAAAATTAAAACACAAATCTTACAGAATTTCTTTGAGGCCGACTCACCATGTGTGCTTACGCGTAAAGAGTTTGTTTATTTTTAATTATGCGGTTAGTTGAACGGGTGCTGCAATTTTGAACTTTTGCAGAGATAGCAGCGAGCTAAGCTATGCGGTTAGTTGATTAGGCATGCTGAAAAGTGCTTAGCGAGGCAGCGGTTTTATTTTGGCTGTTCTTCGTCGCCAAAATAAAAATCTCCTTCAAAAGTTCAAAAGCGTTTTTGGTTACTTTTGCGCGTCAAAAGTGACAAAAAAAATTACGTGATCGAACACGGATCTTACAGATCAAACAGGTTACCACAGATATGATCAGTGTAAATCTGTTACATCAGTGTCGTCTGTGTTCCATCACGATCACTTAGAACCCAATACCTGTTTCATAAACTCGCTGGCAAAAACAAAATCAAATAGTTCTTTATTGGTTGTTTTAAGAATTTGGGTTTTATCCCCTGTCCACCAATTTTCACCTTTGTAAACAAACATAATGTTATCGCCTATCTCGATCACACTATTCATATCGTGCGTAACAATGATGGTGGTGATATTATATTCACGCGTAATATCCTGGATAAGATCATCAATTACAATAGAGGTTTTTGGATCTAAACCTGAGTTGGGTTCATCACAAAATAAATAACTTGGGTTATTGGCAATAGCACGTGCAAGGGCTGCCCTCTTCTTCATACCACCACTTAACTCGGCGGGATATAATTTGTTTCTTCCAACTAATTGAACGCGCTCTAAACAAAAATTTACGCGTTCTAATTTTTCCTCTTTGCTCATGCTTGTAAACATGTCTAAAGGAAAACGTACATTCTCTTCCAGGGTTTGAGAATCAAATAAAGCGCCGCCCTGAAACAACATTCCTATTTTTTTTCTCACTTCCTGTTTCCCATCCATAGTTAAAGCCGGAAAATTTTGTCCGTCGTACACTATCTCTCCACTATCCACCTCGTGCAAACCAACCATCATTTTTAAGATAGTACTTTTTCCGCAACCGCTCTCGCCAATAATTAAATTGGTTTTGCCCGGTAAAAAAGTAAAGGATACGTTTTTTACAACCTGCCTGTCGCCAAAAGTTTTATTGATATTTTTAATTTCTATCAATGGCCAATAAATAACTTGGTGTAAATTAAACTAAACAGCAAAATTAAAATGCTGCTGTACACTACGGCATTGGTACTGCTTTTACCAACTTCCAAAGCACCACCTGAAGTGTAATACCCATAGTAAGAAGATACCGAAGTAATAAGAAAAGCAAAGGTGACGCTTTTACCAATAGAATAGCCTACTTTCCATGGCATAAAAAATGCCTGGATACCAAATACATATTCATAAGCCGTACAGGCCCCTGACCAAACACCCATGATGTAGCCACCCACTAAACCAAGAAACATACTTAACACAACTAAAAAAGGAAAAATGATCATGGCACCTGCAATCTTTGGGAAGATAAGATAGCTGGCTGAGTTGATACCCATAATTTCCAAAGCATCAATTTGTTCGCTAATACGCATAGCACCAATTTCAGAGGCAATGTTTGAACCAACTTTCCCGGCTAAGATCAAACACAAAATAGTAGAGCTAAATTCAAGGATCATACTTTCTCTTGCGGTAAAACCAACGGCATAAAGTGGTACCAAAGGACTATCAACCGCATAGGCTGCCTGTATGGTAATAATGCCACCCATGAAAATAGAAATAATAGCAACAATTGGTAATGAAGTAATGCCAATATTGTCGATCTCAAAAATAATTTGACGGATGTAAACACGCAAATTCTGAGGCTTTTTAAACACCCGGTACAAGAGCATAAAATAGCGGCCTATGTGAAAAAAGAGGTTCATTTACGAAGTCTAAAAATACTAAAATATTCCCGTATATTTGTATATGTTCAAACGTAGCATTATTATTCTTTCGCTCTTAGCATTTGTAACACTTACAATGGAAAGCTGTCTTTTTCACAAAAATAAATGCGATGGTTGCCCCGGACTTACCAAAAACAAAAGGGTAAGAAAATCGAGCAAAGGTTCTATTTAGCTAGTACGCTACCTGGGCGTGTAAGCCAACGCCTACAGCAATTTTATGCCAATCGTCCTGGCTTGCCTGGCGAAAATAAGTTGGACTGCCCACTAATTTTGCCGAAAAAAATAAACCTTTAACATCACCAAGATCTTTGATCCATTCAATGGAAATAAAAACATCATCATCTACGTATAAATTGTAAGGTGTAAGGTCAAGCTCTATCAGACCGGCATTTTCTTTGAATTCAATAATTACATTTTGCGTTAAAATATTTTCTTTAGGATTTCCGTCTTCACCTTTATTGTAAACATTAAATCGGAAGATTGGTTTCTCAATAGAATTTCTTGCAACGTTTAGATAGAATTTTTTTAAAAGTGTTTTTGAATTTTTTTTGATGTTTAATTTTATGGCCAGTTCTGCACCCAATGTATTCTTAACAAAGCCTGCGGTAACATGCGTGGTTTTAGTATCATTACCAAGCACTTTTACCTTTGCTTTTTTAGCCGAGACCAATACTTCATTTAAATTAGTTGCAGAAGGAGAAAGTAATACTTTGTTTAAACTGTTTAACTTTTCAATGGATAAACTTTTTGCCTTATAACCAATCATCGAGATCTTTACCGGCGCGGCGGCAGCGCTATCAGGTACTGTAAAATTAAATTCGCCATTCTCGTTGGTTACAGTTCCAAAACCTTTACCAACAATACCAATATTTGCAAACTCTATGGGTTGGTTTGTAGCACTGTCCAACAAAATGCCTTTGCAGATTTTTTGTGCAAAAGATAAATTAAAAAATAAGCTTAAAAAAAGTAAGTAAATGATCTTCATAAAATAGTATTTAAGCTTAAGACGTTTGAATGGTCATAAAAGTTACAGATCAATATTTTGCTCCGCCAATACCAATGTTCTCAACAGGATGCCATGTTGTTTTTATTTCCTGCAGATCGAGAATTAAATATGGATTTTGATTTTCATCTTTTGTCCAGTCTTTATTCCAGTTAAAAGAACGCTTTACATTTAATGAAGCATTTTCTGAAATAAGCTTTTCTTCTTCTTTATTTTTTCTGCAGTAAATAACTGCATTTACATCCATGTGCGAAGAAAAATGGCTGTGCAATTCGTTGGATGTGCCGGTAAGTATATTTACAACGCCACCTGGTAGATCAGAGGTGGCAAGCACTTCGGCAAACGTAACAGCGCATAAAGGTAATGTATTTGACGCTAAAACAACGCAGGTATTTCCACCACAAATAATTGGCGCTATAACGCTTACCAATCCTAATAAAGACGAATCTTCGGGCGCAATAACCGATACAACACCTGTTGGCTCTGGTACAGAAAAATTAAAATGAGAGGATGCAACAGGATTTACAGAACTAAATAAGGCAGAATATTTATCGCACCAGCCGGCATAATAAACTAAGCGGTCAATACTTTTTAATACTTCTGTTTCTGCAGCCTTTGGAGCGAGGCCCTGTAAAACCAATTCTTCAATAAATTGCGCTTTTCTGCCTTCCAGCATTTCGGCAATACGGTATAAGATCTGGCTGCGGTTAAAGGCTGTCTTCCCGCTCCAGCCTGTAACGGCAGCGCGTGCAGCAACTACTGCATTTCTAAGATCTTTGCGTGATGATAAACACACATTAGCAATGGTATCGCCTTTTTTATTCTGTAAAGCATAATACCTTCCGCTTTCGGTGCGGGGAAATTGTCCGCCAATATATATTTTGTATGTTTTTAAAACGTTTAAACGCGACATATTCTTTACTTTTTGTAGTAGTAAAGATAAGGGATTTTTTATTTATTGTCATCCTGTCCCGATAGTTATCGGGATGATCGGGGTCTAAGTACTGAGATTCCGGCTCAAGGCCGGAATGACAGAAGTTTTAAAGAAACTAGAACGGCACAAAGGTAACGCCAAACATAAAATTAAAACGTTGGCTTGGGTACCTGTCCCAACGGTAATAACGCTGGTTGGCAATGTTATTGAACTGTACAAAGAAACTTAGCATTTTACTGTAGCGGTATTCTGCTCCTAAATTAGCATCTACATAACCCTTTAATTGCTTTGGTACATAACTAACCGTTCCGGTATCTGTTTTTTGAGTAAGTGCCCATTGTTGTCCAACTAAAAAGATATCGGCCTTTACAATAATTTTACTTTTTAAATTATAAATAGCAGAAAGGGTAAGATCGTAATCGGGCTTCTGATAAGCGCGTGTTAGGTTTTTTGTTTTATATAAATAATAATTTCCTTTACCTATAATATTTAATTTTTCTTTTAGTTGATATTTTAACTGGCCACTTACAGTTAGCAAACTGGTGTTATCATATACTACATCAAAACGGTTGTACACCTGGTTAACGCCGCTGTAATCGATCACGTAAAACTGAAGGCTATCGTACTGCGCATAACTTACCTTGGCATCGTAAGTTGTTTTACTGCTTAAGTTTCCTCTTAATCCAATGTATGCGTTGTATTTATTGTTTGTATTTGAATAGTTAATGGTTGTATCAACAAACCTATTCTCGGTACTTAAACTCCTGAAACTATTTTTTATCAATCCACCATTTACACCTGCATATGGAATGATCATATTTTCATATACATTATAAAACACATTTAATTTTGGAAAGAAATAAAAGCGCGTTTTATCTTTAAAATTATCAAGTGTTCCGGTTAAGCCAATATCAGCGTGCCATTTATTATTGCCCGCTTCAAAAGAAGGACTCAAGCTCACGATCAGATCATTTAAAGTATCATTGGCTTGCTTATGATTATAATAATCAGTTAAAAAACTCACGTTTAATTTTTCTTTGTTAATGAACATGCTACCCATTGCATTGAACTTTATATTGTTCTCTGCTTCGCGATTTAAATTCTGTAAATTATAATAACTCAAACCAAGGTCATGATTAATGTGAGTACTATCTGTATAATGACTCTGTAATCTTATTTTGGGTTCAAGCAATTGATAGCGTTGACGTGTAAAATCATTCTCCAGTTTATTTAAACTTGTATCGTATCCATAATAATGTATTATATTTCTTTCATAATTAAAATCACCACTCAAAGTATGTTTTTTATAGAACTGTTTTGCGAACAAATTTATTTCATTATCGCTATAACCACCATAACCAACATCCTGCAAATGCGGCGTGCCTGAGAAGTGTTTTAAATGTGCGCCATAATTGGTTTCACGCGAGCGTGTGTTAGCGATCCAGAATTCACCATAAGGCATATTATAAATTGGACCATAACCAACTTTTAATAAGGAATGATACAACTTACTTAAAGGTTCGTTTTGCAGCTTGGCCTGTGTAATTGGCTGCACCTCGTATTTAGGGAATAATGGAATGCTGGTAATACCATATTTTATATCCTTAATGCGTTTAACGGTATCTTTAATTTCGGGTACATCTGAAAATTTAGCAGCGTCTTTTATAGTTGGCTTAAAGGTACTTGACACGCTGAATGTTTCGGTACTATTGGTTTGGGCCATAACAGCAACCGTATATCCTAAAATAATTAAGATGATCAACAACCATTCTAATTGTTTTTTACGACGCTTGTCAAGAAGTTCTTTCTTCTTTTCGGTTTCTTTTTTAGGTATGTCTAATACACTCATCGTTATTGTTTTGGTTGTGTAATATTTGTAGAATCTGCCGGAGCAGTTGAACCTTCTGCTTCCATTTTTATTTCCTGCATAATACCTGCATCTTTATTGGTTTCGTAAAACTTTACTTTCATATCGTCGTACGACATTTTTTTCTCAGCTTCTACTTTTGCTGCTTGTTTGGCTTTTAATGCTTCCAAACGTTTTTTAGCCTCGTCAATATATTCCTGCTTGGCTTTATTATCGATAAGTGTTTCTAATATTACCTGCGCATCGGCATCTTCGCCTTTTGCCATATAAGCATCGGCTAACAATAACATACCTTTATTGTTCCAATCATCATTGCTGTATTCGTAGCTTATTAATTTATTGATCGTTTTCTCTACTTCTTTATATTCCTTTTTGTTAAATTGTATTTTAGCTATGTAATAATAAGCTTCAGCACCCGTTACGTTTTTTGAAGCTTTAGTCATAGCTTTAAACTCCAGCATGGCATCATCATAACGACCGGTTTCGTATAATGATTTTGCTTTCATGTATTTTGCTTCGGTAGTTTGTTGTGGCGTTAATTTTTCGGTATTTAATACTTTACCACTTTCCGTTAATGCAGTTTCAAATTGATTTAAGTAAAATGAACTGCGCATGGCACCTAAGCGTGCAAGACTTTTATTGGATGGCGTTTCGGCAAACTCTTGTAATTGCAGATATAATGGCAATGCTTCTGTATACTTTTTTTCTTTGTAATACAAATAAGCAGCTTTTGAAAGTGAAACTTCACTGTATAAGCTTCTAGGTTTTTGTATCACAAATAAATAACCCGGTAATGCTTTTTCAAAAAGGCCTTTATCGTAATTGCATTCTGCATAACTAAATTGTGCTTCATTAATGTATTTTCCATTTGGAAATTTAGAGATGTATGCTTCCCATTTTGGCATAGCAATATCACAATCTTTTTGTGTATAGAAAGCATCGTAAGCAGCAATATAAGTTGCTTTCTCTATTTGATTTTCAGATAACGGATTTCCTAAAGCGACAAAATATTTTTCCATTTCGTCTATCCTGCCTTTTTCGGTAAAGATCTTTTTAATGATCTCTAACACATCTTTTGCCGCATCACTTTTTGAATCATACTTTACAAATTTGTCAAAGTATTCAAAAGCTTTATCATCCTGTTTACGCTCATAATAAATATTGCCTAACTGTGCATTGGCATTTGAAGTAAAAGAAGAGTTTGGATAATTTTTCAGGATCTTGTTATAATAAATTATGGCATTATCCTGATCTTTTACATTATTATAATAGGTATCTGCAATTTCATTCAAAGCAGCGCTTAAGTAGTTAGAGCCGGGATAACGCGACTCGATCTTTTTTAATTCAGAGATCTTCTCATTATAATTTTTATTTAAGCCATCACATAACGCTTTTTGATACAAACAATAATCTACATCCAGTTTATTCTTTGCAATGGCTATTTTATAATTATCAGAAGCCTGTGCAAAATCACGGTTCATAAAATAACTGTCGCCTACCCGAATGTGGGCATCGGTAATTTTGTTCTCATCATAAGTGTTTTTGGTCAATAAAAATTTACGGAAAGAGATGTTGGCATTTGAGTAATCATCTTTTTCCTGACGTTGAAAATAAGCGTAACCCATTGCATAATTGCTTAGATCGTATTCAACCAATTGCAATGCACCATCCATTACCTGGAATTTTTTCCATAGATCAATCGATGTTGTATAATCTTTACGGATATAAGAAATCTCGCCTAACCAATATTGATTTAAAGCATTTAATTTAAGATCTGTGTTTTGTTGCAGCGATTTTTTAAATTGTTTTTCCGCATTATCCAGGTCATTATTATTAAAGTACTCAACCCCACGGAAATAAATTAATTTTTGGTAAGTAACTTTTAAAATAGGATCGATAGTGCCAATAGCTTCTATACTCTTAATAGCGAGGTCATAATTTTTTGTGGTAGAATACACATTAATTAAAAAATTATAGCATTCTTCTTTACGCGATGAGTTGGGATACTCTTTTAAATACTTTGTAAACGCTTTAACTGCTTCGTTAAAAGGAGAAAAATCCAATTCATAACTCAATTTTGCAAAACCAAATAAAGCATCTTCTGTTATCTTTTTATCCAAATCTATTTGATAGGCGCTGTAATACGCATTTTTAGCTTTTAATTTTTCACCCAACTTCACATAACAATCTGCCATATGATACCAGGCATTTTGCGCTAAAGAATCTTTATTTACGGTTACTTTTTCAAAACTAATTACCGCGTTGGCGCAATCGTTTATTTTATAATAACAATAACCCAAAGCATAATTGCCTTGTGGTGTTGATGAATTTGTTTTCTTTAAATAGGTTAAAGCATTGGTATAATCTTTTAAATTAAAATAACTTTCGCCTATCATTCGATTGATCTCACCTTCTTTTTGAACGTTAGCACTATCGTTTAAAAGTGCAGGCGCTTCTTTCACTACCTTATCGTATTTACCTTGAATAAAATAAATTTGCGTAATGTAATAGGGCACCACACTACCAAAAGTTTCGTTACCCACCAAACGGTTAAAGCCCTGCAAGGCTGTTTCATAACTTTTCTCTTTGTAAGCAATGTGCGAGTAGTAATAATTTGCAGGGAAAGCATATTTATTATCTACATCTTTTATTTCGTAAAGATCTGTTTTTGCTTTTTCATCTTTTCCTGTTTCTAAATAACTATAGCCACGTTTAAAATAAAGTTCTGCTAATTGTTCTTTATCTAATTTGTAAATATCTACCTTCTCTAAAAACTCAATTGTTTCGGGATATTTTTTCTTTCTGAAATTTGATTTTCCTAAATAGAAGTTGGCGTTATTTATTTTATTGCTCTCAGGATATTTTTCAACGAACTGTTTCATTTGCCATTCGCCATCCTTATTAAAAACCTCAATAGCACAAGCTGCAGAATAATAAATTGCGTCGGTCTTTAAAATTCTTGAATTGCTTATCGCAACATAATCTAAAAAACTTTTTTGCGCCTGCACATATTGCTTTTTATCAAACAAATCCAAACCCTGCTTAAACAGGGCATCTTTATCGGTAAAAATTGCAGTTTTTTGCGCCAGAAAAGTGGAACTAAAAAATACAAAAAGCGCCAAGGCACTAATTTTTATTACGTGCTTCATCAAATTAAATTGCCAATTTTTTATCACACTAAATTTACCTTTAGCAGGCTAACACTTTGTGGCGGCGTTAATGCAGTTATTAACCCTGCCGTGTTGATATTGGAATAACTCTTTTTAGAATAAAAGTTACATTAGATTTAACTTAGAAGTTTGTTTGAATCATGAGTGAACTGATAAAATTTGATAACGTAACTATCTTTCAGGATGAGCGCCCTGTTGTAGGCAACTTAAGCGTTGAAGTAAAAAAAGGCGAGTTTGTTTATTTGCTTGGAAAAACAGGCAGTGGTAAGAGTAGTTTCTTAAAAACTATTTACGGTGATTTAACATTAAATAACGGTAGCGCCAAAGTATGCGGCTTTGTACTAAATGATCTTAAACAAAAAGAAATTCCTTTTTTAAGAAGAAGATTAGGCATTGTTTTCCAGGATTTTCAATTACTGGGCGATAGAAGCGTTTACGAGAATTTAAAATTTGTAATGAAAGCAACAGGTTGGAAAGAGGACGCGAAAATAAAAGAGCGCATTTTAGATGTACTTAAAAAAGTGAATTTAGATGGCAAAGAAAATAAAATGCCGCACGAGCTTTCGGGTGGCGAGCAACAACGTGTAAGCATTGCGCGCGCCCTGGTAAATAATCCTGAATTAATTTTAGCCGATGAGCCAACAGGTAATTTAGATCCGCAAACTTCTGAAGAAATTTTAGTGCTTTTAAAAAAATTAAGTGAAAGCGGTTGTGCTGTTTTATTTGCAACACACGATATGCTCGTTTATAATAAATTCAAATCACGTACTTTGTTATTCGAGAACGGCAAAGTGATTGAGCAGAATTAAAGTTCAGTCCACGAATTACACAAATTTCTCAAATCATTTGTTTGGCTTCCCTTCTAAGAGTAAGGTTTTGTGAAATTTCCATTCTTTATCGAATGATAAAGAATAAATTACACTAAAACGTCTGGTATTAATTGTTTTGTGGTATTAGTGAAATTAGTGGCAAGCCTTTTATTTTAGTGCAGTGAAAGTGACAAAAAAATTTCATAAATTTAATCTATGAAAAAATATCATGAAAAAGTATAAATATAATGTAGCAGTAGCCCTTGTTCTTTCTATGATAACCGGCTTTTCAATGTATATGCATGGAAGTAAAAATGCTTTAAGCAATGCAACAAAAATAACATCTGTTTCAAAAAATGCTGGTGATTGTAAACGTTGCAATAAATGGGTTGCAAGTTCGGGCGTTCCGGCAATGCTGTGTAACGATTGTGGTTTTGGTAGTAAAAAAGATAACTGCGTTGCCTGCGATAAATGGGTAGGAAGTACAAAAATTGCCGCTCAATTATGCAGCGATTGTGGTTTTGGCAGCAAGAAAGACAACTGCGCCAAGTGTAATAAATGGATGGGCAGCACCAAGATTGAAGCCAAATTATGTAACGATTGTGGCTTTGGCAGTAAAAAAGATAACTGTGCTAAGTGTAAATAAAGGCTTTATTATTATTTAATACTTACTGCTTCGAAGTATAAATCAAATTCCGAACAAGGATAAAACTCTATCTCCTTCACATATTTTGCAATTTCTATGTGTTGAAGTTTTTCAATTTTATTCGGCTTATAAAAGTTCGGGTCGTCTTCAGTTTCTCTGAATGATTTTTTTATTACGGCTAATTCTATTCTATCAGCATTTATCTCTTTTAATAACTGGTCGCTTTCTCTACTAAAAACGAATATTACTCTTTCAATATTCAATTTTTATATCTTATTATATTCTTCCTTCACAAAATCCATTAACTCTTTTATATAAGCCGGAGAAAAATCAAATTTAATGCCTGCTGCTTCATAAATTTTTGGAATAGATTGAGTATAACCAAGTGCCAATGCTTTTTTATATTTCTCAATTGCATCTTTTGGGTTACGCTTATAATTACGCCATACAGCCACTGCTCCTAATTGTGCAAAGCCATATTCAATATAATAAAAAGGCACTTCGTATAAATGCAATTGCACTTGCCACCTGCGTTTTAAATTATTTTCAAGTCCTTTATAATTAATAACATTGCTGCCAAAATCGTTAATAATTTTATGCCACTCTTCATAACGGTCTGCAGTTGTGTGCTTAGGGTTTTCATAGATCCAATGTTGAAATTTATCAATTGCAGCTATCCAAGGCAATGTATCCATTACACCTTCCAATTGCTGGCGCTTGGCACGTTTTAATTCTTCTTTATCTTTAAAAAATTCATCCCAATGTTCCATGCTCATTAACTCCATACTCATACTGGCCAACTCTGCTACTTCACTTGGTGGTGATTTAAAATCAACCAATTCCAGGTCAAAATCTAAAAAAGAATGAATAGCATGTCCGCCTTCATGCACCATTGTTACAAGATCGCGGTGCAAACCAACAGAGTTCATAAAAATAAATGGCACATCGGTTTCGTATAAAGGATATTGATATCCTCCCGGTGCTTTGCCTAACCTGCTCTCCAGGTCGAGGCGTTTCATTTTTTGCATGGTGTTTATACACTCACCAAAAAAAGGATCTAATTTATTAAAGCAAGCAATAGTTTTATCAATTAACTCTTGCGCTGTAGAAAATGGTTTTAAAGGAGGCAGCCCTTCCTCGTCTACCGAAGTATCCCATGGGCGATAATCATCGAGCTTTAATTTTTCTTTACGTTTTTTATCGTGCTCGTTAATTAACGGCACTGCATGCAATTTTACTGCTTCGTGAAAATCCAGGCAATCTTTTACGCTATAATCAAAACGCGCCAAAGCCTGGTGCTTATAATCGCGGTAATTTTTAAAACCTGCATTTAAAGCAACCTGATTTCTTAATTCAATTAATTTTGTGAAGAGCTCATTCAATGCGTCTTCATCTTGTGCTCTGCGCGCTTGCACTTTTTGATACACTTCTTCGCGCACGGCACGATTCAGATCTTTTAAAAAGATACCTGCTTTTTGCAGGGTCATTTTTTCGCCTGCATATTCAATGCTTTGTGCACCGTTAATTTCGCCAAATTGTTGTTCTAATTCCTGCAATTTTGTATTTAAAGGAATATTCTCTTCTCTAAAAAGATCAATGCTGTTTTTTATACCACGCAAATAAATATCATACCCTGCTTTGGTTAATTTGTCTTTAAATGGCGTGGCCATAATCTTTTTATTAAGCTCATTGGCAATGGGCGACATGTGCGGTTCAATGTTCTGTACAAAATCATTAAAGCTATCGCGCAGTTCTGTATTTGCAGTGTCACAGGTCATTTTAATATAACGCCATGCCATGTTCTCACTAATTACCGCGCTTAATTCGCTGTAATCCTTTAGCCACTTCTCTAATTCATCTACTGAATTAATGGCGCGCTCCTGCAATTGTGTAAAATAGGGTTTTAATAATTCCCAGGTAGTAACCGTGAAATCTTTTGCAACAAAATTTCTTTTCATACTTAAATTTTATGATCCTATAAATGAAATGTTGATTTTTTTCCGATGTTATTAAAGTTAGTCTCCAGCCAGGTATTGCATGCTTTGTAACCTAAATTTTTAAGATGCATTAAAAAATCCCAATCGGTATTTAACTTGCTTGATAAATTAAACTCGCCTAAAACATTGTTTGAGCTTACGCGATGCAAATTAATTTTTTTCAATTTACCATCTAATGTAATTCCTTTCTCTACAAGGTCATTCACAAATTCCATGTGCTTAATTTCTAAAGCCAATGATGAGTTAAAGCTTATTTCATTAACACGGTCTTTTATCTCTTCAATATTATCAGGCACTTTTTTGATAACAAATGGGTTTACTTCTATCAATAAAATATCATCGGTACCTTCGGTATGCTCTGTTAATGGGCCAAGTGGCGGGTTGCCCATATAGCCACCATCCCAATAATGTTCACCATCTATTTCAACGGCCTCATACATGTATGGTAAACACGCGCTTGCTAAAATTGCTTTTGCCGAAATTTCTTTTGGCCCAAATATTTTTGGTTCGCAGGTTTTTACATTGGTGGCACATACAAATAATTTTGGCGGACTCATTTTGTGAAGCTCATCAAAATCAATTAATTCTTTTAATATTTTTTCGAGTGGATTAAATTTTAAAGGATTCATTTGCGCCGGCGACATATTCTCCGAAGCCATGGTAAAAAATTTATAAGTTGGTGAATAATCCATATTACCCGGACTCATTACTTTATCAAACCAGGTTGGCTGCAAAGGAGAAAGCTTTCCTGCTTCTGATATCTTATGCCAGAATTTTACCAGCAAATGTTTAGCTAAATTCTTTCCACCTTTATTTAATCCGTAAACTGCACAAACGCCATTCATAGCTCCTGCGCTGGTTCCGCAAATACCATCTATTTCAATACGGTCATCATCTAATAATCTATCCAGTACTCCCCACGAATATGCACCATGAGCGCCTCCGCCTTGCAAGGCCACATCAATTTTCTTCACTTTTGTCATAGCCTAAAAATAACAAAAAAACCTGTATTGGAATATAAAAATCTAATTGAAATAAACTTTTTTCTCTTTTGTTACAACGTTCTCAGCAACAAGAATGAGTTTAAGGTTTGAAATAGAAATTTTGCGCGAGTCTTCTAAATAATTTTTTGCGGCATGCTCTATCATCTTAAAGCGATTATTATCCACTATTGGTCCGTTCATTGTTTTATCCAAACCTAAAACTTCCAGGTAATAAAAACTATTGGCAAAGGCTATTACTAAAGGGCCGTAGCCTTTTAAGCGATTTGCCTGATGTTTTATTTTTATTTCTGAAAAAACATCGAGATGTTGTTTACCGTTATTTTCAAATTCACAAAACAGCTTATAGTTTGAGGTTGGTGCCGGTGCAAATAAATTCCAGTTTTGATGAAAATAAGGATAAATATAGCCCTGGGCATAGAATTCTGCTTTGCTTTTTTCAGAAATAAAAGGTTTTGAATATAAAAAAACAGCACTAAAATGTACCAGCAAATAAGCCAATAAAAAACCCGATATAATTATTTTATTCCTATATTTAATGCTCTAAATTAACAAAAAAACAAGTATGAAAAAAGGTGCCGTTACCCTCTTATTAGTTGCTGTTACATCATTTAATTTTGCACAGGATAAATTACTGACCATACAGGATGCTTTAAATAAAGGCCGTTCGGCCCTTGCACCAAAGCGTTTACAAGCTCTGGGTTTTATCCCGGGTTCAAACAAAGTTGCATACATCGAAAAAAATGAACTGATCATTATTAATGCGGAAACAGGCAAGACGGTTTCAACCATTTCAACTATTGGCCTTAACAAAGACCTTATCAAATCTTCTATCGATACTATTTCTGCCTTTGATGGTTTATTATGGCAAAACGAAAATCAATTTTACTTTCGCAATACAAAAGGTGAATGGTTACACTCATTAGACAAAAAAACAACTGTTAAGTCTGAAAGAAAATTAAATGATTTTACTTTAGAGAATTTAGAGGTTTTTAAAGAAGGAGAAGTTTTTGCTTATGTAAAAGACAATAATGTTTATGTAACAAATAATGGAACCACCAACCAGGTTACAACAGATGGTTCTTATGAGATCGTAAATGGAAAAAGTGTGCACCGTGATGAATTTGGTATTACAAAAGGTTTATTCTGGAGCCCTAATGCCAATGCACTTGCTTATTACAGAATGGATCAAAGCGATGTGGATGATTATCCTATTATTGACTGGACAACTTATCCTGCAAAAAATAAAAACATCAAATATCCAATGGCCGGTAAAAAAAGTCATTATGTAACCGTATTTGTTTACAATGTAAAAAATAACACAAGCACTAAAATAAAAACTGAAGGCCCAAAAGATCAGTATCTCACAAATATTACCTTTTCGCCCGATGAAAAATACATTTACATAGTTGTATTGAACCGCGAACAAAATCATTTTAAAGTAAATGAATACGATGCTGCAACCGGTGACTTTAAAAGGACATTGTTTGAAGAAAAGGATGAAAAATATGCCGAGCCTTTAAACCCTATGTTATTTGTAAAAAATAATCCTTCACAATTTATCTGGCAAAGCAGAAGAGATGGCTTTAACCATTTTTATTTATATAACATTAATGGATCTTTAATAAAACAACTTACAAAAGGTACTTGGGAGGTAAAGGATGACGTGGGTTTTGACGAGAAAGGAGAGAATTTGTTTTTTCACGCGGCAGAACAAAGCCCGGTTAACCAGGATTTTTATTCGGTGAATTTAAAAAGCGGTAAAATGAAAAAGTTAACGCAGGATAACGGTTACCATGCTGTCATGTTAAGTAAAAAAGGAGACTATTTAATTGATGTTTACACTTCTTGTTATACACCGCGTGAATTTAGAGTTATAAACGCATCTACCGGAAAATCAAACACTATTTATAAAGCAGAGAACCCTCTTAAAGATTATAAATTAGGTAAATGGAATTTGTTTACCATTAAAAATACTGAAGGTACAGACTTATATTGCCGCATGTTTAAACCTGTAGGTTTTGACAGCACAAAAAAATATCCTGTGCTTGTTTACTTATATAATGGCCCGCATTCGCAAATGGTTACCAATAGCTGGATGGCAGGTGGTGAAGTGTGGTACCAATACATGGCACAAAAAGGTTTTATAGTTTTTACTTTGGATGGAAGAGGGACCAATTATCGCGGTAAAGCTTTTGAGCAAGCTATACACAGGCAGGTTGGAACAAAAGAAATGGAAGACCAGATAAGTGGTGTGAATTATTTAAAGTCCTTGCCTTATGTTGATGCAACGCGTTTAGGCGTGCACGGCTGGAGTTATGGTGGTTTTATGACTACATCGTTAATGACACGTTACCCCGGTACTTTTAAAGTAGGCGCTGCGGGCGGGCCAGTTATTGACTGGAGTTATTACGAGATCATGTACGGAGAAAGGTATAATGATACACCGCAGGAAAACAAGGAAGGCTATGATAAAAATAATTTGTTGAACCATGTAGATAAATTAAAAGGTAAATTATTAATGATCCATGGCGCGCAAGATCCGGTGGTAGTTTGGCAGCATAGCATTATGTATCAAAAAAAGGCGGTAGATAAAGGCATACAATTAGATTATTATGTTTACCCGGGGCATGAGCATAATGTACTTGGAAGAGACAGGGCACATTTAATGGAAAAGATCTGCAATTATTTTATTGATAATCTGTAAAAGTTATTTTAGTTTTAATTAATCATAAATTATCCCACAATTAAAAAAACACAACATGAACAAACCATCATTTCGCGAAAAAGCAAGATATTATTTTGAGAATACCATGTCGGCCGGCCCGGGAGGCGTAATTAAATGGCTCGCCATATTTTCTTTATTTATGGTATTGATATTAGGATTACTCATCCTTGTATTTGGTATTAAAAGTTCTCCTGAGCCTGATGCTGAAAATTTAGGATTTATTGAAGGGGCCTGGCAAAGTTTAATGGCCACCTTAGATTCAGGAACTATGGGAGGTGATGAAGGTTGGGCATTTCGTGCAGTGCGTTTTGTTGCCACATTAGGCGGTATATTTCTGATCTCTATTTTAATTGGTACTATTTCATCCGGCATTGATGAAAAATTAGACGAATTAAAAAAAGGTCGCTCGCGCGTTTTAGAAAGTAATCATACTTTAATTTTAGGCTGGAGCGAAAAAGTTTTTTCTATCATTTCAGAAATTATTGAAGCGAATGAGAATCAAAAAAAACCAAGCATTGTTATTTTAGCCGATCGCGATAAAGGGGAAATGGAAGATGAGATCCGCGGTAAGATAGAAGATTTTAAGAATACAAAATTAATTGTTAGAAGTGGTAGCCCGTTGGAATCAACCAACATCGCTCTTGTAAACCCTAACGAAGCGCGCTCTATTATTGTATTAGCTGGCGCCGAAGCGAATGCAGATACTTACGTAATTAAATCTGTTTTAGCTTTAACCAATGGTAAGAACAGAAAAGAAAGTCCGTATTCAATTGTTGCAGAAATAAAAGATCAAAAAAATATGGAAGCTGCAGAATTGGTTGGAAACGATGAAACAGTTTTTGTAATGTCGTCTGATCTTATTTCTCGTATCACTGCACAAACTTGTCGCCAATCTGGTTTAAGTATTGTTTACAGTGAGTTGTTACAATTTGAGGGCGATGAATTATATTTTCAGGAAGAACCGAAACTATTTGGTAAAACTTATAAAGATGCTTTACTTGCTTACGAAACCTCATCAGTTGTAGGTTTATTTACAAAAGATGGTTCTGCGCTCATCAATCCACCAATGGATACTGTAATTAATAAAGGCGATAAAATAATTGCCATTTCGGAAGATGATGATACCGTTGTGTTAAGCGGTAAAACTACTTTTGATATACAGGAAGGCTTATTTAGCCGCGCCGAACAAAAGGCTGCCAGCGTAGAAAGAACATTAATACTTGGCTGGAATACAAGAGGTATAAGGATAATAGAGGAGTTGGATAACTATGTTGCCAAAGGTTCTGAAGTGTTGATCGTTGAAGATGGATTGGACATTGAAGAAGAAATTAACGAGTTACAAAAAACACTTGATAAGCAAAAAATAAAATTACAAAAAGGTAACATTAACGATAAAGCCACACTTGTAGAATTAAAACCTGAATCGTTTGACCATATTATTTTATTAAGTTATACTGATATTGACACGCAGGAGAGTGATGCAAAAACATTGATCTGCTTATTACACTTACGTAACTTAAGTGAAAAAGCCGGAAAAGATTTTAGCATTGTATCTGAAATGTTGGATATCCGTAACCGCGAATTAGGTGTTGTTGCCAAAGCAGATGATTTTATTGTGAGCGATAATTTAGTAAGCTTAATGTTAAGTCAGCTAAGCGAAAATCCCGATCTTAAAAAGGTATACGATGTGTTGTTCCAGGCAGAAGGTTCTGAAGTATATTTAAAACCGGTTAGCAAATACGTAAAACCGGGCCAGCCTGTAAACTTTTATACAGTAGTTGAAAGCGCTGCACAATTAGGCGAATCGGTTATTGGTTACAGGATCTCTTCTCAAAGTACCGATTCTGAAAAACATTTTGGTGTTAACATCAATCCAAATAAGTCATCTAAGCTAACATTTAAAGAAAATGACTTTATAATTGTTTTAGCAGAAGACTAAAAATAAATTTTCTAAAATAAAAAAGCCGCATAAAATTTATGCGGCTTTTTATTTTATCATTTGTCATATTTATTTTTTAGCCATCAACGCTTCTATCTCATCTGCCTCAATTGGTATATTCTTCATAAGATCCAGCTGACCGGTTGTAGTGATCATTAAATTATTTTCGATACGAATGCCTAATCCTTCTTCAGGAATATAAATGCCAGGCTCAACAGTAAATACCATGCCTGCCTGCATTGGCTCTGTAAAGAAACCCACATCATGCACATCTAATCCTAAAAAGTGCGAAGTGCCATGCATGAAATATTTTTTATAAGCAGGCCATGCAGGGTTTTGCTTTTTTACATCTTCGGTTTTTATTAAACCTAATTGCAATAACTCTTCTGTCATCATATCGCCAACAGCCTTGTTATATTTTTCGAAAGTTTGGCCAGGTAATAACATTTTTGCGGCGGCTTTGTGTACACGCAATACGGCATTATAAACTTCTTTCTGACGTTTTGTAAATTTACCGTTCACAGGAACACAACGTGTTAGATCACTTGCATAATTAGCGTACTCAGCGGCCACATCCAATAAAATCACATCACCATCTTTACATTGCATGTTGTTCTCAACATAATGTAATACGCAAGCATTTTTACCACTGGCTACAATAGGCCCGTAAGCAAAGCCTTGCGAACGGTTGCGAATAAATTCGTGAATTAATTCTGCTTCAATTTCATGTTCCCACACACCGGGTTTAATGAACGATAATAAACGGCGAAATCCTTTTTCGGTAATATCGCAGGCTTGTTGTATCAGTTCAATTTCCTGCGTGCTTTTAATAGCGCGTATCTTTTGCATGATAGGCGCGCTGCGCTCAAATTTATGCAATGGGTATTTTGCAAGAATGGTTTTATTAAATCTCGCTTCACCTGTTTCTACTAAATTGCTATTACGCGTGTGCTCGTTAGAATTTAAATAAATATGTTCTGCCTGAAAGAAGAACGGCTTCATTACCTTATCAAATTCATGATACCAGTAAATATGATCGACGCCACTGGCCGCAGTAGCTTGTTGCTTGTTTAATTTTGCGCCTTCCCAAATAGCAATTAATTCACTTGTTTCTTTTACAAATAAAATTTCTTTATGTTTTCCATCTTTCACATCCGGAAAAACAACTAAAATAGTTTCTTCCTGATCAATACCTGTTAAATAGAACAGATCACTGTTTTGTCTGAAACCCATACTGCCATCTGCATTTGTTGGCATAATATCATTACTTACAAATATTGCAAGTGAATTTGGTTTTAAATTATTTTTGAATTTATTTCTGTTTCCAATAAACAAACTGCTATCAATGGCATTGTATTTCATAAGTGATAAAATTTTAACGGATACTAAAGTAGAAATAAAAATCTACAAAAAATAGCCTCGAAATTATTTGGGTATTCAAGTGGCTCAGGATGTAAAATAAGCGATCTTATTTTTATGTATCTCTGTCACAAACTGCCTGTCAAGCGGCTTATATTCAAGAATGGTTTCTTCGTAAAAATGATCGTTCGTAGAGTTATAAAAGATCACTTCCCAGTCCTGCTTTTCTTCGCCCCTATCGTACATTCTTACGCTCACCAGGTTAGATGCCGGAAAAATATATTTACTGCGGTTCTTAAAAATAAAAAAGCCTTTGCTGATATTAAAGCCCTGCTTGTGAACCTGCATTTTTGTATAACGATAATCAAAGCGCAGGTAAATAATGCCTATTAAGATCTCAAAAAAGATACTGCCGGCACTAAATAAACCTGTAACAAATGCAGTAAATAAAAATGGTACTAAAATAACCATTACCACCGGAAAAGAATTTGTTCTTAACGCATTGCTTTTTATGGTCTTTTCTGTAAAGCCCTGCTGCAAAGCATCTAGCTCCTTCAATAAACGTTCACGAATATTTACCTCTGTTATTTTATTATTGGTTTGCTGGTTCAATAAAATAGCGGTACAATAATACAGGTAAGGATATTCTTTTTTTATTTCCAATGGCGATTCAAAATAATGTTCAATACAAACGCTAATAAATTCGTTAATATTTGTGCCGCCATATTTTCTAAAAAGCGTTTGTTTGTTGTTTTTTGTATCGTAAAAGGCTTCCATGGCCGCGGCCAGCCAGCGACTAAAAAAATGATCGAAAAAATAATCCTGGTAAAAGCTTTTTACGTCGTTAAATCTTAACGCATGTGCAAACTCGTGCAAACCCAGGTTAATATTGTCATCACTGATCTTGTATCCTTTTAAAACTCCTGGCCAACTAAGGCGAATAAAGCCGTGCAGGTTGGTCTCACCCCTGAATTTAAGTCCGGAGGCCTTATCGTCAAAATCGCCGGGATGCACAATAATTGTTTCAAAATAATCGAGATCCCAGGTGGTTAGCCCAATTGTTAATTGTACAGCGCAGGCGGCAATAAAGGCTTTTACCCGGTTATCGGGTTTAAATCCCTCGGCACCAATAATGGTTTTTTTAGCAATAAATTTACGGCATCTTTCTACAAACACTTGCTGCCATTGGCTGTTAAGCGTTGAGTAATAAGCAAAATACTGCGAATAAAAGTTACGTAAACTGCTTTCGCTCAAATCAATATCTGCTTGTGGTAACAATTTATTCAGGTGGATTTTTTACAAAAAAAAGGTTTTTATTTTTAATTAAAAACTTATATTTGCTAATAGAATAAAATTAAAAGTGTATGATCGATTTAACAGGAATTATTTCCATTACAGGGCAGCCGGGATTATTTAAAATTGTGGCTCAAAGCAAGAACGGTATTATCGTAGAAGGTTTATCGGATAAAAAAAGAGTGAATGTTTATGCTTCAACTAAAGTTTCAACTTTATCGGATATCAGCATGTTTACAACCGGCGATGATAAACCTATTGAAGAAATAATGACCTCGATTTTTGAAAAAGAAAAAGGTGGCGCTGCTATTGACAATAAAGCAGATGACAAAGCTATTGAAAAATATTTTGCCGAAGTTTTACCGGAATATGATAAAGATCGTGTTTATGTTAGTAACATGAAAAAATTATTCAGCTGGTATAATGCCCTTCAAACTACTGGTAACCTTAAAGAAAAAGGCGCTGAAGGTGAAGGTGATGATAAAGCAAAAACAATTAAAGCTGAAGATAAAAAAGCGGCTGTTAAAAAAACAAACACTAAAGATACAGGTAAAGCAAAAGCTGTTGCAGGTGTTAAAAAAACAACCGGGGTAAGAAAAACCGGCACTGCTTAATAATTCGTCGAACTATTTATAGAAGCCATCTTAACAGGATGGCTTTTTTTATGGGATTTGCTTAAATAAGTTGTATTTTTATTTCTAATTATCCTGCCTTATTATAGTAAATTATTATGAAACGTTTGTTACTTTTCTTATTGTGCTTCATAGTGCTTTTTACTGTAAACGCACAACTATCGCCCGGCATTGAGTGGCAAAAATGCACCTGGTCGCCCGGAGGCCTTGCGGGCTTACAAACACAGCAACAAAGCGGCGAAGAATGGTGGTACAGTCATAAAAATGTTTTAAATGCCAATGGTCAACACACCGCATACATTACCTGTGGTTATACTAATTTGGTAAGTACCGCGGCCACTTATACCGCAGCCGAACTAATGTATAACGAAGGGCCTGAATCACCATACAATCCTATAACTCCCGCTACTTTTGATTATACACAATTACCCGAAGGCTGTTCGGACAGAGACTATATTGGAGAACACCGCACGCCTTCAAGAGGCAATGTTGGATTAAATGATCTGCAGGGGAATATGATCTACTGCAAGCCCAAAACTGTTGGGGCTATTGAAGAGGTGATACAAGACCCACACGATCTTAATTACGCTTATATTGTTGGTGTGCATTTAGGCATAAGGCCTTACAAGGATAAAGTAAATTTTATTTCTTACAATCCAACAGCCGCTAACCCTGATGATAATTTTTCGCTTACAAGTTTAGGTGTTGCCTCAAGTTACACAAATGAATGCGGTCATTTATACATTGCAAAAGTGGAGATAGCCACAAGCAAAGTTATATGGCAGGGGCTGTATGGCTATGCAGATTATTCATCTTCTCCATTAATAGCATTTGAGTGTAAAAGCTATGGTTATGATATTATTAAAAGTACTAACGGACATTTAATTGCAACAGGCTTTTCGCAAGTAACCAATATTGCAAATGGTCCGGGTTACCCTTTTATTCTTGAATTAGATCCTGCAACAGGTTTTCTTATTAAAAAAGTTGTGTTGCCTTTAAATGGTGCTGAATTAAAACCAATGTCTAATATTACCAGTGGTTATTGTACGGCGGGCATTGGGCATGCACTTGAAGAAATTTTGCCTACCGGTGATTATGCCATTGCAACTGTTTATTCGTTCGGTAATACCGGCCCTGAAGATGAGAACAATGCATTTATATGGAGCCTTGATCAGAATTTAAACCTTAGTACTAATTGGCAAAATAATCCAATACAAATTCCGGGCGTGGGGCCTAATTATAATTCAAATGTATGGGAAATAAAGTATCACAAAGCACTTAACCAATTATTGATACCAGTTGTAAGAGATTGTAGTAAATGCTCTGCCGCAGGCTCAAATGAAGGTCAGGGCTTTATATACAGATATAAAGTAAATGGTATCCTGGTTCATAATGGCACTAATCCTTCGGCTATGGGTAAAGTAAATGCGTTTGATCTTAGAATAGGTGTTGAAGAAACAGATGACGCGGGTTTTATTGCAGTAAGCTCGGTACGCCCGCCAACCGCAGACCATTCTCCTGCAACCCAGGCCGAATTAGGTTATTTATCTGGCTGCCCTGAACTTGGTTTTACTGATTGGGATACAGATGCATTAGTTGTAAAATATACAGACACAGGTGCTTTACACTGGACAAAAACTTTTGATCTTGCCGAGAACAGGCCGCGCCAAACACCGCCCGGCGATCTTAAGCGCCAGGAATGTATGTACAAGATCACACAAACACAAGATGGAGGGTATACCATAAGCGGAAATGCAAGTGGTAATTTTGATGATAATTATATGGCAAAGCTTTATAACGAGTGTAACTCGCAGCAAGTTTATACAAGCGGGCCAAACTATGTGATAGATATTACAGAAAATACTACCTGGGATTCTTCGCGAACAGTTTTAGGAAAAATAGTAGTACACCCCGGAGTTATATTTTTAGTGTCCGGACAAAATACTATTGTACGTTTTGCGGATAGCAGACTTACCGGTATAGAAACAAATATAACAGTTATGCTTGGAGGATTTATTAATGTTATAAACGGTGCAAAGCTAACCTCAATTGATAATGCTATTTGTAATAACAGTAAATGGGATGGCATTAAATTTGAAGCTAATCCTGCAGAAGAAAATACCTTGTTAGTGTATCCAAATCCTGCAAATACTGACTTTAGTTTATTGTATAATGGCAATGATATTGCTGTTGTAAATTATTATATTGTAGATATGCTTGGTAAAGAAATAAAAAGGGGTTCATTACAGTCTTTTATTTCGCAGGAAATAAACACCACTTCATTTAGCGAAGGGGTTTACTCGGTTTATTTAAGCAAAAGCAATAAAGTATTTAAAAAACAAAAACTGGTTGTGCTTAAATACTAATTAGGGTTTTAAAACGTTATATAAAAAAGAAGAAATTTAAAAAAACAAATATGAAGTTAGTTTATATATTCCTTCTTCTCTCAAATTTTTTGATAAGCCAAACCTGGACACAGCTAACCGATTTTCCTTCAACTGAAAGAGATGATGGTGTTGCGGTTACTGTAAACGGTAAAGCTTATTTTGGAACAGGTCTGTTAGCAGGATTTACTTTAGGTAAAGATTTTTATTCGCTCGATCTTTCAACTAACACATGGTCTACAATCGCCTCTATGCCGGGGGCGGCCGACAGGCAATATGCTGTTGCCTTCTCTTACCAAAATTCGTTTTATGTTTTTAGCGGGGCAGGTTATTCCAATGCGGTGTTTAGCGATCTGCAACGTTATGATGTTGCTACCAATACCTGGACCTTACTTGCAGGAAAGCCCGGTAACGGATTAATTGGCGCAAGTTGTTTAGAATATGGCGATAAAATAATTATTGTTGGCGGTAAGTTTCAAAGCGGAACTGTGAGCGATGAAGTTTGGGAATATACTATTAGCACAAATACCTGGTTGCAAAAAAATAATTTTCCGTTTGGCGGCAGATGGCGCGCCGGTGCATCGGTATTAAATGGTGTGGGTTATTTATTATTTGGTTTAGATAACAATTCATCTTTCAGAAAAGAGATGTACAGTTATAATCATGCTACTGATATATGGGCAAAGGTGATGGATTTTCCACAACCAAAAGGCCGTGCTTATGCTGCATTAAAAACAACAACCGGTAAGCTAGTAATGTTTGGCGGACGTGATACTTTAAACACGTATTATAATGATGTTTGGTTTTATAACGATATAACAGGTTTATGGAACGCAGGCCCTACACTGCCATCTGCCGGGCGTAAAGGAGGCATGAGCTGTGCCAGCGGCGACAAATTTTATTACAGCTGTGGCATTAATGTTAGCGATACGCGTTTAAAAGAAACCTGGATGATTGATGTGCCTGTTGGCCTGAAAGAAAATTATAAAACACTTGCTATTTCTGTTTATCCGAATCCATGTAATGATAAATTAACTATTTCATCAATAGAAAATTTAAATTATACATTTCAAATAACAGATATAACTTCTAAAGTAATTTTATCTCAGCAAAGTATAAATTCAAACACCATTGATGTTTCTTCTCTTGAAAAAGGAATTTATTTTTTGAAAGTGATGGATGGAACTACTCTTCTTGCAACAAAAAAAATAATTAAGGAATAAAACACACTACAAAAATTTTAACCACATAGAAACATAGTAATGTTTTTGTGATTTACGTTTTTACCTTTAAAGAAAATCATAGCGTTTACTTCGCCAAAGGCGAAGCAACTATGTAAACTCAATAAAACTTTGGTTGATCAATAAAAAATCTATGTGCCTATATGGTTAATTCTTTAGACTACTTATCCTTGTAAATAACCATGCTAATGCTGCCTTTGGTTGGTGATGAGTTATCACTTAATGAAACAACAAAAGGTTTACGCTGGCCCTCAAAACAATTATACACCACATAACCTTTATCTTCGGTTGGATTTGGCAGTTTGTTAGCGTAATAATCTTTAAGATCGCAAAATAAATAGCTGGCAAGCTCAAGGTCGTTGCTGTTTATTTGTAAGTTAATTTCTTCAAGGCTGTCTTTATTCAAAGTATAATCAATTGAATAATTTGTTTCCTCATTTACTTTGTATTCAAAATATAAATGCCCCGGTGACCTCTCTACAGGTACAGCGCTTTCGATGGTTTTAATAACTTCAGGTTTGCTATTTAAATTTATGCCTCTGAATACGCCGTCTTTAGAGCGAATGATCTCATCCAGCAAGGGATGATAGCCTTCAAAAATACGCGGTTTGGTTTTTACCTCTTCTTTTTTCTCGCCCTGGCATGAAAGTAAAAACAAGAAAGAAAAACATACTAGTATTTTAAAGATTACTTTCACAAATTTATACGCTAAGCCAAAGATAGTTAATTATACAGTCTTAAAAATAAAGTCAACGTAAATAACTAACAAGTTATTGTTTTTAAACTTTGTTAAATTGAACGCAGATAACGCTGATTCGTATGATCAAATAAGAAAAAATTAAGCTTTTATACTTATTTTTAATTAGACCCTACTTCTTCTGTCACGGTCTTCACTTCAGGGCGCATTTGCGGGAAGAATAACACCTCTTGTATAGCTGCGTTATTTGTTAAAAGCATGGTTAAGCGATCTATACCAATACCAATACCCGCTGTTGGCGGCATACCATATTCAAGGGCGCGTAAAAAGTCATGATCAATGAACATGGCTTCATCATCACCGCGCTCCATTAATTTTAATTGCTCTTCAAAACGCTCGCGCTGATCAATAGGGTCATTTAACTCACTGTAAGCATTGGCAATCTCTTTGCCGTTGATCATTAATTCAAAACGTTCTACAAGGCCTTCAACGGTGCGGTGTTTTTTGGTAAGCGGGCTCATCTCAACAGGATAATCGGTAATAAAAGTTGGTTGTACATAATTACCTTCGCACTTCTCACCAAATATCTCGTCAATTAATTTTCCTTTACCCGCGTGTGCTTCAACATGTATGTTTAATTTTTTACAAACATCTCTCAATTGCGTTTCATCCATTCCGCTAATATCAAAACCTGTAAATTCTTTAATAGCTTCGTACATGGTAACACGTTTGAATGGCGCTTTAAAATCTATTTGTTTTTCACCAACAGTAATTTCTGTTTTGCCATAAAGATCGGTCACAATTTTTTCGAGCATTTTCTCGGTAAAATCCATCATCCAATTGTAATCCTTATAAGCAATATAAAATTCCAATACAGTAAATTCGGGATTGTGTGTGCGGTCCATTCCCTCGTTACGAAAATCTTTTGCAAACTCAAATACACCTTCAAAACCACCAACAATTAAACGTTTTAAATACAACTCGTTGGCAATACGTAAGTACAAAGGCATGTTTAACGCATTGTGGTGCGTAATGAACGGACGCGCCGTAGCACCACCCGGAATGCTTTGCAGGATGGGCGTTTCAACCTCTAACAAACCTGCATTGGTTAAAGTGGTACGAATTGAATTAATAATTTGTGTACGCTTTTTAAATGTATCGCGTACGTTTGGATTGATAATAAGATCAACATAACGCTGACGGAACCTAAATTCAGGATCACTTACCTCATCAAACGAATTTCCTGATTCATCCATTTTTACAATTGGTAAGGGTTTTAGCGATTTACTTAATACTTTTAAAGTTGTAACATGTATTGAGATCTCTCCGGTTTTTGTAGTGAACACATAACCGTTAACGCCAATAATATCGCCAATATCAATTAATTTTTTCCAAACAACATCGTAAAGCGTTTTATCTTCGCCCGGGCAAATATCATCTTTACGAATGTATAACTGTATGCGGCCTGTAGCATCTTGTATAACCGCAAAACAGGCTTTGCCCATGTCACGCACGCTCATAATACGCCCGGCAATTGAAATATCTTTATAATTTAATTTATCACGATCGTAATTTTCCTTTATGTCTAATGCGTTTACATTTACCTTAAATTCTTCTGCAGGATATGGATCAATACCCAGAGCCCTTAGTTCTGTTAATTTTTGTCTTCTTTGTAATTCCTGTTCGCTTAAATGTGCCGACATATTTTTAAAAATTTTTAGATAGTAAAAGTACATTTTTATCTCTATTCAAAGAAAAGCGGTTTTTAACCCTGAAATACCCTGAACAAATCTAAACACGGGGATTTTTACGTATATAAAGGGAATTGAGTACCAAACTATTTGTGGAAATTTTTACACAAAAAGAACCAAAATGCACTGGCACATGATTTGCATCCTTATAAGGCTATTGATTTAACAATCTTTTTGTTTAATCTTTTTTGCATTTTGTTAAACAGTTTTATATTTATGTAGAATTCAACCACTTAAAAAGACTAGAATATGACAGCAATTGAATTTAACACCAGGATAATGAACGAAAAAAGCTCATTAAAAAACTTTGCTTTAAGTCTTACCCGAAATACTGATGATGCGTTAGACCTTTTACAGGATACGTATTTAAAAGCAATAACCTACCGCGAAAAATTTGAAGAAAGCACAAATATAAAAGCATGGTTGTTTACGATTATGAAAAATACCTTTATTAACGCCTATCGCCGAAATGTAAAAACAAAACAATTAATTAGTAAAGGCGATGATATTGCCATGGATCGTGCTTTTAAACAAAACAGTTACGACCATAGCGAAAGTCGCTTAAACGCGAAAGAAATTATTCGCCATATTGAAAATTTAGGTGATGAATATAAAGTGCCATTTACCCGTTATTATAATGGTTATAAATACGAAGAAATAGCCCAGGAAATGAAATTGCCATTAGGGACCGTTAAAAGCAGGATATTTATTGCCCGCAAAATTTTAATGGATGGCTTAAAACATTTTAGAAATTAGTTTCTAAAATTTTGTGTGTTGTTTAAATTAACCCTACCATAGCTGGAGGGTTTTTTTGCTTTATGAACGATGTAACTTTATTTTGGTTTAGAAGAGATCTTCGCCTGCAAGATAATGCGGGCTTGTATTACGCATTGCGTGAAAACGAAAACATTTTACCCATATTTATTTTTGATAAGAACATTTTAGATCAGCTGGAAGATAAAAATGACCGCCGTGTAGATTTTATACACCAGGCCATTTGCAATATAAATGAAGAATTGATCTCATTTGGTTCAACATTAAACGTTTTTTACAGCACGCCGGAGGAGGTTTTTAAAAAATTAATTAAAGATCATTCTATAAAAAATGTTTATACTAACCACGATTACGAGCCTTACGCAAACGAACGTGATAAAGAAATAAAACAACTGCTTAAAAAAAATAATATTGAATTTAAAACATACAAAGATCAATGCGTTTTTGAAAAAGATGAAGTAATAAAAGACGACGGAAAACCTTACACCGTTTTTACACCTTACGCCAATAAATGGAAAAAAACACTTAAGCCATTTTATTATAAAGCCTATCCAACTAAAAAATATTTTAAAAATTTTGCGAAACTAAAAGCAGAAGAAATTCCATCATTGCAAAAAATTGGTTTTAAAAAAACTGATATAATTCTAAACAAAAAAATTACTGCAGATAAAGAGCTGCTTCAAAAATACAAGCAGCAGCGTGACTTTCCGGCCATTGCCGGTACAAGCAGGTTAAGCATTTATTTACGTTTTGGCATTATGAGTATTCGCAGCTTAGTAGAAAAAAGTTTACCCTTAAGCGAAACCTGGTTGAATGAATTAATATGGCGCGATTTTTATATGATGATATTGCATCATTTTCCGCATGCGGCTTTTAATGCGTTTAAAAAACAATACGATGCTATTCCCTGGAAAAATGATGAAACGCAGTTTAAAAAATGGTGTGAGGGTAAAACAGGTTTCCCTATTGTTGATGCTGGCATGCGCGAGTTAAATACTACAGGCTTTATGCACAACCGTGTGCGCATGATAGTAAGTAGTTTTTTAATTAAAGATCTTTTAATTGACTGGCGATGGGGCGAAGCTTACTTTGCGCAAAAGTTAAATGATTTTGATATGAGCGCGAACAACGGTGGCTGGCAATGGGCTGCCGGCAGTGGTTGCGACGCGGCGCCTTACTTTAGAGTATTTAATCCAACAGAACAACAAAAAAAATTCGACCCAAATTTTGAATACATAAAAAAATGGGTGCCTGAATTTGGAACTTCAAAATATGTGGAACCAATGGTAGATCATGCCAAAGCGCGATCAACGGTTATTGCTTTATACAAAAAAGTACTTACAGATAGTAAGCAAATGGAATTGTTTTAATTTTACAATTTTAATGCCACTAATTTCTCAAATTAATAACTTTAATTTTTCTTTGTTAGTGTAATTTTTAATCTTTTTGAAATAATTTCAAAAAGAATAATTAAATCTCACTAATAGGCTTAACTGATCAGTATTAATTTGTGAAATTCGCGGCTGGTATTTTTTGCTATTCAATTTTTAATTATAATTTTGATATACATGAAAACAAGCGTTTACATTTTTATTCTTTGCTTATTTTCTTTTTTTTGTTTTTCACAAACTGAAAAAATAGAAGAGCTTACAAAACTTGGGCGAGATTCATTAATTAAAAGTGCGGTGCTTAAATTAAATGAGCCAGGCTTTGATCCGAAAAATTATGACAGGATAGATGTAAAATATAACGACAAATCTTTAATCGTTGAGTTTGAATTATCTATCAGGCTGACTGGAAACAAATCCTGCTTTTACGACCGTGTTTTTGTAGCTCTTGTTGGAAGCGGCACGGGTAAAAGTATACAGGGCGATTGTGATGAACCTAAATTTTATGTAAGAACAAAAAGCGATCAAAAAAAGATTGATTTTGTGTTTGACGCGATTAATAAAGACAATGAAATTGGTGATGTAAAAGATAGAAAAATGCCTGCCGGGCAAAAGATGGATATTACTGAACATTTAACATACTATTATATTGAAGTGTCAGATTGGTCAACGTACTCGCATTATAAAATTGATAAAATAAGTGGTAAGATCTCAGAGGCCAACCATAAACATTATGCAAGGGATGGTGAAGAGAAAGATGGGTATACGCATCTTTAATAGCCACTAATTTCTCAAATTAATTAAATCTTATTTACTATTTAATTAGTGTAATTTTTCTTCTTGCAAAATTATTGCAAGAAGAATATTAATTTCACAAATAAGTTCTATAAAAAATTAGTGCATTTGGTGTAATTAGTGGCTTTTTACTTAGCCAGCTTAATTATCCTGATCTTATCAAACAACCATATGATAGGATAGGTTGGATCGAACTCCCACCATTTAGCAGCAAAATTAGGTCTTGCGCCGGCCTGGTGGTGATTGTTCTGAAACAATTCGCCCATCAATAAAAAATCTATAAAAAAAGTATTTTTAGATTTATCGGGGCAATCAAAATTACGATAACCGTATTTATGTCCGGCCCAATTTACCATAGCACCTTGTATTGGGCCAATAATAAAATGAATTGGTAATAATAAATACATCCACCAGTAATTGGCAAAGGCAATATAAAATGCAATATAGCCTGCCGCAAAAAATAAACGTGATGCCCAGCTATCTGCAATTTTATCAATAACTGGATACTCAGGAAAATTACGATCAAATTTCGCATCTACCTCAACACGTTTATTATGCACATCGCTGTAAATGCGTTTGGTATGAACCATCATGCTAAACACTTCTTTAAAAAAATGCGGTGTGTGTGGGTCTTGTTCTGTATCGCTGTAAGCATGATGCATACGGTGTAAAATAGCGTAAGCGCGGGCATTTAAATAGGAAGAGCCCTGTGTTACCCATGCAAAAATGTAAAAGAAGCGTTCCCAGAATTTATTCATGGTAAACATTTTGTGTGCGGCGTAACGGTGCAAAAAAAATGTTTGTCCGAATAAAGACAGATACCAGTGCAATATTAAAAACGCAAAAATTATCATTTATACACCTGCAATTTTAAACATAATATTATACATATATACGATCAAAACGCTGTTTTTGTTTTAAAATTTACTTAAAAATAAATGTTAAGGAAACAAAAAACCCTTTACAAAACGTAAAGGGTTTTTAAATTTTATATTTATTAGCCATTCAGGGCCTCTGCTCCACCAACGATCTCTAAGATCTCTTTGGTAATGGCAGCCTGGCGGGCTTTGTTATACGTGATCTTTAATTCTTTTTGCATAGCTTTAGCATTATCTGTTGCTTTATGCATAGCTGTCATACGCGCACCATGCTCGCTGGCAACCGAATCTAAAATAGCTTTATAAAATTGGGTACGGATAGAACGAGGAATTAATTCGTTGATAATTGTTTCCTGGCTTGGCTCAAAAATATAATCTGCTTTTGCAGTTGATTTATCGTCGCTTTGCGCAGGAATTAATGGTAACAATTGTTCTTCTGTTGGAATCTGTACCGCTGCGTTTCTGAACTGGTTATATACCAAAACAACTTTGTCAAATTGTTTATCCAAAAACGCTTCCATTATTTTTTCTGCCACTACCGAAGTAGTCTCAAAATTAAGCTTTTCATAAATATTGCCTGCGTGATGAGGAAGATCACTGCCAACAATGCCATAAGAAGTGCGTTTAAAAGCATCCTGCACTTTTTTACCAATAGAAAGTACAGTGATGTTATGTCCTGCGTATTCGTTCTTAATTAACTGGTTGGTTTTTTTAATGATGTTAGAGTTAAATCCGCCCGCTAAACCACGGTTTGAAGAAATAGCAATGATCAATAAATTTTTGCCACCGGTATTTCTTGCGTACGCATTTTCGCTTGCATCAACACTTGCGCTAACGTTCTCTAAAAGTTCCTTTAGTTTGTTAGCATAAGGGCGCATTTGAGTAATAGCATCCTGGGCACGCTTTAATTTAGCAGCACTCACCATTTTCATGGCACTGGTAATTTGCATGGTTGAGCCAACTGACACTATTCTATTTCTTACTTCCTTTAAACTAGGCATTTTTACGAAATTTTAAATGTAAAATTTTAAATGTTGAATGTGATCGAACTAATTTAAAATTTAAAATTTACAATTTATAATTTAACATCTCTTTAGTTATACTTTGCAGTTAATTCTTTTGCGGCAGCTTCTAAAGCGTTAGTGATCTCATCTGTATATTTACCAGCTTTAAGATCGTTTAACACATTCTTATGCTTACGCTCTAAAAGATCTAAAAAGTCTTTTTCAAACTCACGAACTTTATTTACCGGAACGTTTCTTAATAGATTTTTTGTTCCTAAATAAATAATCGCAATTTGTTGCTCAACGCGGAACGGCGAGAACTGACCTTGTTTTAAGATCTCTGTATTACGAGAACCTTTATCTAATACTGATTTTGTAGCAGCATCTAAGTCAGAACCGAATTTAGAGAACGCCTCTAACTCGCGGAATTGAGCCTGATCTAATTTTAAAGTACCCGCTACTTTTTTCATTGATTTAATTTGAGCATTACCACCCACACGCGATACCGAGATACCTACGTTAATAGCAGGACGGATACCAGAGTTAAACAAGTTAGACTCTAAGAATATCTGACCATCGGTAATTGAAATTACGTTGGTTGGAATGTATGCAGAAACGTCACCCGCTTGTGTTTCGATAATCGGTAAAGCTGTTAATGAACCGCCACCTTTTACCAAATGTTTAATAGATGCAGGAAGATCATTCATGCTTTGCGCGATAGAATCGTTAGCATTGATCTTAGCGGCACGCTCTAATAAACGGCTGTGTAAGTAGAACACGTCACCAGGATAAGCTTCGCGCCCCGGAGGACGGCGTAATAATAATGATACCTCACGGTAGGCAACTGCTTGTTTTGATAAGTCATCAAACACGATCAATGCCGGACGACCGGTATCGCGGAAGAACTCACCAATTGCAGCACCAGAGAATGGTGCATAAAATTGTAATGGCGAAGGATCTGAAGAGTTAGCTGCTACAATTACCGTGTAAGCCATAGCACCGTTCTCTTCTAATACACGTACAATGTTTGCAACTGTAGAAGCTTTTTGACCAACCGCTACATATATACAGAATACAGGCTGACCTGCTTCATAAAATTCTTTTTGATTAATGATAGTATCAATACAAACGGCAGTTTTACCAATTTGACGATCACCGATCACTAACTCACGTTGACCACGACCGATAGGAATCATGGCATCGATTGCTTTAATACCTGTTTGTAAAGGCTCAGTTACCGGCTGACGGTAAATAACACCAGGCGCTTTACGCTCAATTGGCATCTCATAAGTTTCACCAACAATTGGTCCTTTACCATCAATAGGATTTCCTAAAGTATCAACCACACGACCTAACATACCTTCACCAACTTTTAATGATGCGATACGACCGGTACGTTTAACCGGGCTGCCTTCGGCAATACCCTCGCTTGGTCCAAGTAATACGGCACCAACGTTATCTTCTTCAAGATTTAATACAATTGCCTGTAAGCCTGTTTCAAATTCGATCAACTCACCTGATTGAACTTTAGATAGACCATAGATACGGGCAATACCATCACCTACTTGTAATACGGTTCCTACTTCTTCTAACTCGGCCTCACTTTTAAAGCCGCTTAGTTGTTGTCTTAAAATTGCAGATACTTCTGCCGGTTTTATCTCAGCCATTTTATTTTGGATTCAATTATTAATTACTACTTGGTATATATTTATTACTTAATAAATTCTTTTTAAGATCATTTAAATTGCGTTTCACGCTTTGATCTAATTGTTTATCTGCAATTGAAAGTACAAAGCCTCCTAAAATAGAAGCATCCACTTTTTCTATCAATTCTATTTCTCCAGACCCTGCTTGTTTTTTAACGATCTCAAGCACCTTCTCTTTTACTTTTGCATCTAAAACTACCGCAGTGGTAATAACAGCGGTGGTAATATTTTTCTTTGCTTTAAATTGTTCGTCAAAAGCAATTGCAATTTCAGGAATATAAGCCTCGCGGCGTTTTGTTGCCAATATGTTTAAGAACGATAACGTTAATTTTGAGATCTTACCACCAAAAATGGCATTAAGGATCGCAATTTTTTTATCTGTTTTTACAACCGGGCTGTTTAGTAAAACAACAAATTCGTGATTTTCATCACTTACCTGTTTTACTGTTTGCATATCTTTCCTCGTTTCTTCCAGCTGTTTATTCTCAACAGCAAGGTCGATCAGGGATTTAGCATATCTTGAACCAACGATCATCTTAGTTTAAGTTTACATCTTTCATTAAATTATTTACCAAAGCTTTTTGCTTTTCGTCAGACGATAATTCGCTGCGTAATATCTTTTCTGCAATCTCGATAGATAAAGTTGCAACCTGGTTTTTTAACTCTGTTACAGCTGCATTTTTTTCGTTGATGATCTGCTCTCTTGCAGAAGCTAAAATTCTATCAGCATCTTTTTGAGCCTTAGATTTTGCTTCATTAATAATAGCGTCTTTTGCTTCACGTGCTTCTTTAATTAAAATATCGCGCTCGTTACGTGCTTCGGCCATAATTTTTTCGTTATTGGCTCTTAATTCGCGCATATCATTCAATGCGCTTTCAGCACTTTTTAAAGCAGTTTCAATACTTTTTTCGCGGGTTTTAATTGCCGTTAAAATTGGCTTCCATGCAAATTTTCCTAAAATAGCCAATAATAATATAAAGGTTATGGTTGTCCAGAAAATTAAACCAACCGCTGGCTCAATTAAACTTGCTGCTATAAATAAACTGTTCATATTTTTAGTTTTAACTTTTGTTTTAATAAACCAAAGCCTTTACCAATCGTAAAAGCTTTGGCTTTGTTTTTTTGAATTACTTCGACATTAAAGCAACTACCACACCAAATAATGCAACACCTTCTACAAGGGCTGCAGCAATGATCATAGCTGTTTGAATTTTCGAGGTAGCTTCTGGCTGACGTGCAATAGCATCCATTGCGTGTCCACCAATTTGTCCGATACCGATGC
>JAVTWD010000102.1:0-38349 GCA_032229505.1 Bacteroidota bacterium
TGGTGTCAGAAAGAGCAGAAAGAACTTGGAAGTTCCAAAGAAAGTATCGAACGTAGACACCATGAAAAAGAAAGCAACTAAAACCAAGGACTGGACTGAGCCAACGCATTTAAATTCATCCGATAAGCGTGATTTAAAATTAGTAAAGAAATATTACGATGAGGGGGACTTCCAACAAGCGATGAATTATGCTTCAAGATTAGAAACCATAGTTCGAGAAGAAATTCCACCGAAAATTTGGGTGGAGATTGGTGGTGAATTGACGCAGACCGGAAAAGACCGAATGATGTCGAAGGATTACGAGAGCCGTGCAGACGATATTAATCCAAGGTTCATTTTTAGCACTACAGCGACCGCTTTACTTGTGGAGGCTCTGAGGGGAGACTTCGATATAAAGCAGCTTATAAGGCGAGAATTAGCCAATCGTGGGCTAAATGCAGAGGGCAATTGGGTTGGCTTTGATAAGGCTGCCCAAATCCATAAGATTAAGAAATAAGGGCTTAAATAAACCAATAATTAAGCGGAATAATTCTCCGCTTTTGCTCGTTCTTTGATTTATTGTAACTTTCTGAATATTATATTAGAATTATGCAACAAATACCGGAATTCAAAATAGAACAAAATGGAGAAATTTCAAAAGAATTCTTATCACGGAATATTTTGACCTTTAGCCAAGCTGCTTTATTTGTAAGTCAACTTCCTTATGGTAGAAACCAAAATAAAAATAACTTACTTACTGTATTTACTGACAATTGTGGTACTTGTAGTACAAAACACGCTTTACTAAAAAAACTTGCACAGGAAAACAATTTCAATGATTTGAAATTGTTTATTGGACTTTACAAAATGAATGGAATCAATACTCCTAAAGTTCTCAAAACGCTTAAAACTAACAATCTCGAATTTATCCCTGAAGCGCACAATTACTTAAAATTTAATGATACGATTTTTGATTTCACAGTAGACTTAACAAAACCTTTAGATTTTATTAGTGACCTTATTGAAGAAATTGAAATCTTACCAAATCAGATAGTAGAGTATAAAATTAATTATCATAAAAATTATTTGAAGGATTGGCTTAATAAGAATGTGCAAATTAAATTATCACTATCAGATCTTTGGAAAATTAGGGAGCAATGCATTCAAGATCTTGCAACAAATATTTAGTATTATAGTTAAATGATTAACAATGACAAAGAAATTGAAAATACTATTACTAATTTTCACGGTTATTAGCAGCTTGACTTATGGTCAATCTATAAGAGGGAAGATCATCGACTCCACACAATCACCAGTTCCATTTGCAACTATCGCACTATTAAATGCAAAGGATAGTTCAATAATAAAGGGAAATATCACAGACGAGTATGGAGGTTTTATTATTGATCATCTACTTAAGGGTTCTTATTTGTTAAAAATTACTGCTATCAGTTTCAATGCTAAATACACTAATTCTGTACAAATTGATTCTTCATCTTCCATTGATCTGTCTAATATCACTTTAAATTCTCAAGGAATTAATCTTAGTGAAGTTTCTGTGTCTGCCATTAAGAGAACCATTGAGTTTAAAAATGGGAATATAATAGTAAATGTTGAAAACAGCCCATTAGCAAAGGGAAACACAGTTTATGATTTGTTATCCAAGTTACCCGGTGTTAGTTTAGATAATAATATAATACGGTTAAATGGCAAAGAAGGCGTAGTTGTTATGATAGATGGTCGGATTCAACAGTTAACAAATGTTCAACTACTTACTATGCTCAAAAGCATGAATGCTGAATTGGTTGAGAAGATTGAACTATTAAAAAACCCTCCAGTTAAATATGATGCTTCGGGTACTTCAGGGATGATAAACATCAAAACGAAAAAAACAAAATTGATTGGGTTTAGTGGTAGTGTATTTGCTTCGGGATCACAGGGGTTTTACGCGAGGTCAATGTCTGGGATATCACTTAATTATAAAACGGAAAAAATAGCCTTATTCTCAAATCTAGATTATAACTATGGTTATTATCAAAGTAAGGAACAATTCAATAAAAAATTTAGAACGGATTCCACATTTACAGAATTTAATTCAATCAATACAATTAAGGATTTGGAAAACAGCCTTACTTATAAAATTGGTGCGGATTGGTTTGTAAACAAAAAAACTATTCTTGGTTTCAAGATAGATGGTAACCCTGGGTCTTATAATTCCAATGGCAGAGCTACCAATACAATTTCACATTATAATAATTTAGGATTTGACCATTTGAATGCCTCGGTCTATATCCCGGATAAATGGACTATCAATAACTACAATGTTAATGCAGAACATCGTTTTGACAGTACAGGAACGGTTTTATGTTTTACTTCAGACTATACAAGACTATCTGAAACCTATTCAAGTAACATTCAAAATCATTTTTTGGACAATACTGATTTAGAAATAATGCCCCCCGCCATTTATCGAAATAATAACACCAATAATACAGATATTTTTGCCTCGAAACTTGATTTTACGAAGGTGATTAATTCAAATACATCCTTTGAGGTTGGAGCCAAGATAGGCTATATTAATACTTCGAATAACTATTTATTTGAAAGGAAAAATAACTCCACAGGAAATTATTATCAGGATACTGCCTTGACAAATAATTATACATATACTGAAGAAACTTATGCTGCATATTTTAATTATATCAAATCTTTTAAGAAAGTGAATTTGCAAATAGGGGTGAGAGCAGAGAACACTAATTTAATTGGACGAAATACAGGGAAAGGATTTGAACTTAAGCGTAGCTATTATAATTTATTCCCAAATATTTCGATGGAATATGCGGTATCAACAAATAATAATTTTCAGCTTAACTTAAACAGACGAATAGATAGACCTCAATATAATGATCTAAATCCATTCCGTTCTTATAGAGACCAATATTCATACGATGAAGGAAACCCTTTCTTACTACCGCATTATAGTAATACTATTGAGTTTACGCATAGCTACAAAAAGCTAATAACAAATATGTTTACATATACACGAATTGATAATGTCATGGTTTATTATACGAAACAAAATGACAGTACAAAAGTAACTGTTGGGACAACGAAAAATATGAAGTTCAATAATTATTACGCATACTCCTTCTTTATTCAACACACTATAAAATCTTGGTGGGAAACATCTGTTAACGGGATTGTTTCATATATTGAATATGTTGGAGATGTGGAGGGAGTCCCTTTTAAAACTGCTTCTTTTTACTATTCACCTTCGTTAAATAATATATTTACCGTGCTCAAAAAAACAAAAATTGAAATTAATTTCTTTTATAATAGTTTAAAAAATGTGGGGTTAACACAAATTAAGCCACGCTGGATGCTTTCATTTGCGATTAAAAGAACATTCTTTAATGATAAGCTTGATTGCAGCATCGGGGTAAGTGATTTATTTTATTCTGGTTATTACCGTACTGGTGTTAATTTTGATAATCAAGACTGGAATTTTAGAGTTACTCAAGATTCAAGACGTTTAACGCTAAGTTTGAATTACAATTTTGGAAAATTGAAAGTAAGCGAACGTAACTTAGAAAGCAATGAGGAAGAAAAAGGGAGGCTCAATCATTAAATTAATCTTTTTGACTTCATTTTAACGCTGCTACTTTTTTGTACTTTTAGAAAAAGTATTTTTTGCGTAAATACTAATCTTTATAAATACTTGACTGCGAACGGTGAAAAAAATTAAATGACTTAAATATGGCAACACTAAAAAAATATCTGATAGTTTTTATTTTTCAAATAGTTTTACTTTTCCCGATTTCTATGCGAGGACAAGAAAGGGATTCCGTTAAACTTGAAAAGTATTTTAAAGCTTTCTTATCAGCGAATGAATTCAGCGGAACAATTTTAGTTATTAAAGACAATAAAACAATAATAAATAAATCGCTTGGATTTGCCGACTTAGATAATAAAATAATAAATAGAATAAACACTAAATATAGAATTGCTTCATGTAGCAAGCAATTTACAGCAATAGCTATTCTTCAACTACAAGAACAAGGGAAATTATCTGTTACTGACAAACTAAGTAAATACTTTCCGAAAATTGCAAAAAGCGATAGTATAACTATCAATATGCTGTTAAGTCATAGAGCAGGCATTCATAATTATAATGCCGACAGTTCATTTGAAAAATTAAATACTCCTGAATTGACTCAAAAAAAAGTCATGGAAATTATTGAAAGTAATCCTTCAGACTTTTCGCCAGGCAGTAAATATCAATACAGCAATGGAGGTTTCTTTATTCTTGGAAAAATAATTGAAAAAGTCTCTCATCAAACCTATGATGAATATATCATTAATAATATATTTAAAAGAGCAAAAATGTACTCCTCAGGAATTGACCATAACGACACGACAATTAACAATATGGCTAAAGGCTATATCAATAAAAACGACACATTGAAGTCTGCTCCATACGACAATATGGAAGGAGCAATGGGTTGCGGTAGTTTATTTTCAACTGCGGATGATCTGTATAAATATTATTTAGCACTACGTGATACAACATTACTTACTAAAGCATCACGGCAAATGCTTTTAACTCCGACCACAGGAAAATATGCTTATGGCATTATGGTTGACACACTTGGCAGCCACGCCTCTGCTGGGCATGGAGGTTGGGTTTATGGCTTTACATCTCAAATAACAATGTATTTTAACGACAATACATTTTTCATTGTCATTTCTAATAGTGAAGCGAATGTTTGGGGTTTATCAAAAGGATTAGAAGCTGTTTTGTTTAATATTCCTGTCATTTATCCTTACAAATACAAAGAAATAAAAGTTGAAACTAAATCATTAGAGAAATTTGTTGGAACCTACGGGAAAATTAAAACATACATAAAAGACAACTATTTGTATTTAAAAGACACTACAAATGATGACGAATATAAATTACTTCCAGAAACCGCAACGAAATTCTTTTATGAAGGGGAAAACGATAGGCAAATAGAATTTCAGCTTAATAACAATAAAATAATTAAAGTTTGGTTAATTGACAGTGGACTTAAACATGAATTAAAATAATAGCACACTTTCATAAATCTTTCCAACGTTAACTGCAAAGACAACAAATAAAATGACGACACAAATAATAATAGTACTACTCCTGACATTTATAATTAACTTTATTACGACACTTTCTTATTCGGTCAGAATAGTTGGTATTCGGACAGGCAGAATTGCTATTTCTTTTGCTTTATTTAATATTCTTGTTTTAGTTTCTCGGACAGCTAATGGTTTTCAAGCTCCACTGCTCGCCAAGACAGTTGAAAATGACATCAAGCAAGGAATATTTGGTAACGACCTAACATTTAGATTAATAATATTCTCTTGTACAATTGCGACAATTTTTGGTGCAATGCTTATCCCGACTTTTCAAAGAGTTTTATCAAAAGCAGTAATTAATTTTAGCACTCATAAATCCATGTCAAAATTAATTTTGCACGGGTTTTCTAAGGCAGGTATATTGTATTTTAAAGACAACATGACGATTCCAGCAAAAGAAAATATTTCACAAATCGAATTTAATAAACATTTCCCGTGGAGAATTTTCATTCTAAATATTTTCGCAGTAGCAATTATGACTATCGGTGTTTTATCTGCTGTTTATGCGTCTTATTTGAATCCGGAATACAGAACGACTGCAAGTAATTTATCGGCATTTATAAACGGGTTTGCGACAATTTTAATGTTTGCATTTATCGACCCACATTTATCAGCAATGACAGACGATGTTACTTTAGGGAAATGTTCCGAAACGACTTTTAGAAAATATATTGTTTATATGACTATTGCTCGACTAATAGGAACTATAGTCGCTCAATTTATTTTTATGCCGAGTGCGGAATTGCTCGCATGGCTTGCGAAGATATTATAGAGTCCAGCAACTAAATCCGAGTTGGCGTTATGTATGTTAAAAAAAATGAAAATGAAAAATAAACTAACAGTAATTTCCGTAATATTTATAGCGATACTATCAAGTAGCTATATCGCAAAAGATGATTTTGAAATAAAGCAAAATCAACAATCTGATAAGAATTATCAAGTAGTAGTTGATAGTTTAAATCTAACTGATACTGTGAGACATAGAATAATTCCAATAGCTCTTTATTATCCCAAAATCGAAAATCGAAAGGCAAAGCAGAAGGTTGTTATACTCAATCATGGATACGGAGGAAACAAAGGAGGAGATAATGTCGCTTATACTTACTTAACTAAATTCTTAGCTTCAAAGGGGGTTTATGTAATAAGCATCCAACATGAATTACCTACAGATGAATTGATGGACTTAAAAGGAAAGCCTCAAGAAGTTCGCAAACCCAATTGGGAGAAAGGCGTAAAAAATATCCTTTATACAATTAATGAATTCAAAAAGAAAAAGTTAAATCTTGATTTTGATCATTTAACCTTAATTGGACATTCTAATGGTGGAGATATAGTAATGCTTTTCGCAGCTGAACACCCAACGATGGCATATAAAATAATCTCGCTGGATAATCGCAGAATGCCTTTTCCAAGAGTTAAAAGCCCTAAGCTTTATTCACTTAGATCAAGCGATCAAGTTGCAGATGAAGGTGTTTTACCCACAGAGGAAGAGCAAAAGAAATTTAACATTAAAATAATTAAGCTAAATAATACAATTCATAACGTTATGGATGACCATGCAAATCCTGAACAAGCAAAGGAAATAAATGACTATGTTCTAAGTTTTATTAGCGAAAAGTAATTGCAGATATTGTGGGGCGGTTTCCACTTGAGTTAAGAAATTCGGTTCCCTTTTATCAGGTGACCGTACAAGTCCCAAATCCGAGCAAGATCCCTTGTATCTTCAAGGATGTCGTTCATATTTGGTCTGGAAGGGGGTACAGATAAATAAAAACCACGCTATTGCGTGGTTTTTTGCTTTACAGATTTATTTTAAGACGATTATCTTTTAATTGGGCAAATAAAATCCCATCTATTTTTAGTAATTGCCGGTTTGCTTTAACTATATTTACGCAATATGATAAAACAACCTCTTACTTTATGTGGCGAAAAGCTTTCTGCACCAATACACATTTGTGGTTTTTTTGATTCGGAAGACGAACGGTATGAAGTAATTCTTCCTTATTTAAAGGAAGGTTTAGAAGCTAATGAAGAAGTGCTTAATATTCTCGAGAGTACTTCTTACTCTGATCATTGTAATCGTTTATATAAAGCAGGAATTGCCGTAGATGAAAAAATTGCAAATAAACAGTTAAAGGTTTTATCGGCCGACGAAACGTATTTGAAAGGCGGTAGTTTTGCTGCAGATAATATGTATGATTTAGTTGAAAAGGCATTTATTGATTCTAAAAATGCTGGTTATGATAGCATCAGAGCTTGTGGAGACATGAGTTGGGCTTTACGGAACGTTTCGGGCACGGATGAGTTGATAGAGTATGAAGCTCGGTTAAACCTGCTTACTCCTCAGCACTCATGTTCATTAATTTGTATGTACGATATCAATCGTTTTAGCGGCAGGGCCCTTGCCGATGTATTGGCCACACACCCTTATGTTATTTTGAACGGGAAAATTCATGAGAATCCACACTACATTGAACCTCTAAAGTTTTTACCTACTTTGCTGCGCAGAAAAAAACGTCCGTTGCAGGAAGAGAACTAAATTTAATAGCTGGGTTTGGTATCTTCCGCTTGTTGTTTATTGTTATTAGAAAATATATTGCCCATTTTCATTCTGATATAAATTTCAACACCGCCACGGTATTTACTGGCTTGTGAAAACTTTGAAAGATTTACATCATACGAAATGCCGGTTACAAAATCAGGTTTTTCAAATTCCATAGTGGGAATAATAGCGTCTTTAAATCTATACAAAAAACCTGCTGAAAAAAAAGAACTCTTGCGAATGCCAGTGTACCTTGATGTTTGCCCAATACCAAATCTCAAAAGTGCACCGCCCGTTAATTCCAACATTTTTCCCTGTGCATAAAATATAATAGTTGGTTTTAAAGCAATATTATTTTGAATGTCTCTTACACCTGTAAACATCAAAGTATGTTTTAATGCCAGTTTTTCAGCACCACCGGTAGCACTTATTTCGGGGCGGTTAACATGATTTACACTATATCCCGCTAGCAGGAAGTTAGGATTATTGTCATCTACCGTACCTGATTTTTTATGGTACAAATAAGAAACACCCAATCCAACATCTGAAAAAGTTTTGCCCGGACCCGGAGCATCCTCTCCTGTACTTAAAGCCGAATTATATTTCTGTCCATCAAATTGATTTCCCCATGTTTGTTTATTACCATTAATACGGTTTTGTGTAAAATTATAATTGATACCAACTGAAAGACGTGAATTTTCATTGGCGTTTACCTGACCTGCTAAGGTAATACCACCTGAAGTGATCATGTAACTGCCATTTGCCGACACATCTTTGTAGAGCATTGCACCAGTGGCAAGATTTGCTTTTTTTGATTCTGCGGCAAAACGATAATCTCCAGATAAAGCATAAGTTCTATAACTTTTATTAATTGAACTCCACTGATCGCGAAAATTTAAGCCGATAGAATATTTGTTGGTAAGCCCTGTAAATGAAGGGTTTTGGTATATAAGAATAGATGTAGGCTGTGACCAATGAATGTCTTGCGCTTTACTTGCCGCCACAATAAAAATAAATAAAAATAGATGGATCTTTTTTTTCATGAGCCTTATCTTACTAATGTTATGTTTCCTTTTTTACTCACTTTACTTCCTGATTTTCTTACCCCTTCCATTGACCAGCCATAAACACCTTCAGGTGCCGGTGAATCTTTATAGGTTCCATCCCAACAGGTCTCTAATTCACTGGAGGTAAAAATGAGTTCTCCCCAGCGATTAAATATTTTAAATTCCATTTTATCTATGCATGAATTATAAACGCATGCTTTTTCATTCATACCATTTTTATTAGGTGAAAAAGCAGTTGGTACAAAGATCTCACATTCAGGATTAAACTCGTTTGAACGTATTTTACAACCACCGTTAACTTCTACTTCTACATAATAAATATCTTCTCCAAAGGATGGGCTTGTGTAAACAGAAGTATTAGCATTACTGATTACTTCGCCATTCTTATACCATTGATAGTTTACATAATTATTATTTACAGATAGCTGGTCTCCATCTTTTACAAGAACAGGGGGTTGTTGCAGGTTATCTAAAAATACCATTACATTACCAAGAAATACATCGTTATTTTGTTTGATCAGATCACCTGTAGAAATACCTTCTGAAACAATTTGCATTTGCGCATTATAATATGCCACATTACTAAGAGATGAAAACACATCTACATCAGCAACCATAAGATCCAATGTTTTACAATCCATATAAATAGTTGGTTTACCCTCGCTGTTTGTGGCCATCACTTTAATATCCGATGGATACTTATAATAAATACCCTGTGCACCACCTCCCTGTCTTACAGAATTTACAGAGCCAAATGGCCCGTTAAAAAGAGAAGTAGTAAGGCCATGAGCAGTTGCATGGCAACCTACAGTGGGTGTAAGGCTAGCCATTTGGTAATTCCATTTTTTATTAAGAATACTTGAATAATTGCTATATGCTACAAAATCAAGACCACAGGTAATGATCATTTTTCCGCCTCTTACCGACCAGTTGTAAAGTGAATCTATTTCTTCATCCGTAAATGCTTCCATTGCAGGTTCAATTTTATTGAAGCTACCAAAAAAGAAGATACTGTTTGTTGGGAGTTTTGTAACTTCTGTAAGGCTTCCGCTAAGTCCAAAAGCATCGGTTATTTGAATAGTTTTTGAATAAGTGCCCTGTGGCCCAAAATAAATAGGATTCAATAGCTTAGATCTTGTATCAGGAAACCATTTTCCGTCAAAAGTATATCCCGCGTCTCCGCCAACCTGTCTTGAATTAGTGATAGAGTAAAGATCTATTTTACTTTGGCTATATGCTACATCGTAAATGGCAAAGAGCAAAAAAAATTTTAAGTAATAATGGGCTATATCTTTCATCCTTTTTACTGTTTTTAAAGTCTACTTAACAATACAAACTAATTATGTTAACGGTTGGGTTCTAGTTTAACCTTTTATCTAATTGACAAAAAAATTGTTACAGGCTTTTTGCAAAAATAATTTATTAAGGTTTAATGTTATCAAATTTGCCATTTTTGCTCAATAGTTCCTTAATAGCCGCTAAATAGCAGATATCATAAACCTTTTTTCAGCTATTTTATTGCCCAAATCCATAAATTTTCCTATATTTGCAGTCCTTAAAAAATGGAATCACAGGTTAAAATATTTTCAGGGATTGCTACCGAAGTTCTGGCTGCAAAAATAGCCAATTCTTACGGTCAGCCATTAGGCAAAGTTGAGCATTATCGCTTTAGCGACGGGGAGTTACAGGCTTCTTACGAAGAAAGTATCCGTGGCCAAAGTGTGTTTGTTATTCAAAGCACCATGCCACCTGCTGATAATTTAATGGAAATGTTATTGCTGATTGACGCTGCAAAACGCGCCAGTGCAAGACATATTGTGGCTGTGATCCCTTATTTTGGATATGCCCGCCAGGATCGTAAAGATAAGCCCCGTGTGGCTATTGGCGCTAAATTAGTGGCCGATATGCTTGCTGTTGCAGGCGCTACCAGGGTTATGACCATGGATCTTCATGCTGATCAGATACAAGGTTTTTTTAACGTACCGGTTGATCATTTATATGCTTCAACTATTTTTCTTCCATATATAAAATCTTTAGGTTTAGAGAACCTTACCATTGCTGCACCTGATATGGGTGGTAGCAAACGCGCTAATGGTTATGCAAAACATTTAAAGGCCGAGATGGTAATTTGTTATAAGCAACGTGCTAAGGCAAATGTGGTTGAAAGCATGACTGCCATTGGAGAAATTGAGGGCAGAAATATTGTTTTAGTGGATGATTTAGTTGATACCGGTGGAACATTGTGTAAAGCGGCAGAGATGATGTTGGACAGAGGTGCTTTAAGTGTGCGTGCAATTTGTACACACCCTGTACTTTCGGGTAAAGCGTATGAGAATATTGCCAATTCAAGGTTAACTGAACTTATTGTTACAGATACAATTCCTTTAACCCAACAAAGCCCTAAAATAAAAGTATTAAGTGTTGCCGATCTTTTTGCAAAAGTGATAAAGAGTGTTCACAATTACGAATCTATCAGCGAGAATTTTATAATGTAATAACCCGTAAATTAAAAATAACAAGAGCTAAAGATTTTGAAACGGGCAGGATCTTAACTCTGAAAATTAAAAAAACAAAAAAATGAAAACAGTATCTTTGAGCGGTTCGCTACGTGCGAACGTAGGGAAGGTGGATGCTACAGCTGTAAGAGCTAAAGGCCACGTTCCATGTGTAATTTATGGAGCAGGTGAGCAAATTCACTTCAGCGCCGATATTCGTGATTTTAAAAACATCATCTTTACGCCTGACACTAATTTAGTGGAAGTGAATATAGATGGTAAAAAATACTTAACTGTATTACAAGAAGCACAATACCATAAATTGAACGACAAATTAATTCATGCAGATTTTTTAGCGGTAAGTGCTGATAAACCGGTTTCGGTTCAGTTACCTGTTAAAACTGTTGGACAAGCAGAAGGTGTTAAAGCCGGTGGTAAAATGATCGTTAAAATGCGTAAGTTAAAAGTTAAAGGTTTAATTTCTAAATTACCTGAAAGCATTGAGCTTAACGTTGAGAAATTAGCAATTGGTAAGTCTATCTCTGCCGGAGATATTAATATTGATGGTATTACTGTTCTTCACCCAAAAAACATCTCTGTTATTAGTGTTGAAACTACACGTGCAGCAGTTGTTGAAGAGCCTGCTAAAACAGCAACCACAACAGCTACTCCTGCGGCTACAACTGCAACTCCTGCAGCTAAGCCGGCAGCAAAAAAATAATCTGATCTATTTTAATTTAAAAGCCCTTTCGGTAAACGGAAGGGCTTTTTTGTTTTTACAAGCCAGAGATTAAAACGCGTAAGCAAACACAGCTTTTCGGCCTTTTAAAATTTTACGTAAAAAATCTTATTCTTTAAAAGGGTTGGTTTGTGTGAAAGGCAATTTTTGTATCTCGCAAAGCGCTTAAATCGCCAGGCTTAAAGAATAAAGATTTTTAGTAAAATTTTAAGAAGCCTTGAATTTTTTGCTACTTTTTTGTTCAAGCAAAAAAGTAAGGCGGAAAATTAAATATAAAAGACAAGTTTACAGGGTTGGAAAGGTCTATATGTGTCTCGACTCCGCTCCACATGACAAGTTATTAATAACCCGGTTAAAAAAATTTTTTAAAGCACGGTAACTTCAAATAATAATACCCGTTATTTGTAATAGCAATCTAGCAATGAAAAAAATAGTTTTTAGCATATTTCTTCTTTTATTTATTTTTTCTTTTAACGAAGCATCTTCTCAAAATAATGAGATGTTCAAACAAAAAAGAGAGCGTAAAAAGATCTGGCGCAAGCACCGTACCAGTGATGATGCCTATAACCCATATTTAAAAAAGAAAGCAAAGAATAAACCCAGCGCGCGCATCAATAAAGGAAACAAAAAAGAAGAAAGACGTCAGAAACGTGCTTATAAACGTGAGATCAGAAAACACAGAACATCATCGGCACCAAAACCGGGTAAAGGCTGATAATTATTTTTTCTTGGTATTTTTATTCTTGAATTTACCTTTTCTCCAGGCATCAATAAACTGCGCCCAGGCAACCGGATTTAGTAAACTTATACTGGGCGCTTGACCTGAAGAATAAACCTTTGTATAATAAGCCTGCATCACATACCTGTAATTTTCTGAGGCACTTGCCGTTTGATTTCTTTCCAAATAGGTCATAGCCTCTTGTTGCAGGTTTTTATCAGCCCTGTCCATATCCGTATCTGTAAGATCCAATGCCAAAAAAGCTCTTTTAAAATCTTCTTTGCTTGGCCATGGGTAAACTTCTACTTCGGCCAACTGAAAGGTATCTTTGGTTAAAAGCTGGATGGCGTAATAATATTTTTGCGAAAGCGTATCTGCAATTTTGTAAGTTCTTAATTTGTGGCTTACCGAGTGAAATTCTAATTCATCACCGGGGTTAACAATTAAACTAAAAAAGCCCGAAAAGCCGCAAATAGTACCGCGGTTGGTACCTTTTATAATGATAGAAACAAATGGAATAGGCGTTAAACTATCCTGATCATAAACTACACCAGAAAACTGAATTAAAGGTGGATTTTGAGACTTTGCTGTAACAGTTTGCCCCTTTAAGCTGTTAAAAGACATTATAACTGTTAAAAATATAGCTGCAAGTAGTTTCACTGCTATAAATTTAGCCTTTCTTTTGGTTTAGTATAAGTGGTTTAACAAATTTTGCATTTGGTTGGTTTTAAATTTTTTTTTCGCTTAACTTTGTAATAGATGTTAAGGATAATTCTACATATCAGCTTTGCCCTTCTTTTTTTTCAAACTGCTATTGGTCAGGTAAGAGTTATTAAACCTGTTAAAACACATCCTCGCAAAACAAACCTGGCTTTTGGTACAGGTGTTATGCGCAGCTTTATATTTTTAACAAGAAACGTTCAGGATAATAATGATGCAACGGGCTTTACCGGATCGGTTGTATATGGTGGCGAAAAAATATTTCGAAGTTGTTTGGAATTTACCGGTTACAGAAAAATAGATATTGTACCTACCTGGTATAACATTAAAGCATATACGATCGAATTGAACGGCCAAGCCCTGGCAAGATTTAAAAATACAAGAGCCTATTTTTACCCTTTATTTGGTATTAGTTTTAATTCGTTTAAAGGTTACTTTACCGGTAAAAATGATTTTTTGCATCTTACGGGTAAGTACGAACCAAATCAGGTGGCAAGAACAAACTGGCTAGGTGCCAATGTAGGTGCTGGTTACGAGCAGTATTTTAAAAGAATAAGTGTTTTTGGCGAATATAAAATGCGTATTGGCCGCTCTAACAAACAATTAACTATTATGGATGTTTGTTTTAGTGCGGGCCTAAGATTTAATTTACGTGTACCTTCTGTTTACAAAATCTTTAGTGGCACAAAAAATAGATACTTATTAGAATCCAAAGAGTCGGAGGATTAAAAACAATTATGAGTACTATTCAAAATTATCTTTTAAACTTTAACCAGTTTTTTAGCCATTATTTGCCCCTTAAAAATCCGGTGCTTATTCTTGCTATTACCTTATTGATAATTTTGTTCTCACCGCTTTTATTCCGTCGGTTTAAAATTCCTGGCATTATTGGTTTGATCATTGCCGGTGTAATTATTGGTCCTAATTCTTTTCATATCATCGAATCAACAAACAGTTTTGAGTTATTATCAAAAACAGGGTTGTTGTATATTATGTTTTTGGCCGGGTTGGAAATTGATATGCAGGAATTCAGACAAAACCGCAGTAAGAGTATTTTGTTTGGAGCCTTTACATTTTTAATTCCCATTAGTATTGGCTACATCGTTTGCATTTATGTTTTTCATTTTTCGTTATGGTCTTCGGTATTACTGGCAAGCATGTTTAGTACACATACATTGTTAAGTTATCCTATTGTTAGCAATATGGGTATAGTAAAGAACAGGGCCGTGCAAATTACATTTGGCGGAACGATCATAACCGATTCTGCCGTGCTTATTTTGCTAGGTATTATTACCAATGTGGTAACCGGCGAAATGAATTCTACTTTCTGGATCAGGATCATTGTTTCTATTGGCTTATTATTCTTTTCAACTTTATATTTATTACCAAAAATAAGCCGTTGGTTCTTTAGAAATATTGAAGCGCAAGCCAGTTCACATTACATTTATGTATTGGCCGTTGTTTTTATTTCAGGATTTCTAAGCGAGCTTGCAGGCGTAGAACCTATTATAGGCGCCTTTTTAGCAGGTTTGGGCTTAAATAAGATCATTCCGCACAATAGTATTTTAATGAACCGTATTGTTTTTATCGGTAATACCTTATTCATTCCTTTCTTTTTAATAAGTGCAGGCATGCTGGTAGATCTTAAATTATTTTTTAAAGGAAGCGAAGCCTTGATATTTGCAGGAGTGCTTTGTACTGTTGGCTTGATCACAAAATATTTTGCTGCCTGGTTAACTGCCTTTATATATAAATTCAGCAAGCCTGAACGTAATATTATTTTTGGCTTAAGTGTTTCTCACGCAGCTGCTACTTTAGCGGTTATTAAAGTTGGTTTTGATATTGGACTATTCGATCAAAATATAATTAATGCTACTATTATTTTAATTTTAATTTCTTGTTTGGTAAGTTCATTTGTAAGTGAAAAAGCAGCCAGAAGAATTGCTGTACTTGAAAAAGATGTGAACCGAAAAACAAATGATAAAATAGAAAGAATATTAATTCCGGTTAGTAATCCAGAAAATATTCAACGTTTAATAGATTTTTCATTGCTTATTAAAGATCAAAAATCAACCGAAGCTATTTATCCTTTATCAATTGTTGAAGATGACGCCGATGCCGATGAAAAACTAAATGTAGTAAGAAAAGTAATTGAAGGTGCGGTGGAGCAAATTTCGAGTGGTGATAAAAAAGTTGAGGTATTAAAAAAAGTTGATCTGAGTATCGTTGACGGAATTATAAGAACTGCCAAAGCCTATAATATTACTGATATTTTAATAAGCTACAAAGCACAGCACGGTGCTTCTAATCTTATATTCGGTAATATTTCAGAAAATCTTTTAAGTAAATCAAAGCAGGCTATCATTATTTCAAAGATATTACAACCATTAAATACCTTTAAACGCATAGTTGTGGTACTTACACCAAATGCAGAACTGGAAAATGGTTTTATACGCATGGCGGCCAAATTAAACGGTATCTTAAAACAAATTGGCAGTGAGTCGCACATTTATGGTTTAAGCAGTACTTTAGATTATTTTAGTTCAGAGATAGGTGACAGAAAAAAAACATTCTTTAAATATAATGCTATTGATAATTTTGAAAATTTTGATCACATAAGCAATCCAAAAGAAGACGATCTTTTTATTTTAGTTACTGCCCGTAAACAAACCGTGAGTTATGATTTTCATGTTGATGAAATGTCGAAAAAACTCAATAAAAGCCACGAATTTACAAGCTTCGCTGTGTTCTATCCCGAGATCTCAAAAACCTTGCAGGACGGACGAATTAGCGATATCACCAGCTCTTCATTAGAGCATAATATTGGAAAAGTAAAACAAAAAATTACGGGTATCTTTAAAAAAGAAGAAGATGGCGAAACATAATTAGACTTTTACTGTTTAATTACTAAATTTGCTGCCGCTTTGAACTTTGACTACACATATATTACTTTATTTGGTTACATTATTTTTGAACCAATGACTATCGTTACCAATTTGCTGATATTTATACTCAGCATTTTCGCGTTTAAAAACCTTGGTAAATTCAATAAAGTTTATTCAACATCAATGGGTTGGTTCTTGTTGCTGGTTGGCATTAGCAGCTGTTTTGGTTCTGTTGCTCACGCGGTGCATTACCAGGCAGGAGAATTATTCTTCGATGTGATATTTTATATTATGAATGCACTTAGCTTGATTTCGGTTTATTTTTGTTTTAATGCGCCTTACACGTATTACAATATTAAGAAGGCTTCAAAAAACAAGATCATCCCAGTTATTGTAATGGCTTGGATAGCCGCAGTTCTTATTTATACGCTTATTCAAAATAATTTTTTGATCGTAAAGATCCACGCAGGTATTGTTTTATTGTATTCGTTCATTACACATTTAATGATCTATGTCAAAACCAAAGAAAAAGGAAGCGGTGTTGTGGCCTTAGGTATTGGAATTTCTTTTTTATCTATTATCGTACACTCACTTAAACTCTCTGTTGATCAGTGGTTCAATTATAAAGATCTTGCCCATGTAATTATTGCGGTTACTATTTTTTATATCTATAAAGGAGCAAGTATCGTTTCAGAAAAGCTTGTAGCTGAAAAAGAAAATTAATTATTGTAAAGCTGTTTCTTTAGCTTCTTCTTTTGCTTTTTCTTTCTTTTTTATTTTTTCGAGGTACTTTTTAAAGAGTTGTTCAAACGTTTCAAATTCTTCCCTGTAAAAAAGACCAACGCCTTGCGTGTATTGTCCACCGTTGGTGGCTATTTGTGTATTATCGTTACTTCGGTTAAATCCTTTTACACGATATCTTCCATCATCAGAAAGTTTGTATTCAATATTCACATCACCAATTAATCCATTGTTTTTTGCCTGGCTATTATTACTGCTGTTCACACCAAAATTTCCGTCAACCGTAACTTTATTATTTAAGAATTGTTTACTTAAGGCAAGATCAACTTCCTGGCTATTTTGATTCCCTGCACGGTAATTTACACCAACCTGCAGATCTTTTATACCGGTTAGGTTACCAAAGTAAGTATTTAAAAATTCACTCATACGGTTACTTAATAATTCACTACCTGTAGAAGCAGCAGCACCTCCTGCTGTTACACCACCACCATTACTGTTATAAATTTGCGGGGTAACAAAGCTTCTGAATAATAAAAATGAGAATACCTGTCTGTTCAATTCCGCCTCGTCACTTAGAATATTAGCGATCCTCGATTTAGCAGTTGCATCTAAACTCGGAAAATCTACAGCAAAATTAATGTTGGGCGAAAATAATTTATTTGTAATTAATAATTTACAATCTACTGGAAAACGGCCTTTGTATCTATCGGTTGTATCATTCAATAATGGCGCAACTGATGCGCGCTGCTTATAACTGGTGGCAATATCAATTTCAGCATCGGTAGGATTGCCACTCCAGGATATTGTGCTTCCTGCGTCTATTTCAAATTTTTTATTGATCACATTTTCAAGTGTAAATAAGTAATCGCCATTGGTGATCATGTAATCACCATACATTTCAAATTTACCAAGTGTACTTATTTTTAAATTCAAATCGCCTTCACCCTGAACGTTCAATGCATCGCCATTAGCATTGTCTAAAATAATATTTACGGTCAACTCAGGTTTTGCTTTAATGTTCATATCCAGGCTAAGCCCTGATAAAGAATTCTGTACCTTTTTTTGTACGGTATCTTTTTTTACAAAGTGAATAAAATCCGATTCGGCCACATCTGCAGGGCCATCTAAAGGAAGAATGAATTTTGAATTTTTATTAGTAGCAGCGTTCACCTCCATGTGCAGGTTATTTAAAAAACCATAAATACCCATATTACCCGTTGAATACACTTTGCCGTAAAAAGTATTATTTTGATTTAACGTTGTATTTAAAACCAACATGTTTTTATAAGTTACGTCATAATCCAATTGTATTTTAGTAAAGTTGGAGTGAAAGACGTTACCATTTATTGTGCCTTGTGGCACCGATTTTACTTTTTTCTCTTTTTTCGAAAGGTCATTTAATGTTTTTTCGCGCATTACCAATTCGCTAAAACGAATCTGGTCGGGCATGATCTCAATATCACCATCTATATAATAGGTTACGTTGGTGTAATCCACTTTTATTTCGCTGTTAAACAATTTAAAGTTGCCATCTATTTTTAATTCATCGGGCGTGCCATGAATTTTTCCTTCTCCTGAAATTGGCCCGTTATTAATGGTAAGGATCCCTTCCAGCAATGGATTAAGTAATTTTAAATTGGCGGGTGAAGCTTTAATGTTAAGATCAATACTTTCTTCTTTCCTATCTAAATAATAATAGCCCTTAAACGCAATGTTCTTCATTTTACCTGTTCCATCAAACGATGGCAGGCCAAGTGATGTATAGCCATCGGTAAAAATGGTCTTTGCTTTTGCATCAAAATTTGTTTTTACAACCATTTCACCCAAAGTATTATTATTTATTTTGAGCGCATTAAAACTAAGATCACTGCCAAATGCAAAATTCTTAGGATCATGAACAGTAACCCTTCCATTCAATTCTCCTTCCAGGTTTAATTTAATACTGCGTAACAAAGGATTAAATTGTTGAAGCACTACACTGGCTGTATTAATTACCAGGCTATCGCCGGGCTTATTGGTTAAAGCGCCTGCAATGCCAATATTCTGTTCTTTATTGGCAAATAATAAAGGGTTAATTAAAATATTTCCTGCTGTATCTATCACTGTGGGATTACTTGTTACCAAATTCCATGTACTGCTATCAGATGGACTAATAAAGAATTTATCAAAATTTAATGTTGCAAGATGGTTATTGAAATTAACCTTACCGGTTAGCTTACCTGCATTTTTTGGACTGTTCTTGTTATCCCACTCCAAATTGTATTTTGTATCAAGATCTTTTGATACCATATACATAAAATAATTTCTTAAAACTAAACTGTCAGTTAAGCGAATATCGCTTGCTTTAAATACAAGGTTTACTTTGTTATTTTGAGAATAGGATTCAATTACATTATTGTTTGATTTAATTTGTCCATAACTGATAGAATCTGATTTTAAATTCACATTCAACAGATTTTTAGAAGCGTCAAAATCACCACCAATTATAGTATTCGGACTAACTGCTAAATTCTCAAGAAATAGCTCTCTTACTATTCTGAATTTTTTAACAGTGAGTTGAAATTTAAAAGCATCGGTATAAACAGTTTTTGTTTTGATCTTCGGTACAAAAGTAGGGTAGTAAGAATGAAGCACCTGGTTAAACGCCATGCCAAGATTATTGACATCAAATTTTCCATCAACCGTAAGATTAAAATAATTCGAATTAACTATCACGTGCTTATCTGCCGTAGCCTGATCTAGCTTAAGATCGAACGTACTGATGTTAAACGATTTTCTTTCGTTCTTGTATTTGGTGTCATCAAAATTTATGGTGCCACTTAAATTGTTAAGGTTATTGCCTTTTAAATTAATTAATATCTGTGTTGAGATCTGTGCTTCCTGTTGTGTGAAATTTAATTTTTTAAGATCCAGATTATTTACTGTAGATATAAAATCCATTTCAGGCACTTTTTCTTTGAAATTTATGTTGCCGTTAAAATCAAGATCTGCATTAGGATCTTTACTGGTCAATAAGCCATTAAATACTTTTTCTTTAATGTTTCCATTCAGTTTAATATTTTTATAAGAATAATTATTGTAGTTAATGTTATTGATCTGTCCTTCAATATCAGTATCTAAGGATTTTAATGAAACACCTTTGCCTTTTACTTCTGCGTTAAGCGATAACGAATTTAATTTTGCAATTCCAAACAAGGTGCCAACATCAAAGCCTGAAGTTTGTAATTTACCATGGTAAGCAATATCATCTGCTTTTTTACCAACCTTAACACTTAATTGTGTTGCTAAGTTACCAAGACCTGTTTTAAATTTACCATAGGTTGTAAAATCGGTAACAAAGCCATCAAATTTTCCTTTGTAAGAAATTGTTCCCAAACGTTGTAACTCAACAGGCAATTCTAATTTTTTATTTTCAGAAAAAGGATAATTAGGAATTTTAACCAGATCGGTATAGTTGGTTGAAAATTCTTCCACATCAAAATGTAAAAAGCTGGCATTAAAATCCGGCAAACCGGTAATGGTAAGGTTACCATTAAAACGGGTGTATTTGCCGTATTTAAGTTTAAACTCTTTTAGGTTAAGATCGTTTACATAACCCCGCACTTTACCCGAAAAATAAACAACTTCTTTTAAACCATTTAACTCGCTTGTAAAACGGGCAATATCTTCAGATGCTACTTGTGTTCCGGGCAATAGGTCGGCCTTAATTTTTACCTTATTTAAAAAATCCGAATAATCATCCCATGATTGAGAATACAGATCTACATTACCTTTTATATAGGTCTTTGGTGTTTTTATGATCAATTTTTTCAGCAACAATTCCTTGCTGCTTATCTTGGCTTCGGCAGTAAGATTTCTTAATGCAAAGCCTGATTGTTCAAACGTACGTACATCGTTTAACTTTACAAAAATGGTATCTTTTTCAAATTTAATATCAGAAAATCTACCACTTGTTTTTGCAAAGTGTAGATTGTTAAAATTCATATTTTCTGATACTTTAATATTTTTTCTTTCATCACGGTAATTAATATTTACGCTATCCAGATAAATGTCGCCCAATTTCACTTCCCATTCTTTTTTTGGACTTGTATCGGCAACGCCTGAATCAAAATAATCTGCCAAAAACTGAAAGTTCATTGTACTGTCGCCTTTGTAAGTAACGATCTTTGCGGTTGAATTTCTAAGTGTGATCTTTTTAAATTCTATTAATTGATTTTTAAGATCCAGCTTTCTGATATCTACTAAAATATCTCCCGCAAAAAGGGTGTCATTTTTTTTATCGCTGATAAACACACCTTCCAGATTAGCCTTTTTAAAGAATTTAAGATTCACCGCTTTTATGCTTATAGTGTTATTTAATTCTTTACTTAAATAATTGCTGGCCTTATGGCCAAGCCATGTTTGAAACGAAGGGGATTGAATGGCAAAAAAAAGACTTACCCCTAATAAAAGTATAATTAGGGCCAGTACACCAAGTGTTTTAAAAAATATTCTTATAACTTTGCGCAAGCTATGGCTTTGCTATAAAGATAAGCCAAAATTTGTTTTTACATATCCAAAAAAATGCAAAATTTAAACACTTACATATTAGCAATAGAAAGCAGTTGCGATGATACTTCCTGCGCTGTTTTGCTTAATGATGTTGTGTTGGCAAATGTAACGGCTAATCAAAAAATTCATGAGCAATACGGTGGCGTTGTGCCTGAGTTGGCTAGTCGCGATCATCAAAAGAACATTGTGCCTGTTGTAAATGAAGCTTTAAAAATTGCAAATATTAAAGCAGATCAATTGCATGCAATAGCTGTAACCATTGGCCCCGGCTTAATGGGAAGCCTTTTGGTTGGGTTATCGTTTGCAAAATCAATGGCAATGGCATTAAATATTCCTTTAATAGGGGTAAATCATATGCAGGGCCATATTTTGGCACATTTTATTAAAGAAGAGAATAATGAATTTCCTCAATTCCCATTCTTATGCCTAACGGTTAGTGGCGGACACACACAATTGGTAAAAGCTACCGATCATTTAAGCTTTGAGATATTAGGATCTACTGTTGATGATGCTGTTGGCGAAGCATTTGATAAAGCGGCCAAAGTAATGGGTTTGCCTTATCCGGGCGGACCTTTAATTGATAAGTATGCTAAAGAGGGAGATGCTTCAAAATTTAAATTTTCGTCTTCCAATGTTCCGAATTTTGATTATAGTTTTAGTGGCATAAAAACATCTTTTTTATACTTCATTCAAAATAATTTGCAAAAGGATGCGGATTTCGTAACAAAAAATTTAAATGATATTTGTGCTTCTTATCAGCAACATTTAATCACTGTACTTTTAAAAAATGCAAAAGCAGTATTAAAAGAAACCGGTATTAATGATCTAGCAATAGCGGGTGGTGTTTCTGCTAACGGCGAGTTGCGCAAGCAAATTAAAAATTTAGAAAGCGAGTTAAAGATCAAAACGTACATTCCAAAATTTGAATATTGCACCGATAATGCTGCCATGATAGGAATTGCCGGGTATTATAAATTTTTGAAAAAAGAATTCGCTGATCTAAATTCTGTTCCACAGGCAAGAATGAGCTTATGATTCAATAGTTTTATTTTTCTTAAACTGCCAGTTTATTATTGGTAATGAGCGTTTACCATTCTTATTCCAAAGCCCTATTTGAATACCTCTCAGATCTTGTGAACTGTTAAATACTCCCAATTGTAAACCTTTTGTATGTTTGCTGCCATTATAGAACGCTACTTGCAAACCTTTTATCTTAAAATTTTCAGAAAATATTGCAGCAAGCTGTATACCGTTATGAATTTGAACAATATTAATTGCAAATGTTGCTGATACACCATTAACTTTATATAATATTTCACCTACAAATCCTACACTAATGCCATTTATTTCACAATCACAGGCACTTCCGGTAAAAGATAGATTAAGACCGTTTATTTTTTCTGAAATAATTGTTGAGTTTAAGATAGAATCATCCTCCCGGATTGGGCTCATCGGCATTAAAGGTACTAAGAGCCCTACGCCAATTATCTCTAGCTTAATTCCATTTGTAGTTGTATTTTGTATTTCTTTAATGCCTGATGCAAGACCTATAGAAATACCATCGATGGTTATATCGGATTGCTGAAAGGTCCAGATCGGAAAATAATGTTCTTTTTTTTGAGCTTTTAAATTGATCAAAGATGCAAATATTAATAGTAAGCTAAGTTTATTTTTCATGATGATTATAATTATGTTTTTTAAGAGTATTAAATTTTATGTAGTTATATTTCCAAGCGTTCTCAAATAAATTAAATGTGAATGTATAGCTTTTGGAATGCTTAATTCGCTATAGGGATAATTATGTTTTAATGCCATTTGTTTTATTAGCGGTGTAATTTTTGTGTAAAGTGTATGAGGTAGTTTTGGAAAAAGATGATGAGCAGAATGGGAGTTAAAGCCACCAAAGATCCAGTTAGCAATAGGGTTGGAGGCATGATAATCCAGTGACACTGCTAACTGATGCCTGTAGTAATTATAAGGTAATACACCTTCATTATCTGCAACCGGAAATTCGGTTTCCATACACAGGTGTGAAATAATAAGTGTAAACACAAAAAATAAAGAAATGACCGTGTGCATAATAAAAAAGCAGAGTAAAATGTCTTTTAATGAATGATCGGTAAATATGAAAGGTAAAACGATCATGTAACTAAAATAAAATAACTTCCATAATACCAGTTCAATTTTTAAACCTGTAGAATGCTTTTGATCTCTTAGGTTGGCAATTTGTTTTTTTCTTAAGTAAATAATGTCTTTAATGATTATCCAATGTAAAGTATATAAAGCGTAAAGCAATGGCGAATAAATATGCTGGTATTTATGCCACCAGAATTTTTTATGGGTTGTTGAAAGGCGGATAAGAGGATTGTCATCAATATCGGCATCACAGCCATCTACATTTGGAAATATGTGGTGTGATGCCTTGTGGCGTATTTCCCATAATCTGCTGTTTACACCTTGCAAATTAAATGTGAAATAATAAATGAGCGCATTTAATTTATTGTTTTTACTGAATGTTCTATGTACGGCATCATGCGAAGCGTTAAAGGCCAATAGAATTCCTGATAATCCAGTGAAAATAAAATTTACGATTAATAAGAGTAAACTTCTTTCCGGAAAAAAGAAAAGACATGAATAAGAAACAAGGAAGACGGTTAAATAGAAAAATAACTTGAATCGTAAAAGGATAATAGCATTTTGATGCACTTTTGGTGTAACAAGCTCATTTATTTTGGTGGTAAGCTCTTTGTAAAAAGAGGAATTATCGTTTCTGAATTTTAGTTTTGCTGATGTGTTCATAAGTGTAATTGATTAATGAATGTTGTTTTTTATTCTTACCTTCTTTATACATTAAAAATTAAAACCAAAAGATGTTTTTAATGCACATGGAGGGCCAATAGCAAATTCGGTTTGATTAAAGAAGTTTTCGAAGATCTTTATCCTGAAACCATAAATAAATTGAGCACTTGGAAATGTTTGCGGTTTTGAGTTCAGTCTGTTCGATTCCCACAACGAAACGCCCGCAGAGCCTCCAATAAAACTTCTGAAATATTGTCTCTTTTGTGGAAGAAAATTGTAAAACCTGAAATTAATATTTTGTCTTATAGTGTTTTCATAACCGCCCGCCCATGAAAGCGGGTTTTTTTCGTAATCATCATTTGTATAACCCAGGCCTATTACAAAATTTTCATTGATCGATTTATCTATTTGAATATTGTAAGGAATTTGGTGTTGACCTAAAAGTGACCAGAATCCTACATGACTACCACCTGAAATGGAAAAGCCTAAACCATCGTTTGCTTTTATTTCGCCGGTTTTGGTTTGCTGACTGAATAATTGTATTGAGGCAAGCAAAAAGGGGATAAATTTTAAGTTTTTCATTTGTTTTAGTTTTAATTACTGAAACAAAGTTATTTCTAAAGCCTGCGCTTAAATAATTGATAAGCGCTGCAAAGGCTTGTGTTAAGGCATTTTTTGCCGATTTATAACCTGGGTGTAAATTAAAAGGCCGTACTTATTACTTTTTACCAGTTATTGGCCCCTTTTTTGCGATTTTTACTAATTTTGGTAGCTTTAGCAATTGAATTTTAACAGGTTTTTATAAGCAAATTATGGAACAATTAATAGAATGTGTGCCCAATTTTAGCGAAGGTGTTGATATGAACATCATTAAACAAATAACAAATGTTATTGAAAGTGTTGATGGTGTAAAATTATTGAATGTAGATCCGGGTAAAGCAACTAACAGAACTGTTGTTACTTTTGTTGGCAATCCCAAAAACATTATAGAGGCGGCTTATCTTGCCATTAAAAAAGCAGGTGAATTAATTGATATGAGCAAACATAAAGGTGAGCATCCGCGTATGGGCGCAACAGATGTTTGTCCGCTAATTCCAATAAGCAATATTAGTATGGAAGAAACAGCTAAGTATGCGCAGCAATTAGCTAAAAGAGTAGGTGAGGAATTAAAGCTGCCGGTTTATTTATACGAAGAAGCTCAAAAAGATAAAAAGCGTAGTAACCTTTCTGTTATTCGTAACGGAGAGTACGAAGGTTTTTTCAAAAAAATAAAATTGCCTGAGTGGAAACCTGATTTTGGCCCCGCTGAATATGATGCTCAACGTGGTGCTACAGTAATTGGCGCGCGTGATTTTTTAGTGGCTTATAATATTAATTTAAATACAACATCAACACGCCGTGCCAACTCAATTGCATTTGATGTACGCGAAGCGGGCCGTGTAGTGCGTGAAGGAAATACATTAACTGGTAAAATTGTGTTGAATGCGGATGGTACTCCAAAGTCAACTCCCGGAACTTTAAAGTCGGTAAAAGCGATTGGCTGGTATATTGAAGAGTACGGCGTTTGCCAGATCTCGATGAACCTTACCAACATTAATATTACACCGGTACATATCGCTTTTGATGAAGTTTGTAAAAAAGCCACAGAAAGAGGGATTCGGGTTACAGGATCAGAATTAGTGGGATTAATTCCTTTAAAATCCTTATTGGATGCAGGAATTTATTTTTTAAAGAAACAACAACGCTCTATTGGTGTAAGCGAAAGTGAATTAATTAAGATAGCCGTAAAATCAATGGGGCTGGATGAACTGGCACCATTTAAACCGGAAGAAAGGATCATTGAATATTTATTAAAAGATAAAGCAGATTCAAAATTAATAAGTATGGATCTGGCAGCTTTTGCAGATGAAACAGCGAGCGAAAGTCCTGCGCCCGGAGGTGGTTCTATTTCTGCGTATGTTGGTAGTTTAGGAATTTCGTTAGCAACTATGGTAGCCAATTTAAGTTCACATAAAAAAGGCTGGGATGAAAGATGGGAAGAATTTAGTTCGTATGCTGAAAAAGGACAAAAAATTAAAAATGAATTATTGCGTTTGGTAGATGCTGATACGGCAGCCTTCAATAAAATAATGACAGCTTTTGGTTTACCAAAAGGTACCGATGAAGAGAAGAAACTAAGAACAGATGTTATTCAAAGCGCTACAAAATTTGCTATTGAAGTACCTTTTAAAGTAATGCAATTATCTTACGAGAGTTTAGAGATCATTAAAGCAATGGCAGAGATTGGGAATCCAAATTCGGTAAGTGATGCCGGTGTTGGGGCATTATGTGCACGCAGTGCGGTAATGGGTGCCTTTATGAATGTGAGAATTAACGCAGGTGGATACAATGATAAAACGTTTGTAAATGATATTTTGGCAAAAGGAAAAGAGATCGAGCAAAAAACAATCGCAACCGAAGCAGCGATATTGAAGATAGTGGACGAGAAAATTGGAATATAAATTTTAATTTAAAATTTAAAAGATTTACAATTGACGATTGGACAACTCAATTGTAAATCGTCAATTAAAAAATCGTCAATTTTTATAAAACGTTATTCGCCTGCTCTTTAATTTTCTCCAACTCATCTTTCATTAATACAACCAGTTTTTGCATTTGCGCATCGTTGGCTTTTGAACCTATGGTATTTATTTCGCGACCAATTTCCTGGCTAATGAAATTTAATTTTCTTCCCGGAGCCGCCTCTTTACATGTCTCGATGAAGTAATCCAAATGTGTTTTTAAGCGTACTTTCTCTTCGTTAATATCCAATTTTTCAACATAATAAATTAATTCCTGCTCAAAACGGTTCTCATCAATTTTCCCTTTTCCAATTACATCATCAATGTTGTTTCTGATACGGTCTTTAATTGAATTAATGCGAACAAGGTCTAATGTTTTTATTTCTTCAAGGCAAGTACCAATTTTGTTTAAACGTTCTTCAAAATCTTTTTGTAACGAAAGCCCTTCCATATCTCTGAACTTATTTAATTGCACAATGGCTTCGTTCACACATTGTTTAATTTGTTTCCATTCATTTTCATCGGTTTCTTTACGTTCGCTTTTTAAAACATCCGGAAATTTTAATACCTGGTTTAAAGCTTCACCAACAGGCTCATTTAGCTCCTTAGCCAGTTTTTTTAATTGCTCATGGTAAGCTTTGGCTAATTCAATATTTATTTCAACAGGCGTTTCTGCCTTTTTAGATTCAATGTAAATGCTCAGATCAATTTTGCCGCGCTCTAATTGTTTAGAGATCTCATTACGCAATTCTAATTCGTAATTACGTAATCCCGAAGATAAACGTAAACTGATATCAGCCCCTTTGCTGTTCAAGGAGCGGATCTCCACATTAATGGTCTTATCGGCTAATTCTAAAGTGGCTTTTCCAAAGCCGGTCATTGATCTGATCATGTTGTAATTGTTTTGGTTTTTTTGTTCACCAGGTACAGACCGCAAATTATTAAAATTCCTGAGAATATTTTAATTGGCGTTAATTTATCTTCTCCCATTATAATAGCAAATATAGTAGCTAAAAACGGTTGTAAGTATATATACATGCTAACAGTGTTTGCGCTTAAGGCCTGTAAGCCATAAATATTTAAAAGATAAGCAAAAAATGTAGTGGCTATAATAACAAAACAAGTTGCGAATACAGCATGACCGGTAAAGGCAGCCCAATTGGTCTCTAATGTTTGATTTAAACCTATAGGAATAATGTATACACTTCCAAATAAGAACATCCATCGCATTACTGTAACCGTATTGTATTTTTGCATTAATGGTTTTACCATCACCACAAAAATTGCCCAGGATGTTGAGTTAATAAGCGTCATAAGATCACCTGTTTTTGTTTCGCTGCCAAAACTAAAATTGCCTTTAAATAATAACAGTATCATGGCGCCAATAATAGCAAGAGCTAAACCACCAACTTTTAAAAAAGTAATACGCTCTTTTAAAACTATTAACGTAAAAATAAAAACAATGATGGGGTTAGAGACCATTATGATTGCTGAATTGATAGGATGCGTTAAGCTTAAACCCCAGATAAAAAACACCTGGTTAATAACAACACCAAATAAGCAAAGCCAGAGCATTTTTAGCATATCGGCTTTTTCTACTTTCTGCGTTTTTACAAATAAAGAAAGCAACCAAAATAGTAAGCAGGCACCTGTTATTCTTAGAAATACTAAAGCAAATGGGCCAATATAACCAGGCATAAGCCCTTTGGCAATTGAATAATTAAGCGCATACACAACTTGTGCGGCAAACAAAGCAATATGTCCTTTAAAGGCATTGGTCAAAACTGTGCAAATATACCAAAGGTTATAAGAACTTTTAACTTTATAAACTTTGAACTTGTAACTAAATATAAACGCTTATTTTTGTTTTTATGTTTGAATACACCGATCAGATAGGAAATAAAATTAAATTACAGCAAAGACCTAAGCGCATTATTTCTCTTGTGCCATCGCAATCAGAATTTTTGTGGGATCTTGGTTTGCATAAAAAATTGGTTGGTATTACTAAGTTTTGCATTCATCCAAACGAGATGTTTAAGAGCATTGAAAGGGTTGGGGGGACAAAAAAAGTGAACATTGATAAGATCCGGGCTTTAAAGCCCGACCTTATTATTGGTAATAAGGAAGAGAATGAAAGATCGGACATTGAATTACTACAGAAAGAATTTAGTGTTTGGATGAGCGATATTTATGATTTTGAAGATGCATTTAAAATGATGTTAAGCATTGGAAAAATTGTTGGCAAGGAAAAAGAAGCCGAAAAAATTTCGGAAAAGATCAGGAACTTATTACCAAAAGTAAAAAATATTTTCAAAGGACAAAGTACCGCTTATTTTATCTGGTATAAGCCTTACATGGTAATAGCTAAAAACACGTTTATTGATCATACTTTAAATTATATTGGGCTAAAAAATGCTTTTAAAAACGCAGAGCGTTATCCCGAAATAAGCGATGAGCAATTGATTACAGCCAGCCCTGAATTTTGTTTTTTATCAAGCGAACCTTTTCCGTTTAAAGAAAAGCATCTGAAAGAATTGCGCGATAAATTACCAAATTCAAAAATTGTTATTGTAGATGGTGAGATCTTTAGTTGGTATGGTTCACGTTTATTGCATTTTGCAAATTACGTAGAGCAGTTAAGGACAATTCTATAATCTGTGCCACTAATTTCACTAATTAGCACAGATGTTTTATTTGATAATTTTTTAGTGAAATTCATTTTCTTAGAATTTTTTCTAAGAAAATTAAATTGGCACAAATAGTTAAATATATATGAAACATATTTGTGAAATTGGTGTAATTCGTGGCTAAATTTTTAGCTTTCGATTTATTTAAACATATTGATTTAATATCTGCGTTAATTCATTTGCCTGAACCACACCGGATTGTTTCCATAATATTTCACCTTTTTTAAAGATCATCAAAGTAGGCACACCTTGTATCTTATATGCCTGCGCTGCTTCCGGATTTTTATCTACATCAATTTTAATAATGGTAGCCATATCTCCAATAGTATCTTTTACGGTATGTAAAATAGATGGCATCATCTTGCAGGGGCCGCACCATTCGGCAAAAAAATCTACTAATACCGGTTTTTCTGAATTTATTATTTCTGAGAATTTTGTCATGTTATTTTAGTATAAAGTTACAACAGCATTTATCGTTTTGTTCAATACCAACGTTATAACATGTTAAAGCAAATTTTATACCAACAAAAAAGCCTTCCCGTTTTAATGAGAAGGCTTTTTTTAATTTAAGAATTGAAATTATTTCATGCTTCCAACCATATCTTCAGGTCGCACCCATTGGTCAAATTGTTCATTGGTTACATAACCTAATTCGATTGCAGCCTCACGTAACGTCTTGTTGCCTTTATGCGCTGTTTTAGCAATTTTAGCTGCTTTTTCATAACCAATATGTGTATTTAATGCGGTTACTAACATTAGCGAATTTTCTAAATGTTGTTTAATTACAGGTAAGTTTGGTTCAATACCAACAGCACACTTATCGTTAAAGCTTACACAGGCATCACCAATTAATCTTGCGCTTTGTAAAACGTTAGCTGCAATTAATGGTTTAAATACATTTAGTTCAAAATGACCATTCATACCACCAATCGAAACGGCTACATCATTACCAATCACCTGAGCGCAAACCATGGTCATTGCTTCCGGCTGTGTTGGGTTTACTTTACCCGGCATAATAGAACTTCCGGGTTCGTTATCAGGAATGATCAGTTCGCCAATACCACAACGTGGGCCTGATGATAACATACGTACATCGTTTGCAATTTTCATTAATGCAACAGCAGTACGTTTTAAAGCACCGCTTAATTCAACCATGGCATCATGTGCAGCAAGACCTTCAAATTTGTTTGGAGCAGTTACAAAAGGTAATTTTGTTAACTCTGCAATTTTTTTAGCAACCAATACATCATAACCTTTTGGTGTGTTTAGGCCAGTACCAACAGCAGTGCCACCAAGGGCCAGTTCTTTTACAACTTCTAATGCATTTTTTAAAGCGCGAATGCTCATGCTTATTTGCTGTACGTAACCGCTAAATTCTTGTCCCAATGTTAATGGTGTTGCATCCATAAAATGGGTACGACCTGTTTTTGTAATAGAAGAAAAGTCTTTCGATTTTTTTTCTAAAGTAGCTTTTAATTTTTCCAGACCCGGAATGGTGATCTCTACCACCTGCTTGTAAGCCGCAATGTGCATAGCAGTTGGGTATGTATCGTTACTTGATTGTGATTTGTTCACATCATCATTCGGGTGCAATACCTTTGGTTCATCTTCCAGTTTACCGCCATTCATAACATGTGCGCGGTAAGCAATTACCTCATTAGCATTCATGTTACTTTGCGTACCCGAACCTGTTTGCCATATTACTAATGGAAACTGTTCATCCAGTTTTCCGGCAATAATTTCATCACATGCTTTTGCAATCAGGTCACATTTTTCTTTGCTTAAAACGCCTAATTCATTATTCGCTAAAGCAGCAGCTTTTTTTAAATATCCAAAAGCGTAAATGATCTCTTTTGGCATGCTGGCCTCTTGTCCTATTTTAAAATTGTTACGGCTACGTTCTGTTTGAGCGCCCCAATATACATGTGCAGGTACTTTTACCTCGCCCATTGTGTCTTTTTCTATCCTGTAATCCATAGTTGGTGTTTTTGTAGATTCCATTTAATAATTATTTTGAAGCTATAAATGTAGCACTTATAAGGGTTTTTGCAAATACCGTTTTTGAGGCTATTTCTATATCTTTGATATACAAAAGAAAGCATTTATGGAAGGCATATTGCATATTGAGAATTTTATTGAAGAACCTAAACACTTGTTCGACCTTTTAACAAGCACTGTTAAATGGGATGAACGAATGACGGCTCGTAAAACAGCCAGTTTTGGTAAGGCCTACAATTATTCGCAAATAAGCTATCCTTATCAGGAATTTTTACCTGAATTAGAATCCATCAATAATAAACTTAAACCCACAATAGGTTTTAAGCCTAATAACTGTTTGATTAATTATTATTTGGATGGAAAGGCAAAAATGGGTTATCATTCCGATCAAACAGATATTTTAGAAGCGGGAACCGGAATTGCCATTGTTTCTTTAGGTGAAACACGAATTTTAAAATTCAGAAACAAAATAAATGTAGGTGAGTTTTTAAGTTATAATTTAACCGCAGGAAGTTTAATTTATATGACCCAGGCAATACAGCATGTTTGGCAGCATGCAATTCCACCTTCAAATACAGAGAATGGCAGAATAAGTTTAACGTTCAGGCAAATGAAATAATTTATTTTTCTACAAAAAGATCCACCTGTTTTTTTGGATTTTCGATGATCATTTCAAGGCTTTGGATCAATACATCTTTTGCGTCTGTCCATAAAAGATCATTTTTGTTAAAGTCTTTTGCAGTAAAGCCTGCCGGACTTAACTTGCTTTCAACTATTTCGCGTGAGCATAATTGAGTGTTATTTTTTGGGTTTGCAATTTTTTTAATTTCGGGTTTTTCAATCACCATATCTAAACTCTGAATTAAAAAGTCGCGCTCATCATTCCATAAAATAGCATTTTCGCAAAGCTCTTCTGCGGTAAAAATGCCATTAACCATTTTACTCGGTATAATTTCTTGTTTTCTGTTAACGATCAAAACTGCCTGATTTAAATTTTCAACGCCATCTAATTCATATAAACGGTATTCTTCAATTATCTTTATAAGCACTTCAGGATAATAAGCGTAAGTAGCATAACCGTATTTTTTAAGGCCGTGGCACCAGCTTCTGTAATCTGTAACTTTTAATTTAAATAAACCATTGTATCTGTCGCGCGATGTTAAAAAATGACTGTGGTCGGTGTACGATTCTTTAACGGTATTGTATTTTCGAAAACACTCATCATAATCATCATCGCTTTTGCGAATAGTATCGCCATCCCATTGTGTATGACACTTAATGCCAAAATGATTGTTAGAGCGTTTTGCAAGGGCACTGTTGCCGCATCCGCTTTCAAAAATAGCCTGTGCAAGTGTTACACTGGCGGGGATCTTATGTTCCAGCATTTGGTCAACTGCCTCTTTTGCAAAAGCATTAATATACGAGTGAGCTAGTACCTGTGGGGGTTGTGCATTAATTTTGAGGGTTAAAAAGACCAGAAAAAAGCCAATATTTGCCGTAGAACATTTAATTATAACAGCTATTGAAAATTTGGCTTTTAACATCTATATTTACAAATATAGAGAGGCACTAAGGGCCTTTTGAGTTGGATTTATTTTAATATTAACAAAGCACTTTTAACAATGTACAGATCTATCATTTTAGCATCTTTTTTGGGGACAATGGTCATACCGCTAGATGCTCAAAATAAATATAATTACCCCTCAACCGATAAAGTTGCTCAAATAGATGATTATTTTGGGACAAAAATTGTTGATCCTTACCGCTGGCTGGAAGATGACAAATCTCCAAAAACAGAAGCATGGGTAAAAGAAGAAAATGCGGTTACTGAAGAATATTTAAAAAAGGTACCTTTTCGCGAAAAAATAAAGAACCGCTTAACTGAGCTTTGGAATTTTAACAAGCAAACAGCGCCATTCAAAAAAGGTAAATCATTTTTTTGTTATAAAAATAACGGTCTTCAAAACCAAAGTGTGCTTTATATTCAAAAATCTTTGGAAGATAAAGGAGAGATCTTGTTAGATCCAAACGCCTTGTCAAAAGACGGCACCGTTTCATTAAGCGGCATTGCCATTTCTAAAAATGGAAAGACATTGGCTTACGGCATTTCAAAAGCGGGCAGCGATTGGGTAGAGATCCATTTTAGAGATATAACAACAAAAAAAGATCTGCCCGATATTATTAAATGGGTTAAGTTTAGTGGTATGAGCTGGAAAGGCAATGGTTTATATTATAGTCGTTATGATGAACCAACGGGAAGTGCTTTGTCTCAAAAAAATCAATTTCATAAAGTATATCTCCATCAGTTAGGAACAAAACAAGCACAAGATGTTTTAATTTTTGAAGACAAAACAAATCCGGATTACAATTTTAGTGCAGGTGTTACAGATGATGAGAACTATTTAACTTTATCTATCAGTCAAACTACCAGTGGCAATAAATTATTAATAAAAGATCTTACAGACCCTAAAGCAAAATTTGTAACCGTTGTAGATGATTTTGATTCTGAAACGCACATTATTGATAATATTGGTAAAACCTTTTATGTTCGCACAAACGCAAAAGCGCCTAAATACAAAGTAATTTCTTTTGATATTGGTGCCCCTGAAAAATGGAAAACACTTATTGCCGAAGAAATAAATTTATTAGAAAGCGCACATTTATGTAATAATAAAATTTTGGTGGCATACTTGCAAAGTGCCTGTTCAAAATTGAAAAGTTACAGCTTGGCAGGAAATTTAGATAAAGAAATTGAATTGCCGGGTATTTGTAAATTAAGCGCTTTTAACAGCGATAAAACATACAATTTTGCAACTTACAGTATTGCACAATATACAGGCCCCGAACAATCGTATTATTTAGATGCAGAGAACTGGCAAAGCAAACTGATCTTTAAACCGGAGTGCAGGTTTGAATCAGAAAAATATGTTACCGAACAGGTTTTCTTTCCGGCAAAAGATGGCTCACGTATTTCAATGTTCATTACGCATAGAAGGGATATTGATAAAAGTGAAAAAACGCCATGTTTTGTTTATGGTTATGGTGGCTTTAATATTTCACTTTCACCCGAATTTAGAATTGATCGCGCTGTATTTTTAGAAGCCGGTGGAATTTATTGTGTGCCTAATTTGCGTGGTGGTGGTGAGTATGGTGAAGAGTGGCATAAAGCGGGAACCAAATGCAGAAAGCAAAATGTGTTTGACGATTTTATTGCCGCATGCGATTATTTAGTTAAGAATAAGTATACCTCTTATGATAAAATTGCCATTCATGGGCGCAGTAACGGTGGCTTATTGATAGGCGCAGTTATGACGCAGCGCCCTGATATTTGTAAGGTGGCGTTGCCTGCTGTTGGTGTTTTAGATATGTTACGTTTTCATTTATTTACAATTGGCAGAGCGTGGACAGTGGATTATGGTTGTAGTGACAATAAAGAGGAATTTAAATGTTTATACCAGTATTCACCATTACATAATGTAAAGCCGGTGAGTTACCCTGCAACTATGGTTTTAACAGGTGATCATGATGATAGAGTAGTACCTGCACATTCTTTTAAATTTGCTGCAACGCTTCAAAAAAATAACACAGGCAATAACCCAATGTTAATTCGTATTGATGTGAACGCCGGACATGGCGCAGGAAAACCAACGGCAAAACAAATTGATGAGTTTAGTGATATGTGGAGCTTTGTATTTTATAATTTAGATATGTACCATTAACAAAATAAAAAATAAACAAAATGATGAAGAAAATTATTTTAACAGTGATTGTATTTTTTAGTGTAATAGCTATTAATGCCCAAACATTAAAATATCACAAAGTGTTAATGCAGGGAGATGAAACACTTGCAAAAACATTATTGCAATTAGGTATCACTATTGATCACAGCGATGTGCAGGAAGATGGTATTGCAGCAGAGATAAGTGATTCAGAACTTCAGGTTTTAAAAGCCAATGGTGTTAAACATAAAATGCTTATTTATGATCTTGCTACATTTTATGAAGCGCGTAATAAAGCAGATGTATTATCAAGATCTTCATCAATGCCACCGGCAGTTTGTAATGCGCCAAATATTGCCAAGCCAACTTATTTTCATTTAGGAAGTATGGGTGGTTATTTTACATGGAATGAAATGAAAGTGATATTGGATAGTATGGCTTTAATGTATCCGAATTTAATTACAGTTAAACAGGCATTAAGTCCGCAAAGTATTGAAGGGCGTGATATTTACTGGGTTAAGATAAGTGATAATCCAAATGTTGATGAGGCAGAGCCGGAAGTGTTATATACTGCATTGCATCACGCGCGTGAAGCGGCAAGCTTATCGCAATTGATATTTTATATGTGGTACTTATTAGAAAACTATTCTACGAATGTTGATGTTAAAGCAACCGTAGACAATGCTGAATTATTTTTTATTCCTTGTGTTAATCCTGATGGTTATGTTTACAATCAAACTACTAATCCAAATGGTGGTGGTATGTGGCGCAAGAACAGAAGAAATAATGGCTCTACTTTTGGTGTGGATCTTAACAGAAATTATGGAGATCATTGGGGTTATGATAATGTAGGCTCTTCACCTACCAGCAGCAGCGATACTTACAGGGGCACAGCAGCATTTAGCGAACCTGAGACCCAGGCTGTTAGGGATTTTTGTAATACCCGTCAGTTTGCAACGGCGCTAAATGCACACACCTATAGTAATTTATTAATTTATCCATGGGGATATTTGCCGAGCATCTATACACCAGATAGCGCTACCTTTGTTAACTGGAGTGTTTTGTTAACAGAAGACAGCAGGTTCTTATACGGAACAGGGGATCAAACTGTAAACTATGTAACAAACGGTGATAGTGATGACTGGATGTATGGCGAACAAACTACAAAACCAAAAATTTTATCAATGACCCCTGAGGCAGGTGCAGCCAATGATGGTTTCTGGCCTTTGGCTTCACGTATTATTGATATTTGTAAAACTACTTTCACGCAAAATTATAACCTTGCAAAATGTGTTGCTAAATTTGCTGTTGCAAAAGATACCCGCGATAAATTTTTAAGCGGCAATGGTTATTTAAATTATAATTTACAGCGCTTAGGGTTACAGGCCGGCACGTTTACTGTTTCAATAGTTCCGGTAGGTGGAGATATTTCTTCTGTAGGCGCACCAAAAGTATATTCAACATTAGCACAAAATCAAACTATACAGGATTCTATTTCTTTTGTTTTAAATACAGGTTTAACTCCCGGGCAAGCAGTAAAATATGCTATTGGCGTAAACAATGGTGCTTTTACACGTTTGGATACAGTAACAAAAATTTATGGTACACCTGTTACTTTGGTGTATGATAACGGAAGTTCTACTGCAACCAATTATACTACTTCAGGTACATGGGGTTTAAGCACAACAAAATTTGTTTCGCCTCCAAATAGTATTACCGAAAGTCCTACAGGAACTTATTCCGGAAATCAAACAAAATCTATCACCCTAAAAAACCCAATGGTATTAACAAACGCCGTGTATGCGCATTTACAATATTACACGCGTTTTGAATTGGAAAAAGATGGCGATAAAACACAAATTTTAATTACAACAAATAACGGTTCAACATGGTCGCCTTTATGCGGGCGTTATGAAACATCGCCGGCATCTTTTGGCGGAACTAATCCAATTTATGATGGTTTTCAGGACGCATTCGTAAAAGAAGATATTGATCTTTCATTATATCTTGGGCAAACGATCAAATTAAGATTTTTATTTAATTCAGATCCGAGCATTAATAAAGATGGTTTTTATTTTGATGATCTTTGGATCCGCATTATTCAATCTGGCCCGGTGGGTGTGGTAAAAAATGTTTTGGTTGGCGATCATATTGTGCTAAGTCCAAATCCTTCTAACGGTAATTTTAATTTATCTAATCCTGATAGCATTGCGATTGATGTTACAGTTTACAATTCGTTAGGACAATTGATTTATCAACAACAAAATACTACTGCTTTAAATTCAACTATTAATATCGAGAACCAGGCTGCAGGCATTTATTTTGTGAAAATAAAAGCGGGTGGAGAAGAAGTAGTTAAGAAAATTGTAGTGGAGAAGTAGAGTTCATATTTTGTCATCCCGACGGAGGAGGGATCTATTACACAGATGCTTCCTTCGTTAGCATGACAGCAAAAATTTACTTTATCACTTCTCTTCCCAAAAGCCGGTTAACGCGGCTTTTCAAAACATCCAAACGTTTTATTTCTTCTAGTATCTCAATAGATTCTTCGTACGGAATTGTTTTTAATGTTTCACGAATGGAATTGATATAAGAATTTAATTTTCTGCTTTTAAAACTGAACAATGTTTTTTCAGCATCTTTTTTAGCCAGATCAATTTCTTTTGGAACCAACACACCAAAGTTTATCCACTTTGGGCTTACTTCATGTTTATCTATTACATGGTTAACTGCAAAGCTGCTGATCAAAGGATCGGGAGATTGTAAAAAATGTTTTACATCCGGTAAACGGTGATCTTTTAATTGTTCAATATATTCATCCAATACCGTTTTATAGATCGGATTTTCATAAGCTATTTCATCACGCCACAATTCAAAGATGATAAATTCGCCAAGCGTAATTTCCAATTCATGCTCTACATTTACTTCATCTTCGGCTTGCGTGGTAATTAAAAGATTACCATATTTTATCATCAACAC
>JAVTWD010000103.1:0-36744 GCA_032229505.1 Bacteroidota bacterium
ATCTAAAGTGTGAAAATGCTTTGTTAGCTTCTGCCATTTTGTGTACGTCTTCTTTCTTTTTAAAAGCAGCACCTTCTTCTTTTGAAGCAGCAACGATCTCGCCGGCTAATTTTTGAGCCATTGATTTTTCGTTACGTTTGCGTGAATAGGATATTAACCATTTCATAGCCATTGATACTTTACGGTCAGGACGAATCTCAGAAGGGATCTGGAAAGTTGAACCACCCACACGACGTGAACGAACCTCAACCTGAGGCGTTACGTTTGCTAATGCTTTTTTCCAAACTTCTAAGCCATCTTCGCTCGTACGTTTAGCTACGATCTCAATTGCATCATGAAAAATGTTTGACGCGGTATTTTTCTTACCATCGTACATTAAGTTATTTAAAAAACGGGTTACCAATGTATCGTTATAAATCGGATCAGGTAATAAAACGCGTTTCTTTGCTTTGGCTTTTCTCATTGTATACTATTTCTACTAATTCTTATTATTTTTTCTTAGCTGGAGTTGCAGCAGCACCCGCTTTAGGACGTTTTGTACCGTATTTAGAACGTTGTTGTTTACGGCCTTCAACACCTGCAGTGTCTAAGCTTCCACGAACAATATGGTAACGTACACCCGGTAAGTCTTTTACACGACCACCACGTACCAATACGATACTGTGCTCTTGCAAATTGTGACCTTCGCCCGGAATATAGGCAATTACCTCTTGCTTGTTAGTTAAACGAACCTTTGCAACCTTGCGCATAGCAGAGTTAGGTTTCTTAGGGGTTGTAGTGTACACCTTGGTACATACACCACGGCGTTGTGGACATGAGTCCAAAGCGGCCGATTTGCTCTTATTGGTCGGTTTTGTACGACCTTTTCTTACTAATTGCTGTATTGTAGGCATTTTAAATCCTTTGTATTACTTGATATTATTGGTTTTCAGCTGTTTCCCTTTTTTAGGGAGGGCAAAGATAGGAAAAGATTTTCAACACACAACATTTTTATTCAATTATTTTTGAGTTTTGAACAATTTTTTTTATGAATACGTCGAATTTGTGAAAAACTTCACGAAAAATTGACTTTTGACCGAATTTTTTTTCTAAAATTTTAGTTGATCTTGGTTGAATCCTGAACCGGATTTTCGGGCGATTTTAACACTTCTTTATCCTCGTTCACTACACCATCTTCACCAATCAAATCGCGAATGTATGACGAATAGTCATTTTTTTGATTCTTGGGGATTTTGAACTCATAAACCCGGCCTTCGGGGTTTTGTAACGATTCACCCAATAACCATGGATTATGAAGTTTTAAAACCGTTTTACTGCAGCCAATTTCTTTGGCCAGGTTGGCAATATTTGTTACGGTTGAATCAACCTTAAAAGTTTTTAGTGGAATTTTAGAAAAATATACCAATTTTTTCTTTTTTATTCCAAAATGTGCCGGGTTTGAAAGCAGTGTTTTGTAAGCTAAAATACGGTAAACAAAGCTTCCGGTTTGGCTGTTCAGCATCAGATCGTAATAACTATCGCTGTTTTGTTTTTTTAAGGCATTTTGAATACCTCCAATACCAAGGTTATAAGCCGCCGCAGAGAGTGTCCAGTTATGAAATAAGGCATAAGCATCTTTAAAATGTCTGCAAGCCGCCCGCGTGGCCTTTTCCACATCTAATCGCTCATCAACAAATTCATTCACTTCCAGATCATAATTTCTTGCCGAAGCGGGCATTAATTGCCAGAAACCCGCTGCCCCTGCGGGAGATACTACATTTGACAAATGACTTTCTATTACAGCCACGTATTTAAAATCATCCGGAACTCCCTGCTGCTTTAGAATTGGTTCAATGTAAGGAAACCATTTTTGCGCCTTTGCAAACAGGCTGCCCGAACTGGCTTGCCAATGCTTGTTGTTAAAAAATTCCTGCTCAAGATCTTCTTTTATGGCCAGGCTGTTGGCCGGTATCTTTTCACCACAAAATTCGAGGTTTGACGGGATGTTGAGACCCAATACGTTTTGATTGTTATTGCTGTAAGAAAGCAGATTGGTTGACGGTTCGATAATATAAACCTTAAGGAAAACAAAAAGCGCAACAAACACCACAAAAAACGCAACCGTTAAGGATGGTAAATTGAGTTTGGAAATAAAATGTTGGAATGTTTGTTTACCCGTCACTTCTTATGAATAATGGTATTTACATATAAAGATACAAATACCAAAAGAATGTAAAAAACAGAACCGTAAAAAAGTGCATAACTAAAGCGAAATACTAATAAATAAGCTAAAATAGCCCCAATTGAGCTTATTAAAAAGTATAAGATTGCTATTCTTTTTTCAGTAATACCCTTAAAAAATAAATGATGCGTTGTATGATCTTTACCGCCTACAAATGGCGAATGGCCTGCCCTGAGGCGGTTAAATACCACTGTGAATGTATCCGTTAAAGGAATTAAGAAAACTAAAATAACCAAAACAATATTAAGTAAAGGGAAACTGCCCAATACATGCGAGTTTGGATTGTTCCAGCAATTATCAATACCCATAACCGCTAAAAACAAACCTAAGAATTGGCTTCCTGTATCGCCCATAAACATTTTTGAGGGATGGAAATTGTATACCAAAAAGCCAAATAAAGCCCCCAAAACGCCCAAATTTAAAGTAGTAGAGTAACTGCCGGTGTTAAACAAAGAGATGTTTAAAGCCACAATAAACAAACCAATTACAATAGAAACAATAGTGGTAATACCATCCATATTATCCAACATGTTTATGGAGTTCATAATGCCTACTACCCAAAAAATAGTAATAAGGTAATTGATAAATTGATTTTCGAAAATAACAACACTGTGCCCCGAAAAAATAATGATAAAGGCACAAAACACCTGCGTTAAAAATTTTAATAAAGGCTGTGTATTAAAAGCATCGTCGGCCAAACCCATTAAAAATGCCAGTGTTGCAGCAATGAGTATGCCCACTATTTGTAGGTTAAATCTAAAATCGCTGTGTGGTAAGAGTAAAGTAAAAATAAACGAAAATAAAAATATCACATAAAACGAAATACCCCCTAAAGCAGGTTTGGCGTTATTATTCCATCTTGCCTGAAACTCTTCTTTATTCCTGATACCAAGGGTTTGTGCAAAACGCAACAAAATGTAATTGATCAGTAAAGAAAAAATAAAGCAAAGAAAAAATAATGATGTTAGTACTATGGGATAATTAAACGTCATTTTTAAAACATACTTTCAAGGTCTTTAAAAGCTGTGCCTTCAAGATCCTTTGCAGAAAGTAAAGGCTTATCAAAATTCCAGTTAATGTTAACATCCTTATCATTCCACAACAAGCAACCTTCTGAAGCCTTATTGTAAAAATTAGTGCATTTATAAGAAAAAACAGTATTGTTCTCTAAAGTTAAAAAGCCATGAGCAAAACCCGGCGGCACATACATCATCCATTTATTCTTTTCTGTCAATTCCAAACCGTACCATTTACCAAATGTTTTTGAATCTTTTCTTATATCTACAACAACATCTAAAACTGCGCCGGTAATAACTCTTACCAGCTTACCTTGTGCATGTGGCGGATTTTGAAAATGCATACCGCGTAATACTCCTTTTTGCGAAAGTGATTGATTATCCTGAACAAAATCAAGATCCAACCCTGCATCTTTAAATAATTTTTTGCTATAACTCTCAAAAAAATAACCTCTTTCGTCTTCAAATACTTTTGGTTTAAGAACAAATAATCCTTTTAATTCAGTTTCTGTTACTTCCATTAATTCATTTTTCTTTTTGTACGTTTATTAAATTTCTCGTCATCGCTGTAATAGCCACTACCGTAACCATAGCCATAACCATAGCCATAACCGTAGTTATAACTGTATATCTTTCTGCTAATATCCACATCATTTAACACAACAGCTAAATTGTGAATTTTTGTTTCATTCTTAAGCCTGTCTAATATTTGCGTGAACATTTTTTTAGAGTAACCTGCCCTAAAAACATAGATAGGATAATTGGCCATTTTAATAGTTTCAATACCATCGGTAACCAAACCAACCGGTGCATTATCTATTACAATGTAATCAAACTGTTTTTTAAGTTCTTCAACTACTTCAGCAAGTTTTTTACTCAATATAAGTTCAGATGGATTTGGAGGTGAAGGCCCTGCGGTAATGAATTTTAAATTATCCATTGGACTATCATTAAAACAATCGTGCAGCTGACTAATGCCGGTTAAAATTGTGCTCATCCCAAAATTATTTGGTACACCAAAACCTTTATGGATCTTTGGTTTACGCATATCCAAATCAATAATAACAACTTTTTTGCCTGTAAAAGCCAATATACCGGCAATATTTATGGCCACAAAGGTTTTACCTTCGCCGCTAATTGTTGATGTAATAGAAACGATCTTTGGCCCTTCGCTGGCATCAATAAATGTAAGATTGGAACGGATTGATCTAAAGGCTTCACTAATAATTGCTTTTGGATTTTTATCAACTATCAATTGAGAAACAGGAATAACACTTTGGTATTTTGGAACAACACCTAATAATGCAATATTGCCTGAAGAATAACGCGTAATATCTTTTAAAGAATAAATTTTATCGTGGAAGATGTATCTTACAAATACTAGGCCCATTGATAAAAGTACAGAAGCTAAAAACGCGATTATTAAAGCTGTTTTGCGATTAGGCGATACTTTTGCGCCAACACCAAGTGCCTTTTCCAAAATAATGTTCTTAGATACATAACCGGCTTTTGAAATTGAGAATTCTGTTTTCTTTTCCAATAACATGGTATAGTATTTTTCACTAATTGTATACAACCTGCTAAGGCGCGAAAATTCTACTTCATCTTCAGGGTTTTGACCAAGTTTTGATTTAAAATCAGATGACTTTTCTAATAGATTTTTGTATTTGGTCTTGTATTTAAGCTTAACGGCATCCAAACTTTCCATTAATAATTTTTTCTGCGTCTCTATCTGATAATTTATTTGCTTAATATTTTCAGAGCTTGGGGTTACCGCATAAAGCATATTCTCTTTTTCTACCAAAAGCTTTTGAATATTAGATGTAATATCTTTTATAAGGTTTTCGTATTCGGTACCCGATATAAGTGAGATCAACTGGTAAATATCAACGCCTTTATTTTTGTTAATGTTGTTTTGAATTTCGGTAATGATCTTCTCCTCCATCTCTACATTCAGCAATTGTTCTTCTACCGATGAATATCTTACAAGATCGGAATTAAGCAACAAATTTTTCTCGCTTAAATTCTTCTCCATTTTAAATTTTTGAAGGTCGCCTTCGGTATTTTTAAGATCATTAAACACCACACCCAACTGTGTATCGATAAATGATAAAATATTGCGGGAACTCTCGCTTTTTCTTTCTACATCGTAAGTAAGGTATTCTTCACTTATTGCATTTACAATATCAGTTGATTTAAGTGAGTTAACATCCTGCACCTTAATTAAAATGGTTTTCGCAAGATCATTAAGCAAACGCACTTCCAGCTTACCCTGCAAAATAGATGTTACTGCATCTACATTCGAAATCACAAAATAAAGCGCGTTATTTCCATTAATAAGTTCGTTAACTTCATTTTTATTTAATTTTGGATTAATAAAAATATTAATATCAAACTCATCTGTTTTAAGCCAGGTATTAATATCAAATTTTATGGATTTATTCCCAATTTTTAAGATCCCACCGTTATGCGCTGCATTTAATTCAACATAAATTTTTTGCTCGTAAGGCGTACCCGGTTTTGAGTTTATTTTAATAAGGTAAGGTGATTTGTGGTAAAGCTCATTGCTTTTAAAAGTGCCCTCGCTAAAATAATTAACGCTTATATCCAATTTTTCAACTATACGCTTTAAAAATACTTTTGATTTTATTTGCTCAATAGCTTCAGCAACAAGATTGTTATTATTATCCATGCTGTTAAGCTTTAATATCTCATCAGCTTTATTGGCATCGTTAATTTGTAATACAGCTTTCGATTCAAATATCTCCTGGCTATATCTTAAATATAAAAATGCACCGGAAAATGCTATTAAAAAGAAAAGGATAATAAAGATCTTGCTTTTATTGAATAAAAAGGCAATAACACCAATATCAAAATTGGTATTAAACCTTTCGGTAATATCTTTTAACTGGTTATTTGTTGATTCTACCTGAGGATCTAACATCTTATCTTAATCTGTAAAATTGAACCAGGATCAAAGCGGTTGTAACTAATGTCAGCAAAGGTGCAATTTCGGTAACTAAAGTTTTAAATGGTCTGTAACGCGGCTCAACATAAATAATATCGCTTGCCTGAACTTTAGAATAACCATAAGTAATTCCTTCAATTCTGGATAGATCCATCAAATATACGTAAGGCTTTTGTGTGGGATCAGGGTTGGTTCTTATCAATTTTACCTTATAGGCTTTACCGTCTTCCGGTATACCATTAGCAGCTGCAATAGCTTCCATTACCGTAGTGTTATTGTTAGTTAATGGTATAACCCTTGCCTGACCCGTATTACCGGGAAAAACAATTACACGCTTATTAATAATTTTAAGATTAACAAATGGCTTAACATAAAACTCAGCATATTTTTCCTCCATTATTTTTTCGGCCTCTTTTAAGGTTAAACCGGCAACAGGTACTCTGCCAACCAAAGGCATTTTAACATTACCATCGCTTTCTACAACAACATCCAGGTCACTTCTTAATATCTGATTACCCGAATTTGCAAGGTCAATTAATTTAAATCCATCGTTTGGATAGATGCGGTATTGAATGGCATCATTTGCAGCAAGTTTATAGTCTATCATGCCCAAGGAGTCTACCAGTTTATCATAAGAATAGTCTTTAGGTGTTTTTAGCATTAAGTTAGACTTAAATATTTTGCATGAAGAAAGTACCACTGCAAATAAAAAAAATAGAATAAGGTTTCTCATAGTTATATTACAAATATATTAATTTTAAGGCAACTATTAACACAAAAAGCTACACAGGATACTCAATTCTTGCATGGTAAATATTCATTAAGCGCTTCTTAAAGATCTTTCTGATAGTAGTAATATCTTTAAACGTTATATCTGAATTAATAAATTGATTTTGCTGTATTTTAAAGTCGATGATATTATCTACCAGTTCATTTATAGACAAGGCATCGTGGGTTTTTAAGCTTCTTGAGGCAGCCTCTACTCCATCTGCCATCATTAATACTGCTGTTTCTTTGCTAAAAGGTATTGGCCCCGGATACCTGAATTCGCTTTCATTCACAGCCTCAGGCCCTGCCTGCTGTTTCATGATATTTAAAAAATAACCAACATAGGTAGTGCCATGGTGCGTTCTTATAAAATCAATTACCTGTTCGGGTAATTTATGTTCTTTTGCAAGTTCTACGCCAGCAATAACATGGTTAATAATGACCTTAGCGCTTTCTAAGGGCTCCATTTCCTGGTGCGGACTATAGCCTTTTGCCTGATTCTCGGTAAAAAAGTTAGGATTCTGTAACTTACCAATATCATGGTACATGGCCCCTGTTCTTACTAAAAGTGTATTACCGCCAATATAATAAATGGCCTCTTCGGCTAAATTGGCCACCTGTAAACTGTGTTGAAAGGTACCCGGCACATCTTGAGAAAGCTGCCGTAATAAAGGTTGATTTAGATCGCATAATTCTAACAATTTAAAATCCGATATAAAGCCAAATATTTTTTCAGTTAACAAAATAATTGGATAAGCTAACAGCACCAATACAGAGCTGGCTGCAAACGGCACGTAAACGCTTAGTTTTTTAACCAGTTGTGGGGTGCCAAAACCAATTTGATAGCTTATAAAAATGATAACATAAAACACAAAAACCAATGCGGCAGCGTTAATTATTTGCTGGCGCTTGCGCATTTCTGCAATGGCAAAAAGGGTACCAATGCCCGATAAAAGTTGCAATAATACAAACATCAGTTTATCGGCCATAAATAAACTGCAAATCAACACTACTATTAAATGAGAAAACAACGCTGTTCTACTGTCAAAGAAAACCCTTACCGTTATTGGCACCAAAGCAAAAGGTAATGCCAACACCAACAAACCGTATCTTGAAAAAATGTAGGTAGAAATTACAGATACAATAACAATAAGATATAAAAAAACGATCTGTTTGTTTTGCCCGAAAATTTGTTTCCTGAAAAACAATAAATAACACAACAAAACAATTAAAATTAAAAATACGAGCAACCAGCTAAAAAACATTTTCATAAACGATGGGCTGCCGTTAATGTTTTGTAAATAAAAATAATGGTTAATTAAAAAACGTTTATTATTAGTTAGAGCCTCGCCCCGCTTAACAAGTACCTGGCCGGAGAGCACGGCTGTTTTGTACATAGACAATTGATTTAATTTTGAATCAAGATAAAGGCTTGTCTTTTCTTTATTTAAAAAATAATTTATACTTAAGTAGTTGGCATAATTAAAATTTTCGACCTTATTATTTTTTAAAGCCGCGTCAATAAATTCTGCCGCAGTTTTTATTGTAAAAAAATCAAAATAAATACCTGCTTCTGCAAAATTTCCATTAGCAATAAATATTGGTTTTTGATAAAAGCTGGTATCAATACTTTCAATTACACCGCGTTTGTAAACACTATCAATTAAAGGCTTAACAATTAGGTAAAGCTTATTATCATTTTGTTTTAAAAGTTCCAGTTCTTTTAGCTTTTCTGTTTTTTCATCGTTTACGTTGGTAAAGAATAAAGGCGCCTCTTTTTCAATTATTTTTTTTTCAGCAGCTATTTCTTCATCTGTCTTTTTTAAAAAGAAATCATCTTCAGCAATAAGATCAGGGCTTGCCCAAATAGCATCAAACGAGCCTACCCTATGGCCTTTTACCTGTTTATTAGGAAGTAATAGCGTTATGCAAACCGAGCATACAAATACTATAGCCAGCTTAAAAATAAGGTTGTGCTTTGATTGTATAAAAGCCAAAAAATTCATCTATACAAAGGAAACATTAAAGCAAATTGAATTGAATTAAACTAAGCTGTGTTTTTAACAGTTGGTTCTTAATAGCGTTTCGGATATCTAAACACTAAGGCCACAAAGTATTTTCACAAAGCGCGCAAAGAAATATTCTTCTTTGTGTTCTTAGTGCTTTTTGTGGTTAATTTTTTACTTATAGATCCCAAATACCACCGGCACTTTATTGATAGCTGGCTTTGCAGAGGTTTTCCATTCAAAAACAGTTTTAGCTTGCATAAACTGATCCGGACCTGTAATATCTTTGCCAATAAATACAAGGGTTTCGGGAGATAAGGTGTTCAATAACGATTCCAGTAACTGGTCGTTACGATAAGGTGTTTCAATAAAAAATTGTGCCTGCTTATGTTTAACAGCAAGCATTTCCAGCTCCTTTAAGCGTTTTGCTCTTACCGGTTTATCTATGGGCAAATATCCAACAAAAGCAAAATTTTGCCCGTTAAAGCCACTTGCCATAATACTTAATACAATGGAGCTGGGGCCGGTTAAAGCAATTACTTCAATATTTTTTTGATGTGCCAATTTAACTACTTCGGCTCCCGGGTCTGCAATGCCCGGACAGCCCGCATCGCTCATTAGGCCCACATCTTTACCTTCCAATAAAGGTTGTAACAATTCTGCAACAGTATTGCCTTTGGTATGCTCGTTCAGTAAAAGAATTTCTGCCATTTCAATTTTTGGATAGCCAAACCATTTTAAAAAACGGCGCGCTGTTTTAGCATCTTCTGCAATAAAATTGGTAAGGCCTTTTACAATGGTAAAATTATATTCAGGTATAAAATTATTCTCGCTTTCCTCGTTAATAGGAACCGGCAATAAATATAATTTTCCGTATTGATTCACGTTGTAATATTAAATAAAAGTTTTTATCCGTAACTTGCAGTCTGTAAATTTTAATAACATGTTAGGTTTAAAACTCGAAACAGACCCTCGCTGGGTTAATATAGTTGAAAAGAATATTGAAGAGATCCTTACCGATCATGCTTACTGCGAACAAAAAGCAGCTACCAATGCTATTTCAATCATGATCAGCTATGCCTATCATCCCGAAATTGTTGACGAAATGGTAAGCCTAGCCAAAGAAGAACTAACACATTTTGAAATGGTACATCAAAAAATAAAAGAGCGTGGTTTTAAATTAGGCTATGAACGTAAGGATGAATATGTGCTTGAACTTTATAAATTTATGCGCAAAGGTCATATTAAAGAAATTGCTTTAATTGATCGTCTTTTATTTTCGGCCATGGTAGAAGCCCGCAGTTGCGAACGTTTTAAGATCTTATCCGAAAATATAAATGATCCTGATCTGCGTGAATTTTATCGCGAATTAATGATAAGCGAAGCCGGGCATTATACCATGTTTTTAAACTTTGCAAGAAAATATGGTAGCGCTACTGAAGATGTGAACGCTCGCTGGCAGCAATGGCTCGAGCATGAAGCGAAGATCTTACAAAGCTACGGCAAACAGGAAACAATTCACGGGTAATTGGCAGAGTTTAAGAACATACTTGTAATACAAACTGCATTTATTGGCGATGCTATTTTGGCATCAAGCCTTCTAGAAAAACTGCATAGCTATTTTCCTACAGCAAACATTAGTGTTTTAGTTAGAAAAGGAAATGAAAGCATTTATGAGAATCATCCTTTTTTAAAACAAATTTTAGTTTGGAATAAAAAAGAAAATAAGATCAAAAACCTTTTCGGCATTTTATCTCAAATACGAAAAAATAAATACGATTGTGTTATTAATTGCCACCGTTATGCCAGCTCAGGCTTTTTAACTGCCTTTTCAGGAGCAAAGCATACAGCGGGTTTTAAAGAGAATCCATTCTCGTTTATGTTTAATTTTAATACCAAACATATTATTGGCAATGGCACACACGAAACTGAACGCTACAATCAGTTAGTTGAAGATTTTACCGATACAAAAGTCTTTAAACCAAAATTATATCCCTCATCTTCTGATCTTGAAATAATAAAACCATTTCAAACACACACATACGTTTGCATGGCCCCGGCTTCTGTTTGGTTCACCAAACAATTACCTAAAGAAAAATGGATAGAGCTTTGTAATAAAACTTTGCAGGATACAACCATTTATTTTTTAGGGGCACCGGGCGATAAACAATTATGCGAAGAAATAAAAGCGGCAGCAACTCATAAAAATATAACAGTACTTGCCGGACAGTTAACACTTTTACAATCCTGTGCTTTGATGCAAAAAGCTAAAATGAATTATGTGAACGATAGTGCCCCATTGCATTTAGCATCATCTGTTAATGCACCGGTAACTGCATTTTTTACTTCAACTGTACCGGCATTTGGCTTTGGCCCGCTTTCTGATAACTCAAAAACAATGGGTGTAGATGAGTTAAAATGCCGTCCTTGTGGGATACATGGTTACAAGGCTTGTCCCTTAGGGCATTTTAAGTGTGGGCACTTAATGAATCTTTCAACAATTGGTAATGAATAATCATCTTTTATACGGAGGTTACTGTACTATTTGCAAAAAAGAGCATTCTCTTCCTTCTAAAAAAGCGATTGAAATTTGTAATCAGTTAATTGAAAAATTTAAAACGCAAATGTGTATTGATGAAGGAAAAGATCCTCGTTTATCTACAAAACATTTATACTCTGAAATTGGAGGGAAAATGTTTGGTGTTTTAGTTTGCGAAGACACTTCAGGCAACGAAGTCATTTTAAAAGCTTTCTCGTCTACCTACAACGGTGTTTGGAATGTAAAAGGCTGGGTACCTCATTTGGTAAATGAAACAGACTTTATGCAAATTGTAGAAAAAGGAAATTCAGAAATTCACCCTTTAACAGCTAAAATTCAGACTTTAGAAAAAAACTCTGATGAATGGAAATTAAAAGTGGAAGAAAGAAAACTGACCTCACAGAGAACATTGAATGAACTTTTTGCCTTATATGAAGTAATCAATTTAAAAAAAGAAAAAAGAGCTTTAAGCGCTGCTTTTAATCTAGAAAAAGGCATTCCTAACGGTACCGGCGATTGTTGCGCACCGAAATTATTAAATTATGCGGCCGCAAATAATTTAAAGCCAATAAGCATAGCAGAATTCTATTGGGGCAAGACCTCTCCTTCAGGCGATAAGGTACAGGGAGAGTTCTATTCTTCCTGCACCGATAAATGCCAGCCTGTGCTTGGTTTTATGTTGTGTGGAATTGAAAATCACCCTTAATGGGTTAGTCTATCGGTTTATATTTTTACTAATTTTATTTAGAAATCCAAAGTCGCTTGTTAAATAAAGCCACGAATTACACTAATTTCACAAAAATGATAATTACGATTATTTGAAACTATGATTTGTGTAATTATAATTTTTCTAAAACGATCAACGTTTTAGAAAATCAATTTCACTAGTTTGAGACGAAAAATTAAAATCAATTAGTGCAATTGGTGGCAAAATATATATAAAAATGAAAAAATATTTTACACTCACATTTTTATTTGTTTCAATAGCATTCTATTCGCAACAAGAAGGTTTTGCAAAATGCAATAACGTTGCAACTTATTACAGGACCTTTGGCGCAGGCAAACCAATTTTAATAATTAACGGCGGGCCGGGCATGAATAGCAATGGCTTTGCCGGCCTGGCGCAAAAACTTTCAAAAAAAAATAAAACCATTATTTACGATCAACGCGGCACTGGCAGATCAGAAGTTTCACAAATTGATTCTGCCACCATTACTATTGATCTGATGATAGAAGATATTGAATGTTTGCGCAAAGAATTAAAAATAAAAAAATGGTTCGTTCTTGGTCATTCTTTTGGAGGTATGCTGGCTTCTTATTATGCAACAAAGTATCCGCAAAGCATTGATGGCATTATTTTATCTTCATCCGGTGGAATTGATCTTGAGCTTCTGGATTATGTGAGCACAAATATTAATTCTGCAAGCAATGCCGATTCAGTTGATTACTGGACAAATAAAATAAGCAATGGCGATACTAGCCATTTTGCAAAACTACAAAGAGGTAAATACCTAGCACCCGCTTATGTATTTAATAAAAAACACATACCCGTAATTGCAGAGAGATTAACACAAGGCAAACCTCAATTAAATGGTTTGTTATGGACTGACATGGCGGCCAAAAATTTTGACTGTGCAGCAGGCTTAAAGGATTTTAAAAAGCCTGTTTTGATAATACAAGGCAAACAGGATATAATAGAAGAAAGAACAGCCATTAAAGCGCAAAAGGCATTTCAAAACTCAAAGCTTGTAATAATGGATAACTGCAAACATTACGGTTGGTTGGATGCAGAAGAACTTTACTTTAAAGAGATAAACACGTTTCTGGCAAAGAAATAATTTAACAATTACTTAAAAAAATCCCCCGTTTTGAGGTATAAAAACATTATAATTATCACTTACCTTTACATCTGAAAAGATACCATAATCGTAAATTATTTTTTCATGTGCACTTTAACCGTGATCCTGGCTGCAAGAGGGTCACGGTTTTTTTCTTTAAAAATCCCCCTAAATGCGTGATAAAACCGTAGGGTGTATTTAATAACTTTGATCATAAATCTCACCATTATGAAAACAAGTAAATTACTATTCGTTTTAATTTTTGGCCTCGTTATTACAACAGCTTACTCACACGATACTCCTAAAAAAACATATCGTGCCACTAATACACGTGTAACTGATATTATCCACACCAAACTGGAAGTGAAATTTGACTGGAACAAATCGCAGGTAATAGGTACTGCTTACATTACAGCAAAACCTTATTTTAATGCAAGTCACAAAATAGAGTTGAATGCGAGAGGTATGGATATACATTCGGTTGAAGTATTTGATCTTGGTAAAAAAGGCAACACAAGCAAACCTGTAGAAGCTGCTGCTCAAATAAAACTAAACGCTTCTTATAAATATGAGAACGATACTATTAAGATAGATCTGGGTCGTGAATTTACAGCAGAAGAAAAATACATTGTAAAAGTAAATTATACGGCAAAGCCGGACGAGTTAGTGAACGGAGGCAGCGATGCCATTACTGATGATAAAGGCATCTTCTTTATCAATCCAAAAGGTGAAGACAAAAATAAAATGCCACAAATATGGACCCAGGGCGAAACAATGGGTAACTCAGCTTGGTTTCCAACTATTGATAGCCCGAACGAAAAAATGACCAACGAAATTTATATGACCGTAAATAATAAGTATACAACCTTATCTAACGGTGTTTTAACTGACAGCAAAAAAAACACAGATGGTACACGCACCGATCACTGGCAAATGGATATGCCCCACTCGCCATATTTGGTAATGCTTTCGGTTGGTGATTTTAAAAAAGTAACCGACACACCCTGGAATGGCAAAGAAGTAAGCTACTATGTAGAAAAGGAATATGAGCCTTACGCTAAAGGCATTTTTGGAAATACTAAAGAGATGATCGATTTTTTTTCAAGAACATTAGGCACACCTTATCCATGGCAAAAGTATTCGCAAATAGTTGTAAAAGATTTTGTGAGCGGCGCAATGGAAAACACGACTGCAACATTGCATGGTGATTTTATGGTTTACCAAACCGATCGTGAAATGATAGATGGTAAAAAAGGGGAAGATGTTATTTCTCACGAATTATTTCACCAATGGTTTGGCGACCTTGTTACAGCAGAGAGCTGGAGCAATTTACCACTAAATGAAAGTTTCGCAACCTATGGCGAATATTTATGGCAGGAATATAAAAACGGTAGAGATGCAGCAGATGCGCATAGCTACAAATCTAAAATGGGGTATTTTGCAAGCGCTGATAAGCAGGTAGATATGATTCGTTTTGATTATGATAACCGCGAAGACATGTTTGATGCTTATAGTTATAACAAAGGCGGACAGATCTTACATATGCTTAGAAAATACACCGGCGATAAAGCATTTTTTGCATCCTTGAAATTATATTTAGAAAAAAATAAATTTAAAAATGCTGAGATACATGATCTACGTCTTGCTTTTGAAGAAATTACGGGTGAAGACCTTAACTGGTTCTTTAACCAATGGTTTATGGCAAAAGGTCATCCTAAAATTGCGTTCACGAATGTTTACGATGCTGCTACAAAAACATTAAAACTAAAAGTAAAACAAGAGCAGGATCTGAAAGAAACACCTTTGTATACACTACCAGTAGACGTAGATATTTATTTTAACGGAACAAAAGAAAGAAAACGAATTGTCATCACAGAAAATAATCAGGAGTTTAAATTCTCAGTTGCTTCTGAACCTGATCTTGTAAACTTTGATGCAGAAAGACAATTATTAAGTGATAGAACTTTTAACCGCTCCACAAAAGAATTTATTTTTCAATACGAGCATGCACCGCTATACGGCGATAGGTTAGAAGCTTTAAGCAATTTAAAGACCAAATTGAATGAGCCCGGCGTAATGGAGCTATTTTTAAAAGCAGCCGAAAAAGACAGCTGGTTTGAGCTAAGAAGTTTTGCTGTTTTTGCTTTAGAAACAATTGCAAAACAAAACGAAAATGAATTAAGGCCAACTATTACAAAAATTGCTACCTCTGATAGCAACACCAATGTAAGGGCAACTGCGCTTCGTTTTTTAGGGGATAATTATAGCGGCAATGATCTTACGAGCTTATATGAAAGTTCATTGGACGAACAATCGTACGCTATTTTATCTGCAGCTATAAGATCTATTGCAAAAACAAATTCCACTTCGGCATTTCAAAAAATAAAGAATTTTGAAAATGAAAAAAACAAAGCTGTGCTTTTAAGTATTGCTTACGTATATGCAGATAAAGGCACTGATGAGAACCAATCTTTCTTTACCAAAGCTTCAGAAAACTTTACAAGCTATTATTTATTTGAATTTATGGATGTTTATGCGCAATTTTTAAAGCGCTGTAGCAATATATCAACCTTTGAAAAAGCAGCTGTTGATTTTATAGCTTTCTCAAAACAAAAAACAAAATATGCAGGCCTTTATGCGCAAAAAGCTTTTAAGGAAGGTATCATTGCTACCTTAGAAAATCGGGAAGAACAAGTTAGAAAAGCCAACGGAACGCCTGAATCCATTAAAGAAATTGAGACAATGAAACATAAAATGAAAGAATTATTTAAATCCATTTCTACTTCTTAAATTAGAACATTCATTTAAATGTATTCATGGCCAGGCTGGTAGCTATATCTTTTATTCTCTTTTTTTATTTAACAGGCTTTTGCCAAAAATACAATTTCGTAAACTGGACCGTTGAAGATGGTTTAATACAATCGCAATGCGGTTACATTTGCCAGGATAGGTACAGGCAATTGTGGATAGCCACAGAAGGTGGTATAAGCAAATTTGACGGAAGAAAATTTACAGGTTATGCCGCGCAGGAAGGGTTGGTTTCTAATGATGTAAATTCGTTATTGTGTGATAAGGCCGGCAACATTTGGGCCGGTACCAATTATGGCATTTCTGTTTTTAACGGTAAAACCTTTAAAACAATAAAGCTTAGTAATGCTACCGTAAACAATGTTACAGCCATGTTGCAGGTAGCTGATGAAAGCATTTACGCGTTAAATAATGGTTTGTTGTTTAAATTAAATAATTTTAAAGGACAACACATTCCCGTTTCCTCACCATCCGAAACCGTTAGCACAATTTATAATACAAGTAACGATCAGTTATTAGCTTATGTGGCCGAAAAAGGATTGTATGCATCTATTAATAATTCCTGGAAAAAAATAGCTTCAAGCGATGAACCCAATAAAACAATTCTTATCCGTAAGCTCTTTATTACTTCTATTGGCGATACACTTCTGGCTACTAACAGCGGCCTTTTTGAAGTAAAGAATAATAAGATACAAACCTACAAAAACAAAATATCAAACATTAGCGGTATTAATATTTTATGTATTGAAGAAGACCTTAAAAAAAATATTTGGTTAGGTTCTGATAATGGTGCTTATAAAATTGAAGGTGCAAATATCATCCACTTTGACAGTAAAAGTGGTTTTACCGATAACTCGGTACTTTACATTTATAAAGACATTGAAAATAATTTATGGTTTGCTACCGATGCTGATGGCATTTATAAATTCAGAGAAAATACGTTTACCTATTACGATAAATCAAGCGGTATATCAAATACAATTGTAATGGGTGTGGTACAAACTACAGATGGTAATATTTACGCTGCGGGTTATGGTGGAGGTTTGTATAAAATAAATGAAAATAAAGGCATTGATCCTGTTAACAATAAAGGCCCTGTATTAGCAGATAGTAAAATAAGCTGCCTGTATGCCGATGATGAAAATAATATCTGGATAGGCACTATTGGAAAAGGTTCGTGGATCTACAATGAAAAAAACGGGCTTCAAAAGATCATTGATAAAACCACTGGCATGCAAGTACGTGGCGCCAACAGTTTTTTAAAAGATGCACAAGGCAATATGTTGCTTGGCTCGGGCCAGGGTATTTTTGTTATTGATAAAACGGGTAATGTAAGAAAATTAAAAACAGATAACGTTTCGGTAAGTGCTATAAAGCAATTTACTTCAGATAGTCTGTTAATAGGAACATCAAAAGGCATTTTTGTTTTGGATAAAGAATACAAACAGCATTCGCTTAAAAAGAAAGAGTTTGAGAATTCATCTGTATTATGTCTCGCCAAAAAAAATGATAATTTATGGATTGGCACAACCGATAAAGGTGTTATTAACTGGAATTTAAAAACAGGTAAGATCATTAATTACAATACGGATAATGGTTTGCCCAGCAATTTTATTTATAGTATTTATGTTTACGATAAACAAAAAGCCTGGATAGGTACCGGCTTTGGTATTAGTAATTTACAGCTAAATGATAAAGATGAAGTACAGGCTGTTAAGAATTACGGTCGTTCAGATGGCTTATTAGGCATGGAATGCAGCCATAATTGCTTGTTAAAGGCAGCAGATAGCAGTTTATGGTTTGGTACTACAAAAGGGTTATTTCACTTTAATCCAGATGCCGATCTTACGGAAAAAAATCAACCCGTTGTATTATTAAAATCGGTAAAATTATTTTCATCAGATATAACGGATAGCAGCTTGTATCAAAATTTGTCAACCTGGTTCAGGGTACCAAACGGGTTAAAATTACATTCAAGCCAAAACCACTTAACGTTTGAATTTGGTGCTATTTATTTTACCAATCCCGAAGACGTTTTATTTAAATGTAAGCTGGAAGGTATTGATAAAGATTTTACCATCACCAATAATCCTTACATTATTTACTCTGCTATCCCGCCCGGCAAATACATATTAAAATTGCAGGCTATTACCAAAAGCGGCGCTGTATCCTCTAATACTATTGAATATCCTTTCGAGATAGAAAAGGCCTTTTACCAAACCGGTTATTTTCAGTTATTGGTGGTGTTACTTTTAATTTCAACCGGAGCTTTGATCACTTATATTTCTACAAGAAGAAAACAAAAACGTAAAGAGATCCTTGAAAAGATACGCGAAGAAGAATTTATGAAATTAAGGCACCGTACAGCCGAAGATTTTCATGATGAGATGGGAAACAGATTAACTCGTATTTCGGTGCTTACAGATATATTAAAATCAAAAATAGAACCTAAAGAAAGCGAGGTAACAAATTTGGTTGGGCAAATAAAAGAAAACACTGCTGCTCTTTACAACGGTTCAAAAGACATTATCTGGTCCCTTAACTCGCAAAACGATGGTATTTACGAGATAGCAGAACACGTTAAAGAAATTGGTGAAGAGATCTTTCACGATACCGTAATTGATTTTGAGTTTACACATAATGTAAAAGCCGGTAATCCTTTAAAATTAAAGCTGGATTATAGCCGCAATCTTATAATGGTTTTTAAAGAGGCTTACAGTAACATTTTAAAACACTCTAAAGCCACCAAGGTAGAAATATCATTAGAGATGACAAACAACAGGGATCTTGAGATAAAGATAAAAGATAACGGCCGGGGCTTTGACTCACAGGTGATACAAAAAGGCAACGGTATTAAAAATATGAAGAACAGGGCCGGTAGGATGAATGGACAAATATCTGTAAATTCAACTATGCAAAAGGGAACAGACATAACCATTTTTTTGAGTAACATTTTTATTTAGCACCCATGGAAAATAAAACGCCAATAACAGTTGTGATCATTGAAGATGATGAGACCATCCGCAACGGATTTACTTACCTGATAAACGCTACCGAAAATTACAAGGTGCTAAACTCCTACTCCAATGTTGAAGATGCTTTAGTGAACCTAGTAAATGATAAACCACAGGTAATACTTTTAGATATTGAGTTGCCCGGTATAAAAGGCATTGATGCCATTCCTAAAATAAAAAGCATATTACCAAAAACATATATTTTAATGTTAACGGTTTATGAAAATGAAGATAATGTATTCAACGCCTTAACCAAAGGCGCTTCGGGTTATTTGACAAAAAGCGATAATACCGAAAAAATAATGGATGCCATACAGGAAGTGGTTGATGGTGGCGCTCCAATGAGCATGAACATTGCCAAGATCGTTATTAAATCATTCCATAAAAATCAAAATTCACCTTTAACAAAACGTGAAACAGAGATCTTAGAACAAATAGCGAATGGAAAAAGCAGAAGTAAAATTGCAAAACAAATGTTCATTGATCTTGAAACCGTAAAATCACACATTAAAAATATTTATGTGAAATTGAACGTACATTCGCGTGAGGATGCAATTAAAGAAGCGAAAAACAATAAATATATTTAGCGATCTAGTATAGATGTTAAACTTCTATAATTAAATTTTTACACTTATCTATTGGCATCTGAATTGAATCTATAATTAATAAAAACGATTATAGTCATGTCAGATAATTCAAATAAAAATAAACCGGAGTCGAACACAATTAATCTTAGCGAACAATCGCAGATAGATTATTGGACAGAGTTTTTAGGTTGTACCGAAGCGCAATTACGCTCAGTAATAAAATTGGTAGGTAATTCTTTTAAGGATGTAAGAAAATATTTCAGCAAATCATAAGCTTTGCAGGGCATAAAAGCCGCACTGAATTCCTCAATATTGGGAAAAATTTCCCCTAATAGCTTTTTGCGGCGTTTTTATGCAGACTTTCTTTTCAGATTTGAATTCACCAGGTCAACCAACTGCAACATATCAAAAGGTTTTGATAAAATAGCATTAACCTTAATTTGGGTGGTTGACAGAACGTCTTTATCCATACCGGTTACAAGTATAATTGGAATATCCTTATTTTTGGAAGTGCTTTTCACATACTCGGCAATGTCTAAGCCTCCTGTATAAGGTAGCATTACATCCGAAACAATAAGGTCAAGATCCATAGAGTCAATAACCTTAATAGATTCTTTATAATCGCTGGTTGCAATTACATTATAGCCTTCTTCTCTTAAAGAGCGGGCAATTAAACCTGAGATAAAATCTTCATCCTCGATAAGGAGCACTGTTTTGCTGGTAGTTTTCATGAGATTTAGGATAATAGTGAAATCATATACCTTACTATAGAAATAATCGTGCCAGAAAAACTGTGGAATTCTAAGTCTCTTAAAAGTTTATAGCCTAAAACTGGTTTAGCTAAGAGTTTTTCTTAAATTTATAATAGATAATAATAGCTATTAATAGAGAGGTAAATGGACTTTGAAATAATTGAAACTGAAAAATTCATTATGCGTGTCTTTAAAGATAATTATCTTGAATATGTAATTAAGGAGAATGCGCGCCTGGATGTTGAAGATGTATTAGAAGGAAAAGCAAAGTTAACTGCTTTAAAACCCGGAAAAAAATTTTATGTTTTAGCTGAAGGAATAGAGTTTTTTACTTTAACCAAGGAAGCAAGGGCTGTAACAGCCACAAAAGAGTATGCTGATAATACTTTAGCTATTGCTTTTTATACCTCAAACATGTCTATTTACTTTTTAGGTCAAATGCATGAAAAAATAAGTAAGCCTTTTGTACCCACCAAAATATTTATAAATAAAGAAGCTGCCAAAACCTGGTTAAAAGAACAAATGAAAAGCAAATAATTATTTCGGTTTTATAACTTCACCATTATTATTAATACACTCACCTTCTTTTAGTTTTATTTCGGTACCGTCTGTTCTTCTCACCCTTCCTTCAGCCGAAAGCCTATCTCCATTTTTTAACTTTACATCTTCTTTTATCTCTGTGCCGTTTTGTGTTAAAACCTGCTCATCACCTTTTACAATCATACAATAACTGAAATCAGGGCTGTGTTTTTTATTCTTTTTGTTCTGAGCTGCTAAACCTAAGCTACAAAACCAAACAAATAGTATAAGAATTAGTTTTTTCATAATTATTTTATTTGTTACCATAAACTTTATGCCAGTAAATTGTTATAGAAGAAAAAACCCGCTTAAAAAAATGGAATGAAGCGGGCTTTATCGGGTGCAAAAAATAAAATCATATATACCCCACCAGCTATAAAATAAATTGACAATTGTCAATTTTGATTTTAATAAAAAAATATACACTTATAAAATGTTCGACGTAGAAAAATATCATCTCAAATCTTCTTCTCTTTTCGATTTTCTTTCAACTGAAGAAACAGAGCTGATCAAAAACAGGCTCACCCGCAAAGAATACTTAAAAGGTGATTACTTATTTAAACAAGGTGCTTATTCAAAAGGCATTTATATTATACGAAAAGGTAAAGTAAAGATCTTTCAAACTAACTCAGATGGCAAACAAAGCATTGTTTATATTTATAAAAAGCGTGATTTTTTTGGCTACCGGCCTTTATTGGGAGAAGAGCCCCACCCTGTTTCGGCAGTAGCAATGGATAATGTGGTGATATCTTTTATATCAGCGGAATTATTTTTAACTATCCTCAACAGCTCTTCCTCGCTGGCAAAAAAATTATTGATCAATTTGTCAAAAGAATTTTCGGTATGGATAAATAAAACCGCCATTTTTTCGCAGTATGGTGTAAAGGAAAGGGTAGCATTAAGCCTGCTCATTTTAAATAAAGTATATCAACGCAATGATGAAGACGCAAAGTCTGTTTTTATTTCAATAAACCGTGACGATTTTGCAAGCTTTGTTGGTACAGCAAAAGAAACATTGGTAAGGATGCTGCGTACTTTTAAAGATGAAAAAATAATTACAAGCAAAGGCACTAAAATTATGATCTTAAAGCCGCGCACCTTATTAAATATGGTTTCTGAAATGTAAAAAGCCCGGAAATATCCGGGCTAATTTAAACATGCAACTAAAAGCAAATGAAAAAAACCAAATATACCATAGTTTATAAATACTAAAATTGATAATTGTCAATTACAATTCGTAATAAACTTTAGAACTTGCTTTTTTAAAAAACCAATGAAACACCGTACTATATTACTAATAAAAGAAGACCGAAAAGGAATCGAAAACATAACACAGCAATTGAAATACAAGGTTCCTGATCATACATTGCACACTACCAATAATGAAGTTGACGCCCTTACTTTATTAACCATTGATACAATACATGCCGATTTTATTTTATTAGATATTAATACACCAAAAATGAATGGTATTGAATTTTTAAGGATCATAAAATCGTACCATAGTTTTAAAAGCATTAAAGTATTTATTTTAACCGAATCGGAAGAAGCCTACGCTAAAATTGCCACTCAAAATATGGGTGTAAGAGCATACATTGTAAAACCGTTGGATTTTTCAAATAAAAATTCTTTAGGCGCACAATTATTATTGGCAGACCTTTTAGCTTAATGCTTTAAATTTTCTACTGGCAGGTTTGCCCCAAGATAAGCCATACAATTACAAATACTAAAATAGTACCAAAGCAGCCGCCGCCCCATTTGGCTGCAGCACCGCCGGCTAACAAACCTCTGAAAAGATTATTCATATATTAATTTTTACAAATTAACATGCGAATATTGTGCCTGAACATTCAGGCAAGAAAATAGTGTAAAGAAAAAACTTAAAATTTACAAAGTTTAATATGATCAGTAACTCCGTCATGATTTAGGATCAACATATAAATTCCATTCGAAACATTTTCGATATTTATTGTTGAATTAAATTCGCCTGACTGTTTTCCGAAACTTTCTTTTTTAATTTCTTTTCCACTTAGATCAATTATTGTATAGCTCAACTCAGTATTATTCAATTGAGAAATAGAAAGATTATATATACCATAACCCGGATTTGGAAACACATTAATATTTGAATTTCCTAAAAAAGAATTATCAGCGATATCAGTAATAATTGGGCAAGAAAAAGTGCCCGGTAGTTTTTGAATAGCATTTGCTCTTCTGCCAACTGCCGATAACGGACCGCGCGCGCGAACACTGAACCAATGTGTTTGTGTACTTAACGTATTTGGAATTACTTTAGATGTTGTGTTACTTGTTCCAACCGAATCCATATACACATTACCTAATTTAAATACATCGTAAGAGGTTGCGCCTGCTGCAGGATTCCAGGTTAGCTTTACTGAATCAGGGCAAGCCCAGGCAACATTAATAACTGTTGGTAAAGGAATGATAGAAAAACTTGTATCGCTTTCTGCTGTATAAACACCACGGCTAACCCTTACCTTACATTGACCAGATAAGGCGCTTGGCACTGTCCAGTTATAATAACGTTGTGTTCCTGCAATTGCAGTGTTTATGTTCGTCCACGATACACCATTATTAATTGTGTATTGTAATGTTTGCGTACCAACAGTTTCTATGGCATCCCAACGAATTGTTTCGGTTTCGCCAGGTACAAAACCTTCACCACCTATTGGATAAGTAAGTGTATAACCATCCATTTCAAAGATCCAGGTAACGTAATATGATTGCGGACCCATTGGAACAGATGCACCTGTAACAGTCAATACATAATTACCGGCTGGTGGCGTGTTAACTGTAACCTGCTCGTGATTATTACGGATATCAACACCCTGAATAGCCGGAGTGTTAAGGTTGGTTGCATTAGGAGTATAATCAAGGATCAAAGGATTAAATGTAGCAGAAGATGGTGCTGTTAATACCGTATTTAAATTATTTACCAATGCCACTGCGGCATTTACCGAAGCCTGATAGTCGTGCCAGTAAGTCATTACTTTCATTCGTCTTACACCTGCAGGTACAACAATATTATGTGTATTTGTTCCTGCATTACTAATAGTTGCATTTAAATAATTTGCCTCTTCAATTGTTTTAACCGCTTTTAAAGCATTTACACGACCATAACCGTAACCAAAGTCGGGCCCAACATTTCCCAGATCATCGGCTGTATTCATTACAATTGCTTTCATTAAAGCACTTGGCGGATTAACATTACTGTTTAAAGTTCTGTAAGCATCATACAATTGTGCAAAAACGCCTGAGATAGCAGGGCAAGACATTGAAGTACCGGTTTTATTTACATATGTATCGGGGTTTGATGTAGAATAAACGTTTGTTCCAACAGCACTTACTTCAGGCTTTAAACGCCCGTCATGTGCAGGGCCACGGCTTGAAGAACTATTACGTACATCCATATAATCTAAATTAGCAACAGCTATTGAATTTTTTGAATGTTTATGTCCACCCGTTACATTGCCCCAACTGGCACCTGCACCATAACTGCAATCTGATGTGCCGTTATTTCCCGCGGAAAATACATGTATCAATTGCGGCATTGCAAGGTTTTGTATATCTAATTTTTGTGCACGGATCGTATAACCTGCGTTACAACCATCAGAGTAAGAAGTAGAGATAATTCTTATGCCTAAGGTTCCGTAGTGCGTTGTAATACTATCAAAGCCCTGGTAGTTTGGTGAAGCGTTATAAGCATAAAGCTCTGCGCCCCATGCCATACCTCGCGTTAAAGGATTCCGGTTACCGCCACCAAAAATAATACCTGCACAATGATCGCCGTGATCACCAATATTGTTGGTCATAAATTGCATTGGTAAACGGCCTGTATAATCTATATGTGGTCCAATAATACCATCATCTTGTAACATTACTTTGGTACCTGCACCATTGTATTTTCTTCCACCAGAATAATCTGTTGCAACAGCGTTGCTGCGATGATCAGTTCTCTCAACATTATTTTCAGGCTGCGGTACATCGTCTACCAACTCGGCAGTACATACAAATGGTTGGTCAACAAAATCCAATATCTCGTTCTTATTAACCCAAACCACAAACCAGTGCATGCTTTTATCTTCGTAAGTAATTTTATATCCTTTTGATTGAAGATATGATTTTGTTGTTTCAAAAGGAATATCAGAATAACTTGTAAAGCTGATACCAATATCATTGCCTTTTACTGCATAGCCCGGATAATTCTTTTCTTTAAGTGCAATAGAAAGTTCGTTTAATAATTTGTATTCAGGTTGAATAGTGTAAACACCTCTGATACCAAAGGTTGAAAGATTATTAATATTCACAAACTGTTTTAAAGAGGCAATGTATGTATTGGTTGGCAAGTATAATAAAAGATCAACCCCCATATCAGCCATTTGCTTTTTTTGCTCGGTTGAAGGAATATTGTAAAACTGAATGTATTTATAATAACTTCCGTTAAACAGCTCATCAGCCTGTAATTGCTGGCTTTTAACCTGGTCGAAATTGGAAAACAATTCAACCGTGCCGCTTGAAAGTAAAAGCTCATAATTACTTTTTTGTTGTTGCGCCAAACAAATTAATTGAAATTGTAAAGCTGCTGCAAGAAGTATAATTTTTTTCATGCTATTATTGTTGTGATTTTATACTACAAGATATAAAACAGGATGTTAAAAACCTAAGAAAGTGGAAAAATGAGTAGGATTGTTATTTAAATTTTTGGGGAAATATGATCACTTATCTCTTCACAGACAAAACCGTTCGTTTTAAAAAGTGAAATTATACTATCCATGTTACCCTCTTTAATGCTTATTCTAAATATTCTGTCGCAGTCTTCCAGATCAAAATTCCATTCAGAAAGCGGGAATAATTCATTAATTTGGTCGCTCATGCTGTCAACTTGTTGTTTGGTCTCTACATTTGTTTTAAAGACAAAGATCATTTTTTAATTTTTTGTAATATTTTTTTATCAATATAAAACGTACCAAACGGAATAAAACAAGCCAATATCACTTTCCAGGTAGTTGTTTTAAACTTCCAGTTATACTCAACACCAACACTAAGCGCATTGAATAAAAAAAGTAAGAATAAAGCGCCGTGAATTGGCCCCATTAGTTTTGTAAAAGCAGGATCATGATAAATGTATTTTATTGGCACTGCAATAAATACCAATATCAGTAATGAGATCCCTTCTAAAAATGCGAGGATCCTGAGCCTGCCAACGGATGTAGTAATTAAGCTTTTCATTTTATCTAAAATATGGTCTTGTTGCAAATGGTGAAAAAGGCCACGGAATGGCAATAAGTATAATTATTAAAGAAACAGAGAACCAAAGCAACATAGTTTTGAATTTTTCTTTATCTAAAGCCTTACGTTTTGCTTTTGCTGAACCTATTGTAATTAAAATAATAGCACTTAGCATTAATAATAGGTGTAGCAAAGCAAAAAAGCTTGTCTCCAAATCATGAATGGCCTCATTAAAATTGTTCCAAAAAAATTGTATTACAGGACTTTGTGTATACAATATTATTCCCAACACCAGTTGAATGTGAGCAATGGTAGCTGTCCAGTGCCTTAAAGCATTATCTCTTTTTAAGAAAACAGCCTTCGAAAAATATCCTTTATATGATCTTACAATACACCAGATCAACGATACCAATACCAGCCATCTAAAAACAGAATGAAAAAAAATAAGCGATTGGTACATATATTTTTTATTTAACGGAACAAATGTAATTAAAAACATACTAACTGGTATGTTTTTTAATAAAAAAATTTTATTTGAGGTTCTTTAGGTAAATTTTAAGCTCTTTTAAGTAGCCTTTATAACAATCGGCACTGTTGTTCAACTTACCTAAATTGCGAATACCCCAGTAACCGGATATTAAAAAATCACACACGCGCTCAGCATCAATATCCTTTCGGTAATATCCTTTTTTAATACCTCTTTTTATGGTTGATATTAAAAGCTCGCGCCACTTCATCATCAATTCGCCAAGAGCCTTGCTGAATTCTTTATGCCACGGGGTCATTTCCTGCGTAAAATTACTTACAGGGCAACCGTATTTAACCAATAGCATAGGATCTTCTAAAAGCAAATACCTGGTCATATCATAAATTTCTTTATTGGGATCATCTGTCTTCTTAAACACCTCACTAAATCCTTCTACCATAGCCGGATCAAGCACCTCATGAATAAGTGCCAAACCCATTTCATCTTTGGTTTTAAAATGGTAATAAAAAGCCCCTTTGGTTACTTTAGTAGTAGCAATAATCTCATCTATGCTGGTTGTTTGATATCCTTTTGTGTAGATAAGCTCAAAGGCCTTTTGAAGAATGTTTATACGTGTTGCAGCGGCTTTATTCATAAAAAGATACTAGGTGGTATCTTTGGCAAAATTAAAGAAATAATTTTAAATCGTTCAATATATAACCTATTTCCTTTTTTATTTTACTGCATTAATTTATCTTTGAGATTATACAATTTATGCACGAACAACTTCCATTTATATTAGCGCTCATTGCCGTTATAGTTTTATTAGAGCTACTGGCCGCAAAGCTAAAAGTAGCCTACCCTGTATTATTGGTGCTGGGCGGGCTATGCATTAGCTTTATTCCTGCTTTGCCAAAAGTACATATCGATCCGGATATGATCTTCTTTATTTTTTTACCCCCTTTATTATTTGAAGCCGCCTGGAGCATTTCGTTTAAAGAAATGAAAAAATGGTGGCGCATTATAGGCAGCTTTGCTTTTTTGGTGGTGCTCTTCTCTGCCCTTGCAGTAGCAGTCGTTACCAATCATTTTATTCCGGGCTTTACGCTGGCACTTGGGTTTTTATTAGGAGGAATTGTTTCGCCACCCGATGCTGTAAGTACCGGCGCTATTATGAAGTTTGTTCGCATCCCAAGATCAACAGCCGCCATTTTAGAAGGAGAAAGTTTACTCAACGATGCTTCATCACTTATCATCTTCCGCTTTGCTTTAGTAAGTGTTGGTACGGGGCAGTTTATTTTTCAGGATGCTATGCTTAGTTTTTCATGGATGATCGTTGGCGGTATTGGCATTGGTTTATTAGGCGGTTGGTTGTTTATGAAGGCGCATAAATTACTACCAACCGATGCTCCATCTGATATTGTATTTACTATTATTGAGCCTTACTTTTTGTATTGGATCGCAGAACAACTTCATTGCTCCGGCGTATTGGCTGTAGTGTTTGGTGGTTTATTTTTAGCTAACAGACAGCTTTCATTTTTAAACAGTGCCAGCCGTGTGAGAGGTTATAGCTTTTGGGAAGCATTTATTTTTATTTTAAACGGCATTGTATTTATGCTTATTGGATTAGAGCTGCCCGAAGTAGTTGCAGGACTTCGCGCGGATGGCATTCCTTTAAGCACAGCTATTATTTATGGTATTGTAGTTACTGCTATTTTAATTTTGGCGAGAATGATAAGCTCTTATGCTGCATTGGTAAGTACTTTGATTTTCAGGCCAAGCGTAGCACCGGGCAGAGGTGATAAAAGACGCATGTGGCGTATGCCTTTACTATTAGGCTGGACAGGTATGCGTGGTGTAGTATCGTTAGCAGCTGCATTAGCAATTCCTGTTACATTACCAAATGGCGAAGCCTTCCCTCACAGACATCTTATTTTATTTATTACGTTTATTGTTATTCTTTTAACCTTGCTAATGCAGGGTCTTACACTGCCTTTGTTTATAAGACGCTCGGGCCTCTTTGATAATTTTTTGGGTGAAGAAAAAGAAGAGCAGATGAAAATAAAAATAAAGCATAGCTTAGTAAAAGAAACTATAAGATTACTGAAAGAAAAACAAGAAAGCAGCGAACATAAAGACAGATTTTTGCAACACATGATGGAACAATGGGAACATAAGATAAATGAACCCGAACATTTAAAAATGAGCGAGACTACCAAAGATGCTTATTTGGAGCTCTTAGAAAAGCAAAGGCAATTTTTATCTGATCTGAACAAAGATCCTGAAATGAATGACGAACTTATTTTTGAACAGATCTATCAAATAGATCTGGAAGAAGAGCGCGTGAAGTTGTTGTAATGCTATTAGCGCAGAATTATTACCTGCAAGATCAATATCCAGCTTATCAACGTTAAAATATTCCGCACATAATTCATTCCTATCCAAAGCGAGATCTTTTTATTGATTTGATCATCTGTCATATTTTTATTGCCCTGCAATTTGATAATTGTTGGAATAAAAAAACTGAAGGTTAGTATGCGTTCCACTAAAACAATCAACGATGCAGTGAGCCATAACGTGCTTATTGAGTCTGTTGATTGAGCTGCCAAAACACTATTGATGATAGTAAGAATCGTTAATGGCACAGTAGTAATAAAACCCCAGAATTTTCTTCCGGAATCTATTTCTAATAGATTTTCATAGTTGACAGAGTACCTGCCGTTTATTTTATTGAACCATAAAGGCAACACCACGCGGGCCTCATAAATACCGGCGCCAAAGGCAATTCCTAAAAACATAAGAAAAAGCTGTAAAGAGATATCAGTAAAATTCATGCAACAAAATTAAGTTGACATGAATGGAGAAAAAACAGGAAATAGGTTAGATTGCAACTGAAAGAGGCGAAGGAGCGTTTAATGGGTGCGAAATAAATATATGGGCTACTCTTCTGGATTTGCAATCCTATGGAACTAAAAAATATAAACACAGGATTGCGTCCCTTTTTAAAGCAAGCTTTTTTCTCCGACGGGATTAGCTCCCTTTGGTCGCTGGGCTCTTCTGTCCCATTTTGCACTTTCTATTTCTATTATCAGTTTATAGCAGTTGCGCCAACTATTTCAAATGCAAATGATTTCTGCGCTTCAGGAATTTCAGCAACTTTAAAAGAGAAGTGTTTTGTTGTGTTAGGCGGAAAGAACTCATAAATAATGTAAGACTCCTCTTTTATTAAAGTTTTTGTTTTAGAAAAGTATGATACATTGACCTGAATATCTTTAAATTTCGCAAGTGTTGCGCTATTAATAAAATCTCCCTCAAAAATTGCTCCATCTGGTGCATATTCTGCATCACGAAAAAGTCCACCATTACGAATTTTCTTTTGCTGTGGGAGCATTGTTACACCTTTGTCTTTTAAATACTCTAAAGGAGCTATTTCTTCCTTTTGTTTTAATTCTACTCTTAATTCTTCAGGAGTTTTTGGTCTTTCAGAGTTTGAAGAACTCGCATCGCTCCCACAACTTGCAAATAAAATTGCTGCCGAAATTAGTATCACTGTTAAGATTGATTTCATATGTCTGTTTTTTTATTCTATATCAGCATAAAACTATAACAATTTAATACAAAAAACACCTACTGCTGGCAGTAGGTGTTTTTGATAATGTTAGGTATTTATTTAACGGGATTGATGCTACGCATCGGCCCTTCAGGTCCATTTTGCAAATGCAAAAAATTCCGCAAAGCGGAATTCTTTTTGTTTTCACACCTCACTTTTCAAAGCAAGCTTTGAACGCTCGGCGTGAAAACAAAAAAGGTTCAAACTTGCGTTTGAACCTTTTGCATTTGTTTGCGGACTGGACGGGACTCGAACCCGCGACCTCCGCCGTGACAGGGCGGCATTCTAACCAGCTGAACTACCAATCCTAATTTTTAAAACTTCTTGGCGGCTTTTAACCTCCCGATAGCTATCGGGAGAACTACCAATCCGTTTTCCCAACGTTTAAATCGGGAGTGCAAATTTAACGGTTTTATTTTATCTCACAAACTTTTTCTGTAAAAAAATTACATTCCTAAAATTTGTTGAGCGTGCTTTGCCGAATCTACCTTTGTAATTACTTCTTTTATAATGCCATCCGGCCCAATTACAAAAGTTGTTCTTAAAAGGCCATCATAAATTCTACCCATAAATTTTTTGGTTCCCCATACATCGTAAGCTTTAATAACGGTCATATCTGTATCTGCCAGTAAAGGAAAAGGCAGATTGTATTTTGCTATAAATTTAGTGTGAGATCGCTCATCATCAGGACTCACGCCAACCACAGCATAATTACTATCGCTTAGATATTTATACTCGTCGCGCAGGTTACATGCCTCTTTGGTACAAGTCTCCGTATCATCCTGGGGATAGAAATAAAGAATAAGATTTTTTCCTCTAAACATTGCTGAGTTAAGGATATTTCCATTCTGGTCTCTTCCTTCAAAATAAGGAGCTTTATCGCCGGCATTTAAATGGGTTCTATGCGCGACGAACCTGGGCTCTTCCTCGTCTTTAGAAGACGGCGTATCGTTGTTGCTTGAGTTTTCTGTATGCGAGCTTTCTGATCCTGAATTTTCATTGGTATTATCCACATGTTTTTCAGTATCTGTTACTTTTGCTACAACATTTTCAACTACTTTTTTAGCTAAATTTACAGCGCTCTTAAACGCATCCACTACAGGAGTCTCCGCTTTTTTAATTACTTTTTTTACTGTTTTTTTAGCCACAGCCTTTTTAACGGCCTTAACTACTTTTTTAGCTTTTTTTGGTGCCGCTTTTTTAGCAACTTTTTTTACCGTTTTCTTAGCTACCTTTTTTGCTTTTTTAGCGGCTTTCTTTACAACTTTTTTAGCTGTTTTTTTTGCCGACTTTTTAGCCGCTTTTTTTGGTGCTGATTTTTTTGCTGTTTTTTTACCAGCTTTTTTAGCAGTTTTCTTAGCTGCTTTTTTCACCGGCTTTTTTGCCGATTTTTTTGCTTTTGTTTTCTTTGCCATAACGCTTAGGGTTTATGTTTAGTGTAACAGTTGTTTGTTTATTTTGTTTTACAATTACTCGTTCATAATATTTGCAGTACAACTTAATGGGGCATATTTCGCATTTAGGATTTCTAGCCAAACACACATATCTTCCATGCAATATTAACCAGTGATGCGCTTTAGGTACAAGATGCTCAGGTATAAATTTAATCAATTGTTTTTCAGATTGCAAGGGATTTTTCGCATTTGTGGTCAATCCTATCCGGTTGCTTACCCTAAAAACATGTGTATCTACCGCCATTGTTGGCTTATCGTATATTACAGATGCTATTACATTGGCCGTTTTACGACCAACTCCGGGCAGTTTTACCAACTGTTCTACCTCTGCCGGTACCACATTATTAAAGTCTTTTAAAAGCATATTTGCCATGCCTACTAAGTGTTTGGCCTTGTTATTGGGATAGCTTATGCTTCTGATATAAGAGAATATCGTTTCGGGGCTTGCCGCAGCCATTGCCTCTGCATTGGGATAATCTTTAAAAAGTTTTGGTGTAGTTAAATTAACGCGTTTATCGGTACACTGGGCGCTTAAAATTACAGCAACCAATAACTCAAAAGGATTGTTATACGTAAGCTCTGTCTCGGCCAGGCCAACGTTCTTCTCAAAGTAATCCAATACATGTTTATAACGTTCTTCCTTATTCATAACGGTTAGTAAAATTAGATTTTTTTATAGATTAATCTATTAACTAATCATTAATTTTGTTTTTATACCAAAATGATCAGCAAATCTTATACCGTTTTAGTTTTTACAACATTACTTATTTGCAGTGTTTTTATGAGTTCATGCGGTCCTGCAGAGCCAAAAGAAAAAGCAAAAACAGATCCCACCAAAAACATAAACGAAACCGAGTTAAAGAACCAGTTTGTAAAAGCCAATAAACAGTTAGTGCAAAAAGAAATTGACGAAATGGATTATTATGTAAAAACACATAAAATGCCATTTATTGCAACTACATCGGGCATTCGTTATTATGTTTACACGCCTTCTGCCAAAGGCGACAGTATTAAAGACGGCGATGAAATTGTAATGAATTTTAAGGTATCATTATTAGATGGAACTGAATGTTATTCATCCAAAACTGAAGGCAAAAAAACATTTATTGTTGGTAACGAAAACATTGAAAGTGGTATACACCGTGGCATAAAGTACTTAAAACACGGCGATAAAGCTTTACTGCTAATTCCCTCACACCTTGCACATGGCCTGTTAGGCGATCTCAAAAAAATTCCACCACAAATGCCAATAATTTATGATGTTGAGATCTATTAAGGCAAAAAAGATCGCCACTTTTATTTCATTTATTTTTTTGCTCTTAATTAACGCTTGTAAACGAAATAATAAAGAGCATTTTTCTTATAATGAATTGGGTTATTATTACAAACTTATTTCTTTTAATTCCAACGCATCTACCTATCAGCCAAACGCTGTTGCCTGGATAGATGCTACCTTTAAAACCCAGTCAGATTCAGTGTTTTGGGACAGTCGCAATAATTTTAATGATAATTTTTTTGTGGCAATAGATTCACTATCTACTGGTAATTTTTTAAAACACTATATTTCAAAATTAGCTGTTTTAGATAGTGCCTGCCTGATGATACGCACAAAAGACTTTTATAAACAGCAATTTAATTCAGATAAGATCTCTTTTTTTAGTAAGAATGATACCGTAGTAAAAGTGAATATAAAAGTGCGAAGAATAATGAGCGCTGACGAATATAATAATCGCACTGTAAATCTTTTAGCCCAGGAAACTGAGCAGATTGAAGCTTATTACAAATCACCCCAGGAATTTGAAATGGCACGCGACTCCTTAGGTTTTTACTGGATAGAAAAGCCACCACCATCTGATTTGCCGGTTACTGTATATAAAAACACCGTTAAATTAACCTATACAGGCACTTTTTTAAATGGCCGTATTTTTGAGCAATCGCCCGCAAATTTTGAGGTTTCTTATGGCACGCCTGACCAATTAATAAAAGGACTAAATTATGTTATAAAGAGGCTAAAAAAGGGTCAAAATGCAAAAATAATATTACCTTCACGGCTCGCTTTTGGAGAAAATGGAAGCACTAACGGAATTATTGCTCCCTACACGCCATTGATCTACGAAGTAAAGATAATTGATGTAAAAACCAACGATGGCGCATAATTTAACCATCGTTTTAAAATATAAAACAACAAAAAAAGCAAATCAAAAAAACAACTCTTCTTTCAACAGCCGCAACAGCATTAATACTTGCAAGCTGTTCAAACGGTTCAGATTTTGAAGGCTATACAAAAGCCGAAAACGGTTTACATTACAAGTTTTTTAACCACAACGAAAGTGGTACTAAGATAAATGAAGGCGATGGTATTACTTTTAGTTATGTTATCTCTAATAATAAAAATGATTCGGTAATTGTAGATTCTAAATCTGTAAGTCAGGATGGATCGGGTTATACAAAATTCTTAATGCCTAAAACATCATTTGTTGGAAGTTTGGAAGATGGTATGGCCATGATGTGCAAAGGCGATAGCGCTGCATTTATTTTTTCGGCAGATTCATTTTTCTTTAAAACAATGAAGTATAAAGAATTGCCTCCGCAATTTAAACCCGGCGAAAAACTAAAAGCCATTGTAAAAATTAAAGATGTTCTTGGTAAAAAAGAATTAGAAGAGAACCAAAAACAACAAATGGCCGAGCAGGAAAAAATGATGAAGGAAATGGAAAGCAAAGAAAAAGGCGATCTTGAAAAATATTTGGCTGATAATAAAATTACTGTAAAACCAAACGAAAGTGGTTTATACTTTATTGAAACAAAAAAAGGTAGTGGCCCTAAACCAAAAGCAGGAGATCAGGTAGAAGTGAATTATGTTGGCCGTTTATTAGATGGTAAATTATTTGATACTTCAATTGAATCTGTTGCAAAAGAAGGAAACGTATTTAACCCTCAAAGACCTTATGGTCCTTATAAATTAATTATTGGTGTAGGCCAGGTTATTAAAGGTTGGGATGAAGCTATTATGCTAATGTCTAAAGGTGGTAAAGCAAAAATTATTTTGCCTTCAAACTTAGCTTATGGCCCAAATGGTGGCGGACCAATCCCTCCATTTGCCCCATTAACATTTGAAGTTGAATTAGTTAACTTTGGCCCTGCCCCTGCACAACCGGAAGGGCAAATGCCTCCTCATTAATTTGGCAAACTTATTGTAACAAGCATTAAAAAATAAACACGATGAAAAAGTTACTATTAATAGTTACTGCAATTACAACTCTAAACTTTGGAGCAATTGCGCAAAAAAAAGAAAAACAAAAATTAGGTAAAATGGATAAAGAGTTTTTAAGCAAACAAGCAGATGGCATGTATGCCAAATTTGAAACAAGCAAAGGTGATATTTACACTACTTTGGAATTTAAAAAAACACCAATGACAGTTGGTAACTTTGTTGGTTTAGCAGAAGGAAAAATTAAAAATACTGCAAAAGCAGAAGGGGTGCCATATTACGATGGTTTAATATTTCACCGTGTAATACCAAACTTTATGATACAAGGTGGTTGTCCATTAGGTAAAGGTATGGGTGACCCGGGATATAAATTTCCTGACGAAACAGATACATCATTAAAACATAGTGGTCCTGGTATATTATCTATGGCTAATAGTGATCCTCAAGGCTCTAAGCAAGCATTTAGCAATGGTGGCAGCACCAATGGCAGCCAGTTCTTTATTACACACGTACAAACAGCCTGGTTAGATGGATTTCACACGGTGTTTGGCCATGTTGTACAAGGGCAAGATGTGGTAAATAAAATTGTAGGTAACGACACTATTAAACATGTTGTTATTTTACGTAAAGGCAAAGAAGCAGAAGCCTTTGATGCTGCAGCTACTTTTGAAAAAGAAAGAAACGCGTTTGCTGCTAAAAAAGCAGAAAAAGATAAAGCGGCAGATGAAGCAAGAGCAAAAGCTAATGAAGCTGCTTTGCGCGAATTTGCAAATGGTAAAACAACTGCAAGCGGTTTAAAATATATTGTGGTTAAAGAGGGAACAGGCGCATCGCCGGTTGCAACAAGTAATGTAAAAGTTCATTATCATGGTACTTTTCCTGATGGAAAAGTATTTGATAGCAGCGTGCAACGTGGCCAGCCAATTGATTTTGGTTTAAACCAGGTAATTCCGGGATGGACAGAAGGTGTACAGTTAATGAAAGAAGGCGCTAAATATAAATTCTACATTCCTTACAACTTAGCCTATGGTGAGCAAGGTTACCCGGGCGCAATTCCACCAAAAGCAGATCTTATTTTTGAAGTTGAATTAATTAAAATAAACAACTAATTAATTTTTTAAATAAATTAAAAGCCTTCCATAAAATGGGAGGCTTTTTTGTTTAGGGATGGCATTAAATTTTCATATAATAAATAACATTAAAATTATTTATTATGGATGAGGACTTAAAAAACAATAAGAAAGAGGAAGATAACAGCGATTTTCCGGGATATCCCATGTATCCAACAACCGATGATATTTATAACCAATTAAAAGAAGAAACGGAAATTGATCCTGAAGATATTACGAAGGAAAAATCCAAGAATGAAGATCCTAAAGCAAAGCTGAATGAGAAAGATTTTAAGGATGATGTAAGTGGTGGTGATTTGGATATTCCCGGGTCTGAGCTGGATGATGAACAGGAAGATATTGGCAGTGAGGACGAAGAGAATAACGGTTACAGTCTTGGTGGAGATAAAGATTGATTAAAGTTTTACTTTTAAGTAGAATTAAAATAAAAGCCTTTCTAATGTTTAGAAAGGCTTTTTTATATTTAAGGGAATTCTCTAAAACAAAAAATCCCCACATTTCTGTGAGGATTTTTTTAAAATTGGCAT
>JAVTWD010000104.1:0-5524 GCA_032229505.1 Bacteroidota bacterium
CGAAAAAAAGCATCTAGGCACTTACTCTACAATTATTTTTGTAATAAATTTTGGATACCTGATTCTTAGCTTTTGACATTTAAAGTAAAGTTGATTTAATTTTTGGGAAATTATTTTCCAGTTTATTTGAAGTAGCTATGCACCCTATTATCGTTTAACAAATAATGATTATCGTTTGACGATTAATCCTAAAAACAATTTAAATATCAGCCAATGTATAATAGCACTATTTGATATACTATTGCTTTAATGATTGAGAATGTTTCTGCACGAAGTATATAAAACGTTCCAATTTTTCATCTCCATAAACCTCTTTAATGTGTCTTCTACAACTTAGCGAGTTAGGAGAAAGTTCTTCTAAAAATTCTTTCAAATGTATCCTCGCTTCGTTATTTACACCATGAGGATTATCGTCGTAATTTCCCCAAATGACAAAATCACCATTAAAACTACAGGTATAGTGCATACCATCTATATCTTTTTCATAATCACTCCAATTAATTTTTTCATTTCTGTCTATCATCATCTTTTAGGTTATCGAAATTAATCGCATTTTTCCATAATCATTTTTATCATTGCTATTGCTTCATCATCCTCGCCTACTAAAGGCTTCATAGCATTTCGATGATTCATGAAATTTTCATGAGCCAATTTTTTGTCCTCATCTGTTTTAGCCATTTTTACAGCAATGTTTAAGCGGCATAATTCATTCGCTAATTCTTCAATTTTTTGTTTTTTTTCGTTTTCCATTTTTTCAGTTTTATTCATTATAAATGTGAAGTTTTTATTATCAATTATTTTAATTATTTATTTAAACAGACATTTTGAACGATTAACGTAGTGAATTTTGGATTAACGTATGAGCTAATAAATTCTCATGCATTATTTTTAAAATGTTGAATTAAAAACTCGAATTAAAAATTACATTTGCCAAAACTACAAGTAGTAAAATGGAAAATATATTTGATACTGTTTTTAAACAAGAAGTGATAACAACCATTACAGAGCATTCTGTAAATGATTATGTGAAAAGTTTAACAGAATTTATTGACAGATTCTATATGCGAAAGAAAATATTTGGCTATACGGCAATTGCAGCATTAGTATTGGTATTATCACTTTACAAATACACCAGTGGATATTTGCCGAAATTGATGCAAAAAATGTTTCCAAACGACTTGGCTTTTATTGTTTATTGTACCCTTCTTATTTTAATTGTTGGAATACCAACATTACTATGGTATAATATGGACACGCACCTAAAAAAAAGCAAAATAAATACGCTTGAAACATTAAATTATACCATACAGAGCTATTTTGAAAGTGGTGCTAAAAAAATCGATACGCATATTAATTTTAACACCAAAGAATACAAACAAAAAGAAGTTAACGGAGACCATGAAATTTATGATTACGTTACACTTCATACAGCAATAGATTCAGTACTCTACCACACGAGATTATTTATATCTACACAATTTACAATAAATTATGGCCGAATTCCTGCAAAAGGCAGAAACGGAAATACTTCCAAAACATCCTATTATTTGTACCTGGAAACCATTTGCACGGTTCCAAAAAGTGGGAATCCACAAAAAGAAATTCCATATATAAATAATGGCATTCAAACTAAATGTACAGATGCGCCAGATGCGTTCAATTATGGCTTTATAACCAACGGTAAAATAGATACAAATGTTGCTAATGCATTTACAAAACCATTTGTAAAAAGTTATATTGATTACTTAATTTTAAGTGTAAAAAAAAGGTAGTTATTCAAGAATATAATTGGGCTATGACGCAAAATAAACAGCGGGTTCTCATATGATTATAATATTATTTATTTTTTAGTAACTCGTTTTATTATTTCACAAAGCTTATAAACCGTTCTGGCTTTTCGTCACGAAAATATTTCTTTATAAAGTGTTTGCAGATACACGATTGGGAAGGCCTGGTTTTCGCTGCTAAAAATTCTGTTAAAGTTATTCTGCTTCTTCATTTGAGCCATGTGAGTTATCATCATATTCGCTCCAAATTACCAGATTGTCATCAATACCACAGTCGTAATGAATGTCATTTACCGATATACTTTATAATCCCAGGGATCAAATTTTCATATGCTCATTAAATCCTCTAGTTTATTGCTTTGGCAATTTCAGTTAGTTTTTATTTAATATAAAACCTGTGCGTTGTGCCCACATAATTTTATCAAATGCTGCAAAAGGAGCACTATAAGTACCACTACCAGCATAATTGCACGTTACGTCAATATATGTGTAAAATTGGGTTTTATAATCAGGAGAGGTGCATAATACATAAACCAAATTGAATTTGTATTCAGGTATTCCTAAAGCGTTTTTCCGAATAGTATAATCATTTTTATTTAACCACGATTTCAAAATAACCGCTTTAGGATAATATTTCGAAAATTCTTTTTTGGCAAGTGTTTCTAAAGTTGGATTATGAAATTCCGTAAATATATCAAGGGTTTTACTATACTCTGTTACATAAGCCATATATTCCTTTTCTTTTATACGATATGTTTTTTCAACCTCTGTCCAATTATATGGATTTTTTGCATCTAACGCCGCATAATATTTCATTTCCTCTCTATCGTTAAATGAGGCGATCAAATCATTAAACCCATTAACCTTAGCAAAATATTCATAGAAACCATAATTGGCATCTTTCTCTTCTTTAAAATTTATATTATCCAATGTATTTAACTTGTAGAGTATTGTCATGTCATAACTCATTCTTCCTACAATACATCGTTTGATGCATTCGTCCTTGTTCTCCCATAAAAATAAAATGACCTGCGGGTTTTCCGTCCAATAATGTGCGTATTCATTTGGTTGATTATTGTATTTTTCCTTTACAATTTTCACGGCTGCTTCCATATCCGATATTTGTTTTTTCGCTTTTTCTAAATCCAAATTCTGATCATAGATAGAACCAAATCCCATTGCTTTGGTGCCTGTGCCATTGCTTCCAAATGAATAGTTATAACTGTTTTCAAAAGCATCAATGCCATCTTTATGAGGTGCAAGATCTGCTGTCATTTGTTTCATAACATCTTTGTTTGATCTGCCCGCAATAACTTTTGGCTGGGCTATAGGCTTGCGCAGTTTCGTTGCTTTCTCCGATTCATTAACTCTAACCAGGCTCCACATTAAACCTAAGCCTTGCACCGACCATACCTTAGAACTTTCATTGTAATCGGTAAGAACTGCTAATGCCCAATTTTTAACCCCTTCATCATACAATTCAACCAAATCATATTTTTGATAAATGCCATCACCCGGGTATTTTCCAACACCTGAAGTTGTGGTTTCAATAGTTTTTACTTCTTCTGCGGGACATTTTGGACAAGGATGCATATTAACTTCACTTTGTATAATATCATCGGATGATGCAGTACCATCATAATGCAACAACCAGCGATTATTTTCCTTTTTCAGGATCTTAGCCTTATAAGTCCAGGTTAAACCCTTGTCAGAAGTTCCCTCAACTCTTTCCCCCACTTTATATTCGTAAGGTTTATAGGTTGTTTTGCTACCTGTTGTTCTTAATCTGTCAGACTCTAACCAAATGTCAAAATCGGAAGCGTATCCAACATAATGAATAAGCCATTTGCTTTGTTCCGATTTTAAAACTTCTGCCGGAAACCAGTTTCTTTCTTCCAGATCATATGCTTCTATTTTGTCTCCTGCTTTGTAATTCTGACCAAACACAGGGATTATGGAAAAAAAGAATAGGGTTGCGAAAATTAGATGCTTACAAAATGTTTTCATGAGTTAAAGTTTTACCGAATATCCCGTTTAAATTAAATTCGGAGAAGCGAGTTTATTTAAAGAGTGTCATTTAATGATATTCGTTTGATTATGTATGATTATCGTAACTTGGATTTTTTGTTATTTGTTGTATATTTAATCGTTCTATGGTAACTCGATTTATTTTTTCAGTTTGTTTTCTATTATTGCTTTCTAAATTTGCATTTTGCCAGGAGGAAAGAGTAATTGATAGTTTGATTTCCTGTACGACTTCTAAATATGACACTTTAAAAATTGATGGTTTTAATGAGCTGAGTAAACTGTATTCGGGTACTGATAATGGAAAAGCATTACAATTTGCATTTAAAGCGTACGATATAGCTGAATTAATAAAATCTAAAAGAAAAATCGCTCAAACTTATAATCGCATTGGTTCAGTGTATGATATTAAAAGCCAGCCTGACAGTGCAAACTGGTATTATCTTGAAGCCTTAAAACTATTTGAAGCTCTGAAAGATAAAAAAGGGTTAGCAGCTGTCTATCAAAATATTGGCGTAATGTATTATTATGTTGATGATTTTGATAAAGCTATTGACAATTATCAAATTGCTTTAAAGTACAGGCTCGAAACCCAAGAGGATGGTTACATTGCAATGTTGTATAATAATATTGCTGTGGTGTTACGCAGACTTAAAAAGTATGACGAATCTATTATTAACTATAAAAAGGCTTTAGAGCTAAAGCAAAAGGGAAGAGATCGTCAGGCAATTGCAGCATCATTACAAAATTTAAGTATTGCTTATAACTATAAAGGCGATTTAAAAGAAGCAATGAAGTATAATGAACAGGCTATTGAAATTTATAAAAGCCTGAATAATTACAAAGATTTAGCTACTGGCTATGCTTCTGCCGCCAATATTTATGTTTCTGCCAATAATTTAAAGGAGGCGTCAAAATATTGTAAACTTAGTATTGAATATGGGCAAAAAGCACAGGCCGAAGATCTTTTATTGAATGCTTACGTAACTGCTTTTGAAATAGATACATTGTTAGGAAATCATAAGCAAGCCTATATCGACCTTATGAAATCTGAGGAATACAGAAGCAAAGTATATAAGGCCGAAAAGGCAAAGTCAATTAATAAGCTACAGATTTTATATGAAACGGAAAAGAAAGATAAGCAAATCAGTATTTTAAATATTGAAAATGAGGCGAAACAAAAACAGCGGAATCAACTTTTTTTTATAATCGTGCTTATAACCACTCTATTAATTGTAAGTGTCTATTTTTATCTGAGAAAACAAAAGGATAATAACTTATTAGTTGTACAAAAAAAGCAAATTGTTGAAAAAACAGAATTGCTAAAATTACAAGCAAAAGAAATTGCGAAGCACCAGAGTCAGATGAATCCGCATTTTATCTTTAATGCTTTGAATAGTTTACAGGGAACCATTCTGAATGAAAATACAGACACAATACTGGAACAACTTAATACCCTTTCTAAATTAATGCGAATAACACTTAATAACAGTGATAGTGAATGGATAAGCCTTACCGAAGAACTAGACTATTTAAACAAATATGTTGACTTTGAATTAAAACGCTTTCAGGTTAAATTTACGCTTAGATCGAAAATTGCAAACGATATTTACCCTGATAATACAGGTATAGCACCCATGCTTTTACAACCATTAGTTGAAAACTGCATTAAACATGCTAATTTGGATAAAGTACCAGATGGAGAGATTAAG
>JAVTWD010000105.1:0-5397 GCA_032229505.1 Bacteroidota bacterium
TGGGTAAGATCCCGCCAAATTACCTCTATACGGATATTCGATTCCTGGAGAAGTATTACGGATTAAGGGGTATTGAGTTTGGGAACTGGCTCTCCCAACAGGATAGGGTAAACTATTTATCAGGGTTTGGCGTAGCCCTCTATGATCTTCACAAAGCCCTTAAATTTTCACCTAAACAAATAAGCTGTAAAGGGAAGCTATCCGTAGCATTCGGAGCGAGAGGCAGCGGTAAGGCAATAGCACATTTTGAGCCCGGCGCTTTCGTTATAAACCTGACACGGTACACACGACCTCCGAAAGTTAAAACAAGACCAGCCAATTTTCACAGGGTAGGTTTAATAGTTACCGGTGGGGGCGTAGGAGCCTTTGCCCATGAGTATGGCCATGCTTTAGATTGTTTCGGAGCAGTTTATAACGAAAAAGGAGATACCATATACTTATCAGGCGACCGCAGCTTACACACCACATACGATGCTGCATTAATGAAACAAAAAACATTAAGAGGTTTAATGGAAAACCTTATGTATAAAATCATTTGGAAAAACACCAAAGTATTAAGCCCTTATTATTTACGCTTACAGAAAGCAGCTAAGAGCGATTACGAATTAAGACGTAATGAAATCTTTGCAAGATCATTTGAAGTCTATGTTCAATACAAACTTCTAAAAAATAAAACACAAAACGTTTTTCTCAATGAGGCTAAATACAATGAAAAATTCTATTTGTCATTAGCAGAAATGAAAAAATTAGAGCCCGATTATGATGCGCTCATTAGTGCGCTGAAGAAACATTTATAAACCATTTAAAAATAATAGTATGCAAACACAAATCATTAACTGCCATACGCACATCTTTAACCGTGCAGCAGTACCCGACCGCTTTTTGCCCCGTTGGCTCATGCCAATAGCAAATTTATTAGAGGGTAACAAAACCTCTAAGTTTTTCTTTAACCTGTTCGGCTCACTCCAAAAACATGAACTTGCTTTACTTGTCAGAAAGTTTCATGCGTTCTTAACCATTGGCGATATGAAAAGCCAATTAGAGATTTTCAAGTACCTGCAATCCTTTTATCCCGAAGGAACTAAATTTTGTGTCCTGCCAATGGATATGGAATTTATGGAAGCGGGCAAAGTACCACAATCGTACATTCAGCAACTGGAAGAACTGGCAAAGATCAAACGTGACCCTGCCTATAAAGACCTGATCGAGCCGTTTGTTTTTGTTCATCCCGAACGTACCAATATCTTAGATATAGTAAAACAGTATATCGGGGTTGAAGGCTTTGCAGGATTGAAACTATACCCGCCTTTGGGCTATTACCCGTTTGATGAACGGTTGAATAAGGTTTATGAGTATACCCAACAATACCAAATCCCGATAACCACCCATTGCGCCCGTGGTGGCGTCTTCTACAAAGGCAAGATCACAAACGATATGCTAACCCACCCTAAAACGGGCGAACACGTTAAAAGCCAAAAGAATAAGTTCTTTACAGACATTTATACCGACCCTGATAATTACCGGTATGTACTGGATCAGTTCCCCGACCTTAAAATTAACCTGGCTCACTTCGGAGGGTATGACGAATGGAACAAGTTTTTAGGCAATACCTATGACGATGGAAAAGAAAACTGGTATAACAAAGTCATTAACATACTCAGGAAATACCCGAATGTATATAGCGATATCAGCTACACGATGTTTAATCCGGATTTATTCAACTTGCTAAAGCTTACCCTACAGGACGACACCGTAAAAGGGAAGATCCTGTACGGTTCGGATTTCTATATGGTTGAGCAGGAAACCACAGAACGCCAATTCTTAACCAACATTCGTGCTTACATTGGTGAAGATAACTTTAAGCTAATCGCAGAACAGAACCCGAAATTATTTTTGTATAAAACCTTATAAGAGGTATATTTAGTTTCTCAAAAACTTTAACCCTTGCCCTAAGTAATAAAGCCGCTCAAATGAGCGGCTTTTTATTGCGTTTATACTACCGATATAAAATATTCAATATAATCGTACGTAAAACTTCTCGTTTTTATTGGTTATGCTTCGATCTGCTTTTCAGTCTTTGTAGATAAATATTCTATTTCAATAGTTTCAATAGTTCTTAGCAAATTAGTTAATCTTTTGCTATATTGATTTAACAATAATTCTATCAGAGGCTTGTAAGCAATCACAATAAATAGCCATACTATAATCAATACACTTATTTTGACAAAAAAAAGTTTTCCTTTCTCAAATGCAACCTCGGGATGTTCTTTAAACACAGCTTGAAAATATTGAATGTTGAATCCTAAATAGGCACCAATGAGAAGATTTATAAAGCCTGTTACTGGAACGCCTATTTGTAAACTTTTTGTATGAGTTAATATTTCTGATTGAAGTTGAGCTTTTATCCTATTCATTAACGACTCATTTGCTACATGATTTCCAAGTATGTTTTTAATCTCTTCTTTTCTTATAATATTTGAGCTAGCTTCTGTCCATCGGTTTTTATTCGTTAATTCCAATCCGTACCTCCCATTATATTTCTTAAAGAGGTGTTGTGATAGTTTTCTTAGGAAGTAAATAAGTATTACAACAAGCATTAAGACTATTCCTAAAAATAGGAACCCGTTTAGTTTGTCAAAAGCAAACATTACAACAAATAAAGCTGCTACTAGAAAATAGATAATTAACAGATATTTTTTTACCCATATAGGGTAAGAAGTCATATAAATATGATTTCTATTTTTTTCATAAGAATGAATTAGATCATTTAAGTTCATAGTTTAAGATATTTAAAAACTAATTTAAGTAAAAAGAGTATTTATATTTTCAAAATAATATATATACCTTACCCTCTAATGATATTTTTTGTAAATTAGTATAACAAAAATCAACACCATGTCAAAATCAACACAACCGAAACCAGAAGATCAAAGATCAACGGTTAAAAACCCTAACAATCCGCAACACGGACAGGACAAAGCAAACACGGAAAAACAGGTAAAGGAATCAGAACCTAAAAAGAAGTAACAAGTTAAAATAACTCATTTTATTAAGGGATAGCACTAATATAGTCAACCTTGGAAAGTCAAGTTAAAAAAAGCCGCTCAAATGAGCGGCTTTTTTTATATCTGTGTCTTTATTGCCCTGCCGTGCCATCTTTATAATCAAATTCTGCATAAAAACTACCATCTTCATTGTACCATTTCCAAAGTCCAACACGTTTACTCGTTTTGTATTGACCTGTCAATTTTACCTTACCGTTTTCATAGCCTTCAATATACTTTCCGGTTTTACCGTCCGTTGTAGTGCTATTGCCCGCTGTCAAATTATTTTGACCTTCGCATAACTTTAGATTACCATTTTTATAATATTCATACATAATTAAAATGCTACCTTTTTCTGTGGGTATTGTAACCCAACGGTAATTTATTTCTCCTTTAGTAGTATTTGAATACGATAAATTTATTGAACTATCTTTGTATTGAATATTGTCTGCAAGAATATAACCGTTTGAATTATAGAATTTTGAGCGCTTTGTTCTTAGGTCTTGTTCGGATTTTAAAATGCCATTAGAATAATAGTGCTTCCACACCTTTACTGGGATGCCTTTATTAAATTCACCAATAGCCAAGATTTTTTTTGTCGAAGATAAAAACTTGTATTTACCACTTTTTTTATTTTTATAGATGTCAGAAAATTGACTTAATACTTCTAATTCATTCAAATTTTCTGCCGAGTGAGTTATTTGATGGGTTCTACTGTCGCAACTACCGCCACAATAAAACGTATTCCCTTCACCTCCGGTATATATTAAATAGGATTCGCCAACTTTTAAAAGCGAAGCTGTATTTAGAGTAATTATTGTTGAGTTTATTTTCCCGAAAAACACTGTAATTATTTCAGCGGTTGCTGTTCCGTCAATACCACCTAAAGAAGATGAAATGACTACGCGGTCGCTGTCATAGTTTGGGGTTGTCATAGTTAGTATTTTGCAACTGAAAATTGTAGTGCCTTTATTTTCAAATAGTAGCTCGGTTAATGTTCTGTTATCCACAGCGCAAGAACCGAAAATGCTTAGTTGTTTGAATGTCAAGATCAATATGATAATTAAAGTCCTCATAAAGTGTTTCTAATTGGATAAATTCTTACTAAATCTTACCGTTCTTTTAGTGTACCCTGTTCAGATAACATAATAGCATCTTTTAGTACCCTAATTTAGAGAATATTCCAATATCTTTTTCAAAACCGTTACGGATAGTTAGTTACATCTCAAGCAAAAGTTTTTGAATTTAAGCTATAAATAGCGAAAAAGTAGCAAAAAGTTAAGTGGAAAACGCACCTAACTTGCACGGCTTCATATTTTATTGGATATACAGTTGTAATAAACCCATGAAAACCCAATAAAATATAGGAATAATTTAGATGAAACCAAATTTTAACGGTTTCGTATAAATAATTACTTACAATTATGTAAACAGTTAAAATTTATGTAACTTTAGAGTATGAAAAAGAGTTCATCTTTACAAATAGCCCATTTGGGAAACATCCCTTTGGAACTGGATAGGTATTTTACCAATACTACAATTGAGAAAGCAGCCCAATTATTTGAGCAAATAGAACGCCCTTTAATTGGTGGTGTTCAAACGGCTATTGATTTACGTAATTTGAATAACTGGATTAAGGTATTGAATGAAAACCCGAATAACGTTCGAGGGAAAAAATTTACGTTCATAGAATTTATTTGGATTAAGGTAATAGAACAACTTAGGGATTTTAATGTAGGATTTGATTTAATTACAAACTTTAAATCTGAACTCTTTAAACCACTCAAAATAAAAGGTGTGTTAACTTCCATCCAACACGCCAAAAATTATATTGAAGATTTAGGCTTACAAAAAGAACAAAAGAAAGTGTTACTACAATTTATAAACGCACCCGATACTAAAAAGATCAATGAAATTACTTTAACGGTATTACATCTTTGTATTGTAGATAGCATTTTAAATAAACTACCTGTATCATTTGCCATATTTAAAAATGGCACGTATCAAATCTTATATGAGAGCAAAAAGCATTTATATACCGAAGATGAAAAAAGCAGGTTATTAAATGATACTTATTTAACGATCTCTATTTCTACAATTTTAAAAAAGTTTTTCATTTCTGATCTATCCAATTCAATAGTACCACAATTAGGGTTGTTATCCTATGCGGAAAATAAATTTTATGAGGTTATGAATAGTGGGGACTATGTAAGCATCATTGTAAACTTTAAAGACAAAAAAGTAAAATCTTTGGAATTTAAAAAAGATCAAAATGTAAAAGAACACATTATTGATATTTTAGATAAAAGGGAATATGAAGATATATTAGTTAAGAAAGCAAAAGGAGTAATTA
>JAVTWD010000106.1:0-5238 GCA_032229505.1 Bacteroidota bacterium
CATAAAGTATATGTTTGGGGGATTTCGCTGAAAGTTCATAAAATAATTCCTCACCTAATGTTTTAAGTTTATTCAACTCCTCCGTACCAAGAAGTCTATAATGTTTAAACTCAATGAAAGCTTTTTCAGGAGTCACACCGTAATCTTCCAAGTCCTTTTCCGGAAACAACTCCAAAATATCTTCTTCCATCTGCTTCATAAGATCATCTTCATTAATATAAATATCAATGTAAGCAGCACGGTTTAAATCGCCTTCTCTCTGTTCGTAATAGACTTCTGATACTCGTTTAATTTTCCATACTTGTTCCTTTTGCTTCACAAGATGCTTTAAGGCTACAACATAATTGTGCCATATGCGCTTGTCCTTTTCCTTATTTATATCAATCGTCGGAACTTCTTCCGATTCAATTTTTTGAAATAGCGTTTTGAATTTTTCAGAGCTTGTTCCCCCTTTCTTATCAAGTTCAAGGAATTTAAAAATGCAATTTGACTTAATCGTATTTTTTGTTGGTTCTTTTACGAATACGGATTCCTTAAATTTGAGCACTCTATAAGAATACAACTCAGTAAAAGTATCAACCTTGTCCTTATAAAGTCCTAAAGTTGCCTCAATACAATTATCATTCTCTAATGGAATAATCAATTTGTGCTTTGGAAGATTAGTTTTAGAATCAGGCTTTTGTTTTTGAAAGTAACAGAAAGAATGATTTGATGTTAACTTCTGAATTACTTGTTCTGCTTTTAATTTATTCTCGTTATTATTGTTATAATGGTTTACAAAATCGTCTTTAATTCGTAAAGTGATTTCCAATGGATCATTGCTATCCACAAAAAGATTATTATTTGGTGTCCTTTCTAATTCAGCCATACTTAAAAACGAACCCTCAATTTAAAATTGATAATATTTGACTAATTTGTTCCTCATACCTACCAGACAAATCAAAAGGAATGACATCTAAACGAAGTTCTCCCTCATAAATAAATTCTGCCAATGGTGAAGTGAAATTTGGATTTGATGGATACAACAATACCAACCTCGGCTCTGTGTGATCAACCGTGTATTTTTTTCCATAGGCGTATAATTGATACATATCGGCCTGTGAAATATTGTAGTTGCCAGTTCGCTTTTGTTCATCAATTAGTTTCCATTTTGTATCAATAATCAATTTATCCGAGACATCAGTTTCAACAAGAATATCCGGCTTTAATCTAAATTTACCTTGGCTTTGATGTTTTTCAATTAGAAAATATGATTTGTCCTGAGCTTTCACTTTTAACCCATCAGAATACTTCGAAAAAAGATGTGTTATGAAATCCTCAAATACTCTTTCCATTGGAAAGAGAATAGCCATATTTATGCTCTCCCCTTTAAAATTGGTGAATGATTTATTAAGCAAAAATATTTCAGACCATTTTAATAACGTAGAGTATTTATAAAGTAGTTTATTATTTACATTACATAGCGTAAGATCCTTTCGGAAATTATCAGAAGAATCAACATTTTGCAAATGATTTAATACTTGTCCGATTTTAAACGATGTGACATTATTCCTTGTAATCTTGAGTAACTTTAATAGCGTTGCCTTTATAAGTTTATTAAGAGGGATGTTATTTGAATACTCTGAGAATTCACAAACGAATTTCACCTTATTGAAACGGTTAGTTTTAATGTTATCGCTCGTTAATAGTTTGCCCTTTATGCAATTAACATTTTCAATAACACTAATGTAATTTGATTTAACACCATGATTTATTAATTTTTCCGCCTCTGTAACATAGGATTGTATGAACACTTCAAGAATTGGAAAATTATTTTGTGTTTTTAGGTGTGCATTACTTACGTTAACAAACGGAGAATTCTTAAGATGCCGTAACATATCAAGAAATATCTTTTTAGTAGCATTTACATCCTCTTCCGATCTATTTAAGTGAATTTTTGGTAATATTTCCAAGTGCATTCCATCATTGGTTTCAATAACACCAACATAGTTCTTCACTTTTATTTGTCTTTTCCTACCTTTTGAAAATATTAAAAAAGGAATTTCTGCATTTGATGATGCATCCTGATTTTCAAGAATGAAATTGTAGAGGTTATTAAAAGACTTCTCAGGAATGTACAATTCCTCTAATGAAGATTTGATCGTACCTTCATAATCATTAGCATTTTTAATTATGCCATACTCGCAGATATGAAATCCCTCCTTTCTCAACTTTAATCTTTGTAAATTGAATTAAACAATTCAACAGGAATGCCATCGTGATTCTCATTTACGATATCGGAGTTAATGAAATAGATTGATTTATCATCATATCCTTCTACTTCCTTGCCAAAATAATTTTTAGCATCAGCAGATACAGATGTCTGAATTATGCGATGTTCTTTTTGTTTATTAAACTCCTTATTGTCACCTAAAACCAATTGTATCTTCTCATAATCCCCATAAAAATATTCTTCAAGTAAGGGCAATACCTTATTTCTAAAGGTTCTAACAACATCCTCTTTGGTTTTACAGTCTAAAAAGTATGCATGACCAATTAGATGATCTTTATCTAATAAAAATTCAATTCGTTTATTGATTTGACTTACAATTTTTCTTAGCATGATACCTTGAACGTCTTCAGGAACTAATGCATCCTCGTAGGAATATTCTATAAAACTGAAACGTCTTCTTAATGCGGTATCAATGAGTGCAATTGAGCGATCGGCTGAATTCATTGTGCCAATAACGTAAAGGTTTTTAGGTACCCCAAATAACTCGTTAGAGTCAACACCGGAATATGTTAGTTTGATTTTAAGTTCTTCGCTTGAACCAAGCCTTTTTGATGATTCGATTAAAGTGATTAATTCGCCAAATATTTTAGAAATGTTGCCTCTATTAATCTCATCAATTATTAAAACATAATTTTGAGAAGAATTGTCAACACTTTCAAATTTATCTTTGTATTTAGCTTTTAAATAGTCACCAACGGCTCTAATGTAAGATCCATACCAAGCAGGAATGATACCTTTAACCAAATAATTGTAAATAGCATCTTTATTAAGTTTCGGCCTGCTATTAGCAGTTTTTGCAAATAGTGTTTCGTCATCATCAACGATTACCGAAAATTCCTTTTTCTGAACTGATGTTTTAAGTAAGAGCGATTCAGTGGCTTTAATTTCAGAAATAAATAAATCATAAATTTCTTCGAAATCAAACTTGTTGTTTTTTGAGGCCTCTAAACAAATCTTCTTAAATATTCCATCAACAATTTCATATTCTACATCGCCTTTTTGATTTACTCTTGGCTTAATGCCCTCAATAAATTCTTCGTAACTGTATGATTGGTGAAAGGTCACAAATTGAATTTGCCCAATTTTCATTAAGTCATCAAACTCCTTTTTTATACCCTTTCTAAAGCTATCATTGCTTCGTTCTTTTTGCTTCAGATCTTTTAAATCATATCCTTTGATTATCGATAAGGCATGATTAATAGCATTGTGTGTTTTCCCTGTTCCGGGAGGTCCATACAAAATGTAATTTAGACCTGTAGATGGATTTTTATTAATGTCAATCATAATTTCTGTATCTTTTTTATTGAAAACATTATAGGTTTCTGTCAAGTCAAAATTTGTAATTAAAACACATTTCAAATTTTCCTGACTTGAATATAGCGGTTGAATAAATGGCCCTCTCGTAAGTTCTCCTGGATTAGCTGCAATTACTGTTGGCTCAATACAAAGTGTAAATTTAGAATTATCAGTAATTTTTAAATTCGCTTTTACTCCCTCAAATATCTTATTACGGTTGAGGCTTTTGGACTGAAATTCAACAGGAGTCTTATCATCTGTGAAGAATACCATTTCAGGGTTGTTAATCGCATACGCTTTGCAAAATGCTTTAACCACAGCCGTAATGTCTGCTGAGTCATTCCACTCATTATTTTGCATACACAAAATCGCAACATCACGAATGGAAATTGATTTATTCTTTAGAAATGTAACCAAAACTGACTCCTGCCAATTGGCAGGAAACAAAACAAATAAGCTATCAGCGGATGGGAATTCCTTCTTCGGACTTCCAAAAAAGTAAAGTTCTTGCAGATTAGATGATAAATCAGAACTTTTTACTTTATATTGTACCGAAGGTTGAATTCCTGCATTAGGCTCTGGTTTTAGAAGTTTAATCATTTCCAAAAGACCAAAGAATTTATTCAATGGTGCCTTAGAACGAACGCCTTCATTGACGATGGCTGTCCAAGATTTAATGATTTCCTTTTCGGAGATATATTTCATTACTTAATAGTTTGAATCATTTTTTTAATTATTTCTCTGAGAACTGGAACAGAAACAGAATTCCCTAATTGTTTGTAGGCTTGATTATCAGAAACAGGAAAAACAAATTTATCCGGAAAGCCTTGTAATCTTTGAGCTTCAAGAACAGATAATTTTCTTCTCAAATCCCAAAGTTTAGGCGTTCTATTTGCTATTATCGTTGGCGCATAGGTTTCACAGCACGTATAAAAAGCTTCTTGAATCTGCGTCTTTGCAACATCGCCCACATGAAATCTAAGGGAACCATCAGGTTTTTGAAATGAATAAATACCGTGGCGGCCCTTTTTAGTATGTGGCTCGTATTTTGAATTATCATGCTTAACTCTTTCATGTTTAGATTTGAAATGAAAGTCTATTCTTGCCAACTCAAAATCAGATAGTTTTAATTTTTTGTCTTTATTGAATGATGCATCAATAATCTCTTTAAGTTTAGCGCCTCGTCTTGTCCCTTCAGGAAATTTAAAATCCACCTTTTCTCTAAACCCAACACAATACCAGCGCTCACGATATTGAGGTAAGCCAAAGTCATAACTATTTAGTATCTCCCATTTTATCGTATAACCTAAGCTCCTTAAACTATTTTCAATAATCTTTAACGTCTTTCCTCCTTCATGAGATTTCAGACCTTTGACATTTTCTAAAAGAAACATCTTTGGTTTATTTTCCTTTAATATTTGAAGAATATCAAAAAATAACGTTCCCCTTGTAGTATCGTCAAATCCCTTATTCAATCCGGCATAACTAAATGGTTGGCAAGGAAAACCTGCACAAAGTAAATCGAATCCTTTTTTAGGAATAAATTGCTTAACCTCCTTTTTGGTAATATCCCCAAATGGAATTTCACCAAAATTCGATTCATACGTCTTTTGAGCAAACTCATCCCACTCACTTGAAAAAACACATTTGCCTCCCGCTTCTTGAGCCGC
>JAVTWD010000107.1:0-5121 GCA_032229505.1 Bacteroidota bacterium
TCCGGCCACCCAACCTGTTATTTTTGTAATCAATCTGTCTGTTACAGTATACTTTGCCTTCATCTGTTTTAATTATTTATATTTTAATTGTCATATGTAATACGCTATGTAACTTCATTTGTGAATACATATTTCGGCACATGGCTATTTCGTATCATTTATAATTTTCCAATAATGTTATACAATAAGTAATATTTATTTTGAGCCTTTATTTTAGCTGATGCCAATTCAAATTGGGTTTGCAAAACTTGTATATCTGCATCTAATAAATCGGTTACTAATGCTGTTTGATTAAAGTAGTTATCTTTAATGATTCTTGCATTTTCGGCAGCTTGAGTTACATTAACATTTGCCACATCAATTTCTATTAGAGATTCCTTATAACGGAGATAGGCTTCTTTTACTTGTTGCCGGACTTTATCCTGAATATCCTTGTGTGCTTCTTCCTCCTTATCAACTTCTAAACGTGCAGCTCTTGTTTTATGTATATTGTGGTAAAAGGAAGAGATTGGAAAAGATGCACGCAAGCCCGCCAGCCCCAACGAATACCAATAGGGAGCATATGGAAACAAAAATATTTGAGGATTCATATAATAGAAATCTCCTGTTAACCCTAATTTTGGTCTTATATTTGCCTTTACCTGTTTTAAATGGAGTTTGCTCAGTTCTGTCTTATGTTCGGAAATATGGTAGGCAAATGAATAGTCAAGAGCTTCCTTTAAAAAATTTTCATACTGGCCGTCTTCTTTTCCTAGTGTATCCTTTAAACTTTCAGGAATTATAATTCTATCGTCGGGCTCTCCAATAATAATATTTAGTTTTTGGTTAGCAATTAGGATGTCATTATTAATTTTTACGAGTAATAATTTTCGTTTTGACAGTTCTAATTCTATTCTTAAAACATCACTTTTTAAAATTGTTCCATGTTTTTGTAAAGATTTTATTTCTTTGAGTTGCTTTTCCTGATTGGTTATATCTTCATTTACAAGTTTTTTAAAAATAAGTACCTGATCTAATTCAAGATATAGAGCTGCTGCTTTATATCTGATATTGGATATTGTTTCGTCACGTTCAATAATTTTAATTTCATGAAGTACCTTTTCTTCCTTTATTTTTAAGTTAAGTTTATTGCCATTATAGATATTGAGATACATATCTCCGCTTACTTTGTATAAATTTTTTATAACCTCATGATAAGATGGCGCATTTAATAACCCTTTATCATAGATCGGGATATTAGTGGCTCTTTCATACTGCCCTGATATTCCAAGTTCTGGTAAACGCTCCATTACAACATCTTTTACTTCTTCTTCACTTATTTGAACTTCTTTATTCTTAATATTAACTAAGCGGCTAAACGACTCAGCTTTCTTCCAAAGATCATTCAGGGAAATTTTTAATGTATCAGACGAAACTTTGCTTTCCTGCCCGATGAGATTTTTGGTTTGTACCCAAATAAACAAGCTTATTAGTAAAGCTTTTTGCATAATAAAAATTTTAATGAGCAAATGTGCTTAGTAAATTGATTGTCTATTTTCTTTAAACAGACAATAATTTATTCATTCCCGCCAAATTAAAATTTTACTATTTTTGCATATATATCTAATTCATTATGGGATTAATTGCTTCTTTACCGGAAATTGACAAAAAACCTCGATCTGTTTTTGTAATGCACGAAAAATCAGAAAAACTGATTCCTCTTCATCAACACACGAAAGGACAATTAAGTTATGTAGAAGGAGGTGTAGCTTATGTTACAATGGATTACAAGACCTATGTGGTTCCTGCACATCACTACTTATGGATCCCTAAAGGTATTCCTCATGTATTAAGAGTAGGATATTCTGCCACGGTTTTGAGATCTCTGTTTTTTTATGCCCATAATGATTCTGAAGATAAGTTTTATGGAAAATTAGGCATATATCCTGCCAGCGAGTTATTGATACAGATGATTAACTATACAGAATGCTGGGATGGGAGAAATGTAAGTGAAAAAGAAAATAATTTTGAGTTTTTAATTACAATAAAAAAACTTCTGCCGAAACTAAATAATCAATCGTTGCCAATTGTTTTGCCTATTACAGAAGATGAAAGACTTTTAAAGATATTAAAGTATCTGGAAAAAAATATTTCATCATCTATAAGTCTTTATGATATTAGTGCGAAATTCAATATGAGTGAGAGGTCGATATCGCGTTTATTTCAAACTAATATGCATATCTCATTTTTACAATATCTTAAAACTTTACGAATTGTAAAATCTATAGAGTTAATCTTAAAAACTAACAAAACTTTGAGTGAAATAGCGTTTAGTGTTGGGTACGATACATTAGGGGCCTTTAGTAATACATTTTATAGTTTTACACATTCGAGGCCTTCGGATTTACGAAAAAATATAAATACAAAATTTTAAAAGCCTTCCTTAATGATATAAGTTTCATTTATGCCTAAATCACTTAATTGCTTTTCAACTGAATCCATCATGCCAGAGGGCCGCACAAGTAAAAATTGCTTTTAGCACTTAGGTCAGGAGGAGGTCACGCAGATGAGGGATTGATTTAAGATTGGTAAACATTTAATAATATTCATTAATTTTAGAAGCATGAATAATGAAATCTTAGTCAAAAGGCTTTCAATAGTCAAAATCTTATATAAATAAGGAATAGAGCAATCTAAACAGTCAGAAGCAACATCATTTTTCTCAATTCTTTCTTTTCATGACTGTATTGATATGTATTTACATATAGCTGCGGAGCATCTAAATATCCCTAAGACCAAACAAAAACTCTTCTTACGGAATTACTTAGATTTAATTCCAAATATATTATGGTAAGCAGGCTATATTAAAACTTAATGATAGGAGAAATGATATCAAACATAACAGTGTTGTTCCTGGAAAAATAGAAATTGAAGCCTCAAGGGTGAATGTTACAAATTTCTTAGTAGATAACACTCCAAATGTTTTTGGATTCAAATTTGAAGATATATCATTATTTGAACTAATTGTTTTTCCTGAATCTAAAGCTCATTTAATAGCCGCACAGAAAAGTCTTGATAAAGGTATATTTGATGGCATGGTAGAGGAAGCAACTACTGCTTTCCATAAGTTAATTTACAGCTACAAAGAATCAAAATCTAATTGGGTAGGCAGACAAGGATTTGAATTTATTAGCCCAATACACAATAGGCAGACGTTAAATTCACAAGCTATTTCAAAAATAAATGAAAACCTTATTAGCTTAAATACAGCATTAGAAATAATTTCATTAGGGATTGATTACAGAAAATACACCAAATTTCAATTTCTTAGGCCGCTTGCTACTCGAATGGGAGATGGTACTTATGTATTAGAGCTTTTTGGAAAAAGGAATTGGAGCAAGGAAAACTGTCAATTTTTAATAGATTTTGTTGTTGAATGTGCTTTAAAGCTACAAGAGTTCGATTTTTCAGTAGATTCTCTAGATGATACAGATACAACTTTTGAAATGGAAATAATTTAATAATTGTCTCTTATTTTGTCCCCTTAGTTCTCTTAACTAAAAGTCGAAAAACCTCAAATCTCAAGAATATCAACAAAAAAGCCCCTGATTTCTCAGAGGCTTTTAGTGCCCATCGGCGACAGAAAGTCGAACCAAATTTCAATTTCCCTCAAAAAGTTAAGCGCTTTAAAAATTAAAATTAATATACCTATAACTTAATGGTTGGTAGCTAAAACTTGTACTGTTCAAGGCATTTGTCACCAAAGATTTTAATATATATCAGTTCTTATTATGATAATCAGTTGTATGTCAAAATGCGTATTTTTATGTAATGAATATACGTAAATGGATATTACTTTTAATAATTAGCTTATCACTTAATTCATTATTTGGACAAAACCTTATCAAGAACCATAGTTTTGAACAAACGAAATACCGTCTTTTTGGCTTATATGTATATTCGGATATAACTAAAGCAAAGTATTGGAAGAATGCTAACAGGGCATCTCCAGATTTTCATAAGAATAATAAAATAGAGAAGTTTCTGCAAGTAGGGGAAAGTCACGCCGATAGCGGTCAATACTTTGTAGGAATTACTTTCGAGCGCGCCTCCTATGAATATTATGAATATATAGAAACAAAATTAAAAGAGAGATTAATTAAAGACAAATTATATTGTTTTGAAATTAGTGTTTTGTTTTCAAGTACTGCGCCATATTGTGTCGATAATTTACAATTTGCTTTAACCGATAAGTTTCTAAAAGGAAACAAACATAAACCTCTGGTTGCAGAAAATGTTACCGTCTTGTCAAACGGGCTATTGTTAAACAACCCCATAGAATATACAAAATTAAGTGCGATATATTTGGCAAAAGGTGGGGAGCAATACTTAACCATTGGTCAATTTAATAGAGATGTAAATTACTATGCTGTTGAGTATATAAAAAACAGGAGTCCATTTGCAAATAAATATCCTTATTATTTCTTCGATAATGTGATCCTAAAGCCTATGCAAGATAGTTTAGGATGTCCATGTTATAAAGAGATGATTAAACGAACCATAAAACATGATACAGTTAAACTAAGTGATTTTAGTATTGATAAAAATTATCGAAAAACGGTCTATAACCTAACGCAGGTAAATTTTAAAACTAATTCATATATCCTGGCAAATAGTAGTTACTCAGAATTAGATTCTATTGTCAATATATTGAAAAGAGACATTACTCTAAGAATTATTGTCTCAGGCCATACTGACATAACCGGAATATTCTTTAAGAACTTTGAGTTATCAGAAAAAAGAGCGAAAAATGTAGCTGATTATATAATAAATAAAGGCATCGAAAAAGATAGAGTCAGGTATAAAGGATATGGAAGTAGTAAACCGATTGCAGATAATGAAAATGAAAAGGGCCGAACAATAAATAGAAGAGTCGAAATTGTTTTTGACTAAAAGTAATTAGCGATCTTTGTGAAGTGAGTTATCAGCTTTTAGATCATTTTATCTTAAATTCTATTGTTACATTTGCGTATAGTTCGAGATCCCTTCAAGGATAAAAAAAGAAAGCCTTGACTAGCAAGGCTTTCAGGTAATGTACACAGAAGGCTACAACTTCCGAACTTTTTATACAACCAACTAGCT
>JAVTWD010000108.1:0-5112 GCA_032229505.1 Bacteroidota bacterium
GATGTTTTCTAATTATATTTTTTTAAATAAAATACTTTATATGCCAAAAAAAATATTTCTTTTATTTAGTTTGATTTTTTTTATTCAAAATATCTTATTGGCAAAGATAACTTTGCCGCCATTATTTAGTGATAACATGGTTCTGCAACAAAATGCACATACATCAATATGGGGCAAAGCAGATCCGCTTTCAACTGTAAAAATTGTTACATCTTGGAATAATAAATCTTATAATGCTGTTGCTGATAAAGAAGGAAATTTTAAAATAAAAATTGCTACTGTACAATACGGAGGACCTTATACCATAACACTTACACAAGGCAATACAGTAATATTAAAAAACATTTTGTTAGGAGAAGTATGGCTATGCTCAGGACAGTCAAATATGGAAATGCCACTGAATGGATGGGGGAAAGTTAATAACTATCAACAAGAAATCGCTTCTGCCACCTATTCACAAATAAGATTATTGCAGATAGAACGTTCCATTGCAGAAAAGCCAATAAAATCAATCGTTGTAAGAAATAATGGATGGGGCATTTGTTCTCCTCAAAGTATTGCAGATTTCTCTGCAACTGCTTATTTTTTTGCGAGAGAAATATATCTAAAAACAAAAATTCCTATCGGGTTAATTCATTCTTCTTGGGGTGGAACAGTTGCGGAAGCATGGACAAGTTACCCCTTTCTAAAGTCATTCGAAAATTTATATGCCAGCGCTACTTTAATGAGAGAAGGAAAATTAGAAGCTACATATGTAAAAGCAATGAAAGAATTTATAGACTGGGAAGATAAAATGAGGGTAATGGATCAAGGATTTAAAAACGCTGATACTCTATGGGCTTCAGAATCTTTAAATACTTCAGATTGGAAAACCATGCAATTGCCAGATACCTGGGAAAACAAAGGGTTAATAAACTTCGACGGCATAATATGGTTTAGAAAAACGGTGCATATTCCTCGAGAATTAAAAGGAAAAGATTTGTATCTCGATTTTATTGCTGATGATGATGATATTGCATGGATAAATGGAAAAAAAATAGGTAAAACTTACGGATGGGCAGAAAAAAGAAATTACAAAATACCCAAAGAACTAATCAGAGAAGGAGAGAACACAATTGTAATTCGCGTTTTTGATACTGGCGGAGGAGGTGGGATTTATTCTGATAATTTTACGTTGAATGATAATGTAGGAAATACTTTAAAACTAAGTGGAGAATGGAAGTATAAAATAGGGTATACATTGTCTGAAGTTCCTAAAAGACCTGAATCTTCTAATGGACCAAATAGACCAACAGTACTCTACAATGCTATGATTTTTCCATTGACAAATTATACCATAAAAGGTGTAATATGGTATCAGGGGGAAAGCAATGTAGAGCGCTCAACACAATATCAAACATTATTTCCAACGCTCATCAATTGCTGGCGCAGCACTTTCAACAATAACAAAATGCCTTTTTATTTTGTACAATTAGCAAATTATTTAAGTAGAGATTCTATGCCAGTTAATTCGCAATGGGCTTTATTAAGGGAGGCACAGGCAATGGCCACCCAATTAAATAATACAGGCATGGCGGTAGCTATTGATATAGGAAATGCTTTAGATATTCATCCGAAAAATAAACAAGAGGTTGGCAGAAGATTGGCTTTAAACGCTTTGGTAAAACAATATAAAAAAGAGATAGAATTCTCAGGTCCTGTCTTCGAAAGCTATGCCATAGAAGAAAATAAGATAAGAATAAAATTTAGCCATGCAAAAGGAATGAAATCTAATGACGGCAAGCATATAAAAGGTTTTGCCATTGCCGGAGCAGATAAAAAATTTTATTGGGCAGATGCGTCTATACAAGGAGATGAAATTGTAGTAGAAAATTCTAAAGTAGAATATCCCTTAGCAGTAAGATATGCTTGGGGTAACAATCCTGAAGTGAATTTGTACAATGATTCTAACTTGCCTGCTGTACCTTTTAGAACAGATAACTGGTAGCTTATAAAAAACTTTTATGAAATTACGAAAAGAAAGATATTATTCCCTTGATGTTTTTCGTGGTATGACGATAGCTTTGATGATTCTGGTAAATAATCCCGGATCGCACCACATTTATGAGGCTTTGGAACATGCCGAGTGGAACGGCTGGACACCGACAGACCTAGTATTTCCTTTCTTTCTTTTTGCAGTAGGAAATGCTTTAGCATTTGTGATGCCAAGAATGCGTCAGATGGGACAAACCTCCTTTTTAAAAAAAGTATTTACAAGATTTTTTTGGATTTTTTTTATAGGATTAATATTAAATTTTACACCATTTTTTCATTGGCAGCAAGATACGCTGGTAATAAATAGTTTACAATCACTTCGTATACCGGGCGTATTACAAAGAATAGCGATAGCTTATTTGTTTGCGGCGCTCATTATTTATTATTTCAAAAACAAAGGGTCATTGATCATCAGCATTATTATTTTAGTTGTATATACTATTATTTGTTATGTTTATAATGCTGCAAATTTGCCTTACACCTTTGGCAAAAACTTGGATTTGGCAGTTTTTGGCGCTTCTCACATGTATCATGGAGAAGTGTGGAATGGTCAGAGAGTTTTATATGATCCGGAAGGCATCATAAGTAGTTTTACGCCTATCGTACAAGTATTATTAGGGTATTTTGCAGGCAGCTTTATTATTAAAACAGGCAAAAAAATATCTTTGGTGCCAAAGCTCTTACTGGCTGGTGTAATTATAATGATCGTTGCTTATATTTTACATTTATATACTCCCATTAATAAAAGAGTTTGGACAAGTAGTTACACTTTATTTACAACAGGATTTGCTACATTAATTTTAGCCTTGTTGGTTTATATAATAGAGTTTAAAAAACGGCGTGGTGCTTGGAGCAAATTTTTTGATGTATTTGGTAAAAACCCTTTGTTTATCTACTTTCTAAGCTGTTTTATACCTTCATTACAAACATTAATACGTATTCCTATTGACATTAAGCAAGGAGTACAAGAATATATAAGCCCGCTAGGCTGGTTTTATGTGAATGTATGTAAACCATTATTTGCAGATGAACGCAACGCTTCTCTAATGTATGCTGTCAGCATCGTTGTGTGCATGTGGTTGATAGGTTATTGGTTAGATAAAAAGAAAATTTATATAAAGGTTTAGCTATGAGCAGAATTTTTTTATTAGTCAATCTCATTTTTTTATTTCTATCTCTGCAAGCTCAAGATTTACCTTATGAACTACAGTCTCCGCAAGTATTTCAGGTAAACCGCATGCCTGCCAGAAATTCGGCTTTTGCTTTTGAAAATAAAAATCTTGCTTTTGAAAACGATAAAGCAAAATCAAAAAACTTTATTTCATTGAATGGGTTTTGGAAGTTTAAATTTGTAGAAGATGCTCGTCAAAGACCACAAGATTTTTATAAAATCAATTTTGATGTTAGGCAATGGGGTAATTATAATGTACCTTCTAATTGGGAAGTGAATCATTACGGATTTCCTATTTATGTAAATGTGCCATATGATTTTGCAGGACATAGTAAGATGAATGAAAAACTGAACCCTCCGCATGATATTCCTAATGCCAATAATTACGTAGGCTCTTATAGGAAGCAATTTTCAATTCCTGCCTCTTGGCAACATAAACAAGTATTTATTCATTTTGGAGCTGTTAAATCTGCATTTTTTGTTTGGATAAATGGGGAAAAAGTCGGTTATAGCGAAGACAGTAAATTACCTGCAGAGTTTGATATAACACCTTATATACATACTGGAGAAAATACGATTGCTATACAAATATATCGCTGGAGTGATGGCAGCTACCAAGAGTGTCAGGATATGTGGCGTTTTTCTGGTATTGAGAGAGAAGTATTTTTATATGTCACGCATCCCCTTAATATAAGAGATTTTAAAATTGATGCAACATTGACAAATGATTACAAAGACGGCCTCTTGTCAGTAAATGTAGAAGTGAATAATTATGAAGCTGAACAAGGTATTAGCATTTCTCATCCACGCTATTTTATGGTTTCTGCAGAATTGAGAGATAATCAAAATAAAATCATTTATCAAGATTCATTAACCAAACCTGAGTCTGTTTTTGGGAAATTTAAAAAAAACATATTTTTTAACACCATCATCAAAAATGTTCTTCAATGGACAGCCGAGACTCCCAATCTTTATACTTTATATCTTACGCTAAAAGATAATACGGGGAAGACATTAGAAGTAATTCCTCAATGTATCGGATTTAAAAAAATAGTAATAAATGATAATAATTTGTTGGTAAATGGTAAACGTATTTTTCTTAAAGGTGTAAATAGGCATGAGCACCATCCTACAAACGGACACGTAATGACAAAAGAATTAATGCGTAAGGATATGGAAATGATGAAGAAGCTGAATGTAAATGCAGTAAGAAACTCGCATTATCCTCCAGATCCTTACTGGCTGCAACTCTGCGATCAATATGGGCTGTATGTAATTGACGAAGCCAATATGGAATCCCATGGTTTAGGCTATGATGCTGATATACAACTCGCTAACAGGACGGAGTGGAGCGATGCTATTGCGGCAAGATCGCAAAGAATGTATGAAAGAGATAAAAATCATGCTTCTATTATTATGTGGTCAATGGGCAATGAATCCGGCGATGGGGCAGCTTTCCGCAAAACGTATACGTGGCTTAAAAAGTCTTCTATCTTACCAGTGATGTATGAAGGTGCGGATGCTGCCGGCTATACAGATGTGTCTGCACCTATGTACTTATCTCCTGAGTCGCTAAAACAAAGAGCTAAAAAAGAACCTCGTCCTATTATTCAGTGCGAATATGCACACATTATGGGGAATAGTATGGGTAATTTTAAGGAATATTGGGAAGTAATAGAAAATACAGCCGGATTGCAAGGAGGCTTTATTTGGGAATGGGTAGATCAAGCTATAGACACCATAAAAAATGGAAAAAGAATTAAAGCTTACGGTGGAGATTTTCCTTTCGAAAATCCTGTAGATAGTAATTTAAGTGATAATAATTTTAGTGTTAAGGGCGTGGTAGATGGCTATAGAGCCTTAACACCAATGGCTGTAGAGGTGAAGAAAGTTTATCAGACGATTGC
>JAVTWD010000109.1:0-31859 GCA_032229505.1 Bacteroidota bacterium
AGCCATATTGATTTGTTGAAGCAACTTTATTAACTTCTTTTAAAAGAACTGTTGCTCCAATAACCGTTTCTCCGTTTGAAGCGTCTTTTATACTTCCTCCAACCGAAAAATTTTGGGAGAAAATACTACATGCAAGCAGTATTAAAATTAATATGAGATAATTTCTCAAAGCCTTGTAAAAATAGCAAATTACAAGGGTTTAATAAAAATATAAATGCCTCAAAGATGTTAATTAGTCTAAAGACTGTTTGGGTTATGAAATGGCTTAATATTTTAAATCTTTAATTCTTTAGCTAAAGCTGCAAAGTCAACACCATCAAAATTACCGCTGCTCATCATTAGTAATACTTTGTTGTTCCATTCTTTTGCTTTTAAGTATGCAATTACATCTGCACTTTTTGTAAAAACCTTCAGATCTTTACGGTTAAAGGCTTTATGAACCTGCTCTTCGGTGATCTCTTTTAATTTTTTATGTGCAATGGTATGTGGGTTAAAATAAACAATGGCTTCATCAGCCAGATCCATCGATCCTTTATATTCATTTAAAAACTCTTCGTTCAAACTGCTAAATGTATGCAGCTCCATACAGGCAACAATATAGCGATCGGTAAATTGTTTTTTTACAGCATCGGTTGTAGCTTTTAGTTTGGAGGGTGAGTGGGCAAAATCTTTATAAAAATTAAAGTTGTTTTCTTTGTAAACTAACTCTAAACGTTTTGCCGCGCCTTTAAAGGATTGTATGGCTTCGTAAAATTGTTCATCGCTTAAGCCAATAGTATTGCAAACCATTCTCGCACCATTTAAATTCATTAAATTATGGCTGCCAAATATTTGTAATGGAATTTTTTTATCGTTTGCTAAAAGGTAAGTTGTTCCATCTTTAATTTCATTTACTGGAATAGAATAGGGTGTTTTTGTGATATTCTTATTTTCTGCATTTTTACAACAGATGTCTAAAACCTTATCTTCAGAACAATAGATCAATGATCCTTTTGGTTCAATAAGATTTATGAATTTGGTGAACTGCTCAACATAATTTTCAAAGGTTGGAAATACATTGATATGATCCCAGGCAATGCCACTTAAAATAGCAATGTTAGGTTTGTATAAATGAAATTTAGGTCTGCGGTCAATAGGCGAAGCTAAGTATTCGTCACCTTCAATAACTGCAAATTTAGAAGTGTTGGTCAAATTCACCATTGTATCAAACCCTGCCAACTGCGCGCCAACTAAAAAATCGGTTTCTATTTTATGAAAATGCATTACATGTAATATCATTGCCGTGATGGTTGTTTTTCCATGGCTGCCACCAATAACAATACGTGTTTTATTTTTGGTGGCTTCATAAATATATTCGGGATATGAATATACTTTTAAGCCCAATTCCTTTGCACGTATTAATTCGGGATTATCGGCCCTGGCATGCATGCCAAGTATAACAGCATTAATATCATTCGTTATTTTTTCAGGAAACCAACCTATTTCGGCCGGTAAGATACCTGCTTTTGCCAATCTGCTTTTACTTGGTTCATTTATCTCATCATCACTGCCTGTAACTTTAAATCCTTTTTCATGTAAGGCCAATGCCATATTATGCATGGCGCTTCCGCCAATAGCAATTAAGTGAACTTTTTCCATAGCATAAAGAAAATGGTTTGCCTTTGTAATTTTTGTGATAAACTAAACATATTATACACATAAAATTGTTTATCTTGTAAGCCTATTAAAAAGTAAACTATTATGCAAAAAAAGATCGTTAAAGTTGGAAATATAGAATGCGGTTCTAAAGAATTGTTTTTGATCTCGGGTCCATGTGTTATTGAGGACGAAAGTATTATGATGAAAACTGCCGAGAAGCTGAAAGAAGTTGGGGAGCGTTTAAAGATAAAGATCATTTATAAATCAAGTTTTTTAAAAGATAACCGTAGTAGCTTAAAATATTATGATGGCCCGGGTTTGGAAAAAGGAATGAAAATTCTTGCCAAAGTAAAAGAGCAATTTGGTTTTCCGTTACTTACCGATATTCACGAAAGTTACCAGGCAGCCATTGCGGGAGAAGTATGTGATGTGTTACAAATACCTGCCTATTTGTGTATGCAAAGCTCTTTATTGGTTGCTGCCGCAAAAACAGGTAAGGTTGTAAATATTAAACATGGCCAGTTTTTAGCGCCAGATAATATGAAACATCCGTTACAAAAATGTATAGATGCTGGGAACGATAACGTAATATTAACTGAGCGTGGTTATGTTTTTGGATATAACGATCTGATCGTTGATCCGCGCAGTTTTTTTCATATGAATAATTTGGGATATCCTGTTGTATTTGATGTAACACATTGTGTACGTAAGTATGGTATACCAAGCGCAGATGCAAAAGGCGGAGCAAGGGAATTTTTACCTGTTTTAAGCAGGGCAGGCGTGGCCAGTGGTATTGATGGCATGTTTATTGAGACTCATCCTGAGCCTTCTACTGCCTTATGTGACGCGGCTTCGCAATTATGTGTGTATGATCTTGAAGAGTTCTTAAAACCAATTATTGAGATACATAATGTAGTTAGAAAATACGATATTTAATTTTAGAACAATTACAAAAAAGCCACATAGTTTTATAGCTGTGTGGCTTTTTACATTATGTCATTTCAAAATAAAGCTGCTCCATTTCATTAAGATTTTTATTCCAGCTAAATTTTTCCGTAATGTGTTTAAATGCATTGTTAGCAAGGATATTTCTTAACTCGTAATTCATTAAATATTTTTCCATTGCAATGCGAATGTCATATGGTGATGTTGAACGGGTTATCAAGCCAATACTTTCATCAGGTATAAGATCTTTAAAACCTTCTACATCACTTACTATTACAGGTATTTGGCAGGCCATAGCTTCTGCAACGCTTACCCCAAAACTTTCGGTCTCTGAAACGTTTACCAAAACATCCATTGTATTTAAATACTCCGGTATTTGATGGTGGGCAACAAAACCTATCATATCAATATTATTTTTTAAACCGTAATAGTTTATCAATTCATTCAAATTTTCTTTTTGACTTCCGTCACCAACTATTTTTAGTTTTAAAGGCAGATCAGGATATCTTTTAACTAAAGAATAAAAAGCAATTATAGTTTTATCGATATTATAAATAGGCTCCAGGTTTTTTACAACACCAAAAACGAAATCATTATTTACAGAAACAGAATGATCTGCATAGAACATATTTAAGTTTACGCCAAACGGAATAATATGAACCTGCTTTTTTGTGTATTGAGAAATTTCTTTGTTTAATACGGTAGATGTTACGCAGATCTTATTTGCTCTGAATAAGATAAATTTAATTACCAGTTTATTCAAAAAACTTTTTTTTGGAAAGTCCATTACATCGCTGCCCCAGGCCGAAACAATAAAAGGTTTAAAAAATGTAAGGGCACCTAACAGTCCGTAGCTTGACGCATAATGCGAATGAATAACCTGTGGCTTGAATTTATAGATCTGGTAAAGTAATTTTGGCCATAATAATAAATAAGCCAGTTTATTTAATAAAGTTAATGTTGCTTTTGTATGTTTTTTATTTAAGCAGACAATATTTTTATTATTGGTGAACCAATCACTATCTGAGCTATTGAAAGAAAATATACCAATAGTAAAATTATCGTTAGCAAGCCCAAGAACCCATTTTTGTGTATGGGTTGAATTAATATCGGCCAGTATCAAGATGCGTGGAACCATGAGTACTTTACTGAGTTTTTCAGTAAGACTGCAAAGCTCTCAAAAAGTTTAATCCACAGATTAAAATTAACAGAAATTAATTTTTGTTCCTGAACAAATAAATGATCGTTCCAACAACTGCCAAACAAGCAAGGCTAAAGAAGAAGATCTTCCAGGCGCTGTAAGGTCTTTCGCCTTGTACCTCGCCTGTACGCGCGTTGATGGTAAATCGATAAACTTTATCATTGTATCGATAAGCACTTATCCAAAGCGGTAATAAAATATGTTTAAAAGAAATATCGTTGTATTGTGTATTGATAGCATCTATTTGCTGTGTATCACCACCAATATCTGAATTAACGGCGCTGCGAATAATTGGCTGCATGCGTTCTTTTGCTTCTTCAAAACCCGGTTTTAATTCTGTTTGATAACTTTCTGTAACAAAGCCAGCCAGGTATTGATCATTATAGCCAACTAGTTCATGTAGATCCCATGGTTCAAGATCTTGCACTAATTTTTTTGGTAAGGAGTGCGAGGCGCACACTAAAATATCATCAAAGGCATTATGTACAGTACCACTTACAGGGTACCAATTGGTATGGCGTACCTGGCGTGTTTGTGTTTTTCCCTGGCTATCGCGATAGGTTTCGGTTACATAATAATAAACACCACGTTGTCCCCTGTAATTGCTTACGGTGTTGCTGTCATAGGTCCAGTAAGGCATATAAACACCTTTTAGTTTTTCGAGACTGTTTTGCGCGTACATTTTTAATTTACTTGGCGCAAACCATAATCCGCCAACCCATTTTATAAAACCTTCTTTTGCATTTTTTCTTTCAATCTTAAAGGGCAATAAATATTTTGGTTTTATGATGGAGCAGGTAGATGCGTTTTTTACAACCAATGCTGTATCACAATAAGGACAATTGCTTGATGTAACATTTGGCGGCAGTGTAGTAGACGAACCACAACTATCACACTTAACAGTTGAAATGGTTTGCTTTTCAGAAGAAGAAACATTATTCTCTAAAAAGCTATTATAATCATTTTCTGTGATCTCTGTTTTTTCTGAAACGATCTCGTTTTGAGTCTGACAATAGCCACAGGTAAGGCTTTGAGTACCCGGTTTAAAACTTAAATTGGCACCACAATTTTTACATTTAATTGTGCCTGCGGTTTCTGCAGTTGGTTCAAAAGATTGTTCGCTCATAAGTAAGAGTTTGATCACTTAAATTAAAACAAATTAAATCAATATTTAAAATATTTTTTTTAACTGTTAATTTTAGAGAGGATAATGCTATTTGCTAAAGCATTTTATTTCTTTTTACAAGGTAGGTGTAAAGAATATTATCAAAACCTTTATTGATGTCGGCTTCTACAAAATCTATTTTATATTGTCCGCATTTTAACTTTAAAAGATCTTTATATTGGTTAATGGATTGTTGGTATTGCTCTTTGATCTGGCTGGGATTTAATTTGATCTCTTCACCGCTTTCAAGATCGATAAAGTGGTAAGGTTTGTTCTCAAATTCAAAATCAATTTCTTTAGCTTTATCTACTACATGAAATAAAACAACTTCGTGTTTGCGGTATTTTAAATGTTGTAAAGCAGAAAACAACTCTTCATTCTCTGAATTATCTTCAAACATATCACTAAAAATGATCACTAACGAACGTTGATGAATGATCTCGGCAATTTGATTAAGTGTTTTAGCAGCGGAAGTGTTTTTACTTTCAAAGTTTTTATCCAAAACCTCTTCAAGTGTGTTGTAAATTAATTTTTGATGAGAAGGGCTGCCTTTTGGCGCAAAATGTTTTGTGATCTCATTTTCAAATAAAGTTAAACCAAAAGCATCGCGTTGTTGTTTTAATAATTCGCAAAGAGCAGCAGCAGCATGAACACTAAAGTTAAGCTTGTTATTTGCTAAATCTTTTGGAAATTGCATACTTGCCGAAACGTCTAAAACGATCTGGCAGCGAAGGTTTGTTTCTTCCTCATAACGTTTTACAAAAAGCTTATTCGATCGTGCAAATAACTTCCAGTCAATGTGCCTTGTGCTTTCGCCTGTATTGTAAAGTCTGTGCTCGGCAAATTCAACCGAGAAGCCATGAAAAGGGCTTTTATGCATACCTGTAATGAAGCCTTCAACCACCTTTTTTGCAAAAAGTTCAAGTTTCTTAAAAGGCTCTATTTTCAGGCGGTTTATTGGCATTGTTGTGTTGGTAAATTTACCTTCATTTTTTTGTTAATTAATGTAAAATGTCAATTTTTTTTGTATATTCGTAAAATTAATCATTTCAGAGGGTAAGTCTATGACAAAATATTTACTGGTATTTGTTTTCTTTTTCATTTTTTTAATTAAGCCTAAGGCGCAAATAGATACAAGCTTTTGGTTTGTAGCTCCTGATATTTCGGCTACTTTAGGTCAATCACCTATTCAGTTGCATATTCAATCATATTCACAGGCTGCTACAGTTTATGTAAGGCAGCCGGCAAATCTTGCAACCGGGGTTAATACCGTTGTTAATATTTCTGCCAATTCGCTGGTTATGACAGATTTGACAACATCAATTACAGCTGTAGAAAGCGCTCCAACAAACAGTGTTAGCAACAAAGGTATTTACATTAGCTCTAATTCCAATATTTCGGTTTATTATACAATTGGTTCTGGTGCAAGCAAGGAAATGATAAGCCTTAAAGGGCAAAAGGCAAAAGGCGTTGATTTTTATACACCTATTCCAACTTCAATTTTAACTAATAATTCACTTGCTGATGGGGGCGTTGGTTTTGATGTCGTAGCCACTAACACAGGGGTTACTACTGTTTTAATAACTCCGCGCGCAGCCTGTATTGGAAGAGCTAAGAACGTAACTTTTGCTGTACCTTTGAATTTTGGAGAAACTTTTTCGGTGAGGGATAATAATACCGTTAATCCCAGTGAATTGGCAGGTTCCATTGTTTCATCAGATAAACCTATTGCTGTAACGATAAGTGGCCCAATCAGAACTGCGGCCACGCTTTGTACAAATTATTATGCCGATCAAATTACAACAAGTGATAATATTGGCAAGCAACATGTTATTGTTAAAGGGCAGGGGACATCTGATGTAGCTTATGTTTTAGCAACATTAAATTCTACAAGTCTAACAATTACAACTAATACAGGAACAATTAACTGGTTAATCAATACCGGTGAAACGTATTCAATAGATTGTTCCACAAACAGTTTAACTTATATTGATACAGACAAACCGGTGTATGTTACGCATGTTAGCGGTTATGGTTGTAAATTGAGTGGCGCCCAGGTTACACCTGCCTACTGCGCAGGTTCGTATACAACTGCTTTTACTAGGTTAACAAGCGATTCATTGAATTTAAATATTGTTACCAGAAGTGGTTATCAAAATACATTTACCCTTACAAGTAACGCTACCAATGTTCCTATTTCTGCTGCCAGTTTTACTGCTGTGCCCGGAAGTCCGAACCTTGTTGCTGCGCGTATCTATTTTCCCGTTGCCTCTATTCCGGTAGGTTCTCATAATCTATTAAGAAATAAGAATGATCTTTTCGATCTTGGTATTCATAACGGAAGCTATAATAACGGAAGTTCTTATGCTTATGGTTCTGAATTTGGGCAAGATGCCTTTGTTTTTGCCAATCCTGCACCAACAGCTACAATTTGCTCTAACACTTCATTTACTTTAAACGGCTTAATAGGTGGCGGACCAATAACCGGAGTATGGAGTTTTAATGGATTTGGCTCTCTTTCTGCCGGACCAAATGCCCTAACCAATAATGTTTACACACCTAACCTTATTGATACCTCACTTGCTATTACACCAACCCCAACACCTCCGGTATCCGGCGGTTTGGTTAAATTTGTTTTAACTTCTACAGGTATTTGTCCTAACAAAAGTGATACTTTAAGGCTTTATGTAAAACAACAACCAATTGTAACTGCGGGTTCAAACTCTATTATTTGTTCAAATAATCCAACGGTAAATTTAAGTGGAAATGTTTTTGGAGCCAGCACTTCAGGTGTATGGTCGGTTTCGGCACCCGGCAGTGGTACCTTTGTACCTAGTCTTAACACTTTTACACCATCTTATTTATTATCCAATGCAGATACAGCCTTGAGCCAATTGCAATTTGTATTAACAAGTACTAATAATGGTATTTGTAATGCCGTGTCTAATACTGTAAGCGTTATTATTAACCATGCACCTATAGTCAAGGCAAGTAATATAAATCCAATAATACGTTGTGCAAATAATTCAACCATAAGTTTAAATGGTGTAGTTTCCGGTACAACTACAAATACCGGAAAATGGACCACTAATGGCACAGGTATATTTGTTCCAAATCAATTTGCCTTATTATGCCAGTATATTCCAAGTGCCGCAGATATTGCTCTTGGTACAATAAAGATAAAGTTGACAAGTACCGGTAACCAACAATGTAAGGCTGTTTCAGATAGTGTAAATGTGATCTTTACTCAACCGGTTACAGTTAGTACCGGCGTAGATTTGAATACCTGTAAAAATAATCCTGTAATACAATTAAATGCCGTTATTACAGGAACCGCTTCTAATACCGGTATCTGGTATGGTGGCGCAGGAACATTCTCATCAAGTAATACAGCACTTACAACAACATACACCGGTACACCTGCAGAAGTTGCAGCAGGCTTTGTTATCTTAACATTCAGCACAACTAATAATGGAATTTGTTTTGGCGCATCCGATCAGGTTAAAATTGATTTCAGAGATAAGCCAACCGCTAACTTTACAGTAAATACGGTTTGCTTAAATCAAACTACATTATTTACTGATCAATCAATTAATACGTCGGGAATTGGATCATTAAATACATGGCAATGGCAAATGGGCGATGGAGGAAGTTCTGCGGCTGTAAATCCAATTTACAATTATACAACAGCAGGAACCTATACGGCTCAATTGGTAGTGAGTAATACCTTTAATTGTTATGACACTGTGTACCGCCCGGTTACGGTTTATGCATTGCCAACTGCCAGCTTTAGTGTTTCAAGAGCATGTACAGGCTCTGCGCAATTAATTGGTTTTGTTGACCAATCTACTATTTCGGCACCTGCATCTATTCCTGCAACAGGTTATTATTGGGATTTTGGAGGTGTTAGTCCTTATTTTTCTTTTGCAAAAGATACTTCTATTGTGTTTCCATCGCAGGGTATTTTTAATATTACACATTCTGTAACTTCAAATAACGGTTGTAAATCATCAATAACACAAACCGTAAATATTACTCCAAGACCACAGGCCGACTTTTTTAGTATTAATAATAGTGCACAAAGTTTGGGCGCCATAGTTTCTTTTACAGATAATTCTATTTCGGCGGTAACCTGGAGCTGGGATTTTGGTAATGGTGTTACCAGTAATTTACAAAACCCGTCAACTAATTATTTTAGTAATGGTACTTATACAGTTACTTTAACAATTACAGATCAATTTGGCTGTACAAGCACAGTGTCAAAACTTGTAAAGATCTCAAATATTGCTGCAGAGGTAACTCAATTAATTCCAAACATGATCACTCCGAATAACGATGGTAAAAATGATATCTGGAGACTTGACTTTATTGATGTATTCTTTCCGGAGGCGGAGATAGAAATTTACAGTAGATGGGGTGAGTTGCTTTATCGCAGTGTAGGTTATTCTAATGCTTGGGATGGAAGCTATAAAGGCAATCCATTACCCGTGGGAGCTTATTTTTATACGATCAAACTTAACGACGTAAATAACACACAAACTTATAAAGGAACTGTAACTATACTTAAATAATAATGAAAACAAAATTATATACAATAGTTATTTTATTGATTTGCTATTCGTTTTTACACGCACAGCAGCAAACATTATATACAAATATCACACTTCACCAGTATTTATATAATCCTGCTTATGCCGGTACTAATAAAGGCATGCAATTTAATGCAGGTTATCGTAACCAATGGGCAGGTTTCGAAAATGCACCTGTAACTTATATGGTAAGCGGTTATGGTACATTTAAGAAACGTACTAACATGGCTGCCGGAGGTTTGATAATAAATGATAAAAGTGGTTTAATATCACGTACCTCTTTTTACGGAACATACAGTTATCATGCGAGAATAAACAAAAAGGTAAACCTTGGTTTTGGAATTGGTATTGGTGCAGTGCAGTATAATGTAAAAATTTACAATGCCAAAGTTTATGATAAGGATGATGAGTTTATGAAAAACAACATTCTTAACGCAAATGCTTTTGATGCCAATGCCGGTTTATATTTATATAGCAAGAACTTTTTTTTAGGAATTAGCAGTCAGCAATTATCAAAAGGAAAAATATACTGGGATAATACTATTGGCAGATTAACACCACACCTTTATGGTTATATGGGTTACAATTTTACATTGGATAAAAAGAAAAAAGAATGGGTATTGCAACCGTCAACACTTATCCGCTACAATAGCCCGGCTCCATACCAGTTAGAGTTTAATTTAAAATGCATTTACAAAGAAATGTTCTGGATAGGTGGTGGTTATAGAATAAGTACTTCTGCCTGCGCAATGTTTGGAACTACAATAAGCAAACAATTTACAATTGGTTATAGCTATGATTATTCTACAACAGCTTTACAAAAATATTCAAATGGTAGTCATGAAATAATTTTAACATATACAAAATCCGCTAAGAAGAAAAAAACAGTTGGAGACAAGATTCAGGATGCTGATGAAGAGGAATTAAATAATATTGATAATAGTATTAAAACCAATTTAAAAAATAAAAAGAATGAAGAGAAGAAATAAACTAGGCCTTCTGGCTTTATTTTTATTCGTAAACATATCTGTATCCTTATCACAGGTAGATACAACTTTTTGGTTCGCTGCACCTTGGATTACCCAAGGTCATGCGGGTAAAATACCTTTAGCATTGCAAATTGCAACTTTTAGTAATACAACTACTGTTCGTTTAAGGCAACCAGCCGGAACCTATGACACTACGTTTATAGTTGGGCCCAATACAAACTTTACAAAATCGCTAAATCATATTGTTAACATTGTTGAAAACACTCCGGCCAATACTGTATTGAACAGGGGACTTAAGATAACCTCTGATTTTCCTATGACCGTAACTTATGATGTTATTACAATTACAAATAACCCCGAAACATATTCCGTTAAGGGGCAAAATGGTTTAGGTTATGAATTTTTATGCCCTTTTCAACAGGCCAGTAATAACGGAGTTTATACACCACAGCCAAAATCCCAAATCACAATTGTTGCTACCCAACCCAATACGGTTGTATGGATCACACCAAAATGCGCTGTTATTGGACATCCTGCAAATATTACCTATTCTGTCGGACTTGGTTATGGTCAGTCTTATAATGTTGAAAACGCCACGCACTTAACAACAACAGCCGGTAATAATCTTGCAGGAACTATTGTTGTAGCCAATAAACCTATTGCTGTTACAGTATCTGACGATTCGGTTGCAAGCATTGGCGGTTGCCGTGATTTAATGGGTGATCAATTGGTACCGGTTGATATTATCGGTAACGAATACATAGTTAATAAGGGTGGTTTAAATGCAGCGGAAGCAGAGGGGGCCTACATTGTGGCAACTGTAAATCAAACCTCGGTAACTATTAATGATGGTGTAACCAGCTCTGTTATGTTAAACAAAGGCGATAGTTATTTTTATAAGATCACTCAGCCACTAACATATATCAAATCTACTAAGGATATTTACGTAATGGATGTAAGTGGCTTTGGTTGCGAAAAAGGAGAGGCTATTTTACCTCCAATAAACTGTGCAGGCTCTAATCAGGTTGCGTTTACAAGAAACAACGGCCAGCCATTTTATTTAAATATTTTAGTAGAAACAAGCGCCGTTGGATCATTTACACTCAATGGTTCAAATACATTAGTTCCTGCATCTGCATTCAGTTTAGTGCCTGGTACAGGTGGTAATTTTTCAGGAGCACAGATTCAATTCAACACAACAAATATTCCAGTGTTATCCGCCAACTTATTATCAAACAATGCTGCGGTTTTCGCATTAGGTATTTTTCATGGTGGAACTACTTCGGGTTGTTTGTTCCACTATATGTCTTCATTTTTACGTAGAACGACTATAACGGTTCCAACACCAACAGCTGTTTGTGTAAGCCCTGGTGTGCAGGTACCTCTAACAGGAACAATTAGCGGCGGTTCTATAACCGGTTATTGGACAACAACAGGTGGCACAGGTACTTTTGGCGCTTATACATCTACAGTAAATACGATATCAACAGTATATACATTGTCAAATGCAGATACCTTACTCTCAAACATCACCTTTTCACTTATATCTACAGGTTGTAAACCCGATACCAATACTATAACCGTTCCAATTAAGCAACGACCTCAAGTATCTGTTGGTTCCGGAACAACGATATGTAAAAATAACCTGGTGCCTATACAATTATCAGGAACCGTTTCTGGCCCTCCAATAGCAACAGGTGGCGTATGGACTACCAGCGGTACAGGATTTATTAATCCCGGAATAAATATCAGTTATACACCAACACCTGCCGATCTTGCAGCCGGAAGTGTTAATTTTACCCTTAGTGCTGTTGGCGGCTGTAGCCCGAATTCAAGAACGCTCACAGTAAATTTTATAGATCCACCTACCCTTACAGGCTTTGATGATAATATTTGTACAAATACACAATCCGTTGTCTTAACTTCTACAGTTGTTGGCAGTGCAAATACCCCAACATGGTCAACCACCAATGGTACCGGATTTTTTGTTCCCAGTAACGTTGGATCAAATCCAATATATTCTGTAAGCGTAAGTGATTACAGTTTAACAACTATTAATTTCGTTGTGACCTTAAACCCCGGCTTGCCTTGTGGAATAGTGACAGATAATGTTCAGTTAACCATGCGTCCTGCACCTTTAGCAATAGCACCAGCAGATTTTACTGTATGTGCCAATGCAGGCTTAATAAATTTAAATGGAGGTATCGGAGGTTCTGCTTCAACCGGAACTTGGACTACTACGAACGGTACCGGTGCATTTATTCCAAGTTCAGCAACACCCGTATCAAACTATACTATGAGTTTTTCTGATATGTCTGTTGGTACATTAACCTATGTTTTAACTACTGATCCTGGTACTTACAATTGCCCTAACGATACTGATACGTTAAAAGTAGCAGTGCTTGCCGCACCTGTAGTTGCTGTAAATAGTAATACTTCGGTTTGTGAGAATGCGCCAATAGCTTTAACCGGAACTGTAACAGGTTATACCAATACAGGTATATGGAGTTCGACAGGTACTGGTGCTTTTACACCTACTAATACAGCTTTAGGTGGCCAATATTTTCCGAGTCAGGGCGATGTTGCTAATGGCAGTGTAGTACTTACTTTATTATCTACTAACAATCAAGGCTGCCCTGCACAAACAGCTTCTTTTGTGGCAAACTTTATTGATGCACCTCAAGCTTCATTTATTATACCACCCAAAGGTATTTGTATAAACAGTGGTATACCATTTACAAGTAATTCACAAAATAATGGAACATCCAATTTAACTTATGCATGGAGCTTTGGCGATGGAGTTGGAAGTTCAAGTAGTTCTAACCCTGTTTATACTTACACAAATACAGGCTTGTATGTCGTAACGTTAACAGTAACCGGAACAAATACAATGGTTATACCAAATGTTCAATGTCCTGACACAGTTATGAGAAATATAATTGTAAACGGTTTACCACTTGCAGATTTTACGTTCTCTAATGCCTGTCAGGGTGAGTTTACACAATTTAAAGATGGTTCAGGTGAAGTAGCAAGTAATATTACATGGCAATTTGGTGATGGCAGCCCTGTTGTATCACTTATAAAAGATCCTGCACATACTTATACAATAGCAGGAATATATAATGTAACACAAACCGTTACGTCTAATCAGGGCTGTATAAATTCTACTTCAAAATCTGTTACCGTCAATCCGCAACCCCTTGCTGAGTTTGGTATGACCAACGATCCAACGGTTGCATTAGAACCAGTGTATTTCTCAGACTTTTCAGCGCCTACCGGCTCAATTAGTAGTTGGTTATGGACCTTTGGTGATGAAGGAACAGGTGATGGCCCATCGCCAACTCACGTTTATAATAACTCAGGTGTTTACCTAATTACTTTAACTGTTTTGGATAATAATGGTTGTAAGGATAGTATAAGTAAAGAAATACAGGTACAAACATTACCACAAGTACCAACCGCGTTTACTCCAAATAAAGACAATAATAACGATCTGCTTTTTGTAAAAGGAGGCCCTTTTGAGAAGATCACTTTCAGGGTTTACAATAACTGGGGCGAATTATTATTTGAGACAAATGATCAATCAAAAGGATGGGACGGAACAAAAAATGGCAAAGACCAACCCGTTGGCGTGTATGTTTGGACATTAGTTGTAGATATGTACAATAATCGCCAGGTTAAGAAAAATGGTGATGTAACTATTATTAGATAAGCTCATGAGAACTATAAAAAAATATACAATAATTTGTTGCTTGTTTTTGGTTTCGGCCGTTAAAGCACAGGATTTTCATTTAAGCTTGTACGATGCTGCGCCATTGTTCTTAAACCCTGCTATGACAGGTTTAGTGGATGGTAAAATGAGACTACACGCACATTACCGTAATCAATGGAATGCAATTGCCTACAAACCATTTACTACTGCTTTGGTAAGCTTTGATATGCCAAAAGGTAAATGGGGTTTTGGCGGACAAGTTAGTAACATGCGTGCAGGTTTTGGTAATTACAATGTTTTTCAATTATTAGGGTCTGCTTCATATGCTGTACCAATTGATAAAAATAAATACCATAATCTATCCTTTGGTTTACAGGCCGGTTTTACTCAAAAACGTATCGAATACCAGATATATACTTTTGATAATCAGTGGACAGGTGCAGAGGGTGGATCGTTTGATAAATCAATTCCAAATAATGAGAATTTTAACCGCGGCTCACAATTTCAGGAAGCGGTTAATTTTGGCGCATTATATTTTTATGGTAAACAACAATCCCGTATTAATCCTTTTGCCGGCTTTAGCGCTTTTAACTTAACACAACCAAAAGAAACTTTTTTTGGAAGCAATAACCGCTTGCCAATAAGAATGTATTCACATGTAGGTGTTAGGGTTAACATCAGCGAATTATTATATGTAATTCCAAAAGTGTTGATCTACAATCAAAAAAATATTATCCAGCAAACTTATGCAATGGATGCAGGTTATTTCTTTAAAGGTGAAAAATTCTATGCTTTGGCAGGATATATCTATAGAGCAAAAGATGCAAGCATTGCTTATGTAGGATTTAAAAAAGATAACTACATTATAAAAGTTGCATACGATTTTAATACTTCTTCTTTAAGAGGTACATCTAAAACAAGAGGTGCATACGAGCTTTCTTTAACCTGGTTAGGTAAGAAATCAAAAAATCAAGATGTTAAAAACTGTCCAAGATTGTAGTATTTATGTTTAGAAAAAAAATAGCTCTTCCAATAGTATTCGTTTTATTAAGCTCTATAACTTTCTCTCAATCAAAAAAATTGTGGACAGAAATTGCTGACGATGCTTTTGCAAAAAAAGATTATGCCACCGCTGCAGTAAATTATGCAAAGGTATTAGATGATACTACTGTTTTAAGAAGTTATGTATTGCCTTACGAAACCCAATTAGTGAACTTAAATTCAAAATCGTTATTTAAAGTTCCTGAGCTAAGGGTTACAAAAAGAAAAGACAGCACCAATCTCGTAAAAGAAAATTTGGTTGCATCAAGTAAGTACGATTTTATTATGTACCGTTTGGCAACCAGCTACCGTTTAAATTTTGATTATAAACATGCCGTTGAACAATACAAAAAATGTGTAGAAAGAAAAGTATATCCCGATGCACCTTATTTTTATGCTTTATCATTAATGAGCTTAAAGCAATATTCAGAAGCGTTAAAAGCGTTTGATGGTTATACTAATCCAAAGCCCGATTCAACAGGCACTATGCCAAAACCGGGCACAGATTCGTTAGTAAAACAAGCGGATAAAAAGAAAAAATCGTGTTACTTTGCTTTAGACACCTTATCACCACGCAAGCCAATAAAAGTGCGCATGATGGATTCAATTGTTTTTAACCGTGGATCTGCAAGTTTTGGCGCTATGTATTTTGAGAACGATACCCGCGTTTTATTTACAAGTGCGCGTAAAGGTGGTGTAGTAACCGATCCTGAAAAACAAAACTCTGCTTATTATTGCGATGTTTATACTTCTACCATTGATGATACTATCTGGCAACGCCCTGTAAACTTTGGTCGCCCTGTAAATACATCGTTGCACGAAGGTGCCAGTTTCTTTACTAAAGATGGTGTAATGTTATTTACCCGTTGGAGCGATAACAACAAGAACGAAGCATTTATTTACATGGCGCGTAGTATTGAAGGTAAATTTTACGACGCTATGAAATTAGGTACCAATGTAAACTTACCGGGTTATAAATCGCAACAGCCATTTGTAAGCGCTGATGGTAAAAAATTATTTTTCTCATCTAATCGCCCGGGTGGCAAAGGTGGTTTTGATATCTGGATGGCCCCAATTGATGATAATGGTTTTATTGGTGAAGCACAAAATTTAAAAGAACCAATTAATACGCCGGGCGATGAAGTAACACCTTTCTTACACGATCTTTCAAACACCTTATTCTTTGCATCTAATGGTATGCCTGGCTTAGGTGGTTTAGATATTTTTAAATCAAGTTTAAATGTAGATGATAGCGTTTACATGTACCCAATTAATTTAAATGCACCAATAAACTCGAGCAAAGACGATGCTTACTATATCATGGATCGTTTAGGTGAGAAAGGTTTTTTCTCAAGTGATAGACAAGATTGCCCAAGCGGCCATTGTTACGATATTTATTCGTTCGTTAACGCACCTATCTTTTTTAATTTAAGTGGTATTGTTTTTGATGCAGAAACAAATGATCCTATTCCAAGCGCTTTAGTAACAATAAGAGATGTGCATGACGGAGAGGAACCTTTCTTTTTAGTGACAGATGAAAAAGGCTATTACAGCACCCCTTTAAAACCAAACTTAGAGTACTTCTTAAAGGCGCAAAAAAATAAATATTTTGGTCAGGCGGCAAGTGTTGCTACCAAAGGCTTAACCGACTCTAAAGATTTTGAACAGGATTTCTTTTTAGGAAAGATACCTGAAGGGGATATTGAAATTGAAGGTATTGAGTACGATTTTGATAAAGCAACATTGCGTCCTAAATCAATGGAGATCTTAGATAAGATCGTAGATCTATTGAAGATCAACGATAACTTAAGTATTGAATTAAGTTCGCATACTGATGCCCGTGGTAACGATGCTTATAACATGAAATTATCGCAAGGCCGCGCACAAAGTTGTGTAGATTATATTATCAGTAAAGGCATTGCTAAAAAACGTATTATGGCTACAGGTTATGGTGAAACAAAACCGATCATTCCTGAAGCAGAGATCGCTAAAATGGTACCTAAGAGCGAAGAATTTGAAACTGCTCACCAAAAAAATCGCCGTACAGCCTTTAGGGTAATTGGTGAAACAAACATTAACATTATTAATAAAACAAAATAATTGTGGCTTTAAGCCTCACTCTAAATCCCTCTCCAAAGGAGAGGGACTTTTTTTTGCCTAAACCTAAAACATTTTTATTTGTTCTAATATTGTGAAGAAAGAAGTATTCCGCAGTTATAAAATAACCATTAAAGGCAAAGTGCAGGGCGTTAGTTACCGCTTCAACGCACAAGCCATGGCGCATAAATTAAATTTAACCGGTTTTGTGCGTAATTTGCATGACGGTTCGGTATTTGCCCATGCAGAGGGCAAGGAAGACGATATAAATAAGTTTATTGACTGGTGTTACATTGGCTCGCGCCTGGCAAAAGTAAGTGAAGTGGCTGCCGAAGAAACCGAGTTTGTAGGCTTTCAAACCTTTGAAATAAAAAAGTAGAATCATGAAAAAGATAAAATTGATCTTGCTTTTCTTATCTTTTATTTCGGTTACATTTTCGCAAAAACAAAATGCAGATTCCCTTTCAAAAAGTAAGGCAAAAAAAGAAATTGAGTCTTTACGTCTTCGTGTAATAAAAGGCGAAAAAATGGAAGATATTGCCAGGGCTTATAGCCATGATAAGGCTTCAGCATTAAAAGGCGGCTTGATCTTAGATGTAAAAAAAGGTTTAACCGACCCTGAATTTGAAAAAGTAGCATTCAGCTTAAAACAAGGCCAGGTATCAAAGGTATTTGAAACTCAATTTGGTTATCATTTTATTCAATTAGTACAGCGTAGGGGAGATCTTCTCGATCTCAGGCATGTTTTAATAGAGCCAAAAGTGAAAAAGTAAAACTAATTTTTTATTTTTTTAAGATTTCCCCATTATTGCTAAGGCATTTAATGTGTAAATTTACCCTGCATGCAAAAAGTAAAATTAAGTATTCTGTTTTCTCTGTTGGTAGCAATTTCATTTGCGCAACCGCAGGTTATTGATAAGGTTATTGGCGTAGTGGGCAAGTATCCTATTTTATTATCCGATCTTCAAAACTCAATGATAGAGCAGGAAAAACAAGAAGAAGACTTTAATAAATGCAAAGCTTTTGAAACATTGGTATTTCAAAAATTATTGGTGGCGCAGGCAGATAGAGATAGTGTTGTTGTTTCGGATGCTGAGGTTGACCAGGAATTGAATCAGCGTATGTTGTATTATATTCAACAGTTTGGAAGCGAAGAAAAACTGGAAGAATTTTACGGTAAACGTACCAATGTTATTAAAGATGAGTTGCGTGGTGATGTGCAGGAACAATTAATTGCCCAAAAAATGCAAGGCAAAATAACTGGAGACGTAAAATTAACACCCTCTGAAATAAGACAATTTTATAACTCAATTCCGCAAGACAGTTTGCCTTTAATAAATTCAGAAGTAGAATTACAGCAAATTGTAAAAAAACCAACCTTTAGTGCCGAGGCAAAAAAAATAGCAAAAGAACAGTTGGAAGAATACCGTGCCCGTGTTGCAAAAGGTGAGAGTATGAAAAAACTGGCAGTACTTTATAGCGAAGACCCGGGCTCTGCAAGCAAGGGTGGTGGTTACGAAAATGTTGGCAGAGGTGTTATGGATCCTGCTTTTGAAGCCGCGGCTTTTCGTTTAAAAGAAGGAGAACTCTCTAATGTATTCGAAACTTCGTATGGTTTTCATTTTATTGAATTGGTAAAACGTAAAGGTGAATTATTAGATCTGCGCCATATTTTAATTGTTCCAAAAATGTCTAACGCCGATTTTTATAATAGCAAATTAGCATTGGATTCAATTTATACCGAAATTAAAGAAGGAAAAATAACCTTTGAGGATGCTGCTAAAAAATACAGCGATGATGCCGATACAAAACAAAACGGCGGTTTAATGATCAATCGTAATTCGGCCAGCACAAAATTCAGTAACGAAGATCTTAGCCAGATTGATCAAAACCTGGTTGCTACTTTAAACTCAATGCAAATAGGGGAGATAAGCAAGCCTATGCAATTTGTAAGCATGACAGATGGAAAACCTGCTTTTAGATTATTAAAATTAAAGAACCGTATCGATCCGCACAGAACAAACATGAAAGATGATTATCAGAAGCTGGCGCTAATGGCACAATCTGATTACAATAAAAAACAAGTAAAGGAATGGATCAAAAAACGCTCAAAGATCACCTATATTAAATTAGATCCCGAATTTACCTGCACTTTCCAAAACCAGTGGACCATAAACAGTAACTAATTTGTAAAAGCTTAACTCCATTTTAGTTTGACAAATAAAAAGAATATTTACTGGTATTGTCAGATTTTTGGTTGGGCCTTTTTTGTTATTGTTAACTCTATTTTTTTAGGTTTAAGTTATCAAACAACCGTTAAGGATTATCTTTTTTATTTTTTGACAATGCCAATTGGTATTGGTATTTCGCATGTTTACAGGGTAATTATCATTAATCAGAATGTTCTTAATTATAAGCTTCCGGTTCAATTATTTTTGATCATTATTTTCAGTATCATAAAAGCCATCGTTTTCTTTTTTATGACCGCAGGTTTGTCAAAACTATTCGGTCTTATCAATACAGATCTGAGTTATGTTTATATTACCTCTTCAGTTATAAATTTTACTGTTGTTTTTTGTTTGTGGAATGTGATCTATTTTGGTTTTCAGTATTTTCAAAACTATAAGCGTACCGAGATCAGCTCTCTTCGCTATTTAGCGGCCAGCAAAGAATCTGAATTAAATAATTTAAAAGCGCAGCTCAATCCGCATTTTATGTTCAATAGCATGAATAGCATTCGTGCATTGGTAGATGAAGATCCTGCAAAGGCAAAAATTGCTATTACACAACTTTCAAATATTTTGCGAAATACATTATTAATGGATAAAGGCAAAGAAATATTATTGAAAGAAGAAATTAACCTTGTGAAAGATTATCTGAATTTAGAACACATCCGATACGAAGAGCGCTTGAGTTATGAATTTAAAATTGCAGATGATGTTTTAAATTGTAAGATCCCACCTTTTATTATTCAAACCCAGGTTGAAAACGCTATAAAGCACGGTATCTCCAAGCTTCCGGGTAATGGAAATATAATTGTAGAGGCCTTTAAGCAGGCAAATATTTTAAGGATCAAGATCTGTAATACGGGTAAATTAAATCATGATAAACCTTTAACAGGTGTGGGATTTAAGAACTCTATTCAGCGCTTAGAATTGCTTTATGGGATAGACGGTAAAATTTTCATAAATGAGATAGATAATTTGGTGGTGGTTGAGATCAATATACCATTAAGATAGCTTAAATTTAAACCACATAGGCAACATAGTTTTGATTAAGGAAAAAACATTAACGCAAAAATATCTTGATGACTTAACTTACGAAGTTGTTGGCGCCGCTATTGAGGTACACAAAATAATGGGGCGAGGCCTACTTGAAAGTGTTTATCATCAATGCTTAAAGGAGGAGCTTTTACATAGAAAAATAAATTTTTTCACAGAGATGAAAATTCCTGTTATATATAAAGGCAAAACCCTTGATATTGATTTTAGATGCGATCTTTTAGTCGAAAACTGTTTATTGGTAGAACTAAAGGCCGTAAATGAAATGCATAATGTTTTTGAAGCGCAGCTTCAAACCTATATGAAACTATTGAAATGTCCGAAAGGTATCTTGATTAATTTTAATTGTTCTAACATTTTCAAAGAAGGACAAAAAACCTATGTAAATGAATACTTTAGTCAATTACCAAAGGAATAAAAGGATACCTATGTATCTATGTGGTTTAAATAAATAAAGCAAAAATATATGAAAGCAATAATTATTGATGATGAAAGATTAGCCCGCCAGGAATTAAAAAATTTGTTGGCTGCTCACAAAGAGATTGAGGTAATTGCAGAATGTTCTGACGCATTACAGGCTAAAGAAAAGATCAACGAATTAAAGCCCGATGTTATTTTTTGTGATATTCAAATGCCGGGTAAAACAGGTTTGGAATTAGCTGAAGAAATTTCAGGAGCTGTAGATATTGTTTTTATTACCGCGCACGATGAGCACGCCATTAAAGCATTTGAATTAAATGCGTTTGATTATTTATTAAAACCAATACAGCCACAGCGTTTATCTGAAACAATAAAAAAATTATCTATTAAAGAAACCACCAACAAAACCGATAATAATTCACCTTTATCAAGAAATGATATGGTGTTTATTAAAGACGGTGAAAAATGCTGGTTTGTAAAATTAACCGATATTCGTTTATTTGAGTCTGAAGGAAATTATGTGCGTGTTTATTTTGACACCTTTCGCCCGTTAATTTTACGCAGCTTAAATAGTTTAGAGACCCGCCTTAACGAAAAAGAATTTTTTAGGGCAAGTCGTAAACACATTATCAATTTAAATTATATTGCCAGCGTAGAATCGTGGTTTAATGGCGGTTTGAATGTTAAATTAAAAGACGGTAAAGAGGTTGAGATCTCTCGTCGCCAGGCAGTTAAATTAAAAGATATGATGAGCTTATAAATTCATAAGGCTTTCTCACAATATTTATATATTTTTAGCGTTATAAATACGTTGAAAAAGATACTCGCTTTCATATTCGTTACCCTTTTTATTAGATCTTATAGTCAAATTGGCGGTAGAAACTCGTATCGTTTTTTGGATATACCAATGGCAGCACGTGCAGCAGGCTGTGGTGGCAGTAATATGAGCATTTGGGGCGATGATGTAAATTTAATTTACAGTAATCCGGCCTTATTAAATTCTACCATGCATCGCCAGGTTGCCCTTAACTACTGCAATTTTGTAAGCGATATGAATTTTGGATACGTAGCATACGCGCATAACTTAAAAAAATATGGTAATGTGGCGGGCGGCATACAATTTTTTGATTACGGCAAATTTGTTGGCTACGATGAATTTGGTCAAAAAACAGAAAATTTTAAAGCCAATGATTATTGCATCAACCTTAATTATGCGAAGCCTTTTGAAGATTCTTCTTTTAATATTGGTGTGGCATTAAAAACAATTATCTCTCAATACGATGTTTATAAATCTTATGCCAATGCCATTGATTTTGGAGTGACTTACCACAGCAAGAAAAATCTTACAATTAGCTTACTGGCAAAAAATGTGGGTGTTGTTTGGAAGGATTATTCAAATACACAAGGTCAAGCCTCAACATTGCCACAAACAGTGCAGTTGGGCTTAAGTTATAAAGTTGCTAAAGCGCCATTCAGGTTGTTTATGGTTTATGATCAACTAACCAGGTGGAATTTAAAATATGTAAGTCCAATTGATACTACAGGTAAATCAAATCCATTTAATACCGATACAAAAACAGATTCTACCAAATTTCAGCGCTTTTCAAGAAAATTTGCTAACCGTGGCGATAATTTTTTACGCCATATTACTATTGGAACCGAAATTGTATTGACCAAGAATTTTAATTTACGCATTGCTTATAACTACCGCCGCCAGCGCGAAATGACCTTACCGGATAGAAGAGGGGCAAATGGTTTAAGTTTTGGCTTTAGTTTTAAAGTAAAACGTTTTGGCTTTTCGTATTCGTTCTCAAAAATGGCCTTCCCTGGTAACTCAAGTATTATAGGCATTTCGGCCATTATATAAGCTTCCCACTTATTGGATAATACCTGCCAATTATTTAATTATAATGGTTTTTTGCCTTCAATTTCTTAATTTTATGCTATAAAGTAAATTGAAGATCAAAAAGTATAGCTGGTTAATACTCTTATTTACCATTTGTTTTTGCTATGGGGGCAGATCGCAATGTTCTTTATTCTATTTTTTTACGGCAGATTATAATTGTACCAATAATACCGGTACCACAAGTTTTACAGTTAACGGTGGTACATCGCCATATACCTGTACTATTGTTAGTCAATCTAACGCTACAGTAATTACCGGCTCTAACATGGGTAATACAGGTACACTTACGCCATTGCCTGTTGGAAATTATACGGTTTATATCACTTCAGCAAATAATTGTACGGCCACAACCACTTACCAGATTGCCAACCCTTTTTCTGCGGCAAGTATTGCTTTTACAAATACGCATGTGTCTTGTTTTGGCGGTAATAATGGTGCTTCTCAAACAAATATAACGGCCGCCAGTTTTTTACCTCCTTTTTCGTATACCTGGACAACAGGGTCCAATGCTGCTATGGCCACCGGTCTTTCGGCAGGTGTTGTTTATTCGGTAACGGTTAAAGATGCGCAGGGTTGTATGGTTACCAATTCGGTAATACTAACCGAGCCGCCGCAAATAAACAGTACATTAAGTAACACATTCATACCCTGTTTTGGAACAAGTATTTCAAGCAATGTAACTTCTGTTGGAGGCACATCACCTTTTACCTATACGGTAGATGGAGTTGCCTGTGTTGGAAACGTAGCCAACAATTTATTTAGTGGTACGCATACAATTGTAACCAAAGACAGTAAAGGCTGCCTGCGAACCAATACGGTTTCTGTAACCGAAGCCCCACAGCCTGTAATAACATTTACGATCAATAAGCCTAGCTGTCCCGGAAAAAATGATGGGTCAATTATTGCTTCTGTTTCTTCTGCACCTGCGCCTTTTACTTACACATGGCAACCGGTTTTTTCGAGCCTGCCAAGCGTATCAGGCATTCCCATAGGAAGTTATACACTTACCGTAAAAGATGGCAGTGCCTGTATAACAAAAAGCGTGGCCATTGTTTCACCTGTAGCAGGTATGACCTTAAACGCATCTACCTCTCCCGAAAACTGCAGCGCGGCTGATGGTACGGCTACCTTAAATGTAACGGGCGGTAATTTTCCATATAATTTTAATACCCAGCCTGGCTCGCATGTTGGTCCAAATTTCGGCTCCTTAAGTAGTGGTACTTACACATCAGTAGTTACGGATGGTAATAATTGTATTGATACACTGGTCTTTAATATCGGCAACCTGAGTACCGTTAGTGTTTCAATCATTAATTCAACACCTGTGTTATGTTACAATCAATGTAATGGCAGTGTTTTATTATCCGTACAAAATGCAGTTGCTCCGGTTACATACAGTGCTACTAATACTCCCACTACAAACAGCAACAGTATTACCGGTTTATGCGCAGGTTTTTATGTTATTAAAGCGGTTGATGCTATTGGTTGTCCGGCAACCACAACAATCAATTTTCCGGCACCACCCGTTTTTTCATATTCTGCCAGTGCGCCTAGTGGCGTATGTTTTGGTAAGCCAGTGTTGTTGCAAGGCTCAGCTTTTGGTGGGGCAGGTAATTATAGTTATGTCTGGAATCCCGGTAATGTAAATGGACAGTCTGTTAGCCTGGTACCTTCGGGTACAACGGTGTATAGTTTAAATGTTTACGATGCTAATGGTTGTACTTTAGCGCCTTATCAGGTAACGGTTGACGTAAATCCGCCAATTTCAATTAACATAAACGCTTCAAACGTTGGTATTTGCCCGGGTACAACCGCACAAATAACGCCAACGGTTAGCGGTGGCGATGGTAATTATTTTTATACCTGGTTGCCCGGGCCAATCAATACAGAATCAATTTTTGTAGAGAATGCTTCAATACCCGTTTATACATTAAGCGTTAGTGATGGCTGTGGTTCGCCTACTGCAATAAAAATTATTCCAATAAATCTTTTTCCTGTTACAACGCCGCTTTTTGCTGTGAGTGATACGGTTGGTTGCGAACCGTTATGTACTTCTTTTACCAATCTAACCCCAAAATCAACCAACGCCATTTGGAATTACGGAGATAAGCCTTTTGAGCAGCCCGGTAATAACACTACTTATTGTTATTCAAAAAAAGGTTATTACGATATTAAGCTAACAGTTAACGATTCAAACCATTGCAAAACTTCGTTTACGTATTCAAATGTAGTTAGGGTGTTGGCAAGTCCGACCGCAGATTTTAAAACCGATCCGGCAGTTATTACATTAAATAATGGCGAAAATGTTCTTATTGAAAATCTAACGTCAAACGGTTTAACCTATAAATGGTTCATTAACGGCATAAATATGGGAACATCCCAAAATATAAATTACACATTTAAAGATACCGGCTGTTATTATATAAGTTTAATCGCAAAAAATCAAAATAATTGTATTGATACAACAAGCAAGTTTGTTTGTGTGATAGAAGGGTTTAATTTTTATATGCCAAACTGCATTACAGTAAATAACGATAACTTAAACGATACTTTAATACCTTTAGGAACAGGGTGGACCTCAAAAAATTATCTCTTTGAAGTATACAACCGTTGGGGTAACCGGATCTTTAAGACCGAAGACTTAAAACAAGGTTGGGATGGTAAATGGAATGGAGATTCTATTGATCAATTGGGAACATACTATTGGCGTGTTAAAATAACGGATAATATAGATGAGGCTCACGAAATGCGGGGTCATGTAACCGTTTTACGCTAAAGAGTTTAGCTAGATGTTGAGTAAATTATTACTCATTTATTTCATTTTAACATAAAAAACGCTTAATTTTGGCAGCGTATATGTGGCTTTAGTCGAAAAATTACCTAAAGCCAGTAAGTTAAAATTAAACCAAAAATCAAATAAAATGAAGAAAAAAGTACTCATTGTTACAACATTGTTCTCCTCAATGTTAACTTTTGCCCAAGAGGCAAGCTCGGGAGATGAAGTAGTGAAGAATAAAAAAGGTTACGAAATATTACCAAAAGCAGGTGATATTGGATTAGGCTTTAACACTATTCCAATTTTAGATATGTTTTTAGGAACATTGAATCGTGCTACACCTTTTGCAGGTTCGGCAAACATCGTTTCATTCGTTCAGGCTTCAAACAATCAAATTGTAGGTAAATATTATTTAGATGCTAAAACTGCTATCCGTGGCCGTGTTGGTGTAAATACTTTATCAGGCTCAATGACTGCACAAGTGCAGGATGCAGAAGCAATGTACAAAGCATCTTTAGGAACTGCAGATGATATTGCAGCAGCATCTTTATTAAGAGTTGAGGATAAATTAAAATTCTCTAAAAATAATATCATTGTTACGGTAGGTTATGAAAAAAGAAGAGGTTACCGCAGATTACAAGGATTTTATGGTGGTGAGATCGGTTTTGGAACTAACGGTTCAAAACAATCAGTAGAATACGGAAACAAATTCTCAGATCAATATCCTATTCAATTCACCAATAACTTTAACACGTTTAACGTTACAACTACTAACCCAATTGCTCCGGGCAGAACGGTAAGAAACTTAGAATCTAAGAACAGAGGTGGTTTCCGTTTTGGCGTTAGAGGATTTATTGGAATTGAGTATTTTATTTTCTCAAAAATTTCAATTGGTGCTGAATATGGTTGGGGATACTCTCTAACAACAAGAAGAGGTGCTAAATCAACTCAAGAGGTTTATAACAATGGTCAAAAAGGACCTGAAGTTATTATTGAAGAAGTTGATGTTGATACTTCAGAAAAATTAAAAGGTTTTTCAGTTGATAACAACAACGGTTCTATCTTCTCAATGAACAACACTTTAGGTGGTAACACTAACTTAGGTGGTGGTTCTGGAGCTTTAACTTTAATTTTCCATTTCTAATTCAAACAATTAAATCAAATAATAAATTATAAAATATAAATATCATGAAAAAATCATTATTAGCACTTTCAATCGTTACATTAGCTTTATTTTCTTGTAAGAAAGATAAAGAAACAAGTGACTTTTCTGCAACTGATGTTACCGGTACTTCTACAGTAAAAGGTAATGTTAACAAAAATGTTATTACACCAAATGGTAACGGTGGATGGACCAACACTAACCGTGTTAACATGGCCGGTATTGTTGTAACTATTAAAGTTAACAAAGGTGGTGTAGGTGGTTTATATCCAAACGCTGTGGCAAATGGCGCAGATGTATATACTGGCACAACTGATGCAAATGGTAACTACGCAATTAACGTAAAATCAAATTCAGCCGGCGTTAATGCAATGGTTACAATTGATGGCTTTACAGGTACTCAAGATACCATCATCAATGGTGTAACAAAACCAGGTTTATATGCTACTTATGCAGGTTTAAGTTCAAACCCAACTTTAACAATGGGTCAAAATGTAACTATTAACCATAACTTTACTGCAACAAACGTTTCATCTAATCCAAATACCATCACTATCGGATCAGCTATCGTTACAGGTTCTATCAGCATGAACTTAGTTAGAAAAGTAACTACAGGTACAGTTGTTGCGTTTAGCGCTACAAACATTGCAGTTCCTGCAAATACTCCTGTTTATTTATCTTTTGACAAAGATCCTACTTTGTTAACTACTAAAATGTATCAAACTACTACTAACGCAAGTGGTTCTTATACTTTTAACTTAAGCACTGTTCCTGTTGGTACTTCAGGTTTTAACCAAGATGCTACTATCTGGGTTGCTGATTGGGCTACAAGCCGCGATACAATGAACTTTAACGGTACAACTTTCCTTAACATCACTCCGGGTGTACAAGGTGTTTACAACAAATCAACTACTAACACAAACGGTGTTTACAGCACTGAGATCAGAAATGCAATTAACTTAGGTTACGGTGCATTTACTCCTAACTAATTAGTTAATTAACAAATTAATCTTAAAAGGCCCCTGTAAAACAGGGGCCTTTTTAGTTTTTTTAGTTACATTTGGAATAATCTTAAAATTTAATGGAATCATCCACTTTTAAAAAGTTACCAAGGTTTGTACCTAAAGATAAGTCGTTGTTTTTTCCAACCTTGCAAAAAAGGGTAAATATGCATTTTAAAGAGAATAATATCTCAAAAAATGCCAATCGTACCATGGTTGTTAAAACCATCATTCTTTTATCGGCTTTTGTTGTACCTGTTTTACTTATCAACTTTATGTTATTGCAAACATGGGCAGTTATAATATTATTTACATTAATGGGTTTTGCCCTTGCAGGGATAGGCATGTCTATTATGCATGATGCCAATCATGGTGCTTATTCAAAAAAACAAAAGGTAAATAACTGGCTGGGCTATTCTCTTAACTTGATAGGTGGTATGGTATTTAACTGGAAATTGCAACATAACGTTTTGCACCATACCTATACCAACGTACATGAGGTGGATGACGATATTGCCAATAAGCTTATTTTACGGTTTTCGCCGCATTCAGAAACTAAGAAGGTACATAAGTTTCAATTTATTTATGTGTTTTTCTTTTACGCTATTTTAACACTTTATTGGGCATTGGCTAAAGATTTTATTCAATATTTTAAATACAAAAAAGAAGGTACCAACCGTCTTACAAAAGCCGAAAACACAAAGTATTTTGTAAGTATGGTATTCTTAAAACTTCTTTTCTTTACGTATATGATCGTATTACCAATTGTTATTCAGGGGTATTCTGTAAGTTTGATCATTTGGTCGTTTATTTTAATGCAGGCTATTGCAGGTCTTGTTTTAGGCCTTGTGTTTCAATTGGCGCATTCGGTTGAAGAAGCAGAATTTCCTTTACCTAACGATCAAAATATTATTGAGAATGAATGGGCCATTCATCAAATGATCACTACCGTAAACTTTGCACGCGAAAATAAATTCATATCCTGGTATGTGGGCGGTTTAAATTTTCAGGTAGAACATCATTTGTTCCCAAATATTTGCCACGTACATTATCCACAAATTTCAGCTATTGTCGAACAAACCGCTAAAGAATTTAATGTGCCTTACTTATGTGCGCCAACTTTAAAAGATGCTATAGGCTCACATTTACGTATGCTTAGGAGGTTTGGTTACGATTTTAATTTAGATCTTGCTAAAATGTAAAGCGCAGGTATTTCCTACGCTTTATTAATTGGCTTTTTATTTCTTCTCAACAAAACCGGGTAGAGATTTACCAATAATTTCATTCCAGCCTGCTTCAAAGTTAGTTCTTGCAAAATCTTTATTGCTTGCGGGAAAGGTTTCTAAACCAGAATGCGTTAATTTTATTTTTGTCTTTTCACCTTCTTTAAACAATTCAAAAGTTACGAAAGATTTGCCTTCATAGCCTTTATAAGCCCAGCTATAAGTAAGCTTTTTGTTCGGAATAACTTCTGTTACTTTACATTGATGAAGGTATTGTATGCCATCGGGCGGACCACCGGTAAATTCAAACTCAAAACCAACTTCAGGTTTAAATTCTGCAAGGTTAAAATACCAATGTTTCATTTCATTCTTATCGCTAATGGCTTTCCATACTTTTTCAATTGGCGCATTTAAAACACGCTCAATGGTGAATGCTTCATTTTTCATATTGTTTATTTTAATTGGTTAGATAAATAATTTTCCAGCTTCTCTACATTTTGTTTCATGCCTTCATCAGCTTTAAATACTTTAATTACTGTTTGTAGTTCTTCTGCCGTATCAAATACCATTTGCCAGTTAAGCATGGTTTTTTTTCCTTCGGCTTTAAACGTAACAATTGTAGTAAAATCGGGGTTCGTATGTTTAAATACAATGCGCTCGTGTTTTACAATTTCCTTAAAAATACTTTTGTTGTTGTAGTTTTTACCATCCGGACCATGCATTACAAATTTCCAAACACCTCCCGGTTTAACATCCATAATATCTATAGTATTTGTAAAACCGTTTGGTCCCCACCATTGGGCAATATGCTCAGGTTCTGTCCAAACCTTCCAAACCAATTCTATTGGCGCATTTAATAAACGCGACATCTTTATTTCGCGACCGGTAGTGTTGTTTTTATCTTCCATGAATTGATAGTTATTGTTGTTAAATTTATTTCTTTTTTTTCTTTAATTTTTTAGAAGGCTTTGCCTGTAATTTATCAAGATAAACTTCCAAAGCATCGAGTTTTGAATTCCAGAATTTTTTGTACTGTTCAACCCACTCATTTACTTCCGAAAGTTGATGGAGGCGGGCAGAGCAGTAGCGTTCGCGACCTTCCTGCTTAATTGTAACAAGTCCGCATTCGGTCAATATCTTAATATGTTTGCTAACAGCAGGCCGGCTAATATTAAATTCGTCTGCTACCTGATTTAAATTAAGATCTTGTTTAGCCAGTAAACCAATTATGGCGCGGCGGTTGGGATCGGCAATTGCCTGAAAAACATCTCTTCTCATATTATTATGTAACTGTTCGGTTACAAATATATGTGTAACTAATCGGTTACGCAAATTTATTTTCAAAAAAAAGCTAAAACAGTAACAGTTTCAACACTTTATGAATATTATTTATACATTTGGATGATGAGAATTTGCTTTTGTTTTATTTTACTTTCTCTTTGTTCATTTAAAGACGATCAGGATTGTATAGATCTTTCGCACACAAAATTTATTTCGGTTAATTGCAGTGGCGAGGATTGTTTCAGCATCATTGTTAAATGTAAATTCAGAAAATTTAAAATAAATATTTCAGACAGAAAAGGGAAGGAACTATTAGAGTTTGAATCTAAAGGACATGATATAGAAGAAATTAATACTTACATGAACAATTTACGAACTACTAACGACCTGGAGAGCGATACCTATTACGCTAAATTATCTGCTTACACCTATACTGATACCCTTGTAAACAATTTTATTTTTAGTCTTTTTAAAAATGTAAAGATTAAATAAAGCAACCCAGCACTGCTTTTTAAAATTTAGTTTAGAATAATTTTCTGAAGAAAATTACGTTATTAATGCATTGAAAAAAAATCTTGTTATACTAGCTATTTTTAATTGTTTTTGGCTCTGCGCTCAGCACAACTACAAGTCGCCTTATCGCGCTGGTTTAAAGTTGGGGCTTTCGCTTCATACACTTGCAGGAGACCTTACCAGAAGTCGAGCTAGCGGAAATTATATTGCAGGATTATGGTTCCAGCTTAAAATGAACAAAAAATGGACGGCCCAGACCGAACTGTTACTTTTAGATAAGGGAATTGGTGATTATCGAACTGTAAATAGGGGGCCACATTATGTCAACCTTCATTATTTTGAAGTTCCTGTTCTCTTTCAATACCATAAAAAAAAGGTTTATTTTGAATTTGGTCCGGGTTTGGGATATCTGATCAATTATGCCGAACATTTAAATGGTAATTTATCACCCGAACTGGTAAACGATTATCCATTTAGCAGAAGCGAACTTTCATTCAACCTTGGTATTGGTTGTACATTAAATGAGAAGTGGGCACTCGCATTAAGGTGTAGTCATTCTTTATTGCCGGTGAGGCGCGCTGTTCCTTTAATCTCTAAAGAGTCTTATAATCGTTTGCTGGGTCTATCAATAAGTCGCCAATTAAGAAAGAAGAAAGCTAACAATTCAGAAGAATAAGATTCGCTCCGTTGAATTTATAATCTTGCATTTGTGCCTTCGGATTTGTAATCGACAGATAAGGTTAAACATTAAAAAGGGATTAACTTCTTTGATCCCTTGATCTTCGAAAGTCAAAATACAAAACGCGAATGCGTTGCATTCTCTTTTTAAGTTTTCTTTCACTTATGAAAGTAAACTTTCAACGCTTGTAAGCTCCCCCAAAAATAGGACTATTTGTTAGTAGAAAAAAAACTAATAAAT
>JAVTWD010000110.1:0-162442 GCA_032229505.1 Bacteroidota bacterium
TATCAAATACCTGTAGTGGCGGTAACTGATTGTTATTGGCATCAACCCATGTTGGAGAGGCAGCAGTAATATCATTTGTTTTGTAGATACCGAAATCAGTACCAACAAACACTTTTTTATTATCTGATTTCTCCATTAGTAAACAATATACTTTAGTTGTTGGTAAGCCTGTTCCATCTTTTGCAGATAGGGCAATGTTAGTGTAATTACATTTTCTAACATCAGCTATTCCGCTATACATTGTTTTTATACCTGAAGGGTCATCAAATGTAATGGCAATTGCTTTATCATCATTGGTAACGTTAATACTGGTGATCAATTTCTTAAATCCTCCAAGTCTTGTAGTTCTGTATGGGCAGCGTGGATTGTTCTTTGTGCCATCCGGAGCTAAAGAAGTAGCAGCTACACCTGTATTAAATACAAATACATTGGTGTGTAGTTTGCCTGAGTAACTTCCTTTTGCTGTAGAATCCAATAAAGCATCAATGTAAGAAACACGGTATAGGAAAGTAGAATCAGCCAACAAAGGATCGCGTGTAGCAAAATATAACTCTGTACCGCTTTTGCTCCACTCTAAAGCAGTAACAGTACCATTAACAGCCACTGTATTAGATGCCCCTGTTAATTTATTACCCAAAGCATCTGTAGTTAAACATTTGTTAGAGCTAATATTGATCATGCTTAAAGGATTATTTAAACTTAATGGTGCATTAGAAACATACACATTAGAGCCATAACCCATTGCTATTCTTGCAGAGGTTCCCATTTCAATTTTTACCGGCTTATTCTTTGGAGGCACAGCAGCTAGGAAGTAACCTAAATTATTGGTAATGGTTATAATAGTGAGTGGTCCTGTAGTGTATGTATTATTTCCGGTTAATGTGTTTGAACTTAAGCCTGTGATAGAATACGTTGATGTTGGATTTGTTGGAGTAGGTGCAATTACAAAAGTTGGCATGAGTTGTGTAACGCTACCCGGTTCTAAACTATAAGTAGAAGGCGCTATGGTAAATGTAGTAGTTGTAGTAACCGAAGAGCTGCTTGTAGCTGTAATTGTGTAAATAGTGTTGTTGGTACTTGTAGGTGCAACGGTAAATGTTGAGACTGTTTGCGTAATACTGCCGGGGGTTAGTACATAAGTTGAGCCCGAAGCCGCAGGAACACTTAATGAATGGGTTACAGGCTTGCCGGCAACTGTATAAGTACCAAAGGTGAATGTACCGGTTGCGGTAATTGTATAATTAGTTGTTGTAATTGGTCTAACAGTAAATGTTGGGTTAGATGTGGGAGGATAATTACCCGGGGCTAAAACAAATGTAGGATTTGTAATAGCAGAGCCGTTGGCTGCATTTATAGTATAAGCAGGTTGCGAGTTCTCGTATGCCCAGCTCATTGGCTGTGTTAGCACAGCAGTGTAAGTAGCGGTTTTTGTAGAGATCCTGTCATCTACTACACGAACTGTATCACCCATTTTGTATTTATAGAAAACCGTACAAAATACGCGGTAATAAGCCGCAGCATCCGGCACACACTGATAACTTGCCGTTGTTTTATTAGCAAATGGCGGTGCTGTAAATGTTACGCTTATATTATCCAAATAGTTATTAGAGTTAATTAAAACAGCAGCACTGCTAACAGGGCCAAGGCTTTGTGTAATTGCCGGACTTAGCGTACCGCTTGAAGGTACGTTGTATGCATTTGATAATTTAATATTAATATCTTTTTTATCACCCGGGCTATTAAATGAAATTGTTTTTGTTTGACAAGTAATGGGTAATTCAACCACACCTGTTCTAAAAACAATACTATCTATTGAAGCATTTTTGTTTGGTCTCGCAGCTGAGAACGTAAAAGTAGTTTGTGTTGTTAAAGTAGAAACACCGATCATTGAAGCGAAAAAACGCAACGTGTCATTATAAAATATAGCGGAGTCGGGACTTGCAGCTGTTTGACCATACGTTTCCCATAATTTAAATGGCGTTCCTGTTACACCATAAGTTGTGTTATCGTAGGGAACGATATCTTGTGTTTTTGCATTTGATAAAAGGTCAACCTGAACAGGATCTGATGTTCTTACATCTGATGACCTGAACAATTTACCCGAGCCTTGTGTAAAATAGGCAGTGTTAGGAAGTATTTTAGAGAATTCAGATTGGTAAACATCGCCACTGCTGTAAACACTTTCTTGCGTTACATTTGGATAATTACCGCTAAAGTAATTTAAACCGTTACCGCCTGTACCACCAATAAAACCTGAATAAGGTGTAATCAATGTTGCTGTAGTTGGCGAAGCTGAAATAGTTTGTGTACCGGCTAAAGGAAAACGCTCAATACTTACCGAGTTAAACTGACCGGTAATTAAACCTTTGTAAAACGGTTGAAAGCTGGTTAACCCAAATTGTCCATTCAATACATCGGTAGATCTGTAAACACCTGCATCAGTAATAAAAAAGAATTTAGAGATAGAACTTCCTGATTTAATGAATTGAATATCGTGTATATTTCTTGCTAAAAAGAATTGTGAATTAGGAAGGAATGTAACACCTTTTTTAGTCCATGTACCAACCGGATTTGAATTAGACCCACCTGTTCTTTTCCAATAATAAAATTGATAGCTGCCAATATATAACTGATCAGAATCAAAAGGGTCTACTTTAATTACCTGCGCATAATCACCCGAAGCAGCCGTACCGCCAATTACAACAGAACCAAAAGTTTCACCATTCATTAAAGGATCTAACTGTGCTGAACCTTGTAAGATCAATCCCCATGTTGCACCGGCATCATAAGATACAAATAAGCCTTTTAAGTTTGGAGAGCCCGGCGCGCCGTTTCCTGCAAACTTGCTGGCGCATGAAGCATAAATAACTGCATTGTTTGATGGTGCAATAGCTAATTCAATACGACCATAAATATCATTTTGTAATAAAGGAGAATTTAAAGTAGTTATAGGAGAAAAACTTGTTAACTGATTATCCGATGATTTGTAAACTTTAGATGCTTCGGCTGCGGCTGCAGCACCGATCGAAGTTTCATTTCCTTGCGAACAATATAAAATACCAGAATTATCGAATTTTACATCCTGGCCACTCACTAAAGTGCTTGATGGAGTAGTATTTGGTGCTACATTAAAAATTCCGGTAGAAGCATAACCTACCAAGATACCTTTGTTTGTTGCTAAAGCAATAAGATCGGCATTTGAAGGACTGCAAGCTACACGGTTAATTACAGTACCAACCATTGAACTTGGAGCAACAAGCTGTAAGTTTGTTCCGTTTACTACATATAAACCTGTACCGGCCTGTGCCTTTAATTTCTGCCCCGGTCTTAAAAAACCTTCGCCGGTAGCAACATAAATTTTACCATCAGCAGCTTGCGCTATATAACTAATATTTAATTGGTTGTTAGTTAATGGAACTGCGCTCCAGTTAACACCACCATCGTTGGTGTAAAAAAGCCCGCTCGACGCGCTTCCTACATACATAGTATTTCCAGACGCATCATTCTTATCAACTATCATGTTTCTTGACCTTCCTGCGTTATAAATAGGCCCCGCCTGAGACCAGCTCTGAGCTTCAATAACACCGGTTAAACCTGTCAATGCAACAACTGCAATAGCTTTTAATAATTTGTTTGAGAGATATTTTATCATATCAAAATGTTTTAATTAAACATCAATAAATTGCTTTAAATTATCATAAAACCAAATAATTTTAAATTGCTTTCTCTTAAAAACACATTTTTTCTTTAAAAGTGGTAGCGTTTCTTGTTTTACTGGTTTACCCTTTTTAATCAAAAAGCCCGAAAAGGGTAGACCAATTCGGGCTTTTTAAATATTAAATCCGCATTAAAAAAAGCAGGTTGCTTTACTAAGATGGTCACTTCGTATACGCCTCAGTAGCTTTTCTTACGCTACCATGTTTTAATAATAACGCTTTTGCTTCTTCGTAATTTTCCATTCCGGTATTTTTCATCAGCATTTTTGCACCACGATCAACCAGTTTGTTATTGCTCAGTTGCATGTCTACCATTTTATTTCCTTTTACACGACCTAGTTTTATCATTACAGAAGTAGAGATCATATTAAGCACAAGTTTCTGTGCAGTGCCGCTTTTCATGCGGGTGGACCCTGTTACAAACTCCGGGCCAACAACCACTTCTATTGGAAATTTTGAATTGGCAGCCATTTCGCTTCCTGCATTGCAGCTAATGCAACCGGTTAAAATATTTTCGGTGTTACACTTTTTTAAAGCACCAATAACGTAAGGTGTAGAGCCCGATGCAGCAATACCAACCACAACATCTTTTGATGTAATATTGTATTGTTTAAGATCTTCCCATCCTTGTTGCAGATCATCTTCTGCAAACTCAACAGCTTTTCTGATAGCTTCATCTCCACCGGCAATTAAACCAATTACAATGCCATGTGCAATGCCGTAGGTTGGCGGACATTCGCTCGCGTCAACTATTCCGAGTCTGCCGCTGGTACCGGCACCCAAATAAAATAAGCGCCCGCCATTGGCCATTCTTTCAACAATGCCATTCACCAATTTTTCAATTTGTGGTATTGCCTTTTCAACAGCAAGCGGCACTGTTTTATCTTCTTTATTAATATTGCTAAGAAGTTCGGTTACACTCATTTGTTCTAAATGATCGTAAAAAGAATCGGCTTCTGTTGTTTTCATTTTAATGAATTTGTAGTTAAAGTTAAGTCCAAAAAAAAAGCTGCTTGTAATAAGCAGCTTTTTTTATTAAAAGATCAATGTTATTTAGTAACTACTAATTTAGCTACACGTTTTGTACCTGAAGTACCGTTAATGTTAACTATGTACATTCCGCTTGCAAGATCGGTTGTTTGGAAAGAATAAGTAAGATCGCCGCTTGCGCTTAATTTTCCTAAGTTCTCGGTTTTAACAACGCGACCATTAATATCCATAATGTTTAATGTTGCAGACTCACCATCAGCAGCAGTAAAAGTTACAAATACTTCACCACTGGTTGGGTTAGGATATAAACTCATGTTATTTACATTTTTAGGAGCGTCTAATTCATCTACACCTACAAAATAATTAACCTGATAATCTTTATTGATCCAAACACCACGACCGTTGGTAGCAGCTAAAATAGCACCGCTGTTATAACAATCCCATGAGCGCATTACTTGTTGTTTAAGGTCAAATACCTGTAATGGTGGTAACTGATTGTTATTAGCGTCAACCCAAACAGGAGAACCTGCTGTGATATCATCTGTTCTGTAAACACCAAAGTCAGTTCCTAAGAAAACTTTTTTGTTATCTGATTTTTCCATTAATGAACAGTAAATTTTAGTTGTTGGTAAACCGGTACCATTCTTAGATACTAAAGCAACGTTGGTAGAGTTACATTTTCTAACATCTGCAACAGTGCTGTACATAACCTTAGTTCCTGAAGGATCATCAAACGTAACAGCAATTGCTTTGTCATCATTAGTAACACTAATACCGGTAATGATCTTAGTATACGGGCCACCTAATAAAGCAGTTCTGTATGGAGAACGTGGATTATGTTTGGTTCCATCAGGTGCAACAGTATTAGAGAATGTAAATACATTAGTGTGTAATTTACCGGAGTAACTACCTTTTGCAGTAGAATCTAATAAAGCATCAAGATAAGAAACACGATATAAATATTTGTTGCCACTTAATGGATCATTTGTTGCATAATATAATTCAGTACCGTTTTTGCTCCATTCTAAAGCTGTAACCGTACCGCTTATAGCTACAGTATTTGAAGCGCCAGTTAATTTATTACCGGCATTATCCGTAGTTAAGCAACCATTAGCGCTAATGTTTATCATACTTAAAGGATTGTTCAAACTCAATGGTGCATTTGAAACGTATACGTTTGCACCGTAAGCCATAGCTATCCTTGCTGAAGTTCCCATTGGCATTTTAACTGGTTTGTTATTTGGAGGAACAGCAGCTAAGAAATAACCAACGTTATTTGTAGTTGTCACTAAAGGCAGAATAGCCGTAGTACTGGTATTAGCACCTATTAAAGTGTTTGAGCTTTGGCCCAGTAAAGTATAAGTAGTTAAACCTGTTGTTGGTGTAGTAACTGTAAATATTGGTGTAGATTGATTAACATTACCCGGCATTAAATTATAGGTTGATGAATTTACGGTACTATATGTATCCTGCGATGTTAAAGTACCGGTACCGGTTTCTGTAATTGTATAATTGGTAGTTGTTGTTGGTGTTACCACAAATACAGTTGTAGTTTGCGTAACCGCACCCGGGTTAAGCACATAAGTTGGGTTAGCAATTGAAGCCGTACCAGCGGGAACCGCGTTAATTGTATAAGTTACAGGTTTTGCAGAAACAGTATACGTACCGTAAGCATAAATACTGTAATTAGTAGTTGTTATTGGTCTAACTACAATATTAGGGCTTGAAGAAGGTGTACTTGATACATTACCCGGCATTGCTACAAATGTTGGATTAGTTACACCCACAGTATTTGTTGCAGAAATTGTATAGGCAGGTTGAGAATTACCATATTGCCAGCTTAATGAATTTGTTAATACAGTTGAGTAAGTAGCTGTTTTGGTAGAGATCCTATCGTCAACAACACTTACAGTGCTGCTGGCAGGAATTTTATAAAACACTGTACAAAACACACGATAATATGCGGCAAAATCAGGAACGGCTGTATTACTTACAGTAGTTTTTGACAAAAATGGTGGTGCATTAAAAGTAACAGTTATGTTATCTAATAACGTGGTTTGATTTAATACTACTGAGGTGCTGGCAGAAACAACAGGGCCAATTTGAGAAGCAATACCCGGCGTAGTTGTACCTGCAGAAGGAACAGTGTAAGTGTTTGACAATTTGATCATGATATCCTTTTTATCTGAACCTGTAAATGCCGGACCTTTGTCATTAGGAGAAGGAAGAGGTAATAAAACCGTACCTGTTCTTATAGCAATACTATCAATTAATGCAGCAGCGCTTGATCTTGCAGCTGAAAAAGAGAAAGTGGTTTGAGTAGTTAAAGTAGCAACACCGATCATTGAAGCGGCAAAACGCAATGTATCGTTATAAAATACTGCAGAGTCAGGACTTACAGAGTTTTGACCATAAGTTTCCCATAATTTAAATGGCGTTCCGGTAGCACCGTAGGTAGTATTATCGTAAGGAACGATAGTTTGTAATTTAGAGTTTACTAATAAGTCTACTTGAGTAGGATCAGAATTTCTTACATCGGTTGTTTTGAATAATTTACCCGAACCTTGTGTAAAATAAGCTGCGCTTGGAAGGATCTTTGAAAATTCTGATTGATAAACGTCACCACTGCTGTAAACAGCTTCCTGAGTTACGTTAGGATAGTTACCACTAAAATAATTTAAACCATTACCACCTGTACCACCAATAAAACCTGAGTAAGGAACCACTTGTGTTCCCGGGGCTGAAGTTGAAGAGCCTGCTGCTAATGGAAAACGTTCAATACTTACCGAGTTAAACTGACCGGTAATTAAACCTTTGTAAAACGGTTGAAAGCTGGTTAACCCAAATTGTCCATTCAATACATCAGTGGATCTATAAACACCTGCATCTGTAACAAAGAAAAATTTAGAGATCGAATTTCCTGATTTAATGAATTGAATATCGTGAATATTTCTTGCCAAAAAGAATTGATTGTTCGGAACAAAAGTTTCTCCTTTTTTAGTCCATGTTCCAACAGGGTTAGAGTTTGGTCCACCTGTTCTTTTCCAATAGTAAAATTGGTAGCTTCCAATATATAGCTGATCAGAATCAAATGGGTCAACTTTAATAACGTGAGCGTAGTCGCCTGAAGCAGCGGTACCACCAATTACAGTGTTAAAAAAGGTTTCGCCATTCATTAGTGGATCTAATTGTGAAGAGCCTTGTAAGATCAATCCCCAGGTAGCACCTGCATCATAAGAAACAAATAAGCCTTTTAAGTTTGGAGTTGCCGGAGCGCTGTTACCTGCAAATTTGCTGGCGCAAGAAGCGTAAATTACTGCATTGTTTGATGGTGCAATTGCTAATTCAATACGACCATAAATATCATTTTGTAATAAAGGAGAATTTAAAGTTGTTAATTGAGAAAAAGAAGTTAATTGGTTGTCGCTTGATTTGTAAACTTTAGAAGCTTCGGCTGCGGCTGCAGGACCGATAGATGTTTCATTTCCTTGCGAACAATATAAAATACCTGAATTATCGAATTTCACATCCTGGCCACTTACTAAAGTACTTGTAGGAGTAGTACCCGGTGCAACAACAAATGTAGCACCAGCATCTGTAGAAACCATGATACCTTTATTGGTTGCCAATGCAATATAGTTGGCATTAGAAGGGCTGCACGCTAAACGGTTAATCACTGTACCAACCATTGAACTTGGAGCAACAAGATCTAAGTTAGTGCCGTTTACACGGTATAAACCTGTACCCGGTTGCGCTTTTAATTTTTGACCCGGTCTTAAAAAACCTTCGCCTGTAGCAACGTATATTTTTCCATCCGCTGCCTGAGCTATATAACTAATATTTAACTGGTTATTTGTTAAAACAACAGCGCTCCAGTTAACACCACCATCATTGGTATAAAAAAGTCCGCTCGACGCACTTCCTACGTACATAGTATTTCCAGACGCATCGTTCTTATCAACTATCATGTTTCTTGACCTTCCGGCGTTATAAATAGGTCCCGCCTGAGACCAGCTCTGAGCTTCAACAACACCTGTTAAACCTGCCAACGCAACTACGGCAACGGTTTTTACTAATTTTTTAGAGAGATATTTTATCATACCAAAATGGTTTTTACACTATTAATAAATTTTAACAAAAATGTTTATTTTTTATCATAAAACAAAACAAAGTTGATTACTTTTTTAAAAAAAACATATAATTCTTTTAAAAGTTGTAACTTTTATCCGTTTTCGAGTTTAAATTTCATAAAAAAGCCCGCAAAAGATATCCTTATGCGGGCTTAAATTTTCAAATTTCGCTTAATATCTCTCTAAATGAGAGAAAAAGAAGTTTGATTCAATTTCAGCATTCTCATCACTATCACTGCCATGCACTGCATTTGCAGCGATTGATTTTGCAAATAGTTTACGAATAGTGCCTTCATCTGCCTTAGTTGGATCTGTAGCTCCTATCAATTTACGGTAATCAGCCACTGCATTATCTTTAACTAAAACGGCAGCAACAATAGGGCCTGCACTCATATATTCGGTTAATTCACCATAAAAAGGACGTTCTTTATGCACTGCATAAAAATTACCTGCCTGTTCTTTGGTTAAACGCATGTATTTCATTGCCAGGATACGGAATCCTGATTTGTTTATCATTGCTAAAATTGGTCCGATGTTGTTTGCTTCAACAGCATCCGGTTTAATCATTGTAAAGGTTATATTACCTGCCATCTTTTTAAATTTAAGGCTGCAAAGATACTAATTCGCGTATTTTAAACAAGTAATAAATTGCCATTTTGAGTTTATTTCACTTTTTTATTTAAAGCAGGAGTATTAATTTAGCAATATCTAAACATTTTATAACCTTAATACATGAAAAGAATATTTACGTTTATTTTAGCAATATCTACAGTACTTGCCATAGCACAGGCACCTACAACCTGTTCTATAGATCCTGCTTTTTTGGCAATGAACAAGGCAGGCATTTGGCCTGATAGCGCTACTAATTTTATGCAAGGAACCGTTGGTATGCCATACGGACAAAATATTACCGTACGCGTGCCAAAAGATACCATGCAAAGCTCTCTTACCATTTGCTTTAATAGAATAGAATTAAGTACACCAACATCTTATACAAATTTTGCCTTGCCGCCGGGCCTTAGTTTTTTGGCAGGACCAACAGTTACATCTTCTACCGGTACTTTTAAATATCCTGGTAATGCAAGTAGTTGCTCTGTAATTTCGGGTACGCCAACTGTAGCCGGTACCTATACTTTACAATTTAAAGTACAACCTTATTTAACACCATCTATTGCAGGTCCTTGTCCAAATACACCTAATTATAATGGTGGTTCTGCTTCATTATCTCCTGCAACTACTTTAAGTTATTATGTTATTAAAATAAATCCTGCGGTGGGTATTAAAGAAGAAGTAAATTCTAAGTCTTTAAACATTACCAATAGTCCAAACCCTTTTACTGCAAAAACAACTATTAAATTTAATGTAAAAGATGAGGCCAGTGCAAAAATAAGTGTGTATAATTTATTGGGCGATAAAATATTTGAAGACAAAATAAAAACAACTTATGGCGATAACAGTTATGAATTAGATGGATCAAACTGGAGCAATGGTATGTATCTTTACACTATTCAATACAAAAATTTTTCTGAAACAAAACGAATGGTGCTTACCGCAAACCGTTAATGAGTAGTCAAACATTTGAATTATTAATTTTAGGTTCTTCGTCCGCAAGCCCCACTTCTGAAAGAAATCCAAGCGCTCAGTTACTGAACATAGCTGAGCGTTATTTTTTAATTGATTGTGGCGAGGCTACACAAATTCAGTTAAGAAGATTTAAAGCAAAATTTCAGGCAATAGATCATATTTTTATTTCGCATTTGCATGGTGATCATTTTTTTGGACTGCCCGGCTTATTAAGCAGCATGCACCTTTTGGGGCGTAAGCAGGATATTACTATTTATTGCCCAAAAGAATTAAAAGGGGTAATGGATCTTTTAAATAAAGTTTCTGACACCCGTTTTAATTTTACAGTTAATTGGGTATTTACCAATAACGATGCATTAAATTTAATTTTTGAAGACGATAAAGTGGAGGTCTTTTCCTTCCCTTTAAAACACCGCATTTATTGTACAGGATTTTTATTTAAAGAAAAACCTTTACCCAGAAAAATTGATAAATATAAATTGGATAAACACAATGTTTCTACTGCTGACATTCCAAAATTAAAGAATGGATATGATGTAGTGAATAAAGATGGTGTTACCATAAAAAACAACCAGGTTACTATTAGTGCCCGCGATGCAAAAAGTTATGCCTATTGCAGCGATACTATTTATTTACCTGAAATAGTAGAGTGGGTAAAAGGTGTGGATGTACTGTACCACGAAAGCACTTTTTTAAATGATAAAAAAGATAGGGCAGAGAAGACCTATCATTCAACCGCCGAACAGGCCGCGCAAATTGCCAAAGCCGCCAATGTTAAACAATTGTTATTGGGCCATTTTTCGGCCAGGTATGGCGATCTGGATCAGTTTGTAGCAGAGGCCTCACCGTTTTTTGAGAACTGTTTGTTAGCAACCGATGGTAAAAGGATAACGATTTAACACATTTTCCACCTTTTTTTCGTTATATTTGTCACACAAAATCATGATCAAAGTATTAATAGCTGATAAAAATTTCCTTTCAAGAGTTGGTTTAGAACTTTTGGTAGGCGAATTAAAAGGATTTGAATTGGTGCCAACTGTTTGTGGCGACAAGCATGATCTTATCAGTCAGTTACAACTTTCAAAACCACATTTACTGATCTCTGATTTTACTTCTTTAGGTATTGAAACGGATGAATTAAAAAGCATCGTTAAAAAATTCCCGAAAATTAAATTTTTAGTGATAACAGAAATGCTATCTAAGAACGATCTTACAAAAGTAATGGATAGCGGTATTACGAGCTATTTATTAAAAGATTGTGATAAAACAGAAATTTTAGAAGCAGTAAATTCTACCATTAAAGGTGAGAAATTTATTTGCGGGAAAATTGTTTCATTTTTAACAGCAGCTAAAGAAATTAAAACTACCAATTCGTTTATTAAATCATTAGGCTGTGATGGCATGTCGGTTACAGAACGCGAGATAGATATCATTCGTGGTATTGCTGAAGGTTTATCAAATAAATTAATTGCCGATAAATTAAAATTAAGCACGCACACTGTAAATACACACCGCAAAAATATTATGAGCAAATTGGGCGTAAATAATACCGCCGGTGTTGTAATGTTTGCTGTAAAAAATCAATTGCTGGAAACGAACTTTAGTTTGTTTGAATAGGCATTAAGCCTCATCCCCCGCCTTCTCCAAAGGAGAAGGAGCTTAACAATTCTTTAGGAGAAGAACTTTAAATCATAAAATTTTGTTAATCAAAAAAGCCGCAGGCTTTCTATGTGTTTCTTAATTATGCACACAATAAATCATTCTATGTTTCTATGTGGTTAAAAAAATGATGAACCACTTCGTGATCTTCGTGCCTTCTTGGTGTGCTTTGTGGTTAAACTTACTTCGCGAATTTACGCTTCCGTAAAAAGAATTGTATCAATCCAAATAAGATCAATAACATTACCGGCATTAATACATTTATCATTTGCCATTTGCCGCGTTGTGTGGTTATTTTCTTTTTATCTAACAAACGCAAGGTTACTTCGCGCGAACGTAATTGCAACATACCTTCATCATCCAATAAATAATTTACGCAGTTCAATAAAAATGTTTTATTGGCGTATTGCTGATTGGTAGCGCGGTCATATCCCAGTGGCACGGCCTTATTAGACATTCTGATAAAATCATTTCTTGCCACATCTCCATCAGCAACAACTATCATTTTTGTTTTCTTGCCTTTATCTAAATATTTATGTTTGGCATTAAAAGCAGAATCCGTTAAAAAAATACTCGGCAAACGGTTCTCTGCAAAGCTGGTAAATTCTCCTTCCAGCAAACAAGCAACCGGCACATACGAATTCATGAATTGCGATTCTTTTGGTGGGATCTGCACGCTTGAATAATAAATTCTTGCAGGTGATGGTGTAATTTTAGTGTAACGCGATGTACTTAATAAAATAGTTTTTTTAATGCCTCTTGCAGTGATGGTATCTATTGAACTCACATAATCAAATTTGATAAGATCCAGATTTTTTACAATGGGATGATTACCCTCAGGCAAAACCAGCGGCGCATAAGGCCATGGAAATAATTTAAAATTAGCCTGCCCTTTTTTAAAGCCAACATTTAAAGGAATAGCAGAGCATTGAAAATCCTGCAGCAACACCGTATTTAAACGCACACCGTATTTAAATAACATGTTATCTAAATTCAGCGGACGTGGTAATCCTAATGTAAAACCTTTTTGTATCAAGGTGTCGCGATTAATGCCAACCGGATCAACCAGCCACAACACTTTACCGCCACGCATAATGTATTGGTCAATAATAAATTGGTCGGCAACTGAAAATGCACTATCCGGTCCGGCAATAACAATGGCATCACTTTGATCTAACGCATTCAATTTTCCTAAAATTGGCGTGCGGTTAACATCATAATATTCTGAAAGCGCGCGGGCAAATTCCACAATGTGCAAAGTGTCTAATTCGTAATGCCCGTTAATAAAAGTAACTTCCTGTTTTTTATCGTGCTGTAATTTGCGAATGGTATTGGTTAAGCTGTATTCTAATTCTTTTACACTGTTGTTTACTGATACTTCATAATCTGTATTATCCTGGCGGTTAAAGATCTTCCAGATAGCTTCCTTGTTTTTGTGGCTGACAATAGCGCCCGGCCATATCAAAGATTGCGTGGCCTTGTCTTTATTTTTTTCGTAGATCTGCTCCGGCACTAATCCTTTTTCATACAATTGTTTTTCAAGCTCCGTTTTTTCATCAGGACTTAAACCATCGCCCGGTACAATAAATTCATATTGGATTTGATTGCCCGAATAAGCCCTGAACTCATCTAGAATTTCTTTGGCTTCGTTCTTTAAACGCGTAAAGCTTGGATTAAAGTCGCCATCAAAATAAACTTTAAACAATACTTCGTCATCTAAATTCTGCAATAAGGTTCTTGTTGATTCTGCCAGTGTATAACGCTTTTCAGAAGTTAAGTCGAAACGTTTAAAATAAAACGTACCAATAAAGTTTACAAGCACAATAATAGCCAGCAAAACCACCAACGACATAATATCGCGGCGCTTATTGTTTGAAGTGTTTATTTTTTTCTCTGTTACCATTTTCTGCTTTCTAAAACGAGTTTGGTTAACAAATTAAAAAGGGCAATTACACTTATAAAATATAAAGCATCGCGCGTATCAATAACACCACGGCTCATGCTCACATAATGATCGTTCAATCCCAAACCTTTAAAAAAGGCATCGTATTTACCAAACAATCCGCTTTGCGCAATAAATTCAAAACCTATGTAACAGAAAAAGCATAAGAGCAATGCAATGATAAAAGCAATAACCTGGTTCTCGGCAATGGCTGAAGCAAAAATACCTATTGACACAAAACCTGCACCTAAAAACAATAAACCAATGTAAGAGCCCCACATGCCCCCGGTATCAATATTCCCCTTTGGTGCGCCTAAAACGTGAACGCTGTAATAATAAATTAATGTTGGTAATAATGATACCATTACCAAAGTAAAGCCCGCTAAATATTTTGCTAATACTAATTGAAGGTCGGTTAAAGGACGTGTTAATAATAATTCGATGGTTCCTGTTTTTTTCTCTTCCGAAAAAGAACGCATGGTAATTGCAGGAATTAAAAATAAATATACCCAGGGCGCAATAAAAAATAAAGGATCGATGTTGGCAAAGCCATTGTCTAAAATGTTAGAGCCGCCACTGTCTGATGGAATTACCCACATAAAGATACCTACCAGTGAAATAAAAACACCAATAGCAATGTAGCCAATTAAGGAACTTAAAAAACTACGTATCTCTTTTAAATAAAGCGTTAACATAAAGCGCAAAAATACATATAAATAATTCTTTATTCAACATCCTCCAACGTATCACCAACAGGGGCGTTATCTAAAATTTGATATACCCTGTAAGTTTGATAAGCTGAGCGATTTAACTGGTTGCTTAAAATAATAACTGTTAATTTATCATTTAACCTGCGGTGAAACGATGAGCGGTACCCGTGCCACCAGCCATTGTGATACACTTCTTTTTTCAAAGAATCGTTCACGTCTTTTAATCGCCAGCCGTAACCGTAATTGCTTAATTTTTTTTCTTTGCTATACGCTGTATAAGCCAAAGCCTGTGTTTCGGCTTTTATTATTTTATTTTGGTACATGGCTTCGCTAAACAAATAAAGATCGTACGGCGTTGAATAAATACTTTTATCGCCCAATACATAATCACTGGCATCAAGGTCAATAGGCTTCCATTTGGTATCGTAAGGCCTGGTTATGTTTTTTGCGTTCAGATCAATGTCCTTTATAGTAGCGGTATTCTTCATTCCTAAGGGTTTAAATAATTCTTCGCGAATAAATTCAGAATACGATTTTTTAGAAACCTTCTCAATTAATAAAGCCAGCAGCGCGTAATTGGTGTTGCAATAATTAAAACGGGTGTTTGGTTTTAAATACGGTTTTGGATTTTTGGTGATGAAATAAGTGTACATCTCCTCATTATTCATTTTATAATTGGGCTGAAATATCTCTGAATTCAACACATAAATATAATTGGCAAGCCCTGAACGGTGATTTAATAATTGCCCGACAGTTACATTCTGATACGGAAAATCAGGAAAATAAAAAGCGAAAGGTTTGTTGAGGTCTATCATTTCTCTTTCGTGCAGCATTAACACTGCCGTTGCTGTAATTACTTTTGAAACAGAAGCTAACTGAAACATAGATGAATCGGTTAATGCATCGTTAGTAGTTTTATTCGAAAGCCCCAACGATCGCTGGTACAATACCTTTCCCGCCTTTGCCACCAGCACGCTGCCGTTAAAGGTTCCTGTTTGGTTCATTTGTGTAAACAAAGTATCTAATCTATAAGCAATAACTTTTTCTTCTTTGTTTAAGTTAGAAAGTATCTCTTTCATACTTTCTTTTAAAACGGTTGCACCTTTACCCGTGGTAGTTGAATTGCCACAGCTTAAAAACATTACCAGTAATATTACTAATGTTGCGACTCTGTTCATGATCTTTTAGTTTTAGAAGATTTCTTAATTGCCTTTTTCTCCTCTTTCTCATCCTCATCGTTGTACTTATCGTAATCTAGTTTATTGCCCCAAAAACTCATTTGCTGTTTTATCCAGGCCTTGCGTTTGCTTATGTATGAGCTTGGCGGGTTGGCAACATATTTTCTTGGGTTGGGTAATACCGATGCAATGGCCGCGCACTCATCTTTATTTAATTTTATGGCCGGTTTTTTAAACCAGTACTGGGCGGCGGCCTCAGCGCCATAAACGCCATTGCCCATTTCAATACTATTTAAATACACTTCCATAATGCGTTCTTTGCTCCAAAAGGTCTCTATCAATAAAGTAAAATAGGCCTCAAAGGCTTTACGTATATAACTACGGCCGGGCCATAGGAATACATTTTTTGCTGTTTGTTGTGAAATGGTGCTGCCACCGCGGCCTTTTTTACCGTCTTCGTTGGCTTTCATGGCTTTTTCAATAGCGCCCCAGTCAAAGCCGTAGTGTTTCAAATAATTTTGGTCTTCGCTGCAAACTACAGCCAATTGTAATTTTGGCGGAATCTCTTCCAGGCTTACCCAATCGTGTTTTAAGGTCATGCTTTTTCCCTCACTTTTCTGCTCCACGCAACGTATCAGCATAAGCGGCGTTAAAGGTACGGGCACCCAGCGAAAAATAATAGTGCTCACCACTGACAGGATTATAAAAAAAGCAAAAACTTTTAAAACTATCTTAAATATTTTGGTTAATAAAATCATCCTCCAAACTGCAAATCTATCCGTATTTTTAAACCTTAAACGCCTTAGTTTGTAAATCAATTAACTATCGATTCTTAATTACTATGAACAAAAAATGGATCAGTACAATTATTGCCCTTATTGGCATTTTTATTGCTTTTTATTTTTATAACAAATACAATAATGCCCCAACTATTGATTTCAGCAAGCTTAAGCTATATAACCTGAACGAAGAACGTGTTGATTTTGCATCTTTTAAAGGCAAAAAACTAGTGGTAAGCTTTAGCGCGTCGTGGTGCCCGAATTGTTTGGACGAAATGCGCGAGATGAACGATGTAAAGGATACCAAATTAAGCGATGTGGAAGTTGTTATTATTAGCGATGAACCTTTTGATAAAATAATGGCATGGAAAGAGCGAACAGATTATCCTTTCACCTTCTTAAAATTAGAACAAGGCTTTAACGATGTGGGTATTTTTTCAATCCCAACATCTTACATACTAAATACAAAACTAGAAGTGAAAAAAGAAGAGGTGGGTTATATTGATTGGAAAGACGAATCAACCGCAGAACATTTAACAAAAATAATGGAGTAGAAGGATATGAGCACTAAAGAGAAAGACGTTACCAAATTAAGTTCAAAAGATTTTATTGTTATAAAAGGCGCAAGACAACACAATTTAAAAAATGTGGATGTTGCTTTGCCAAGAAATAAAATGATCGTTATTACCGGCCTTTCTGGTTCGGGTAAATCGTCATTGGCATTTGATACTTTGTATGCCGAAGGCCAGCGCCGTTATGTAGAAAGCCTTTCGGCTTATGCGCGCCAGTTTTTAGGACGATTGGAAAAACCACAGGTAGATTACATTAAAGGTATTTCACCCGCCATTGCTATTGAACAAAAAGTTATTTCAAGAAATCCGCGTAGTACCGTTGGAACAATAACAGAGATCTACGATTATTTTAAATTATTGTTCTCGCGTGTGGGCAAAACGTTTTCGCCTATTAGCGGTAAACAGGTAAAGCGAGAAACGGTAACAGATGTTGTCAACTTTATTTCTGAATTAAAAGAAGGTTCAAAAATTTTAGTCTTATCAAAAGTAAACGAAACTAAAGAGCGCTCGTTTCAAAAACAATTAGATCTTTTATCGCAGCAGGGTTTTTCGCGCGCGGTGGTAAATGGAAAAGTTCAAAAGATAAACGAGATAGATTATAAAGCGGTAAGAAAGACTGCGGAAGTTTTTTTATTGATAGACCGTTTAGTGTCTAACCCAACCGACGAAGATTTTTTAAGCCGTGCTGCAGACAGCATTCAGACAGCCTTTTACGAAGGCAATGGTGAATGTTTATTGTGGATCGAAAAAGGCGAAGGCGAATACAACAAACATTCGTTCAGCAATTTATTTGAGCTGGATGGTATGAGCTTCGAAGAACCGAACGTGAATTTTTTTACCTTCAATAATCCAATTGGTGCTTGTAAAACTTGTGAGGGTTTTGGAAGTATTATTGGTATTGATCCTGATCTGGTGATTCCAAACAAAAGCTTATCGGTATTTCAAAATGCGATTGTGTGCTGGAATGGTGAAGTGATGAGCGCTTATAAAAAAGAATTATTAAAGAATGCTCATAAATTTAATTTTCCGGTACATAAACCCATTGCAGAACTTTCTAAAAAGGATTACCAATTGTTGTGGGATGGCAACCAGTATTTTGATGGCTTAAACGCCTTCTTTAAAATGCTGGAACGTGAAACATACAAAATTCAATACCGTGTAATGTTAGCACGTTACCGTGGTAAAACGGTTTGCCCTGATTGCCAGGGAACACGTTTGCGTAAAGACGCGGGTTATGTAAAAGTGGGTGGAAAAAATATTACAGAATTGGTGCTTTCTCCTGTTGATCAGTTAGCGCCTTTCTTTAAGAATTTAAAATTAGATGAGCACGATACAAAAGTGGCCAAGCGTTTGTTGACAGAAATAACCAACCGTTTACAATATTTAATGGATGTAGGTTTGGGTTATTTGACTTTGAACCGTGTTGCCAATACCTTGAGTGGTGGCGAAAGCCAGCGTATCAATCTCGCCACACAATTAGGAAGCACATTGGTAGGAAGTTTATATATTTTAGATGAGCCAAGTATTGGTTTGCATCCGCGTGATACAGAACGTTTGATAAAAGTGTTACGCTCGTTGCAACAACAAGGTAACACGGTGATTATTGTTGAGCATGATGAAGAAATTATGCGCCAGGCCGATGAACTGATAGATATTGGTCCGGAGGCCGGCACGCACGGCGGTAATTTGGTATTCCAGGGCACGCATAAAGAATTGTTGAAGAACAAAGAAGGTTATACCTCTAAATATTTAAATGATATTATCCGTATTGAAGTGCCGAAGCAAAGAAGAAAGTGGAAAGAATTTATTGAGATAAGAAACCTTAACGAAAATAATTTAAAGAATGTTTCAGTAAAATTTCCTTTAGGCGTGTTGACCTGCGTAACAGGTGTGAGCGGTTCAGGTAAATCTACCATTGTAAGAAGAGGATTAATTCCAAATCTCCAAAAATATTTAGACGGTTATTTTGAAAGCGTGAGTGCAGATCATGTAATTGGTGGCAGCTTAAAACAAATTAAACAACTGGAGTTTGTAGATCAGAACCCTATTGGTAAATCGTCGCGCTCTAACCCGGTTACTTATGTAAAAGCATTTGATGAGGTAAGAAATTTATTTGCAGAGCAGGGCCTTGCCAAAGCAAGAAATTACAAGCCCGGCTTTTTTAGTTTTAACGTGGAAGGTGGACGCTGCGAGGTGTGCCAGGGCGAGGGGAATATTACTGTTGAGATGCAGTTTATGGCCGACATACAATTGCAGTGCGAAAATTGCAAAGGCAAACGTTACAAAGCGGAAACACTGGAAGTTTTATACAGAGGCAAATCCATCTCTGATGTGTTGGATATGACCGTAGATGACGCCGTTACTTTTTTTGAAGGCGATAAAACAAACAAAACCTGTGTACGCATTTTAGAAAAATTACAAGCCTTACAAGCCGTTGGTTTGGGTTATGTTGCCTTAGGCCAAAGCAGCAGCACCTTAAGCGGGGGCGAAGCACAGCGTATTAAGCTGGCCAGCTTTTTAATTGCCATCAACAACACATCACCAACACTGTTTGTATTTGATGAACCAACCACAGGTTTGCATTTTCATGATGTGGCCAAGCTCTTAAAATCGTTTGATGCGCTTGTGGCAAAAGGCCACTCTATTGTAGTAATTGAACATAACATTGACGTTATTAAATGCGCCGACTGGATAATAGACGTTGGCCCTGAAGGCGGCGAAAATGGCGGCACCATTGTTTTTGAAGGCACTCCTGAAGAATTGACTAAAAGTAAAAAGGGTTATACCGGGAAATATGTGGCGGAAAAATTAAAGTAAAAAGCCCTTTTTTAGGTTATTTTCATATTTTATGTAGTCATATGCACTTTTTAACGACTTGAATTACTATGGTTTAGTTTGGTAGAATATGTTCGGATTCTTGTAAATGTTTGTTGAATAAAGTGAGCATATTCCAACCAAAAGCTCATATATTTTTTTTTCCGTTTTTTGGATTTTCTTTAAATTTTCCTTGAAAAGTGCTAAGAAGTCTCTCATTGTAAATTGAGAAAATACATTAAATTTAATCTGGAATATAATCACCTTATAACTTGACAGATTTCTATGATATAAAAGTTTGGTATCCTAAAATGGATAAGTTCATGGAGTTTATAAATGACAAAGAGCGGAAAGGCCAACCAAAAATTGATGCACCACAACTTATTTTAAAGAAAGTAGACCCTATTTGGCTGTATGGTCTTTTAAAAACAAAGATTTCACCAATAAAACCAAATGGATTTTACACGTTTCTTCAATTAGAATCGGAAACAGAACCAATAGGACATTTAATTTGGTGGGATTACATTCTTGAATCAGAAATCGGATTTATTCATATATGGCGACGACGGAGTCATATAGAATTTATGTATCAAGTAGAAGATAAAGATTTCGATATAATTAAATTTTTAAATAAAAATATTGGAATATATAAAGATGAAATACTAAACACTCTTAATAATTTAGAGACACATACATTATATATTAATCATTATGTAAGTTATAAAAATTGTACTGATTTTCTTTTCAAAGAGGTTAATATTATTGATATAACTAAACCAAATATTGCTCAAGCTCATAAAGAAAACCGAGTGCAGGAAACAATTGGCAAATTTCTGGAAAATAGCATAAAATATCATGCATTAGGTAAATCACACATTTTAAATTGTGCTTTTATGGCTGAAAGTTTTCTTAACTTATACATAAGAGTAACAATGCGGCATGATGCTAAAGTATTTCCAGATATAGAAAAAAGATTTCTTAATTGTACTTTCCTTGAAAAATTAAAGAGTCTTCAATTTTATTCAGTTCTGTTAGAAAATCCCATAAACATAGATGAGCCAATAATTCAAGATGTTTTAAATTTAATGAAGCTAAGAAATAAATATGTTCATTTTGATGCATCATCAGAAGTAAATAGACTCGGTGAAGTAAAATTTGATGAAATGTTTCCAGTTTTCCCTAATTATGCAAACGGAACAATAGTTCAAAGTATTGAACGAGGCTATCATATTCCATATAAGGCAGAAATAAGAAAAGCAGACCAAACATCCAAAAAGTTTGTCGAATATTTATTTTCTCTAACCACGGAGACATACAGAAAAAGACTAACTTTTTTGATGAATCAAAATCCTATTGGGTATAATGAAAGAAAAAAAATATATTCAGCTATTTTTGAAAATATTGAATATGATATGTATCCATCATTTGATGAAGAGGATAGTTTCGATATAGATGTTGTCGCCCATGAAAAGCCAAACCAAGAGAGTACTGGACAAAATTAGAAATTAAAGAGTAAAACAATGAATTACGCCAAAAATTATTTCGGTAAAGAAAATATTTCTGATATCACATATGATGATTTGATTCATTATTTCAGTCAGGAAAAAGAGGAAAGTGATAAAATTGAATATAAATCTTTTGACACTACTGAAACTAAAGACCCAAAAGAAAAAGAGCGTGGTATCTTAAGAGCAATTTGTGCACTTTTAAATTCAGAAGGTGGAGTTGTAATCTGGGGCGCTCCAATTGGTAAAAAACAGGAGGGGAAGAAGGAAAAAATCTTTACTGGTGACTTGTCCCTAGTCGAAACTCTTTATGAAAAAGACCAATTTATAAATAAAATCACTGATAGCATTTCTCCTGCACCTAGAGGAGTTTTATTTCATCGCATTGAAAAGGATAAAAAATACGTGTATATTTTTGAGACTCCACAAAGTGAATACGCTCCTCATCAATTTGCTGATAAGTTCTTTATGCGAATGGATGGACAAACTAAACCGGCGCCTTACCATTATATTGAAGCTTTATTCAAAAAAATACGCTATCCAAATTTGCAGGGTTTTTTGAAACTTGATGTTCTTAATTTTGATAAACGTGAAAACGCCTATAATTTAAGAATAACCCCTCATTTCTTTAATTTCTCACAACTTCAAAATGATTACAACCTTGCGTTTCGTATAGCTTGCGATAAAGGCACTTTTCATGGTAGTCAAAGTTTCAACATGAATAAGAATCTGAGGTATATTAATGGCGGGCATGAGGTAATACGAGAAAATGTAAAAGATGTAATTCATAACGGAGATTTGATTGCTGAAAGCTTTAACTTGGTTTTTAACCCGCAAGACTTACAGAATGCAAATTGGGAAGTAACTATAATAGTAACATTTGGAGCTAAGTATTCTCCAATGAAACAAAGCTATTATAAAATTCGATTAGCTTCTTTCATTGATGCAGCAAAAATAAATGACTGCATAACTGAAAAGAAGGAAAATCAATTCATGTTTGAAATATCAGAAAAGACCGACGCGCAAAAAATTGAAGGAAAAATAGGAAGGAAAATTTAATTTTCAGAATCAGTCTCTTTCTCAAATGGATTTTTAAGTTCTCCAAAGTTCTTTAATGGTATAATTTCTGAAGAGTTAAAGCTAGGAATTAAAGCTCCATTGATACTACCGTCCTTCATGTTAGTAACAGCACTAAATTTATATGGCTTATTCTTAAACGCCAAATCTGTTGTAAATGCCTCTGAAATTAAATTGCCTTCTGAATCTTTTTGATGATAAAGTTCGCTTTTACCTTCTCGGACATTTATAAAGTACTCAATCTCGAAAATGATAGATAAAATTGGAATTTTAATATCGCCTGATTTTAAATATTTACGACTATTAATTTGAACTTTTGCATCTTCATAATGAATTTCTCCTAAAACTGCTTCCTTCTTGCCAAAAAGATATTCCAATTTTAATGGTTCAATCAAAACAGATTGATTTGCAAAAACTGTTTGATTAAGAATGTCATTAATGTAATCCATTTGGGAACTTTGTTCATCACTTACATTATCATATATAAAACCATCAACATTTGTCAAGTGACTTTGACTATCATCTATAATAAAATGATACTTAGAGCAATGTATTGTAGGTAAAAATATTGTTACCTCTGGAATAACCTTAATAAAGGCTGATTTAAGAGTTTCTACGCTTACTTTACTTAAAATAAATGTTTGAATATTTGCATGTTTTGCCTTTTTTATTGCATTTTTTGAAAAGCCTTTTTGAGCAACGAAAATTCCTGAAGAATTTGTCTCACGGCACAAATCGGCAAATGCCCCAATCTGATTTAAATTAACACGGCTTCTACGCTCTCTGCATTCAACAATTACATTTTTCCCTTCAATATGAACGTCAATTTGCCTATCGACACCGCAATTTTCTCTAAGTTTAATGTTATGTGTTACAACATTATTTGGATTTAAAGCGGCTTCAATAACCGCAACTAATTTCTCATAGCCAGCTCCTACAGCTTCTTTATCACTTTTAGGTTTCTTCATACTACAAAGGTAATTTGCATATATATACTAATTAGGTCTATCTTTCAACATCGTGTTGATAATTCGACCTTTTTTAGGCGCATAGATAAAAGCAATCGAAAAAAACTCAGTAAAAACTAAAATTTAAATTTTAATAATTGCCTATTTACATTGCATTGCAGCTTGAGTTTGAAATTATGCAAAAAGCCCAGGTATTGCGGAATCATGAGTAGAAGCTACATGGAGTGAATTTTACCCTGAGCTGAGTCGAAAGGGTTTATCAAGAAAAATTGATAATATAAAAAACAATAAATTATTTTTATCTTAGTTCAGCTTTTTTACCCGCATCAGTAAAACAATTTTTGTGAAACATCTCTTTTATAGTCTTATTCTTTTAAACACGGTTGTTTACGGACAGCTTGCAAATAACATCAGTGCAGACACTAACAAAGTACTTAACCTTAATACCACGGCATGGGAGTTTCAATACACTAATTTAGATAGTGCCATGCTTTATGGCAATGCGGCTTTAGAGCTGGCAACACAACTTAAGTGGAAAAAAGGCATTGCAAAATCGTACAGTAACTTGGCTGTGTTTTATAAATTAAAAGGTAACCCGGCAAAAGCCTTGCAGTACAACCTTAGCGCCCTGCAAACCGCTAAAGAGTTGGGCAATAAAAATGCCATAGCTTCAATACTTTGCAACATAGGTGTTATTTACAACGAAAAAGGCGCGCACCCAAAAGCGCTCACGCATTTTTTTGAGGCCTTAAAAGCAGCCGAGAGTGTAAATAACCAAAGGCTTATTGGCATTACACTTTGTAACATTGGTATGGTTTATATAGACCAGGATAATTATACCTCTGCGCTTAATTACACCAGGCGTTCGTTAAACATAGCACAACAACAGGGTAACAAAGAGTTGCAAGCCACAAGTCTTGGAAATATTGGGCTTACTTATTTTAAACAACGCCAGTATGATACAGCTTTGGTATATTATTTTAAAACCCTGAAGCTGGATGAAGAAATGGAAAATACGAACGCGTTGGCGCTTCATATAGCCAACATAGCGTCGGTTTACCTTGAACAGGGAAAGTACAACCAGGCGCTTGATTTTTATTTACGATCGTTAAACATGAACCGGCAAATTGGTAATAAACTGGAGGAAGCCCGTGCCTTAGGTAATATTGGTTCTACCTACGGATTTCTTAAAAATTACAAACAAGCTGAAAACTATTTACAACAAGCCCTTGCCTTGGCTAATGAATTGCAATCTAATATTGAAAAAAGAGATTTTGAATCTATGCTAAGTGAAGTATACGAAAAAAAAGGAGACATTGGCATGGCATTAAAGACCTATAAAAAATACATTGCTACACGTGATAGTATTTTTAATACCGAGAATACTAAAAAACAAACGCAGCAGGAAATGCAATACGAGTTTGATAAACAACAACTCAGCGAAAAGGCCGAGCAGGATAAAAAAGACGCTATTGCCATTGAAGAAAAACAAAAGCAACGCCTGGCCATATGGCTGGTATCGGGTGGTTTGTTACTGGTAATTGTTTTTCTGGTGTTCTTATATAATCGTTTTAAACTTACGCAAAAACAAAAACACATTATTGAAACACAAAAACTACAGGTAGATGAAGCCTACGGGTTGTTACATGAAAAAAATAAAGAGGTAATGGATAGCATTAATTATGCAGAACGTATACAGCGTAGTTTTTTGGCCACTAAACAATTGCTTGACGAGCATCTTGAAAATTATTTTGTTTTATTTCAACCTAAAGATGTAGTGAGCGGTGATTTTTACTGGGCAGCTAAATTAAGTAACGGTAATTTTGCTTTGGCCACGGCTGATAGTACAGGCCACGGTGTGCCTGGCGCCATTATGAGCCTGTTAAACATTACCAGTTTAGAACGTGCTATTGATCAATACACCGAGCCCGCTGATATTTTAAATGCCACCCGCAAAACCATTATTGAACGTTTAAAAAAAGATGGCAGCGCCGAAGGCGGTAAAGATGGTATGGATGCCAGCCTAACAGTGTACGATTTTAAAAATAAAAAATTACTGGTGGCGGCTGCTAACAATCCTGTTTGGATAGTGCGTCATACAGCTACGGGTGAAACCCTTGCAAACTTGCCGGATAAGCCTCACTTTCCATTTGAAGTAATAGAAATAAAGCCAGATAAAATGCCGGTTGGTAAACATGATAAAGACAACATTGGTTTTACACAGCAGGAAATACAATTGCAAAGCGGCGATGTGGTTTACACATTAACTGATGGTTTTCCCGATCAGTTTGGTGGAGAAAGAGCCCGCCCGGATGGACATCCGTTCGGACGGGGTAAAAAGTTTATGAGTAAAAATTTACGTGAACTGCTTGCAAAAAATGCGCATTTACCCATGCAGGAACAAAAACAATTATTAGAACTTTCGTTTAAAAATTGGGTAGGAGATTTAGAACAGGTAGATGATGTAACCATTGTTGGCATTAAAATATGAGAGCAATATCTGTTCAACAAAATCACATAATTTTATAAGTATTATTTAATTCTTAAATAAACAGTATTAATTAGGAATCGGCGCTATATAGTCGTAACTTTAAACTATCTTTTTGCGCACAGCAGATAAGTAAGTCTACTGCGTCCCAATTGACGACCTGTAGACATGAAACAAAAAATCCTTTTATATATTGACGACGATACCGATGATCTGGAGTTCTTCAGCTCTGCTATTAAAGTGGCAGATGGCAATATAAATTGTATCTGTTACAATAAATCAGAAGAAGCATTAAAAGCGTTGATCAATGAGGAGATAAGGCCTGATTGGATAGTGTCTGATTTGAACATGCCAAAGATCTGCGGCGTAGTGTTTCTTTCTAAAATAAAAGAGCATGCGCAATTAAAAAACATTCCTGTCTTTATATTGTCTACCTGCGATGATGAGGATACACGTACGATGATGAAAAAGAAGGGAGCCGACGATTATTTTGTTAAGCCCTCTTCGTCTCATCAGATGCAGGAAATAATTTCTAAGATACTGGCTTTTGTGGTAGTTGGCTAACCCTTCGACAAGTTCAGCCTTCGACTCCGCTCAGGGTGACAATCCTGTAAACAAAAAACTCCCGGCTCATCACTGCCGGGAGTTTTGCTTTTATGGAATTATTATTTTTTACCGTGAAGAGGGGAGTATTTGATATGAGTTTTAAAATGCTTATGTTTACTAATAGATAAAACATTTTTTTAAAGGCTTGCAATTAAAAAATATTATATTTATTGGTGTAGTTGTTTTTTTTACTAATTGTGATCCGGGAATGGCTGGAGATTTAAAGGTTTTTAATGAGTCTGATAAAGCGCTTACTATAAAATATTGCAATGCCCGTTTAGACAATGCCTGCGATACATCAACGCTTACCATTCAGCCCTACAGCGATGGAACATTAAAAATATTTCAGAAAAACGGGAAAGCAAAAAAATTTGATTGCTGCCCGTGTGAAATAGCAATTTTAACCTTTAAATCAATATTAGGTCCAATTAAGAAAGACGCCAATGACAAAAACAATTGGGAAATACCTGATAAAAGTAAATTAAAAAACAATGGTAAAACTCCCGTTAAGTGTGAGTTTCATGTTACACAATCTGATCTGTAATACCTGATATATGAATAACAAAAAAACTCCCGGCTCATCACTGCCGGGAGTTTTGCTTTTATGGAATTATTATTTTTTACCGTGAAGAGGGGAGTAAAAAATAATGTTTTAAATTATTAATTGCTTACCACCAGGTATTTTGATTCGCTCCAGAATTTTTCAGGATTTGTAATTAAAATACAATTCACCAATTTATCTGTTTTATCTAATTTATACGAGTCGCTTGGGTGCGGGGTGATCATTTTAAAATCTTTAGAGTTCACCGGTATAGTTGTAGTTTGCGTATAATCTATCTGCGTGAATTTAGATTTATCAAGATCTTTATTCAATTGCGAAGTTCTTCCTAAGCCTAACACACCACCTTTACGCTCAATTAATTTTGCTTTTCGTAATTCTTTTTTGTCATCCACTCTATAATAAGCAGTATGTAAGGCTGTTGTTCTTTCTGCAATTAAAGTAGATTTAGCAACGCCTTGCGAACTCAACGTATCAACAGAAGTTTTTAATTGTGCTACCTGCGCATCTAAATCTGATAAACGTTGGTTCAAAGCAGCCAGCTCCTGGTCTTTAACTGCTAACTGGTTAGTTAAGGTAGCAATTGTTTTTTCTAATTGCGCGTTCTTGTTATTAGAGCGTTTTAATTTTTTGCTCAACTCTGCCAGTTTTTTACGGTTTTGGTCCATTAAGTCGTTAATGGCTTTTATCTCGCGGTTAATACGCACTTTTTGGTTCAGTTTCATATCACCGTCGCTGTGCATTAAGATCACATTTTGTTTAATGCTTACTGAATCTAAATTACGTTCCACTTCATCAAATGCCGAAATAAAATCGTTCACTGATGATTCTTTATCATTGATAATAGCTACAAGTGAATCCTGAACTTCTCTTGCTCTAATTTGCTCTGCTGTTTCGCCTTCAGGTGAACAAGCTGTTAACGATGCTAAAGCTGTTGCGGCGATCAAAATGTAGTTTTTCATAGTTTTTATTTTTAATGTAAAGGCTAAACTTTACGGTTATTAATTATTTTCTTCAACAAAATTAGGCCGGCTTTAGGCCTTAAACGGGGCTTTTCGGTAAGAGGGGATTTAAAATAGCCAAAACCGGCAAAAAACAGGTTAGTGCTTTTGAGTTTATAGATCTTTGATTAATTTAACGTGATCAAATTCCCCCTTAGAAAAGGGGGCAGGGGGATTGAAAATATTAAGATTTTAAATAATGAAGCTATTTCTACAAATAATAATATTTATTGTATCTATTCTTTTACTCTCTCGCTGCGGCGTTGTGCGCACCTCGCCCAAATACCAATTGGCCAACGGTTATTATAAAAGCAAAACATTCTCTTCAAAAGCCCAAAAAGTGTATGTGGATAATGAGGTAGATACCATTTTTATTCACCGTTATGATAAAGTCACACAGTCGGTTGATACAGCACTTAATAAAAGGGTTGTTTTTCCAAACCGTTTGGCTGCAAGCATCAATAATTCAAAGTCGTTTCGGCAGGCAAGTTTTGATGTTGATTTTGTAAGTATGCCTTTTAAGTACCGGCCAACGCAGGGTGACTTTCCTCAACAATTTAATACCAATTTAAATGGCGCAGTGTATTTAGGATTTAGAAACGATGTGTATCAGGTTAAGTATAAAGAAAGTCCATTAAAAAAATACAACAGGCAGGTAACGCATTACGGTTTTTCGTTTGGTGTGTTTACGGGTATTGGTGGTTCTGCCATTAACCCATGGGTCACTAACAATGTGGTGGGTTATGAGTACGATGGCGTGGTATGGGCCAAAGGCATTGTTGCATTTATTGGCATTAATAATTTTAATATTGGTTTGGCTGTTGGTTTCGACGATCTGTTGGATGAGAATAAAGACTTTTGGATCTACCAGCAAAAGCCATGGTTAGGCTTGGCATTTGGACTGAATCTTAATTAATAATTTATAAATGGTTTAAATGCTATTTATTATTATCTTGTTGTCTCAAAATGAAAAATTTTTATTTGCGAATTTTTCCGGTGATCCTTCTGGTCATTCTGTGCAATTTTTCCGATGCGCAGAATCTGGATTCTGTAAAAAAAGTAGTAGCCACTACAAAAATTGATACCGTAAAAATTAAGGCGCTTAACTTTCTTACAGAAAATGCTTCCGAAAAAGAATGGCCTGCCTATAATGATCAAATGCTGGCCTTTGCCAAAGAAAAATTACAAACCGAAACAAAAGGAAAGCCTTTGTATGTTTTTTACATGCGTTTTTTGGCAGATGGTATAAATAACTTGGGTATACAGCTACAAGATGCCGGCAATATAGAGAAGTGCATTGCTAACTACAAAGAAGCGCTGAAAATAAAGGAAGAGATAAATGATGATGAAGGTGTGGCAACGGTAAATAATAACATTGGTTTAGTATATGTGCATACCGGAGATGGTTTAAAAGGACTCGATTATTTTAAGCGCGCGTTAACTTTTTTTGAGAAGCTTGGTGACAGCCAGGCCATGGCAATGGTGCTTATTAATATTGGCTCGGTGTATGAGCGGCAGGGTTATGTGCCATTAGCGCTCGATTATTTTCATAAAGCTTTAAAGATACAGGAAGAGAGCGGCGACAAAAACGGCATAGCTAATTCACTTACAAACATTGCGGGCATATACGACGCTCAAAAAAACCGAAAAACAGCTATAGAATATTATGAAAAAGCTTTGGCAATAAAAAGGGAGGCAAACAATAAACGTGGTATAAGTATTTTACTGAATAATATTGCTGTTATATATAGGGAGGAAGGTGAATTTCAAAAAGCAATAGATGTATCGCTGCAAAGCTTAAAAATAAAAGAAGAGCTGGGCGATAAAAAAGGCATTGGCATTGTTTGCAATAATTTGGGTTCTATCTATTATTCATTGAAGGATATGCCAAAAGCTTTAGCCTATTTTGATAAAGCACTTAAAGTAAATGAAGAAATAAATTATAAAGAAGGACTTTGCCTGGCCTATAAAAATTTAGGAAGTTATTATATGACTGCCGGTAATTCTGAAAAAGCAACTGCGTATGGTTTAAAAAGCCTGTCCCTTTCAAAAGAACTAGGAGCACCGCACCTGATCAAATTATCTGCCGGATTAATGGTTTCCATTTATAAAACCGCCAATAAGCCCGCACAAGCCTTAGAGATGTATGAATTGCATATGCAAATGAAAGACAGTGTCAGTAATATTGAGAATCGCAAAGCATCACTTAAGCAGCAATTTCAATACGAGTACGATAAAAAAGTAGCGGCAGACAGTGTAAGATCTTTAGAAGAAAAAAAACTGACCTCTCTTAAAATTGCCGCGCAGGAAACACAAATAAAACAAGAAAAAACACAGCGTATTGCCTTGTATGGCGGATTGATATTGGTGATTGTATTTGCAGGTTTTATGTTCAATCGTTTTAAGATCACACAAAAACAAAAAAATATTATTGAATTACAAAAGACGGAAGTAGAAGGACAAAAACATTTAATTGAAGAAAAACAAAAAGAAATTGTTGATTCGATTACCTATGCCAAACGTTTACAGGAAGCAATTTTACCGGCTGATATTTTTTGGAAAGAAAATTTAAAAGAGAGTTTTATTTTATACAAACCCAAAGATATTGTTGCAGGCGATTTTTATTGGATGGAAACGATCAGTCGACAGTCGTTAGTTGATAGTCATAAGTCGGAAGATTTAGTAATGTTTGCAGCTGCAGATTGTACCGGGCACGGTGTGCCTGGAGCGTTGGTGAGCGTAGTTTGCAGTAATGCCTTAAACAGAACGGTTTTAGAGTTTGGGATAAAAGATCCGGGAAAAATTTTAGACAAAACGCGCGAATTGGTAATTGCCACCTTTGTCCGAAAGGACTCCTTCGGAGAGAAAAGTGATAAAGATGTAAAAGACGGAATGGATATAAGTTTATGTTGTTTGAATAAAACCACAAACGAATTACATTGGGCCGGGGCAAATAATGGTTTGTGGATTGTGAAGCGGGGGGATGAGGCCAAGGCCGTAATAACCGAAATTAAACCCGATAAGCAACCTATTGGTAAATATGCAGAGGCAAAACCGTTTACAACGCATACTATCAAATTAAATAAGAACGACTGCCTTTATTTGTTTACCGATGGTATGGCCGATCAGTTTGGTGGTGAAAAAGGAAAAAAATTTAAATACAAACAATTAAAAGCAATTTTGTTGCAACATGTAAATGAAGACATGAGCAAACAAAAAGAAAAATTAAACGTTGCATTCGAAAACTGGAAAGGTAATTTAGAGCAGGTGGACGATGTTTGCGTTATTGGAATAAAAATATAAAAACGCAAACGAGTCAGTTTATCCTGAGCGGAGTCGAAGGAATGTTTGCGTTATAGGAATTAGAATTTAATTATGAGTTTACCTAAAGCAATTTTTTGCTGGAGCGGCGGAAAAGATTCTGCTTATTGTTTATACACCGTTTTATCAGAAAAATTATTCGACGTTAAGTATTTGTTAACCACTGTGAATGATGAGTTCAAACGCGTTTCTATGCATGGCACGCGCGAGGAGTTGCTGGACCTGCAAACAAATTCTATTGGCATTCCTTCTTTAAAAGTGCGTGTAAAAGAAGGAACTAATAGCGAATATGAACAACAAATGGAAGCTGTATTGCTAAAAGCAAAAGCTGAAGGCATTGAACATGTTATTTTTGGCGATATTTTTTTAGAAGATCTGCGCGCTTATCGGGAGGCCAATCTCGCGAAAGTAAATATGAAAGCTGTTTTTCCTTTATGGAAAAAAAACACTAAAGAAATAGTAGATGATTTTATAAAATTAAAATTCAGAACCGTTCTTTGCTGCGTGAACGATGGGTATTTAAGTGAAGAGTGGGTGGGAGGAGAAATTGATGAAGCATTTAAAAATGACTTACCAAAAAATGTTGATCCTTGCGGCGAGAATGGCGAGTACCATACTTTTTGTTTTGCCGGTCCGGTCTTTAAAAAAGAAATAAAAATTTCTATTGGAGAAAAAATTTATCGTCCCCTTGAAATAAAATTAAGTGACGATTGTAAACTTACAACTGAGGTTGTAACGAAGGGGTTTTGGTTTGTAGATCTCATGCCTATTTAATACGGATTTAATTCCCCCTTTGTAAAAGGGGGGTAGGGGGATTTTTTTTACGATGAAGCAAAAAAGATTTACAAATATTTCGCCTCACTTTTTTGCTTGAACAAAAAAGTAAGCAAAAAATTCAAGGCTCCATAAAATCTCTCTAAAAATCTTTATCCTTCAAGCTGATGATTTAAGCGCTTCGCGAACAGCCAAAATCATCTTCGCGTATGCCAACCCTTTTGAAGAATAAAGATTTTTTACGTGAAATTTTATGAGGCCACAAAACTGTGTGTGCTTACGCGTAAAGTCTCCTCAATATAGAAAACAAAAAAGGGAAACAAATTTGTTTCCCTTTTTCATCTCTCAAAAACTATTTTAAAATGCTTTTTTCTTTCCGAACTTAATATTACCTAAAGCATCTAAGATCTTTTTAAATACTTCAAAGTATAAAGTAATGATCAATACAATGCTCATTACCCAGATCACACAAATGTTGAACCAATAGGTTGAAAAATACGTTCCCATAAAGTTTTTACGCGGTGCAAAGAAATGGGCGCGGCCTAATTTTGATTCTACAGGATCCTGGTAAACCGGATCGATCTGTTGAATTAATTTTCCGTCTTTTTCAATACAACGGTTTAACTCGCCTGAATTTTTAACCAGGTTATTTAAATTCTCGTTATCATAATTAGCAGCTAAAGCTAGGAATGCTTCTTTCTCTGCCGGATTTTTTTGCATTGATAATTTAACTTCATCTAATTTTTTATACGCCGTATTTTGTACGTTGATATAATAATTTTTGATGTTGGTTAAGTATGCTTTAATAGCCGCTGCAACAGCAGGATTATAACTCTTTTCGTTAATTTGATTTAAACCATCAAAGGTTACTTTTTTATTGAGTTTTGTCTCTTTGCTAATTTCGTTATACAATAAAGCAATATCTTCTTTTACATCACTCATTTTTTTACCTTCCTTGGTCTCGTTTTCAATCTTCACCAATTTGCTTTCCAGCTTCGGCATCCAGTAATCTTTTTTGTATTGGGCAACGCTTATACTTTTATCGAACTTATAAAAATTACGCTCATAAGCATTCTCTTTAAATTGATTTACAGCCAAGGCTTCAAACGCCCATCGGCTGGCCATAACTTCACCACTTAAAGGTACGCTGCCTTGATTAGCTAAGGTTGGATTTAATTTATCAAACTTAACAACCACACCCGCTAACAATAATTGCGGAATAATTAAGAAAGGAATTAAAATGTAAATTGTAACAGCACTGTTAAATGCAGATGAGATGTTTAATCCTAAAATGTTTGCAAAACAAGATGCTGTAAATAATACCATCCAATAATCAACATACATGCCTTTAATACCCAACACCATGTTACCAACCAACACAAAGGTTAATGTTTGTATAGCAGATAAAGCAAACATGATAATGATCTTGCTCCACAAATAACTGCCCTTGCTTAAGTTTAAGAATGATTCACGTTTACGGATCTTCCTATCGCGGATGATCTCTTCGGCACTCACCGTTAAACCAATAAACAGAGCTACTACCACCGACATGAACATATACGCCGGGATATTTTCGTTCTCGCCAAAAATATAACCTTTGCTTGTGTCTACATCTGTATTAAAGAAACGCACCAAATACGCCAATATAAAAGCGAGTAATGGGGCCTCTAAAAAGTTGATCATTAAATATTGCGTGTTGGTTAATTTGCTCTTAACGTCACGCGTCATAAATACTTTAAACTGTTTAAAGATATTCGGGATCTTAAAAATACTTTCAGGTATCTCGGTATGTTTTTTCTCAGAGTGAATGTTGCTTTCAATACGCTCGCGGTATTGTACGTTCCATTCTGCCGGGCTTACCTTACGGTTATAAGTTAAGTTACCGTACTCATCCAATACTTTACTTTCAATGATATTAAAGATCTGTTCAGGATTTACGTTACCGCAATTCCAGCACTCAGATTCTTCAGCATTAACATGGTTTACCAAACGTTTAAAATAACTTACTGCATCAACCGGATTACCATAATAAATTGGATAACCGCCCACGTCAAGGATCATTAAGTTATCAAACATTTTATAGATCTCAGAAGAAGGCTGGTGAATTACCACAAAAATTAATTTCCCTTTTAAAGCTAATTCTTTTAAAAGGTCCATAATATTTTCAGAGTCACGTGATGATAGACCGGAAGTAGGCTCATCCACAAATAACACACTTGGTTCACGAATTAATTCTAACGAGATATTTAAACGCTTACGTTGTCCGCCTGAGATTGTTTTTTCTAAAGGAGAACCTACTTTTAAATGACGTGTTTCACTCAAACCTAAATCGGCCAATAAACTATTACAACGTTTTGAAATTTCTTCATCGTCTAAATTTCCGAAACATAATTTGGCGTTGTAAAAAAGATTTTCGTAAACAGTTAATTCTTCTATCAATAAGTCATCCTGGCTCACGTGACCAATAACGCCTGATATAGCTTCACGTTCTGTATGAATATTTTTACCGTTAATTTTCACAGAACCACCGCTTGGTGTTTCCATACTGTTTAACACATTTAATAAAGTAGATTTACCCGCGCCTGAACCACCCATGATACCGATCAGCTTTCCTGACTCTTCATTGATGTTAACATCGCGTAAACCTAATTTACCGCCTTTAAATTTGTATTCAAGATTTTTTACTTCAAAGGTGATACGTGCCTGTGATTCGTCACTTAAAAAACGACCAATAACATCGCTATAATAAATAGGTTTTATTTTGCTTGAACGGATAGAAGAACCCGGTGTAAAAATGTGTACACGCTCTTTTGAGATGCTTTGTCCGTTTAACTGAAGTTCGTAGTTACCATAAATTCTAAGTGCGTACATGGCCACACTTTCAATTTGAATAACGCGAACATCCTGCGGCAATGTTTCGCAGTAAATATGTTTGCTTTGATTTTGTACACCTTCCTGGTTGTTATTAATAACCAGGATGTTTGGATTGTTTGGTACAACTTCCAAGCCATCAACGATAAAAGAAGTTAATAAATTAAATTCTTCCATTGGAATGTTGAAGGTATCGGCCACAGTCAATACAAATTCATTTTCCTGCTCAGAGATCTCGTTGCTGGAGTGAATAAATTCAAGCAAACGTATTAATACAATCACTTTTTGTGGTTGCTCTAGTTCCTGATTAATTTGAGTACAAATCTTTAATATCTTAACTGAGTTAAGAGAGGTTCTTTTTGCAGCGCCTTCTTTTTTCTTGCTGCTGGCCTGATGTGATTCAAGATACTCGTCAAATATTTTTAAGTAGGTTTCAACCTGCTCTAAATTTAACTGGCTTTTTAAGAAGGACTGTACAATTTGCCTACCCGTGTTGTTAATGCCGTCAACCTTTGCAATAATTGCAAACATTTGCATCAGGGCTCTTAATATTCGTTCACTCATGGGTTATTATTTTTTAGCACAAATACTTTCGTAAAAATATTTTGCCATTTGTTTTACTTGATTACAATCCTGTTTGGAAAAAGCTGTCTCTGCTTTACCAAAAACGAGGCCGGTAATGCCGTCGTCTTTTAAAGTACCCACATAATTTTTATAAATTTCAATAACGTAATAGCCACTGTTCTTGCTTAATGCGTAGTTGGTAGTTTCTTTGGCAAAAAAGCTTTTTGAGCCCGACTTAATTTCCATTACATCTGTTTTACCGAAGTAGAGATTTTCGTTGGTGCAAATGCGCATATAATATTTTCCGGCAGGTGTTTTAGCCAACTGAATGGTAGTTCCGTTCTTTAAAGAGGTGATCACATAATCGACCTGTACAACTTTAGTTTCTTTAGGAATACGCATAGTATCGTTTATGAAAGAAAAATCGCCGGCCTTTTGGGAATATCCAAAAAAGCTAAACAATAAAAAAGCGATGGTCAATAAACTATTCCTCATATAAAAAGCGAATTCTAAGATACAAAAAAAGGATAAAGTTGCGCTTTATCCTCTTAATTTTTTTCGAAAAATCTTGGTTAGGCGATAACTATTTTTGTTTAAAGCCTATAAGCATTACCGCACATCCTGAGCCCGGATTTTTATTGGCATCTAATTGTGCTTCAATAATGGTTTCAAGCGTTGATTTTACTTTAAAATCCCAATATGGCGCATTTTTTTTATCACGGTTAGTGAATAATAAATGACGATCCTGGTCATAAATATTAAAGATCAGGTTACCATCTGATGTACCGCTGCAAGCTGCAATTCTGTATGTTGTTTCACCAAAAAAAGTAGTTTGAAATTCAGCAGTTTCTTCAGAGTTAAGTAATAAGGCACGGTATTGTTGCCCATCTGAAATAAATGTAGAGATAATGTGTTTAGCACAAATATTTGCAATTGTATCGCACTGTGCATTTGCTTTATTAAAACATGCAGCAATTGAAACAAATGATAAGGCTATAATAAATTTCTTCATTTTAGTTTTATAGGTTTAATATTATGATTGTGAGCTGATAATTTTATTTCTGATCTCTTTAATTTTATCTGTAATTAGTGCAATTTGTTCGTCACTTACAATAACTTCGGTAGTGCTGTTAATGTAAGTTAGTTTTTTAGTTGTATCAGTTACAGGCTCAACAAAGTTGTATTTGAATTGAATACCATCATAAATTTTATTAAGATCTGCTAATTGCGCAGTTAAAGCTACTACTTCAGGTTCTGTGCTGCTGCCTAATATTTTAAGTAAGCTGCCTAAAGCTTGTTTTTGTTCTGCAATTCTAAATCTAACACCTTCGGTTGGTTTTGTTTTATAAGCAGTTACCGAAAAATGCATACTTTCTATCCAGCCGCCGGTAAGAATAAGGCTGCTTACATTTGTTCTTTGATTATTTTTTAAATAAGCATCGCTACCACGGTAAGCAATACCTACTAATACCATCATACTATCTTTATTGGTAACGTTATTTTTAATACGCTCCATTGTAGAAGCGTCAAAAGCCGCAGAAATACCTAATTTATCTGCCAATTGTTTTACAGAAGCTAAATAACCTAAAGCATCCTGAGTTTGATTATAAAGAGATACATATCCAAGATCTGCACCGTAAATTCCTAAGTTAATTGATTTTGAATAATCAGTAGAAAAAGTGTTTACTTTATTAGAGGCGTGTAAAATAGACTTATCGTAAGTAATGCCGCTTTTTTGAATTAATAAAGCTGTTTGAATAGGTGATGGCACGCTAAAAAGCTCGCCGCCCACGTTAACAATATTGGTTTTAACGGTATCCTGTGTTTCAACTAATTCATCCTTTCCATCTTCTTTTTTCGGATCGCCGCAAGACGTTAAAAAAACCACTGCAATAACTGCTGCTAAAACATTTTTATTTAGCATTTTTTTATAAATTTTCATCGATAAATTGATGTTTTTTTAAGATTAATTTGGCGCAAGTAAAGCAAAAAAACTGAATTGGGCAAATAAAAATTCCCCACAATTCAGTTTTTTAATTGTTAAAAACATTTTTAGTGATTATCGCCACCAAAATAGGTTGCTTCAATGATATCAGCGTTATAAGCAACGTCGTAAATCACTTCATTCATGATCGCTTCGTTGGTTAATTCAATTGGTTGAGAGGCCTGAACTATAACAGTTTCGCAAGGGGTACCATCTGCACGTTTATCAGTAGTAATAGTTACCTGAGCATAAGTTCCGTAACCGCCTTCTTTCAACATTTTATAATGATTTAAATTTGGGTTGTACTCACCACATCTTGTATTCATATAATAAACGTCTTTTCCAAAATGACGGCCTTTGATCTCCCAAACCCATACATTCTGGTAACGCCAGCTACCATCTTTCATTTTAATAGCCACATCTATTTTCCAGATCCCAGGGCTAACTTCGTCTAATTTATACTTCCACTTGTTGGCAATATTTGCCATAATTGTTTTTAAATCGCTCATTGTTTAGTTTTTAAAGTTTATCAAATATATATTTTTTTTAATTCGCAACTAAATTTTTTTTAGGCCTGTTTTTTAAGCTAACTTTGCCTTCTCTTTTTTTTAACCCTCTATGAAACGTTCTGATATTATTCTCCTTCTTATTCTTGCCTTTGTTCAATTTACCGGTATTGTTGATTTTATGGTTTTAATGCCACTTAAGCCAAAGCTTACCGAGCTTTGGGGCATTAACCCGCAACAGTTTGGAATAGCCGTTTTTGCATATGGTTTTGGGGCTTTTCTTTCTTCTTTGATATGTGTAAATAAAGTAGACCGTTTTGACCGTAAAAAGGTATTGGTGGTTATTTATGCAGGCTTTACTTTAGGCACTTTCTTTTGTGGTTTTGCCAGCAGTTATTATATGTTAGTGGCGGCACGTTTTATTACGGGTTTATTTGGTGGCGTTTCGGGTTCTATCATTCAATCAATTGTTGGTGATGCTATTCCGGCACAAAAACGTGGACAAGCTATGGGTATTTTAATGATGGGTTTTGCCCTGGCAAGCATTGTTGGTGTACCCGGTGGTTTATACCTTGCAGCGCATAATCATTGGTATACACCCTTTTTAATTTTAGGAATATTGTGTGTGGCAGTTTTTGTTGGAATCTTATTTGTAGTACCTTCTTTTACCGCGCATTTGGCAACATACAAAAGACAAACATTTGCAGGTGTAATGAAAAGTGTGCTTGAAGATCCAAACCGCCGCTGGGCTTTATTACTAACGCTTTTAATTATGCCGGCGCACTTTTTTATTATTCCTTTTTTAACCGATTATTTTACTTCTAATTTAGGCTTTGATTATTCATCTACAGTACCTTTGGTATATATTGTTGGTGGTGCTATCACCGCTTTCTCATCACCCATGATAGGTAAGTTGAGCGATAAGATAGGACGTTTTAAAGTGTTGGCTGCTTTATCCGCATTGGCAGTTATTCCATTAATTGGTATTCCAAATTTGCAAACAGATAATAAGTTTGTGCTATTATGCTTTACGGCTTCTTTATTTGTATTTAGCGGTTCGCGTATGATCATTGCCATGGCACATACAACATCCACTGCACAGCCTAACATTCGCGGAGCATTTTTAATTATCAATTCATCTGTGCAGCAATTTGGTACTTCAATCGCTTCATTAATTGGCGGTTTTATTGTGGTGCAATCTGCCGATCATAAATTGCATAACTATCCCATCTTAGGTTATGTGGCAGTGGGCTTTTCTATTCTTGTTTTATTGGTTTTTAATAAAGTAAAATCATTAAAGGTTTAGCTAATGTAACCTGCATAATTTTTTTTCTTAGAATAAATTTATAGCTTAGTTCTCCTTAAAAATGAAGATCGAAACAAACGATACTATTGTTGCTTTGGCAACAGCCCACGGAAGTGCTGCTATTGCCGTAATACGCCTTAGCGGACCAAATGCTTTTAAGGTAGTTGAGAAAAATTTTTATACTAAGGATCTTAAAAAAAAACAGATCCATAATAAAGCATCTCACACTATTCATTTTGGTTTAATTGTGCAAAATGAAGTTATTGTTGATGAGGTTTTGGTAAGTGTTTTTAAAGGACCAAATTCTTTTACAGGGCAGGATAGTGTGGAAATTTCCTGTCACGGTTCACCCTTCATTCAGCAACAGATCATACAGTTATTTTTAGCTGCAGGCGCGCGTCATGCACAACCCGGCGAGTTTACACTGCGTGCGTTTTTAAACGGCAAGTTTGATCTAAGCCAGGCAGAAGCTGTTGCCGATCTTATTGCCAGTAACTCCGCTATTTCGCACCAGGTGGCCATGCAGCAAATGCGTGGCGGCTTTAGTAATAAGATAAAATTATTGCGCGAGAACCTGATCAACTTTGCATCGTTAATTGAATTAGAATTGGATTTTAGTGAAGAAGATGTTGAGTTTGCTAACAGAACCGATCTTAAGAATTTAATTCATTCTATTAATAACGTGGTTCAAAAATTAATAAGCAGTTTTGAATTAGGTAATGTAATAAAGAACGGTATACCCGTAGCCATTGTTGGTAAACCAAACGCCGGCAAATCTACTTTATTAAATGTGTTGCTGGAAGATGAACGCGCTATTGTAAGCGAGATTGCAGGAACCACCCGCGATACTATTGAAGATGAAATTACTATTGATGGTGTATTATTTCGTTTCATTGATACTGCCGGAATAAGAACAACAACCGATGTAATTGAGCAAATAGGCGTGAACAAAGCCTTTGAAGCCATTCAAAAATCGGCCATCGTTATTTATTTGTTCGATTCGCATGAAATAAGCAGCGGTGATCTTAAAAATGAGATCGATATGCTGAACGAACATATTGGCACATCGCAATTAGTTATTGTTGCCAATAAAATTGATACGGAGAATATTTCTGATCTTAAAAAAGAATTCTCCGATTTTCCGGATATCATTTTTATCTCTGCAAAAACGCACGATCATATTAAAGATCTTAAATTAAAATTATTAGAATTGTTCGATGCAAGAACCGTTACAGCAACCGATACCATTGTAACAAACGCGCGCCACGCCAACTCTTTAAAAAATGTAAATAGTGCTTTGCAAAAAGTTTTGGATGGTTTGGATAAGAATATTGTTGCCGATCTTTTAGCCCTTGACATTCGTTATGCATTGGACGAAATTGGAACGCTTACTGGTGAAGTAACCAACGAAGATCTACTCACCAATATCTTCAGTAAATTCTGTATCGGAAAATAAAATGAAAGGTAAACACCTTAAAATATTATCCTTCATTTCTCTAATTGTTTTATCCTGGTTTGGTTGTTTTTCTCAGGACAAACAACGTGATCATTTTAAAGATTCTTTACTGCTTCGTTTAAAAACCAACATGGGCGATGAGGAGCGTGTTAAAACCCTTTTGCTTTTGGTTGAAACAGAAAATGATGACACTATTTGGCCAAAATACAATAATGAGGTAATAAAAATCACAAATGAAAGAGTAAAAAATATAAATAAACCAAAAAGTAAACTCGATACTTTTTACATTTCAACATTATGTTCTGCTATAGGAGATAGGGGGTTTTTGCTTTATATGAAGGGCAATTATAAAAAAGCCATTGAAGATTATAATTTATCAATTAAAACCGGAACCATAATTAATAATCAAAAAAACGCGGCCAATATGTACAACAACATTGCTGGTGTTTATATGGACCAATATCTCAATGATAACGCCCTGGTTTTTTTAAATAAAAGCCTGGCAATGTATTTAAGTATAGGTAACGAGGAGGGCGCAGCACAATGTTACTCAAATATAGCCGCCATTTACGACGGAGCAAAAAAAATAAAAGAAGCAACAGAATACTATTACAAGGCGCTTGAGATACTTAAAAGACATAACGTACTTGAAAGGGTAGCTGTTATTTATAACAATCTGGGTACTATGTATACCAAAGAAAACGACGATGTTAAAGCTATAGAGTATTTAAAAATGAGCCTGGAGATACAGGAAAAACTTGAAAATAAAAAAGGAATTTGTTTTGCTTTAGGCAATATTGGCGAAGTATTAATGAAACAAAAAAAATATACTGATGCAAAAAAGTATATGTTGAAAGCCTATGAATTGGCAAAGGAAATGAAATCGCCTTTAAGTATGAGAGCGCCTTCTTTGTCCTTATCCAAAGTTGAATCAAAGCTTAACAATTGGGAAGAAGCTTTAAAATATTACAAAATTTACATCGCCGCACGCGATAGTATTTATAGTTTACAAAATGCCAAAACAGCTATTGAGGAAAAAGTAAAATTTGATTACGAAAAGCAAAAGGCGGTAGATCAGGCGGTGCACGAGCAGGAGCTTGTTGTCTCAGGCGAGCGTGAGCAAAAGCAGCGGGTTATTAGTATCTCTGTAGCCGTAGGTTTAATTTTAGTGATCGCTTTTGCTGTATTTGTTTTTATTCGTTTAAGAATTTCCAATAACCAAAATAAGATCATCGAAAAACAAAAACAATTAGTAGAAGAAAAAAATCATTTGATAGAGGAGAAGCAAAAAGAGATCATAGACTCGATAACTTATGCCAAGCGCATTCAAACTACTTTGCTGGCGCATGAAGAATATCTGAATGAACATTTACCCGCGCATTTTGTGTTCTTTAATCCAAAAGACATTGTTAGCGGTGATTTTTATTGGGCTACAAAAAAAGATAACCGTTTTTACCTTGCCGTTTGCGATAGCACAGGGCACGGTGTACCGGGTGCATTTATGAGTTTACTTAATATCAGTTTTTTGAACGAAGCTGTGAATGAAAAAGGTATCTCCAGACCTAATGAAATACTTGATCACGTACGTCAACGCCTTATTGAAAATATTTCTAAAGATGGTGGGCAAGATGGAATGGATGCTATTTTACTGTGTATTGAAAATGAAACTATTACTTATGCAGCTGCTAATAATTCCATCGTTGTTATAAATGAAAACACAACTATGTGTTTGCCCGCAGATAAGATGCCTGTTGGAAAAGGCGAAAGAATGGAACCATTTGGCCTTAAAAAAATACAGGCGCAAAAAGGCGATATGATATACCTGTATACTGATGGATACGCCGATCAATTTGGCGGACCTAAAGGAAAGAAATTTAAATACAAGCAATTGAACGAATTGTTGTTTTCAATAAAACAAAAGCCTCTGGCTTCACAAAAAGAAATTTTGGAATCTACCTTTAATAACTGGAAACGTGACCTGGAACAGGTAGATGACGTGTGTGTAATTGGGATAAAAATATAACTGGCACAATTTTATCATGTTTTATAAAAACAAGCAACATGAAAAATCTCATTTTATTACTCGCGTTAATTTTCTCTTTAAAAATACTCCCTGAAAACCGTGATATTTTTCCTCTTCAAAACGAAGATAAATATTGCGCCAAACTTAAAGACGGTAAAATAATGGTAGTGCACGAAGGCAGTCCTATTGCGGCAGACGTAAGTTTAACAAACGGCACAACCATTAAATCTGATGGTACTGTTATTAATAAAGATGGTACAAGCTTTACTTTAAAAGAAGGTGAATGTGTGGATAAAAATGGCGCACTGCCTTCCAAAAAATAATTTTCATTTAAATCGTTTTTGGAATGTTAATCTCCTGATTTTATTTTGGGAAGCGTTTTCTTTTTGATACATTTAATTATCAAAACGTTCCTTTATAAATTTCAAAAACCCTTAAACATGAGAAAAAATTACAAAAAGATCTCCATTGCTTTATTAGGATTTGTGCTTCACAACAGCATCTCAGCACAATGCGGAACTACAGTAACTATCGGTGCATCATCCAATATGTTCACGCAAATTCGTAATGGTACAAACCCGGTTGCAGCAGATAAGAATTTAAATACAATTGTTTTTGCACACAGAAATAATGCTGCAGCTTTTGGTGGCAGCTCAGGGCATATTCGTTATGATGTTTCTACAAACGGCGGTTCAACATGGACAAATAACGTTGGAAATTTAAATCCAACATTAACCAATCCTGCCCGTTATCCAAATGCTTTAATTTATAATCCGGTTGGTAATGTAATGCCTAATAATGCATACATCGGTTATCTTGCATCCACCATAAATTCGGTTTCAGCCGCGTGGAATGGTGTTGTTACAGGTGTAAGGCAATTAAGCGGTACAGGTAATACCGAAAATTATAACCAGCCTGTGGTAAATACAAGTTTGATCTCACACTCTTTAGTTAAAGGCCAACCCGGCACCTATTGGGCTATGGATGCTATGTACAATGGTACACTTGTAACAGGTTTTAATATTTATAAAGGCGAATGGTCGGGCAGCGATATTAACTGGGCAACCAACTTCACTGTTACACCTGCTTTTAGCACTGCTTATGATGCTACGGCGCACGTGGGTGATTATAACATTGCTTTTGATCCCACAGGTATGAAAGGCTGGTTTAGTTTCCTCGGACATTTATCTACCGGGCCAACCAACTATGCTTATTATCCTATCTTTTATAAAACGCTGGATGGTGGTGCAACCTGGACAGGGCCAATACAGGTAGATCTTAACCAGTTTAGTTGCATCACACCAAATATTACAACGGGTAATGTTGTATCAACTGCCTTTGAGCATGATCTGACTGTGGACGTAAATGGAAATCCACATTTGTTGACCACAGTTTGTAATGGGAATAATGCTTACGCGGTATTTTTTGCATCATGGCATCACATGTTTGATATCACACAATTAAATGGTGTTTGGAATGCGGTTGACATTGCAAACGTAAACGCGGGTAGGGGTACGTGGAGTGTTACGCCAAATGTATCAACAATGGATATGGCACCGCAGGTAGCGCGTACTGCTGATGGTAAAAAAATATTCTATACATGGTCTGATAATTCAACATACACTGCAGGACAGGCTAATCAAAGTCCTAACATGTTTTCAAAAGCATTTGATGTTGTTGCTAATAAATGGACACCCGTAAAAGATTTTACATCTTGTAATGCAGGTATTGCAGGTAAAATATTATTTCCACATGTGGCAGAAGAAGTTTTAGAGCCCACGGCAACATCTTATAAATTTGCGTCGGTATATGGTGAATTTACAGTTGCCAACGATCCCGGGCAGGTAAGTAATTTCAGATTTTTAGATGGAACAACCTATGCGGCCACTGATTTTTCAGTTACACCAGCCACAGCTGCAGTAACCATACAGCAAGGGAATACCTGGTTGTTATGTCCAACAAATACATTAGGCTTAAGCATTACAGGTACTTATAACCAGGTGTTATGGAGTAACGGCACAATTACCAATTCAACAACGGTTAATGCAGCCGGTATGTATATTGTAACGGTTAGAAATGGCTGTACAATTGGTGCTGATACTATAACGGTTAACACATTGACAACCTCGGCGCTTGCTTCAAATACTGCAATTTGTGTTGGTAACTCATCAACTTTATCAGTTACCGGAAACGCTTATACTTATACGTGGCAACCAATAAACAGTAGTGCTACATCAACAGTGGTGTCGCCAGCTTCAACAGCTATCTATACTTTATCGGCAAGCGGCGATGGCCCTTGCGTTGATACAAAAACAGTTCAGGTAACGGTTAACACCTTGCCAACTTTATCGGTAACATCAAGCCCTTCTGTTTGTGCATTCTCAACTGCAACAGCCAATGTAATTGGCGCATCAACCTATTCGTGGAGCACAGGTTCAACTGCACAAACAATTTCTATAACACCGGGGGTTAATGGAACATATACGGTTTCGGCAACAGTTACCGGTACCGATGTTAACGCTTGCTCAAATACCGCAACCGTTAGTATAGCAGTTAACCCACAGCCAACAGTAACCGCAGTTGGAAGTTCAACAATTTGTTCTGGGCAAAACGCAACATTAACCGCTGGTGGCGCCAGTACTTATGTTTGGAATACAACGGCCACAACAGCAGTAATAGTAGTGTCTCCAACAACTACAACATCTTATACTGTAACTGGTACAAATTCTTTTGGTTGTTCAAACACTGGCACAGTTTCGCAGGCGGTATCGCCATGTACAGGCATTCAAAATAATATTGCTGTAAGTGCAGAAGTAAGAGTATATCCAAATCCAAACACCGGTAATTTTATTTTGGAGATCGCTTCTATATCTGATAATACCTATATTGAAATATATAATTCAATAGGGCAGGTAATAGCAAAACAAAAGTTAAGCGCACTAAGTAATTCAATTAATATTAATGCTTTTGCAACCGGTATTTACAATTTAGTGCTTGTAGAGAACGGACAACTAATACACAGATCCAATATTGTTAAACAATAATTAATTAATTTTTTAATCATTTAAAACCCGTTCAGTAAGTGCTGAGCGGGTTTTTGTTTTATTGCTGTTTATATATATATTCGTAATGCTCAAAAATAATTTACGATGTTACAAACCAAAGTATATCCTTTAGCCACGTTAGAATACAGTCCGCAAAAAAATATTTTGATCTACAGGGTTAAGCAGGATATTACGGTGGATGTAGAGGAGATAAAAGAAATGATAAGTTATGTGCAGGAATTTATGGGCGAAACAAAACATATGGCGCTTATTGATTTTGGTGCGAGTGTTGGCTCCACTACCGAAGGAAGAAAGGTGTATGCAGAATCACGGTATTTATTGGAACACCGCATGGCGGATGCTTTTTTGGTAAAGTCGCTTTCAATGAGATTGATCGCTAATTTTTTTATTCGTGTAACAAAACCAAAGATCCCAACACGGTTATTTACTTCAGAGGCAGAAGCTATTAAATGGCTGGAAGGCTATAAGAATAAGCCGCACAATGGCAATAAAGCATTACAATTATCTTAACGAATTAAAATAAAAAACCCTGTTTTACAAAAGCAAAACAGGGTTTAAATATGGATCAGTTTAAGATTATTTCTTTTTAGCGTAACGTGTACGGAATTTATCTACACGACCTGCAGTATCCACTAACACTTGTTTACCGGTATAAAAAGGGTGAGATGTCATTGAGATATCTAACTTCACTAATGGATATTCGTTACCGTCTTCCCACTTAATATTTTCTTTTGTATCAGCGCAAGAACGTGTAAGAAATGCATAGCCATTGCTCATATCTTTAAATACACATAATCTGTAGTTTTCCGGGTGAATTTCTTTTTTCATTTTATTATAGTTTCAAAATTGGGACGCAAATATACTGTAATAATTTTAAATCCCAAAAATTATCGGTAAACATTTTAGCATCAGAAAGCCTAAGTGAAAAAACGTAGCCCAAATTTTAACATTTCTAAAAAAAATTGCCTCAATTGTTTGTTTTTTAGATTTCTTTAACTAATTTAGCAGCCTAAGTGTGTCAGAATTAAAGCGCTTAATTAATTAACTTAAACAAAGTATGAAAAAACTTTTCACTAAAATTGCTATTGCAGTAGCTGGTTTTACAGGGGTTGCAGTCGCACAACAAGATCCTCAATTCACACAGTTCATGCACAATAAATTGATCTATAACCCAGGTTACGCCGGTGTTTCAGGCGCAATTTGTGGTAATGTGCAGTTCCGTCAACAATGGACGTCCTTTGATGGCGCGCCTCAATCGTTAGCATTGGCGGTTGATATGCCTGTTATGCCACAACTTGGTGTTGGTTTAAATATTATTACTGATAAAATAGGCCCAATGAACACTTTGTTCTTAAGGGTTCCGGCTTCTTTCCTTCTTAATGTTGGTGGAGGTAAATTAGGTCTTGGTTTAGATGTTGGTTTCTTACAAAAGAAAATTAATAATACCTGGATCACTCCTGAGCCTGGTAAAGTTGATCCTAATATTCCGGGTGCTTATGACCAATTAAGCAACCCATCATTAAACAAATTAACCTACGACCTTGGATTTGGTGCTTTTTACCAGGCAGCAAACAAAACGTATGTAGGTATTTCAAGCACGCACTTACCTGCGCAAGTTGTAAAAGGCGATGGCGATCTAAGTTACCAAATGTCTCGTCACTATTATTTAGTGGCAGGGGTTCCATTACCAATCAATAAGTGGAATAAAATTACCCCAAATGTTAAGGTAAAATCAGATGCGGCTGCAACTGCTGTTGATGTAAACTTAACCTATATGTGGAGTGATATGATCTGGGTTGGTGGTACTTACCGTGTAGGTGATGCTGCTGCAGCACTTATTGGTTTTCAACAAACTACACCAAGAGGTTTAGCCTGGAAAATTGGTTATTCTTATGATATAACAATGTCAAAATTAAAAGGCTATTCTGGTGGTACTCACGAGATTATCTTAGGTTTCTGTTTATTGAAAAAAGAGAAAAAACTGGCATCATATGGTGATGACCGTTTCTTAAATTAATAATTATTGTAACCTTTTATATATAATTTCGTTTAAACCACTTACAACTAACAATTAATGTTAATAACTTTAAACAAAACAAGCGTTGTAACTTTAATGTTGATTGTGGTTATAAACTAAAACAAGTAATATGAAAAAACTATTGGTATTAGCTTCATTCGTCGCATTTGTTGCAGGTTGCAACAAACACGAAGCCGAATTGGTTGGTGTCGCTGGTCGCGAAAAATGGTTTCAGCCAGATCCGTTTGGTACCCTTTTCATACCTATGGGAAGTTACCATATGGGACCCGATGATGAAGAAAACCCTATGGCTCACACCACAAAATCTAAAATGGTGTCAGTTCAGGCATTTTATATTGATGACTCTGAGATCTCAAATAATGAGTACCGCCAATTCGTATATTGGGTACGTGACTCTATTGCCCGTAAATTATTAGCATTCGGTTCTAATGGTGATGCTGAAGATTTTCAGATCACTCAAGATGACTTCTTAGCTATGTGGCCTATATATAAAGGCGATAATAACTTACAGGATCCATATATTAACTGGGACCAAAAAATTAACTGGAACAGTGATGATGATGATTACAGAGCTGATCTTCAGCCGTTGTATCTTCCTGAAGGTGAACGTTTTTACAACCGTAAAGAGATTGATGCACGTAAATTGAACTATGAATATTATAGAATTGATATTCGTTTGGCTGCTTCAAAAACTAACCGTTTTTTACCAAACAAATCACCTGATATTCAGGATGCTGCTCATGATTATAAGAAGGCAGACTATATGAATGGTGTTACTTTAAATGATGGTCAAAACGGTGCGCCGGGTTCTCCTTCATCTTTAGTTGGCGATCCTACAAAAGACAGTAAAGTTTTAGGTACTTATAATGTTAAAGATCAGGTTTCTGTTGGACAAGGTAACTATGTACCAAGAGAGCGTAAAGGTGTTGACCGTTCGGTATTTATCTTAAAAGATATTATTAATGTGTATCCTGATACTTTAGCTTGGGTACATGATTATACTTATTCCTTCAATGAGCCATTAACAAACATGTATTTCTGGCATCCGGCTTACGACGACTATCCTGTAGTTGGTCTTAACTGGAAACAAGTACGTGCATTCTCTATCTGGCGTTCATTATTATTAAACAACTACTTAATTGGTACAGGTCAAACCATCGTTAACGATTTCCGTTTACCTACCGAAAGTGAGTGGGAGTATGCAGCTCGTGGTGGTCTGGATAAATCTCCATACCCTTGGGGCGGTCCTTATATCCGTAACTCACGTGGTTGTTTCTTAGGTAACTTTAAACCAATGCGTGGTTCTTATATTGATGATGGTGGTTTCCACTCGGTATATATTTACTCATATAACCCTAATGATTATGGTTTATATTGTATGGCAGGTAACGTATCAGAGTGGACAAGTAATGCTTACGATGAGTCGGCTTACGATTTCCAACATGATTTGAACCCTGATTATGTTTATGAAGCGCAGGATAAAGATGCTAACGTATTAAAACGTAAAGTAATTCGTGGAGGAAGCTGGAAAGATGTTGGTTATTACTTACAAACAAGTGCTCGTACTTACGAGTATCAGGATACAGCAAAATGTTATGTTGGATTCAGAAACGTAATGACGTATTTAGGTCGTGCAAAAGGCGACGATATTTAGTAGAAAACACAAACACAAAATAAACACAAACAACTAACACAAAAACACAAACAGCTATGAGTAAATTAGGAAAAGTAAAAGGGTTCAAGAGGTTCGTTCACATTTCGTCATGCCTTGGTGCAGCGGTCGTTATTTTAGGAGCTTTATTTAAAATTATGCACTGGCCGGGGTGTAATCAAATGCTTATCGTAGGCCTTAGTACGGAAGCGTTCTTATTCTGTTTATTTGCTTCTGATATTCCACATGAAGAAGTAGATTGGACCTTAGCTTATCCTGAATTAGCAGGTATGGGTGGTGCAGCAGAAATTGAAGAAGAAAAAGAAAATAACTTACCTATCAGTACTCAATTAGATAATTTATTGGCTGAAGCAAAAATTGGTCCTGAATTAATTGAAAGCTTAGGCGCTGGTATGCGTGCAATTGGTGATAATGCAGGTAAAATGGCTGATATCAGTAACGCTACGGTAGCAACCAACGAATATGTTGACAGCGTGAAAAAAGCATCTAGCAATGTATCTACATTGGCTGATACTTACCAAAAAGCTGCAGCTTCTATGTCAGATCTTGCTAACTCAAATGATGCCGGTTATTCAATTGGTGAATCATTAAATAAAGTATCTAAAAACTTATCTGCTTTAAATGCAACTTATGAGTTACAATTACAAGGCAGTAAAACACACTTAGATGCTACCAACAAATTCTACGATGGCTTGGCTGATCTAATGAAAAACTTACACGATTCTGTGGATGATACTAAAAAATATCGCCAGGAAATGTCTCAGTTATCAACTAACTTAACTGCCTTAAATACAGTTTATGGCAACATGTTAAGTGCTATGAACTTTAACAAAGGTTAATAAGCAAGTTGTAACCAAACAGCGAATTAGTATTATTTAATTATTAAATTGTTTAACAACAAATAAAACAGAATTTAAAAAATGGCAGGCGGAGGCAAAGAAACCCCTAGGCAGAAGATGATCGGTATGATGTACCTTGTACTTACCGCACTTCTGGCTATGAACGTTTCAAAACAAATATTAAGGGGTTACATTACCGTAAATGAAAGTATGGAAAAAAGCCGCGAGAATTTAGCGGAAAATAATAAACGTGTAACCGAATCTTTCGAACATACAATTAACGGAAATCCTGCCGCTGCAGGATATTTCGAAAAAGCTAAAGAAGCTCAAAAAATGCTTAAGGAAATGGAAACTTATGTTGACCAGGTTAAATTAAACGTTATTGCTGCTTCTGAAGAAACAACTAAAGCTGATACTGTTCAATTAAAATATGCCCAAAGGATAGATGATTATGATAATCCTTCGCGTGTATTAGGTGTTGCAGAACCAAGCGCTCCATTAAACGGCCCTTTAACCGCACAGGAATTTAAAGGTAAAATGGAAAAATTAGTTACCAATTTAACGGGCTTGTTAGATGGTATGCAAACTAATCCAAAAACAAAGTTATTACCTGAAGATTATGAGTCTCTTAAAAAGAAAATACAGGCATTAAAACCTGTTGCTTCAGGAGCTAAAGAAGATGGTGTAACCATGACATGGGAAGTGGAAAACTTTTATCACTTACCTATGGCTGCTATCGTTTGTAACTTTAACAAAATGGCAGCTGATTTAAAAAACACAGAGGCAGAATTATTAAACATCTTCTCTGGAGCAAGTGGTAAATTAGCTATCAAATTTGATAAATTATCTGCAAAGGTAATTGCTCCATCATCTTATATCCAGGCAGGTCAGCCATATACTGCTGATATCTTCTTGGCGGCTTCATCAAGCGCAATGACTGCAGAACAAATGCAGGTGTTATTAAATGGTGACTCTGCAACAGGTAACGGTGGAACGCCTATTAAAATTGAAGGTGGGATGGGTAAATACGAAGTTGGTACCAGTGGCCAGGGTGAACAAAAAGTAAATGGTATCATTAAATTTAAAAAACCTGATGGTACTTTTGAGAATTATCCTTGGCATGCAACTTACATGGTTGCTGCTCCTGCTGTAGCGGTTCAGTTAACAAAAATGAATGTAATGTACATTGGTGTTGATAATCCTATCCAGGTATCAGCTGCAGGTGTATCTCCAACTGAGTTACAGGTTAATCTTTCTGGTTGTGGTGCTACTAAAACAGGTTCAAACGGTAAATTTGTTGTGAGAGCAACAAGCCCTGGTACTTGTATGGTGAGTGTTTCAGCAAAAGGTAAATCTCAGGGCCCTGCACAAGCTATTCGTGTTAAGAAAATTCCTGATCCTGTAGCTAAAGTAGGTGGTAAAACAGGTAACGTTGAGGTTAAAAAAGTAGAGTTAGGACAAATTGGTGGTGTTGGTGCTGAATTAGCCGGTTTTGACTTTGATGCTAAATTTATTGTTATCTCATTCGAATTAAGTGCTGTTGTTAAAGGCGCCTTAAAATCTGTAGTTTGTTCTGGTAACAGTGTAAACTCCGAGGCAAGAGGTATTCTAAATTCAGCAGGTGTGGGTAGCAAGATCTTCTTCGAGAACGTTAAGGCCAAAGGTCCTGATGGAACCGTAAGAAATATCCCCGGTGTAACTTTAAAAGTAAAATAATATGAAAAATCTATTTTTTGCCATATTAACGATCTTATCATTAACTGCATCTTCGCAGCAAGGTATTTTTCAACCTGGCGACTATAAAGATGGTATCTATGATAAAGAAAACGCTGTAAACCGTCGTTTCATTCCTTATACTCACCTTCGTGAAGGTGATGTTACCTGGGAAAAACGTGTTTGGCGCGATGTTGATATGCGCGAAAAGATAAACCAACCTCTTTATTACCCGGTTGAGTTCGTTACAGGAAGAATGTCTCTTTTTCAAGTACTTGCTAAATATATTTTACAAGGACAGGTAATTGCATTTAATGATGAGGAATTTCAAATTCCTTTAGAATTATCTGCGATCAGAGATAAACTAAAAAAATGTGACTCTGCCGATCAAACATCTTATACTCCTGAAGGGGAAGAAGTTGTTATTAAGATCTTTCAATGTGACTCTTTAAGTATTTTAAGAAACATTAGAGCTTTTAAATTAAAAGAAGATTGGTTCTTTGACAAACAAAAATCGGTTTTAGAAGTGCGTATCATCGGAATGGGTGTGTTTACCTACGACGAAGAAAAAGAAGCGATGAGAGAGCAATTTTGGGTGTATTTCCCATCATGCCGCCCTTTCTTTGCAAAGCATGAAGTATTTAATACTAAAAATGATAGCGAACGCCGAACCTTTGAAGATATATTCTGGAAACGACAATTCGCAAGTACTATAACCAAAGAAACTAATGTGTATGGTAGAAATATCAACGAGTATTCAAGAGGTATAGATGCATTGCTCGAATCTGATCGTATCAAGATGGATATCTTTAGATGGGAACATGATCTATGGCATTTCTAATCACATAAAAATTCAAAAAAGCCCTTCAGAAATGAAGGGCTTTTTTGTTGTTAAAATTTCTAAAACAAAATCAATTAACTTAAGTGTTTGGTATATTTGTTGTATACACTATTTCATGAAAAAACTCTTTATAATTATCCCGTTCCTGGCCTTTGCAAGTGCTTATTCTCAAAAGCAAAGCCAACCAAAAACATTTAACGTAAAAATTGATGGTACCATTCGTAATTACTTTGGTAAACAGATTTACATGCACCATAAATGGGATGAAAAAAACTATACCGACTCCGCTAAAATTACAGACGGCAAATTTACTTTCAATGTAAAAAGTGTTGATCCAAACATGTATTGGTTCACATTAACAAGCGATATTAATCAACAACCAAATTATATCTTTTTTGCCGATGCAGAGCCTTTGAAAGCAGCTATTGTGGCCGATTCTATTGCTTTTTCAAGCGTTACCGGAGGGCAAACACAAAAAGACTATTTGGATTACCGCACTATGATCAACGGTTTTGTGGCGCAACAACAACAAATGCAAGCTGATTACAACACCGCTGGGCAAACTAACGATGCAACAACTATGAACAGGATCCGCGACGAATTTCAGGGCTTGAATGGTAAATTCATCGACGGTTTAAAAAACTTCGTTAAAAACCATCCAAAATCGGCGGTAAGCGGTTTTATAATCTATAACGACCTTAACAATCCAAACATTCCAATTGAGACTGTTATCGAAACTTTAAGCTATATTGATAAAAGCATAGAAAATACCAAATTCATTAAGCTGGCAACAAAACGTGTTGATGCTATCAAAGGTACTATCATAGGTAACAAGGCCACTAATTTTGCACAAGAAACTCCCGAAGGAAAAATGGTTAATTTAACCGATTTTAAAGGCAAATATGTATTGGTAGATTTTTGGGCAAGCTGGTGTGGCCCATGCCGCCAGGAAAACCCAAATGTAGTGGCTGCATACAACCGTTTTAAAGATAAAGGATTTACAGTATTTGGTGTTTCATTCGATTCAAATAAAGCGGCATGGCAAGCAGCTATTGCAAAAGATAATTTAACATGGACCCACGTGAGCGATCTTAAGGGCTGGGGCAACGAAGCCGGCAAGATCTATAACATTACCAGTATCCCTCAAAATTTGTTACTGGATAAAGAAGGTAAAATTGTAGCAAAGAACCTTCGTGGTGCTGCTCTTGACGAAAAATTAGCCGAGCTAATAAAATAGCCGTTTTTATCAAAAAAAAACTAATTTTGCCTTGCAAATTTAATGTGTGCTCAACCATACGTAAAACTAGCTTTAAGTATAAAAAAATTAAATCATCTATAAATTAAATTATGAAAATGAATAAAGTTGTTGCTGTTGCTTTGGCCTTTGGGGCATTTATCAATTACAGTAAAGCACAAGAACCTGTGGTGATGACAATTAACGGTAAACCAATTTCAAAATCTGAATTTGAAGCTGTTTATCGCAAGAACAATGGTAAAGAAGTAAATAACACCACTAAATCAGTGAACGAATACGTTGATCTGTTCTCGCTTTTTAAAAGCAAAGTATTTGAAGCTGAAAGTATGGGATTGGATACTTTAACTTCATTTAAAAACGAATTGGCAGGATATCGTCGTCAATTAGCAGCGCCATATCTTACTGATAAAAATACGAACGAGAATTTATTGAACGAGGCTTACGAACGCATGAAAACAGAAGTGCGCTCAAGTCATATTTTGGTGAGAATTGATGAAACAGCTTTACCAAAAGATACTTTAGAAGGCTGGACACGCATTCACCTTATTCGCAACGCTGTATTAGGTAAAATGCCTACTGCTGCAGAGATTGCTAACTACGATAAACTATTAAAGAACCAAAGCGAAGTTTCTAAATATTTAAAAGGAAAAGATAGCTCTCTTTACAAAGCAAAATTAAACTCAGTAAAATATTTAGCAGATTATTATAAAAACGCTACAGATAAGTTTATGGATATTGCACCAAAAACAAGCGATGATCCATCTGTAGTTGATAACAAAGGCGATCTTAATTTTCAAACTGCTTTTGATCTGATCTATCCTTACGAAACAGCCATGTACACTACAAAAATTGGTGATGTTAGCCAGGTTGTAAGAACACGTTTTGGCTACCATATTTTAAAAGTTTACGATAAACGCGCTAACCGTGGCGAAATTTTTGTTTCACACATTATGGCTGCATTCCCTAAAAATGCAAGCGAGCAGGATAAAGCAAATGCGAAAACAAAAATTGATGAGTTGTATGGAAAATTAAAAGCAGGGCAGAATTTTGAAGAATTGGCTCGTCAGTTTAGCGATGATAAACAAACCAGTGATAGAGGCGGCCAATTACAACCATTTAAAAGCGATGGCAGAAGACCAAAAAGTTTTGAGGATGCGGCATTCGCTTTAAAAGCAAACGGTGATTACTCTCAACCGGTAATGACACAATACGGCTGGCACATTATTAAACGTAACGAAGCTAAAGGTGTTCCTGAGTTTAACGACATTAAAAATGAATTAAAAACCCGCGTAGCACGCGATAGCCGTACGCAAATGGGACGCGTAGCCTTAATTGAGCGTGTTAAAAAAGAAAATAACTTTAAAGAAAATTTAAAGAACCGTGATGAGTTTAGTAAAATAATGGACTCTACTTACCTTAAAGCTACCTGGACAGCCGCACGCGCTGAAAAACTAGGAAACAAAGAGATGTTTAACTTAGGTGGTAAGTCTTACACACAAAATGAGTTTGCTAAATTTCTTGAAACACAAATGACATTCAGAAGCCCTACAGATGTAAACGAGATAATGAAAGGCATTTACAAAACATGGGTTGAAGAAAGCATTGTGAATTTTGAAGATACACAATTAGAGAAAAAATATGTTGATTTTAGAAATTTATTACGCGAATACCGTGATGGAATTTTATTGTTCGATCTTACTGATCAAAAAGTATGGAGTAAAGCTGTAAAAGATACAAGTGGGTTAAAAGAGTTTTATGAGAAGAATAAAAACAATTACCTGTGGGGCGAGCGTGCTGAAGTTACAACTTACAAATGTTTAGATGCGAAAATTTCTAAAGAAGTAAGGAAAATGTTGAAAGCAGGTAAAACAGAAAAAGAAATCGTTGAAACCATCAACAAACCTTCTCAGTTAAATTTAAGCGTTGAAAATGTAACGTATTTAAAAGGCGAGAATAAAAATGTAGATAACAACTGGAAAGCCGGAGTAGTTGAAAAAGATATTATTGATGAGAAAGAAAAGAAAACTTTTGTTATTGTAGTAAATAAAGTAATGCCAAAAGCACCTAAAACATTGGCCGAAAGCCGTGGTTTAGTAACTGCCGATTACCAAAACTATTTAGAAAAAGAATGGTTAGATTATTTAAAAAAGAAATACGTTGTTACAGTTAATAAAGATGTAATAGCAACCATTAAATAAATTTAATGCAAGTTTAATTAACCGGCTACCTTAAAACAAAGTAGCCGGTTTTTTTTTAGAATGAAAAAAACGTTTGTCTCATATATTTTGCCAAATGAAAACTCAAAGTATGGGAGCTCGTCATCGCGAGGAAGAATGACGAAGCGATCTCAAACTAAAACAGATTGCTTCGCTATCGCTCGTAATGACGATGAAATGTCACATCGAGCACTCCCAATAGTTATCGGGACGAGACGCCTTCTGATTTGTTTCTGTTTTATTGTGATTTTTATCCACACAATAAAAGCCCAAACTTTTGAAGTGGAGCAAATAGAACAATTGTTCAGGCCACGCTTGCGCCTTGAAACCAAATATATTTTCAATTCAAAATTCAGCGATACCACAGGTGCATTTAATCAAAAAGATGTAAATGGTGTTTTTACATTTCCTATTAAAACAAAATTCCGTGCCGACGTTAAGCTCGATCTTAAAAGCTTAAAAATTAAAGATGTTTTAAATAACAGCGTGCGTATAAAAGCTTCGCAAACCCTGGGTATTTTGAGATTTACAGGCAGGCAGGTAAATATTGGTTTTGATAGCCTTCCTCAAAAAAACATTGCTAATGTAACAATGGGTGTTTTAGGTTTACGGCTGTCAAAAAAATACCGCGTGCAGTTTTATTCGGCCACAGTAACTATTGCAGAGCAGGATAAAACCATTAATAATGCGGTGCCAAGATTTTCTGCCTTATTTGGTCAATTACATTTACGTAGCTTAAAAAGAAATTTCTTTTATGGTATTGCTGCAACCTATAGTGATGGGTTGTTTATTCCTGCGCCTTTTTTTGGCGGTAGTGAGCCAATTGGCAAACGATTTGTTTTTAATTATACATTGCCGGCACAAATAAATATTCAATACAAAGATGATAAAAGAACTTTAATAACGGCCGGTGCAAGTATTGACGCGTATCGTAATGGTATTTTGTATGTTTCAAAAAGAAAGAATCTGAGTTATTTCTCAGCATTAACTTATGCCAACATAAGATATAAATTTTCAAAAACACTGGTTGGCAGAATCGAAGGTGGCTATTTGTTTTATCAAACCATTAAATACACAAAAACAGAAAATGTACCAACCGATTTTAGCCTTGCGCCAGCACCTTACGTGCAAATTGGTTTTAGTGTTTTATTTGGCAAGACCTTTTGGGAAAAAGTTTTTGATAATGTTATAAAAAATTAAATTACTTTTAAAGTATAGAATTGCGCTTTAGTATCTACATATTTATTTGTTTGCTTTTAGTTTCTTGCAATAAAGGAAACGAGAAAGAAGAAGTTGTATCAAAACCTGTTGCAAAGGCCGGTAATGATGTATTAAGCCTTAATGATTATAAAGAGAATTATATTGATGTAGAATCTATAAAAGACAGCGCCGTATTAGCAAAAAAATCTATTGAGAATTGGGCCATCGAATCCCTTTTCTATCAGGAAGCAATGAGCAAATTGGTGGAAGAAGAAATTGAAATAGATAAACAGGTAGAGGCTTACAAAAGATCACTGGTTAATTATATCTATCAAACCAAATTGATCGAAGCTAATTTAGATACCAATATCACCAGGCGGGAAATTGAACAGTATTATAGTGATCATGAAGACAATTTTATTCTGAAAGAAAATATTGTAAAGGTGCATTACTTTAAAGTACCGGTAAAAGCACCCGGCCTCGAAAAAATGAAACGCCTGTTACGTACTTATGTTTACGCTCCAAAAGATGTTGAGCCTTTAAGAACATTAGCAGTGCAGAATGCTGAGAATTTTTTTATGAACGACAGCACATGGTTGTATCTTGAAGACATTAAAAAAGAAATTCCAAAACTGCGCGAACAGCCCGATTTTAATTTAGGCCAGGGTAGGATAGTGGAGTTTAGTGACGATCTGTACTATTATTATTTAAGAATTACAGAGGTGAAAGTGAAGAACGGCTTATCGCCGCTTACATTTGAGAGACAGAATATTAAAAATTTCATAATCAATAAAAAGAAAACAGAATTAATAAATCAATACAAATTTCAATTACTCGAAAAAGCAAAAACGGAAAAAACCTTTGAGGTTTACAAATAATATCCCAAAAACCGTTAAAACAAATTTATTTTATCTTTCGTTAACAGTCTTTTTTAGACATGCTTATTTGCATTGGTGATATTTGATTAAAATATCCCAAGCATGAAAGCAATTATTATTTTAGGTTTAAGTACAATGGTGCAAACTGCGTTTTCGCAACAACAGCAGCAAATTCAAAATCGTAATATTTTGGTAAATAATTTAAGCAATGTTAATTATGTTAACGTTGCTGTTTTAAGCAACATACAGGTAAACTTTAATAATAACGAACAAAAGCAACAGCTAAGAAATATTTCGCGTGCAACTCCGGTTCGTCGTGCTACACATGTTAGAACAAATAATACTCTGGCAAGAAATGCTACACCGCAGGTTCGTCGCCGTTCACGACCAAGACCTCGCACTGTAAATACAACACCCGTAAATAATCCACCTGTTCAGGTACTAAATATTATTAATGTTCCCGAAACAAATCAAATGCTTGCAGTAAACGATATTAATGCTTCAGTGCAAAATCCGGGTTTAGGAAATGGTTTTGATATTCAAACACAAGGGGTTTCTAATATTGCGAATGTAGACAGCAATCCCTTTGTTCAGCAAAAAAGCAATGAGAGTAAAGAAAGTTTGCAGGTAAATACAAACCTCGATCTTTCATTAAATTTAAAAGGCGCATCGGTTGTTCGTTCAAGAGCGGTTTCATCATCTTCATCTTCTTCCTCATCATCGCGTTCAAGATCGCATACCTTCAGTAAAAAAATGGCGAAATTCAAACGTAACTTTTTTGGCAAGCTGGCCTCACATAGAAAAGGAAATGGCCGCATCGATCTTTGCTTCAATTGGAATAACTAAAGAATTTAATTTTTACTTACTTTTATTCTATTATATTCAAAAATATTTTTTTTAGGATTAAAATAAACAAATATTTTTTTTTCGCTATGCACTTTATCAGCTTCTATGCTTTTTAAGATCATTTCAAAATCAAAAGAAAAATTTGCCAGCGTATTGGTGTTAGTTGAAAATATTATTGTTTGATTTTCAGTTGATTTACTTCCAACAATAAGTGCATATTCTTTATTTAATTCCAGGGTAGCTTCCATTTCGTCTCCTCTTCCGGTTACTTGCATTATTCCGTTACACATTAAAGTATAATTTGCGGTAACATACATTAATTCTTTATCTATAAATTTCCCACTTATTGATAATGATTGTGAATCTGAAATTTTGCAAACAAATAAAAATAAAATGCAGATCATCTTTTTTAAGTTTGATGTTTTCATAATGCGTGTTTTTACAGGATAGCTTAACACACATCCTGCCAAAATCAAAAATCAAGTCACATCAAGGGTTCTGAGAAGTAACGCACTAGTGTTTTTCCAAAAACCGGACTGTTTTTCCATTTTCTGGTTAACAAAAAAGCCATTACTTTTTAGTAATGGCTTTTTAATTGCATAATTATATGGTAATTTAAAGAGTTCCTCTTAAGGCTTGTTCTCTTTCTATAGATTCGAATAAGGCTTTAAAGTTACCTGCCCCAAAGCCTTTAGCACCCATACGCTGAATTACTTCGTAAAATAAAGTAGGACGGTCTTCTACCGGTTTTGTAAAGATCTGTAACAAATAACCTTCTTCATCCGCATCTACCAAAATAGAAAGTTTTTGAAGCTCCTTAATATCTTCTTTCATAATATCCATGTGCACACCTAAACGTCTTGGAATATCATCGTAATAAGCTTGTGGAGGTGGAGGTAAGAACTCAACACCGCGTGCCTTTAATTCAGAAACAGTTTTAATGATGTCATCTGTAGCAAGTGCTAAATGCTGTACACCGGCACTTTCATAAAAATCAATATACTCTTCAATTTGCGATTTCTTTTTTCCTTCGGCAGGCTCGTTAATAGGGAATTTAATGCGACCGTTACCATTGCTCATTACTTTACTCATTAAAGCAGAGTATTCGGTTGTAATTTGTTTGTCATCAAAACTTAAAAAGTTTACAAAGCCCATCACATCCTCATACCATTTTACAGTCGCATTCATCTGATTCCAACCTACGTTTCCAACCATATGATCAATAAACTTTAAGCCAACAGGTGTAGGATTGTAATCACTTTTCCATTCTTTAAAACCCGGTAAAAATGCACCTTTATAATTTTTGCGCTCAACAAACATATGTACGGTTTCACCGTAAGTATAAATACCAGAACGAACTACCTCACCATGCTCATCCTTTTCAACAGTCGGCTCCATAAATGGTTTTGCGCCACGTTTGGTTGTTTCTTCAAACGATTTACGTGCGTCTTCTACCCAAAGTGCAATTACTTTTACACCATCGCCATGTTTTTTAACATGTTCGCCAATTGGTGAGTTGCTGTTTAACGCGGTAGTTAACACTATCCGAATCTTATCTTGTTTTAAAACATAAGAGCAACGGTCTTTTAAACCTGTTTCTAATCCTGCATAAGCATAAGACTGAAAACCAAAAGCTGTTTTATAATAATGAGCCGATTGTTTGGCGTTGCCAACATAAAACTCAACATAATCTGTTCCTAATAAAGGCAAAAAATCCTGTGCGCCTTCAAATATTTTTTCTAAACCGTATTCTACGTTTTTTATTTCTTTTGACATAATAAATTTTTTTAATGATGAATAAATAAATTGTCAATTGTAAATTAATACAATTGTAAATAGAGTGAGATGTTATTTAACTCCACATAGCCATAGAAAGGGCCCTTAATATTTTGCGATTTGCCATTATTAAATCAAATATAACTATTAAAAAAACATGGTGAAACCTAAAATGTTTAGGAAATAGCACTTTTCTGCCAAATTTTTAATTCAAACGGTAAAAAAAGAAAAAAACAGCCGCTGCAGCCCATTTTTTGTCTACATTTTGAAAGTGGCCAATGGTGCTGTAGTTTTGGTTTTGAACGGTACCATCACTTTTAACGTAACCAATGGTTGAGTAATTAGAATTCTGAACTGTACCGTCATCTTTAATATAACCAATAGTACTGTAATTTTGATTTTGAACCGTGCCATCACTTTTTACATAACCTATGGTTGAATAATTTTGGTTTTGTACTGTTCCGTCTTTTTTAAAATAGCCAATGGTTCCGTAATTTGAATTTTGTACTGTTCCATCATCTTTTATATATCCGGCAGTGCCATAATTACTATTTTGAATAGTTTGCGCAAAGCTACTAACCGTTATAAAAGCAAAGAAAAATAATATCAGTTTTTTCATATTACAATATTTAAATTAAATTTCCATAAAGGTCAAAATCACTGGCTTCGGTAATTTTTACATTTGCAAAATCACCAATACGTACATAGGTATCGCCAGCTGCTTTTACTAATACTTCATTATCTACATCCGGACTATCAAACTCTGTTCTTCCAATAAAAAAATCTCCTTCTTTTCTGTCAAATAAAACTTTGTAGGTCTTGCCAATTTTATCCTGGTTTAATTTGTAAGATATTTCCTGCTGCACGGCCATCACGGCATCTGCACGTTTACGTTTTATTTTTTCCGAAACATCATCTTTCAATAAATGTGCGTGTGTGTTTTCTTCGTGCGAGTAGGTGAATATTCCAAGGCGCTCAAATTTACTGTCTTCAACCCAACGCAGCATTTCTTCATGGTCTTTTTCTGTTTCGCCCGGATACCCTGCAATAAGTGTAGTTCGAATAGCAATGCCCGGTACTTTATCACGAATTTTATTTACAACATCAATTGTTTTTTGTTTGGTAATGCCACGGCGCATACTGGTTAACATATTATCGCTAATATGTTGCAAAGGCATATCCAAATATTTTGTTACGTTCTTTTTAGCATTCATCACATCCAGCACTTCCATTGGAAAACCGCTTGGGAAAGCATAATGCAAGCGCAACCAGTCAATACCTTCTACGTCGCTTAATTTATCTAATAAAGACGCTAACTCGCGTTTTTTGTAAATATCCAATCCGTAATAAGTAAGATCTTGCGCTATTAATAATAATTCTTTAGTGCCTTTCCCTGCAAGGGTTTTAGCCCGGTTAACCAACTCATCCATTTCAACACTTACGTGCTTGCCGCGCATTAATGGTATAGCGCAAAAGCTGCAGGGTCTGTCGCAACCTTCACTTATTTTAAAATAAGCATAGTGTTGTGGTGTTGTCAATAAACGTTCGCCAACTAATTCATGCTTGTAATCTGCTTTTAATGTTTTTAAGATCTTAGGTAATTCGCGTGTACCAAAGTAAGCATCTACTTCAGGTATCTCTACTTCAAGATCTTTTTTATAGCGCTCGCTTAAGCAGCCGGTAACGTATACTTTTTCAACAGCGCCTTCTTTTTTTGCTTCTACATAACGTAAAATAGTATCAATACTTTCCTGTTTGGCATTATCAACAAAACCACAGGTATTTATAATTACAATTTGATGGTCATCGCCTTCACCTTCATGCTCCACATCAAATTTATTGGCCTTCAGCTGGCCCATTAATACTTCACTATCAACAAGATTCTTGCTGCAGCCAAGCGTTACTACGTTTACTTTGTTCTTTTTTAAAGTTTTGGTTTTCATTATTAGGGCAAAGATACCAAATTGTGGGTATTTTATGAGGCTAAAAGTTGCTTAATTTCGCAAAAGACCCTATTTAAAAGCTTTTTTAATATAATTTAATCTTTAATCAATTATGAAGAGAGTAAGTTCACCGTTATACTTCAGATCAATACCAATAATACTAATTTTTATTTTGCTCAGTTCCGGCTTTGTTTTTTCGCAGACCAAGATAGATTCTCTTCTTTCTGCCTTAAAAACAGCAAAAAAAGATACCAATAAAGTTTTGCTTTTAAACGAAATATGCGCTGCTTACTTTACACAGGATAAGGAAAAAACGATTAGATACAATGCAGAAGCATTAGCACTGGCAAAGGAATTGCGATTTTTAAATGGCGAGGCCAAGGCTACCAATAACCTTGGTATTTTGTTGCAAAAAAATGGTGACTATGATTCTTCGCTGGTTATTCAATTAAAAGCGCTTGAACTGTATAAACAGATAAACAATAAAAAAGGGATAGCAAAAACCTATAGCGATATTTGTATTGTATATTGGAGAAGATCTGAGTTTGCAAAAGCGTTGGATATGCAGTTAAAGTCACTGCGTTTATATGAAGAAATAAAAGATCAAAAAGGTATTGGCTATAGTTATAATATGATCGGCATCATTTATAAGAATCTTGATAAGCCTGATGAGGCATTAAGGTATTATTTAAGATCTGTAGGTATACGGAAGTTTACCGATGAGCGGGGGCTGGCCTCTACCTATCAGAATATTGGCAACGTTTACAAACATAAAAAAAATGAAGATTCTGCCATGTACTATTACGCACGTTCGCTGGCGCTTCATAAAAAGTATGGTAATGTAAGCAGCGAGGCAATGGTAACATCCAGTATGGGCGATCTTAAATTTGAATTTAAAAAATTTAAGGAAGCAAAAGAATATTACTTATTATGTCTTGAGATTGATAAGGATGTTGTTGATTCAAATACACTGGCAACAACGTATATAAATATTGGTAACGCTTATTCTGCCTTAAGAGATTTTAAAACAGGCGAAGATTATATAAATAAAGGTCTTGATATTTTAAACAAGCTGGGTGACAAGGAAGGTGTAATGTCAGCTTACGAAATGCTTGCATATTTGTTTCAGGAGGCGGGTAACGATAAACAGGCATTATCTTACCGAGTTGCTTACGAAGAAATAAAGGATAGCATAATGGGCAATAAAGAAAAACAACAGATAGCTGAATTACAAACAAAATATGAAGTAGAGAAGAAGGATCTTGAGCTGGCAAAGAACAAAGCAGAATTAGAAGCAAAAGAAAAACAAAATTTTATAAAGAATATTATTATTGTTTCTATAATAGTACTGGTTTTATTAATAGTAATTATTGCATCGGTTGTATACCGCAAAAAGCAGGTAGAACAAAAGGCTGCACTTAACGAGGAACTTTCGAGGCAAAAAGATATCCGTTCAAAAGCAGTCATTGAAGCCGAAGAAAAAGAACGCATCCGTATAGCAAAAGATCTTCATGATGGTGTTGGACAATTGCTTTCAGCCGCAAAATTAAATTTAAGCAGTCTTGAAAGTAAATTAAAGATCAGTGATAAAGAGCAGGATATTGCTTTGAAAAATGCTATGAGTCTTGTTGACGATTCGGTAAAAGAAGTAAGAACGGTTTCGCATAATATGATGCCAAATACTCTTTTAAAATTAGGGTTGGCAAGCGCTGTAAAAGAATTTATTACCAAGATCCAGGGTATGCCTACTTTAAAAGTAAATCTTGAGATAGTTGGCATGGATAACCGATTAGAGCAGGAAAAAGAAACGGTTTTATATCGGGTTATACAGGAAATCGTTGCAAATATTATAAAACATGCCAAAGCAAGCGAATTAACATTGCAGCTAATAAGAGATGAAAAAGAATTATCCATAATTATTGAAGATAACGGGGTTGGGTTTGATACCTCTAAAATAAATGCTTTTGAAGGTATTGGATTAAAAAATATTATTTCGAGAATAGAGTTCATAAACGGGTCGGTACATTTTGATTCTACCCCTGGCAGGGGCACCAATGTAATTGTTGAAGTTCCCGTTGTGTAAATAAAATAAATTTTTTTAAGCAAAGGCATTGTCTTATATTTAAATACAATATGAGATTCGCTAAAATTATTTTGTTTTTTACCCTGTTTTTGTTTGCCGAAAAAGCATCTTCGCAGGATAAAAAATATATTGATAGTTTAATTTCGCTTACCAATTCTAACATCGATTCTGTTCGGTTTAATGCCTACACTTATTTATCATGGAATTTAAAAGAAACCGATAAAACGCTTGCTTTTAAATATGCCAATCAGCTATTGGATGAAGCTACTAAGCAAAACAATTCAAAATGGATGGCCCGAGCTTTAAGCGATATTTGCAGTATTTATTTGTTTAAAGGAGAGATCACAAAGGCCTTGGAATATGCCCAAAAAGCACTCCAAATTGCCCGCAAGGCTGGTAACAAAAAAGATCTTGCTGGCGCGCTTGTAAATTTAGCAAGTATTAAAAGTCACAACAATCAATACGACGATGCACTTGAATTGGAGTTGGAAGCTTTAAAATTGTACGAAGAGCTTAAAAAAAATTATTATATAGCATTCACCTGTAATACTATTGCTTCTACTTATAATAGCATTGGCAATTATAAAATGAGCAATACGTATTTAAATAAAGCTATTGCTATAAATAAAACCAGGCCCGATGTAATGGCAATAACAATGGGTATGTTGGGCGATAATTTTAAAAGCCTTAATAGAAATGATTCAGCAATTTATTTTTACAAAGAAGCAAAAAAAATGTTTGAAAAAATTGGTGATCAAAGTGGAATTGCAACAGCTTGTAACAATTTAGGAGTTGTTTACCAAAGCATGAATGATCTTAAAAATGCAGAGCTGTACTATAAAGAGTCTATACAGCGAAGTAAAGAGTTTGAAAGTTTGGAAACTTTGGCATTTGCTGAAATAAGTCTGGCAAGTTTGTATATTGAAAAAGGAAATTACGATGAAGCTGAAACATTATTAATAAACGCTTTAAACGCCGGAAAAGAACTGGGTAGTGGCGAAACTGAATTGAGTGCCTATAAATATTTAACAGAGTTATATATCCATAAAAAAGACCCTGAAAAAGCAATGCTTTATTTTGAAAAGCATGCTGCCATGAAAGATTCGGTTTTTACAAGCGATCTGGCTTTGCGTTTTTCTGAAGCACAAACAAAATTTGATGTTGAGAAAAAAGATCTGGAGCTGGCTAAGAATAAAGCAGAGATCGAAGCACAGGAAAAACAGAATTTTATTAAAAATATAATTATTGTTTCAGTTGTGGCGCTGCTTTTATTGTCGGCCATTACAGCGCTAATGATCTTTCGAAAAAAGCAGGTGCAACAAAAGGCAAAACTGGATGCTGAAATAGCTTCTCAAAAAGAGATCCGCTCAAAAGCAATTATTGAGGCCGAAGAAAAAGAACGCCGTCGCATTGCACAGGATCTGCATGATGGTGTAGGACAAATTTTGTCGGCCGCTAAATTAAATTTAAGCGGTTTGGAATCGCAGATCAATTTAAATAACGATAAGCAAAAAGAAGCTTTTAAGACTGCTTTAGATCTTATTGATGATTCTGTTAAAGAAGTAAGGACTGTATCTCACAATATGATGCCAAATACCCTTATTAAACTGGGTTTGGCCAGTGCTATAAAAGAATTTATTACAAAAATACAGGGAATTCCTAATTTAAAAGTAAATTTAGAGATAGTTGGATTGAACGAAAGAATAGATCAGGAAAAAGAAACTGTGCTTTACAGGGTAATACAGGAAGTAATGTCTAACATTATAAAACACGCAAAAGCAACCGAAATAGGTTTACAATTGGTAAAACATGAAAAAGAAATATCCATCATTATTGAAGATAACGGTTTGGGATTTGATACAAAAAAAATAAATGAATTTGAAGGAATTGGTTTAAAAAATATAATTTCGAGGGTTGAATTTATAAATGGAACTGTTCACTTTGATTCAACTTTAAATAAAGGAACAACAGTAATAATAGAAGTAAAGGCATAATGAAATTTTTCAGGGAATATTTCAGGTTCATGATACCATTATATTTATTGGTAGGCTTGATCATTGTTGGTACTATTGGCTATATAGTGATAGATGGCTATACCTTGTTAAACGCCTTTTACATGACAATTATCACTATAGCTACCGTTGGTTATGGCGAAGTTGAGCCCTTGTCGGTTGCCGGTAAAATGTTCACTTCTTTTTTAATTATAACAAGTTTTATTACATTTGCTTATGCCGTATCATCTATCACTAAATTTATTGTAGATGGTGAGCTCAATGTATTCTTTAAAAATAAACGTTTGAACGCAGCAGTAGAAAAATTAACGGATCATGTTATCATTTGTGGTTATGGCCGTAACGGCAAACAAGCTGCTCAAATCTTGAAGAAGCATGATAAACGTTTTGTTGTGATCGAAGATGATGAGAAAGTAACAACCGGTATCAATCACCGTTTCTCTGATCTTGTTTTAAAAGGGGATGCCACCCAGGATGAAGTGCTTTTAAAAGCAGGTATATTAAAAGCAAAAGCATTAATTACAACTTTACCAACTGATGCTGCCAATGTATTTATTGTACTCACAGCAAGAAATTTAAACCCAAAACTAACAATCATTTCCCGTGCCAGTGATGATGGAAGTGATGCCAAATTAAAAATTGCAGGTGCCGATAATGTGATCATGCCTGATAAAGTAGGCGGTGCACACATGGCCAGTTTGGTAATGAAACCCGATGTAATGGAATTTCTGGATCTTATTACCGCGCAAAGGGCAGATAGCATTAATTTAGAAGAGATCTCATTTGATTCGATCTCCGATTCTTTGAAAAATAAAACCTTAAAGGATCTTGAAATAAGAAATAAAAGCGGTGCAAATATTATTGGTTTTAAAACTGTTTCCGGTGATTATATTGTAAACCCGAGTGCCGATACGCAGATCATTCCGCAATCAAAAATATTTGTTTTAGGTGCGCCTGATCAGATCAAAAAACTTAAAGATATTTTAGTGGAATAGCATCAGAGGATGGAACACAGATGATGCGGATTTTACAGGTTTAACACAGATTAAAGAACAGTGAAAATCAGCCTAATCAGTTTCATCCGTGTTCAATCACGAAACGCTAAACCGGATCTACATCAATAGATATCCTGTACTTCCAGTCTTTAAAATTATTTTGCAGATCGTTCAAGGCGTTAAAAATGATCTGGCGTGTACTTAACGTAGTTTCTTTTTTCGATGTTTTAATTAAAATTCGTTTATAGTACTGGTTCTTTATTCTTGATATCAACGGAAATTCAGGCCCTAATAAATTCTCATTAAAAGTTGGCTTCAACAATAAAAATAATTCATTAGCTAAATGATTTACTTCATTCACATCTTTTGAAATAACATTTATTTCGAACAGGCGTGAGAAAGGTGGGTAATTGAATTGTTGTCTTTCTGCCAAAGTATCCGCAAAAAAATTCTTTATTTTATTTTCTGAAACATAGTTAATTACATGGTGTAGTGGTTGCGTGGTTTGAATAAACACTTTTCCTTTCTCTTTATCCCTGCCGGCGCGGCCTTTAACCTGTGTTATTAATTGAAATGCTTTTTCAAACGATCTGAAATCAGGGAAATTTAAAATAGAATCGGCATTTAAAACGCCAACAACACTTACATTATTAAAGTCCAGACCTTTTGTAACCATTTGCGTACCAATTAAAATATCAATGTTACCCCCTTCAAAATCATCTATTAATTGTTTGTAGGCATATTTGCTGCGAGTACTGTCAAGATCCATGCGTGCTACTTTTGCTTTTGGAAACAGTACTTCAATATCCTCTTCAATTTTTTCGGTACCCATACCTTTGTATTGAAGATTGTTGCTGCCGCAAGCACTGCAAGTTTTTGGCGGGGCAATTGAATAACCACAATAATGACAGGTTAATTTTTGGGAATGTTTATGATAGATCAACGAAACATCGCACTGCACACAATGAGGTACATGGCCACATTGTTTACATTCGGTATAAGGTGCAAAGCCTCTTCTGTTTTGAAATAAAATGACTTGCTGTTTTTTTGAGAGTGCATTTTCAATAGCATTAAATAAAGGCGGTGTTAAACAGGCCTTCATTTGGTTAGAGCGTTCAAAGAAATTTATATCACAAATTTCAATGTTGGTACCACCACTTTCAACGTATTGCGTATTTAATTCAACTAAAGTATATTTTGATTGAGAAGCATTGTAAAAACTTTCTACAGAAGGTGTAGCACTTCCTAATAAGACAGGCGCTTTATGCAATGTTGCCAAATATAAAGCAGAATCCCTTGCGTTGTAGCGTGGAGAAGGATCGTGTTGTTTGAAAGAATTATCATGTTCTTCATCAACAATAATTAATCCTAAATTATAAAACGGTAAAAACAAACAAGAGCGTGCGCCTAAAATTATCTTATACTTTTTCTCGTTTCCTGTTTCTTGTTCCTCAACTGGTTTGTCTTGAGTCTTGAGTCCTTTATCATTTGTCCCAAGCAAAATGTTATTCCATATCTCTACACGCTCATTCTCACTAAAACGCGAATGATAAACGCCCACCTGTTCACCAAATACTGCTCTTAACCGCGTTATTAATTGTGTAGTTAAAGCAATTTCAGGAATTAAAAATAAAACCTGTTTGCCTTCCTTTATTGTGTCTTTTATTAATTGAATATAAATTTCTGTTTTTCCGCTTCCTGTAACGCCGTGTAAAAGCACCGGTTTATTTTCTCTAAAACCTGCTTTTGTTTTTTCATAAGCATCTTGTTGTGCTTTACTTAATGCTTTAATAGTGTTGTTGCTTTTTTCAAACAGCAAGCGTCCAACTTCAAATTGTTCTTCAATAAATATTTGCTTTTTTACGAGGGCTGAAATAGCTGCAGTTTCAACCTTTTTAGCGATTTCGGTTTTTTTGATCCATCCGTTTGTAATAACTTCTTTGTTTTTTTGTAATTGTAAAAAGTAAAGTAAGGCTTCTGCCTGTTTAAATGCTTTCTTTTCCAACTGATCTAATGTTTCACTTAATAATTTTTCATTCTTATATTTTTCTTCCAAACGAATAAATGAAACTAATTTTGGTTTATATTTATCTTTTACATCTTCGTAAACAATGACGGCTCGTTTCTTTATTAAGTTATTAATAATTCCCTGTGCTGACTTTTGTTTTAAAAGTTGTGCTACATCATCAAAACTTAAATTACTTGTTGCATGAAGTGTTTCAATTAAAAAATGTTCTTTACCGTTAAAATAGCTATGATCTATTTCTTCAAAATTAAATTCAGGATCTAATTGCACATGTGAAGTGCTGCTTAATTTTAAGCCCGATGGCAAAGCCGCATTCATCACATCTCCGGGATTGGCGCAATAATAAAACGAGATCCAGTCCCAGAATTTTAATTGTGTTTCATTTACGATCGGGTGGTCGTCTAAAACAGTATCAATGTATTTTGCCTGGTATTCTTTTGGGGCGTTGGAATGGATCTTGTAAATAACGCCTGTGTAGATTTTTGTTTTGCCAAACTGAACTAAAACACGTTTACCAATTTCTACAGCTTCATTTAATTCTTTAGGAACCCTGTAAGTGTATTTGTTTGGCACACTTAAAGGAACAATCACATCTGCAAATAATGTATCGTTTTGCATTAACTGATAAGGTAAGCTAAAATTATTCCACCGGCCATCATCAATACTTTTGTTTTGTTGTATTTATGATGTTCGCTTGTTTCAAATAAAATGGCGGTTGAAATATGTAAGAAGATGCCAATAACTATAGCAAAGGCAATTTGGCTATAGGTTTGATAATTATTTAAACCAAAAGTTTGCAATACATAACTTGTAAAATAGCCCAACGGTGTCATAATAGAAAACAGCAGGAGTAGCCCCCATTTTTTTGAATTTTTTGATTCGTGTTCTTTTAATAAAGAAACAAAAGCTATTGTAATTGGAATATTGTGTAATGCAAGGCCTAAGATCAATTGATTGTTTATTGTAGAAGTATGATCTGCCTTTAAATTATAAATTGGTAAACCTTCTAAAAATGAGTGAAGCAATAGGCCAATAATAATGCCTTTTGGTAAATGATTCTTGCATTCGCTGCTGTGTAAGTGAACATGGCCATGTTCTATACCCGTACTAAACGTATCTATCAATAATTGAATACAAAATCCAAGCACAATAAACAAGCCCATTTGTTTTACATTTCCAAGCTCAAAGGCTTCGGGTAATAAATGGATGATGGAAAGGGCAAATAAATAAGCCGCACTAAAAGCAAGCAGCAAGCGTAAGTTGGTTTGATTGATCTTTATTTGTAAAGCAATGCCACCGGCCAAAACAATTGGCACAATTAAACAAATTATGGAAAAGATAGGATTCAATTTATTTTTTAAATAGGATGATTAAACGTTCTGATGTTTGTGCATTAAAGTTATCTAATTTATAACTACCAAACACCTTTTCTATTTTTAAACCCGCTTTTTGCGCAAAATCTTCAAAATCATTTTTCATAAATAGCGAAACCGATTCTTCAAAATAATAATCTTTGCCTTGATTGGTAAATTCAATACGTTTTAAAATAGCTTTATTGATTATTTTTTTTTGTATGTTAAAGGTAATATCTCCTCTTTGTTCAGTATAAGCTGGTTTTAGGCCGGCCATTACTTTTTCTGAATTAAAAAAATCCAACACAAAAACACCGTTTGGCTTTAATGCTTTTGCAATATTTTCAAATACGGTATAATTATCATTATAGTTCTCAAAATAACCAAAGCTGGTAAAAAGATTAAATACAGCATCAAAATAATTTATTCTGAAAGGATCGCGCATATCATGCACATAAAAATCCAAAGTATCGTTGCTAAACTGAGAGGCTTCCTTAATGCTGTTCCGTGAGAGATCTGTTCCTATTACATTTAATCCTCGTTTGTTAAGCGCCACAGCATGCCTTCCTTTTCCGCAGGCCAGATCCCAGACTTTTGCATTTTTAGAAAGATTTAAATGCGAGCAAAGGTTATCAATAAAAAATCCTGCTTCATCCTGGTTACGGTTATTATACAGTAAATGATAATATGGGGAGTTGAACCAATCTTTAAACCACTCTGCAGATTTCATCGCGTAAAGGTACTAAAAATAAAAACCACCAATAATTATGGTGGTTTTTATTTATGAATTTTTAAGCCTCATCCTAATTCCTTCTCCAAAAGAGAAGGAATTTATCTTGTTTCCCCCTCCTTTGGAGAGGGACGGAAGGGAGAGGCTGACTAACTTGCTTTTGCTTTTACAAACTGAAATTTCTCGTATTTTTTACGGCCTAAGTTAAAATCGCCACGGTATTTTGGTCCGCTTACTTTTGCGCTTCTTGTAAATTTAAGTTTAGAAACATCTCCGCCTTTTGCTGCAACTGCTTCTTTTATACTGGCTTGTAGTTTTTTAGCGCGGGCCATAGCCAGGTTTTTATTTCCCTTACGGCATGGTACACGTGAAGCACTTGAATTGATCTTAACGCTTACTGTTTTTTGTTTGCTTAACTCCACAACTTTATCAATAAAATTTGTCCAAACTACATCGGCATCATTTATTTTCTTTTTATTGTAAGTGAAATAAAATTCAAACTCACTCGGCGGAAGATCAGATGGCACATCGGTACTTGTACTGGTAGTATTGTTGTTATTACTTGCAATAGCAGTCTGACCTATCAATAAGGTTTTGCTTATTGCCTTAGCAGATTTTGCAGGTGTAGTAAAGCTTGTTTCTTCAGAAGTAGAAGATTCACTTACTGCCATTAACTTGTATTTAGTGCCCGCAGTTAATGCAATTCCTTTTGCAATTCCCTTCTCATCTGTGGTAGCATCTATTTTACCTCCATCAGCATCTGTTAATGTTACAGATGCGTTAGCAATTCCTTTTTTTGTTTTAGAATTTTTTACAACAACATCTAATAAGATTTCTTTTGCTTTTAATGCTGTAGATGTACCTCCATCAAAATATAAGATCTGGTTTATTACTTTTCCTGATTTTAAGCCAATAGTACTTAATTCGGCAACAGGAGATTTTTTACCATTTACTTCTGCAACTACGGAGTATTTTTTCTCAGGTTTTAAATTTACAGCATCGTATTTTCCTTGTGCATTGGCATTGATAGTTTGTGCTTCGCCACCAATTTCTTGTAAAATTATTTTTGAACCAACTACCGGTTTTTTTGACTTGCTGTTATCTAAAACAACAGGACTAAGTGTAATTGTTTTTTTCTTGGCAGCAATTTTTCCTAATAATTTAACAGGCTCTAAATTAACCTCACGGGCAATTTCCTGGTAAGTAAGATCGCCTGTTACAAAAACATCTTCATTGTAAAATTCTTCGCCGGCAGGCGCCTGGTAAGAAAAGTTGTATTCTTTACCAGGAGGTAAAATAGTAGCAAATGTTCCGTTAATTAATTTAGGGCGGTAAGAGCCAACAGTTTCGCCTGTTTGTTTATCTTTTACAATAATGGTAATGTCTTCAGGTAATTTTTCTCCATCTGCAGGAATGATCTGCCCCTTAAATAAAGCAAGCGGTTTTTCTTTTGCGCCCGGGATAGAGATCATGTAAATATCTTTCTCACCATAACCACCATCTTTTGCAGATGATAAATAACTTCTTTTTCCATCAGGCGAGGTTACAAAATAAATATCATCATCTGTAGTATTGATAGGATAGCCAAGGTTGGTCACTTCCGAAAATTTATTATCAGGATTTAAGGTGGCAAAGAAAATATCATAGCCTCCCATAGTTTTATGACCGTTTGATGAGAAGAAAAAAGTAATACCGTCAGGATGAATAAATGCACCATCTTCATCATATTCTGTATTGATTGAAGGGCCCATGTTCAATGCTTTGCTCCAAATACCATTTGGCAATCTTAAACAGCGGTAAATATCTTTTCCACCATAACCACCCGGTCTGTCTGATACAAAAAATAAAATATTACCATCTGCACTTAAACAGGCGTGAGATTCCTGGTATTTTGAATTCACATCCGATCCAAATTCTTTTAAGCTTGTCCAATCCTTACCGTCAAAATTACTATAGTAAATATTGCCGGCCATTCCTTCGCCACCATCTTTGTAAAGTATTAATGTTTGTCCATCCGGACTCAAATTAATAACGGCATCCATACCGTTGGTATTGATGTTTGGAGAGATAGATTGTGGTGAAGACCATTTGCCATTATCATCTTTGTAAGAAACCATTACATCTTCGTTGTACAAACCGTTCACTTCTTTAAAACCTCCTGTTGTATTAGGGCGGCGCGTTGTAAAGATCAACATACGTTCATCTGCACTTAACACCGGGCTATAATCAGGGTATTGACTGTTCACACTATCACCAAGATTAGTGATCTGCACATTCATGGGGTATGAAACAAGTTCTTTTGCATAATTGGCAGTTTCTTTATGGCGTACCACCAGCTTCATCCATTCTTTATCTTTTGCGCTTACATATTTTTTAAATTCATCGTATTGTGCAATTGCTTCATCAAATTTGTAGTTAATATGTAAGGCTTCGCCATAATACAAATGCGCTAAAGGCGCGGCAGATTTTTCGCTGGCATCATCTGTTTTGTAAGTACGTGAAACATTCTTTACAGCTTTTTCAAGGTATTGTTCTGCCTTTGCTTTTTGTAAAGCAGAATGTAGGTAGCAAACTCCCAGCATGTAATTTACATTAGCATTGTTAGAATCCAATGCATAAGCAGCTTCAAAATTTTCCTGCGCCAAAATAAAATTATCCTCAAGCAATAGGTACGATCCTTCAAGAAAATAATCTTTATAAGAACCAGTTGATTTTATTTGGGCTTGTATAAAAAGTGTAAACGAAAGTAAAATTAAAGTAAAGAGATTTCTCATTTTATGCTTTTAAAGAAGCAAAGATATAATTATATTTCAAAAAACGAGGTTTTAACAGGCAAATGTTCATGTTTTGTCGATGGTGTTTACAAAGTATAATCGCTTTTTTATGGTTTCAAATAGTTTAATATTTATATTTGCGCCCCATTAGATAGAATGACCTTTACAGAGGAAATAAACAGACGCAGAACTTTTGCCATTATTGCACATCCAGATGCAGGTAAAACAACATTGACCGAGAAATTATTATTATTTGGCGGCGCTATACAAACAGCAGGTGCCGTAAAATCAAATAAGATCAAAAAGTCTACAACCTCCGATTTTATGGAGATAGAGAAACAACGTGGTATCTCGGTATCTACCTCGGTTATGGCCTTTGATTATAAAAATTACAAAGTAAATATTTTAGATACCCCCGGCCACGAAGATTTTGCCGAAGATACTTATCGCACACTTAGCGCGGTAGATAGCGTTATAATGGTGATTGATTGTGTAAAAGGCGTTGAGCCGCAAACCCGCAAACTGCTTGAGGTTTGTCGTATGCGCAACACGCCGGTGATTGTATTTATTAATAAAATGGATAGAGAAGGTCAAAATCCATTTGATCTTTTAGATGAAATTGAAAAAGAATTAAAGATCAAAGTGCGCCCGCTTACCTGGCCAATAGGCATTGGTAAGTCTTTTAAAGGTGTTTATAATTTAACCGAAAAATCACTTAATCTTTTTACCGGTGATAGTAAAACAACTGTTGAAGAGCGTTTGAAGATACCAGACATCAATGATAAAGAGATTGATAGAAGAGTAGGGGTTGATTTTGCAGAGCAATTAAGAGCAGATGTTGATCTGATAGATGGCGTTTATGATACATTGGATACAAAAAAATATTTGGAAGGAATTATTAGTCCTGTATTTTTTGGAAGCGCGGTAAACAACTTTGGTATTAACGAATTGTTAGATTGCTTTGTGGAAATAGCGCCCGGACCAAAGGAGCGCGAGACCGATAATGGCATTGTAAAACCCGATGATAAAAAATTCAGCGGTTTTGTTTTTAAAATTCATGCCAATTTGGATCCTAAACACAGAGATAGGATTGCGTTTTTAAGAATTTGTTCAGGTACTTTTGAAAGAAATAAATATTACCATCACGTGCGCGATAAAAAAGAGTTGCGTTTTAGTAACCCAACGGCTTTTATGGCGCAGCAAAAATCAATTATCGATGAGGCTTTTCCCGGTGATGTAATTGGTTTATATGATGCCGGCAATTTTAAGATTGGAGATACCTTAACAGAAGGTGCTAATTTTCAATTTAAAGGCATTCCAAGCTTTTCGCCAGAATTATTCAGGTATGTAAATAATACCGATCCAATGAAAACTAAACAGCTTCAAAAAGGCTTAGAGCAGTTAACGGATGAAGGTGTGGCGCAGTTATTTACACGCAAAGTAGATGGCAGAAAAGTAATTGGTACAGTTGGAGCTTTACAGTTTGAAGTGATCCAACATCGCTTAAAATCAGAATACAACGCAAGCGCAACGTTTGATCAGATAAATTTGTTTAAAGCCCTTTGGATAAGTGCAGACGATAAAAAGAAACTGGATGCATTTATGCACGATAGAAATGCGCATATAGCTTTAGATAAAGAAGGCAGACCTGTTTTTTTAGCAGAAAGCGCCTGGTTATTACAAATGGCCCAGGAAAAATTTCCGGATATTAAATTTCATGTGAAGAGTGAATTTTAAATTTAACCACAAAGATCACTAAGAAGGCACTAAGAGCACAATTAATTTTTCTTTGTGTTCTTCGTGAAAAGCTTTGTCGCTTTGTGGTTAAACGTTTAATAGTTTCCTATAAAGTTCATCCATCTCCTTACACAACTTCGTATAACTAAACTCTTTAATTACTTCTTCACTTGCAATAGTTGCGGTTTTAGAGATCTCATTAAAATTTGTAACAGCGTACAGTAAATTTTTTTTGTAGGTTTCAAGGTCATTTGCTTCAGAAAGCAGACCACACTTAGGATTTAGAATATCTTTAATGCCACCAACGTTTGTGGTGATAATAAATTTTCCGGCTGCCTGTGCTTCAATTAAACTAACGGGTGTACCTTCATTTTTAGAGGTTAAACATACAAGGTCACCTCCCGCCAAAGCAACATCAACTTCTCTTATCCAACTGGTAAATGTGAACAAGCAATCTGCATTGGGTTGTGTAGCAAAACTCAGGTCCTTTTCTTTAATATAATTGATGAGTTCGTTCTTCGTTTCACCATCACCAACAATAAATGCTTTTACTTTTTTGTCAGAATTTTTTGTGAGATGTTCTACCGCATCAATAAACAAAAAATGATTTTTTATTGGCGCTAAACGTCCAATAATAACAAGAGCTAATTCATCATCCTGTAACAGATACTTTTTTCTAAAATCTTTTCTTTTCTCTTCTTTATTATCTGTAAATCTTTGCAGGTCAAACCCCAGTTTTATAACATACGTTTTTGCAGCATCACACACTTTATACTCTTGCGTTAATTCTTTTTTTTGTATTTCACTTATGGCAACAATAGCGCTGCTTTTTTTAGAAAGGTAATGTTCAATAGCTTTAAAAACAGAAGTTTTAAAACCCGAAAAATAACCTTTAAATACGTGGCCATGAAAGGTGTGAACAATTACCGGCACTTTGCAACTTGCAGCAGCTAAACGTCCAATAGCGCCAGCTTTACTGGCGTGTGTGTGAACAATATCAGGCTTAAATTCTTTAATTATTTTCTTAATTTTTTTGTAGGCAAAATAATCTGAAAAGGGATTTATGTTGCGTTTTAATTCCTCAACAATAACAGGTTTTAATCCTAACGATTCAGGAATGTATAACGAACTTTCTTCACCTTCTTCTTCCGGCCCGCCAATTAAATGTGTTTCGTACTCAGCAGGTAAATATTTGCTGAGGTAAGAAACATTATAAGTAATGCCACCCAAATTAAAACGGTTTATGATACGCAATACTTTAGGCATTATTTTATATAGTCTTTAAAATTAGTGAGCCAACTCTCAAATACAATAACAGCCCATAGTTTGGCGGCACTATCACCCGGATTTTTTGAATGTACTTTTTTAATTAAAGATTCAATAGCATCGTAGTTCAAAATGTTTTCATCTTTGATCTTTTCTTTGTTAAGTATCTTGTTCTCTATCTCGCTATTAAATTTTCCACTCAGCCATTTATGTAAGGGTACTTCAAATCCTTTTTTACTTCTGGTAAAGATCTCTTGTGGCAATAAACTTCCAAAGGTTTTTTTAAGGATCAATTTTTGACCCGTTTTATTTATTTTTTCAGTATTATTAAGATTCAACGCGAATTCAACAATACGGTAATCCAAAAAAGGATTTCTTATTTCAATGCCATGCTGCATGCTAAACCTATCTGCCTTTACAAGCATATCATCTGCTAAAACAGTTTGCAGGTCAAAAGTATCTTCCATATCAAAAGCTTGCAAACTTGTATTGGTATAAAATAAACTATCAAAATAAGCGGAATTTATTTTTGATCTTAATAATTCATCTGTTTCTTTTTGTGTAGAAATAGCTGCAAGAAATTTTTGTTTTTCAATGGCTGATAATTTTACAAGCACATTAAATTTCTTTAATTGCCTGGTTTTGTTAGCCAGATTTCCTTCGCGGGAATCTGAACTTAAAGCGAGCAGGGGCGAAGCGGTACCTGCAATTAATTTGTTGAGTTTGTTTTCACTCATCAATAAAGCTTTATGTTTATTGTAACCTTTAAATAATTCATCAGCACCATCACCGCTTAAAGCCACCTTCACGTATTTTTTTGTGAATTTGCTTAGCATATAAAAATTAAAGGCTGATGAATCGGCAAAGGGTTCATTAATGCAATTTAAAAAACCATGAATGTTAGTTAAAAAATCATCTTCAGATAATTTAAAAGTATGATGGTTGGAGTTAATATGCTTTGCAACCAATTCGGCATAATTTGTTTCGTCAAAAAAACTTTCGTCTTTAAACCCAATGCTAAACGTGTGAAGATCGGTTTTATGTTTTTTTGCCAATGCCGAAATGATCGACGAATCTATACCGCCACTCAAAAAAGTTCCCACCGGCACATCTGCATGAAGCCTTAATTTTACCGCATCATCTAATAGCGTAGCGAGGCTTTCTTTTGAAGTTGTTTTTGGGGCAGCGTACCAGGTTTTAGTTGTAACAGTATTATTCTTTACTTCAATTAATTGTCCGGGCAGCAAACGATAAATATTTTTAAAGATGGTTTCGTTGCCGGCACAATAATTTAACCTGAAGTAAGTATTGAGTTGGTTATAATTTAGTTCTTGTTTGCCTACCAAATTTAGTAGTGGCTTTAATTCTGATGCAAATGCAAATTTTTCTTCGTCTTTGTAATAATACAATGGTTTTATGCCAAGCCTGTCGCGCGCTACCATTAACGATTTTTTTTCAGCGTCAAAAAAAGCAAAAGCAAAAAAACCGTTTAGTTTATTTAAACAGCTCTCACCTTCATTTTTTGCAAGATTAAACAGTACTTCTACATCACCCGTTGTGGTTAGATGGGGCAAAGATTTATAAAATTCTTTGTAATTGAATATTTCACCATTAAAAACCAAAGCATAACGGTTTTCCGTATCTGAAAAAGGTTGGTTGCTGGAAATACTGGTATCTAAGATCTGTAAGCGTGAATGAAAAAGTGTGCAATTGCTAAACTCTTTAAAACCTTGATTGTCGGGGCCACGAGGGCTTAAGAGGTCTAATATTTTTTGATTGTTACTAAACCTTTTTAACGTTTTATGGTCAAAAGATAATATACCGGCAATGCCACACATTTTGTTTGTAAATATACTTGTTGAAATGTATAAATTATAATTATATTAGATGTTTATTTTGAAGCACTTAAAATATATATTTTCTGTATTTATCATTTTAGTAATTGTAGGTTCTTCTTACTCTCAACAATTGCGATTCAGGCATATTACCAACGAAGAAGGTTTGAGTACAAACTACGTTACCTCCATTACGCAGGATGATAAAGGCTTTATGTGGTTTGGTACACAGGATGGTTTAAATAAATACGATGGTTATAGTTTTACTATTTTTAAAAATGATCCTACCACTCAAAGCTCTCTTTCAAGTTCTGAAATAACCTGCATCCGGCAGTTAAAGAATGATCTTATTATTGTTGGTACCCGCGATGGCGTTAATTTTTTTAATCCAATTACATTACAATTTATTCGCTTAAATAATGTAAAAGGCACCAATGTTAAGATCAATGCCATTGGTGTTTTAGATCAGGATAACATCATTTTAGGAAGTGATGAAGGATTATTTTCGGTGAATCTTACATCAAAAGCCCTTAAAAAAATAAGTTTCCCAATTGAAGGGCCTGTGATAGTTAACACCATTAAAGAAATTGGCAACAGGTATTTTATTGGCACTAAAGAAAAAGGATTGTGGTTATTGAAGAATAACAGATTAGAGCGTATAAATTTTGCAACGCCCGATCATCTTAGTTTTAAAGTAACCGAGTTGGATGAGATCAATTGCATGCAGGAATATGCTTCTAAATTATATCTTGGTACAAACGGTTATGGTATTTTTAAAATCGATCTTAATACCTACGAAGTAGAAGATAAAATTATATTTTCCGATAAAGAATATACCAATACCAATTTTGTAAACAGTTTTGTAATTAATGGTAACAGGTTATATGCAGGTACAAATTATGGTTTTGTTGTTTACAATTTGCTAAACGGCAAGATCCTTAATAGCGAGAATAAAGAAAGTGCAAATGCTTTCAAGATAAATGATAATCTTATTAAAGCTGTTTTTTTAGATAATCAGGGCAATGCTTGGTTAGGTTCTCAGTTGGGTGGTATTAATATTTCCTTCTCGCGCTCCATAAAATTTCCCGATTTTGAAGATGACAAACAGCACCAGTTTCAAAACCTATACTGTTTTTTAGAAACAAAGAATGGAGAGAAGATGATCGGAGGAGAACATGTTCTTGCTTTTATAAATAAAAATAAAGAGGTTACAGATCATTCAAACATCCTTGTAGATAATTCTGCTTTATGTATTTATCAGGAAAGTGAGAACATTTTTTGGATAGGTACCTGGGGCATTGGATTGATACGTTTTGATAAGGCAACCAAACAAACAAAAACTTTTTTGGGAGAAAAATTCGGTGGCACGGTTCTCTGTTTAAAAGCAGACGGTAAAGGAAATTTATATGCAGGAACCTTTGGTGATGGTTTATTTAAAATTGATCTTAAAACATTTGAAACAAAACACTATGGTGTTAAAGAAGGTTTACCAAATCTAAATATCAATACTATTTTTATTGATTCTAAAGGCGGCGGTTGGCTTGGTACTTACGATGGCGGTTTAATAAAACTAAAAGAGTTTCCTAAAGCGGATAAAATAAGTATTGAAACAAGTTACAAAAATGAAGGCAAAGCCGAGCATATTGCCACTAATATTGTATTTGGTGTTAACGAAGATAGCAAAGGAAATATTTGGGCAACAACATCTGCAGGTTTAAGTAAATTAATGCCGAATAAAACCTTTTATAATTTTTACGAGAAAGATGGTTTGCCAAATACCTACTTGTATTCTATCATAAAAGACAGTGTAAATAATTTTTGGATGAGTTCAAATTACGGGATCATAAAATTTGATCCCTTAGCAAAAGAAAGCGAGATCACATTTAAAAGTTATGGTATTAAAGACGGGTTATTAAATACAGAATACAATATTGGCGCTGCTTTTTCTTCACCTTCCGGTAATATGTATTTTGGCGGATCAAAAGGTTATAATATTTTCAGACCAACACTTATTAAAGATAATTTACATGCACCAAATTCGTTCATTATTGGTTACAAGCGAGGTGGTAAGGATGTAAAAGTAGATTCGTTCATTGCCTATAAGAAATATTTAAAACTAAGCTGGCGCGAAAATTATTTTCAATTCGAATTAGCGGCTTTGGATTATACCGATCCTGCAAAAAATAAATTCAAATATAAATTAGAAGGTTACGATAACGATTGGTCTGAGCCTACGAATGTAAGATACGTTTCATATACCGAATTACCGGGTGGTGATTATAAATTCCTTGTAAAATCAACTAATAATGATGGTGTTTGGAATGAAACTCCTTTTGAGATCCACATTGAAGTTATTCCGCCGTTCTGGAAAACAAAATTATTTTATTTCTTCCTGATCATTTTTGCGGGTGGAGGTATTTACGCGTTCACACAATACAGAACGCTTGCTATTAAAAAAGAAAATAAGATCCTCGAAAATAAGGTGGCAGAAAGAACACGTGAGCTTGAAGAAAAAAATAATGATATTACCAGTAGTATCGAATATGCAAAACGTATTCAGGAAGCTATATTGCCTTCAAAAGACCAGATCTTTAGCAAATTAAAAAATGCTTTTATACTTTATCAACCAAAAGATATTGTGAGTGGTGACTTTTATTGGTTTGCCGAAAAAAGTAACTGGAAGATACTGGCCGTTGTTGATTGTACCGGACATGGTGTACCGGGCGCTTTTATGAGTATGATCGGTCATAATCTTTTGCACCAGATCGTTTCTGAAAAAGGCATTGTAGATCCGGCTGAGATATTGAACAACCTGCACAAAGGCGTGCAGGAAGCATTGCGCCAGGGCCAAAATGAGATCAATACCAACGATGGTATGGATGTATCGTTAATTGCCGTAAATGATACTACAAACGAAGTGAAATGGGCAGGTGCCAACAGGCCTTTGGTTACGGTTGATAACACAGGTGAATTCCTGAAATTTGACGGCAATAAATTTCCGGTGGGTGGTGCGCAATTAGATATAAACAGGGTTTTCACAACCCAGCTAATTAAATTGAAAAATCCGGCAATGGCCTATATGACCTCAGATGGTTATGCGGATCAGTTTGGTGGCGAAAAAGGCAAGAAGTTTATGGTAAAGCGTTTTCATGATCTGTTAGGTACAATTCACCTTAAGAGTCCCGAAGAACAAAAGCGTGAATTGCAGCGAAATTTTGACCAATGGAGACAAAATCATGAGCAGGTTGATGATGTTTTAGTGGTAGGGATAGGAATTTAACATTAGAATTTGGGATTTAAAATAATTTATTATATTTGTCTAACTTTAAAATTTTATCATGAAAAAAGCGTTTAAAATAGTTCTAGTTTTAAGTTGCGCTACGTCATTATTTTTTGTAGGCTGTCGTAAAAAAGAGAATACAGAAGTGGACAATGAAACGCAATCAGCAGTAGATAATGCTGTTGCCGATCAGGAATATATGTCAATTGTACCAGCTACAAATGGTCACGCTATCAATACAAAAGGAACAGGCGCAACCAATGGCAGATTAATGTCACCAGCCGCTTGTGATACTTTAGTTTGGTTAAACCGTGGTACTGCAGATACAACTCTAAATGCAAATTTTAAATATCTTGTTGCTCCACATTATGAACTAAATCTATTATCAGCTTGCCCTGCTTCATTTACTGATGGTAAAATACGTTCAGGTAAATGGGATATCAGAATTACTGGTCCATTAAAATTAGTTGGCAGCCAAATGATCATGAAGCTGATAAACCACAAAGCTTCAGGCATTGGTTACGCTTGCGATAGTTTAGTGGTTACAACTGTTAGTTCAAGTTCAGTAAGCAGTTCATATAACATTAAATTAATTAACGGTGTGTGTTCAAGCCCCAACTGGACGATCAAATACAGTTTTGACAGAACCATCACTAACTATGTACATGGCAAACCTGTTGGTCAGGATCCTGTTGTTGAAGTTTTTGGTACTGCAGATGGTGTTAACCGTACAGGAAAAACATTTAAAGTGGAGATTCCTGCTGGTAGCCCAATGATTAAACACAAATCATGTCAGTTCGTTGATAAAGGTGTTTTAAATCTTACTCCGGAAGGCTTCAAAACAAGAATTGTTGATTTTGGAAACGGTACTTGTGATGATGACGCAACATTTACAGTTAACGGTAGCACAGTAGCATTTAAACTAAAATAAACTGTTGGAAACGTTAACAGCAACCCGGGAAATGGTAGATGTATTTGATATATATAACAAAATGGAGCGAAATAATATTTTGCTTTCATTTAAAGGTGAAATTACATCAGACCTATTGACATCTATTCTTCAGATAATGGAGAACAAGATGGAAAACATGCAGGAAGAGCCTAAAATGAAGAAAAAGGTGTACAACGTTCTGGTAGAATGTTTGCAGAATTTATATCATCATTTGGACGATTCTTCAAATTTTACTGGCGACAATAACCGTTCGGCTATTTTTATGATCGGTAAACTGGATGGAAAATATTCTATATTTACCGGCAATTATATTTTAAATGAGAATATAAATGGCCTTAGAAGACGCCTTGACGAAGTAAATGCTTTATCGAAGGAAGAATTAAAGGAATATTATAAAAAAGTGCTTAATAACGGCGAAATGTCGTTAAAAGGCGGAGGCGGATTAGGGATGATTGACATTGCCAGAAAAACTGGTGAAAAATTAGAGTACGAATTTTTGGAAATTGACAATAAAGTTTCTTTCTTTACACTTAATATAAAAGTATCACAACAAAATTAAAAAATACAATTATGGACAAATACGCTATCGAAGGCACACCAAAAACACCAAGTATCAGTTTTGACTTAAATGGTGGAATTTTAGAGATCAAAGGACGTTCTATTCCTGAGAATTCTATTGAATTTTACAAACCTTTAGTGGATGCATTAGATAAATACTCTAGCGCTGCAAAAAGTGCTACAACTGTTAATGTACAGTTAGAATATTTTAATACATCTTCTTCTAAATGCATCTTAGATGTATTTAAAAAGTTAGAAGGTATTAACAAAGGTGGTAGCGCTGTTACTATTAACTGGCATTACGAAGAAGATGATGAGGATATGTTAGAAGCTGGTGAAGATTACCAAGCCATCATCAACGTGCCATTTAAAATGGTAATGGTTAACGAATAATAATTTGTTTTATCAAATATATTACCCTGCCGTTTGGCGGGGTTTTTTTGTTATATGCCAATTCAGATTTTTTGTTTTCAAAATCTATTTGTTCGATAATACCCTGTGTATACAGTGTTTTTTTACAAAAAACTCAACTACTTTCCGTATATTTGCTACCTTAATTTTAAGAATTCATGACAAGTAAAATAGTAGAATTATTGGGCGCTAACGCCAACAATTTATTAAATCATACCTGCAAAACTATTTCAAAAGAACACATTCATTTACCGGGCAGCGATTTTGTTGACCGTATGTTTGCACCGTCTAACCGTAACCCTCAAGTATTAAGAAGCCTTCATCAGCTATATAACACCGGCCGTTTGGCTGGTACAGGCTATATGAGCATTTTACCGGTTGATCAGGGGATTGAACATAGTGCAGGTGCTAGTTTCGCGCCAAATCCTATTTATTTTGACAGTGAGAATATTGTAAAATTGGCTATTGAAGGTGGCTGTAACGCAGTTGCATCAACTTATGGCGTGTTAGCTTCAGTTTCAAGAAAGTATGCTCACAAAATACCTTTTATTGTAAAGATCAATCATAACGAATTTTTATCTTACCCTAATAAATTTGATCAGATCATGTTTGGCTCTGTTGAAGAAGCCTGGAACATGGGCGCTGTAGCGGTTGGGGCAACTATTTACTTTGGTTCTCCGGAGTCTGGCCGTCAAATTGTTGAAGTAGCAGCTGCTTTTGAGCGTGCTCATGAATTAGGAATGGCAACTATTTTATGGTGCTATACCCGTAACAATGCATTTAAAAAAGACGGTGTAGATTATCACACAGCTGCCGATCTTTCATCACAGGCAAATCATTTAGGTGTTACAATACAAGCTGATATCATCAAACAAAAGTTATCTGATAAGAACGGTGGATACACTGCTATTGGTCACGGTAAAACGCATCCAAAAGTATATTCAGAATTAACTACCGATCATGCTATTGATCTTTGCCGTTACCAGGTTGCCAATTGTTATATGGGCCGTATGGGCTTAATTAACAGTGGCGGTGAAAGTAAAGGCGCTACAGATCTTTCAGAGGCGGTAACAACTGCTGTAATTAACAAAAGAGCAGGTGGCCAGGGCTTAATCAGCGGCCGTAAAGCATTCCAAAAACCAATTGCCGAAGGTGTTCAATTGCTGAACTTAATTCAGGACGTGTATTTGGATAAATCTATAACTATTGCATAAGAAATGTTGAATGAAAAATTATGAATGTTGAATTAAACATTTATAATTTATAATTTATAATTTATAATTTTCAAAAGATGGGTTGGTTTAAAAGATTAAAAGAAGGTATTACAACTTCTACAAAAGAAAAGAAGGAAACCCCTGAAGGGCTTTGGTACAAATGTCCCTCGTGCAAAAAAATAAACACCGCACAAGAACACGCGGCAAATAAATACGTTTGCACCGAGTGTGGTCATCACGAAAGAATTGGAAGCAAAGAATATTTTGAAGTTATTTTTGACAACAATCAATTCACCGAACTTCACGAAAACCTTGTAAGCGGCGACCCGCTTGAGTTTAGCGATACCAAAAAATATACTGATCGTTTAACGGATACCATTAAAAAAACAAATTTAAAAGATGCGTTGCGTAGTGCGTACGGTAAAGTAAATGGTAACGATCTTGTGGTTTGCTGTATGGACTTCGGTTTTATAGGCGGCAGTATGGGAAGCGTTGTGGGCGAAAAAATTGCGCGCTCAATAGATTTCTGTATCAAAACAAAAACACCTTTGTTGATCATTTCAAAAAGTGGTGGCGCGCGTATGATGGAAGCGGCATTCTCGTTAATGCAAATGGCAAAAACATCAGCAAAATTAAGTCAGTTGGCAAAAGCACAAATACCTTATATCTCCTTATTGACCGATCCTACAACCGGTGGTGTAACCGCAAGTTACGCTATGTTGGGCGATCTGAATATTGCTGAGCCCGGCTCTTTGATTGGTTTTGCGGGACCTCGCGTAGTAAAAGAAACTATTGGTAAAGATCTTCCAAAAGGATTTCAAACAGCTGAATTCGTTTTAGAACACGGCTTTTTAGATAAAATTGTACCACGTACCGAGCTGAAAGATAAGCTGGGAGCGCTGTTGAAGATGTTCAAGAATTAAAATAAATTCAATTTTATTAAGATCCCAAAGGCTGTTTTAGTCTTTGGGATTTTTATTTTCACTCAATTATTCTGCTGTTTCACTCTATTTTACTGATTTTTAACAGCTTACATTCTTATAATTACCCAACTTTTGCTTATCTTTAATCGTATTAATAGATAGAATCACCCCTCTATGAACGTTACTCCCGAAATTATTGCAATGTGCGTAAAGCAGGATCGCAGGGCGGAGTACGAACTCTATAAATTATCATACAGTTATTTAATGAGTATCTGTATGCGTTACAATAAAGATAAAGATACAGCTTCAGAGATCCTGAATATGGGTTTTATGAAGATCTTAAAAAATATTCAGTTCTATAAACCGGAAATTCCTTTTAAAGTTTGGATACGCCGTATTATGGTAAACACATTAATTGATGAATACCGTAAACAAAAACGTGAAAAAGAACGTGTGTCTTATGTGGATGAATATTATGATTCAACAGATTATGCAGAAGTAAATGAAGCCTTGAGCAACATTAGCTGCAAACAAATTTACGATGAGATAAACAAATTGCCACAAGCCACCAAACAAGTGTTTAACTTGTATGTGATAGATGGTTATTCGCATAAAGAAATAGGTGAGATGCTGAGCATTAGCGAAGGCACATCTAAGTGGCACTTAAATGCAGCAAGAGAAAAATTAAAAGAACAAATAGGAAAAAATATATTAATCAGAGTGTAAGAAAAGATGAACCCAGAACAAAAGTTTGATAAGATTATCAGAAAGAAAGTTGACGAAGCGGAATTCCCTTTTGATGAGCAAAATTGGAATAAGCTGAGCGAACAATTAGATGCCGAAAGAAGGCTTGCTACCAGTCGTGGCTGGGGCAAATTCCTTTTCCTTGGATTGTTGTTCCTTGGTATCACTTCTGCAAGTATTGCCTTGTATAAAATTCAGGGCCCGCTTGGCATTAAAGATGAATTGGCAAGCAATTCTTCTGCTGGTAATAACGGTTCATCTACACAGGCTCATGGTGTAAATGGAAAAAATAACAACACTAATTCAGATAATAATTTATTAGCTTCAAATAATAACAGCGAACTGGGCGCTGCAAATTATTTAGCTACTAATTCAAACAATACAAGTACTTCTGTTGGAGATTTAAATAATGCGATAGCAGATCCTAACAACGCTAACGCTAATGCAACTGCTAATCCGTTAAAAGCAGGATCGGTTAATTCAACTAACTCTTCAGATGTAAATGCAAATTCGGAAGAGAATTCTTTTGAAAGTATTAATACTAAATCAAACGCTAAGTCTGCTAAGTATTTAACTGCAAATACAACAAATAAAAATAAAGATGGCTTAGCTGATAAAAAAGATAACAGTTTTAAAGATGCTGAAAGCAACGATATGACATTGGGCTTAAGATCTATGAGCGGTTTGGCTGGTGGAAATACACTTGAGCATACTGTATTGGCAAGAATAGAAGCTAAATTAAATATCGTTAATACGCCAAGAAATTTAAAATTAGCTGCGCTTAAAATACCAAACTGGTACGATGAAGATTATCACCGCAAGGGAAAAAAACGTATCAGTTTCTTAAATGCAGAAGCGGGTGGAACCTTTTTATTGGGTTGGGATTCTAAAGATGGTAAAGATGCAAGAGGTTTGAACTGGTACGCTGGTGTTAACTACGGTAAATTCATTAATAAACATACTGGTTTTAGTGTAGGCTCTCAATTCTATAACATCGGTAACATTAAACAATCTTTTTACGAAAGTTCTAAAGCTGTTTACGGCTTAGGCTCTACATCAAGCAATACTGTAATTACAACAAAAGCATTATATTATTTCTCTGTACCGGTTAAATTTTATTACGCTGTTAATCCTTCTCATGAAATTGGTGCGGGTGTTAATCCAAGTTTTTTATTCAGCTCTAAAAACATTGTTGAGAATTACCGTTTAACGGATGATATTAAGTCTAACGAAATGGAGAGCAAAAGTTCCGGCATATACGAAGGCGTTAGGTTAAACAATATTTTAGTATCTGCTTTTTATAAAGCTAAATTAAATAAACGCGTATTCTTAAATGCTGAAGTGCTTTATGGTGTACGTGATATATTTAAAAATACAAGCTCAAATAATTATTCACAAAAACCGCTTGGTTTACGTGTAGGTTTACAATACACTTTATTTGAGAAATAAAACAACGAAACAACGATATATGAAAATACATGTACTTTTTATTTTATTTATAGCGCTGCTCTTTAACGCCTGTAATAAAAAATCGCTTCCTCCAAAGGATGAAGATCCTGAACCGGTTTTTTATTTTAAATGCGATATTGGTGGCCTGCCGGTTGATATTGACGCCGGTGTAAATGCTTACTATATGAAATCTGCCTATTACCAGGATTCAAACAACGTATATGTTTTTAGAGGCGAATTAAAACAAAAAGAATGTTCAGATAATTGTGGCTTTGGTTTAACCATTCTTATTAATGATTATAAGGTGTCACCCAATAATACAATGTGTATTGACAGTACATTAATGCCCATGTCTTACCAATTTAACGATGCGCATATTGAACCTTTATATTATACAGGCACTTTTGTGCCGCGCCAAACAAGCCAAAATGTAACGTATAAATGGACGTTTAGTGATGGAGCTACCTGGAACGGTATGAATTGTACAAGAACTTTTAAAAAGGGTAATAAATACACAGCCACCTTATCTGCTAAGAGTACTACATTTGGTGATGTGGTGCACAGTAATGTTTTTAGGGTAGGTAACCCGGTTCAAACCAATCTTAATATATTACCATCTACACCGGGTCCCACATTTACCGCTACCTATAATTTTTCTGCACCTAATTTAACAGGTAAACCACCTTTTTCTTATAAATGGGAGTTTGGTGATGATAATTTTTCTTACGATGATGCCCCTACACATGTATATGCTTCTCAAAATCTTTATACTCCAAAGCTTACGGTTATAGATGCCAACAACGACACCTGCGAATCGTATTACCAGCTTCCTGTATTTAGCGGAGCCTTTGGCGAAGCTAATTTTACATCTTATTTAAGCCCTATTCAAAATACCAAGGCGCTTTCGGCCATTACTATCCAGGTTAATGATCCAAAAGGGGTGGTTTATTCATCTAAAGAGGTAAATCAGCCGTATAATAGTCATTTTGAGATAGTTTCGGTTGAAAATTATAAAGCTCCAGATAGCAATACCCTCTTTAAAAAGGTCAAAGTAAGGTTTAGCTGCACCGTATATAATGGCTCAAATGCCATCGAAATTAAAGACGGAGAAGCGGTGATAGCGCTGGCTTATAAAAATTAAGAGATTTTACCCAACCTTTTGGTAAAATCCCTCGTATTCAATAATAAGGTAAACAATTATTGCTGTACTCAGTTCTTGTGTTTAGTTCTGTGTTTAAAGAGTAAAGTCCCTTTTGTTTTGTGTTACAAAAGGGACTTTTTTTATGCATTTTATCCTAAAAACAATATTTAAGGTTCCGTTTCGTTATCCTTAAAATTGTTTCATGAAGGTTTACGCAAAAATTATTCTGTTTGTGTTTTTTTTCAAGCTTTCACAAGCACAGGATAAAATAAAACGATTTGAGTTTGGTCCAACACTTGTTACAATAAATTCCTTAAACAAAAATTATTATTCCGGATCCGATCGTCAATCTGTTGAAATAAGCAATGGTCTTTTATTTAAATATTTAAAAAAAAGAATGGCTTTCAGAGCTTTACTAAGTTATAACGAATGTCATCTTAAATATTACGCACCAACAGGTTGGATAGATGCCACGAGTGGAGAAACAAATAATAAAGATTTTAGATTTGGCCTTGGCATTCAATGTAATTTTTTAAAAACGAAAGAGTGGTTGTATGGTTTTACAGATCTTTCTTATCGTAACGTTTTTTCTTCAGGCTTTGTTTATGGCGGTATTGCGGGATATAACAATTCTTTTTCTTCGTCAACAAATGGTTTAGATGCTGTTATTGGTTTTGGACTTAAATTAAAATTGTTTGAAGATATTTTTATTTTACCTGAAGTTGGTTACAATACTTTTTTTGGCGGCGTAAATTACAGCACCACACATCTTGTGCGTGGCGAGACCAATAAGTATAGTTACTCGCAATTCAATGCCAACCCAATTGCTAAATTACATTTAACGGTAAGGTTTTAACTTTGTTCTTAATTTTTGATCTTTAAAATAAAGTAATTTTGTTTTATGATCGATATATTGAATACTTCTGAGCTTCAAATTACAATTAGTAAATTGAATGCAAATGCAAAACCTTTATGGGGCAAAATGTCGCCACAAAATATTATTGAACACCTTACAGGTTCGCTAAAAATGTCAACCGGCAAAACTATTGTAAAGCGTTACACCACGCCCGAAGAATCAATCGTAATAAAAAGTAAAATTATAGATAGCCCTGCAGAAATACCTGTAGGTGTGAAAAATCCATTATTAACAGATGAAGCACCTGCTCTTATCCATAAAGATATAGATACAGCAGTAGCAGAGCTCTTTAAAGAATTAGAGCATTTTAAAGCATATTACAAACAAAATCCAAATGCAAAACACACCCATTTACGAATGGGAGAATTAACGCATGGCGAATGGTTAACAATGCATAACAAACATTTTACACACCACTTTAAACAGTACGGACTGTAATTCATAATTTTTTCAGGAACAAAATTTAGTTTTTTTAAGATTCATTAATTGAGCTAATATTTAAATAGATGTATCTTTATATCTATGGCAGATTTTGATTTTGAAAAAAAAGTAACGCTCGAAAATGATCATGTTTTAATGCGTCCTCTTGAGGCGACGGATCATAACAACCTTCTTAATTTTTCTTTAAATGAACCTGAAATATGGAAGTATTCATTAGTACAGGCCGGTGGCGAAGAAAATCTTAAAAATTATATTAAGATAGCTTTGGAGGCTCGAGATGCAAAAAAAGAATATCCATTTATTGTATTTGATAAAAAACAGAATTCATTTGCCGGCAGCACGCGTTTTTATGATATACAATTGGCACAAGATACATTGCAATTAGGCTACACCTGGTATGGCAAAAATTTTCAAGGCACAGGTTTAAACAAACACTGTAAATTTTTATTGTTACAATACGCTTTCGAAACCATGGGTATGCAACGGGTAGAGTTTAGAGCGGATAATAGTAACGAAAAAAGCAAAGCAGCAATGAAAAGCATTGGCTGCACAGTGGAAGGTGTAATTCGCAGTAGCATGTATAATTTAAATGGCGGCAGACGGGATAGTATCATACTCAGTATTTTAAGAGATGAATGGTTTGATGGGGTAAAAGAAAATTTAAAAAAGAAATTAATTAAATGAAAGCTTTAATAATTATTCCGCTAACAATGATGTTTCTTTTCATAACATCATTCAATCATAAAAATGCAATTACTGAAACAAAAGTGGCGAGTTGTGACAGTGTTCCTGCCCTCAACAAACAAATAATAGCATTTGTAAATACTAAAATTGGTCAAAAAGTTGGGAAAGGCGAGTGCTGGGATGTAGCAGCAGAAGCTTTAAATCAGGTAAATGCTAAGTGGGATGGCAATTATAAATTTGGTAAAGAAGTAAATTATAAAAAAGATTGCATGTATCCCGGCGATATTATGCAATTTGAAGATGTTGTTTTAAAATACCAGATAGGTAATAGAATATATATGGAAAAAATGACGCATCATACCGCCATTATTTACCAAGTAAAAGGTAAAGAAGAATTGGTAATGGCCGATCAAAACACCGGCCGCTCGGGTAAAAAAGTTGGGCTAAGCCCTTTTAGTTTTAAAGATATGACCAAAGGTAGCTTTAAGGTTTATAGGCCCACGCTATAATTTTTAAACCACATAGGCACATAGTTTTCTTTGTATTTAGAGTTTAAATAAATAAGTTAAACATAGTATTTTCTTCGCATGCGAAGAAAACTTTGTGTCCTTTTTAAACGTTTAGCTTTTACTACTTTCTATGTTTCTATGTGGTTAAATTATTTTCGTTAGTTAACAACAATAATTCAAACAATTCCTTCTGCCCAATCTCTCTTACATCTCCGGGTTTCATATCTCCCAATTCTAAATTCTCAATTTTGGTACGTATCAAGCGTTTGCAATCATGTCTTACAGCCGCGCACATTTTTCGTATCTGTCTATTTTTTCCTTCCATTAAAACAAATTCTAACCAAGATTGAGGCAGGTCTTCTCTAAACGAGTGAGCGCGGTCGGGCAGGTCTATTGGTTTTTCAATTACATTAACTTCGCAGGGTTGAGTAATATATTTGCCTCTTTGTTTTACAATTATTTCTAAGCCATTGCGTAATTTATTCAAAGCCTCTTCACCAATTTTTTTCTCTACCTGTACAATGTAATTGCGTTTGTGTTTCCTGTCAGGATGCAATAAACGTTTTGTAAGAGATTTATCTGTTGTTAAGATCAATAAACCTTCGCTATCATCATCCAAACGGCCTACAGCATTGGTACCTTCGGGGAAATCAAACTCCAGTTCGCCTAATTTTCGTTGTACATAAGGACTCACAAACTGCGAGATCATCTTATAGGGTTTGTATATTATAAAGTATCTGTCCAAAAAAATCGTTTTAGCTCGTAAAATTACTATTAAATCATAAATAATTTCTTATCTTTAGTTCTATAAACTACTTATGAAAAAGACCCATATTTTCTTAGCGCTGTTGTGCGTTGTTTCTTCTTTATTTAGCCAGAACGATACCATCCATTGGTCTGCGGGCAAGCCACTTACCTGGAATGATTTTAAAGGCGATGTGCCCGATACGGCAACAACTGATGGTTTTGCTGAGGTAAAGATATTGGCTACCAGTAAAAATCCTGCCAAATATTCTACTTCAAATACGTATGTAGTTACTGTTTTTGATTGGCGTAATTCCTGGATAAAACCAAAAATGGATTCTGAGATCTTATTAAAATATTACCAAACCATCTTTGATATTGGTGAATTATACAGCCGCAAATTAAGAAAAGCCATAGCAGAGACCAAGCTCGATCCCTATCCTGTAACCTTTGATGAAAAAATAAAAGCGTCGCAAATAGGCCAAATGGACAGGCTAAGGCAATTAAAAAAAGAATCGAAGAACGGTACTTTTGAAATGGCTATTACCCGTTGGTACGATAATGTAAAAGCTGAGTTAACTGAACTGGATGCTTTCAAGCAAATACCGGTTAAAGCAGGTAAATAATGGATCACACTCTGATCTTAAAAAATATTTCCAAACACATTACGCTTACAAAAGCAGAACAAGACTATTTTGTTTCGTTATTGGATTCAAAACAAATTAAAGCAAAACATTTTTTATTGAAAGCAGGGGAGATCTGTAAAGAATCTGCCTTTGTTACCGAAGGTTGTTTACGTGGTTATTCTGTAGATAAAGAAGGTGTAGAGCACATCTTAAGCTTTGCCCCGAAAGATTGGTGGATGGGCGATATGTACAGCATGCTTTCTCAAAAGCCCGGTAACTTAAATATAGAGGCCTTGGTGGATACGGAGGTAATAGTACTCTCCAAAAAAAACCAGGAAAAGCTTTACGAAAAGGTTCCAAAGTTCGAACGTTTCTTTCGCATTATTGTTGAAAAATCATTGGTTGCTTTTCAGCAACGTTTAATGGATAATTTAAGCTTAACGGCTCAGGAAAGATATTTAAAATTTTGTACCACATATCCCGCCATTATTAATACCATTCCCCAAAAGCAGGTTGCTGCTTACATTGGTGTTACACCTGAGTTTTTAAGTAAGCTAAAAGCCAAGTATTTAAAGTCTCACTAACGAGATAGAACGCTGATTTTACAGATTTAACGGGTTTACACAGATAAAAGATCAGTGATTATCTGTTTAATCCGCGTCATCCGCGTTCCATCACGTAGTGCTATTTGATCTGTATTTCTTAACCTAGATTAAGAACAATTCTTTATTCTGTTTGTACCTTTGATATAGAATTAAACGCAATAGTATGGATAGAAAAGATTTCTTAAAAAAAGGTTTACTGGGCACAGGCATGTTTGTGACCGCTAACTCACTCGGAAATATTATTAAGAATGATATTGACGAATTAAAAGAGCTGGAAATATTAGGCTTTAATCATATACCAAATACAAATTCAAAAATTATGGAAAACACAATTTTGCACAAAGCCGATACCCGTGGCAATGCAGATCACGGTTGGCTAAAAAGTAAACACAGCTTTAGCTTTGCGAGCTATTATAATCCTGAACGCATGCACTTTGGTGTACTGCGCGTTTTAAACGATGATACTGTTGCCGCAGGTATGGGCTTTGGCACACATCCGCATGATAATATGGAAATTATCAGCATTCCTTTAGAGGGTGACTTAGAGCACAAAGATAGCATGGGAAATGTTGCTGTAATTAAAAATGGTGATATACAGGTAATGAGTGCCGGCACAGGCATTCAACATAGTGAGTATAACAAGAACAAAGATAAAACAGTTAAGTTTTTACAGATCTGGGTGTTTCCAAATAAAAAAAATGTAACACCACGTTACGATCAGATCACCATTAAAGAAGAAGACCGTCATAATAAATTGCAACAGATCCTTTCACCAAATGCAGATGATGCAGGCGTGTGGATCCACCAAAATGCCTGGTTTCATTTAGGAAAGTTTGATAAAGATATTGCTAAAGAATACACTTTAAAAGCAAAAGGCAATGGCATTTACATTTTTAATTTAAGTGGAGATCTGGAAGTGAATGACCAACTATTGAATTCACGTGATGGTTATGGCATTTGGGATGTAGAGAAAATTACCTTGAATGCAAAAACAAATGCAGAGTTCTTAATAATGGAAGTACCAATGAATGTTTAACAATTAATTTAAAAAAATAAAAATATGAGCACAACAAAATGGGCATTAGACCCAAGCCACAGCGAAGTTACCTTCAAAATAAAACACATGATGATCTCTAATGTTACCGGTCATTTTGGAACTTTTAATGTTACAGCAGAAACAGAAGGGGATGATTTTTCAAAGTCAAAAGTTTCTTTTACAGCTAATGTAAATTCTATCAATACTAAAAGTGAACAACGTGATGGACATTTAAAGTCAGGCGATTTTTTTGATGCAGCAAAATTTCCGCATATAAAATTTGAAGCAACAAAAATGAATAAAGTTTCTGAGGATGAATTTTCGGTGGATGGAAACTTAACTATTCGTGATGTTACTAAACCTGTAAAATTAAAAGCCGAGTTTGGCGGTATTGCAAAAGATCCTTACGGAAACATTAAAGCAGGTTTTACTGTTGAAGGAAAAATTAACCGTAAAGATTTTGGTTTAACATGGAATGCAGCAACCGAAGCTGGTGGTGTGATGGTCGGTGAAGACTTAAAGATCCATTCCGAGATCCAATTGGTAAAACAACCTTGATCAGAATTTATAAAAGCTATATTTGCCTACAAACAAAATAAAACATGAAAATAATAGCCTTTGGTGGAAGTAACAGCAAGCAGTCAATAAATAAACAATTGGCTGCTTATGCTGCTTCGCAGTTTAAAAATGCACAAGTAGAAATAATTGATCTTAACGATTATGAATTGCCTTTGTTTGGTGTGGATATTGAAAAAACATTGGGCAAACCAAAGTTAGCGCAGGATTTTTTAGACAAAATGAAAAGCGCTGATCTACTGGTTGTATCAATGGCTGAAAATAACCGTAATTACTCTGCTGCATTTAAAAACATTACCGATTGGGCTTCGCGCATAACTGAAAAGATCTTTGCGGAGAAGCCAATGTTATTAATGGCAACATCACCCGGTGCCAGGGGAGGAGCAAGCGTATTGGAGATATCCGAAAAATATTTTCCACGCTTTGGCGCAAAAATTTTAAAAACATTTTCGTTACCTTCTTTCGAACAAAATTTTAAGGATGGAAAAATAATCAACGAAGATCTTAATACTAAATTAGTACAATTAATAAAGGAGATACAAAATGAGCAACTATAGAAAAATTCGCTCAATACATACAGCGCCGGAAACACGAATGGGTCCGGCAATTATCCGTCAGGCATTTCCATTACAGGGCATGCAACAGGTAGATCCATTCATCTTATTACATCACTTTGATTTTACAAGTAAGCCGCACGAAAATAATTTTAACGTGCCGCCACATCCCCATCGTGGTTTTAGCCCTGTTACTTTTATGTTTGAAGGCGAGATAGAACATGAAGATTCGTTAGGCAATAAAAAAGTAATTGGCGATAACGAAGTGCAATGGATAAACGCGGCGCGCGGAATTATTCATGGTGAAAAAGCGGGAAAAGAATTCGCTGAAAGAGGAGGAAGGTTTCATGGCATTCAATTATGGATCAATACACCAAAAGCGCATAAGATGGACGCACCAACCTATCAGCCAATAACAAAAGACGAAATTGTGTTGATAGAAAAAGAAGGTGTTGAGTTTCGTTTGGTATCCGGTTCTTATAATGGTAAAAAAGGTCCGGCTAAGTCAGAAGTATTTACAGCCATGTTACGTATGAAAGAAGGAAGCGATTACACTTTTAATTTTCCTGAATCTAATAATGTTGCTTTTTATGTTTTAGAAGGTGAATTAAAAATAAACGATAAAGTATTTGCAAAGCAACACGATCTTATAGTTTTTGAAAATGAAGCTGCAGAAATTTTGTTGAAAGCAAATTCAAAAGCTTCCTTATTATTAATGGCAGGTGAGCCAATTAACGAGCCTCTTGTAACTCACGGCCCCTTTGTAATGAATACCGAAACCGAAATTATGGAAGCCATGCGCGACTACCAGCAAGGTAAAATGGGGTTTTTGTATTAATAATACCTGATGGAACACAGATGACACAGATTGTGCAGATTTTCATGGTCTTTTATTTGTGTAAACCTGTTTGATCTGTCAGATCAGTGTTCTATCACAAATAATTTCATAATTTTGTTCTATGGCCGATATCACCAAAAAATACAGCAACGATGAAATAACCATTGTTTGGAAACCAAACATGTGTATACACTCTACTAAATGTTGGAAAGGTGAAAGCGGTTTGCGCAATGTTTTTGATCCTGCAAAAAAACCATGGATAATACCTGAAGGCGGCACTACAGAACAGATTATTGAACGTGTAAATAACTGTCCTTCCAAAGCTTTAAGCTTTTATTATAATGACGAAAGCAAGAATGTTCAATCTACTACCGTTGAAAATATCGCAGAAGTTTTGCCTAACGGCCCTTTGCTTGTATATGGTAATTTAAAAGTAAAGCATAAAGATGGAAGTGAGTTACATAAGAATAATGTCACTGCCTTTTGCCGTTGCGGCGCTTCCTCCAACAAACCTTACTGCGATGGTACGCATGTAAAGGTCGAATTTAAAGATTAGCTCTTTTGTCATTTCGACGAAGGAGAGGACAAATGTGTGATACACATTTGAGCCGGCCTGTGCGAAGGAAGAGATCCTTCCTTCGTCAGGATGACAAGTAAAATTAATTTTGAATGATCAGCTTTTTTGTAATACATGTTTTATTTTCCAGTTCAACCGAAATAAAATAAACACCGTTTTGAAATTTACTAATGTCAATAGTTTCATAAGCGCCTTCTATTTTACTAAGTTGTTTTTGTTGAAGCAACTTACCACTAATATCTGTTAAAGTATAACTTACGGCTTGGTTCTTTGCCAGATCAAATTTAATGTAAGCTAAACCACCTGCGGGATTTGGATACACTTCTATTGAATTTTGTCTTTCAGTATTTTCGGTAATACCTGTTGTATTAGCTACAACAAAATATTTTGTCAACTGGCAACCAATATCACCGTTTGGATTATAAAAGATGTTACCAATACCAAGATTCTCAAACCTCACATTACCCGTTCCTCCAGCGGTATTGGCCCACCATTTATAGCCATCGCAGCCAACATCATTTACTACTAATTTATAGCAGCCTGGTGTTAAATTCACTGTATCGGCAAATACTGTAGCATTAACAAGGCTATCTCTTTGTACAATAATATTTCCATTCTCATCATACAAAGTATACGAAGTTTCATTAAATGTATTTGGAAGTGCAGACGAATTGTTGGTGAAGATCTTGATCACAAATCCTGCAGGATAAACTGATACAGGCGAGATCTGCGATTGGTAAGTATTGTTGAATGAATTTTGGTCTGTTGTTCCGTTAACAGATACTATAGCAGCGCTAAAATTGCCGGTAGCGTTGGCTGTGTATATAGCTAACGATGGTGGAAATACAACATTTGTTTCTTCTAAAAAATTAAGACTGCCAGTCCAGGTATAAGATAAAGGCGTATTGCCAATAATGCCATAATTAAAAACAACATTGGTAACAGTGTTTGTTCCAACATTTTTAATTTTTATAACAGGATTTCTGCAGGTTGGATTACTTCTAACATAGTTTTCATTTTTAGAAGGTGAGATAATATCTTCAATAGAAACATCCAGCGTATGATTTGGGACACTGTAATCAATTATTTGTGATGAGAATTGATAACCCGCCTGCGCATTGGTTTGCGTTGGTGCGGTGTAAAGCTCCATATCAATATCTGTAGTATAAGTTGTGTTTGGTGTTGTAAGCGAACTAATATCGTGGTAAATAGGCCACACCACAGCGCCGGGGCACCAGTTGGCACGATCGTACACCCATGTGCCTGTTTGCGGTGATACATTATTTAAACCGCAATCGTTACGCCACAATTGTTTTTGCGCTACGTTGCTGCCGTTTATTTTAAGGTCATAATATTTGCTGCAAAATTCTGAGCAATAAGTATCATCAGAGCCATGACCACTGATGGAGTTTTTTACAAAGGTTCTGGCAACAGGGTTAGTATAAGAAAAAGTTTTTGGGGTTAAATGATTTTCTATAGGATCAGCAGTTTTTCCATAAGCATAATAACCTTCGTAAATATTTTTTGCAGATAAGGCATCCATTGGCGGCACACCTTCAATTAATTCTAATTTTAAAGTAATGGTAAATCCCCACGAATAGCCGCTGTAAAAAAAGCGGAATCCCGTTGGTCCTTCTAATGATTTTGCATAATCAGAAACTTCAATTACATAATCGTGCTTACGATTGGTGGCCAACCAATCTGTTGCATAAGGTGTAATAACTCTCGCTATCTCAACAGTATCCTTGCCTGCAGGTTTAGCATAAATTTGCGTTGTGTAATCCCACGAACCGCAATATTGTGGAGAGCCCGGGCAAATGTAACGGCCCAAAATATAATGCAAACGCATTTTACGGTAACGAACACCTGTTGGTAAAGTAGCAGTAGTATCATAGGCGCCATAAGCGGTTAACCAGCGTTGATTATAAATAGTAACCCAGGTTGTATCTCCGGGATTTGCTTTTAGTGCAGAAGAAAAAACCTCTAATAATAAAAGGCTTAATAAAATTTTTTTGATAGATGATCTAAACATTTTTGTTTCGTTTTATGTAAAAATAATCAAAAAATAAATCGTTTTAGATTTTAATTAAAAAATTAGGTATTTAAACTGTAATAATTTGTAAATCAAATAATTAAATTTTAATAATCTTCTAAACCATTTTTAATAGGTTTATGCCGGATTTTATTTTTAATTTTAGGCATCTTCAAACAAAATAAAATTATGAATCCTCCTGAAAATAACAATTTAGATCCTCAAGACGATATTCCCAAATTTGAAACAAATAACACGGCAAAGCCGCTTAATACAAATATTGACCCCAATTTTTCAAACGGAACACAAACTGTTCCAAACAGTGTTGCTGTTTTAGTATTAGGAATCCTTTCTATTTGTTTTTGCTGGTGTTATGGTATCATTGGTATCATTCTTGGTATCATTGCAATTGTTATGTCAGGCACTGCAGATAAGGAGTACAAAGCAAATACCTATAAATATTCTTTGGCATCTTATAAAAATTTAAAAGCAGGACGGATATGTGCGATCATTGGTCTTTGTCTTTCTTCGTTATATATTATCTTAATTATAATATACTTTGTTGTTTTTGGCGCTATGCTTTTTGGCGCTTCAAATTTTGGCGCCTGGCATTAATTTTTAAGTGGACAGCTTTTTAATTTTTTTAGAACAGCACTTATTTTCGTGCTCAATAAAAAGCATGTTTGGTGTAGATTGCCCCGGTTGTGGTATGCAGAGGGCCTTTATAGCTTTATTGCGGGGTGATCTTGTTGCAAGCTTAAAATACAATGCCAGTCTCATCCCGTTTTTAATAACTATATTTTATACCGTTGGGCATTTGATCTTTTCGTTTAAAAATGGCGCTAAGTATATTGTGGTATTATTTTCTTTTACAGTTTCTGTTCTTGTTGTAAATTTTGTTATAAAACTAATTTTACATTCTTAAAAGATTTTATTTTCTTTAATTTCGAATAAACTATCAATCCTGTTAGTTGTTCTTATTACAATATTTTTATATGAAAGCAGAAATTGTTGATGAAGAAATTATTGAAGTTATTGGTGCGCGCTCTCATAACTTAAAAGATATTTCACTTACCATTCCAAGAAATAAATTAGTTGTTATTACCGGTTTAAGCGGCTCCGGTAAATCATCTTTGGCATTTGATACCATTTATGCCGAAGGACAGCGCCGTTACATAGAGAGCTTTTCTTCTTATGCGCGCCAGTTTTTGGGTAACCTCGAAAGGCCGGATGTAGATAAGATCTCGGGCCTGAGCCCTGTAATTTCTATCGAGCAAAAAACGGTAAATAAAAACCCACGCTCAACGGTTGGCACTATTACGGAGATCTATGATTTTATGCGTTTGTTGTTTGCACGCGCAGGCCAGGCATACTCTTATGTTACCGGTGAGAAGATGGTGCGCTATAGCGACGATCAGATCATGGATCTGATCGAAGCAGATTATAAAGGCAAAAAAATAAATTTACTCTCGCCAATTATTCGTGCACGTAAAGGGCATTACCGCGAGCTCTTTGAAGATATCCGCAAACGTGGCTTTAATAAAGTGCGCATAGATGGACAAATTGTTGACATCACACCTAAAATGCAGGTTGATCGTTACAAGATCCATGATATTGAAATTGTAATTGATCGTTTAGAAATAACAAAAGATATTCGCTCGCGTTTAAATTCTTCTTTACAAACCGCCATGAAACACGGTAAAGGTGTATTGATGGTAATTGAGCATGAAGAGGAAACAAAATCAAAGGGTAAAAAAACAAAAGCTCAAGAAGCTAAAGTGCGTTTCTTTAGCCGTTTATTAATGTGCCCTACAAGCGGCATCAGTTACGATGAGCCGGCACCAAATTTATTTTCGTTCAATTCTCCTTATGGCGCTTGTCCGCAATGCAACGGTTTAGGAGAAGTTTCAGAAATTGATATTTCAAAAATTGTTGCTACTCCAAAATTATCTATTGGCAAAGGTGCTATTGCACCCATTGGTGCTGCTAAAACTTCGGGCGGTTGGATCTTTAAACAAATTGAAGCTATAGGAACAGCTTATGGTTTTACTTTGGATACACCTTTTGAAGAGCTGAGTGATGAAGCAGTGAATGTTATTTTGTATGGCAGTGATGAATTATTTAAAGTTACTACCGAAGGTGGAACCTATGATACCAGCTTTGAAGGTATTGCTACTTTCATTACACGTCAGGCAGAAGATGATCCTAGTCCGGGTATGTTACGCTGGGCGCAGGGTTTTACCAATAAAAAAGAATGCCCAACCTGCCATGGCACACGCCTAAAAAAAGAATCGTTGTATTTTAAAATTGCAGAAAAGAATATTTCTGAATTAGCGGAAATGGATATTTCTGTTTTGCAGACCTGGTTTAAAGATGTGGAGAAGCGAATGACCAAACATCAGAACGCTATTGCTATTGAAGTGTTGAAAGAGATCCGTGCGCGTATTCAATTTTTAATGGAAGTAGGTTTAGATTATGTTACACTGAACCGTTCTTCTAAAACACTGAGTGGGGGCGAAGCGCAGCGTATTCGCTTAGCAACGCAAATTGGTTCGCAATTGGTGGGTGTATTATATATTTTAGATGAGCCAAGTATTGGTTTGCATCAACGCGATAACGTTCGCCTGATTGACGCATTAAAAAATTTACGTGATGTTGGTAATAGTGTTTTGGTTGTAGAACATGATAAAGACATGATGGTGGAAAGCGATTATGTGATAGATATTGGTCCAGGTGCCGGTGTGCATGGTGGACGTGTAATTGCAGCAGCTTCGCCAAAAGAAATGTTGAAATTTGATACCGTTACTGCAAAATACATTACCGGTAAATTAAATATTGAAGTACCAAAAGAACGCCGCAAAGGCAATGGTAAAAAAATAAGCTTAAAAGGTTGTACTGGTCATAATTTAAAAAATGTAAGTGTCGATTTTCCTTTGGGTAAATTTATTTGTGTTACAGGTGTAAGTGGCAGCGGCAAGAGCAGTTTGATCAATGAAACATTGTATCCTTTATTATCAGCGCATTTTTATAATTCAGAGAAAAAACCTTTGGCGTATAAATCCATTACAGGTTTAGATAATGTAGATAAAGTAATTGATATTGATCAATCTCCGATAGGAAGAACACCACGCAGTAACCCCGCAACCTACACAAATGTGTTTTCTGATATAAGAAATTTATTTGCAGAATTGCCTGAAGCAAAAATTCGTGGATATAAACCAGGACGTTTTTCTTTTAACGTAAAAGGTGGTCGCTGCGAAACTTGCGGTGGCGCAGGTGTTAAGACCATTGAAATGAATTTTTTACCTGACGTTTATGTTGTGTGTGATGTTTGCAATGGTAAACGTTATAACCGCGAAACTCTGGAAGTAAGATACAAAGGTAAATCCATCAGCGATGTGTTGAACATGACAATAGATCAGGCCTGCGAATTTTTTGAAGCTGTGCCAAATATTTACCGCCAGATAAAGACATTGCAGGATGTTGGTTTGGGTTATATTACATTAGGGCAACAAGCTACAACTTTAAGTGGTGGCGAAGCACAGCGTGTAAAGCTGGCAACCGAATTAAGCAAGCGCGATACAGGAAATACATTTTATATTTTAGATGAGCCAACAACCGGTTTGCATTTTGAAGACATCCGCATTTTATTAGATGTTCTTTATCGTCTAGTAAACAATGGCAACACGGTTTTAGTTATTGAACATAATATGGACTTAATTAAAGTAGCCGATCATATTATTGATATTGGCCCGGAAGGCGGAAAGGGTGGAGGAGAAATTTTATTTACCGGAACACCGGAAGAATTGATCAAAGAAAAGAAAAGTTATACTGCGCCGTTCTTGAAGAAGGAGTTGAAGGGGTGAAGAACAATGACAGTGTATGTTTCCTTATAATAGCCAACAAGTATGTCTATAAGTTGATTTGTACGATAATATATATTTATTTTTTTCTATACACTTCTCCATCTAAAATAATGTAAAATTGATTTGGATAGACAGTATCATAATTGTTTATATATATTGATGTAATTGAAGTTGGATATTTGTCTATTTTTAATTTTTGACCTTCTCCACATAAATAATTATTCTTTACTCTCCAACGTCGTGTGTGTTCATCCTTTTCGAAATGTCCATTCGTATACCATTCTCTTATTCCACTTGAATTTTTGTTAATTGTGAAATAAATATTTTTTTCATTGTCAAAACGATGTAACCAAACGCCCTCAAAATTTTGGTCGACTTCAACTACCTTTTTTTTACAACCAAAAATTATTAGAATAGAAACTAAAAATAATATATTAAAAAATATTTTCATTTTAAGTTTGTCTAAAGGCTTTTTTGGAAAAGAAACCTAATCTCTTGTATACTTAAAAGTCCCCGAAGAACTATCAATGGTAGTATTATTAAAACTCTTAATTACCTGTACACGTTTAAAAACACCTTCAATACTTTTCTTACTGGTAATTACACCGCAATAACTGTAATGCGATTTAAAACTTTGTTGTGGCGATGTTGTGCTGCTGGTATTACCGCGGTTGGTGGCTGAGTCGCCAACTACTTCCCACATTACATTAGCAATGGTCAATACATCTTTTTTGTTTTTCACCCTCACTTTTTCGCTGGTAGCAATATCAAATGTTTTTGCCAAAACATAAGGTGCCACATCTTCTTTTAAATAAGTTTTACGCGTACCTGTTTCTTCGTAAGTGTAATTGCCATTTCTTGGTTTTTTGCAGGCTGTTGCCAATACTAAAACCGCTGTTAAAGCAACTAAAAAACCTGTATTCTTTTTTAACCTCATTATGCTAATTAACCAAATGTAATAAAATATAATTTACGCCTTCTTTAAAGTAATCAACGAAAAACCATACGTTGTTAGTTGTTTATGCGTTGGGTTTTTTATCAAATAAAAAAGCCCGGTCTTTATGAACGGGCTTTCTAATTAGATAATTTAAAAATTATTTAGCTGCTTCTTTTGCGGCTTTAATTTTTGCTTTAATATTCTCGGTAGTTAATGAACCCGGACGTTCAATTGGCGAACCTGTAGCTCTATCCCAGATCAAACTTGCCAATACACCTAACGCACGGCTTACACCAAATAATACAGTGTAAAAATCATGCTCATGCATACCATAGTGTACCAATAAAGCACCTGAGTGCGCATCTACGTTAGGCCAAGGATTTTTAATTTTTCCTGTGCTTTCTAAAATAGGAGGTGCTACTTCGTAAACCATCTGCACGATCTCGCAAATATCATCGTGCTTAATGTATGTTTTGTAAAAATCCTGTTGTGCAGTAAATCGCGGATCTGTTTTACGTAATACAGCGTGCCCGTATCCCGGTACAACTTTTCCTTCAGTTAAGGTCTTTTTAATATACTCTGCAATTTGTTCTTTAGTTGGTAAACCACCACCTAAAGTTTCTTTCAATTCCATTATCCAACCTAATACTTCCTGGTTAGCCAAGCCATGTAACGGACCAGCCAAGCCATTCATACCTGCAGCAAACGCTAAATAAGGGTCTGACAATGCAGAACCAACCAAGTGCGTTGTGTGAGCAGAAACGTTTCCACCTTCATGATCAACGTGAATAGTTAAATATAAACGCATTAAACGTTTCATGTCAAAGGCTTCATAACCTAACATGTGCGCAAAGTTTGCTGCCCAGTCTAATTTGTGATCCGGTTCAATATGAATTCCGCCTTTGTATTTACGACGGTAAATATATGCTGCAATACGAGGCAAACGTGCAATTAAATTCATGCTGTCTTCGTAAGCATAATCCCAATATTCTTTTTTGCTCATGCCTTTAGCATAAGCTTTTGCAAAAACAGATTCGGTTTGCATAGCCATAACAGCAATTACAAATTGCGTCATAGGATGCGTATCTGCCGGTAATTTTTCAATTACGTCAAATACATGTTTTGGAACGTTGTTACGTTTTGTCCACTCAGTTGTAATAAATGTAACATCTTCCTGTGTTGGTAAGTCACCAACTAACATCAGGTAAAAGATACCTTCAGGCAGTGGTTCGGTACCACCCGGTGCTTTTGGTAATTTAGCACGTAACTCAGGAATAGAGTAGCCTCTAAAGCGAATTCCTTCTTCAGGATCTAAACGCGAAGTTTCGGTAACCATACCCGGCATGCCGCGCATACCTTGGTAAACCTGCGCTACAGTGATCTCACCTAATTTAAGGTCACCATGATTTTTAATAATGTCTTTAATGTCTGCGGCTAAAACCTCTGCTTTAGCTTTAAATTTTTCTTTCAACGGATCCATGTGGGATAAACTTTTATGGTTATAAATTTACAATCTGATCTTATATAAACAAAGTTATTTTGGGTTATTTTAAGTTTATTTTTTTATGAAATGCCGAATGGGTTCTTTTTCCGTATTCCAACTCCATTACTGTCACCCTGAACTCGATTCAGGGTCTCAGCACTTCAAGAGAACTGAGATGCTGAATCATCCCGATAGCTATCGGGACAGCATGACCTCAAGTCCAATTGTTAGGATTTACGGAACAAACTTAAATGATTTACCTAAATACCTTGCCGATCCGCCTAATTGCTCTTCAATACGCAATAATTGGTTGTATTTTGCGATCCTGTCGCTACGAGATGCAGAGCCCGTTTTTATCTGTCCGCAGCTTAAAGCTACCGCCAGATCGGCAATGGTAGTATCTTCAGTTTCGCCACTACGGTGACTCATAACCGAGGTGTAACTATTGGTTTGGGCCATTTGCACGGCATTTATAGTTTCAGTTAAAGTACCAATTTGATTCACTTTTACAAGAATTGAATTTGCAACACCTTTATTGATGCCATCTGCCAAACGGCTTACATTGGTCACAAAAAGATCATCACCCACCAATTGAACTTTATCGCCAAGTGCATCAGTTACTTGTTTCCAGCCATCCCAGTCATCTTCACCAAAACCATCTTCAATAGAAATGATAGGATATTTCTTGCACCAGTCAGCCCAGTAGCTAACCATTTGTGAAGAGGTTAATTTATCGCCGGTTGATTTTTTAAAGTGATATACTTTTTCTTTAGCATCGTAAAACTCAGATGCTGCGGCATCCATAGCAATATAAATATCTTCGCCTGCTTTGTAACCTGCTTTATCAATTGCCTGCATTACAGCTTTAATTGCATCTTCGTTATTTTTAAAGTTAGGTGCAAATCCACCTTCATCGCCCACATTGGTGCTCATTTTTTGAGCTTTTAATACGGCTTTTAAATGATGAAAGATCTCTGTTCCCATGCGTAAACCTTCGCTAAAAGATTCGGCACCAATTGGCATGATCATAAATTCCTGGAAATCGATACCATTATCGGCATGCGAACCGCCATTTAAAATATTCATCATTGGTATTGGCAATAAATTAGCGTTTACGCCACCCACGTAGCGGTATAAAGGCGTGCGGCTTTCTTCAGCGGCAGCTTTTGCAACGGCCAAAGAAACTCCCAAAATAGCATTGGCACCTATGTTTGCCTTGTTTGGCGAGGCATCCAGCTCTATCATTTTTGCGTCAATTTCTGACTGATCAAAAATATATGAACCTTTTAAATTCTCGCGCAACACAGTGTTTACGTTATTTACAGCATGGTACACACTTTTGCCCATGTATATTTTTTTATCGTTATCGCGTAATTCAACAGCTTCGTGCGAGCCGGTTGATGCGCCTGATGGTACAGCGGCACGGCCAATAATGCCGTTATCGGTTACAACATCAACTTCAATGGTTGGATTTCCGCGTGAATCCAGTATCTGGCGGGCAGTAATATTATTTATAAATGACATATTTTGGTAGGTTAAGGCCTTGAAATTAATAATTTTTTAGGAAACGGAATTTGTAAATTTTCAATAGTTTTTATTATTTCTTAAAATTTCTCTATCCTGTAATAATAGCGCTGTTTTTACGTATTTTTACTGTTCTAATTTCTAAAAATGAAAAAAATAATTACTGTTTTTTTATTCGCTTTTTTGTCTTTTCAAAATTTTACAAGTAGGGCACAAATTGATACCGCTTTTTGGTTTGCAGTGCCGGCAGTTTCTTCCGATAATGGTCCTACCTATGATCACCTTCTACATATTTATACGTATGGAAATTCAGCGACGACCATACATATATCTCAACCTGCTGCAAATGGTAATTATAAGTATGATACTACTTTTGTATTAGGGTCTTATGTTAGCTTCAATTATGTTTTCTGGAAATATAAACTCCCCAATGCAGCTTACAATGCCTACGATTCTTTAGATGTGAGGCCTTCTGATGCTGTGCTGCCTTATGGCTTACATATTAAAGCCAGCTCAAATATCAGTGTTGTTTATGATATATTGGGCGTCGTAAATAATCCGGAGACCTTCTCATTAAAAGGGGCAAACGCTTTAGGGTTGAAATTTTATTGTCCTTTTCAGACCAAGGGTGATAATCGCACCTACACCGACATGGCGCCGCCTGTTGGAATTATTCAACCAAAACAGCAGATAAACATTGTAGCCAGTAAAATAAATACCACAGTTTGGATAACGCCAAAATGCAATACCATAGGACACCTCGCAAATGTCACTTACAGTGTTTTGCTACCAAACCCCGGAAGCGCCTACACTATAGAAAATTCTGTTCAAACCACAACTATTATTACTAATAATTTAACAGGCACCTTAGTTCAATCTGATAAGCCAATCTCGGTTACTGTATTTGATGATGCAGTAAAAGCACTTGGAGGCTGCTATGACATGGTTGGAGATCAGATCGTTCCTGTAGATAAGGTAGGAACAGATTATGTTTTGGTAAAAGGGGGGGTAAATTTGTCGGAAAATGAAGGTATGTACGTAGTTGGAACTTTTAGTAATACTACTTTGACCTTTGATGATGGTGTAGTTACAACAACCGTAATAAATGCGGGGGATACATATTTTTACAAGACAAATCAACCGCTAACATCTTTAACTGCTTCTAAAGATGTATATGTAATGCATTTGACCGGGTTTGGCTGTGAGTTCTCGGAAGCGTTACTTCCGCCGCTGGCTTGCGCAGGATCAACAATAGCAAACTTTACGCGTAATAACACTCAAAATTTTGCTTTAAGCATCTATTGTAAAAATGGAGCTCAAAATACTTTTACTTTAAATGGTTCCCCGTCTCTGGTTCCGGCATCTGCATTTACTGTTGTTCCCGGAACGGCTTTGTTTCCCGGCGGCCCGTATTATAGTGCAAGAATACTATTTAATACGGCAATGATACCTTCTCAAACTGCGGGTACGATAGTAAACAGCCAGGGAGAGTTTGGATTAGGCGTTTGCAATGGCGGTCCGGCCAGTGGCACTTTTTATCATTATGCTACAGAGTTTCTGCAAAAAACAAGTGTTGCGGCTTCTCCTTCTTTTTCTATATGCCAGGCTACAAGCAATAACGCGGTGATATCATTATCAGGAACAGTTAGTGGAGCATCTTCAACTGGTGTATGGTCAACCGCTAATGGTGTAGGACCTTTTGGTACTTACTCTTCAACTCTAAATACTATAACTACTACATACACAATCACAGGTAATGATGTAAATCAAACATTTATTAAATTTTATTTAACTTCCACAGGAAACTGCAAGCCTGTAAAAGACTCACTAATGGTTTATTTAATACCACAACCGGTAATTACTTTAGCATCAACAAATACTAATGTTTGTAATAACAGTACAGCTCCTGTTAGTATTTCTGCTACTGTAACAAATGCATCATTCGGTACATGGAGTAGTAATGGTATAGGGCCTTTTGCCACAACTTTTCCGAATACAATTTATTATCCTGATCCATTAGATCTTCAAAATCCACCACTTATTCTTACGTTAATGGTGCCAAGTATGTCCGGATGTCCCGCAACTGCCCAGAGTTTAACAGTTAATATAATTAATGCACCAACAGTTACCGCCACTACAAATGTGCCTATTCTTTGTGTAGGTTTGGGGCTGTCAGCTACACTTACTGCTTCGGGTGCTAACACTTACAGTTGGAGCACAGCTTCAACAAATACTTCAATTATTGTATCTCCAAATACTCCAACAACCTATACTGTTACCGGTTTTGCAAATGGTTGTTCAAATACTTCTACCATTACACAAGCTACAGCTGTATGTATGGGGCTAGAAAAAAATCAAAATACAAATACTGTTTTAAGTATTTACCCAAACCCAAATACCGGTGAATTTGTAATTGAAGCAAACGAAAATACACAGCTTAAATTGATAAATGAGTTGGGCCAGGTTGTTAAAACAATTTCTATAACAGATAAAAAAACAGTTATAAGTGGTCTGGCAAAAGGCATCTATTTTATTAATGGAAACATGAATGGAAAGACCATTAACGAAAAAATAATTGTTCAATAAACTAAAGCAATATTTTAGCAATTAAAACGTTAATAAAACAAATTGAAACTCATTTTTAAAATAACCGCATTTCTGCTCCTAGCATTTGTTCTGCTTTTTGATCTGACGTCATGTAAAAAAGATAAGCTCATTTTAGATTCAAATGCAAAGGTAGAGTTCTCGCAGGATTCTGTTTTGTTTGATACCGTTTTTACAACCATCGGTTCTTCTACACAAAACATTCGTGTAAGAAACAAGAACGACCAACCTATTAAAATTTCATCGATCGATCTTCTGGGTGGAAGCACTTCTCAGTTTATTATTAATGTAGATGGAAGCAAAGGAACCGCCTTTACAGATGTGGAGATTGCGGCTAACGACAGCATGTATATTTTTATACAGGTAAATGTTAATCCAAACAACGCTAATTCACCTCTAATTATAAACGATGCCATAAAATTTGTGGTTAACGGCAATACGCAAACCGTTTACCTCGAAGCCTGGGGGCAAGATGCTTATTATCATTATCCAACCGATGCTATTAAATTTAAAGACGGTTCTTATTTACCTTATTCACGCGTAAGTGAATCAGATAATGCAATTGTTACATTACCTAATGATAAGCCACACGTTATTTATGGTTATTTGGTGGTTGATTCTACGCAAACATTAAATATCAACGCAGGCACAAAAATTTATTTAAATAATAAAGCCGGACTTTGGGTTTACCGTTATGGCGAAATACATATTAACGGGCAAAAAAATAACGAAGTTGTATTTACCGGTGCCCGCCGCGAAAAAGATTATAGAGATGAACCGGGGCAGTGGGACCGGATATGGATAAACGAAGGTAGCGTAAATAATACAATTGATTATGCGATCATAAAAAATGGCACCATTGGTGTACAGGCAGAATTAATGGGTGGCGCAGGTGTTGTATTTGCTACAGAACCAAGGCGTTTAAAAATAACCAACACAAAAATTCAGAATATGAGCATCTGGGGTTTTTACGGAGTAGGGTATAACGTGTACGGTGGTAATAATGTTTTTAGCAGCTGCCAGGAACATTCTATTAACCTTACTTTAGGAGGAAAATATACTTTTATACATTGCACTTTCGCTAATTTTTGGGAAGAAGAAAAGAATAGGGATAAGCCAACGGTTAATATCAGTAATCATGTAGATTCTTATATTTTCCCTTTAGATTCTGCTTACTTTGGAAATTGTATTGTTGATGGTAAACTTAGCAATGAGATAGGATTAGATCTGGATGAATCCAACGCCAGCTTCCCGCCAAAATTTATATTTAGTAATTGCTGGTTAAAAACAGATATGGGTACTACTGATGTTAACCGTTTTAAGAACGATATTAGAAAAGGTTCGGGCTCCTTAGCCTTTGTAGATTATGGTATATATGATTTTCATACACCAAACGAAACCCGCAATCGAAATTTTTCAAATCCCGATGCACAAACAGATGCTTTTAAATTTTCTGTTGATCTTGATGGAACAGCTCGTAATACTAACAGTATTACTATTGGGGCGTATGAGAATTAAGACCCGTTTGTCATCTCATTGTCATTAAAAATACTCTTGCTGCGTATCCGTTTTCGCCTTAAATTTGCGGGCAATTAAATGAACCGCATTTCCACATCACCACACAAACAAATTATTTACTGGCTTTTTGCCGGTTGCTTTTTAATTTATATAATGGTGGTGGTAGGTTGTTTAACCCGTTTAACGCATTCCGGTTTATCAATTACCGATTGGAGTTTTATGGGCTCTATTCCCCCGCTTAATGAAGAGATGTGGCAACAGCGTTTTGAAAAATACCAGCAAAGCCCCGAATTTCAAAAAATAAATTACACCATGACCTTGCAGGAATTTAAACCCATTTTTTTATGGGAATACATTCACCGCATGATAGGTCGTACCATGATGTACGTATTTGCCATTGGCTTTGTTTATTTTTTAATTAAAAAGAAAATTAAAAAAGATATGTGGCCGGGTTTTGTATTGCTCTTTTTTATGGGCGCTATGCAGGCTGTAATTGGCTGGTGGATGGTGTATAGCGGCTTGCAAAGTAAACCCGCGGTGAGTCATTACAGGTTAGCAACACATTTAATGAGTGCTTTTACTTTGTTTGCATTTACGTATTGGTTTGCTTTACGCTTGTTATATCCAAAAGAGGATGTTGAGGTTTCTGAAGGAAAAAAATTAAAAGGTATTACTGTTTTATTTTTTTGTGTATTGATCTTTCAAATAATTTTTGGTGCATTTACCGCAGGTTATGTTGAAGGAGCAGATTCACACATCCGCCCGGGACATATCTTTAACACCTGGCCAAAAATGGGCGATGAGTGGATACCTGAACAAGTAACGATGAAAGATTCTTTTTTTGAGAATATGTTCGAGAATGCAAGTGGTATACAATTTGTTCATCGCACAACGGCATTTATTATTGTTATTTTAATTTGTATGATCTGGTTTAAGTCTAACAAACTACAATTAACCAAACAACAAAATTTTGGCATTACTTTATTGGTTTACGGTGTTACCATTCAGTTTATTTTAGGAATATTAACGTTATTGTACCAGGTTCCGGTAATTATGGGCGCTTTACATCAAACAGGGGCCTTCTTTTTATTTTTAAGTTGCATATATTTGCTCTTTCATTTATTCAATAAAAAAGCAATAAGCTAGTGGACGAATTTAATACAGAGCAATTTACAGGAAGGGGATATCCACCAAAACCAATTGTGGCTACCAAAAGCCAAAATGCTTTGGTGCGCTCAATGCTTAGCTTATTTATTTACGGCTTGATGTTCTATTTTTTGTTTGATAGTAATTTGGCTTACATCGCAGCTATATTGGTAGTTATTATCATTCATGAAATGGGCCATTTTTTATTCATGAAATTATTTAATTACAGTAATGTAAAAATATTTATTGTGCCTTTGCTGGGAGCTTTTACAACTGGTAAAAAGCAACAGGTATCGCAAGCGCAATTAAGTTTAATAATTTTAGCGGGACCTGTACCGGGTATTATTATTGGCTGCATTTTATACTGGTTAAATAAAGATATTCAAAACGATACTTTAAAAATGCTGGCCAATTCTTTTTTGATCATTAACCTTTTAAATTGTTTACCTTTTTATCCTCTAGACGGCGGGCGTTTAATTGAAACATTGTTTTTTAAAGAGAACCATATTATTCGTTTGGTATTTGGTGTCATTTCTATTATTTGTCTTATAGCTTTATTTTTATTCTTCCAAAGTTTTGTCATGATCATTGTTCCGGTATTGATAGGATTGGAAATTTATAATGAAACAAAACATCAAAAGATCCGTGATTATTTACGCCAGGAAAAGATCAATTATCATACGGATTATGAAAATTTGCCCGATAAAGATTATTGGTTGATACGTGATTGCTTGATCATGTCCTTCCCAAAAAAATATGTTGGCGTATCTCCGGGTCAATATGAATATACAATTGCCGAACCATTATTGGTTCAACATATTTCTGCGGTGTTACAGATCAACTTAAAATTTGATCTGAATATCTTTAAGCGCATTTTAATTGTGCTTTTCTACATTTGTGTGTTTGTTGGCCCGCTTGTTTTGGTGGGATTGCATTTGTAGTTTCTCTTCACGTTTTTTACCACATAGACACATAGTTTTTTTAGTCAATCAAACTTACTAAAGTAAAACATAGGGTTTTTTCGCTTAGCGAAAAAATAATGTGAGACTTATTTATGCTTGGATAATTCTTGTCTATGCGGCCTATGTGGTTAAATTTTGGCGGCTTACCCAAATCGGGGTACAATGGCATCAAATTTGCTATAAATAAAATAACATAAAACCAAATCGATTATGTGTTTCTCAGCAGGGGCAAGTTTTACAGCAGCAGCAGTGTTAGGAGTAATAGGAGTAGCTTCTTTAAAAAAAGCAAGTACTCGCTCTCAACTATTATTTGCATCCATTCCCATGTTATTTGGTATACAGCAATTAAGCGAAGGTTTTTTATGGCTTTCTTTGTCACAAGCAGGTTATGAGGGTTGGCGTGAAACTGCAACTTATATATTTTTATTCTTTGCTCAGTTTCTCTGGCCTATATGGATTCCCGGTTCTATGCTTTTAATGGAACATAATAAAACAAGAAAAAAATTATTATGGATCTCTTTAATAGCAGGGATTATCACCTCAGTTTTATTAATGTATCGTATGGTGTTTTTAAATGTAGAAGCTTCTATACAACATCATCATATCGATTATAATATAGAGTCTCCGCAATGGATCATGATAGTAAGCAGTATTTTATATGTGCTTTCAATTGTTGCTTCTCCATTTTTTTCGTCAGCAAAAGGTATTAAGCCAATTGCATTTTTATTGCTGATATCATTATTAGCTACAAAGATTTTTTACGAAGCGTATTTGGTTTCTGTTTGGTGTTTTTTTGCAGCCGGCTTAAGTATTTTAGTATTACGCACTCTAAAATTAGCGCAGAATGAAATGCACCTCGCTGCAGAGAAATTAGAGCATAAAATGGATTAAATCTAAACCACTGAGACACTTAGTACACTTAGAAGCACTAAGAAATAATAATCTTAGTGTAACTTTGTGATCTTAGTGCCTTAGTGGTAAGAAAAAAAATTACTTTATTTTGTAACGCAATCCCAAATACAACATCCTTCCATAAATTGGCCCCCAAACCATACTGGCATCAAAGTATTTATTAAAAGGCATATCGCTCGATACTATTGGATTTGTTTGCTTATAATCCAAAGCATTTTCAACTCCTAAATAAATATTAAAGTCTGCTTTTTTAATTTTTGTGAGATAAGTTATTTGTCCCATTAAATTAAAATATTCAGGCGAATAAGAAGCCCGTTGGTAATCTAACGGATTGCTGTTTGTAGCAGGTAAACGTTTTGGTCCGTTATACTGAGTTGTGAAATCAAATTGCCAGTGACTGTTCTTTGTTTCGTAACTTAAATTAATAAAGGCCCTATGTATTGATACCATTGATTTTTGAAGCAGACCTTGCTTATAGTTTACTTTTGTATCTACATAGCGGTAGGCTGTTTTAACATTGAAACGTTTTTTTGGTTCTACATTAAATTCAAACTGCATGGTGTTAGAGTAGGATGGGCCATCTAAATTATAGATAAGAACTTGTTGCGCATTGTTATCAACGTCAACAACAACCTGGTCTGTAAAATCAGTACGATAAACGTCTAATGTAATGTAGGCATCGCGGTAATTTACTTTAAATTTTTGCGTAAAGTTTAAGCCGTAATTATAACCAACTTCCGGTTTTAAACCATAAGGTAAATTCAAATCAGCACTCTCTACCAACCAGTCTCTTGATGAGGCCATTAAATAAGCATTATCTGCAAAGATATTTGCTGTGCGTAAAGCCCTGCCACCGCTAAAACGTAATACCGATTCTTTTGTAAATGCATAACGTAAATGCAGACGCGGCGTAAAAAACAAACCATAATAATTATGATAATCTGCACGGATTCCTGCAACCATATTAAATTTCTCACCGTTATTATGTGCAAATTCTAAAAAGGTTCCTGCAACTTGTTCTGTACGTTTGTATTTAAACAGACGAAATGTTTCGTTCACATCATCATTTAAAAAACTCCCACCTAATTTGTAGGTGTTATTGCTGTTAACAATAATTCCCTGGAAAATATAATTGGCATAAAATGTTTTTTGGGCGCCGGTATATTTATTATTGCCATAAAAATTAGTTTGATCGTGATTTAAATAAGAAAGCTGTAAACCCATACTGGTGCCGGGTTTTTTAGCAAACACAAAGCCCGTTTTGCTATACACTTCCCAACGTTCGTTATCAATACCGATTTTGTATAAAGGAATGCTATCGTTGTAATTTTTGATCATTTCTTTAAACTGCCCGCCATCGCGTGTGTCTTTCATATATGATCCACCAAACTGCGCTTCAAAACCTTTACCCGAATTGTAAGCATATTTATTCATAACGTTATACTGCTTACCGGTTGGTATATCTGCAAAGCCATCTTTATTCAGATCCTGCGCTAAAGGATTAAAACTGGCGTGTGTTAAAAGGCCAACAGCAAATTTTTCGTTAATCCTGCGCGAAAGATTTAAATTGTATTCGTTACGGCCATTTTCATTACCATAAGCATTAAAATTTAATTTATCAGAATGCTCGGGGTTTTGAAGCTCCGTATTGATCTGCCCTGTAAAACTTTCGTAACCGTTAACTACCGATCCTGCACCTTTGCTTAACTGTATGGATTGTATCCATGTACCGGGAATAAAAGTTAAGCCATAATTTCCGGCAAGGCCACGCATATATGGCATGTTCTCTTTGGTAATTTGCGCGTATTGGCCCGATAAGCCAAGCATCTGTATTTGTTTTGTGCCGCTCACTGCATCTGCAAAATTTACATCAATACTAGGGTTGGTCTCAAAACCTTCAGAAAGGTTGCAGCAGGCGGCTTTCATTAACGAACGCTCGGTTAAAATTTCTGTTTTGATAGGATTTAAATACGAGATCTCTGTACCTGTGCTATAATATACTATTTCTACTTCCTGCAGGTCGAGCCCGTTCTTTAAAACAAGCAACAAAAATTTATTTGCATCAGTCACTAAAAGCGTATCACTTTTGTAACCAATGGCATTAATAATTAATTTATTACTTTGTAAAGAAGGTTGAATTGCAAAATCACCATTCTTATCGGTTGTAGCGGCAATAGCCGTTTTATCCCAAACCAAAGTAACATCCGGCACAACAGTGGTGTCATTCTTTTGGCCAATTTCAACTACTTTTCCTTTTATCTGCGCTTTAAAGCATGTACTACTTACTATGCAAATTAAAGCAAGTAAATACCTGATCTTCATGTACTACTTTTTAGGAAGCTCACATTTTTTATCGCGGTACTTACAGCAATCAGGCAGTTTTTTGTATTTTGCCTCATCACCTTTTAAGGCGCCAACATCATGTCCGCTGGCAGCAATGGCCTGCTCAATTTGTTCTAAAGTAACTTTATCTGTTTTGTAAGTTACGGTAAGGGCTTGTGTTTCTTCATCCCACACGGCTAGTTTAACACCTTTTATATCGGCCGAATTTTCAATACGTTTTTTACATTCTTCGCAATTACCTTTAACGCCAATGGTTGCGGTTTTTACACTTTTATCCTGCGCTTGTGCGGTTAATACTACAAATAAGGATAAGAAAATTATTATTGTTCTCATTATTAATTTTTTTAATTGGTAGTTTTATTTTTTTTGAAATAGAAAAATTTCCGAAATAGTTTCGGACCAACTACTAAATTCTGAGAACTGAAGAGGAAATGACCAAAGTGTTTTGAACCTTTGGAGGTGGGGCTTCGAGCAAAGCCAAATTATCAAGGTAAGGTTGTATTGTAAATGTTTTATAAGAAAAAGGAAGATCTAAATAGAAAAGATCGCAAAATGTTTTTATAAGGTCAGAAGTTGTGCTTTGTTTTAATGTAAAATCAACATTGCTTTTAAGTACCAGGTTCTCATCTTTGCAACAGCCATCATCCATTGGTTCAGAATCGTCGTCTTCGCCACCGCAGCAACTTGTGCTTTTAACCACGTAATTGATCGTCTCCAATTCGCCGCCACAATAATGCAAAAAAACAGGAATGCCAACAGCAGAAATTACATAAGCTGTTACAACTAAACCAAATAAATATTTTTTAATGGTGTTGATATCTCAAAGGTAGAAAGAAAATGGCACTAAATTATCCTTAAGCCTTCATTTTTTGTTAAATGATATGAAATCAACCGTCATCGCGAGGAGGTTACGACGAAGCGATCTCAAACAATTGATGAAATTACTCTGTGTTTTAGATTGCTTCGGGTGAAAAACCCTCGCAATGACGCAAACTTATATATGTTTTGTATATTTAGGGATAAATTAGTTAATTTGACTAATTAAGACCTAACCTTTTAAAATTTATATATGTCAATTTGGAGAATAAAACCTGTATCGGCTTTTGAAGCGGATATGAAGAAGAGTGATCTTAAACGTGTGCTTACCAAATGGGGCCTTACCTCGTTAGGTATTGGTGCTATTATTGGTGGAGGTATATTTACCCTTACAGGTATTGCCGCTCACGATTATGCGGGTCCTGCTTTAGCTTTATCATTTGTAATTGCAGGTATTGGCTGTTTATTTGCCTCTTTATGTTATGCAGAATTTGCTTCGGTATTGCCGGTTGAAGGCTCGGCTTATGCCTACGCTTATGGAACAGTAGGCGAGATCTTTGCCTGGTTCATTGGTTGGAATTTGATATTGGAATACATGATGGGTGCTACGACTGTAGCAGTGGCATGGAGCGGATATTTTGTAAAGCTATTGCATTTATGCGGCATTGATTTTCCTATTTGGTTATGTAATGATCTTGCAACTGCTACCGAAAAATGTGTAGCAGCTGGTTTACAGGCGCCAAGCTTTGCTTTTAATTTACCTGCTTTTATTATTACATGGATAGTGACAGCTATTTTGGTAAAAGGAATTAAAGAAGCAGCCAATACTAATAATATTATTGTGATAGTTAAGATAGCGGTTGTATTATTTGTAATTATTGTTGGTGCTTTTTATATAAATACTGAAAACTGGACACCTTTTATTCCAGATAAAGTTCCGGTATTAGATGCAAATGGCGCCGAAACCGGGAAATTTAATTTTGGTTTTGGGGGTGTATTAACTGCTGCAACCATTGTGTTCTTTGCATATATTGGTTTTGATGCGGTGTCTACTCAGGCCGGTGAGGCCATTAATCCTAAAAAAGATGTACCTTTTGCAATTGTGGCCTCTTTAGTTATTTGTACTTTATTATACATTTTAGTTTCGCTGGTTTTAACCGGTATGGTAAAATACGATCAGTTAGACAAAGCTGCTCCCGTGGCCTCTGCGTTTTCAGGCATTGGCATAAACTGGGCTGTATTTATTATTACCATTGCTGCAACAGCCGGTTTAACTTCTGTAATGTTGGTAATGATGTTGGGCCAAACCCGTATCTTTTTAGGAATGGCAAAAGATGGTTTGTTACCGCCTTTCTTTAAGAATTTACATGAAAAGTTTAAAACACCACATAAGAGTACCATTTTAGTTGGCTTGATCATTTCATTAGTTGCTGCATTAACTCCTATTGATAAAGTAAGTGAAATGTGCAGTATGGGAACTCTATTAGCATTTGCCATGGTTTGTGTGGCTGTAATGATGTTACGCTATAAAAAACCTGAATTAGAGCGCCCTTACAAAACACCTGCTGTTTACTTAGTAGGAACTTTAGGTGTTGCCTTTAATATTTTCTTAATGTGCTTTGTTAGAAAAGAAACATGGATAGCTTTTATGATCTGGGGTGTTATTGGAATAATAGTTTATTTTATTTACAGTAAGCGAAACAGTAAACTTGAAAACAGTAAGGATAAAGAAGTAGACTTTATGTAAACAAAAAAGCGGATCAATTTGATTCGCTTTTTTTATATCTTAAAATTAAAAGTATAATAACAATTATTTTTAACCGGGAATTGAGATTGCATATTGAGTGAATCAGCAAGATCTTTTATTAACTCAAGGCCTAAAGTGTGTTTGTTTAATAACTCTTTAAAGTCAAAGCCCGAACCGTTATCACCGATCTGTAATTCAATTTCGTTATTTGATTTTTGTTGAAGACCGATCTGCACTTCGTAATCTTTTGTTTTACCCGAAGCATATTTTATTGAGTTCAATAATATTTCAGAAATAATAAGTCCCAAGTGAATTGCTTTTTTACTTGAGATCAAAAAGGCCAGATAGCTAACATTTACTTTAAAATTATGATTGATCTGCGGATAAGTTACCCTGAATTCATTGATCAGGGCTTTAATATATTCAGACAGGTTGATCTGAGAGAATTGATTGTTCTTTTCTAACATATCATGGATCTTTAACATAGAAAAGACCCTTTGTTCATATTCTTCTATTAAAGCAATCGATTCTTCACTTTTTACCTTGTTCTTTCTTAATCGTAATAAGCTGATCAAAATAGAAAAATTGTTTTTTACACGGTGGTTGATCTCTTTTAAAAGAACTTCTTTTTCTTGTAATATTTTTTCCAGTCTGTCCTGCGCGGCACGTCTTTTACGGCTTTCTAAATTAGAAGCCATTACAAACGAAACGCTCAAACAAAAGCTTATCTCATCTTTCGTAAATTCTTTTTTAATACTTGTTTTTTCGTAACACATTACGCCAACCAATTCGCCCGATATTCTTAAAGGAATATCCAGCAAAGTGCGAATATCATTTTCTTTGGCGTATTTATCACTGAATTCTTTTGTAAGAGGATGAGAACAAATATCTTCAGCAATAATGATCTCGTTAGATACCAAAGCTTTAAAATAGATAGGATGATCTCGTTTTAATAAAATACTGTTCTTGCTAAAGTGCTTGGTACGCATATCATATTCACCAATAGATACCAGAGCGCTTTGATCCTGATTAAAGAGCCAAACATTCATCCGTTCCATTTTTAGGCAGAATAAGATACGTTTGGCAAAGTCTATCATAATAGTATCAATATCTTCCCTTTTAAGGAAATGAATTTTTGATATACTATTTAGTTCTTCTAAAAGATTAACTTCTTTTTCTTCTATCATACGCGGATAATTATATTAAAGATAAAATAATCCCTGATAGAAACAAATGTATTTAACAATAAAAATATTACAAATGGTGAAGCGCCACTGTTGGTAAGAATGAATTACCCCCTTTTAAGATCAATTTTTAATAAATTTTGAGACGGTAGTTTTATTATTTTGGCCCACCGTTGTTATAAAATAAACGCCACTTTTTAGATCTTTCACGTTAATAGTTGCCTTTTCAGAAACCAAAATTTCATTTCCGAGGATATCGCGAATAATAAAATGCAAATGTGCATGGTTTAGCGAAGACGATATTGTAATAACTTCATTTGCCGGATTAGGGAATATCTTAAGATCTATTTCAATTGTATTTTCTTTCCATCCGGAAGTTTGCGCACATGGATTGCTTGATGCCACTAATATGGTTTGCCCGTTTATTTTAAGTGAATTGCTAAAGGCTTGCGTTACATTTGCCGAACTAGAATTCATGGAAGATACGGTGTTATCAAACCCGGTATTAAAACCAATTCCTTCTATCACTTTATTATAAAAAACATAATTGGAGTTGTTGTAATTCCAGTTTGAAGGATATTTAAAAAGGTAAACCCTGCGACAAATACCATCGGAAAATGATTGATAATAAACAGAATCTATTATCTGGTATGGTATTGGGTTGGGATAACCCAAATAGGTTTTCATTGTATCACCTTTGTGTAAATTAAAATTGTAATATAACACTTCATTACCTGCGCTAAGCTTTACATATATTTTTTGCGCAGCAGTATCCTGCCTTACTGCACCCCAATAACCTGTTGTTTTTGTCTGGCTAACACAGCCCGCACCAGATATTGTATAAGTATCAGTTACGTAAAACTTTATATATCTTTTAGTTGCAATAATTGTATCGTTGCCGGGGTAAATGGTATAAGATTCTGCCGAAGTGCCGGGATTATTTAGCCAGGTACAGTTTGCCTGGTTAGATACCTGCCACTCGCAATTTTGCATTGGCATTGGCACGTACGCATTTTGACATTTAATTTTTTGAATTAAAAGTAGAGTAACTAAAATGATAAGTGTTTTTTTCATAATGCCTGTTTTAAACATTAAAACAAATTTAACTGTTTTTTTAGTTAACTTTTTTACCAGTTATAAAACAAAAAACAAGAATGGCACAATAAATCAACTCAACTTTTGATAGGTTTGCCACCAACGATCAGGTATCTCGTTGCTAATGGCCAACTCATAATCTTTATAACTACATGGAATTAATGTGTGACGTTCAAATTTAAGATCTTTATGCGGTGGGTAAGGTATCTCCATCCACCAGCGATCGCTTTTTTTACTTTTATAAAAATTAATTTCGTACTTATCATCCTGCAACACTACATGAAAACGAACGTAGTCTGGATTGGTACGGCTTGGAAAATCATTTTTACGATTATAAAAACCATCAAAAAAGCACCAGATCATTTGTGCAGCAAGATGTGCAGTTTTTCCGCTCTCATCAAATTTTGGATTTAATTCGTAAATGCCAATAGATGATAATTTATCATTCATACCTGCGTAGCGCATTATCTGGCAAGCTTCTTCAGAATAAAATCCGTTGGGTGATGCTTCAGGATTAGCCGGCGCATCTGAATGTTTAATGGATGAAATATCAAAGGTGATCATATCTGATTGACGGATCACAGGCTCTGCTTCTTCTATCTTATCACGCACCTGGCCTAAACGATAAGCATCAAAGTACAAACGGTTCATCATTTGCAAACTGTTTTGATCTACCAGATAAGTTTGATAGCCAATGTTGCTGTAATTAAAAAGATAATTAGGCTGGTGTAAAATTATTTTTCCTAAATAAGAATGACTGGTAATATCTTCATCAGGATTGCCGAGATCAAAAGTACTATCAACCGCGGTAATATTAATGGTTTGTTCCAAATCTTTATAGCCCAAGAACTGCGCGTATGTTAAGTCCTGCGAGCCACCAATAATAACAGGAATTATGTTTTTACGGATAAGGTGATCAACGGTGCTTCTTAATGCAAAAAAAGTATCGTCAGTAGAATGGCCGGCGTTTATATTTCCAAGATCGGCAATATTACCACGAAAGCCTGTATCGTAAAGTTTGTATAAATATTCGCGCACAGCATCTGGTGCTAATTTGCAGCCCTCGTTATTTTCACTGTTCCTGTCTTCGCAAACGCCAACAATGGCAATATCCATTTCTTCCAACTCCGGAAAATCAGAGCCTTCTTTATAAATTGTAAACAGGTTGCCAAATTGGGTCTCTTTTAAATTGTAGTTATTTAAAATGTTATCGGTATTAACGGGACTAAAAAAATGGGCAATATCGCTCATGGGGAATGAATTTTATTTAAAAATAGGTTTCATTTAAAAGGGAAAGAGCAGGGTGGGGGATTTTATATTAACAAGGGGATATTAGGAACTTGAGCTTTAGGTGATGGAACACGGATTTTACTGATCAAACAGATTCGACACTGATAAAAATCTGTGATAAACTGTAAAATCAGCGTCATCTTTGTTCCATCACCTGATGTTAAAAATTGAAAATTTATTTGGAGGGATGGATTTTATGTTTAACTTTGTAATTCAAAGTGCTTTAACATGGAAAACCCGCAAGAACATTTAGAGGCCCTGAAAGATATCAGGCAAATGATGAAACAATCTAACCGCTTTTTGTCATTAAGTGGTTTATCCGGCATTTTTGCAGGCGTATACGCTTTAATTGGTGCATATTTTGGTCACCAACTTATACATGATTATATTAGAAGTTATTGGGTTGAGAGTAGGGATAACAGTCCATTTACTATGATCATCTTTAAATGTGTTGTTATTTGTGCGGTTGTATTAACTGCCTCTTTAATAACCGCTTTTATTTTAACTGCTCGTAGGGCAAAAAAGAGTGGGCAAAAATTATTCGATCATACTGCTATACAATTATTGATAAACCTTTTTATTCCTTTGGGAGCAGGTGGTTTATTTTGTATTGCCATGCTATATCACGGTATGGGATATGTTATTTTGGTTGGCCCGGCTATGCTTATTTTTTATGGCCTTGCTTTGGTTAACGCCAGTAAATATACATTGCACGACATCCGCTATCTGGGTTGCCTGGAGATACTTTTAGGGCTTATTTCCTGTTTTTATTTAGGCTATAGTTTAATTTTTTGGGCAATTGGCTTTGGTGTTTTACATATTGTGTATGGTACCATTATGTGGTTTAAATACGAAAGAAAATAAGAGGCAGGACTAAGGACTCAAGACTAAATTCTAACAACTGTTTAAAATGATCAATCCAAATATACATAAACTTCATAAAGCCTTCGAAAGCAGGGTGAGGTTGGGTATCATGAGTGTGTTGATGGTGAATGACAAAGTAGATTTCAATTCGTTAAAAGATCTGTTACAGGTAACTGATGGCAATTTAGCAAGCCATGCCACTGCTTTAGAAAAAGAAGGATTTATTCATATTAAAAAAGAATTTGTAGGCAAGAAAACATCAACAACCTACAGTGCTACTAAAATTGGTGTAAAAGCTTTTGAAGATCATTTGGATGCCCTTGAAAAATTAATTAAAAAACTGGATTAAAAAAATTTAAAAAATTACTTTGAAATGCAAAGTGCTTTAGGAATATTTGGAATAATACTGCTTAGTACAGTATCGTTGTTATTAATAGTATATGCGATAATCGATCTGGTCAAAGCAAAACCAATAGATAAAATAACCTTTGCAGTGGTTTGCAAATTTATTGCTGAGATCTTGTTTGTTGGAATACTGCCCGGCATCGGTATAGCTTTTACCGATACAAAATGCGAAGAACATCCTTTTCAAACAGAAAGCATTCCAACAGCTTACACACTTTGGATCATATTTGCTGCCGCTTATTTTATATCCCGTTATTTAAAGCAACAGCTTTCTCCAATTGTAATTTCTATTATCTCTGCAATAATGGTTATTGGTTTATTGTTTACAGTCACTATTTGTGTTCACTTTATGCCAATGTTTCCTGCTGCTGTTTTTCCGGGAATAGGCTTATTGTACCTCTCACCATTCTTTTGTGCTTTTTATTTATTAAAAGACATCATTCGTATGAATGCTTATTTAAAAAACTATTTAGAAAAACAACAAACAACTTCAGGCAATATAATAAACGCTTTTTATCATTCTATTCAACAAAATCATTTGGGTTTTGTAACTGTATTAACCGCACCCTTATTACTGATAATACAAGCCGCTTTATTTTTATGCGGGCAAGAGCCCGATTCTGTTATCACTCAATTTACCAAAAGCTGTGGTTATTTATTATCCCAATACCAGGATTGTTCTTGTGGTGGCGGACATTACTTATGCTCTATTGCAGCTAACGGAAATAAAAAACTGGTTAAGCCAACGCGTTTTGGTGTTAGGGCAAACGAGCGCATTGTTGTTAACCGTCAGCTATTAGTAGCCAATGCTTTTGAAAATTGGTTAGAAGACCATACACCAAAATTGCACCGTGTAATTCGCAATGCTTATGATGGATGTAATATTCCGGTGAACGAATGGTCTAAACACAAACGCTTCGCCAATGTATTATATGTTTTAATGAAACCATTGGAATGGTTGTTCTTACTATGGTTATACATCTTTGATAAAAAACCGGAAGATAGAATCGCCAAACAATATTATCCAAAACAAGAACTGAATACTTATTTAAAAAATAATAATTATTATGAAAGAGCTAACTAAAATTCGCATTGCCATTATTGTATTTGTAAGTTTATTAGTATTAAGTGGCGTAACTGCTTTTCCATTAAGAACAGAAATGGAGTTTTTAATTGCACATAAAGATTCCTTCTCTCCAACTTTAGCAAACTGGATACAAACCGTTTATGATTGCGTTAAGCAAACTCCAGATGTGGTTTTGTATGGTACCGATTGGTTGGCCTTTGCGCACATTATTATTTCTTTATTCTTTGTTCCTGTTTATATTGATCCTGTCAGGTATAAAGCCAATTTAATTGTGGCCATGACAGCCTGTGGCGCTGTATTTCTTTTGGCTTTTATTTGTGGTCCAATTCGCGGTATTCCTTTCTTTCATCAATTAATAGATTGCGCTTTTGGTTTCATCGGCTTTTTTCCTTTGTATTTCGTATATAAAAAAATAACTCAGCTTGAATTAACCACTAAAAAATAATAACATGAACACACCTGTAAAAAATTCCCGCAAGATCACCGATCTTTTATGGCAGATCCATCTTAAAACTTCTTCTTTTGTTGCGCATTTGGTAGGCCCTATTGTTTTTAATTTCGGTGCCAAAGAACCCGGCTGGAAAATGAGCACTACCCAGCTTTTGAATTTGCCAAATGGCACTGTTGGTAAAAATTTGGGTGAATTTTTTAAAGAGAATAAGCTTGAACCTATTGCCGGTGCTGAATTGCACGATCTTTATCATGTATTATTTGGATTCTCTTCTTCATTTAAAGATGAAGTAGCATTACAATTCTTTTTAAGAGGTAATGGTAAAAATTCTATTGCTTCTTATAGCACTTCGGTGGGTGCCTGGTGCATACTACCAACAGAGTGGTCGTACCTTAGGTCTTCTTACGAGCGTGGAAAAAAATGCAATGATATTTCAAAGTTAGATCCCGGATCTATTCTTTTTGAAAATTTTGATGAAGTAAGAGCCACATTATTTAATGGAAACAAAACAAAATAAGATGCACACAACAAAAAAATTAATTGCCTGGGTTTGTTTATTCGCAATAGCTATGGGCTTTATGGAAAGCGTAATCGTTATTTACCTGCGGGAGTTATATTACAAAGGTGGTTTTGAATTTCCTTTAAAAGAGATCTCACCATTTGTAGCGCGACTCGAATTTTTTAGAGAAATAGCAACCATTATTATGTTGGTAGGTTGTGGTATTATGGCCGGAAAAAATAAACTGCAGCGCTTTGCCTATTTTGTTTTAGCCTTTGCCATTTGGGATATTTTTTATTATGTATTCCTTTACGTTTGTTTGGGTTGGCCGCAAAGTTTAGCTACCTGGGATATTTTATTTTTAGTGCCAATGCCTTGGGTGGGGCCGGTGTGGGCACCTTGCCTGTTGTGTTTGTTAATGATCGTTGGTTCTATTTTTGTTATTTATAAAGTAGATGAGCAGCCTGATTATAAAGTTGGACGCTCGTTCTGGTGGCTTTTAATTTCGGGCGCTGTGGTTTGCATTGTTTCGTTTATGTGGGATTATATTTTATTTACAAATAGAAACGGTTCTAGTTGGAACATTGCTTCTGATAAAAATCTTTTCTCCGAAATTGATACTTATATACCAACTGAATTTAATTCTCCTTTATTTTTTGCGGGTTTCTTATTAATGCTTTTTCCTGTTGCTTACTCTATTTATACATCCAAAAAAATTAAAAACTAAACAAAATGAAAAGAAACGATTGGTTACTTATTGCTACGGCAATTATCTTTAGTATCTTATTTTACAAACAAGCTACGGGTTTAAATTATTTATTATTTACCGGCCTGGTAACAGCCGTTGTAGGATATTTTAATCCTGAAAAAGTAAAAACACCACCATTTTGGTATTATGCAGGTTTAAGTATTTTGTGTGGTATAGCAGTGTTTTATGTAAATAGTAATTTAAGTGTATTTGCCTGCATTCTATCTTTATTTATTTTTTCAGGTAAAACCTTTAATTATAAAAATTCTATTATTGTTAACTTAGGTTTTAGCGTCGGGTCAATCATATCGTCGGTTGTATTTGTTATTATTGACCAAGTGCAACTTCGAAAACAAAATGCGGCACCGGCAAATTCAAAAAAATTAAAGATCTATTTCGGCGTTGCTATTGCGTTAATTATTTCTATTGTGTTTTTTGCATTATATCAACAGGCAAATCCTTTATTTAAAGAGTTTACTAAAAATATTGATCTGAGTTGGATAAGTATTGGTTGGTGCTTATTTACCATCTGGGGCTTTTTGGTAATGTATGGTTTAGTGTATTATAGAGACATTCCGGTATTTACCGAATGGGATATTAAATTTAACCGAACTCTTGAAAATACAGCTTCACCTGACGAACCAAAAGAGATCAATAACAATACCATAATTGCTTTATCCTTATTTGGTTTATTAAACCTTATGTTGGTATTTGTAAACTCATTGGATCTTATAAACTTATTTGGTTCACACGAATTGCCAAAAGGTATTTACCTTTCAGATTTTGTGCATAATGCTGTGTGGAGTTTAATATTCTCAATTGTTATTGCAGTTGGTTTAATTATGTGGTTCTTTAAAGGTGATCTTAATTTTAATAAACAGTCAAAAATATTAAAACTCCTGGTTTATTTCTGGATCCTGCAAAGCGCGGTAATGGTTGTTTCTGCTATGGTACGTAACGGCATGTATGTGGCGGAGTATCAATTAACGTACTTACGCATTGGAGTATACGTATTTTTGTCATTAAGTTTAGTTGGATTATTTTTTACAGGTTTAAAGATCGGAAAAACAAAAAGTGCCTGGTATTTGGTACGTCAGAATTTTGAAGCATGGTTCTTATTATTAAGTCTTTGCTCATTTGTAAATTGGGATATGATAATATCGGATTATAATATTGCGCATGCAAAAACATTTAAAGCTTTGGATAAATCATATCTCGTAGGATTATCAAACGCTAATTTACCTGAATTGACCACTGTTTTTTTTGGTGATAAAAAAGATAGTCTGTTTAACGAGACAGAAAAATTTCAAAAAAATTACATATTCAAACAATATTCATGGCGCATGTACCAATTTATGGTAGAAAATAAAAAAGAAACCTGGCAAAGTTTTAATTTAAGAGATAAAGCAATTGCAGAAAAAATGAGCGTACATTTTAAAAATAATGTTGTAACACACATGGGACTTGATACCTGGGGAATAGTAGAATTGAAAAATATGTTAACCCTTAACAAACTGAAAGTTTTAAATTTAAGCAATACACCTACTGACTTTGAACTGATTGCCTTTTTTAAAGATATTGAAGAATTGAGTTTTAGCAATTTTAATGGTATATATTTAAAAAATCTCCTCTTAAATAAAAATTTAAAGAAGTTTGAAGTAACCAGTTATTATGAAGGGGTACATGAATTTCAAATATTTAAAGAGTTTAAAAAGCTGGAAGTTCTTTCCTTGCCTAATATTAGCAATGAAGAGTTAATGCGTTTGGATGGGCATCCATCATTAAAACTTTTAAATATCACAACAATTTATGAGGAGCAGAAAAGCTTTATTGAAAAGAGGCATTTATCGTTTGAAGTGAAGGAGGTAGGTTATGCGGGCAGATAATTTGTTTAAGCTGTTTTGTTTTTGTTTACTATTGCTGATTGTAAGGATCATGAAAACCGATCAATGGTCGTATGCCTTTTTGATCTGGAACTTATTCCTCGCGTTCATTCCATATATCCTTATAAAAAACTACAAATACAATCAGCACAGGATCCTGCAGGCTGCAATAATTGGCGCAACCATTTTATTCTTGCCTAATGCGCCTTATATTATAACTGATCTTTTTCATTTGCGTGCCCGTATTGCCGCACCCATGTGGCTGGATCTTATTTTAATTTTAAGTTTCGCGTTCTTAGGGATGGTATTCTTTATTCTTAGCGTTAACCGTTTGTTGGCTATTTCAAATGGTTTATTTAATTCAAGATGGATAACCAGCGGTATAAAATTCTTTATCATGCTTTCAAGCGCATACGGTATTTATTTAGGACGTTATTTGCGCTTTAACAGTTGGGATATTGTTTCAGACCCGTTTCATCTCGCAAAAAAAATGTTGCTTTCGGTTTTTGATGCGGACTGTTATAAAGAAACCTTTGCTGTTACCATTACATTTACCATTTTCTTATATTTAATATTTGAAATAGTGGCGTCGTTAAAAAATGCAACTAAAACACAAACCAATGAGTTATCTTAAAAAACGCAGTAACGCTTTTAAAGCCGCTTTTGCAGGTCTTAATCAGGCTTTTAAAAGTGAGTCCCATTTAAAGATCCATCTGATATTTACAGTTATTGTAATAATTGCCGGAATTTATTTTTCTATTTCAAAACCCGAATGGTTTGCTGTCGGCCTTTGTATTGCTTTGGTAATTTCATTAGAGCTGATTAATTCTGCCATGGAAAAAATGTGCGACCTTTATTCAAAAGAATATGATCCAAGAATAAAATACATTAAAGATGTGGCCGCCGGTGCAGTGCTCGTAGCTTCAATATTTGCAGCTGTTACAGGCGTTTTTGTGTTTTGGCCATATGTAAAGCAGCTTATTTAAAATTAACATTCCATGTTCAATAACTTTTAATTTAGTGATCTTAATTTCTAAGCTTAGTCTTTAATTTAGATGTATCAATAGCATTTTAATATATTCGGTAAAGAACAGCAACCGCTTAAATTATATTTTAAGAACCTTATTAAGCAGCGCTTTAGGTTTAGAAGTTATCCAGATCTTTAATGAACAAGAATTTTCGGTTTCCTCTTCTCCAAAAATTAATTTTTCAGATAAAAAAATTGAAAATTGTTTTACCATAAAACCTCATTCTATTTTATTTGATGTGGGTGTAAAAGATTACCCTATTGCTGTAAATACCAATCAACAATTCTCAAAGGTATTCTTCAAAACGTCAAACGAAGAAATACCTTTTGATCTTTTTGGAGCGGCTTTTTGGCTCTTATCGCGTTACGAAGAATATCTTCCTTTTAAAACAGATGAGCATAATCGGTTTCATTACCGTTCAAGCCTTGCGTACCAATACGATTTTATTCAAACGCCCTTAATTAATTTATGGTTGAATGAATTGCAAACTATACTTCAAAACAAATTTCCTTCGTTAAAATTTAAACCAAATAAATACCGTTTTATTTCTACCATCGATGTGGATAATGCTTTTAAATTTAAACACAAAGGCTTTGTTCGTTCAATGGCGGGATATTTAAAAGATGTGATCGTCAAAGACAGTTCAAGCATTAAAGACCGTTTTAAAGTTATTTCGGGCAGTAAAAAAGATCCCTTTGATTGTTACGATTTTTTAATTGATGCTAATAAAAAGAATGGAGTAGAAGCAATTTATTTTTTTCTGTTGGGAGATTATGGACCAAATGATAAGAACCAGGCCGCAACCAATTTGTCTTTTCAGTCATTAATAAAAAAGATGGCAGATTATTCAATGGTTGGAATTCATCCTTCTTATGGTTCTACAAATAAAATGCAACAAATAAAAGTAGAGGTTAGCCGCCTTTCAAACATTATTCATACACCCGTTACTATTAGCAGGCAACATTATTCTATTTTAAGATTTCCACAAACCTATAATAATTTGTTGCAGGCCGGAATTGAAAAAGAATATTCTATGGGTTATACCAATTTGAATGGTTTCAGGGCATCTTATTGCTTCTCCTACCAATGGTATAATATAGAGAACGAAATGCTAACGGGGTTAATAATCAATCCTTTTTGTATTTCAGAAAACACCTTATTGTATTATTCTAAAAAAGAAAATAAACCCGCAGCAGAGCTTGCTATTTCGATCATTAACGAAGTAAAAAAGTATAAAGGTCAATTGATCTCTATTTTTCACAACGATACATTTGATGAAAAAATGAAAGCATTTTACCTTGAGTTTCTGCTCCTTGCCAAATAAGATCAGCCACTTTTTTTAGACACTGTTGGCGCTTGAGACATGAATAATTCAGATAATATGCCTTTAATAGACACAACGTTTAAAGGTAACTCAAGCAACACATGTAAAAAACTCAGAAAAAAAAGACATTGAAAACCTGTTTTGTAATCATAAGCATAAGCTCCCAATGCCATTAGCCATAATACAGCAATAACAATTAAGCGCTGTTTTGGAACTTTGTGCCAGGCAATAATTTCGGTTTTTGAAAACCAATTTAAATAGTGATAAGTATATGCAAACGCTATAAACCGCATAACTATAATGCCCTTGCCTGAAAAATAGATGTTATTTGTTATGGTTTGGCCATTTGTCATATCAAGATCAGTGAATTGCTTTAATGTAAAAAAATTAGTGGCCTCAAAATTTTTGTAGGCTTTAAAAGCGTAATCGGATATCTTATAAGAAGCTGCACCATTAAAAAAGCTCAATACTATAATTGGAAACAACATCATTACCCAAAATGAAATATAACCGCTTTTGCTTTTTGTTTTTAAAGCACCGTAAAGCATGAATAAAGCAGTAAATAAAAAAACATGTATTAACGTTGGTAAAAAAACAGATAAAAGTAAAAATAAGTGTGTTGAATATTTTAATGTAATAATGGCAAATAAAAAAGCCAATAAGCGGTAAGTTGTTTTTTGGACAAAAACGAAAATTACAGAAGATACAACTGCCAAATAAATAAATTGATTAAGAAGTTGGCCGCTAATGTTAAGTTTAAAATTAAATAAAGATCCTATTACAGGTAGTGCAATTAAAGCTGATAAGATCAGTAACAGAATGTAATCATATTTTTTAACGGTATAATATTGTTTATTATGTAACCAGCTTACTTCGGTAAGGTAATGCAATGGCCCGAGAATTGCGTATGAAAACAGGAAAAGTTCAAATGGCAAATAAAGCGCTACAATGGTGCTTAGTATTATGAGTATAATATTGACGTAATTTATTTTATCAAGCCTTGTTAAATTCATATATAATATTGCTTTGCGTAAAACCTATTTAAAAAATTTAAGTAAAAATAACGTGTTACCTTTTGTGAAAAAATGAGATAGCTCAATAGCGGTATATGATATTCATCATCTTATCCGATAATATCATAAAGCCCCCAGAACATAAAAATAAGACCTGCTGTTGTAAGGCCATAAAGGGCTATAGCGAAAGGTTGATTGTAGTGAAAGTTTATACAGGTTATTATAAAACCACTAAATAATAATATGCCTGCCACGGCCAGTTTTTGAAGACCTTTTTTTCGATTGGCTGCGTGACTTATTTTTTTTATTTCTTTAAATAAAACTGTAACCAATAATTTATCGTCCGTTTTTTGATTTAGCAGTTTCTCAATTTCTTCAAGGTCTTTGCCGGAGTTTAAATACTCAACTGCAAGTTCTTTAAGACTATCATACAACTCATTATTATACGTCATGGCTAAAGTTTATACCAATTTATTATAATCCTGATTGCATTCAAATGACGAATGTCAGTTGTTAATTACTCTGTACTAATTTAAATAGTAAAAAATACGTAGGCGATAAAAGAAGCAGGTCAAATAGTAATTAGGAAACCTGTTGTAACTCTATAAAAATATTCTTCACCACCTGTGCAATGCTTGAAATGATCATTTGTACGCCAATACCAATAACTAAAAAGCCCATGATCTTTGAAAGCGAGGTTAAGCCTGCCTGCCCGGCATACTTCATTAACCTTGGCGCAAATTTAAAAATGAAATAAATAGAGAAGGCAACAATGATAATGGCAGCAATAGCCAAAATATCCTGGCCTACTGCTTTATGCCAATCGTCCGGTCTGCTTGCGTACAAAGTAATTAAAAAAGACATTGAGCCCGGTCCGGCCAATAAAGGCATAGCCAAAGGTGAGAAGGAGATATCATCCTTTTTTTCACTTTCTTCTTGTAGTTTTCCTGCCGATATTTCTTTTTTATGGGTTACATTCAATAATTGCCAGCCCGAACGAAAAATTACCAATCCGCCGGCCACACGCAGCGCCGGAATAGTGATGCCGAAAAAATTTAAAAGGTAAACGCCTATAAAATAGGATACAACGCAAATAATAAAAATGTATAGACAGGTTTTTTTAAGTGTTTTTAGTTTATTGTCTTCGCTCATGTCTGATGTAAGACTTATAAACACGGGCAAGCCACCTAAAGGATTAATAAGCGAGAAAAGACCTACTAATATGGTTAAGAAAACAGATGTTTCAAACATGGCGCAAAATTACAATTATTTTAAGGAGTATATTCGTTAATAAAATACAAACAAATAAAACCTTATTTTTGTTGATGTAAATAAATCTTTATGGCTTTAAATTTAAAAACACTGGCTACCCGAAGTATGAGCGCCGCGGTATTTGTAGTATTGCTGGTTGGTTGTGTTTACTTGAGTTATATTTCATTTACTCTTTTCTTTTTTGCTGTTTCTTTGATTGGGTTAAATGAATTTTATAAGATCTCAGAAAAGATGGGAGCAAAGCCCCTCAAAATTATTGGATTACTATTGGGAGTATTTAATTTTTTAAGTTTTATAGATATAGGATACGGTACAACAGGGTTTTTATTAGTTGGAGTATCAAGAGTTTTTATGATCACTGCGCCATTTATTATTTTTGCAATGGCTATGTTGAGTAAAAAAGAAAACTCAATAAAAAGCGCAGTATTTACATATGCCGGCATAATATATACAGTAATACCTTTTGCTCTATTAAATCAATTGCCATATCAACCGGGAGTTTTGGATGGAAAAAATTACGAACCAATGCTGGTTCTTGGAATTATATTTTTAATATGGAGCAACGATACCTTTGCTTATTTAGGGGGAAGCTTATTTGGAAAAAATAAAATGATAGAACGCGTGTCACCTGGTAAAACCTGGGAAGGTACTATCATTGGTGTTTTGATAACTTTTGGCTTGAGCTTTTTATTTAATAAATTAATTTTCGATTTTAACGACTATACCTGGATGATATTAGGGATAATTGTTCCGATATTCGCAACAATAGGTGATCTGGTAGAGAGTAAATTAAAACGTGAAGCCGGGGTAAAAGACAGTGGCACCATTATGCCTGGGCATGGAGGAATATTAGACCGTTTTGACAGTCTGATATTTGTATCACCTTTTGTATTTGTATTATTTAAGCTGCTTTAAAGCTTCACAGAATGTACGCGGTGAATAGGAATAACAACACCTTGTTTTAAAATAACCCTTTTATCGGTTACTCCCCAAACTGTTGTTTCAACTACTTTACAGGATGTATCATCCTCAAAATAGATCTTAATTTTTGTATGCTCTCTGTTGCCTAATGTTAATGCCCGATTAAGCTCGGCTTGTCTCTCATTTATTTGCTCGGTACTATTTAAAACTTCTGTAGAGGGGAACTTTAAATTTTCTATCTGTTCTTTTTCAATCATTTGAAATTCTGTTGCCACCATTGTTTAAAATTATTAAAGGGTTAATAAATGAGATAACGTAATATAAAACGTAATAGAATTTAAAAGGTTGCAGTTGTTAATTATTTATTTGCTTTTTAAGCACTTTAAACAATTCAGGGGTTTTCTGGCTGCCAATTCTGTATGTAAAGCCATCATTATCAATAAGTTCTATAAATTCCTCGCCGCTTGTATAAAAACGTATAACCCCCTTGTTATGAAGGTTATAAACAGCCCGGCGGAGCATATTTTTCTTATAACGACTTCTTCTAATCGAAACAATGTTCTTAAGATCGATCTTCACCTTTCTCGCTGTCCAAAAGCCATCCAATATTAAAAAGCCATTATAAACCGTTGTTTGAATATGTAACACATACGTTAAGCCGGTTGAAAAAACCAAAATACAAATACCTATAATAAAAAATATGAGGCCGGATTCGTTTATATTTTCAATAGGATACGAACCAATTTTAAAAATAGATACCTGCACCGGTTTAGGATTTTCGCTCCAATAATAGGCAACAAAACAAAATAAGGTAAGTAACGAACGGATAACAATACTTAGACGATTGTGGCCCATGTATTGTTTTTCTTCAAATAATATTTCGTTCTTATTCAATTATTGTAAATTTTAAAAGCTTATTTTCTTTACCTGTAACTTTATAGCGGTCGTCACTCCTGTAGCCCATTACCCAAATAATTTCGCCATTACCGTTCTCTAAAATAAGGCATTTTTCTTTTTCAAAGGCGTTTAATTTTTGATCCTTTAAAAAATCACTTATCAGCTTAAAGCCTTTCATACCAAAGGGACGAAACTTATCTCCCGTTCGTTTAGCGCGAATGTTTAAAGGAAAAACTAATTTATTTTTTTCTATAATAAGCTCATTGTTATTGGTGCGTTCAAATTTGCTTAGCTCTTTTAGTTTTAATTGAGCAGATGCTTTTAATTCGTCAAATGAACGTATAGTAACAGCTTCGGGGTTTTGATTAACATCGGGTTTAATAAAAATAAAATCCCTGTCAATGGTCAATGTAAAATTAGAAGCAAAAAATAATTTCCCAACTTCACCTTTTTCAGTCACGTTGATTTTAATATCATTTATCTGAGACGCATTAAAGCCAAAGGTTTCGAGTATATAATATAAAATAGTGCTTAGGTGTTTTTCTTTTTTTAGTTTGTTCTTATCAATTAAAACCTGCTCACCTTTTTCAGAGATAAGTTGTTTTGTTTTTTCTGCTAAAAAGTCGTTTACAATTTCAGCTTCCGCTTTAAAATTAGAAATGTTGTTTAAGAAGGTGTGTTCAAGCGCAGGATGGAGTTTCTTTAATTTTGGAATAATCTCCAATCGTAAAAAATTACGCTCATATTTATCTTCTAAATTACTTTTATCAAGACGAAATTTGATCTTCTCTTTTTTAGCAAACGAATTAATCTCCTCTTTTGTGAAATTTAGAAGTGGTCGCACAATATTTCCAGTTTTTTCAGGAATGCCTTTTAAGCCTTTAATACCGGTACCTCTGCAAAGATTAATAAAAAGCGTTTCAATTACATCGTTGGCATGATGCGCTGTAATTAAACGGTCGAATTTGTTTTTTTTGATCAGTTCGTTAAACCAGGCATACCTTAATTCACGGGCTGCCATTTGTATACTCACTTTGTTTGTTTTACTGTAAGTTTTTGTATCAAAATGCTCACAATAAAATTTTACGCCTAATTGCTTTGCAAGATCTTTGCAAAAAACTTCATCTGCTTTACTGTCTTTACCTCTTAAATTAAAATTACAATGCGCCAAAGCAAATTTAAAACCAACGCTTTTAAGCAAATGTGCCAGTACAACCGAATCAATACCACCACTTAAGGCTAACAGCAAAGAATCTTTCTTGCTAAAAAGTTGATTTTTAAGTATGTTTGATTCGAATTTTTTTTGCACGGTTAAAGGTAATAAAATGGCAGCAACAAAGCACGTAGCAGATGCATCTTTAAAAATAACCGAATACATTGATACTTTGCCCGATTGGAGCCAAAAGATCTGCAAAAAGCTGCGCACTATTATTCTGAAAACCGATCCGAAAATGATAGAAGACTGGAAATGGGGCCCAAATTATTACCTTGATGGAATGGTTTGCGGCTTTGCGGGCTTTAAAAAACACGTTAATTTTGTTTTTTTTAAGGGTACTCTTTTAAAAGATAAACGAAAGCTTTTGCATTTAAATGAGGGCAGCATAAATACACGCAATTTTAAGTTTAAAGATGTAAAGGAAATTGACGAGGATATTATTTTAGAATACGTTATAGAGGCCATCGATTTGAACAAAAATGGCAGGAAAATAGTTATTCCAAAGAACAGAACTGTTGAAATACCAAAAGATGTAAAAAAGCAATTTAAGTTGGCTGGTGTTTTACATTATTTTGAAAGCCTGGCTTATTCTCATAAAAACGAATACATACGCTGGATTGAGAGTGCCAAGCGCGAAGAAACACGAAAAAGCAGGATAGAAAAGGCAGTAATAATGATCGGTAAAAAAGAAACAATGATGACAAAGTATAAAAAATGATAAAGATCCTGTTTGTTTGTTTATCTTTTAAATAAATTTGAATACAAATTAAAATTAATAATATGGGCAAAAGTGTTACTATAGTTGGCGCAGGTTTGGTAGGATCTTTATTATCTATTTACCTTGCTAAAAAAGGATATAAGATAAATATTTTTGAACGCAGACCAGATATGCGCACAACAGACATTTCTGCAGGTAAATCCATTAACCTGGCTTTGAGCGATCGTGGCTGGAGAGGTTTAGAAGGTGTAGGCATAGCCGATGAAATTAAAAAAATTGCCATCCCAATGTATGGCCGTCAGATTCATAATAAAGATGGTTCATCTGCTTATCAACCATATGGTAAAGATAACCAGGCCATTTATTCGGTTTCGCGTGCTGATATTAATATGAAATTAATGGATCTGGCGGAACAACAGCCTAATGTAAAAATTCATTTTAACAAGCGTTGTTCACATATTGATCGTCAAACTTTAGAATCATCTTTTGAAGATAATAATACAAAGAAGGTTGAAAACATTAAATCAGATCTTTTATTTGGCGCTGATGGAGCCTTTGCTGCGTCACGCTTAAACATGCAATTGCAAAACGATAGGTTTGAATACAACCAGCATTATATTGAAAGCGGGTATAAAGAATTAATTATTCCACCGGGCAAGAACGGAGAATTTTTATTAGAGAAAAATGCTTTACACATTTGGCCTCGCGGTAGTTTTATGATGATTGCGCTTCCAAATCCTGATGGAAATTTTACCTGCACATTATTTTTGCCTTTTGAAGGCGAGAAATCTTTTGCCAATTTAAAAACTAAAGAAGCCGTTAAAAAGTTCTTTGATGAAGAATTTGCAAGCGCTGTGCCTTTAATGCCAACATTGTTGGAAGATTTTATGAATAATCCTGTTTCGTCGTTGGTAACAGTAAAATGTTTTCCGTGGACATTTGATAATAAAATTGGTTTGATTGGCGATGCTGCACACGCTATTGTTCCGTTTTACGGTCAGGGTATGAACTGCGGTTTTGAAGATTGTGTAGTGTTAAATGAATTAATTACAAAACACAAAGATGATTGGGAAAAGATCTTTCCTGAATATCAAAGCCTGCGTAAGCCCGATGCTGATGCCATTGCAGATTTAGCAGTTGGTAATTTTATTGAGATGCGCGATAAAACAGCAGACCCTAAATTTTTATTGCAAAAAAAAATAGAAGCAAAATTCTCGCACAGCCATCCTGATAAATGGATTCCGCTTTACAGCATGGTTACATACACGCCATCTATCCGTTACAGCACAGCTTTAAGCGAAGGTCAGAAGCAACAAAAGATAATGGATAAAATTATGTCCATAAAAAACATCGAAAGCAATTGGGATTCGAAAGAAGTAGAGGAAGAGATCTTAAAACAATTGTAACATGAAATTCGATTACGATTTTATATTCGACAACTCTATGAAACTTTTGGTTTCATTGGCTTTGGGTGCATTAATTGGCGCTGAGCGCGAGTATAAAGGCCGTAACATTGGTTTTAGAACAATTATCTTAATTACACTTGGCTCAACTTTATTTACTATTCTTTCTTTTATTTTGGGGAAGGATAATGATGCGGCACGAATTGCATCCAATATTGTAACAGGTGTGGGTTTTTTGGGGGCCGGTGCAATTTTCAGAGATGGTTCGAGCGTGCGAGGAATGACCACTGCTTCATTGATCTGGATAAGTGCAGCAATAGGTATGGCTTGTGGTATTGCGCAATACGAATTTGCAGTACTGGTAACCTTTGTAACATTGGTAATTTTACTTGGCTTTACAGGTGTGCAAAAATTTATTGATCGCTATAACCAGGAAAGAGTATATAAAATAATCATTGAGAATAACCTTGAAGTAAAAGCAGAGGTAGAAAAAATAATTTTATCCTTTAAATTAAAACATCAATGGTTGCGTCAATCAAAATCCAATAACGATCTGGTAATTGAATACGAAGTAAGGGGAGCAGAATTAAACCATGAAGCTTTTATTGATCACTTAAGCTCAAATGCAACTATAAAACATTTCGATGTTTAGTTTAATTTATTGATTTTCAGTGTATTAAAAATATGACTAAGCTGTAACTTTAAAGGATTGGGCCCGTCTTACTCTTATAAAACAAATTGACTTTAGCAGAATATAATCAATGTGTAGATGACCATGCAGATGGTGTGTACCGTTTTATTATGAAACAAATTCGTGATAAAGATGCGGCTAAAGATATTGTGCAGGATTCTTTCGAAAAAATGTGGCGTAAGATAGAGAGCATTGATGGCGCAAAAGCAAAAACATATTTATTTACAACAGCTTATCACACACTTGTAGATTATACGCGCAAAAATTCGAAGAGTGCAAAAATGAGCGAGGTTGATCTTAATCAGCACAGTCATTCTTCACAGTATTCTGATCTTAAAGAGATCTTAAATCAAGGTTTACAGCAATTACCCGAGATACAAAAAACAGTGCTGTTATTGCGCGATTACGAAGGTTATGATTATGCCGAAATAGGGGATATCACACAATTAACAGAAAGCCAGGTTAAGGTTTATATTTTTAGGGCAAGAACTTTTTTAAAGAATTACATTTGCAAAATGGAAACGGTTATTTAATGAGCAACATTAATTTACATAATTACGAAGCATTTTTAATAGATTACCTGGATGGTAATTTAAATGAAAATGCTGTTGCCGAATTAAAAGCGTTTATACTTGCCAACCCACAATTAGAGGTAGATCTGGAAGATATGGAACTCCCCTCTTTTTCTGATGAAGAACTGAAAGTTGATTTTAAGAACGATCTAAAAAAAACAGAAGTATTTGTTGAAGACGAAGAACTGATCAATTATTTAGAGAATAATTTAAACGAAGCCGAAAGAAAAGCTTTTGAAATTAAATTATTAAAAGATAAAGAGTTGGCTTTAAAATTGCAGGCTTACAGCAAAACTATTTTAAATGCAGAAATTTTAGTATTTGCTGATAAGACTTCTTTGTATAAAAATGAAGATGAGTTGATCTTGAGTAATACTACTTTAGCCTACGTTGAAGGTCAGTTATCTGCTAAAGATAAAACGCAATTCGAAAATGAATTAAAAACCAATTCTGCTCTTCAAAAAGAAATTACTGCTTATCAAAAAACAAAATTAGTAGCAGATACGGCAATTGTTTTTGAAGATAAAGAAGCTTTAAAGAAAGAGGCAAGAATTATTGCTTTATTCAACTTCAGAACTGTTGCTGCAATTGCCGCCGCTATTTTGCTGATATTTACTTTAGGCTTTGTGTTTAATTATTTTAATTCAAAACCGGCTACTGAAAATAAAGAGTTGGCAAAAACAGAAAGTAATACTACTAAAACTACAGTTCCTTCCGATTCCAATAGCAACAAATTAAATAATACTATTGTTGTAAACGAAACCTACATTGCAACACACACACATGTAATTAAGAAGGATAATTTTGATAAAAAAGAGAAAGAAATTGAATTGAATGAAACGATAACTAATTCATTAACTCCAAAAGATGAAAATAAAAATATAGAAAAGGACTTAAATAATAATGAACCAAGCGAGTCTAAAGCTATTGCATCTTATACTAAAACAGTTATTGATACTACAAGTAAGTCTCTTTTGGCTTCTAATACCGAACAACCAAAATTCTCCAAGAAAAATTATTTAATTGCAACAGAAGCAGATGATGAAGATCTTGTTGCTTCTGCCGAAACACCTGCAAAAAAAGGGTTCTGGCAACGTGCTGTACAATTGGCAAAAAAAGCAAATAAATTGGGTGTAAAAGCTATTGATGGAGAAGAGACAGCTGATAAAAACTACGCGCTTTCATTCAATTCTTTTAGTGTAGAAAAAAGATAATTAAGATTCAATCCTTAGATTTCTCAATTTTTTTAATTTTTTAAAATGCGATGGTGTTAAACCTGTTGCTTTTTTAAATTGAGATGACATGTGTGAAACATTATTGTATCTTAATTTGTGCGAGATCTCTGTTAAACTCATATCACTAAATAAAATCAGCTCTTTTATTTTTTCGGATTTTTTTAAAATAATGTATTGTTCAATTGTTGTTGCTTGTGTTTCTGAAAAAAGGTTTGACATGTAATTGTAATCATATCCTAATTTTTCTTTAAGATAAACAGAGAATTTTACTTTAGGCCAAGACTCAGGTTTTTCAAAAAGTTCGTTAATGATGATCTTTATTTTTTCAGTTAAGATGCCTTGTTTGTTTTCCTGGATCTCTAAGCCTGATTTTTTTATTGCATTATTAAGTTTCTGTTTCTTTTCCACGCTTAATTGTTGTTTTATTTCTGCTTCGCCGTATGTAACGTGTATATATGGAACATGTAGTTTTTGAAGTTCAGTTTTTACAACTGTAATGCAACTTTCGCAAGCCATATTCTTAATATATATCTTCGTCATGGGTTAACGGATTGAACAAATGTGAGGAATATTCACAACAATAAATTATAAAATTGCTTTAAAAAGTTACAAGATTTACGGGTTTGAGTTTTTATGCAATACAACACTTTTAAAACTTATAAAATTTACTGATTTTAAGATGTAAAAATCGGTTTAGTTTTTTAAGTAATAAAAATTTGAGGAGGAAAAAGTATAGTTTTATATTGTAGAAAGAAAAGTTGTAAGATGGGTCTCTATACTTTTTGTGTCGGAGCTCAAATAATAATTTCTTAAAATATTTCTGCTATGAACTAAAACATATTTTATCTTAATATTTTTTACACTTGCGCTTACATTACTTGCTGTAAATTCTTTAACGCTTTTAATTTCTTTTCCTTTTAATTTCCCGTACAAATAAATGCATGATTTTCCGGTACTAAAATCACAAACAAATATTTTAAGACGACCTTCCTCCAGCGATATGTTTTTATATTTCAATTCAAGCTTTCCGTTATTTTCAGAAATAAGAGTGTCGCTATTTTCAACAAAGGTCTCTCTAATTTCCGGTGGTGATAATACAAGGTCTAATTCATAATCCACAAAACTTAATAGTTTGCCATCTATTACAGGCAGTTCAATAGTTCTCATATTATTACTTCCATAAAATACATCTTGGGTGCCTCAAATTTCATTCCAGCCCTAAATTTTCAGTGTTTTCAGTGATATTTAGGTCTTAAATAAGCCAATATTGAGTAAAAAAGACGCGTTTTGGGGAATTTTTAACCGTTTTATATTATTTACGTCTTTTTTAAAAATAATTAAGGCGGCCTGTAACTTTTTTAAAGTAAGCAGCGTCTTACTCTTAAAATAACCACAAAGCGCTTTTAAACATTAAACATAAATATTAAAAAATAAACCATGAATACTAAATTTTTATCCATCGCACTTATTACTTCGGTAATTACAATTAAGGCTCAGCAAATTCAAAACAGGCCAGCTTCGGCTTTTAATAAGATCGAAACTTCGGGTTCGGTAAATGTTATCTATACAAATTCCGATAGCTTATCACTTTCTGTTTCGGCTGCTGAAAAAGAAATTGAAAAAGTTGAAACAAAATTTGAAGGTTCAACTTTGGTGATCACAAATAAAGGCAATTTCTCAATGCCGGTTAATGTTTATGTAAAAAACAATACACTTATTGATGTACAAAGTAGTGGGGCATCTTCATTCAGAACCACTAATCTTATTAAGCCCGATTCTTTAAGTTTAAACGTGTCAGGTTCTGCCGATGTAAATATTAAAACAGAAGGCCGCTCGGTTAAAACTATTCAAAACGGTGCAAGCGAATTAAAATTATCGGGTAGTGCTACTAATTTATTTTCTGAGCTTTCAGGGGCTTCTACTTTAAAAGCTTACGATCTTACGGTTGATAAAGCAAATGTTGCAACAACAGGCGCATCAACAGCAAAACTATTTGTAAACGAAAAACTAATTGCCAATGCAAGTGGGGCCAGCAGTATTAAAATTAAAGGCAATGCAAAAGATATAAGTGCAGAAGCTACCACAGCTGCAAGCATTACCAAAATTGATGAGCAAGTAAAAAAAGTGGTTGGTAAATCGGGTAAAGATTCAACTATATACACCTGGAAAGGCAAACGCATAATTATTATTGATAAAGAAAAAGGAAATGACACTATCACCATTGGTGGCAGTCACAAAGATCATAAGTACGGTTACTCTAACGAAGATTTCAGACATTGGGCCGGTTTTTCAATGGGTGTTAACGGTTATATGGGTGCAAATGGTATAACAATGCCAAAGGCTACAAACTATATGGATCTTGATTATGGCCGTAGCTTTAATTTTCAATTCAATCTTATTGAGCGCCATCTTAATCTTTACAAACACAAAGTTAAATTGGTTACAGGTTTTGGATTTGATTATCACTCTTATGCCTTTAACCGCCATACCAATTTAAATGCAGATCCTCAGCCTAACTTTTCTTTTTCTGATAGTCTTAATACCTTTGCCTATGTTGATTCAAGCAATGCTTACGGTTACAGAAAAAATAAATTCAGAACAACCTATATACAAATACCTTTGTTATTAGAATTTAATACAAGCAACAATCCCAACAAATCGTTTCACATTGCTTTTGGTATTATAGCTCAATATTTGATTTCATCTCGTACAAAACAATATTTAGAACAGGATAATTTCAGATTTACAAAATCAAGAAAAGATAGTTATGACTTAAATCCCTTTTCTGCCAAAGCGCACGTAAATTTAGGTTACAAAGGGTTTACAGTATTTGGTGAGTATAACCTAACACCTTTGTTTCAGTCGGATAAAGGCCCTGAATTGTATCCCTTTACAGTAGGTATTAGATTAATACCATTTAGCTAAAAGGGTTGTTTAAATAAAAACAAAAAGTCTGCTTAAATTAATTAAGCAGACTTTTTTTATCTCAATACTTCTATGTGTCCCGTTACAGAATGATTTTTATTTTTAAGATCGTTAAATTCCGCTTTCCATATATAAATATCATCCTGTACAGGCAAGCCTCTGAATGTACCATTCCAACCATATTCTATTTCTGAAGAATTAAATATCTCTTCTCCCCACCGGTCAAACACGCTTATTTTAAAATCTTTTATGTTGGTACCGTAGGCGTAAAATATATCGTTTAATTTATCATCATTGGGCGAGAAAGTATTAGGAACATAAAAAGTCCAGCCTGCATCCACATCAATCTTTTTACATAAAGTATCTGTACATCCCATATAGTTTATTGCTGCAAGGCAAACAGTATAACTTCCTACTTGCTCATAAGTATGTGTCGGTTCAAATTGTGTTGAAGAGGTTCCATCATAAAAATCCCAAAAAAATGTTTGCGCATTTTTTGAAAGATTAATAAAATTTGCATTATATGTAAGCGCAGGGTTTGTAAAATCAAAATCGGCAGTTACTGAATTATATTTTATTTCAATAACCTGCTTTGTTGTATTTAAACAAGGCATATTAGGAGAACTGGTTAGATAAACAGTATAAATGCCCTGCGATGCATAATAATGTACAGGATCATTGTCATAAGAAGCGCTGTTGTCACCAAACGACCAGTAAGCACCATTACCGTTAATAGACGTGTTTGAAAAAACAACCCTACCATCGCAAGGCGATAGTGAGTAGGTGAATTGAGCAATTGGTCCGTTATTAATTGAAACTGGTTTTGTTATTGTAGCGCTACACGTTAAGCCGGCATTTATAATTAATGTAATGGAATAATTACCGGTATTTAAATACGTGTGTGTGGGACTGCTGCTTGTAGAAATACTACCATCACCAAATTGCCAGTCGTATGTTATAGCATAGGAAGAGGTGCTACTAACACTCACTTGTTTTAAGCAAGGATCTGAAGTAATATTAAATCCCGCAGTACTGTTTTTAATAACGGAAACTGTTTGTTGGCTAGAATCTTTACAGCCTGATGCATTAGAAACCACAAGCCAGATATTGAATGTGCCTGATGTAGAATAAGTATAACTTGCAGGATTTTGCATGGTAGAAGTATTACCATCGCCAAAGCGCCACAAGTAAGAAGCGCCGCCAACAGAATTATTAATAAGAGTTACAGTTGTATCACAAATATTTAACTGTGCGGTAAAATTACTGTTTACTATTGTGCCTACGGTAATGGTTTTTTGAATAGTATCATGGCAACCACTGTTACTGTTTGCTATTAAAGAAATACTGTAAGTTCCGGGTGATGAATAAGTGTGTTGAGGTTGAAAACCTGTTGAAGTTGTATTATCACCAAAATTCCAATTGTAACTGCCGGCTCCATTGGAAGTATTATTTAAAGTAAAACTTCCACTACAATTGTTTTGATTAAAATTAAAGTTTGACGTAATGGGATCAATATTAATTGCAGTTGTTAGAGTGGAAGCGCAGCCACCATTATCTTTTACCGATAATGTATATACGGTTGTTGAAGAATGCGAAACATTTATTACCGGCGTATTTAAATTACCGGGCATCCACGTGTAACTATATGCAGGAGATCCACCCGATACGGTTGCAGACAATTGAGCCGGTGTATTTTTACAAACTATTGGTGAATTTACACTTGCATTTAATGAGGTTGATTGAGTTACTGTAAACTGTGTAGAAGCAGTTGTAGTATTACAGCCACTACCGGTACCGGCTGTAACAGTATAAACTCCGGCTGTTAATCCACTGGCGGTGGCTGTGTTAAAATTTCCTGGCGTCCAGGTGTAAGTAAGGTTTAAAGTAGGATTTGATGCAGTAATAGTTGCTGATGAAGTACCACCGCATATGGCAGATTGAGCTACATTAGATGCAATGGTAAAAGTATTTGTATTTGCCGAAGGACCAATAAGATCAATATTGTCAATAAAATAATTAGCATACGATGATGCCGGACCACCCGGATTTGGAAAAGAAAGCGTTGGATTGTTATTGGCATCCGGCCTGAAACAACCGATCGTGATCTGACTCCATGCAGTAGTAGCGGTAATAGCAAAGGTATATTGAGTCCAGCTGGTAGATACCACGTTAGTTGTAATTTCGCATTGCGGAATAACATTTATTAAATTCCAACCTGTTTGTGTTAATGGTGCAGTTGAAAAATGTGCACCAATATTTTTGATCGTCCATGGTGATTTAATACCTGTGCCGTTGGATAACCAAAAAGATAAAGTGTAAGTACTGCCAACCTGCATTGGGCATGCTAATTGGGTAGATAAATATTCGCGGTATTGAGGAAATGGAACATTATACATTACTAATCCCATCATTGCATTACCGGATTGAGTTGCGCAGGTGCCCGAAAATGTAGCGGGAGGCGCTGTATTGCCGGTGCCGCAGGTATGAAAATAATCGGGTGTACCCCAGGCTCCTGCACCGGGATTCATGTTTACATTGTTCCAGTTATTGCAAAACTGCCATTGGCCACCAAAAGTAGGGCAGCCGTTACTTGACTCAAATCCGGGATTAGATATAAGATTGATCTGGCCTGAACTATAAAAAAAAGAAAGAAGAAAAGTTATTTGCAGGTATTTAAACACAGTATAAAAATAAGTATTTTAGACGAATTATTTTTACTGATTAAAAGATGAATTTATCTAAATATTTAGCAAGAAACTTCGTTTTTCCGGCTCTTGTATTTTTTAAATATGATAAATTTTTATTGGGTAAAAGCTCAAAAACATGCTGTGTTATCAATTTTCACGGGGTAAGAAGATCGGATGTTGGAGTATTTAATAACAGGCATATGCCGGTAAAAGATTTTGAAGAAGTAATAATCTACCTTAAAAAAAATTACAATGTTGTATCTCTTAAAGAAATTTTTGAGATCCATCGCACAAACAAAAAGCTAAATAAAAAAACCGTTGCATTAACTTTTGATGATGGTTATTTAAATAATTTTGAAGTTGCATTACCGGTGCTTAAAGCACAAAATGTTCCGGCTACATTTTATATTATTTCGAAAGGTTTATCAGAGAACGATTTTTTTTTATGGCCCGATGCAATTGATCTTGTGAAAAAATATTATAAAAAAGATATACGGATAAAAGATCTTTTATTTAAAGCGCCGGCTTTTTATAATGATGAACTTAAATTGGATCTGTTAGCTTACCTCAAAACTTGCGGTAAAGAAACTGTAAACCTGGTAAATGATCTTTTAAAAACACATCCGTATATCAGGCAAAAAATGAAAGAGCTTTCAGAATTTACACAACTTGTTACTTCAAAAGAAATAAGCCATTACAAAGGTGAGTCTTTACTGGAGTTTGGTTCTCATACACATTCTCATTTTAATTTAGAGTATTTAAATTATAATGAGGCGGAAGAAGAACTAAAAAAATCTAAATTTATTATAGAAGATAAAACCGGGAAAAAAGTAATTTCAATTGCATTTCCGGATGGTAGTTATAGTTACGAGACTTTAAAAGTTTCGAAAAATGAAGGATATGAGAATATGGTTGTTGTTGATTATAAATTTAATGAGAATAATCAAAATAAGAACATGTTATCGCGATTTACAATAAGTAATTCTACAACCCCCGAATCAAATGCAATCAGACTGGCAAAACAATTTGATAAATACGGATTTAATTAAATTTACCAGCTATCAAAATCAGAACCGGAAAATTTAAATTTAACTCCTTCATGCTTATTTGTTAAATGAATATAGCCAACCGGCATTTCTGAATCTACTTTTAAAAAATGTTCCAGTAATTTACTGTTTTCGGTTCCTTCCTGAAAATGAAATACAATAGATGTACAACCAATAACTTTAGCAAGACGTTTTAATTTATTTAATACTGACCCGAAATTTTCTTTGCCCGTAATTTCAAAATCCCCAACCCACAAAAAACCGTCAACCTTAATCCATAAGTGTATATCATTTATTTTTAAAATAAATTTATCTGTAGTTTTTTTGTAATTAAAATAAAAGGCATCGTGTAAAATACCTGCAACATTGGACTTAACAAGCGAATTTGGAAAATGAGCCTGAGTGCTTTTGTGTTTTTTAATGACAACGTTTAAGAAGGAGTTATATAGACCTTTAAATGCAGGGAGTTTTTTTACAAGCTTCGCAAAGGGTAAAGTTTTAATTTTTAACTTAAATACACTTATATTTTCGGTATGCTGCCATAATAGTTTTTTTATTCTTAAATTATAAATTGTGGTGTTTGGAAAACCAAAAACATAATCTACTTCTTTTGTTTTTAAATAGTCATAAACCTGACCTGCAAGCTTTACAAATAAGCCTTTTCCGCCATGATCTTTATGAGTCATTGAGTCACATGATTGGCCAATAGTAAATACCGAGCCGTTATAGGTAGCTTTTTGAAGGATCACTCCGTAAAAGGAGCTTACAACATCTTTTTCGGCATAATAAGATGCGTTTATTTCCTGATAATCATTAAAGAATTTATTGTTTACAGAATCAGCATTTGCTTTAAAACCAAAAGCACTGGCATATAAGGGTAATAGCTTATTGACATCATTTTTAGTGAGCCTTTTAAAGGTATAAGCATTATCCATGGGTCAAAAATATTCTTAATAATCACAAATATAGCCTGATATAAATTAGCAAGTAAAGCTAAATTCATTAAAATGTTAACAAAATTTTTATCTTTGCCATAGTGTTTTATGGAAACTAAGAAGTTTATAGATGTAGAGAAAGTTCTTAAGGAAAAAGCCTATAAATTGTACAGGTGGCTGCCACGTTTTGCCATTAACTGGCTTAAAAGAAAGCTTCATGAGAATGAGATAAACGATGCCATGATCAAATTAAAAGATGAGCATGCACTTGATTTCAATAGAAAAGCCCTTGATATTTTAGGGACAAAGCTTGAATCAGTTAACCAGCACTTAATTCCAAAAACGGGTAAAGTAACTATTGCATCAAATCATCCCCTTGGCGGCTTGGACGGCATGTCGCTTATAAAATCAGTAGGTGAGGTGAGGACTGACGTACGTTTTTTTGTAAACGATATTTTAAAGAATTTAAAAAATTATGGCGATGTGTTTGTGGCTGTAAATAAAGTTGGGGCGGCATCTGCAGGATCATTACGTGTTATGGAAGAAACCTTCAGGCAGGAAAATGCAGTACTGATATTTCCTTCGGGCCTTGTATCACGCAAAAATAAAGGCATTGTACGCGACCTTAAATGGCGCAAGAGCTTTGTTACACAATCTATTGATCATAAACGTTTAATTCAACCTGTTTTTATTGAAGGTGAGAATTCTAAATTCTTTTATGGTTTTGCCCGCTGGCGCAAACGTTTAGGTATTAAAGCAAACATTGAAATGCTTTTTTTACCTGACGAGATGTTTATGGCCAATAAAAAAACTATTCGCATACATTACAGCAAGCCTTTTGATGCTAAGATCCTTGATAGTAGCAAAACTCATGGTCAATGGTCAGAACTCATTTACAAGTTCATTTACTCGCCAGAGTTTATGAAAGGTATTTCGTTTGAGGAATATATTAAAATAAAAAATTAGGTAAAATGTAAGATGTAAAATGGAATAGGTATTTACTGAGATTTATTACTTCATTTTACATGTTCCATAAGTATCTATCTCACCAAATTCACATGTCCTGTTTTGGTAGTTAATTTACCACCGTATTTAGAATAGCTTAGTTTATAAATGTAAGTAGCTATCTGGCATTCCTTTCCTTTATATTTACCATTCCAACCTTGTGTAACTTCATTTGAAGAAAATAATTGAACGCCCCAGCGATCAAAGATCTCTAAAGTTATATCCGAAAATCCAAAACCCGAAACATAAAATTCATCATTCAAACCATCACCATTGGGCGTAAATGTATTTGGTATATAAAGTACATTTTCACGGCTCACATCAATACACACTTCATCTATGGCGCGACAACCAAAACTGTTAATCGCTTCAATTACATAACAACTGTTTTTAATTGGAAAAATTTGTGTGCTGGGGCAATCGGCGCAGGAAATGTCATCGCCTAAGATCCATTTTAAGGTACCATCACCAACAGCAGTAATGATCATGGGTTCTTTTAAATTAAAAGTTGTATCCCTGCCTGCATAAACAGTTGGTTTTGGATTTACATGCACCATTACGGTTGCCGTTGTGCCGCAATAACCATTGTTGGAAACATTTACACTATAAACCGAAGAAGTTGTAGGGCTAACCACAATACCAAAATCATTAGGATTAGAAATACCACTATTCGGTGTCCAGTTAAACGTATTACCTCCGCTCACAGTTAAAACAGCTTCATCTCCTTCGCAAATAGTAACATTACCCGATATTAGCGGTTTGGCGTAAGGCAATACATTTACCGAGAAAATAGTATTTTCAACACAGCTTACCATGCCAATTGTATTAACTCCAACTAGGGTAAATGTTGTTGCTGTTGGTGGATTTGCTGCAGTTACCGAACCGTTAGGATTGGAAACGAGGTTGGAAGGAAGCCAACTGTATGTTTGCGCGCCCGAAGCATTTAAGGTTAATGTTGAACCAATACAAACTTTATTATCGAGGGCAGAAATTATCGGATTAGGTTTTGGAACCAGATTAATAGGAATAGAGTTGGTGCCGCTACAACTGCCATTGCTGCCTGTAACCGTGTAAATACTATTTACAACAGGCGTTGCTACAACCGAAAAATCTAAAGTAGTGCTTAAAGAAACAGATGGAGCCCAGGTATAAGTGGTGGCACCACTGGCAATTAAAGTTGCACTTTGACCGATACAAATTAAAGGATCGTTGGTAGTGATGTTAATTACCGGCAATGGCATAACCGTTACTTCTACAGCAGTTCTTGGTCCGGATATACCACAAGATGGATCTTCAATATAAAAAGTAGTAGTGGTTGAAAGAGGAGGCGTATTTAAGTTGGAACCGCTGCCTAATAAAGTTCCTGCAATTGAATCGTTATACCATTTAATGCCGCAGGTTAATGATGAACTTAAAATAGTACTGTTGCCTGCGCAGATAGTCATTAGCGGAGGAGCTGTATTATTAGGAGGAAGCAGAGGAGTGCAGGGGCTGAATTTTACAAGATACGCATCTGAAGTTCCTCCGCCATATACAGGTTGATGGCCTGAAGGGCTTGCAATTACTGTACCTGAACTGGTGGTTGTACTGCCGGCTAAATAAATGTTACCGGTTGCATCAAAGTTTGAAGTTCCCCAATAATCAGTCCCGGTCCCGCCATAATACGTGCCCCAAACCCTGGTTCCACTTTGTGTAAATTTCGCGATAAAAGCATCGCAGCCACCACCGCCATTTATATCCTGGTAAGTACAAGGGGTAGCGATGGCTGTGCCATTGGGTGTACTTGTTTGGCCGCCAAGGTATACATCGCCATTCGGATCAATACCAGTATAGCCATAATCTTCTATACCTGATCCTCCATAGTAAGACGCCCATTGTCTTGTACCTGAAGCGTTGAATTTTACAATAAAATTATCACTTGCTCCTCCTCCAAAATTTGGCTGGTGACTTCCGGGTGTGGCAATGGTGGTGCCTGTTGTAGTTGCAGAATAACCTCCCATGTAAATATTGCCCATAGCATCACATACACCGTTATAAAAAACATCATTGGCTGGCCCCCCATAATAGGTACCCCATTGGCGAACCCCTGTAGAATTGAATTTAGCAACAAAGCCATCACCCCAACCGCCGCCATTCATAACAGATTGATGACAGCCCGGCGTTGCGATTGTTATAGTGTTGGTTGACCTGGCTTCACCACATAAATACACATTGCCAGAATTATCTACATTGCAATAATGCCCATTATCATAATTATTGCCGCCGTAATATGTACCCCATTGCCTAACGCCCGCAGGGTCGAACTTTACTAAAAAAGCATCGCAGCTTGATCCACTATAGGTAGGTTGATGAGATCCGGGCGTTGCAATATTAGTTCCACCACTTGAAAATGTTCCACCACTCATGTAAACATAACCCGTGGCATCTACGCAGCAGCCAATGGCCCATTCGGTTGCAATGCCTCCATAAAATGTACTCCATTGCCTAATGCCGTTGGCATCGAATTTTACCAAAAAACAATCTCCATGGGGGGCACCGCCATTATTTAACAACTGATGGCATCCTGGAGTGGACATCACTCCTACATTGGTAGAGGTTGATGCGCCAACCATAAAAATATTACCAACAAGATCTAACGCTGTCATGTTAGAAAAATCACTGCCCGAACCACCATAATAAGTTCCCCATAAGCGGGTACCGGCCGGCGAAAATTTAACTAAAAAACAATCGCCCTGAAACTGGCCTGTACCAAGACCGCCAAAAGTTGTTTGATAAGCACCAGCCGTAGCAATGTTGTTTAATGACCTTGTAGACCCGCTGAGATATGAATTCCCGACAGGATCAATAGAACTAAACCATCCTTCATCAACCAAACTTCCACCATAATATGTGCCCCATAAACGTATTAGCGGATCAATGATAAAGGGTAGAGAAGGATCAATATTTTTTATATCAAACAAAATAATATTGTTTTTGATAAGCCATTTTGCGGCAAGCTGCTTACCGTTTTGTGTAACATAAGGAGCAGCTTCTGTTAAGATGCCTAACGGAGTTTTAATTATCAGTTCTCCTTTTTTATTGACGCTTAGTTTTTGTGCTCCGTTAAATTCTAATTGTATTTGTTTGTAGTCTGTCCCTGCGGCAACAATATAATCATACTTTAAATTGCCGTTTTTTTCGTACCATTTCAAATCAATGCCACTATAAAGGTTTTGATAAGTAATATTCTTATAACTCTTTACATTTAAAGCACCTTGAGGGCAGGAGGTCAGATAATAATTATCATAACCATCTAATGCCTCGCCTTTTTTTATAGAAGCATTTGTATTGGCATTAAGCCAGTTTATGTCTAAACGGTAAGTGGTTATTTTTTCGGGTTGTTCTTTTGTATTATTTCTTCTTGCAGGAAATGACTGTTTTTCTTCTTCGCTTATTTTAGCCCATGAATCTACACGGCTTAATTGATAAGAGATGCCATTGTTCTTTAAATAATAAGCTAAATTTCCGCTAGTGCCAGAAAACAAAATGTCAAGCCTTGGATTATAGAACTGATCACTCATCTGGCCTTTATTTTCTTTAAAGCTAATACCAGGCCCGGGATCGTTAATGGCAGAAGCATGCTTTACGTAAAACGTAAACACCAAAATCATTATGGCATTTATCTTTTGGGTCATATCTGCTTGAAAGCCAATGTAAATTTAATACAAAATGCAACAGAATAGCCTTTTTTTAATAAGTGGCTTGTATCTTAAAATAAGTGGTTAAAAGCACAAAGTCTAAGTACAAAGACTGAATTTTGCCTTTATCAAGCCATGAAACGCATTTTCTTGTAAAAGGGCTTCTTATTTAGCTTATTTTTGTAATACCTATTATGAAAGACGTTTTTTTGGTACATATTACTTTACCTGAAGTTTTTACTCCAAAGTTTTGGGATCTTATTCCAAAACAAACACAACGCATAAACGATCTTTTAGAAAAGCGCGTTATTTTAAATTACTCTTTAGATATGGAACGTAAGAACGTTTGGGTATTTATTGAGGCTAAAGATGAGAGCGCTGTAATGGATATTTTAAGCACTTTTCCCATTATTAAAGAAGTGAAATTAAATATTCATGAGCTGGCGTTTTACGATGCTGCGCCAATTGGTCTTCCTGAGCTTATCATGAACTAAAATCTGTTCATTTATCCTTTATCATTAATCCTTCATCTGCTTTTATATTTTTTCAATAAAACGTATATTTGAGCATGGCAACAAAAGAGCAGGTTAAAGACTATTACGATACATTTAAAGAGCATCAAAAGCAATTAGGCATAAACATTCGTCACCGTACCATTTTTAAAAATTTAAAGAATGCAGGTTTAAAACCTAACTCTAATGTGTTAGAGGTTGGTTGTGGTATTGGCACAGTAAGCAATCTTATTTTAAAGTATATAAGCGAAGGTAGTTTTGTTGGATTAGACATTAGTCCTGAGAGTATTAATATGGCTAAGAATTTTAATGCTTTTCACAAAAAGGCAGAGTTTTTAGTGAATGATATGAGCAATTTTACTCATAAAACTAAATTTGATTTTATAGTTTTTCCGGATGTTTTGGAGCATATACCGGTAGAGCAGCATGCTAATATTTTTGAAACTGTTTCAAGATTAAGTACTGATGATGCTACAATTTTAATTAATATTCCCGAGCCTAATTGCCTTAATTGGGTAAGAGAGCACCAACCGGAAAAATTACAGATAGTAGATCAATCCTTATCTATGCAAGATCTTTTAAATAATGCTTATCCCGCAGGTTTTAAATTGTATTCAATGAATCCATACTCATTACAATTTGATGTGAACGATTATGTTTGCCTGGTGCTTAAAAAGAATATGACTGTAAAAAATGCCCGGGTTAAAACAAAAATAAAAAGAGTAATAGAAAATACAAGGAGTAAGTTATCTTAAGCGTGAAGCCAAAGCTTTTATATTTTCACGCTGGCCGTTCAACCTTTGTAATAAAGGATATTGAGATATTGCAGGAAAAATATAACGTTAAAGAGTTTTTTTTTGATACTACCAATAAAGCGAATTATTTTTTTCAATTTATAAAACAAAAATTTTTCCTGTTGGCAAACATATTTGGTGCAAAGCTTGTTGTTTGTCAGTTTGCCGGTCATTATTCATTTCTACCAATTTTATTTGCTAAATTGTTTTTTAAAAGATCGGTTGTTGTAGCGGGTGGTACGGATTGTGTAGCTTTTCCATCTATTTCTTACGGCAATTTTAATACAGCCGCAATGAGGTTCACAACAACATTCTCTTTTAAAAATTGTGATCTTATTTTACCAGTACATCAAACATTGGTAGAGTATGATTATACTTATCAACCAAACGATTTTCCAAAGCAAGGTTTTAAATACTTTATCAAAGATCTTAAAACCAAAGTTGAAGTTATACATAACGGTTACGATAGTAAAAAATGGTTTTGCAATTCATCTAAAGAAAAAAACACATTCATTACAATAGGAGCTGGCTTAGGTTCAAGGTTTGGCTTTAATTTAAAAGGTATTGACCTTATATTTGAAGTGGCACCTGAATTTCCTGAGGCAACATTTTATATAATTGGTGGTGGTTCAATTAAAACCCAAGCGCCCGCTAACGTTAAATTATTAGAAAATATGCCTAATGATCAAATTCAACCGTTATTAAGCAAAATGCAGTTCTATTTACAATTATCAATGTCTGAAGGGTTTCCAAATGCCTTATCCGAAGCAATGCTTTGCGAATGTGTGCCGGTGGTTTCAAACGTTGGAGGCATGCCTGATATTGTTACCGATTTTGGCTACATTTTAAAGCATAAAAGCAGTGAGGCATTAAAAGCGCTTATTGTCAATGCTATTAACAATAAAGATCTTGATACTTTAGGTAAAAAGGCGCGTAAACGTATTGAGGAGAATTATACATTCGATAAGCGAAAGATTAAATTATTATCAGCAATAGAAAAACCGGTTTAAAGTGGGTGTAATAAAACGGCAGGGAATAAAGAATACAATAATTACTTACATAGGGGTAATTATTGGCGCCTTTAGTATTATTTTCATTCAGCCTAAATACCTAAGCGAAGAAGAGTTTGGGTTAACGCGGCTGCTTTATGACTTTTCTTATTTGATAGGCTTGGCTGTTCCGCTTGGCTTACCAAATATTATTGTAAAATATTTTCCTTTTTTTAAGGATAAAGAAAATAAACACAATGGCTTTGCGGGTTTTGTACTATTATTTTTTTCCGTTGGGTTTATTGTTTCATCTGCTATACTTCTTGTATTTAAGCCACAGATAACAGTTTATTATGCCAATGATGCGCAGCTATTTGTAAACTATTTCAACTTCGTTATCCCTTTTGTTTTTATTCTTGCATCTATCAATATTGCTATTGCTTATTGTCAGTCTCTCTTTAAATCTACCATTCCATCTTTTTTAAATGATATTTGTATACGTATTGGAACTATACTGTTAACGATCTTATATTTTAACAAGATCATTTCTTTAGATGTATATGTTTATTGTTTTATTGGCATGTATGCGGTTGAATTGATCATAATTACAGCATATATTTTGATAATAGACAAGGTTTCTTTCATTCCAAAAAAGAAGTTATTTGAAACTTACTCTGTAAAACAAATGCTGAGGTTTGGGTTTTTACTGTGCCTCGCCGCATTCTCATCTATTGCTTTAAGAAAAATTGACGTTATTTTTTTGGGTTCGACCGATCTAAAACTCGTAGCTGTTTATAGTGTAGCTGTTTTTATAGCATCGTTTATAGAGGTGCCTCTTGGCGCCCTTGAGCGTATAAGCAATACAAAGATCGCCGATAATTTTGCGAAGAATAATTTAACAGAGATAGAAAAGATCTATAATGATTCGGTTAAATATTTATTATTAATTGGAGGCTTTTTATTTATTGGCATTAATACCTGCACCAAATATGTTTACGAAATAGGGCAGCTGCCGGCATCTTATTTAGCCTGTATTGAAGTGGTTTATATTGTTAGTCTTGGCGCGTTGATAAATATTTCAACTGGCATCAACTCAGCTATAATGTTCTATTCAAACCATTATGTTTTGGGTACCGTATTATTGGTGATCACGTTAATAATTACAATTTTGTTAAACATATTTTTAATTCCTTTATTTGGTATTTACGGCGCGGCTATCGCATCTGTTGCGGCTTCGCTGATCTATAATCTTGTAAAGTTTATTTTTATTTACCGTAAATTTAAATTCCAGCCGTATACGAGCGCTTCGTTTTTAATTCTTATAATAATAATTGTATGTACTTTGGTTGGATATTATTTTCCTGAAGTAAGCAGTAATTCGTATGTAAATTTATTTTTAAAAGGGAGTGTTGTTGCAACATTGTATATCGCAGCAATTTATTTATTTAAATTGGCGCCTGAAATTTTCAATTCTATAAAGGCGAAAATCAGTAAAAAGTAGTTTAAGTTGGCGTTCATAGTTTTTATAATTATCATCTTTACGATTTTAGTTTATGTATCTTTTTTACTAAAAATGTTTAGTAATTAAAATCTTTTTTCACTGAGCTGCAGCCTCTTAATTGTTTTTTAATAAAATAAAATAGGTAAAATTACCTATGTATGATAGGTAAAATTACCCGTTACCAAAATAGGTAAAATTACCTATTGTGTTTTTTTATTATTCACTTAGGTTTGAATGCATCTAATTATTGATAAAACCTAAAACGGGGCCGGTTACCCTAAATGTTTCTTGAATAATTTTTGATTACTAATAATTTAAATTAAAAAAACATGAAAAACTTAGAAAAAATATCACGTAATTTTTTGATCTTAGGATCCCTATTGGGCTGTAACTTAGGACTTATTGCTCAAAATTCTTCTTCCCACAGCGCAAACACAAATCTTATTACTGGTTCTCAAAATTCAGCTTTTGGTGTTGGAGCCCTTAGCAACTTTCCTACTGGAGGAAATAATCAAGCGAACGGTTATAATACACTATTTAGTAATACATCTGGCACTGGAAACACTGCAAACGGAATTCTGACATTATATACTAATACTTCAGGATCTTATAATACAGCTACCGGCTTAAACGCTTTATACTTTAATAATGCCAGCTATAATACAGCCAATGGTTTTAACTCCATGTATTGGAATACCAGTGGTACTTTTAATGCGGCTAACGGATATAGTGCATTACATAGTAATACCACCGGAAATAATAATTCGGCACAAGGTGCTGCGGCTTTAGCATTAAATACAAGCGGTTATGATAATACGGGTAGTGGATACAGAGCGCTTTATTCAAACACTACAGGTTATTATAATACCAGTAATGGTTCGTACGCACTTTATCTTAATGTTTCCGGTCATGATAATTTGGCAAGTGGTTATAAAGCACTTTACTCAAATACAGGAAATTATAATGTTGCTAACGGAGTTACAGCACTATATTCTAATACAACCGGCCAAAATAATGTTGCTAACGGTTATGCGGCCCTATATTCAAATAGCTCGGGTAACTATAACACAGCTAATGGGTCTGGAGCGCTGTATTTAAATACCGGCAGTGAGAATACAGCAACAGGCTATAATGCATTATATAATAGCGCCGCAACAGATAATACTGCAGATGGTTCACAAGCCCTTTTAAACAGTACAACCGGAGTTGGAAATACAGGCATAGGAAAATTTGCGTTAAAAGGAAATACAACCGGTGATAATAATACTGGAGTTGGAATTTCAACCGGCGTAATTAATACTACTGGTTTCAAAAATTCAGCAATTGGCGCTTTTGCTGGATGGGGCTCTTCATCATCATCTCATGCTACGGCTCTTGGGGCAGATGCTGTTGTTTCAACAAATAACAAGGTTAGAATTGGTGGATCAATAGTAACTACTGTTGAAGGTCAAGTTGCTTATTCATTTCCTTCAGATGGCAGATTTAAAAATAACATTAGCGAAAGTGATGTAAAAGGAATTGAATTTATTAAACTTTTAAGACCTGTTGTTTATAATTTTGATACTAAAAAGTTTACAGAATTTTTGATTAAAAATCTGCCTGCCGATCTTCAAAAAAATTATTTAGACTCAGATTTTGGTCCATCTACGTCTATTCGTCAAAGTGGTTTTATTGCACAAGAGGTTGAAAAGGCCGCTAATAAAGTTGGTTATGATTTCAATGGTGTTCACAAACCTGAGCATGAAGGCGATAATTATAGCCTTGCATATAGCCAGTTTGTTGTGCCTTTAGTAAAAGCGGTTCAGGAACAACAAAAAATGATCGAGGATCAAAAATCTCAACTTGATGAACAAAAGTCAATTATAAACGATCTTCTTAAAAAATCAGAAAACTCAACCGGGTTTAATGAACTAAATCCTGCTACAATTGGTTTTTCTATGAATCAAAACGAGCCAAACCCTTTTACTTACGAAACAGTAATAAAATATGTTTTACCACAACAAATTACAACTGCAAATATGCTTGTGTATGATCTTACCGGTAAACAGGTAGCATCTTTTTCTTTAAAAGAAAAAGGTTCTTCATCTATTACAATAACTTCCGAAAAACTATCAGCCGGTATCTATATTTATTCAATAGTTGCCGATGGAAAAATAATAGATTCGAAAAGAATGGTTGTTTCTGAAAAATAAAATTGGTTACGTAACAAGTATCATAAAAAAAGCCCGCTGATCTTTTGATCGCGGGCTTTTTAACTTTGATAATTTTTTAATGATCTTCGTCTGAATCTTCAAAGCCATAATCGTCGCCGCCTTCTTCCTCGTTACCTTCTTCATCCGATTCCTCTTCACCTTCTTCGCCTTCAAGGCTGTCGATATCCGATTCTTCTACAGCCTCTTCACCGGTATCAATGGTTTTGTAAATTTCTTCATCTTCTACCTCGGGCTCATTTAACAGGCCTGCCATGGCAAGGTCAGGACTCAATTCCTCTTTAGCCATATTAATTTGTTTGTATTGTTTTGGCGCAGTGCCAAAGCTTTTTATACAAACAGGGTAATTTACTTTTGGGCTTTCATCTGCGATCTTTATCATTTCAATTAAAAAAGACCATTGCACAATTGGATCGAAAACGTACACAAAGCGCTGATGAGGTTGCTCGATAAATTTGGCTATTTTTACATCTGCCATTAATTTTTTTGGATCAACATTCTTACGGATCTCATCTTCATCCAAAGGCAGATCTTCCTTTTTAAGCGTGATCTCCTGGCCTTTGCGCCAATAATCATCACTCACAAAAAAAGATGCCGAATGTTTATTGTCAAATTTAAAGCTGTCTTGAATAATATTATGAAATTGTTCAAATGTTTGAACAGTGCGAATGTCAATATCTCTGTAGATATCTTCATTCTCCTCTAAATATACCCTAAAACGATAAACAGCCATTTTAAAATTAGTTTCTTGTTTTATAAATATCTGATCTCATAATACCCAATTTATTAAAAAAGTGAGTAAATGAAACGCCTAATACACCTAAGCCATATTTTGAACTTCTGGCAAAATTAATGGAACTTGCTTCAGGAAAATATTTGGTAGGACAGGTTACTTCGGCAATATCAAAACCCGCATAAAATATTTGTGATATCATTTGATTATCAAATACAAAATCGTCAGAATTTGCGTGGTAATTGATCTTTTGAATAACTTCTTTAGAAAAAGCACGGTAACCGGTATGATATTCTGATAATTTTTGATTGATCAAAACATTCTGCGAAAACGTTAGCATACGGTTAAAAATGTATTTATACATTGGCATACCGCCTTTTAAAGCGCCTTTACCAAGTATTCTTGATCCAAATGCAACCGGATAAAGATCATTAGCAATAAGATAACTTAAACTATGAATTAGCTTTGGTGTGTATTGATAATCGGGGTGCAACATTATTACAATATCGCCACCCAGCTCCATTGCTTTGTCATAGCAAGTCTTTTGATTTCCACCATAACCTTTATTTTGCTCGTGTCTTATAACATGTTTAATGCCAATGTTTCTAGCTACCTCAGAAGTATTGTCTTTACTGTGATCATCCACTAAAACAACATCATCAACAATGTCAAAAGGAATCTCATCGTATGTTTTTTTTAACGTAAGAGCGGCATTATATGCAGGTAAAACTGCAATTATTTTTTTTCCATTAATCATATGCAGCAAAAATAACAAAGTTTAGTTAATTT
>JAVTWD010000111.1:0-4704 GCA_032229505.1 Bacteroidota bacterium
GTGATGTAGTTGCGATGTTCCTAAAAACAAGTACAGGTCTTTGGTTTTTGCAAAGTCGTCAAAGTATTTTTTCTTAACGTCATCAACGGCTTTTGCTTCGTTGCCTTCGTGTCGTGCAAGGCAATTCCAATAAAGCTGTCCGATTTCCCAATCTTCAATCATCAGCGTACTTTGTCTGCCCTGATTATCTTCAAATACATAAGAAAATTTGTAAGGTAATTTCTGTACTACTTCAAACGGGTTTTCAGGTTGTTTAAACAAATTTCCCTGCAATCGTTCTGCTTCAAGCTTTGCCAATTTGTTTTTGTCCCATTCCCGTTCAACTTCTTCAATGGTAAAATCCAAAATCTTTGTAGGTCTGAAAACGGCTAACGAAGTGCATATATTTTTGTTTTGGGCTTCGTTAATAAGTTCCGTCAAATTGTAATAGACTTTGCCCAAAGCAAATTTTTTCCTTTCTTCCCAATCGTTTGCCGTGCCAAGGTGGTCAAGTATTTTTATTTCGCTGTCGTGAGAAAAAGGGCGGTAACTTTCTGGTCTGAAATCGCTGTCGTTTTTTACAAGGTCAAGTTCTATCCAATCATATTTTTTATATTGTTGGTCGTAAGATTTTTTGCGGAACTGAATTGGGTAAATCCTAATCCATGTTCCGTCTTCACGGAAACCTGCTGTGCAAACCAATTCTTCATACTTGCTTGAAATGGTAGGATACGTTTTTACTGTAATTAAAACTTTTGTCAATGCCATTATCAAATGTGTTTTACTTCGTAATCAAAGTTAGGCAGTCTTTCAATGGCTTCCGCTAAGTGTTTACGGTGGCATTGACAAATATTTGCTTCAAAACAAGTCAAGGCAATGCGTTTATGTTCTTTTAGCAAGTCTAATATTTTTACTTGCGAAACTGTTGTTTTTGTCAGGTTGTTTTGACGATAAACCGTAAAAAGTTTGTCGTAATCATCTTGCGTATTTAATTCCTGCCGTTGTTCGGATTGTATGCCGACTTCGGGAAAATGTACATATTCTATTCCCAAACTTTCACAATAGCGTTTTAGCTGGCTTTTGCTAAAACCGTATTTCATACTTAGCGGATTATTGCGAACGTCCACTAAAACCTTAACGTCATTTCTTAATAAACGGTTTAAATATTCTTCTAACGAAATGCCTTCGTAGCCGATAGTAAATAAAACCGTTTTGCTGCTTTGCGGCTTGCTTTTATTTACTTTTTCAAATTCTTCTGCCGATAAAATTTGTGGTGCAGCTTCGCTGTTAATAGCCCAATACGGAAAATTAAGATAAGTATGCTTCATCAAAGCATTTGCGTTCATTTTTCCATATTGCTGTTTTATTTCCGACATTAATTTTTTGTCGGCTTCTTTCAGCGTATTAAAATAGCTTGTTGTTTCGTTGCTCTTGTAGCTTTTCTCAAGGTCGGTTAAAATTCCCTTGCCAACCATTGCTGTTAAATCAGCGTGGGCAGAGTATGAGTAACAGCCGTATTTGTAGGGAATAAAATCATATTCAGGCTTAGCCTGACGTTGCGTAAACAAAAAAAGCAACTTTTGCAGACTAATTTTATCTATCTGTCCTTCAAATAGTTGCAGCAAAGCCAATATAATTTTTCGCCTGTAAAACATGGGGCAAAGGTAGTGAAAAACTGCTTCTTGCAGCCCAATGCCGCAATACTGGGTGTATGACAAATTTACTATTTTACGAAAGTGGGTTAACTTTGGGCTATTGAAAAATTAAACCCCAATAGGCATGACAAAAGAATCAAGAGAACAAATCAAAGCGGAGTTATTAAAATCATTAGACGCAGAACTGGATATATGGTTAGAGCAGGAAAGCCAAATAAAGGATGGCTACGATTATGAGACAACCTATATAAAATTTGCCCGAAAAATAAACACGATGATATTAGAAAAAACAATGGGCAAACTTCCGCTCAGCCATAATAGTAAAAAAAACTCCAAACCACTTTAGGAAAGATAGAAGTAAGCAAAACACATCCTTTGTGTACAGGTACTCATCATTTTGGCATTAGTGCCTGGTTACAGGAATTGGTGTGTTTACTGTCGCAACAATGTGTTTTTGAAGAAGTTGAGGAGTTACTATCATCATTACTGGGGTTAAATTTCAGTGCCAAACAAGCACAGCGTGTGAGTGAGCATTACGGAGCGCAGTTAGAAGATTTTGAAATGCAGGAAGTAGAGAAACCCGTTTTAAAACTAAAAACACCCACAGAGGCTGTATATGTAATGCTTGATGGCAGCATGATACAGACCCGTCATGACGATTGGATGGAAATGAAGGTTGGGCGGGCATTCACGCAGGAGTGCCTGCGTAGCCATTCAGCGGGAGCGAAATGAAATTATACATTCTGATTATATGTGTCATTTAGGAGACAGTAAAGTTTTTTTACGAAAATGGGAACAACATATAGAATCCTATAAGCAAAAAATATTTATAGCTGATGGCGCTAAGTGGAGATGGAATTTTGTAGAAGACGCCTACCCCCACCCCCAAAGTGTACAGATACTTGATTTTTTTCATGCGATAGAAAAAATAGGAACCTACGCTACAGCCAGGTATCAGAATGTTGAATATCGAAAAGAATGGATAGCAGTACACAAACAACGATTATTGAATAACGAAGTAGGTATCATAATCGCAGAGTTAGAAATGGCCACTATTTATAACCATGAAGCAAGCCAGGCATTAAATGATGTACTTGGCTATTACAAAAACAATCAACACAGGATGCAATATAAAACCTATCTGGATGCAGGTTACCTGATAGGTTCGGGCGCTATGGAGGCCGCACATCGAAATATAGTACAACAACGGCTGAAATTGTCTGGCCAGCGTTGGAGTATCCCTGGGGCCCAACAAATCGTGAACCTACGTGCTTACAAAAAAAGTGGACAATGGAGCAAAGTTATCAGTTTGGTCAAAAATGCCGCTTAGGTAAATTTGTCATACACCCGCAATACTAATAATAAACGGTAATTATTATAAGAATAAATTGAAGTCAGTATTTATAGTGTAATTATAATTGTCCCAATGTATTTTAGACTCTTTGAGAAAATTATCAACTGTTTGTTTGCTCAAATTTTTCAAAAAATCCGACCAAGGTTTCTTCTGCTTTTTTGATGAAAAAATTGTCGTCTAATAACGATGTTAAAAATGAGTTCTTTGCGTTTAGTAAATCTCGTAATGATATTGCTCTTTTTTCAAGTTCGTAACTTTTATAATATTCAATAGGATTTACTTTTTCAACTTTATCCATTGAAAAAACTCGTGTAAACCCAAGTCCATTTTCGTAAAAAATCTTTTCTGTGTTCATTTTTTCTGTGGTTACACATTGTCAAACACTCTATAACCGATAAGGAATATTACTCTTAGTACTAAAAATATGATGAGAAATATTCTTGCATTTTTATTCTTTATGATTATCGCAAATATGAGCAAAACAATTACTGATAAAATATCTGTTGTCCACCCAAAATATTTGTAAATAGGTGAGACTTTATCCCAATCTACGATGTCGTCTTTTTTGAAGAAAATAGGAACTATTGCTTTTTGCAATATAAACCAACATAAAGAGATAAAATACTCTATACCCATCAACAGTAAAAGTTGATTTATTGTTTGGTTAGAATTAGTATTTTCATTTGAAGGAGTATAAGTCATATCCATTCCACAGTTCTTGCAGAATTTTGCCCCTTCTTCGTTTGGTGTATTACAGCGTAAACAGTTCATCTTATTTTTGTTTTAAAAGTTATTTTTTGTCGATTATTTGTGTTTCGTTTGCTAATTATTGCTTTAAACTCCTTTTGGGTTGTCTCCATATTGGTTTGCACCGTATTGTCCATCAGCAAACAAAAGCCAGAAACCATAAAATGGGATTAATTGCCACCAACCACTATTGCCTAAATCGTGGCATCGTTTTGCACCTTGTGCCCATCCAAACCATAATAGTGGAAAAAGAAAAATTAGAAAAAGAATAACAGCTCCGCTATTGTCAGAAGAAGAATATGAATTTGAGGAGTTTTGTACCATTCCAACTACTATAAGTTGAACGAATAAACTTGCGACAGCATTAATAATAAGAGAAATCCCAAATTCAGTCCTTCTAATGCGTCCGTCAAAAGAGAATGGAGCTTTAAACATTTTTGTCTGGTTTGGTGTGTCATAAGTTGCAAACTTTTGCTTTTGATAGGTGGGTTGTTGAAAATGAGATGTCAAAATTATTTTGACTTCTCCGCCATCTCTTGGGCAAAATTTTATGTCGTCAGAATAAGATGTGTTACAGATTACGCATTTGGGAATTAAGTCTTGTTGTCGAACAAGTTTTGAGCCATCATTGACGCAAAATTTAGTGTTTGTCGGATATGAAGTTCTACATTTCGGGCAAACAGGATTTTCAATGTATTCCAATTCTAAATTGCAACCACAAGTCTGGCAAAACTTTGTGTCTTTCTCAAATTCGTTTCCGCATTTCGGACAATTATAACTCATATTTTTTTAAGTTCGTTTCTGTTGGTTGTGGGTCAGTCATAATTACTGCCAACTCTCAAATATACGAAAGTCTGCATTTTCTAAACTTTTTTCCTCCAAACTTATAAAATTTTAATAACTAAGGTTTTAAAACCAAAACAATTTTTTTCACGTATTTACGTATTTTGTGTTGTATTAATTATATTT
>JAVTWD010000112.1:0-29287 GCA_032229505.1 Bacteroidota bacterium
GATCGGAAGAGCACACGTCTGAACTCCAGTCCTGACTCATTTATAATATTTTAATTTACTTTATCGTAATGATGAATGTCGGTTACGGTTAAGCGCAAACGCCCGCGCTTATCTACTTCAGGCACTAATGGTTTAAACTTAACATCCTCAATCATTTCCTCGGGTTTATAAGATTTACGCGAGTAAACTGTTTGCGAATAAGTATCGTTTACTGCTTTTATTAAAATAATAAATTCAGCGTCCCGTTCCAAAAGTTCTTTTTTGCTTAGACCAAACAAAGGACTTTCCTCACCTAAAGGGTGCACAATTGTCCAACTTAATGGTAAAAAATTAACCCGAGAAATCTCCAGCTTCAGGTTTAAAAATTCACGTTTTTTTGTTTCAGGATTATTGAGTGTTATTGTAAAACTGGCTTCTGTTTCAATAAGTTCATACTGTTTAGGATTAGCAATACGAAACATGATTGCACTACCTGTTTTATAAGGAGATATTAATAAATTTTTGCTAAATAAAAGGTGCGCTTTTGGTCTTGAAAAACGTCCATACAAAATACCGGTAGCCAATGCAAAGCTTAATAAACCTAATAACGATTCAACAGCAGCGGCAATACTGGCGGCATTACCAATAGGGTAAATATGTCCGTAACCCAATGTAGTAATGGTCTGCGCGCTAAAAAAGAACAAATTCATGAATTGTTGAAAAGGCTCGTAACTATCCAAACCGCCAAAAAACTCAGGCCCAATAAAAAAATAGACTCCCGCAAAAACAAAATTAATGGTGATGTAACCCAGTATTATTACCAAAATAAGATTGAGTTTGGAGGTAGTAATAAGCCAATGATAAATGTCCACATTACCAATACCAAGGCCTGATCTGTGAACGTTTATATTACCATCCGGACTCAAAAAACGAACGCGCCTGTTGTAGTTCTTGGTTCCAAAACCAAGTTCACGTTCATCTTTATTTTTATTATTAAAAATTGCCATTACAAGTATTTAAGTATGTAAATTTGCTAAATGAAAGGTAAATTTAATTATTATTGGTTGTTAATTCTCATTCCTGTAATTTTTATTGGCTGGTATTTATCAAGAACCAAAGAAGATAAGCCTTTGCGTTACCTTGCCTATTTCGGACCAAGAAAAGCCCTGAAAGTAAACGATACCACCTATCATTTTATTCCCGATTTTGAGTTCACTGATCAGTTCAATAAAAAGGTAACACAACAAACCTTAAAAGATAAAATTTACGTTACCGAATACTTTTTTACCACCTGCCAAAGCATTTGCCCGGTTATGAATACCAATTTAGAACGAGTTTATAAGGAATTTGAGAAGGAACCTGAGTTTATGATCGTGTCGCATACGGTAGACCCTGAAACTGACAGTGTACCCGTTTTAATGGAATATGCAAAAAAACACGGTGTAATTAGCAATAAATGGCTTTTTTTAACCGGAGAAAAACCTAAACTTTATGATATAGCCCGCAAAGGTTATTTATTAAACGCAGAAGAAGGTGAAGGTGATGAAGATGATTTTATTCACACACAAAATTTTGCTTTAATAGATAAAGAAAAACACATTAGAGGTTTTTACGATGGCACCGATAGTTTAGAAATAAACCGCTTGATACAGGAAGTAAAATTATTACTGAAAGAATATGATTATAAAGAACGTGCTGCTAATTAGTTTTTTGTTTCTGTCATTTTTTGGCAAAGCACAAAGCGTTAGCAGTGTTTATAAGATCGATGAGTTGGTAAACCGGATCAAGAACTCAGATACAACTTATGTTATTAATTTTTGGGCTACCTGGTGCAAGCCTTGTGTAGCAGAGTTACCGGCTTTTGATAGTCTTTCGAAGGTCTCGAACGTAAAAATTTTATTAGTGAGTCTTGATTTTAAAGAAGATCTTGAAAAGAAAGTAAATCCTTTCTTAAAAAGCCATAACATTAAAATGGAATGCGTTTTGTTAGATGAAATTAACGGTAATGATTTTATTGATAAAATAGATAAAGCCTGGACAGGCGCCATTCCCGCCACTTTGATAAAAAATAAAGATCACAGGGTTTTTATTGAAAAGAAAATGCATTTGAGTGAATTGCAAAAGCATTTAGCAGACGTAGAGAAAAAGTAGCCACTAATTTCACAAATTAACACTAAGTTTTTTCAAGGTTTACTATTGAATTAGTGAAATTAATTGCGCCACAGATAACATCTGTGGCGTAACATTAAATTACACGAAACAGAAAGAAATTTATTATTGAATTTTGCGAAATAGGTGTAATTAGTGGCAAGTAAAATAGTAATTTATTAAACCTCCAGCAATTTAAAAGCTTCCGATCTTGTTTCTGTTACCTTAAACAAGGTGTTTAATTTTGTAATTAAGATCAGTTCATTTATTTTTTTATTCATGTTGAACAAAACCGCTTCACCACCGGCAACACGGGCTTTGGTAAGCAATTGAATAAGTGTGTTTAAACCGCTACTGTTCATGTAGATCAGTTTTTCCATATCAATGGCCCATTTGGTGCAACCTTCGTTAACCAATTCTTCGGCTTTTTCGAGTAAAGGTGTAGCCTGGCCTTTTTCAATTAAATTTCCACCAATAGTAATAATGGCGTGATTCTCTTTTTTTTCAGTTGTAAAATCAAATACCATAATATTATTTTTTTAAATGTTCACAAACTCCTTTTTCCTTAAGACTTCTGCATTTTGCAAAAAAATTAAGCGAATGGTTAACAATATCAAAATTCAACATATCCCCTGCCGATCTTTGTATTTGCTGGATACGTGGATCGCAAAACTCAAAAACCTTTTCACAATCGCTGCAGATCAAATGATCATGCTGTTTGTATTTATAAGCCTTTTCAAATTGTGCCATGTTCTTACCAAACTGATGTTTGATGACCAAACCTGCGTCCAAAAGTATCTCGATGTTGTTGTACAAAGTAGCCCTGCTAACCCTGTACTTTTTATTTTTCATCATCAGGTACAATTGTTCAATATCAAAGTGCCCGTCATGCGAATAGATCTCGTTTAAAATTGCAAAGCGTTCAGCAGTTTTACGCTGTTGCTGCTTTTCTAAGTACTCGGTCAATATCTTATTTACGGCTTCTTTGGTATCCTGGCTCATAACTACGATTCTAAATTTAGGCATTATTTAAGTTTAGAACAAATAAAATATTCTGTCGATTTAATGCAAAAACACATCTTTTAAAAGGGCTATTTCGTCAACCAAAAAAAATTAACCACATAGAAACATAGATTTTTAAGAGATCAACTAAACGCCTAAAGGAACACAAAGAAATTGAAGCGACGCTTCAATTCTATGAACCTTCCTCTTTTCTTTCTAATTTTTCTATGTGCCTATGTGGTTAAAACAGCAACAGTAAGGCTTTAATTCGTTTTATGAGAAGTGCCGGAATTTAATTACCTTTGTATCTATGCAATATGGCATTTGTTTACTAAGTGTAATTCCCTGTAGAAAAGAAGCAAGCAATACCAGCGAAATGGTGACCCAACTTTTATTTGGTGATCATTATTCAATACTTGAGGCCGGCGAAGGCTGGATAAAAATTAAAATTGCTTACGATAATTACGAATGCTGGATCAACATCAAACAACATTCAAAGATCAGCGAATCAACATTTAATCAATTGCAAAAACAACCTGCTGTATATTCTTCTGAATTAATACAGGTGATCTCTAATAAAAACACCAACACAAACTTTCCTATTTCAATTGGCGCCACCTTGCCTTTATTAAAAGATAAAGCAATGAGTTTTGAATCTTTTTCTTTTGGTTTTGAAGGGCAAACCACAACTCCCAATCAAAAGAAAAATGCCCAGGATATACTTTCAACTGCTTATTTATTTATTAATGCACCTTATTTGTGGGGCGGCAAAAACCCTTTGGGTATTGATTGCAGCGGCTTTACACAAACTGTTTTTAAACTGAATGGTTACAAATTACCGCGCGATGCTTCGCAACAGGTTGAGTTGGGAAGCCCTTTAAGCTTTGTAGAAGAAGCTGAAGCCGGCGACCTCGCTTTTTTTGATAATGAAGAAGGTAACATTGTACACGTGGGAATTTTGTTAGATAACCAGCAGATCATTCACGCCAGCGGCTCGGTGCGTATAGATAAATTTGATCATTACGGTATTTTTAGTTCTGATACAAAGAAGTACTCGCACACGTTGAGAGTGATAAAGAAAATTTTATAAAACTTTACTGGTCATGCTGAACTTGATTCAGCATCTCAGTTCTCTTGAGTGCTGAGACCCTGAATCGAGTTCAGGGTGACGGGCAATTTATTTTTTCACATAAAAAACACCTTCGTGTTCTGCAATCTTTCCGTCATCCACTAATTCATTAAAGGCTTTTATCCAGGTTTCATCATTAAAGGATGTCATTTTTTCTTTCAGATCTTCTAAAGACATAGCCTGGGCTTTTACAACATCCAATATCTTCTTTCTTACTTTTTCGTAATCTTTTGGGCGTTTGCTGATGCACACATCGCAATGTCCGCAATCTGAATAATTAAATTCATTAAAATACATTAACAGCTGTACCTGCCTGCAGATCTTATCTTCCTTGGTATAATCGATCACCGCATTAATGCGTTCTAAATAACGTTGTTTTAACTTTTGATAATTTTCAGGGTTAAATTCAAGGTATTTTGTATTTACCCTATCCTGCAAAAAGATCATTTTCGGTAAATTGCTTTGGGGCACATACGATAACAAACCTTGCTTATCCAAAAATTTTAACTGCTCTGTAAGCTCATTAGCATTGGTCTTTACACGGTAGGCAAGATCTTTTTCGTTTATAAAAACATAATTCTCAAACAAACCGCCATAACTTCTTAATAAGGTTTTTAAAACCGGTTCGTATTTAGGGTTTTTTATCTGGAAAGAATACAATTCTTCTTTTCCTCCTAACATCAATACTTTTGAAGGTTCATAGCCTGCATCTAAAAACGAAAGATAATTCTCTTTCTCTAAAAATTTAATACTGTTGTAAACCAAAACGGGCAAGAGGTTATAACTGCTGCAAATTTTATCGAGATCAAAATCAACGCTAAGGCCTTGCCCGGAGTCTATGGCCACCTGAAAATAGTTGCAAACAGCCTGGTACGTTTGTTTTATGTAATCCAGATCAGGAAAAGCAAAACGGAAATTATCTATTAGGCGTAACTGATCAGCTGTTGTATAAAAAATAGTTGAGTAAGCGATCTTGCCATCGCGGCCGCCCCTGCCCGCTTCCTGAAAATAGGCCTCCAAACTTTCCGGAAGATCCATATGTACAACAAAACGTACATCGGGCTTATCAATACCCATTCCAAAAGCATTGGTAGCGCAAATAACCTGTATTTGATTATTGATCCATTGTTCCTGAATAGTTTCACGATCATCAAATTTTAAACCTGCATGATAAGCTAAGGCCGAGATCTTTTTTGATTGAAGAATCCTTGCCAGCTCTTCTGTTTTTTTACGGTTACGCACATACACAACGCCAGAACCGCCAATGTTAGTAACCAATTTAAGCAAACGCGTAATTTTATCTTCTTCGTGTTGCACTACATAACGTAAATTTTTTCGGGCAAATGACTGATGAAAAACATTTTGATTTTTAAACTGCAATTGTAGCTGTATATCCTCTACAACAAACTTTGTAGCACTCGCGGTTAAAGCAATAATGGGCACATCGGTAAAGTATGAACGCACTTCGGCCACTTTTAAATAGCTTGGCCTGAAATCATAACCCCATTGCGAGATACAGTGCGCCTCATCTACAGCAATTAGTGTAATAGGTAAATAGGCTAATTTTTGCCGGAATTCTTCGTTTTGAATACGCTCCGGAGAAAGGTACAAGAATTGTACATGACCCAATGCGGCATTGTTTAAAGCAACATCAATCTCTTTAAAATTCATGGCGGCACTAATAGCAACCGCCGAAATACCTTTGTTTTTAAGGTTTTGCACCTGGTCATTCATTAAGGAAATTAATGGCGAGATCACTAACGTGGTTCCTCCTAATACTATACCGGGTACCTGAAAGCAGATGGATTTACCACCGCCTGTGGGTAAAAGCGCCAGAGTGTCGCGCTTTTCTAATACCGAAAGCACAATATCTTCCTGCATGAGCCTAAAACTATCGTAGCCCCAATACTTTTTTAAAACCTGTTGAATATCTTGTTTTATATTTGTGCTCAAGATTTTACTAAATTACATTTTTTTGATTTTATAGTGAGCTTAAATTACTTAAACCAGCTAAAATTTTTGATCAGGCAATTACTGGTTTGTTATGTGCTGTACTTTATTTGTCGTTTTCTTTTTTATGTTTGTAATGCGAGCCTTTTTCCGAGCATTAACTTTATGCATTTTGCGCAAGATGCCATTTACGGTTTGCGGTTTGACACTTTTAGCATCTTTGTCTGCAACAGCCTTTTTATCTTTCTTTCAATTCTTCCCTTTAATTTTTATCAAAAAAAAGGATACCAAAGCTTTTTAAAATGGCTATTCATAATAAGCAATTCCATTTTTATAATGGCCAATTGTGTTGATTTTGGTTATTTCCGCTTCACTAAAAAACGCTCTACCTCTGATCTGTTTGAACAAATTGGCGGACAAACAGACATGGCTAAATTATTGCCACAATACATTTTAGATTTTTGGTGGGTTTTACTCATCTACATTATTTTAATTATTGTTTTGGTGAAACTCTTTAAAAAAGTAAAACCACTAGTGTTGCAAAAATATGTGTTCACTAACATTAAACAGTGGATACTTATTTTTTTCATTTTTATTTTATTCAGTGGTTGTATTGTACTTGGAATAAGGGGCGGCTTGCAGCGTATACCCATTGATATTGTAAATGCAGGTTCGGTTACAATTCCGGAAGAAGTTCCTATCGTATTGAACACACCTTTCACCTTAATAAAATCTGTAGGACAATTATCGGTGGAAAAGTATGATTTTTATAATGAGGCTTTTATGAAGGCTAATTTTAAACCTATTCATCACTTTAAAGATTCGATATTTAAAAAACAAAATGTAGTTGTTTTGTTATTGGAAAGCTTCTCAAAAGAATATACAAAGCTTGGCAGACATAAAGATCTTACGCCTTTTTTAGATAGTTTAATGGATCATTCTTTGGTATTTACAAATGCTTATTCAAATGGGTCAAAATCAATTGAAGGTATTCCAGCCATACTTTCAAGCTTACCTTCCTTAATGGCAAATCCTTTTATCAATTCTATCTACGCCAACAACGTTCAAACTTCATTTGCCACATTATTAGGTAAAGAAGGTTATACAACAGCCTTCTTTCACGGAGGTATAAATGGCACTATGAATTTTGACGATTGGGCTCCATCTGCGGGTTACAGCAATTATTTTGGAAAAAAAGAATATGGTGATAATTATGATTTTGACGACTTTTGGGGCATTTGGGATGAGCCTTTTTTACAATACTCCATTAAAAAAATGAGCGAATTCAAACAACCTTTTCATTCTGCAATATTTACTTTAAGCTCCCACCACCCTTATTATGTTCAGGCAAAATATAAATATAAATTTAAAAAGGGCCCGCTCGAAAACTCAGAATCCATAAGGTATGCCGATTATTCACTAAAACAATTCTTTAACACTGCCAAAAAAGAAGCCTGGTACAACAATACACTTTTTATTTTGTGTGCCGATCATGCCAGCATTTCTGAAGACCCTTTCTACAGCAATGTTGTAGGCAATCAAAGTATCCCTATCCTTTTCTTTAAGCCTGATAATTCTTTAAAAGGAACAAACAACAAAACTTTCTCTCAAATGGATGTTTTGCCAAGCGCGATGAATTTAATTGGTTACAATAAACCTTTTTATGCTTTAGGAAAGTCATTTACCGATACCATTTCGCGCAAAAGTTATTTTTACGCTAACAGTTCGCATTATGTTTATAACGATTCAATGGTATATTCTTTTTCAATGCCCGAACTCAGATCTGCTCTTAATTATAAGCGTGATAGCCTTATTTGGGATCAACAGTTGAACAAACATCCGCAAACAGACAAAAAGATAACGCAAGAGTTTAAAGTTTTTTTACAGGCGTATAATGCTATGCTTATCAACAATTCAGGCTCTGTAAAATAATCGCTTTTTCAAATAATAATATCTCTGTATATTCGTTATCTTAATTAAATTCTGAAAACGGTTAAATTCCATATTCTTTTTATCCTGCTTTTTATGGCTGCCTTTGCTATTTCGCAAACCGCTACCATAACCGGTTTTGTGAAAGCAAATGATGATGAAACTGCCGAAGGAATTACAATTGGTGTAAAAGAGAATCCTTCACAACTAACCACATCTGGCGAGAATGGTTTTTATAAGCTTACCATTGATGCAGGTAAACCTGTTACCATTGTTTTTTTTAGTGTGAATTTTACAACCCTTAATTATACTGTAAATGCCAAGCCGGGCGAAACTATTAAATACTCGCCTACTTTAAAATTTAAAGGCACTTTAACAGTTGTTGAAGTAACCGATAACCAGGGCCGACGTGAAGAAGTGGTGCGGCTCGATCCTTTAGTATTTAATCAAATTCCAAGCCCTACCGGCAATATTGAAGATATCATTAAAACGCAAATGGGCGTTAGCAGCAATAACGAATTAAGCAGTGGTTATAGCGTACGTGGTGGTAATTTTGACGAGAATCTGGTGTATGTAAATGATATTGAAGTGTACCGCCCCTTTTTAGTACGCAGCGGCCAACAGGAAGGATTAAGCTTTGCCAACCCCAGCATGGTATCAAACATAAATTTTTCAGCTGGCGGTTTTGAAGCGCGTTATGGCGACAAATTAAGCAGTGTATTGGACATCACTTATCGTAAACCTTTAAAATTTGGGGGCAGCGCATCAGGCAGTTTTTTAGGTGGCAATATGCAATTAGAAGGTGTTAGCAATAACCGTTTGCTTGCATGGAGCATTGGCGCACGTTACAGAACCAACTCTTATTTATTAAAAGGCTTAGATACAAAAGGCGAATACCGCCCTAGCGCTTTAGATGTACAAACATTTTTAACCTTTGATGTAAATCCAAAATTAAAAATTGAGTTTTTAGGAAATATTGCCGGCAACAAATACCTGGTTATTCCGGCAAACAGGCAAACTAATTTTGGAACAGTTAATAACGCTTTGCGGCTTACCATTTATTTTGACGGACAAGAGTTAATGCAATACACCACTTTTATGGGTGGACTTTCTGGAACCTATCGCCCAAACAGCAAAACAAAATTAAAACTCATTACTTCTGCCTACCATGCTAAAGAAGAAGAGATCTATACTGTGCAAGGCCAATATTATATCGATCAGTTAGAAGCAGATTTTGGTAAAGAAACATTTGGACAGGTTGCTTATAATCGTGGTATTGGCACGTTTTTAAACAATGGCAGAAATCATTTGGAAGCCACTGTTGTGAATGTTGAACACAAAGGCACGCGTTACATTAACAGTAATAATGAATTTTTGTGGGGTGCACGCCAGCAGGTTGAACAGATAAATGACAAGTTAAGCGAGTGGCGCACTGTAGATTCTTCAGGTTATATTGTGCCTTACAGCGCTACCGATATTAATTTACTGGATGTTTACAAAACAAAGATCTCTTTACCAAGTTATCGTTCGCAGGCTTACATGCAATACAATTTTAATAAGATGTTGGCCGATACTTCTAACTTTAGTATAACTGCAGGCATAAGGGCAAATTACTGGACCGTGAATGAACAATTGCTTATTTCACCTCGTGTAACAGTTTCTTATAAACCACACTGGAAGCGTGATTGGCTATTTAAATTCAGTTCAGGTGTTTATTATCAGCCTCCGTTTTACCGTGAGTTACGTGGCATTGACGGACAAATTCACAAAGATGTTCAGGCGCAGCAATCTATTCATTTTGTATTGACAGCAGATTATATTTTCAGAATGTGGGAAAGACCATTTAAATTAGTTCTTTCGAGTTATTTTAAACAGTTAAATAATTTAATTCCTTACGAAATTGATAATGTGCGCTTGCGTTATTTTGCAAATAACAATGCAAAAGGTTATGCCGTTGGTACCGATGTAAGGATAAACGGAGAATTTGTAAAAGGTGTTGAAAGCTGGGCTACCATTGGCTTTTTAAGAACCTACGAAAAATCTCCCGATAACATTCATTGGGATTATTTAAATAAAGATGGTGAAGTTGTATTTAAGAACACGCCTTTTGACCCTGTGGTGGATAGTGTGTTGACAGACCCGGGTTTTATTCCTCGTCCAACAGATCAATTAGTAACTTTCGGATTATTTTTCCAGGATTATTTACCAAAATTCCCTTCGTTTAAATTTAATTTGAACTTACAGTTTGGTAGTGGTTTACCATTTGGTCCGCCAACGCATTTACGTTATCAACAGGTGTTGCGTATGCCACCGTACAGAAGAGTTGATGCGGGTTTTGCCTATAATCTATTAAAATCAAACCGCGAAATAAAACGCAAAAATGTATTCAATAATTTAAAAGATATGTGGATCTTTTTAGAGATCTTTAATTTATTGCAGGTACAAAATACCGTATCGTTTACATGGATACAGGATGTAACAGGCAATCGTTACGCAGTACCAAATTATCTTACCAACAGGCAGGTCAATGTTAAGCTGCAGATAAGGTTTTAAGCCTCATCCCCAGCCCTTCTCCAAGGGAGAAGGGAGCTTAACAATTTTGAAGTCCTTCTCCTTTGGAGAAGGATTTAGGATGAGGCTTGATAACCCGATGACTAATTTTCCCTATCTTTATACTTCAAAATGAAACTGCATTTCCATATATTTTTACTTTTTTTAATTGTTGTTTCCTGCAAGAAAAAGGAAGAGCCCGATGCCGATCCTTCAGGCACGCCTATTACAAATGTAAACCCAAGTGATTCTTCCAGTTACCAGGCTTTATTTTCGTGTTTAAATACATACTCAAAACTATCAGGAACCTACACTGCTGTTGGTCGTTTAACATCTGCTTATTATTCAAGTCAGCTAATTACCAACGAAGTTTATTCATCCGCAAATTTGCAGGATATGGGCTCTGTAAATCTTAACGGTGTTAACTTCAAGAATAAAAGCATTGTAAGCAATTTTTATTATAACGATACAACGGCCACTCAATTTTTAATGCCGCATATGTGGACCATTGGCGGCTCTGGCGCTGTTAATTCTTTCTCCTATTCAAACACGCACACACCACCTATCTTTAACAAAGCTGCAAATATCCCCGATTCTATTAGCACTGCCACAGGTTTTACAGTTGATGTTAAAGGTACAGGTGATTGTAGTTTAATTAAGGTTGTATTATTGGGTGGTACAGGAAGCGCTGTTTATCCAAATAAATTATTTTCGGGTACTGATACTTTAATAACTTTTACAGCTAGCGAATTACAAGGACTTGTACCAACCAATGCCGGTTACCTCTCTATCCAATTCTGCAAAGATCATTACCGAACCATTGGCGGTAAACGGATCAATTTCAGAAGCGGCTTGCAGTATTATAATTCGGCGTTTAAGATCAAACCGTAAATTTTAAACCACATAGACACATAGAAAAAGTTTCTTTGTGCCTATCAAAGTCTACATAGAACACATCGCGTCGCGATGTGCTTTGTTTCTCTATGATTTAACTCTTTTAAGCTATATTGGGCAATTAAACACAAGTAGCATAACTATGTGCCTATGTGGTTAAAAAGTAAAATGGTATTCACATTTCAGTCAATTATTAACAATGCTCGTAAATTGCTAAGGCTTTTCGTAACTTTGAAAACCTATGCTATCATTAGATCCTAAAGAATTGACCATACCGGTTTTGCAAAAATATTTGCAAAACGCAATTGCTCCACGCCCAATTTGTTTTGCCAGTACAGTAAGCAAAAACGGCGAACAGAATTTAGCACCTTTTAGTTTTTTTAATATATTTTCTTCTAACCCGCCCATTGCAGTTTTTTCTCCTGCATACAGCGGTCGCACAGGCGCACCAAAAGATACTTTACTGAATGTTTTAGAAGTGCCGGAAGTTGTTATTAATGTTGTAAACTACAATATGGTGCAACAAACCAGTTTGGCCAGCAGTCCATTCCCCAAAGGCACTAACGAGTTTGTAAAAGCGGGCTTTACTCCTGTTCCATCTGAAATGGTGAAACCTGCAAGGGTAAAAGAAAGCCCGGTGCAGTTAGAGTGTAAAGTAATTGAAGTAAAAGAACTAGGCAAGGCCGGCGGTGCAGGAAATTTAGTGATCTGCGAGATCATTAAAATTCATATTTCAGAAGAAATATTGAACGAGCACAAACAAATTGATGCCAACAAAATAGATCTTGTAGCGCGTATGGGCGACAACTGGTATTGCCGCGCATCGGGCGCTGCCATATTTGAAGTGGAGAAACCAATTACAAGCATTGGCATTGGCTTAGACCAGATACCACAAGATATTCGTAACAGCAACGTTTTAAGCGGTAATAATCTTGGTTTGTTGGGAAGCGTTGAAGCTTTACCTGCAAGCGAAGAAATCAGCGAATACAAAAAAACAATAAAACCCTTTTCATCTAAAGAAGACCAGCACAAATTTGCGAAAACGCTTTTAGAAGCAAACAAAGTGAAAGAAGCCTGGATGGCACTGCTGTAAAAATGAAAAAAGAACTTATACTTATTTTTTTATTGTTTTTTTCTCTTGCTTTTTATTCGCAAAAAAAAACTACAGAACCTGCAAATCCTTATGCAGAGGTAGACAAACTGGTGGATGATAATAACACTTCATTCAGCACTTTAAATGCCATTGCTGCTTTTGTTGATAGTTCTTTCACAAAAGAGGAAGACAAATGCCGCGCCATCTATCATTGGGTAACTAAAAACATTTCTTACGCGCCCGAATTAATGTTCACTTATAAAACAAGTAACAAGCGAACGCAACTGGTAAAAGATGTTTTTGAGAACAAGACCGGCGTTTGTATAGGTTATGCTACTGTTTTTGATACTCTTTGTAAATTGGTAAAATTGCCAAGTTATGTTGTTGAAGGCAGCACCAAACAAAGCTTTTTGCCCGCTATCATTGGCCACGCCTGGTGCTCAGTAAAAATTAATAATACCTGGCAATTGCTCGATCCTACATGGGGTAGCGGTTATTTACAGAATAATAAATTTGTAAGGCGACTGAACAACGATTATTATTTTGCAGATCCCGATAAACTTATTAAAACGCACTACCCTATCGATCCCATCTGGCAAATGAAAATGTTTCCCATTACATTATACCAGTTTCATACCGGCGCAGCCTCTACCATAAAAGCACAATGGTGGTACCAGGATTCGATCAACGATTTTTTAAAATTAGCTGAGATAGAAAAAATAACTGCCGTAGCACGCAGATTGAATGAATTTGGTACCAGCAGCGAGGTAACTGCCAATTATTACAATTACCTTAAATCAAAAGAAGGCGAATATTATACTAAAAAGCTGAATAGCGCCGGCAATCATTTTAACCATGCTACCGAAGTTTATAATGATTACATTAATTTTAAGAACAAACAATTTACACCCACAAAACCCGATGCAGAGATCTCTAAAATGATGCCTACAGTAACTGAATTACTGGAGCTTTCAAAAGCAGAAATGGTGGGCGTGCCGCCGGATTTTACCGAACAAAGTGCTACTTATATTCAAAGTATCAATAAACAGTTAAAAGAACTGGAAAGCAAGGTAGAACAGGAAACCATTTTTGTGAACAGGTATATTTCCACCAAAAAAGCAAGTCGCCGGAACTTGTTTTATGTAAAAACAATATATGGCGTACCTGTTAAATAAATGAGCAAAAGTTAATCGCAAAAAACAGGAAAATTGCGGTATTTTTAGTAAGATAAACCGGCCGCATAACAACGGCCCTTGAAACAGAAAAAATAAAAACAAATATATCATGGAAGTAGTAGGAACCCTAAAAGCAAAATTCGAGACTCAAAAAGTGAGTGATCGTTTTCAAAAACGCGAATTCGTATTAACAACAGAAGCCAACACGCCGTACCCACAGCATGTTAGTTTCCAGGTAACACAAGACAAATGCGCCATCTTAGACCAATTTAACGAAGGCGAAGAATTAAAAGTGCAATTTAACTTACGCGGCCGCGAATGGAACGGTCCGCAAGGCATTAAGTATTTTAATACTTTAGAAGCATGGAGAATTGAGAAAATGACAGGAGGCAACTCTAATGCATCTTCACAAAACAATAACCAGGCTTCAAACAACATCAATACATCTTCAACTCCTGTATTTACAGGTAATGTTGGAGATAATGATGATCTGCCATTTTAACAAGCCTCACCCTAAATCCCTCTCCAAATGGAGAGGGACTTAAGGCTCGACTATGAAAAAACAAAAAAAATCTTCTGTACTTTTAATTTATACCGGTGGTACCATTGGTATGATGCAGGATGTTGTTACAGGTGAATTAAAACCTTTCGATTTTAAAACACTTACACAACAGGTTCCTGAATTAAAAAAGTTCGATATCGAATTATCTTCTATTGCTTTTGCAAAACCAATTGATTCTTCCAACATGCACCCGCTTGTATGGATTGAGCTGGCGAAGATCATTAAAGATAATTACAAGTATTACGATGGTTTTGTGATCCTTCACGGCTCAGATACTATGAGCTTTACGGCAAGTGCCTTAAGCTTCATGTTAGAAAATTTGAGCAAGCCGGTGATACTAACAGGTTCGCAATTACCAATTGGCATTATTCGTACCGATGGTAAAGAGAATTTAATTACCGCTATTGAAATTGCAGGCAGCAAAGTAAAAGGTAAACCTGTGGTAAATGAAGTGTGTATTTATTTTGAATACAAGCTTTACCGCGGCAACCGTACTTTTAAGTATAACTCTTCGCACTTTGACGCATTTAAATCACCCAACTACCCTGCCCTTGCAGAAGCCGGCGTAAACATTCAATACAATCAAAGCGCTTTATTAAAAGCAAGCACAAAGGCATTAAAGGTCCATACGCATATGGACAATGATATTGCCGTTTTAAAATTGTTTCCGGGCATCAGTAAAAAAATTACTTCTGCCATTATTAACACACCGGGTATTAAAGCCATTATTTTAGAAACTTTTGGTGCCGGTAATACAACTACGCAAGATTGGTTTGCCAACGAATTAAAAAAAGCAATTGCCAAAGGCATTGTAATTTTAAACATTACGCAATGCCTTGAAGGTAAAGTGATACAAGGCATGTATGAGACCAGCTCGCACTTAAAAAAAATGGGTGTAATTGGCGGTGCCGATATGACCTTTGAAAGCGCTATTACAAAACTAATGTTCTTGTTAGGACAAAAATTAAATAATACACAACTAAAAAAACAATTGCTTACCAATTTAAGAGGTGAGTTAACGATATAAACAACTAAATAACGGGTCATGCTGAACTTGATTCAGCATCTCAGCACTCAAAAAGAACTGAGATTCCGGGTCATCCCGATAGCTATCGGGACGGAATGACGAAATAGAAACTAAAAATAAAAACTATGAAAGTTTGCAAAACCATATTAGAAACAATTGGCAACACGCCAATGGTAAAGATCAATAAAATTACTAAAGACCTGCCTTGCGATGTTTATGCAAAGGTTGAGACCTTTAACCCGGGCAACTCTATTAAAGATCGTATGGCCATTAAAATGATTGAAGATGCCGAGAAAGACGGAAGACTAAAACCGGGCGGAACAATTATAGAAGGTACCAGCGGTAACACCGGTATGGGTTTGGCCATTGGCGCGGTAATTAAAGGTTACAAATGCATTTTTACAACCACCGATAAACAAAGTAAAGAAAAAGTAGATGCCTTGCGCGCTTTTGGTGCAGAGGTAATCGTTTGCCCAACAGATGTGGAACCTGAAGATCCACGCTCCTATTATTCTGTTTCATCCCGTTTGGTAAATGAGATACCAAATGCGTGGAAGCCGAACCAGTACGATAATTTAAGCAACTCGCAAGCGCATTACGAACAAACGGGCCCTGAGATCTGGGAGCAAACAGATGGCAAGATCACGCATTTGGTGGTTGGTGTTGGTACCGGTGGAACTATTTGCGGAACCGGAAAATATTTAAAAGAAAAAAATCCTAACATTAAAATCTTAGGAATTGATACTTACGGTTCGGTATTTAAAAAATACAAAGAGACCGGTATTTTTGACAAGAACGAAATTTATCCTTACATCACCGAAGGTATTGGTGAAGATTTTTTACCGGCTAATGTTGATTTTAACATCATCGATCATTTTGAAAAAGTAACCGATAAAGACGCAGCCATCATGACACGCCGCATCCCAAAAGAAGAAGGTATTTTTGTTGGTAACAGCGCGGGCTCTGCTATGGCAGGCTTAATGCAAATGAAAGATAAATTTAAAAAAGGTGATGTAGTTGTGGTGATCTTTCATGACCATGGTACACGTTATATGGGTAAAATGTTTAACGATGATTGGATGCGTGACCGTCACTTTTTAGAAGTTACAAAACCAAAAGCCATTGATCTTATTGCCAACCACAAGAACCAAAAATTATTAACGGTAGATGTTAATGCGACAGTACAAGAGGCATTAGAAACATTGAGTAAATATTCTATCTCACAGATCCCGGTTACAGATAAAGGAGAATACGTAGGTTCAATTAATGATAATTACATCTTTACCAAATTAATGGAGAACAATGATGTAAAAAGCTACACCGTTAAAACCTTAATGCAGGCGCCCTTCCCTATTGTAGGCGAAAAAGCACCGATAGAAGAAGTAAGTAAATTAATTACCAAAGATAACAACGCTGTATTATTGCGCGACCTTGGCGGCAATATGCACATTATTACCAAGCACGATATTATTGAAGCAGTAGCGAAGATGGGGAATTAATTTAAAAATGACTATGAGTAATGAAGAAAATATAAACGAACATACGAAGAGTGAGTCTTCATTATCAGGTACAGATATTCTATCTAACCTTGATGGAATTCCTCTACCTCCAGTAATTAAAAAAAATATTTGGAAATCTATTAATAGATTAATTACTGGTCTAGTAGACGTACCTGTTTCTCTTTTAGAAGCGAAGGTACAAAAAATAAAATCTGAATCGGAAGCATTAAGTTTAATAACTAAAAAGGCTTCAGAAACAGTTGCAGAAAAATTTAGTAAAGATGAGTTTTTAATTGAACGGACAACTAATTACTTCGGGTCAAAACTTTTAAGAGAACAAATTAATCGAGAGAACACTTTTCAAAAAGCAATTGACGATTTAAAATTAAGTCCACCAAAAGAAGATTCAGAAGAAGAAATTGATTCTGATTGGTTAGAAATGTTTTCGAAAATTGCAGAGACAAAATCAAACGAAGAGGTGCAATTATTTTTATCTAAAATACTTGCTGGGGAAATAAGAAAACCTGGAACATTTAGCCCAAAAACTATTCATACCTTATCACTACTTGATCAAAAAACTGCAAAAACATTTCAATTATTTTGTAATATAAGTTTTGAAATCCCAAACTCTGATGATCGCATGACTGCTTTAATTAGTGAGCCTTTTGGCGCACCTGGCAGTAATGCTTTGAGACCTGTAGGTCTCGCATACTCTGATTTAACTCAACTTCAAGATGCTGGATTAATTCAACACGACTTAAATGCTTGGAAAAAGATGCCATCGATAGTTTTTTCAGTACCCATTAAAATTGGCAATACAATTTTGAATTTTGATGTAAACGAAAGCCTGATGACAGAAACTATTACAAAAGACCCCGAAGTAATTATTGCTAATTCGCCTCAAATTAGTGTTATTAATTTTACAAATGTCGGTCTTGAATTAAGAAAAGTGCTTCATTTATCACATAACAAAATATATAACGATAAATTTATAGAATGGGTGAAATCAAAGTATAATATATCTCAAAAGTAAAACTAAGTCTTATCCACTCCGCAGGATTTGTAATCATGCATTTTAAAGGAAAATAATTAAATTTATTCCAAAATAAATACAATATGCATATCGCTTTTGCAGGTGGAAAACAAAATTTCAGGGTAAAAAGATATAACGAATATCACCAATCTTGCAAAAATTGTAAAGCTTTTGAATTAGAGATTGAAGTTTTCATGGATTGCTTTCATCTTTATTATATTCCTTTTTTCTCTTTAGGAAATAAAACAATTAAAATCTATTGTAAAAATTGTAATGAAGTAATCCAAAACGAGTCATTAGAAAACGATTACAAGAGAAAAACAGACACTCCATTGTATTTCTTTACAGGTACAGTGTTCTTTACGTTATTATTCTCAGCAGCTTTTATTTATATTCAATATTCTGATAAAAGAGATCTGGAAATGATTGAAAATCCTGAAACAGGAGATGCTTATGTGATTAAACGAAAGATCAATGATTCCGTTTATAATTATTCACTTATAAAGGTAATTACTATAAATAAAGATACTCTTACGGTTTACCCCAATAGTATTGAATATCAAACTTATCCATATCCTTTAAAACCCGAGGATCATTATGTAAAAGAAAATAAAAGATTGCTATTAAAATCTGAATTAAAGGATATGTTTAAAAACGATAAAATCTCTTCTATTTATAGACGATAAAATTGCATAAAACAATATGCATAAAGTCGATCCGCTCCGCAGGATTTGAAATCCTGCGGCAGAGTTCCAATATTACAACTCGTTGAACTAGGCTTTTTGACATTCCGCAGGATTTCAAATCCTGCTGAGCATTACTAAAATCTAAAATTTAGTTGCTTTGCAAAATCATAAAGCGTTTGTATCTTTAAGTAAATGCGACTCATCCTTTTCATACTCCTCCTCTCTTCCAAACTGCTTGCGCAAAATAAAGATGATTATATCAAATATTACAATCTGTGTAACCGTGCCAATTTTTATTTCAATCAAAAAGATCATTTAACTGCGCTTAACAAGTATGATTCTGCTTTTAAATTGGTGCACTATGCACATGTTTCCCATTTCTTGAATGCTTCTGTTAATGCACTAAAAGCCCAAAACAAAAAAGCAGCAACTAATTATTTAAGGCGGGCTTTATTGAATGGCATACCCACCAGCGAACTATCCAATAGAAATTTTACAGAGCTAAGCGACTTTAAAGCCTTTAAACAATTAAAAGACAGTGCTGATATTTTACATAATAAATATCTTAAACGCATTAATACCAAATACGCAAAACAATGTGATAGTCTTTTTTATATTGATCAGGTTGTAATAAGAAATATAAAAACAGCCGAGCCTTTATATAAAACGGATATGTATGTTTATGCAAACGAACGGCCAAAATACGATTCCATCAATTTTCAATTCATATTAAAACTTATTGATAAATACGGTTTTCCTTCTGAAGAAAAAGTTGGCCCACAAGCTTATAATGCTATTAAAATTGTGATCCATCACAGCGCCAGGATGCCTGTCAATAAAGATAAACTGGCGCTTTTTAAAACAGCCTTATTCAATGGCGAGTATTTACCGATTGACTATTGCTGGATGTATGATCAATATCTAATGAACAGCAATGAAAAGCCTCTATTCTATTTCCGGGTTGGTGATAGTTCTAAATTAACTGAAGAAGAAAAAAACAAAGTAGATCAAAACAGGAAGAAATACGGACTAAAAAAATTAGATGAAGATACATTATACAACCCCTACTAGCAATGCCCCTCTTCCGCAGTCCCAATAGCTAGAGGGATTTAGCCCGACGTTTTTATTCCATAAACAATAAAGCAAATACAAGTTATGATAAATAAAGGGTACAATTAAATCTCAAAAATTGTTAAGCGCATGGCAAAACACTAATAGCTTAAACTAAAAATAATAATAACATGCGTTTTTAATTATTATCTTAGTTGCATTGAACTTATATGCTGGTCTCTAATCAAAAAGCCACTTACGAAAAAACAAAATTATCTTTTAAAGAAGGTATTTTAAGTGTAAAATTCAAAGAAAACACGGTTATAGATGCCGATGACATGATCTACATTTATTGTTACGGCATGGAGCGTTCGGGCAATAAACCTTACGGCATACTCTTTGATTCATCTTCGGTTCACGAACTTACCGAAGATGCCGTTACCTATATTGGCAACACTGCTCACCTAAGTAATATTATTGCCATTGCTTACATTTCTAAAACAAAAATAAGCCGTTTAAGGTTAAGTCTTTTAATGATTTTTGAGCGCCCTGTTTTAAGACCCAGGCTTTTTAACGATGAGAATGTTGCGTATTTGTGGCTTAAAAAAAAGGTAGCCGATTTTTATTCTGAAGAGGCATAAACTTATAGTTGTACTCTGATTAAATGGCATTTAAATTTAAGAGCTTATATTAAATACAATTGTATTAAATATAAAAACAGGCTCATAAACACAAACTGAAATCTAAAATTTAGTTGCTTTGCAAAACCATTAAGCATTAGTATCTTTAATGCTTTAAATCACAACCTTAAAACCCATGCAATTAAATCTTAAAAGTATTTTATTTGTTTTACCAATTGTGGTATTACAATCCTGCGGCTCTTCGTCAAAAAAAGAAGAAGCTAAAACTGAAACACCTGTTGAGCAAACCATCGCGCTTCCTGATATGATCAAAACTTCGGGCACGCCAAATGGTAACCGTTTTTTTGAATATCAAGGCAAAAAATTATTTAATGGTGCTGTTTTTCATAATGCACAAACCTTTAGTGCCAAAGGTAAATGCATAGTATCTAAAATGGTAGATGGCAAACAGTTGTTTGGCGTTATTAACAGCAAAGGCGAAACCGTTATACCTTTTAAGTTTGAAGGCTTAAGTGGCGACTTTTATATTTTTAGAGGTTATTACCAGTATAGTGTTGGTATGAAAAAAGGCTTTATTGATACGCTGGGCAATATTGCAGTTGAAGCAAAATACGAAAGCTTTGGCTCTATTATACAGGATGGTACTGTAAAAGCCCGCATCAAATATCCAAAATGGGGATTGATAAGCATGAAAGATGAAGTGCTCATCCCTTTCGAATACGAATACATTAGCGCTTTTAGTGATGGTTTGATACGCGTTAAAAAGAACAGCGGTGGCACTTATGGTTTTATGGATAAGACCGGAAAAATGATCATAGCAGATACATATTCAGATGCAACAGATTTCCAGGAAGGAATTGCCCTGGCTAAAAAAGGAAAAAAATACGGCGTAATAAATACTAAAGGCGAAACCGTTGTGGATTTTCAATACGATAATTTTTTAGAAATGGTGCAGGTTGAAGAAGATAAAATGTCTAGCACCGGTACGCACGAAAGCTTAATGGGCTTTATTTTAAAAGGTGGTTATATTGGATTGGAGAAAGATAAAAAATGGGGATACCTGGATCTCAAAGGTAATGTAGTTATTCCGTTTGAGTATGAACAGATCTGGGCTCCTGAAAGTGATAACAGAGTAATGGTAAGTAAAGATGGCAAAAGAGGTAATTTTGATCTTACTTCAAAAAAAGAAGAATTTAAATAAATGCAATAGCTAGCACCGTTAAAAACACGGTAATTATTGTTTCAATTTTATTTTTTTAATTTTTGTTTTTCCTCTGCAATTCATTTTATCGTGGCTTTAGTAGCACCTTAAACTAAATTAAAGTTATTTTGTTTTTTATTCTTTTTATAAGAAAGAAACACTATTTTTAAGTGAATAAAATAACCATGGCTTACGATACACAACTTGCAAATAAAATAAGAGAATATCTTTCAACATTTCCAAAATTGAAGATCGAAGAAAAAGAAATGTTTAAAGGTTTGGCTTTTATGGTAAATGGAAAGATGTGTGTAAATGTAAGCGGAGATAATATGATGTGCCGTTTTGATCCTTCATTACAAGAAGATCTGGCCGAAAAGACCGGTTATTTACCAATGATCATGAAAGGAAAAAACTTAAAAGGTTATTGTTATGTAGAACCGATAGGCTTTAAAAATAAAAAGGATTTTAAATATTGGGTTAATTTATGTTTAAGTTTTAACGAAAAAGCAAAAGCATCAAAAAAAAAGAAAAAATAAATGAGATACCTAACTGCACTTATATTTTTTTGTTTTTGCAACCATCTGTTCTGCCAAAAGGATAGTATCATTTATTCAAGACATTATAAAAACGGCAAAGTAAAAAAGATCCTTTATTGGCATGGATCCAATACAACCGAGTTTGTTAAATATTATAAGAACGGGCAAATAAAAGATTCTTCATGGTTCTATACGAATGGTAATAACGAGCTGCCTTTTGGTACTTCTAAAAGTTATTACAGTGATGGGAGACTTTCAAACATAACCCGTTATAGCTCTGATCCATCCATTTACACCTCCATCTCTTATTGGCATGACGGAAATGTTTCTGAGTATGAAGTGAGCCCCGGCCATAAAAGGTACTACAATAAAATTGGCGAAATTCCAAAACAACTAGATTTAAATAAGAACAAGTTTATTTATATCCCAAAAAAATATAAAACCAGGCGCAGCAATAAAATTTTTCTTACACAACAAAAAAAGAAGATCACCATTAAAAACAATAGTTTAATATCCATTGTATTATCTAACGACAGCAACCTTACTTTATGCAGAATTGATCAATTGAGCAGTGACTCGGTTTATTTTTCTAAATTTAGCTATAACTCAAAATACCGGACTACCAAACAAGAAACTATTTTAAATTACGATAGTTCGTTTGTATTAAACACCAAACAATTAAAAACAATTTATTATTCAAAACACTTTAACAGTAAAAGAAACCGTGCTGCCACGGCGGCGCAGGTTATAGGTGTTGAATTATTAGTAGTTTCGCTCATTACTACTCCTGTTGTCGTACGTGAGCCATCACTGGGTTTGCCAATATTGGGTAGCACACTCGTTAGTGGCTTTGGATTAACAACTCTATCAAAATACCTTTATAAAAGCATGGTACCAAAAAAATACAACCTTAATGAATGGCAAATTAAATTAAAAGATTAATTGATGAAAAACATTGCTTCGACTCAGCCCAGCACAAACTGATTCATTTGCGTTATACTCTAATGCCTATTACACACACATCATCTACTTGCTCAAGATCACCTTTCCAGTTATTTAGCTCGGCCATAAGTTTTTGTTTTTGTTCTGTCATTGGCAATTGCGCCAGCGAAACAAGCAATTCCTTTAGGCGTTTATACATAAACTTTTTTCCTTTTGGCCCGCCAAACTGATCAGGCATACCATCGGTTAAAGCATACACAACATCATTCTTTTGTAATATAATTGAATGCTGTGTAAATGCAATGCCATCTTTATCATGTTTACCAACCGGCATCTTGTCCGGACCAAACTCAAGTAACTCACCGCCCCGTACAATCCAAACAGGGTTATTAGCAGCAGCATAGATTAGTTTACTGTTTTTAAAATCAAAACTTATCAAACTGCAATCCATCCCATCTTTTCCACCATCGGCGCTACCATCTTTTTTTAAACGCTCGATAATTGTTTTACGTGTTGCATTTAAGATCAATGCAGGATCAGTATATTGTTCAATTGCTTTTTCTAGGCTTGTAATGTTAAGCAAACTCATAATAGCTCCCGGCACCCCATGCCCGGTACTATCTGCAGTAGCTAAAACAAACTGTCCGTTGTTTAATTTAGCTGACCAGTAAAAATCACCGCTTACTACATCTTTAGGTTGAAAAAAAACAAAATACTCTTTTAGGTTTTCGTTTAGCATTTCTGTTGTTGCCAAAAAGCTACGCTGTATACGTTCAGCATAATTAATACTGTCTGTAATTTCTTTATGTTTTTCTTCTATCTGGTGCTTTTGTTCCTCTGTAATTTTTTTCTGAGCCTCGATCACTTTTTTCTGTTGTTGGGTTACCCTAAAACGTTGTACCATTACAATTGCAAAAACAATAACAAGTAACAAACCGCCAAGTACACACCATAAGATGATCTTTTGTGTCTGTTTTTCTTCATTTGCTATCGCGTCCTTTTTTTCCTGTTCAGCTTTAGCTTTAACTTCCTTTTTTTCGTACTCGTAATTTATTTCAGTACGCGCTAATTTTTTTTGTGCTTCTTCGTTATTTATACTGTCGCGGGCAATTATGTATTTTTTATAATGTAATAAGGCCAGCGCCGGACGCCCCGAGATCTGGTATAGATTGCTTAAATTTTCCTCGTCGTCCATTGTGCGTTCATATGCGCCAAGCAAGCTATCTAAAGTTAATGCACGCAATAAATACGATTCAGCCTCTTTATATTTTTTTTGCGCTACAAATACATTACCCATGTTACTAAGGTTAAAGGTAATGCTCATTTGATCACCCATTTCTTCCGCTAGTTTTAACGACTTAAAATAATGATCGAGTGCTTTTGGATATTCTTCCATAGAACCATAAATACTGCCCAAATTATAGAGTGTGCTTCCCGTTAATTGTTTATCGCCAACTTCTTCGGCTAATTTTAATGCTGCTGAAAGATACTCAATGGCCTTTGGATAATTTTCCATTTTATGATAATTGCTTCCTATATTACTTTTTGCCAGCATTAAAGTTTTTTTACGACCCAGCTCTTCTGCAATTTTTTCTGCTTTAAAATAATATTGTAAGGCTTTAGGATAATCTTCTAACATAGAATAGACGATGCCAATATTCATGAAGCAGGTACTAACCGCTGCTTTGTCATTTAATTCCTCAATACACTTTAGTGATCTGAAATGACAATCCAATGCTTTAGGATAATCAGCCTGGCGGTAATATATGTTCCCCATATTTGAAATACACATAGCGTTGCTTTTTGTTATATCAGTTCGCCCTGGTTGTTTTTCTAAGATCTTTTCATTTAATTTTTTTTGATCATTAAAATATTTTAAAGCGTTCGGAAAATCGCCTTTTAAATAATAATTATTGCCCAGTTTTCCATAGACAGAAGCCGTAAATTTATTTAAATTTATTTCGTCCAGCCGGCTATTTTTAATAACGCCTAATGCCTGGTTAGCAATTAGGAAAGCTGAGTCTAAGTTCATTTTTTCCACATAAACTGAAAGTTTTACAAGGGTTTTCACTCTTTCAGTATCATGTAAATTTTGAGAAAGGCGAGTTTTTAGAGAATCTATCTTTGCTGATTGAGAAAAAGACACACTTGCATTAAGTAAAAGTACTACAACAAATAAACTTATACGTATTTTCATAATTAGCTATTTCTATCAATAACATTAACAACAACTCTTAATTCTAAGGTTGATAATGATACTGTATTAATAATAAGAGTTAAAAAAAGAAGTGCTGTTTCGAAATTAAACAAAATTTTGACATTATAAAATATGTTATTCTATAAATGCTATCTTTATCTAAATATTTAGAAAACAAATATGAATTACCCCATCATTGATATGCATTGCGACCTATTGTCGTATTTAGAATATGTAAAAGGCGCACATCCTTTTTTTGAAAAAATTGGCTGTAATTTAAATGCTTTAAAAGCAGGTAATGTAAAACTACAGGTAATGGCCATTTATACAGGCACTGAACCGGGAAGCTCGGAGACAGGTTTAAAAGAAAGCGAGATCTTTAAACAACTATTAAAAGATGAGGCCGATAAAATTTGTCTGGTAAAAGATGTTGCATCTTTAAACACAGCCATTAACTCCAATAAAATTGGTGCAGTTGTTTCTATCGAAAACGCATCGGGCATTTGCGAAGAAGATGAACCGGTTGAGAACGCTTTTAAAAAACTGGATAAAATAATATCAAATGTAGAAAGGATTTTATACATCAGCTTTACGCATCACGGCGAGAACCGTTTTGGTGGCGGTAATTATACAAAAGCCGGTTTAAAAGATGATGGTAGAAAATTACTGGATCATATGCACGGTAAAAAAATTGCGCTCGATCTTTCGCATACCAATGATGCTTTGGCTTACGGTCAGTTAGAGCATATAGAAAAATACAAGCTGGATATTCCATTAATTGCAAGTCATTCAAATTTCCGCGCTATATTTGATCACCCACGTAACTTGCCGGATGATCTTGCAAAAGAGATCATAAAACGCAAAGGCATTATTGGTTTGAATTTTTTACGAGCATTTTTAAATAATGATGACCCAACTATTTTTTACGACCATGTACTTCATGGCATAAAAATTGGCGGAGAAAATACCATGTGTTTTGGTGCAGATTATTTTTACGCAAGTGAGCCCGATCCAAAACGTATTCCATATTATCATAAAGATAAAGAAGACGCAAGCTGCTACCCTACCCTACTAAAGAATTTGGAAGGAAAAGTACCGGCAGGCTTTTTAGAGAATATGAGCCACAAAAATGTGTTTAATTTTATAAACAGGATCTGGAATTAATTATTCATTAATACGTTAGAATTATGGATTACTTTTACACCTTTGCATTATTTATCTTTTATAAATTACTTGGTTTAGTGCCTTTGGTGCTAATTTTAATTTCAATTCTTAAACTACAACGTAATGGCAAAAGTCTTGGTACCCGCTTAATGTTAACGGGCAATATAGGTTTGATCGTAAAAATTATAGTAATTGATAGTTTGATGGATTATTTTATCAGGTTTGGCAATGGTGGGCCCGGCATTGGCAGCATCAGCAGTATTTATACTATCATTGGTTTTATTTCATTAAGCTTCTCGATAATTTTTGCCATCGGTTTTTTAATTTTTGTAAATGATTTTTTAAGAAGATCAGGTTTATAAATGGATAAATAGATCCAAAGAAGAATGGCAAAAGTTAATGACTTAATTGTATATTAAAATACGATCTAGACTTTGGGTTGAATCCTTTCCACAAATAGATTAAAAACGGGAAACAATTTTCGCTTTTACCTCAGTTTTTTGTTAAAAAAGGCTGGCACAATAATTTCAAGAGAGTATTTAATTACATCATCTGTTAAAGATAGATTCTAACGAAAGAAAGAATAAATCTAAAAACTGAACCCGCGTCATACCGGGAAAGAATAAACAGAAGATAAATAAATGAGACCCCCTGTAAAAAGGGGGTTTTATTTTTAAAACAATAAATTATGAAAAAGACATTAGTTTTATTACCGTTATTTATTTTTTGCATTAGCTGTAAAATGGGCGAAACCGATAAAGCAGTTCCTATTAACGAATCTGAAGAATTAAATATTGGCGAGAAAAAACACGCAACAGATTCAAATGTGGTTGTAGATACCTTGCACCATTAAACAATTGGCATAATATTTACAGCTGAGTAATAAAGTAATTGAATGAAAAAAACAGCTTTATTATTTGCAACTATTTGCCTTCTTGCGTCGTGTGCGCCCACTACCCAAATAACGGGCTCGTGGAAAAACCCCAAACAAACTACTACCGAGGTTCAATCTGTTTTTATTGCCGCTTTAACCGGTAATATTGTTGCAAAATCAACGCTCGAAAATAATATTTCAGATGCTTTAGCAAAACAAAATATCAGCACCATTAAAAGTGTAGATGAGTTTCCACCAAGTCTTTTAAAGGATAGCATCCCAAAAGAAATAGTGATGGATAAGATCAAAAAGAAAAGTCATCAGGCCATTCTTACAATATCTTTATTAAAGAAAAAAACAGAATCACGTTACATCAGAGGTTCAACAGCATACGCCCCAATGGCGCGTTACGGTTATTACGATAATTTTTACGGATACTACTCTTATTGGTCAGCCTACGCTTATAGCCCGGGATATTATGTGAACGATGATGTGTATTACCTTGAAACAAATTTATACGATAGCAAAACAGAAGCACTTATTTGGTCGGCACAATCAAAAACCTATAGTTACGATGGTTTAAGTTCTTTTTCAAAAACCTTTGCAAAAGTGATCATAAAAAAAATGAAAGATGACGGAGTAATAAGTTCTACTAAAATTAGTGCGAAACAATAAATTTTGTAATCATTTCTTTCTCTCCCTTTAGCTTCAAAAAATAAATTCCATTATGTAAATGCGAAATATTTATTTGATTGCTAAAGGGCAATAATTCGACCTGCTTTCCAATAACATCATAAATAATAAGCTCATTAACACTTGCTTCTGCTTCATTAATACTTAAAATACTGGTTGCAGGATTTGGAAAAACAAAAACTGAAAGATCATTTTTATTTTCATTTATTGAGGTTACCGAACAATTTAAAGTTAAGGTATTAAAACCTCTTTGCTTTGCCTGGCACCGTAATTCATTTAAAGCCGGTTTATCGCTTCCGTTACCACTGTAATTTCTAAACCCAAGAGTCCTTAAAAACTCTAAAAATGCAGGGTTAGTCAATCCATAATAGTTACCCCAAAATGCTACCTGTACAGGATCAAGATCATGAAGCCATGTAAAATCTATCATCCTGATATTAGCTGCATATATATCCCAGCTTAAAAACGTTTGTGTAATAAATTGAGCTTGCAATGTATTTGAGCTATTACAAATTGAACCAGACGGATAGCCGTATTGATAAAAGCATAATTTTTTTGCGGGATAAAGCCCTACAAGTGTAGCAAAATCTGTAGGAATAGTTGTAACAGGTTTTACTGTAAAATTTGAATTTAATGGATAATAAGATACACCAATATAATCGCTATTGGTATTTAATGTTTGCGCAAGTGTACTATAGGTTGTAATACCATCAAATGTTAGTTCTGTTGCTACTTTTAAACCGGGCCATAAAACTTTTGCATGCGATGTTACCGCATTATAAAACACTGTGTAGTTTGACCATAGTGTTGTATTGCTTCCCATATATACATCATGCTCGGAGCCAATAACTAAAGATGACAATACAACATTTGGGATATGCGCTTTAACACTATCTAATAATTTATTAAAGCGGGTTATCATAACAGTGCTGTTAAATGCAGTACTCACAAGGTCAGATGGAACTTCGAGTTTATTTGTGTGTATCGGTGTAATAGTAAGATCCAGGGGCATACTGTATGCAGGATAATAAATATTGGCTATATCCAATATTCCAAAATTATATACATTCGGTGATGTTTCAAGTGCAGTCCAGTTTTGAAAAATACCCAGCTGTTGCATGCCAAGGTTTTTACCAACAGCAAAACAAGAATCATAATTGTAAGAACTATTTTGAGGATAAGTACTAACATCCATACTTATCTTATTAAGCGTTGGGTTAACCTGCGCTTTTGAAAAACCTGAAATTAAAAGCATTAAATAAATGATCTTTTTCATATTAAATTATTCTTTAATAAATTTAGAAATTAAAGTTTTACCTTGTGCATTTATAGC
>JAVTWD010000113.1:0-4546 GCA_032229505.1 Bacteroidota bacterium
AAGCTGTTTATATTTCCAAAAACTTTTTTTGAAAGACTAGAGTTCTTAATATTGCCATTTGCATCTATGAATAATTTTCCATTGTAGTATGTGTGATAATTTTGAGACTCAGTGAAGAGGTTAATGTCTACATTAAAAAAATCTGAGGACTTATAATAAGATATTTCAAATTTGTTAATAGAAGTAAATATTTGTTGTAGTCCTAAAAAATGTTTTTTTATAAATCCCTTAGTTGGAGCTGAATAAAGAAATATAAATGAAATGTTTTTAAATGATTTTGTAAAATATTCATAATCAAAATCAATCTTAAAAGCCATAATAAGCTCAATTGATCTTAGTCCTACGTCACAAATACTCTTTAATATAATGCTAATATTTTCGTAATCAAAATCTTTCCCAAAGATTATTTGAATATTATAACATTTTATCAATGTCAATATAGTTTTTATTTTTCCATCATTAATAATTGAAGTATTATCTAACTCGATAACTAGGTTTGAAATTAAATAGGGGCTTTCGTATTTTAGGTTTAGCTCAGGAAAGCTTTTTTTAGATATTTCTGAGGGAATTTCGAGTATATATTCTTTTTCTAAACAAAAGTTTAAGTATTCAGTTAAAGTATCTCTATATTCAGATGGTGTGTCATTATATATTTCGCTAAAAGTCTTTTTGCGTAGAGTTTTTAGAAATTCACTAACAGAATTAGGGATAAGTTCATAGTTTTTTTTAGGTAAGTCATAAACGATGGAACGAATATGTCCAACAACGGAAATACTTGTAGAATTAACGATATAATTTTTGTCAGCCATTTTAAATTTTGAATATCTCAATATTTTTGTAAAATCTAATACTTGCAAAATAGTTAGTTTGATGTCGAATACTTTTTACATTGATGGTATTGATTTCAACAATAGGTTCATTTTCTTCGTATTGCAAATTTTTATATATAGCAGGAAGTTTTTCAATTTGATTTAGTGATTCTTTTTCAATTAATTTATATTTTTCTATCATTACTAATTTTTTATTAACGCTAATGCCATTTGTTTTTCTAAATAATAATTGCATGGGTAAGAAACTTGAGTAAACTGACCTATAGGATTTACTTCTAAGAAAATATAATCTCCTGTTTTATTTACAATAATATCAAGAGAACCTGTATTCAATTTCAAAAGTTTCATTAGTTTTCTATATTTATTTTGAATTGAATTTGGTAAATTGTAAGGAATAACTCGATTGGGATTAGATGTATTATAGTTTCTAAAATCAATCTTTGTTTTTTCGTCATTTTGCGAGAATATAGCACTAGCGTAAAAAGTGCCTTCAATATAGAATACTCTTAGTTCAAAAGCTTTCTCTATATAATTCTGTAACTTTATTGGAGCAAATTGCTCTGGGAATTCATCTATTTGTTTTTTGGAAAGAAGCAATGTGTGCCAATAGAAGTTCACATTTTCAATTTCCAGATTTAAGGGGTGTTTAATTGTCTTGGAAATAATTTTTTCGTGTAAGGTTACAAATTTCAATGCAGATTCTTTGCTAGTTGTTATAATCGTGTCAGGAATTTTAATACCAATGGATTTAGCTACCGTAAGTTCAGTTAGCTTATTTAAGTCGTTATCAAAATATCCATTAATTGATTTTTTAATTGTGTTTAAATGCGAATGTAAGTAGGATTTTATGCTGTCAATATTAATACTATTATGTTTATTTATTTCCCATATTGTTTTGTTATTACCATTTAATCTATTTGTTTCTAAAGTGAAGTTTCCTCTTCTGTACCAATAAGAATTGTAATTTGTAAGATTTAATTCTTTATCTTTTTTTAATATAATTGACAGATTGTTATTGTTTAATCTTATTTCAGATTTAATCAAATCTTCTTCATTAATTCTTATAAACTCGGCATTAAAGTAATGCAGCCAGTCGATTACGTTTGACGTAATAAGATCTTTTTCAATAGATAAAATCAATATCATTTTTTTCTCTTTGGATCATAGATAATATTCATGCGTAAAAGATATTCTTTTATAGAAATCATGTTTAGTTCTTCTCTTCTAATATCTACTGTTTTTTCATCTTTTATTGGATATAGGTAATTAGTTTCGGGATTAACTTGAGTTCCGTAATACTGTACTCCTTTGTTTTTATGTAAAGAAACCCTATCAAAAAGAAGCGCATAGTTTTCTCCTTCCGTTTGTTTCCTTTCATATAGAGATTTAATAATTGGTAGATATTTCTCCATCGTCTCATAATTAGAGTGTTGTATAACCAAGAAACATTTATTTGAAAATACTTTCCCAGCAACAGAGTCACTTAGAACATTAACGCCCATTGAAATATAACGATTAACTAAAGTTAGATTTAATTTATTAAGGCTATCTTTCAATAGCCAATATTTTAAAACCTTAGAAGATTTGGAACCATATTTTTTTTCATAAAAATTGATTTCCGTATACAATGCTTGGTCTCTGATAGCAATATTTGTTAGATTATAATAGAGTGAATCAGACATATTAATTTTATTTTGACTTCTACATTCACTTGTGAATTTATACCATTCAGAAGTGTTTGAAATATTATAGAAATCTCTATCCGTAAATATCATTTTATAGTATGAACTATCTAATTGCCTCACTTTATTTAATAGTTCAATACTTTTCGCAGTTGAATTTAATATAGAGTAAGCGCATGATAAATTATAAGTATCTAAAGCTTTTTCAAATTTGCTTGGGTATTTGTTTTGTTTTAATCTTTTTTCCAAAATAGATGCCGCTTTCTTATTATTAAGAAGATCATGGTAATATCTTGAACTATCATATTGAGAGAATAGAGCGGATTGTAAGAGAAAAAAGATAATACTAATGGTTATTTTCATTTTTTTAATTTTTTAATAGTATGCGCCTTAAACAGTTGTTTAAGGCGCATACATATAATTAGTGGTTAGTTTTGTTGAGGGCTTTTTCTTGCAGTAACATCAGATGAAGGCCACATATACTGTTGTAATTGCGAATTAAAGTACTTGCTGCTATCATCATAATCGTCCATACTTGAACCATTTCTTCCATAAGTAGCACCTTGCCAACCGCCTAAAACCGCGTTGTGGTTTTCTTTTGATAATTCATGTTTTTTAAATTTGCTTAATGTTAAGCTTTCGATTTTTTTCATGTTGCTTTGTTTTTAATTGTTATTTTATAATTACCCTTCACGTGGATTTTCGGCTTTAAGGTTTGCTCCTATACTTCTATGTGCGCACATAGAAGTAATATGTTAATTCCAATTATGATATTTATATCACAAAACGAGGTTTTGCTCGAAACATTATACGATTTATAGATTTTAACATATAACGCAATTGTTTAATCATAGTTGCAACTATTAAAGTTTTGTGAGATAAGGTATGTCTTGATCCTTTTCTATGAGTGTGCGGCGGCTAATTATTGCCAACGCCAACATTTTAATATTTAAGTGAATATTTAGGGCTTTTCTAATTTGGAAGCTAATAAAGTAAATATTTATACGATTTTCTAACTGATTACCTCAAATTACTACCTCCAATGGTAGTGGATTGTTGAAAACTTAATATTTACCTTAAATTAAATATTCTAATCCGATGAGATGAGGCCGTTACGAATAGCGTATTTTACAAGGTCTGCAATCGTTAGAGTATGGGTTTTGGCGGCAATGCCTTTTCTATAATACCTTACTGTGTGAATGCTTATTTTCAATTTTTTGGAAATGTCTTCATTTGTCATATTTGCACACACAAATCGTATAATCTCTTTTTCTCTATGATTTAAAGCTAATTGTAAATGTCTACCATTCATTTTCGGGATAACAGAATTGTTTAGTGTTAAGGTAGAATAATATTTGCCTTGTGCTACTTCCCTGAGAACTTGTAAAAACTGCTCATAATCTGTTCCTTTAGCTAAAAATGAATGAGCCCCTAGCTCCATATATTCCTTTTTATAAATATAGTCTGCATAACCTGTAAGCATAACTACTTTTATATTTGGGTAATGCTTATTAACATGAAGAAGTGTTTCTCTACCATTCATCAATGGCATCTCAATATCTAAAAGAATAATATCGGGTTTTACCTTGTTTAACATTAGGATCGCTTTATGTCCGTCTGGAGCATCAGCTATCATCTCAAATTCGGGATTGTACTTAAACATAGCTATAAAGCCTTGTCTTAATAGAGTGTGATCGTCCACGATCATCAATTTAATTTTACTATTATCATCCATAAATAACGGGGGCGTAACACAGACTGTTTCCACTCCAGGAACCGCCAAGCCCCCTTGCAGCAAACAGAAAGATTACGCCCTTACGGGCGTTTCTCTCTGTTTTGTCGCTGCATTTTATTTTTTGCGGTTTTGGAATGGGACTAATTAAGTTTAAACGCATTAATATTTATATTTTGTGTTTACATTTTAGATCTTTATTGTTTCGACTAAAGTACAAATTTTCCAGCTTTCCTATTCAACTAAAACGCTCAATAGTCTATTATATTGTTAGTTAACTGCTATTCAAAACAAAACTGTTT
>JAVTWD010000114.1:0-4537 GCA_032229505.1 Bacteroidota bacterium
CTTGGAGAGTTTGGAAATTTTACCCGTGGCGGCCATGCGGTTAAGCGCTTTAATAATCCCCTCCTTACTATTCACCTTACCAGTAAAATCTGCATAGGTGAATACATATCCCTTGGGCAATCTGTTTATTGTAAATGCTATATATTCCGATGGTTTCATATTGTAATTGATAAGGTAAAAATAGTCAATTTGTCCAGTTTATTATATAAAAAACTGGACATTTATAAAAATTAATAAGATTAAGAGGGTGTATCAAGAGTCCGAAATCTTTGTCATCCTGAGCTTGCCGAAGGACGACAAAGACTAATCATCAAAAAGCTGTATGGTTCGACAAGCTCACCATGACAACCCTGCAAGCTATCTTTATATTGCTGATTTCATTCAAACCTACGGAGCCAATATTGAAGAAAACCTGCACCAGCTTTGGCGAAGGATTGTTTTTAATATCGCCATCTCAAATACCGATGATCATTTAAGAAATCACGGTTTTATTTTAACGGATGCGGGCTGGGTATTGTCTCCGGCTTATGATATCAACCGTTCTGTAGATAAGCATGGCCTTGCCCTGAATATGGATGTAGATAATAATGCCCTCGATGTTGAATTAGCCAAATCTGTGGGTGAATATTTCAGGTTATCATTACCCCAAATGGATACGATTATTAAGGAAGTTAGTAATGCAGCAAGACATTGGTAGAAATTAGCTGAGAGGATTGGGATTTCGAAAAAGGAGAGGGAGATGATGGAGGGTTGTTTTTTGATATGGCCTTTATAATCGCCTCCTTCAAAATGATATTATATGGTTTCATAATTATTTAGCCGCTATTTTGAATCTTAGGAATGTAAAAAAAACCTCGTTTTAAATTGGCACTAATGTCTACTAATTTTATTTATGGCAAATTCATTAAATTACCAAAATGCCTTTCTATATTTTTAATTTTCAGTTTCCGAGAACTCTTCAAACACAGAATAGTTTTTTATTCCTTTAGATTTGTTCACTTTTCCCATAATTGTCCCATCAATCCGGCTTTTTAGATACGATGCTAAATCATCAAAGTGTCGAACATCAATATAATTAATCCCTGATGCTTTATATCTTTTAGACAATGAAATAGTGAATGCAGCCCAATTAAATTTTTCCCCTTTTTTGTTTAATTCAACTTGTTTCCAATCGCCATATCGCTTTTTTAAATAATCAATATAGTTCTTCTTGGAAAGCTCTTTGCCTAACGCTCCATCTGGTAATTCAATTTTTGGCTTTATAGGCTTGGATTTTTTTACAAACTTTGGAAAATACTTATGTAATAAAGCCTCTGATTGTTCAATATGTTTTGTTATGGTATCCCATCCCCAATAATATAAATGAAATGGTAGTTCCTGTTCTTTTTTAATTTGATTTAGGTATTCCTGTATTTGAGCATCGTCACGAAATGTAGAAACAAAAACAAATTTGTCGAAATCAATCGCTAAATCCTTTGCTTTTTCTAAATCAGCATTTATATCTTGAATTAGATTTTTCCTGATAGCTTCGTCTTTTCTTCCAATGCTTTTCAACTTACACTGTATTACCGTTTTGGTCTTAGTAGAAAAGACATCAATACCTTTCTGATTTTGTCCTTTCACACCAAATGTTTGAAAGTCTGTATTCTCATATGACGAGGTATTCTCCACAAAATTGAATAAATCGCAAGTGAGTTCCTCAAATAACCTTTCATCTTTTAAAGCGGGTAATTGATATTTCGCCATTTAAAAAAATCTTTTAAAAATTGTTTCCTGTTCGGTATCTGAAAATTCAGCAATTACTTGTTTAGACCAGTCGAAATCAAACTTACCGAACTTACTTTCGTCCCCGTTTAAATCAATTTCATCTTCGTTGAAAGTAAGGATGTATTGAAAGTTATGCAACTCGTTTGATTTGTGATACATATAGTTCAGGACATTGGATATTGTTTTGTATGATATGGCGTGAAATACGCCATCGTGTACAAGAAAATCCGGGATATTCCGTTTGTCAATTCTACTCTTTAAGAATACCATTAAATCATATGCTACAATCTTCAAACGCTCTTGTCCTAAAGCATCTGCTTTTGGAATTTCTAAACTTATTTTAAAAGGCAACTGGTTTCTTGGCGAAGTAGAGTTCAATGTGATATTAAAATAAGAATTATCAAATTCTTCATCCAAATAAATTGCATTTTCAAGAATTTGCTGAAATAATAATCTCAACTCATCAAGATAGGTTTGTTGCTTATTTAACTCACTAACAATATCTCTTTTTAATTCAGCAATAACAATGTTAGAGTTTCCTAATATTTCTTCGATTTCGTCAATTTCTCTTACAATGGAAGTGTTCCGTTCTAAAAGTGTTTTTTCATTAACTAATCTTTCATAGGTACTTTCAATCCTGTCCAATGCTCCTCTTTCTTTTAACAAGGAAAATAATTGGCTCCTGTTCTTTTCTAATTTTTCAAGCTGCGTTAAACTCTGGTCTATTGATGATTGTAATTTCTTTTCTTCCTCCAACAAATATTTATTCCTGTTCGCCAAAAGTTGCTTTTTAAAGTCTATAACTTCGTCTAAACTTCTTTTTACAAAATTGCCAAATGTTGCTACCGTTTCATTGTAGAGCTTACGAATTTTGTCCAGGTCAATAGATGACACCTCGTTATAAGAGGATTTTAGTTTGTCTAATTTCCGGTTTGTATTATGATAGATGATAGATTGCTCATTAATTTCAGAAATAACCTGATTTAATTTTTGCTCTATCTCTTTATGATTGGCAAGAAAGTTATACTCCTTCAGACTGCTTTCAAGTGCTGTAATATCCTTTTCAATTTTTAGGCGCTCGGTTCTAAACTCCTGAATATCTTTACCTGTATCTGCTTTAACTTTTTCTGAAAGGGATTTTACCGTATTATTATACCTTTCGTATTCAGAAGATACTTCGTTATATTTTAAAAGTGTTTTTGTCGGGAGATTTAGCAAATAAAAATTATACAATGCCTTTTCTCTTGCATTGGCATTGTAAGAAACAAAATTTAAAGGGTCAACTCTTTGCTGACTTTGCAAGTCGTCCTTAACAAAAAATTCCATCAACGTTCCATATCTTTTTCCTTCAAAGAATACTTCGTTGTTCTCTGTTGGAAAAAATATTCCTTCCAGCAATTTCGGCATTTCAGATTTTTCATATTCATCAAGAGCATCCGGTCGCTTCCCGAAAAATATTTTTTTTGTATCGGCAAAGCCCCTCTTGATAAAATATTTTTGTTCCTGTACTTCAATTTCTAAAGTAATCGTGTGTTCATCATCACGTAAAAAGTCATACTTTTTTTGAGCAAATCTTTTTTCTGCTTTACCGCTTAATAAGGTAAAATCAACAAGCCTGACCAACGTAGATTTGCCAATACCATTAATCCCTCGTGCTTCTTTATCCCCAGAGTATTTGCCCAATATGATGTTTATTCCATTGTGAAATGGAACAGCATCTATAAGGTTGGTTTCTGAATATATTCTAATTAACATTGTCGAATAAACTTGTTTGATTTTCTTCTTGGCTTTCTTTCTTTACCAATTTAATTTTATATCCTTTTTTCTCAATGCTGCCAATCGTATGCAAGAAGGTCAAGGCATACAGAAAAAGGTCGGGTGTCCTATCTTTATCCCTGTTTAAAAACTTATTCATAATATCATCCACGATAACATATTTGTTTTTAAAAGGGGAATTACCCATAATACTTATAATATCTGCTCCCAATACCATAAGGTTGGTTTTAAGATTGCTTTCGGGCTGCGGTAATATCATAGTTCATTTTCTGTTTTTCTACCTATTAAGCACTGTTCAAACATATACAGCAATATAGATTTTACGCATTTTACATACTCATCATCTTTAATGTTTCCATATGTCGTTGTATATTGGTCGGTCAGATTATATAATCTCTCCTTGAAATTTCCTGAAAGTTTATTGTAATTATTTATAACCCTTCTTTTCAGGGTATTAATCTCATCATCATTATATCCCGAAAGTATATTGGTAATCGTATTAAACTCCGCCATAACCAATACCATAATCGAAGTATTGCCATCCAAACCCTGAATTAGCGTAAATTGTTCCGATGATACTTCGTGGTTTACATACATTTCCCAATTTGAAAATTTATCTTTCCAGTTTTTCTGGTATTTTTCGAAATCTCCTTCTTTATTTGCTGCACCTAAAACTTTTGTTTCAAAATCAGTTTTGCTATATTTTCTTGGCGCATAACAAGCCAATATTTTTTGTTCGGGCAAAATAGTTCCGTCATTGCCTTTATCCTTATTTCTCCTGACGGGCATATAGTTATCAACACCATATTTCAAAAGAAACAGTTCATCAATAAATTCTTCGAACTCAAATCCTTCTTTGGATTGAATTTGCATTTTAAAAGCGTTCTTCAATAATTTATCCATATACAAATCAGAGTTCCAAATTAATTTTAACCGTACCGTCAAATCCCTTTTCTACTATCTCTTTAAGGGTTTGAAGTTTGATATTATTGCC
>JAVTWD010000115.1:0-4499 GCA_032229505.1 Bacteroidota bacterium
ATAGTTGGACAAGGTAATGTCGGAAAAACTTACTTAATGAATCGCTTGATACATGATTTGATTCCCGAAACGCAAACCACAGAGGGAATTGACATAAAAAGTTGGAAGATCCAAACGAGTTCGTCACCTGATTTCAGGGTGAATATTTGGGATTTTGGAGGTCAAGAAATTTATCATTCAACTCATCAATTTTTTCTAACAAACAGATCTCTTTATATGCTAATCTGGGAAGCGAGAACAGATCAACATCTTATTAGTTTTGATTATTGGTTAAATGTTATTCGCCTTTTGAGCAACAACTCACCAGTAATAATTGTGTTGAATAAAATTGATGAACGAATTGCTAACATTGACGAAAAATCACTCAAGACTAAATTTAAAAACATCGTTTCATTCCACCAAGTTAGTGCAAAAAGCGGTCAAAATATTGAACTGCTTACAAAAGAAATTGGAGAGCAAATTGGTTCATTACCGCTTATCGGAGATAAACTTCCAAAAGTATGGTTGGAAATAAGGACAATATTGGAATCTTTGGATTCAAACTATATTTCAGCTGAAGATTATTTAACTATCTGTAACCAACATGGTTTGTCAAATAAACGTGCGCTTTTCTTAAGTCAATACTTTCATGATCTAGGTGTTTTCCTTCATTTCCAAGATGACAACTTATTAAGAAATATCCTGTTTTTAAAGCCAGAATGGGCGACAAATGCTGTATATAAAATACTTGACTCAAAAGATGTTATTACTCGAGATGGTGAGTTTGACTCTAACATATTGGACACTATACTCGATGGTTTTGAGCGTGATAAACGTCCTTACATAGTAACATTAATGAAGAAGTTTGAGTTATGTTTTGAAGTTGAAAAAAATGTGTTTCTAATACCAGAGTTACTTAAGCCTGAAAGAATTGAGTTTGATTGGGATTACCAAGATAATTTGCGTTTTGAATATCATTATGATTTTATGCCTGCAGGTATAATGGCGCGTTTTATTGTTAGAACAAGAAATTTGGTATATGATAAAACCTTCTGGAAGAATGGAGTAATTATTCAAAGAGAAAACACACGAGCATTAGTGACCACCGACCAGTACTCTCGAAAACTATACATATGGATTCATGGTAATAACGCACCCTTTTTACTTGAGATTATCAGGAAAGAATTAAATGATATCCATCAATCATTGAATTATGCTGATGTTCCTGAAAAAATTCCATGTGTTTGCCCAGAATGCGTTAATTCAATGAATCCTCATTTGTTTAACTATACGTTTGTAAAAAGAATTGGGTATGAAAATACTTTCAAAACAATACCTTGTGAAGTCAGTGCTACTGGAGTGAATGTTCATAAACTTCTTGGGCTATATAGAATCGATAGTCCTGAGCCTGATAATAACCCGATGTATTCACTTGATAAAATCTTAAATGATCTTATTGAAGTGGGATCAAGAATTCTTGAACGTAAGTTCCAAAAGAAAATTGAAGACCTAGTTAATGACGATATTGTTGATTTATTAAGAACAAAAGGGCATAATGTAACAGATCAAACGAGATCAGGCAGTTCAGGAAGTGGTAAAGGCGCTGGTGAATTAGATATCATGATAAGGATGAACAACGGTATCCCGATTACAATTATAGAATGTTTCAGGCTTGAAAGTTGTGGGCCAAAAAATACGGTAGTTACGGGCCACCTTATAAAACTGCTTTCAAAATATGATACACATGAGCTTAAACGCAAATTTATAGTTGTGTTTGGTGAAGCAGAACGGTTTGACAACTTGTGGACCAATTATGCCCAATACATCAAAGACCTGAATTCTAATGATGATTATGGAGACAAATATGCTTTGTCAGGGTTTAGCGTAAGAGATGACCTTCATAGTTTTGCAAATATGAAAGTTGGTATTTCGAGACATGAGAACAATGGAGAAACAGTGGAAATTGTTCACGTAATGTTAAATATGAAATGAGAAGCTTTTTGCAAAAACTAAGCTTTTTTGGTGAAGATTAAAGAAGCTGTTAAAATTCTAAATGCCTAAGCTCCTCAATTTTAGCCAAATAACGATGCAAAAAGTTCGGAACTGTTACCCTTCTGTGTACAAAAGGAAAACCCGCTGATTTTCAGCGGGTTTCTTTCTTCTAATAATTATGAACTTATTATCTATAAGGTTTTCAAGGTATTAGGAGTTCGAGTCCTCTGCGCGGGTTAATCACCAAAAGTTGACCGAAGCATAACACATTTAAGCGATTCTTTAATTTATTCAGTCTGTATTTCTCTTAATTTTCAAATTTAATTTTATAGCTATTTCGCATAATGCAAAAAGCTTTGAGAATTTTAAATCTGTAATTGCAGAATAATTTATTTTAAGTCTTCGATATTTGGAATGTCTTGAATCAACTCTTGATATAAGGATAGATTTAAATAGATGTCAGTGATTCGTCTGCCAATTAAATTGTTATATGGTTTGATGAGTGCGTGGTCCTTATTGCCTATAACGTTTTGCAGCTACAACTTGTGCTTTTTGGAACCGTTGCCTACTGTAATGTTTAAATACAGATAAGATGTTTCAAGGCATTTTCAAAATGAAAACAATTGTCCACCGAAACTTTGCAAATGCTTTGTTGTCCGCACGTGCAGTTATGCACAGTACTTATTTCAGTAGTTTTTTTATATTTTCAATTACTAATACTGGTTCTTCAAGATAAACAAAATGTCCTGATTTGTCTGTTTTTACATGAGTGAAATTTTTAATCCCTTTTCCTAAAGATTCATGAGCCAAAAACCAGTCCTTTACATTTTCTTCAGTCATTTCGTTGTCTGTCTTTGTTGAAGTGATTACAATTACAGGAATGTCGGGTAAGGAGGGTAATTTTCTTAAAAAACTAATATTCTCTATTAGTTGAGCAGACTCCATTGCAGCCCCCGTCATTTTTTCTGTGGCGAATTGTTGAACAAGTATATCTTCATGCGCTTTATCCATTGTTGCATATTGCTTATAGTTTTCATTGTTGGGTTCTATAAATAATAAGGCTTTTACTTTGTCGGGATGCTGGATAGCATAACCTCTGGCAATTGCACCACCTAAAGAATGCCCAATAATAATAACCTTTTTATTTGCTTTTTTTTCATTAATGACAATATCAAGGTCGTTCACTAGTTCTTGCATTCCTCTCGTTTCATTTGTCGGTGTTGATTTTCCGTAGCCTTGCCTGTCATATGCAATAACCTGGTTGTTTTTACCGATGGAGTCAAAAATACTGCTTTCTAGCCATGTCGAACCGTCAACACCAAGTCCTGATTCAAATACAATAGTATTTTCTCCTTCTCCACCTGTATAAGTATACAGCTTGTGAGTTCCTCCGATATCTATGAATGAAGTCTGTCGCTTGAAATGTTTTTTATTTTGGCCGCAGGAAACAAACAAAAGAGTAAACAAATATATAGTTGTAATATGTTTTATTTTGTAAAAAGTCATTACTGTCATTTCATAAAGTATTGTGCATAACTACGTTATAATAGTACTTTTTTTCCTATTATCCTGCAAATAAAACCAAATAGGATTACTTTGACTGTATTATTTCAGATCGGTTTGTTATTAAATTTTAAAGATATTTAAAGTGAAATCACTACGAGTTAGATTCACTAAGATAACCGTTGTACAAGTCTCAAACCTGAGCAAGAACCCGAGTATCTTCTAGGGTTTCGTTCAAGTTTGGTATCGTAAGGGGGTACAAAAGCGATACAGAAAATCTGTGTCGCTTTTTTTATGCTTTGTATTATATTGGGATGGGCTAAAACATTGGCTTAGCTTTATAAAGGTAAGCAGATAATCGCCAAAAAAGTGGTGGGTATGCATAAATATTAGAAAGGCTAAAGACATAATGTATATTTAAGGACAAATAGACACTGAAAAATATAATTATCATATTATCCACTATCTTTTCATCTCAAGTATTTGGACAAAACTCTAGTGACAATTTTTATTACAAATTTCCAAATTCGATTATTTATTCTTCAGACACAATCAAAGAAATATATGTATTAGTGTCGACACATAAAAGAGTGGAAAGCGACATAGATACAATTCTAAAATTGAACTCAACTAAAATAAATGAGTTTATATCAGACTTCAATAACAATAAAAAATTCATGACACAAAATCATAAAGACAACTATCATAAAGCTACCCCAAAGTCAAATCACTATGGAGAAAAAATATATGAATTGGTTTTTGTTTCAAAAAATAATAACAAGGTATTTTGTTACATAAAGAGAAATACGATGGGGATATCTATTGGCGACAGTGATAATTTTTATGTAATGTACAGCTCCACAGGACAAATAATCTTACTTTATAAATTGCATTGCAGAAATATTTTGAAAAAGTACAAACTAACTTATGAGCAAAACAGCGCTAAGAACTAACACGCACTAAGCAACAATTTGGCAGACACTGATTTAAATCAACCCGCTGCTTAGCGCAAAAACGTTAGCGGT
>JAVTWD010000116.1:0-26929 GCA_032229505.1 Bacteroidota bacterium
CTGATCTTAATAAAGCAATTGAACTTAAAAAAGATTATGCAAAAGCCTACGCAAACAGGGGTTCGTTAAAATACGCGCAAAAAAAATATCAGGATGCACTCGAAGATTTTAATAAGAGCATTGAGTTAGATGCGAATGATGCTGAAGCTTTTTGTAATCGTGGACTTTGTAAATATCAAAAAAAGGAAGATAATGAAGCCATCAAAGATTATAACAAAGCTATTGAGTTAGATCCGACATCGCCTGCGGCCTATAATAACAGGGCCTTAGCAAAACATGAGTTAAAAGAATATGCCGGCGCTATCGAAGATTTTACAAAGGCTTTGGCAATAGATCCGTATTTAGCCAATGTTTATTCTTACCGCGCTTTGAGTTATGAGAAGATAGGCGATATAAAAAAAGCGCAGCAGGACAATGAAAAAGCCGCGTCTTTTAAAAAATAAAAACGCGGCCTTTTATAATTCTTAAGAAGTTAATTTGCTTTTGCTGCCAGCTTAGTTTTAATAATTTTGCTTACACGGTAAACAGAATAAATACCAATAAGTGATAATACACAAACTACAACGCCTACAGTATTATAATGTTCTAAGGGACTAAGCTTATCCTTTTGCACAACAATTAGTCCGCCAACACCTGCCGCCAAACCACCTGCAATTTGCTGTAGGGATGAATTGATGCTCATAAAAGCCCCGCGATCGTGCATCTCGGGCAAAGCGGTTACGAGTGCCATGGATGGAACCATGCGGCTCATAATGCCTATCATCATTAATACATTAAATATCATTACTACCCACAATGGTACAACTGAAAGATTCGTGTAAACTAAAACCACAGCTATTAACCATAACGACGCAATCGCAAATAAAGTGTACTTATCCATTTTATCGCTTAGTTTACCAACCATTGGCATTATAAATAAGGTACTCACGCCGCCTACCATAAATAAAAGCGGAAGTTGTTCCTGCGATACATGCAAATTATTAATTGCAAAAGCACTTCCCCAAGGCATCATCATAAAACCACCAAGAGATAATAAAGCCGTTGCTAAAAATCCGGCACGATAATGTGGTTGCTTAATGGTATGCCATAAATGATGCAATGCATTACGATCATTCTTTATATCTAAATGTTGTGTAACCGGTTTTAATTTTAAAGTAATGGCAACCAAAATAATTGTAGCAAAGCCAACTATCATTAAAAAAGGCGCTTCCCAATCCCATGCATTAGCAATGTACAAACTAATAGGAATACCCAACACCTGGCTGGCACCAAAGCCCATTTGCATGAAGCCCATTACGCGACCACGTTGTTGTAATGGAAAAATATCGGCAACAATAGCCATAGAGATAGACCCAATTACACCGCCAAAAATGCCGGTAACAATTCGTGCTGCAATAAGCATAGGATAATTAGTGGCAAGTCCACAAAATAAAGTACCTAAGATAAAACCAATGTAAAAGAATTGTAATAGTTTTTTACGGTCAAATTTATCTGCAAAGCCTGCTGTTAATAGACCTGAGGCGCCTGCACTGATACCATAAGCAGATACAACCAAACCAAATTGGGTAGGCGAAAGGCTCATTGATTTCATAAGCATATCGCCCAAAGGCGACATTACCATAAAATCAAGAACCACTGAAAATTGTGTAAGTGCAAGTAATACGATAACCGATATCTGATAAGGTGTAAATTTTATTTTTTCTGCTTTTGCAGATTTTGGTTTTGATAATGTTTCTTCCATTTATTTTTTATTAATTGAGTTCTTCGCACAAAAATCCTGCGTTGTTTATTATTTGTATTATTTTTTGAATATCATCGCAGCTAGATTCGATGCGTAATACCTTGTCTATATCTTCACGATCTACATGCCAGCCTTTTATACCATCTTGTTTTTCAAGAAAGGATCCTACTAATTTCAGATCTTCTTCCAATTCAATATTGGTCTTGAAAATTAAAATATATAACGCTTCATTGTTCTTTGAAGTTGTCATCACCGGTTCTTTACTTAAATAAATGTTCATAGTATTTTAATTTAAGGTTTAAGCGCTTTAATTACCATGTCAAAAGCTATTTTCAGTTTAGCATCTGTTAGCTTAAAACTATTACCCATAATAGATATTTCCTGCAGATGAAATTTAATCATTGCGTAAAGTGAGCCATAAGCAACCGACCAAAATATCTCAGGTTCCATTCTTTTCATTTCACCTTTTTTTATGGCATTCATTACAAAGAGTTTCATGTTCTCTTTAAAATGTGAGAGGTTAACATCTGTATGATTAATGCATGGCGAATTGCGAAATTGTTCCTGGAACTGAAAGTGAGTAGGATATTTTAGAATAAATTTTAAACGATTCTTCCATTGTATCCATAATCCTTCTTCAAATGATAATTCCGGATTAAAACCTTCCAATGCTACTTCATGAAAAGTTTGTTGCACATGGTTGTAAAGCTGGTTCAACAGATCTTCCCGGTTCTTATAATAAATGTAGATTGTAGCGGGTGATACATTAGCGGCCTTTGCCAGTTTTTGCATGCTTAAGCCGTCAAACCCTTCTGCAACGATCATTTCCATTGCTTTTTCGCGAATTGCCGCTTCTTTATTTTCGTCTCTGGTTCTCATTTCGACCGCAAATATAAATGAATATTCATTCACTTTTAAATTTTTCGCCTTTTTTTAGCAATTATTTAACCTTATTCCGGATTTATGGATACAAAAGTAGAACCGAGTCCAGGCACTAAAAACCTAAAATCGGTAAATGGAATTAAACAGAGGGTGAATTAAGGAAATAAAGGGTAAAAAGTAAACAGCTTGATACTTAATAATTAAACGTTTAATTTTACTTCAATCTAATCAGGTAAAAATCAAATAAATGAGAGAAAGAATAAAACGTACAGCCCGTATATCAAGGTATGTTATTTATAAAGAAACCTTAGTTGATTTTAAAGAACATCTTTGGGCTTTTATTGGATCATTTATTGGTATTGGTCTTATTGCCTGGTTACAAAGCGGTGTATTAAACGCAAACGATAATCTTTTTTTAATTGGCTCGTTTGGTGCATCCAGTGTGTTGATCTATGGTGCTATTCAAAGCCCGCTGGCACAGCCACGTAACTTGGTTGGCGGACATTTGGTAAGCGCTTTGATTGGCGTAACGGTTCATACATTTTTACCCGATATAATTTGGATCACTGCACCTTTGGCAGTTTCTCTTTCAATTGTTATGATGCAGGTTACCAAAACACTTCACCCGCCGGGCGGCGCCACGGCTTTAATTGCGGTAATAGGTTCTGAAAAAATAAAAGCTTTAGGCTATTTATATGTTCTTTCGCCCGTGTTAAGTGGTTGTTTAATTTTATTATTAGTGGCGTTGATCTTTAATAATTTAACCGAGAACAGAAAATATCCTTCCAATAAAAGATATACGAGAATAATTCAGAGGATGTTATTCAGAAGGTCTAACCACTTAGATCACAAAGAATGCCCAAAACACACTAAAAATTTCTTTGTGCACTTTGTGAAAAAACTTCGTGTACTTTGTGGTTAATTGTTTACTGTTTTACAAACTTAAAATTAGAAATAGCACTTGAATTACTTATCGAAATAAAATAAATACCATTTTGCCATTTACTGCAATCAATTGGTTCTGCATTTCCTTGTAAGATCATTTTCTCTTCAATTAATTTACCGCTAATATCTTTTACTTTTAAGATACAGTTTTCTGTCGTTGAAGAATAATTAATGATATTAAAATTTTGATTTGAAGGATTTGGATAAACAGAAAATTGCTGAGAGAATTTAACCTGTTCTTCAAAACCGCTTATACTACCGGGAGCCCAAACGCTGTCGGCCCATTGAGGATTGTCAATATAAGGGTTACGGTTATGCTGGTAAGAAGAGTATACTAAATTATTTCTGTTAATTTCTTTCTGACTAACCGGATCCTGGTGATGCCATGCCAGCAAAACATTTACCTGCCACGGTAAAATGTTTGCTTTGTTGGTAGCATCTGATGAACTCCAACCTGCATCTTCAGAATAATAACGTGTGCTCATGTAAAAATAACTTCTCGCTATATCTCCTTTGTATTCATTAATGGGTTCAAATACAGTTTGTGTATAACCTGCATTGGTACAGGGGCCAAGCTTGCCACCATTCATACTTGTCCAGCTTGGATTACTAACATTACCATAAGGATAATTACTGCGTTTACCATTCACTTCACCATCTGTAGGATAAATATGAAAGATGTCTGATACAGGCCCTGTAACAGAATTGAACCAGCTTTGCGGCCAGGTATGTTCGCGGTTATAACAATCGCCTTCTGAATTATAACTGCCACACTGATCAGTAATAAAGGTATACTCATAAGGTTGCGCACCCACCGGATTGTGACTGTAAATATCCCACACCTTATTATTTGCCTTCGCGTCAGTTTGTGGATAGGCACTCCACAGATCGTTATAAGTTAATTGCGTATGGTTTTTAATAATGTTGTATAAAGCAATTTTTAAATTATTGCCCGATAAACCTTGTGCAGAATTATAATAGCCTGCAGGTATTTGTGCAATAAAAAACGCAGGAACAAAAACGAATGATAATAATATTTTTTTCATGATGTGGTATTAATAATGTTTAGCTTCTGAATTCTTTTGTTTTTTCAAAGATCTCAGAGAGTATTTCTTTTTCTGTTGTATCTAATTTTAAACTTCTGCGCTCAAAAACTTTTTCAGCGGTTTCAAACATTTTATCAAGTCGATACGTTTCAAAGCCTTCACTGCCGCCCCAACTAAAGCTTGGTATGTGCGTAGCCGGAAAACTTCCGCCGTAAATATTAGCGCCAACTCCAACAACAGTACCGGTATTGAACATGGTATTGATGCCTGATTTTGAATGATCGCCCATTATTAAACCGCAAAACTGTAAACCTGAATCAATCATTTTCGTTTGCAGGTAATTAAATAATTTCACATTGCCGTAATTGTTCTTTAAGTTACTGTTATTTGTATCAGCACCTAAATTACACCATTCTCCTAAAACAGAGTTTCCTAAAAAGCCATCGTGAGCTTTATTGGTAAAACCAAAAATAACAGAATTATTTACTTCGCCACCTACTTTACAATGCGGACCAATAGTTGTTGCACCATAAATTTTAGTGTTTAATTTTAAAGCACTGTGTTCACCTAAAGAAAAGGGGCCGCGAATAGCAGAACCTTCCATTACTTCTGCATCTTTTGCTAAATAAACAGGGCCGCTTGTTGTGTTAAAGATACAGGCTTCAGCCTTTGCGCCTTCTTCTAAAAACACCAGTTTTTTATCTCCAATTACAGTAACAGTATCACTTAAAGGTTGTGATCTTTTATTTTTTGTAAGCAGATCAAAATCCAGTTTTAAAGCGTCTCCATTTTTTTGAAAAACATCCCAAACATGTGTAACGTTTAAAATTGTGTCTTTAAATTCAATTTTCTCAACCTCGTTTAAAGCTTTTATGTGCCTTGCTTCGCCAACAACAGCAAGTAACTCATTGTTTTTTATAAGTGCCTGTAAAGGTTTTAGTTTTTTTATTTCTATCAATAAGGCAGGAGTAGGGCAAAGCGTAGCATTAATGAATAAAGATTCAGGCTGTTCTTTTAAAGGGAATTTTTTTGCCAAAAAACTTTTTGTTGAGTAGCTGCAGTTTGTATTAAGCTCTGCATCCCATTTTTGTTTAATAGTGAGAATGCCAATTCTTATTTCAGAAATAGGACGAGTGTAAGTTAAGGGTAAAAGATCTTTCCAGGAATTTTCCTGGTCAAATAAAATAACGTTCATATATTAAGGGTTAGCTTGTTCGCTAATTTTAAATTCGGTACGGCGATTGATCTTGTGTTCATCATCCGTACATTCAATATTGTTAGCACATTTATTCAATAATTTTGTTTCGCCATAACCAATGGCCTTTAATCTGGTTTTATTTATGCCTTTTGCTACCATATAATTAACAACAAAATCTGCACGTTTTTTCGACAAAGTTAAGTTAAATTGATCACTTGAGCGAGAATCTGTATGAGAACTTACCTCAATAATTAATTTTGGGTTACTATTTAAAACAGTAATGATCTTATCCATTACTTTTTGACCGGCATCATCAAATTTAAAATCACCAAAGACATAATAAATGTTCTCTACGATCGTTAATTCTGCTTTTTCTTTATTCTTCATTTCAAGTACCGCTAACCATGGATCATCCACCACAAACTCGCCCATAGCGGCTTTATCAGCATCTAATAATTTAAAGACGAATTTGCCGTTACCATCTTTATCCAATACTTTATAGATCCTGCCTTTACTATCTGCAATATAGATACGTGTCACCCCTTTAAAATTAGGATCGCTCTCATCCGCTTCGAACAAATAATTTTTATCACCTTTTAAATTTCTGAAATTAAATTTTCCTTTATCAGATGATGAAACTTCTTTTACCTCGCCTCCGGTAATATCTTCTTTTATTTTTAGCTTGGCATTAGAAATAGCTTTTTTATTCTGATCATACATGTAACCATACACATCCATCACCAGGTTAGCATCATCTGCATCCATTTCTTTAAGCAAATTCTTTTCAGAACTTAAGATCCTGAAATTGAATTTATCTTTGCCGGTGTAAAATGTTTTTAATTCTTTACCGCTTTTATTTGTTAATGTTACTTTGGTATTTGGTGGTAAAGAAATATCAGATTCTACAATTGAGATAATGTAATTTTGATCGGCCGGAATATTTCTAAATGCAAATGCGCCAAACTCGTTGGTAGTTGTTTCTTCTATCACATCACCAAAATCATTGATGATTTTTATACGGGTATTTTTAATAGCCTTACTTGGATTTTCGCCATATAATAAATTTCCGGCAAGGGTTAAATTATCATCGGTATACATATCCGGCAAACCATTCGGATCTATTGGTAAATTTCTGAACACAAATTTTTGGCCATTTACAGTATTGGTAACACGCTGTATTGTTCCATTCTTATCCGACATATAATAGCGTGCTTTCCCAGTAAACTTAGGATCGGTCTCATCTATTAAAGCCATGTATTTTTTTTCGGCATCTAAATTTTTAAATTCAAAATAGCCTTCGTTGTTTGTTTTTGTACTGTCAATCGCTACTCCTTTTTCGTCAAGCAATACAACTTTCACGTTCGGCGCACCATCAAGCGGATTTTCAGTTAAAAGAACAGTTCCCGAAATGGTCATTGATTTATTGGTGAACTCATACCAGTAAATATCATCTTTTCCTTTTCCGCCAAGGCGATTAGATGAGAAATAGCCAATAGTATCGTTTAAAAAAGTAATTCCAAAATCATCCATGCTGCTGTTAAGGTTCATACCTTCGTTACGCACAAGCAGCCATTTATTTTCTATTGTTTTTGCGGTGTAAATATCAAGCCCGCCAAATCCGGGTAAACCGGTTGAAGAAAAGAAAAGTACACCATCTTTACGAATGCAGGGAAACATTTCGTCGCCACTTGTATTAATATCCGGACCAAGATTTACAGGTTTGCCCCAATTAGCACCTTCTTTGGTACATACCCAAATATCTTTGCCGCCTCGGCCACCCGGCATATCGCTTGTAAAGAATAATTTTGTATTGTCTGCATTGATGCTTGGGTGTGCTACAGAATAATTATCGCTATTAAATTCAAAAGGTTTTATATTTCCCCAGCTTCTGTCTTCACCTGTAGCAACAAATATTTTGGCTGTGTTCACAAAATCTTTTTTCTTTTTATAAAGCACGCGCGTAAAATATAATGTTTTACCATCAGCACTTAAGCATGCCGGGCCATCGTGATAATCTGTATTAATTTTTTTGGAGAAAGATTTAGATTCACTTGCATCTGCACCTTTAATAGTTGTAACATACATATTAAGATAAGGTTCACCATTGTAATCGTTTACCGTGTAATCAACAAAATTAAAGGCTTCTCTTTCGGCAACAAACATTAATTTATCTTTCAAAATAAAAGGTGAGAATTCAGATTTAGCTGAATTTATTTTCTCAATGTTCTTTACGTCGTATTCAATTGGTTTAGATGTGTAGTATTTTATTTCCTTACAAAATTTGATTGCATTCTTTACATTAGCATCATTAGGGCTTAATTTAATATAGTTGGTGAACTCTTCAACTGCTTCCTGGTATTTATTGTTTGTTTTTAAAACCTGTGCGTAATTATAATGCACCTCTGCAGGAACAGTATTATTAATAGCTAAAGCGTTTTTATAAGAGAGCTCAGCATTTTGGTAGTCGTTTATTTTTTTATAACTGTCGGCTAATTTAATGTAAGCTTGTTGTTTTACAGGCGAATTACCTTTTGTTGCTTTTTTATAATACGAAATGGCTTTAATGAACTGGTATTTGTCATAGTATTTATCGCCCTTATTTATTTGAGAAAATAAACGAGAGGTAAATAAAACAACAATAAAAAAATAAAATATCTTTTTAAACATATAGTACTATAAAAATCTTGGGTTTAACATTTTTGATTTGGTACCTGAAAAATCAAAGCCTAACATTACTTCATGACTAGGTCCTAATCTTCTGGCATCTTTCAATCCGGTATCATAACAATATGCAAGTCTGAATTTATTATTCACGTAATATTGAAATAAAAAGCCGGGACCATAACTTCCTTTAAAGAAAACACCAAGCCATAATTTACTATTGATGAAAAAATTAAGGTTCAGGTCACCATTTCCTTTTCCATTTACCGAACGCGCCAGAAAAGTGGGTGCAAAAATTAAATTGTCGTTTATTTTAAATGATTTGCCAATGGTAAAAATAGAATGCGTTCTTAAACGATAACTAACGTTGCCTCCATCTGTTTTTCCACCTGTTGTATCGCCGGTTAAAGCGTAGTTATATAAAGCTTTATTTTGCATGTGCGAAACGCTGTAACCAACAAAAAAAGTATTTGATCTTAAATACAAGCCTGAATTAACATCTAAAGCATTAAATGTTTGATTTTGTAAAAAGAAAGAACTGGTTTCGGTTGTTTTAAAAGTAATGTCCTGAAAATTGAATTGAAAGCGGTTGTAACCTGCATTTAATCCAAATGATAATTTCCATTTATTATTTAATTTTAAGATATAAGCAAAGTTCCCATAAGCGCCCAACATATTGCGCGGCCCCATCGCATCGGTAACAACCGTTAAACCAACACCTACATTTTTATTTAAAATTGGTCCGTGAACGCTTAAACAAGAAGTTTTTGGCGCACCTTTAAAACCTGTCCATTGATTGCGTACACATGCAACAACAGATATACCATCTCTTGCACCTGCATAAGCAGGATTAATAACCATTTGATTAAATTGGTAAAGATTGTATTGAGGATCTTGTTGCGCGTTTGCCAAAAAGGCAAAAACAAAACTCAATAGCATTATAAGATGTTTTTTCATTTTAATTAATTTGATAATAGTTCAACCCAGCCTTTTTGTAAAGGAGTTCCGTCTCCAAAATTCACTACAAAAAAATAGGTTGATGGTGTTAATGTTCTTAAATGCTCGGCAGTTGGCCAGTAATTGGAGTCGTTATTATATTTTGGCGTTGTGAAAATTTCTTTGCCCCAGCGGTTATAAATAGTAACTGTATTATTTGCAAAATTTTCTATATTATCTATTCTAAAAAAGTTGTTGTTATTGTCGCCATTAATTGTAACGCCGGTATATATTTTTGGCGTGCAATTAGGGTCAACATCAATTGTAATTGTTTTTGAAGATATACAACCAAGTGTGTCCGTAAAATCCAAAGTATAAGTGGTTGCAACGGTTGGTGCAATATTAAAAAGCGGGTTAAAGTTTGTATTGTTCCAGGTATATGAAAAAACAGAAGGTAAGCTAAGTGTAACAACATCACCAAGGCAAGCCGGGTTTTTGGACGCGAGGATGTTATCGGTATTTAACGGATGTAAACTAACCGTTACAGTATTTGTGCCTTTACAACCATTCGTAAGCTCACCAACAACTGTATATGTAATAGTTGATAAACCTTGCACAGATAATGTTGGCGTGGTTGACACAGGACCTGTTGACCCGGAATACCATGTGTAGGTTGCTGCGCCAAAAGCAGTTGTTGTGGCTGTTTGCGCATAACACACTTTTAAATTCTGCTGAGTTACACCAATTGTTGGTGTATTTGAGATCAAATTAATGGTGTCTGAGCGCAGCGTACATGTATTACCAGAGTACATATTAAAATCTACCAGTGCCTTATATTGTCCGGCAACGGTACTGTTAAATGCCGATGTAGTTGCCACTATAGAACCTGTAGGAATATATTCCCAATTATAATTTAATGTATTTGTAAATGTTACTAATGTTGTTGCCGCAAATGTAGAAGGGTTAGCGCCACAATTTAATGATGGGGTTACACTTGCAAACACATCACTTGAAAAGTTAGCGATCATATATGTATGCTCGATATTCCCTTTCCATGGTTTAAATACAATATCATTTAAACCATTTGCATCTACATCGGCTAATTGTAATTCATCAAGATGTGCTATCAGCGGAAACGAAATGGTTGTAGATTGATTGAAATAAGTAATATTATTTCCATTGCCCGGATAAACCACCATGCCTGAAAAACCAAGAACATTTCCAATGCCAACAAAATCAATATTACTATCACCATTTATATGGCCGATCTTAAAATCTGAAAAATCGCAAACGGTTGGTATATCAACATGAAAAGAAAGATTAAAACTATTTATGCCTGCATAAACTTTTATTTTATCTCCAAAAGCGCCCGTAGTACCAATAAACACAAAATCAAGTTTACCATCACTGTTTACATCTGCTATTTCGGATTTCTTAATGTAATAATTTGGCGATGATAACGGAGCTGGTGAAAGGTAAGTTTGATGATAATTAAAAGAAAAATTATTTGGAAGGGATGTATTCTCAAGAAAAACAACAGAGTCTGCCACTTGGTCGTAAGTTAACATCACATCTTTTAAACCATCGGGATCATTTAATATGTTGCCAATACTTATATCAAAATTTGCGGCAGGTACATAAGAAGCTGTTGTGAAAATATTTTGTGATGCTGTAGCAAAAAAACTTGTTCCCGTATTAGAGAACGGTATTAAGGTTAACCCTGTACCTGTTGTGCTGATAAAATAAAAATCATCAAAACCACTGTTATCAATATTGTCAACTTTTAAAAAATGTGGCTTACCAACAAAAGGTGTAATGATGGCAATTTTTTGATTGAAAGTGAAATTATAATTACCACTATTGGTAAAAACAAAAATAAAGCTATCCGTTGTAAAAACAAGATCAGGTAAAAGATCGCTGTTAAAAAAGCCAACATCAACTGCCTGTTCCTGTGCGTTTCCAAAACCTCCCGGTACTGTTAAAAGAGCCTGGAAAGAAAAACTACCGGTTGCAGGAACAAAGCTGTAAAATTTTATTCTATCATTACCCGGATCTGTAACGATCACATCTTTTTGAGATCCATTTGTTGTAAGTTTTGCAACAACCATATTTTTGGTGTTATTTAAAGGGCCTGGATTTACTTTTATAATATCATCAAAGCAAAAATTATCTTGCGAATAGGGCAAAAAATTTTGCGCATTCATTTTTAAGACGAAAAGAAAGAGTACAAAAAATATGTATGGTTTATTTTTCATTTTTAATTCTTTATCAATTCAATCCAGCCTTTAATTGGTCCGCTGCCGTCTCCTAAGTATAGTATGTAAAAATAAGTTGTGCCCATGAGATTTCCATCGCCATCTTTTGCAGGCCATACTTTGTTAACGTTATCGTAACCAACCTGGTCATATACCAATTGCCCCCAACGGGTATAAATAAATAAATGGTTGTTAGGAAATTCAGAAATATTATCAATTGTGAAAAAATCATTGAGACCATCTCCGTTAAACGTAATTCCATTGTAGATCTTTATTTTACATGGGCCATTAACATCTGCAATTGTAACCTGGTTAACAAAAATGCTATCGTGTTGAGTAGCGCCAACAGTATACGTTATTTGAGTAGTAACAGTATAAATACCGGGCTTTAAACTATCCGCTCTTGAGCAATTGTTAAGCGGGCAAGCAGATTGTGGACTCCATGTGTATTGAACAGAATAGGGAACATTGCTACTAACTATCATTGAAATAATACCATCATTTTTATCCTTACAGCTAATATCAGTTGCCAATGGTGTAACCGAAAATATTTTTGATATTACAAAATTTTGAAGGAAGCCCTGAGTAATAATTGTATTTGCATTATAAATTGTAGAAGTGAACGGTTCGCCAACATTATCGCTAATTGTTATACCGTTATTTAATTGCCAATTATGGCCAGCAGAATTAATTACGTGAGGGGTAATTGTTTGAGAATAAACTTTGCCAAACAAAATGCAAAAAAACAAAACTATCAGTTTCCGGGTATTTGTATATATAGATCTTTTCTCTTGCATCTGTTAGTTGCCTTCCATTACAATATAATTAAAGTACATAGTAGTGCTGGTTAAAGGATATGCTGAATTAAAATTGATCTTAAAGCCACCTGTTGTTGCAGTAACAAAAACCTCGCAATTGGCAACAGCTTTTGCAGCGTAATTGTTGTTCATTGGAGTAATGATTACCATAGGAACTGAATTGTATGGTTTATTAAAAGTTACGGTTGCTTGAGTACCCGGCAGCGGACTAGAACCAATACTAATCTCAATTATCCCTGTAACATCTGTTGAGTTTCCATTCCAGAATTGTGCGCTTGCGTTATTATTTCCCACAATGCTTGGGGCAGCGCTTTGTTGTGATTGAAGGTGTCCGTCTTTAATTGCCAAACGTGAATTTATTGCAGGCGCAGTTGAACCAATACCAACATTACCATTTGGTTGAGCAGATAAGAATGTTGTACTATTGTTGCCCAAATTAAACGGTGTGTTCTCGTAACTTATAATGTTTGTTGCTGCATTGTTAATACTTAGTACAAGACCAAAACTGGCTGTAAAATTATTTGTCATTTTTATGGAAGTATTGTTTCCCGGATTAAAAATATTAAGATCATGACCACTTGTACTTACTGTTTTTAACCCCACATTACCCGAATTATCAATAAATATTCTGTTAGGTGTATTGTTAGTCCAGATGTTCATGCTATTGGCAAGGTTATCGTATTCTATTTTCCCTTTTGCGTGTAAACCTGCATCGCCAAATAAAAGTCCGGGTACTGTATTACCACCGCCAATAATAGAAAGGTTTGTACCTGTTGCACTTTCTATCTGAACATTTTCAGTTGGATTTGTAGTTCCAATACCAACATTTTTATTAGTACCGTTTATATAAACAATTGTATTGGCCACACCTGCACCTAATCTTAAATTATTACTTGCATTTAAATAAATATCAGCATCTGAGGTTGAAAAATCTCCCAATATACCTCTAACAATTGCAGAAGGTCCGTCACTTACAAAAGACATGAATGCCTGGTTTACAGAAGCAGCTCCGTTTGAGCGAATAGAAAAATGTCCATATGATGGAGCACTTACAGGTCCTGAAACAGATAATACGCTGGCAAGCCCGGTAACGTTACCAATGCTTAATCCGCCTCCATTAAACAATCTCATGCGCTCAATAGAATTTGTTTTAACAACAAGATCTGTTCCGTCTGTTGTTCCCAAAAAATCAGTACCCGCCGTTGTGCCACCATTACCGCTAAGACTCCATCCACTTCCTGTAGCTGTAGCTGTTGGCATACTTTGCCAAATGGCTTTACCGTTTGTGGTTCGCGTAAGCACAGCACCAATGCTTCCCGGTATATTTAATTGAAGGGTATCGCGTATAAAAACGTTACCGTTTTCAAAAACACCTGCAAAGCGATGTTGTGTTGTGCATGTAGGATCGGTTGTTGCGTATAAACCAACAGCATAATTATTACTTAGATTAGTGCTGTTAGATGATCCAATAGCTACAAGCCCAATACCGTTAGCTCCTTCAGAATGACCCTGGCCTAAAACACCAATACCCTGGCCAACCAGATTAGCACCTACAAAATGTCCGCCTAAAATACCCGTTGCATTTAATGAACTGGTTGGTAAAGAACTGCCGGCAGCAATACCCCTTACTCCCGCAAAACCATCTGTCGCATTTTTGTGAAAGCCAAATACTGCTGCACTGTCCGAACCGTTATTTGTAATAGCTGCAAATTTATTATTTGGAATAGCGTACCGGTTACCAATATTTACACGATTGCCGTTATTTACAATATTAGTATCCACTTTCCATCCCGGCAAAGATGCATCCCATCTCAAAGTACTTCCATTAACTGTGGCAGTTGGTAAAGCGTTACCCGCCCTTTCTGCATATAATGCAAATGGAACACTAACCAATTGTTGAGCGCCAACATAAGTAAAAGTAGAACTGCTTGAAATTTTTATTGAAACTGATAACGTATATGGACCTGCCTGCCAGCCAATTGTAGGTGATAAAGCTGTTACAAGACCTATTTGTGTGTTGAATATACCATAAGTGTTAGGTTGTATAGTGGATTGGATCTCATCGTGAACCGTATTATTAGCATTATTACTGATAATAAAATGAAGATCAATAGGTACCGTAATCGTTGTACCACTGGCATCCCGGGCTACACCCTGGTAGTTGATCTTTGGAGGTGCGCCTGTTTGAGCGTGTAATTTCGAAAATGCAATTAGTATAAAAAAGTAAATTATTCTTTTCATCAATATTATTTTGCTTCAATAACTACGTAATTAAAATTTTGAATGGCGCCTGCACCTGGTGTACTGTCATGTGTAATGGTAAAGCCACTAATAGATGAAGTTACATGCACATTGGCTGTGGCTGCAGCCGCAGTAACGGGTGTTAAAATAACAATTGGCGGAACGCTGTATTGCTTGGCGAAATTTACACCCACATAGGTTCCTGTTGTAAACGGTCCACCTCCAAAAGTAATATTTATTCTTCCTGCAACATCAGTAGAGGTTCCGAGCATTCCTAAAGTTCCACCGGCAGCTAATGAAGTTATAATAGTTGGAGTAGGTGCTGTAGAAGTTGTAGAAAGATGTCCGTTCTCAAGTAATAATGCCAAAGCTGAGGTTGATAAAGTAGGATTTGAAGCGGCGTGTACTGCAGCCCCAATTCCGGATGTAGCTGCAAAAACCGCATCGGCAGTATTTGTAGTACTTAAGATCTCAAATCTTCCGGCATTACCCGCAGTTGTACTTGGCGATTTTACACCATGAACCGCAATACCCGCACCCTGATTTACACCTTGAACGGCAGAACCTGTACCTGAATAATTAATGCCCTGAACTCCGGGTCCGGCACCATTATTCTCGCCCTGCACCCCAACTCCTGAAGTACCTGTAACATTTGTTTTACCATAAACACCAATTGGATTGGTTCCGGCTGCACTTGAGTTAATTCCGTAAACCCCGTAACCGTTACCTGTGTTCTCGCCATAAATTCCTGAAGCGGCTCCGTTTAAATTATCAGTTTTACCCATTATACCGTTTGCAGTAGCACTATTGGGTGCCAATGAACTTACACCTTGTATAGCAGAGGTTGCCAACCCGCTTTGAACGCTTAACCTGCTAAGAGGAGAAGAAACCCCGATCCCAACATTGTCGGCAGGCGCTGATAATGTTACTGTGCTGCCCGCTTTTACCCAGGCAGCCGGTGCTACAGTGGCAGTAGCTACACTACTTGGTGTCCATACAGAACCATTATATATTAACGATTGCCCATTTGTTGGTGCTATATTTGCAATTGGTATATTTCTTAAAGCGGTAACGGTTGTGCTGTTAATAGGACCGTTTGCATCGCCAATTAAATTAGGGCTATAAGTTGCAGACGTGCCTGTTGAACCCTGGTTAAAAATTAATGTGTTACCGGAAAAGTTCAGTGTTGCCGGAGGAACGTCAACTGTAAATGTTGTTCCTGTGGATGGGGTTACAACTGCAACACCAGTACCATATATAGTTGGCGAAGCGGCAGAGGATGTAGATAAATTATAAGATTTTGAACCAATGGTTAAAATGTTATTGGTATAGGAGGTAGGCACATCTCCCGAAAATAAAGAGAATGGTACGCTAACCAATTGTTGACTCCCAACAGGTACAAACGTACTGCCTGTTTTAATTTCAACATGCAAGGTAAAAGGCCCCGCATCCCAGGTTGTAAGTGTAAGAGAATTTGCAGCCCCAATTAAGGTGCTGAACAAGCCAAATTGATTGGGTTGTAAATTCGTTTGAGTTTCAATATGAACAGTTGTGGCAGGGTTGGTGATCGTAAAACGAATATCAAATGGGGTAGCAATGGGAACTCCTGAAGCATCTCTTGCCACGCCCTGGTAATTGATAAATTTCGGAGCGTTGGTTTGACTAAATATATTTATAACAATTAAAAGAAAAAAAACAGTAAATATTTTACCCATGTATATAGAATATATATATAGCTAAAGATATAAAAAAAGAGGATAAATGCCAAATTTCATGGTATAAATCCTCTTATCAGATAGATTTGTTAAAACTCTTAGTTTCTGAAGACAAATTTATTGTCGAACATATCCAAAATGATCTCTTTATCCTTATTAATATTACCTGCCAAAATCTGTTTAGACAACTCGTTCAATACCTGTTTTTGCATTACACGTTTAACCGGCCTCGCTCCAAATTGAGGGTCATAACCGAGTTGCGCCAGCCAGTCAATTGCCTCATCTGTTATTTTAATAATAACATCCTGTTCAGCCAATAATTTTTGAATTTGGTCAAATTGAATTTTAACGATCTGCGCCACATTTTCCCTCGTCAAAGGTTCAAACATGATCACTTCATCAATACGATTTAAAAATTCAGGACGAATTGTTTTTTTCAATAATTCGTAAACTTCATTTTTTGTTTTTGCAAGAACCTCGGTTTTGTTTGACTCATTAATATTTTCAAAATTTTCCTGTATAAGATGCGATCCAATATTACTTGTCATAATAATGATCGTATTTTTAAAATTAACTACACGACCTTTATTATCGGTTAAACGTCCATCATCCAACACCTGTAATAAAATATTAAATACATCCGGGTGTGCTTTTTCAATTTCATCTAACAAGATAACACTGTACGGTCTTCTTCTTACGGCTTCTGTTAATTGTCCGCCTTCATCGTAACCTACGTATCCTGGAGGTGCGCCTATCAAACGGCTTACAGCATGCCGCTCCTGATATTCGCTCATATCAATACGCGTCATCGAATTTTCGTTGTTAAATAAAAACTCTGCCAATGCTTTTGCTAATTCTGTTTTACCAACACCTGTTGTTCCTAAAAAGATAAATGAACCTATAGGTCTTTTACTATCCTGTAATCCGGCTTTACTTCTACGTACAGCATCGGCAATACTTTCTATAGCTTCATGCTGACCAACTACACGTTTATGCAATTCATCTTCAAGTTTCAATAATTTTTCTTTTTCACTTTGCAGCATGCGGTTTACCGGAATGCCTGTCCAGGCACTTATTACGGCTGCAATATCTTCGCTATCTACTTCTTCTTTTAAAAGTTGCGAACCATTATCTTTTGCTTCCGCCAGTTTAGTTTCAAATTCTAACAATTTAACTTCAGCATCTTTTACTTTACCGTAGCGAATTTCAGCCACTTTGCCGTAATCCCCCTGTTTTTCAAAATTATTAGCTTGTTGTTTTAGGTCTTCAATTTCTTTTTTGATTTTTTGAACACCTTCAATCATTTCTTTTTCTGATTGCCATCTTGCACGAAGCATGGTTCTTTTTTCCTGCCAGTTGGCTATCTCTTTGTTTAAGGCTTCAATTCTATTTGTATCATTATCACGTTTAATAGCTTCACGTTCAATTTCTAATTGCATGATCTTACGCTCTGCTTCGTCCAATTCAATTGGCATAGAGTTGATCTGCATTCTTAATTTGGATGCAGCTTCATCCATAAGGTCAATAGCCTTATCCGGCAAAAAGCGATCGTTAATGTAACGCTGACTTTGTTCCACAGCTGCAATTATTGCTTCATCTTTAATACGTACTTTATGATGTGCTTCGTATTTATCTTTAATACCACGCAAAATAGAAATGGCATCTTCAGTACTTGGTTCATCTACCATTACTTTTTGAAAACGGCGCTCTAAGGCTTTATCTTTTTCAAAATATTTTTGAAACTCGTTTAAGGTTGTGGCACCAATAGCTCTTAATTCACCACGTGCTAAAGCAGGTTTTAAAATATTGGCAGCATCCATGGCTCCTTCGCCACCACCACCTGCGCCAACTAAAGTGTGTATCTCATCAATAAACAAGATCACTTCACCATTACTGCTTATTACTTCTTTAATAACAGATTTTAAACGCTCTTCAAACTCACCTTTAAATTTAGCACCTGCAATTAAGGCGCCCATATCTAATGCAAAAACCTGCTTTGATTTTAAATTCTCGGGCACATCGCCATTAATTATTCTATGCGCTAAGCCTTCAGCAATAGCTGTTTTACCAACACCCGGCTCACCAACTAATATGGGATTGTTTTTTGAACGGCGTGATAATATTTGCAAAACGCGGCGAATTTCTTCATCACGGCCAATAACGGGATCGAGTTTGCCGTTTCGTGCCTGTTGATTTAAATTAACCGCAAATTTATTTAAACTGTTGTATGTTTCTTCCTGCGATTGACTTGTAACGCGTTCGCCTTTTCTTAATTCGGTAATAGCGGCTTTAAGATCTTTTTCCTTAATGCCAGCATCTTTCATAAGATTAGAAACGCTATCGCCCGCATTTAATAAACCAAGCAATAAATGCTCAATAGAAACATATTCATCTTTGTATTCTTTTAAAAAAGTGGAAGCCTTAGCTAAAGCCTGGTTTGCAGCATTAGAAAGATAGGGCTGCCCGCCGCTTACTTTTGGGTAAGAATTTAAAACACTTTCTACCAGTTTGGTAAATGTTACCGGGTTGATGTTTAATTTTTTTAAAATAAAAGGTGTTACATTTTCGTCAACTTCTAAAATTGCTTTTAAAATATGACCTGTTTCAATAGCCTGGTTACCATTAACGGTTGCTAATTGCAATGCCTGTTGAATGGTTTCCTGGGATTTTATGGTATAATTATTTAGGTTCATGATTTTTATATTTTACTCTAAATAAGCATAAAGCGTTCCAATTTAAATTCAGGAAAATAAGTCGGATTTTTCGAAAAAATTATGACTCTTTGTCTCTTAAAATGAGAATTTTATGACGGAATTACAGCCTCAGGCCTACAATACAAACATCATCTACCTGCTCGAGTAAGCCTTTCCAATCCTGGAATTTTTGGTCTAAAATGCCGGCTTGTTTACTTAAAGGAACGTCATTTATAGAAACAAGCAAATTGTTTAAAGGTTTATACATGAATTTTTTTCCTCCTCCAAAAAGACCTTTTGAAGGATCTGCACCCGGGCCGCCAAATTGATCGGCATAGCCATCTGTATAAAGATATAATAGATCTCCTTTTTGATGATCAATTCTGTAAAGGTTAAAGTCTGTAGCCTTTTCGCCTTTACCAACGGGCATTTTATCACACGGTAATTTTTTGAGTTCTTTTTGTTGGCTAATTAATATTGGTGAATTATTTGCGGCAGAATAAGTGATCTTATTTCTTAATTTATCAATACAAATAATTATTCCGTCAAAGCCATCTTTTTGATCATCTTTACTAATTGAGTTAATTAAACGTGTACGCACATAATTAAAAACTTTGTTGGGCTCGTAAATATGTTTTTCGTTAATGGCTTCATTTAAGAAATTAGTATTTAATAAGCTCATAAAGGCACCCGGCACGCCATGCCCTGTACTATCACAAACCGCAAGAAAAAACAAATTTTCTTGGTCAGTAATGATTGAATGAGCCCAATAAAAATCGCCGCTTACAATATCTTTAGGTTTAAAATAAATAAAATGATCCGGTAGATTTTTTGTAACAATATCTTCGTTGGTTAATAAAATATCCTGAATTCTTTTTGCATAATTGATCGAATCAACAATTTCTTTTTGTTTTTCCTCGATGAGGTATTTTTGATTTTCTACTTCCTGTTTCTGATTGGAAATGATCACATTTTTCTGTTTGCTTAAGCGAAATGCTTTAAAAATAAAAAAAGCAAAGATCAGTACCAGCAATAAGATAAAAGAAATACCAATAGTGATAAAGCGTTGTCTGCGTTTTTCGTCTTTTACCTTCTCGTCTTTTAGGGCTTGTTCTATCTTGTATTCTTGTTCTTTTTTAGAGTATTCAAATTCATAATTTTTGCGAATAGCGTTACGTTTTATTTCCGACCCATTCAATATTTTATTGATCTCTAAACTTCTGCGGTGAAGTTCAAGTTCCCGCGTATCATTTTTATGTTTTTTATAGAGTTTAAGTAAAAAAGCAATTATCTTATTTTCATCCTGTACCGATTGGCCTGCTTTTGTTGCTTTTAAAGATTTTTCAAACTGTTTTTCGGCATTCACAAGATCGTTCGTTTCTGTTAAATATTGCCCGTAAGCAGAGTGAAATAAGAATTTTAAATTTAAATTATCGGTTTTTAAAACGTAAGGTTCAACATCATCAAGTAAACGTTTTGACTCAGAAATTTTATTTTCCATCAAAAGCAGAGTAGATAAATTTATTTTTGATTTGCAAACGCCTTGTTGGTCGCCAATCTCTTCCCTCAGCTTTAGCGCTTTTTTCATACATGCGATTGCATAACTTTTTTGCCCCCTGTATTTTGCCAAAACACCAACATTTTGTAATTCCTGGGCAATCATATGTTTATCGCCACTTTGAATTGCATTGTTTAAAGCACTTTTTAAATAAATGTAAGCTTTTGCAGAATCGCCAATGAAAATATATGTTTCTGCAATGTTATTTAATAACGGTGTTAAACCTGAAATGTTTTTTAACTCTTTTTGAAGTTCAACTGTTTCGTGGTAAATATCCAATGCTTCAAGAACTTTACCACTATTATATAATAAGTTGGCAATATTATTATTTGTAGTAACAAGCCCGTTTTTGTAACCACTTTCTTTAAGTAGCCTGGCAGATTCGAGATACAATGGCAAAGCGTTTTCTGGTTTTTGAGTATAATTTTGAATATAATAGCCAAAGTTATTTATAGCCAATGCTTTTGAGGCCATATACCTTTTTTTAAGAAAATCATCCTGTTCTTTTAAAAGCAAAGTATTAGCCATTGTATACATTAAGCGATTATATTTTGGCCATATGTTTTCATCGTTACAGTTTTCTACAAGTTCGTTTATCAATTTTAACTTAACTGTATCTTGTGTTGCACTTTTTATAAGCTTAACATTTTTTTCAATTAAGATAAAATCATTTTTATTTGATACTGTTTTTTGAATAGAATCAACCAGATAAAAACTCTTGTCCAGAAATTGTGCTTGACCTGCCAGGTAAGTAAAAACAAGAAATAATATTACAAGTAACCTTTTTATCATTGAGAGACTAATGTAATAAATTTTAAGAAAACAAGATGAAATTATTTTTTCATCAACGAATCGAAGGGAATTCGGTTGGTAATAGAACGGCCAAGGGTTACTTCATCAGCATACTCGAGCTCATCACCAACAGCTATGCCACGGGCAATGGCACTTAATTTAACCTTAAAAGGAGCCAGTTTTCTGAAAATATAAAAAGAGGTTGTTTCACCTTCCATAGTTGCATTTAAGGCCAGTATAATTTCAGAAACAGTGCCCTGACTTACTTTGTTGACAAGCGTTTCAATATTTAAGCTGGATGGTGTAACACCATCAACCGGAGAGATAATGCCACCCAATACATGATAACGGCCTTTGTATAAGCCTGTATTTTCAATGGCCATCACGTCGCGGTAATCCTGTACCACACAAATCGTTGTTTCATCGCGAGAGGGATTTAAACAAATTTCGCAAGTGTTTTGCTCAGATATATTATGGCATTTTATGCAAAATTTAAGATCTGTTTTTAATTGCAATAATAATTTGCTTAAGGATTCTACCTGATTCTTATCCTGCTTAATTACCTGCAATACGTAGCGTAGAGCAGTTTTTTTGCCAACACCCGGCAATTGCGCAAAAGCGTCAACAGCCTGTTCTATTATCTTAGAGCTAAATTCCACCTTGTAAAATTAATTATTCTATCATTAAGTTCACTTATTCACTTGTTAATTGTTTAGAACTATTTGGTTTAAAAGCATGGTAACACTCAAAAAAATCAATCTTTGTGTTATTAACATGTCGCCAACTTTACTATTCATATTTGTAATTTCTTATTTTCTTATTCTTTTGGCTGTTGCCTGGTTTACAGGAAGGAATTCTACCAACGAATCTTTTTTTATTGGAAATAAGAACAGTAATTGGGTATTGGTTGCTTTTGGAATGATAGGCACCAGTTTAAGTGGAGTTACTTTTGTAAGCGTTCCGGGTGGAGTAGGCGCGGGTAATTTTTTTTATTTCCAGATAGTATTGGGTTATTTGTTGGGATACATGGTAATTGCCTTTGTGCTGATACCACTTTATTACAAAATGAATCTTACATCTATTTATACTTATCTCGAAAAAAGATTTGGTGTAAATGCACATAAAGCAGGCGCGTTCTTTTTTATCTTATCGCGCTTGGTTGGCGCAACAGCACGTTTGTATTTAGTAATAAGTGTATTGCAGGTTTTTATTTTTGATAAGCTAAATATTCCATTTGAATTAACCGCTCTCGTAATTCTTATTCTTATTTTGCTATATACATTTGAAGGTGGCGTAAAAACAATCATTTATACAGATACTTTGCAAACTACAGGTATGCTTTGCGGATTGGTTGTTTGCATTATTGTTATTGTAAAAGCAATGGGATTAGATTATTCACAAACGCTTGCATTAATGAATGAAAAAGGCTTTACCAAAGTTTTTAATACAGATGTAAAAGCGAGTTCTTACTTTTTAAAACACATTATAGGCGGTATGTTTATTGCTATTGCTATGACCGGGCTTGACCAGGAAATGATGCAGAAGAACATTAGCGTTAAGACCATTAAAGATTCACAAAAAAATATTATTTCGTTTACTGCCGTTTTGGTATTGGTTAATTTATTGTTTTTATTTTTAGGAGGAATTCTCTATTTATATGCTAATAAAAATGGCATTACTGTTCCTCCGGATGATCTTTTTCCTACAATTGCGTTGAGTGATACTTTTAGCGGTGCTATTGGCATTATTTTTATTATTGCACTGATCTCTGCTTTATTTCCAAGTGTTGATGGCGCAATTACATCTATTACGTCTTGTTTTTGTATTGATATTTTAAACATTAATAAAAAAGAAGGCGATGAAAAACAAAAAAAGAGAACGCGATTAAAAGTACATTTTTCATTTGCCGTAATATTTTTTATTATGGTTTTAATTTTTAAAGCTATTAATGATAAATTGATCATTGATTTTATTTTAAAATTCGCAAGCATTACTTATGGCCCCTTATTAGGCTTGTTTTCTTTTGGTATTTTAACCAATAAACGTTTGAACGATAAGCTCATCTGGGTTGTTTGTATTATTGCGCCAATACTTGCATTAAGTTTGGATGTGATGTGTAGTCCCGAATGGTACGAAAAAAAGTTACACATTTCTTTAGGTTTGAAAGATCTTTCAGAGAGTTTGTTTAATGGTTATAAGATCGGTAATGAGCTGATCTTAATTAACGGCATCTTAACTTTTGCTGGATTGTTTCTTATTTCAGGCAAAAAATCAAAAGAAGGAAATGAAATAAAACAAGCTTAGGCTTGCTCAGTATAAAACCTGTCTTTTTCAAGATCGGTAAACTTCTTTTTACCTTTTAAGAAATGATCAAAAACAATATTTCCTTTGTAAGTAAATGAAGAGTTGAATTTAAAACCGGTTTGTTGTTTTAATTTTTTTCTTTTTGACAAAGTTTGAGGAAGCATAGAGTAATAAGCAAAATGAGCACGTATAACGGCCCAAAAATGCCCTGGCTGCGCAGCAAGTAAAAATTTAAAAGCCGCAACACCATCTAAGATCATGCGATAGATGATCTTAATAAATAAAAATGAAGGCTTATGATTTTTTGTTAGTGTAATAAGGTTGTTTCTAAAATTTAAAAATGTTTTGCGCGATGATAATTTATTTAATGTACCTCCGCCAACATGATAAATAACCGACGCAGGTTGTACATAAACAGAGTAACCAACATTTTTTAGGCGCCAGCAAAGATCAATTTCTTCCATGTGTGCAAAATAATCGTCGTCTAAGCCCCCAACTTTCCAAAATGCTTTTGCATTTACAAATAAACAGGCGCCTGTTGCCCAAAAAACTTCGGTTGCATTATTGTATTGGCTATGATCTTTTTCAAGGGAATTAAAGATCCTTCCTCTACAGAACGGATAGCCATAGGTATCAATAAAACCACCTGATGCACCTGCATATTCAAATAAATCTTTATTATTAAAATCAAGTAATTTGGGTTGGCAAGCGGCTATTTTTTCATCTTTTTGCATGAGCGAAATAATTGGCTCTATCCAATTGGCAGTTACTTCTACATCGCTATTCAATAAAATATAATAATCTGCATTGATCTGTTTTAAGGCTGTATTATATCCTTTGGCATAGCCACTGTTTTCTGAATTAAGAATAATGGCAACTTGCGGAAAATTTGTTTTTAAAAAAGCTACTGAATCATCTGTGCTGGCATTATCTGCAACATAAATTTTATGATCAGCCGAATGTTGTATTACCCCCGGTAAGAATTTTTCAAGGAAAGTTTTTCCATTAAAATTTAAAATAACAACCGCTACAACAGGTACACTCATTATTTACCTTGGGTTGCTATATATTTCGTTAAACTGGTTATCCTGTACGCCATTAGGATTTACGTTGTCGGGATTTCCAAGTCCATCACTATTTCTACGTGTTACTTCAAAACGCCAGCGGTCGTTATAAAGTTCGCCTTTCATATCGCTATGTACCAGCACGTGGCAATCATCGCCAATGTTTTTATTTACAAAAACAAATTTACGATTGGTAAAAAACTGGCCGTTTACTTTATCTGTTAAACGATAGTATTGCCATATCTCGTAAGGAAAAGTGTTTAATTCATTATTTTGAATGCTTCGTTGATCGGGCTTGCCATACTGTAAATAAACCCGGCCGCGTTCTGTATAATAACCTTTTTGTTTGCCACATTTAAAAAGCACCATTACTTCCTGCACACTTTTATAATACTCGCCCCACATTTTTAAAGCATTGCCGGTATCAGCTGCGCGGCGTTCCCAAAAATCGATCACAAAGTTTTTCATTAACTCAGGATCTTTTTTTATAGATTGGTTAATTACCCTTTCTTTATCAATACCGTTAGCAATTGGCCATAAACACTCTACAAACATTTTTAATGTATCGGCATTATTACAGTTGCCAAAATATTCTGAAACAGTTTTCTTTTCACTGTATTTATAATCGGTAGCAATATCAACAGATTTATTAAGACGTTGAAAAAAATATTTCTTTTGAAGCTGTGTAATGTTCTTTTCATCTTTAATTTCTATTACAAGATTATAGTTGCCACTGCCCAGTGTGCCTATATTTATTTTCCCCAAAAGAGGATTTACTTTATCTGCCGTTTGCTTTCTAAAATCACCAAAGCTATTCAGCTTTTCAAAATTATCGCTATGTTCAATATAATAAACGTATATAAATGGTTTTTTGCTTCCCAAAATAGTATCAGTGTTGTAGGTCTCAAAGTAAAAACTCAATTCTTTTGTTGTTTCCGGAAAATAATTTACGTTGTAAGGCACAAGATCAAAGCCGCTTTTGGTAAGTGGTCCCGGTTCTGTAGCTTTTTTATAACTTTCCAGTACCTGAATACTAGATGACTGAATTTGTTTTTGATCAAAAGCCAGCAATAAAGTTTGTTTTATGTGCGTTGGTTTTTTTGCCGCCAGGTTTTTATCTGTTATTGTCATCTCAAGCGTGTACAATCCATTTGGCAATGAATAACGCTGATTATCAATAAAGGCAGGGATATTAATCGTGCTGTTATAAACAGGGCCCATTAAATTATATTTATTGGCTTTAACGATATTTGAATCTTTAAGGATCTTAACTTCAATATTTACAGCACTTTGATAGGTATTACCGGTTTTTTTTGGATGTAAAGAATTGCCAACAATGGTTAAATAGGTTTCTAAATACGGCTCGTTACTTGGGGTATTAAATGCCCCAACATTAAAATAAGCTATTACCTGGCTAAACGCCGGCGAGGCCATAACAAAGAACAATATCAGAATAAAGAGCTGTTTATGAATATTTTGAGGCTTTGCCATGGATTAAAACCTAAAGTTATTAAATTTTTTTTTCAATTTTCGTTTGTGACATTAAAAAAAATAGTAATTTCGCCCCGGAGAAATGGCAGAGTGGTCGATTGCGGCAGTCTTGAAAACTGTTGAACTGCGAGGTTCCGGGGGTTCGAATCCCTCTTTCTCCGCTGAAAGGGACTTGGGCTCAAAAAGAGAACTAAGTCCCTTTTTTATTAAAGCCAAATCGCCCGTGTGTCGGGCGATTTGTGCAATTATAAAGTTGATTTCTGAGGTTCGAAATGCCCCAGTTTTTTTGTCATATACCAAACCGGACGGGAAGAGTAAATTTTGCAACCCCTCCTTTAGTGCTATACCGCCTTCTTGCCACAGTTGGCGCAGGTTTCGGCAAAGAATTACAGCTTCATTTATCATTTCTTTTAGGTTCGAAATGGAAATCCCACAAGTCGCCATTTCCTTCCGGATTTTATCAAATTCCTTAGTGTATTTTACCCTAAAACGTTCGTAGGTTTCCTTGGGCATCTCCTCTTTTATGAAGTGCTTCTCCTCAAGCGTTTCAATATCCTTGGTTAGTTCGACAATTCTCGCCTTAAGGATC
>JAVTWD010000117.1:0-143513 GCA_032229505.1 Bacteroidota bacterium
AAATTTATCTCTTACGCTGTATGGTGGATCCGTCAGTCTATTTTACAGGCATTGGCAGAACAAAGCCGTATTGTACGTTTGCCTTTAAACCAGGTAGGCTCATTAAATAAAATTAATAAAGCATACAGCAAATTAGAGCAGGAATATGAGCGTGAGCCAAGTGCTGAAGAATTAGCGGATGTTTTGGATCTTCCTATTGATAAGGTTTCTGATACTATGAAAGTTTCCGGCCGTCACGTTAGTATGGATGCTCCATTTGCTAATGGCGAAGAAAGTAGCTTATTAGATGTATTGGTGAATTTAGATTCGCCAAAAGCCGATACAGGTTTGATGAACGAATCGTTAAGCAAAGAAATTGATCGTGCTCTAAGTACTTTAACTGAAAGAGAACGCGATGTTGTAAAATTATTTTTCGGAATTGGTTTAAATCACGGTTTAACCTTAGAAGAAATTGGTGATAAATTTGATCTTACCCGCGAGCGTGTTCGCCAGATCAAAGAAAAAGCTATTCGTCGTTTACGCCACAGCAGCCGTAGCAAATTGTTACAACAATATTTAGGACAATAGACCTCTATTATATTTTTAAAGAGCCCCGCAGAAATGTTGGGGCTTTTTTATTTGTTTTAAACCACTAAGACACTGAGATCACAAAGTTTCACTAAGGCAATTATTTTTCTTAGTGTTTCTTAGTGTACTTGGTGTCTTAGTGGTAATTGTGTAGTTTTGCACAATAATGCAGATCGCTAAAAAAATATTAGCCATACTTATTTCAGTAGCACTGGGTTTAATTTTTATTTACTCAGGTTACACAAAGTTAGATCCGGTTATTGAAACTTTTGAATTTACGTTTGTAGATATTGGAGTTGCTAACTGGTACTCTGCTCCTATCATTGCGCGTTTATTAATTGGTTTGGAATTTTTTCTTGGTTTTTTGCTGATCATCAATTACAATCTTAAAAAATTCACTCTGCCTTTTACAGTTGGCTTATTACTTTTCTTTATTATTTATTTATCTATTCAAATTGCCATTAGCGGTAACCATGGTAATTGTGGCTGTTTTGGAGAACATTTAAAAATGACACCTTTAGAGGCTATCATTAAAAACGTGATCATGATAGCAGCTTGTGTGCTTGTTTACTTTTTATTTGAAGGTTGGAAAATAAAACAAAACAGCATGCTTTTAAATTTTGCTGCTGTTTCTGCATTGGCTGTTCCGTTCTTAATTAATCCTGTTGATTATGCTTACACCTCTAACAACCTGGATGAAAAAGTAAATTATCCATTAGAACTGAATTTATTATATCAACCCGAAGATACTGTTAAAGTAAAAGTGCCTTCAGTAGATTTGCGTAAAGGAAAACATGTTGTTGCATTTATTAGTCTTACCTGCCCGCATTGCCGTATTGCTTCTAAAAAATTCAGGCTCATTAAAAAGAACAACCCTGAGTTGCCAATTTATTTTGTTTTAAATGGCGAGAAGGAAAAAAAATATAAGGAGTTTATTGACGATACCCACGCTGATAATATTCCAAACAGTTTTTGCCTTGGTAAAACCTTTGTAAACCTTGCAGGAACAGATCTGCCACGTATTTATTATCTTGATAATGGCATTGTGGTAAAGAAAGTAGATTACTACGAGCTAAATCAATATGATATTGAAGACTGGATAAAAACCGGTGTTATTAAATAGCCGCAAGCCTTGTTAATGGCCTTTGGGCCATAATTTATCCACTTAACTGTGTTTTTTTAACAAATAATTGCTTCGTCTCGCAATATTTTTTATTTTACGGTCTCAAAATTCGTTTATGAAACGCATTCTATCTTTTGTATGTATCCTGTTTTTGTCGTTAAACTTCTTTTCGCAAGTTTCTACAACAAAGATGGCTATGGGCGATGAAAATTTTAAGATCGACGAATTGCCACGTGTACTTTTAAAAGAATTGAACCGCTTTAGGGCCAGCAAAGGACTCGACTCTTTAGAGATGAGTGAAATGCTGCAATTCTCAGCTCAGTTGAGCGCCGATAAAATGGCCAGCTCAGGAAAAGACAAAGTTGAATTTAAAACCACGCAAAAAAATTTAAAAAAAGCAGGCGCAACAAAACGTGGCGAAGAATTGACCATGAAAGCTGCTATAAGCAAAGGCCGCGAAAATTATATGACCACCGATGTTGCAAAGACCATTTATAACCGTTGGGAGAGTTATCAAAAAACATTGCCAATTGTTATGAATCCAAAATATACTTTAGTTGGTATATCTTGTGAGTTGAGCGATGATGGCAAAAAAGTTTTTGCAAGTGCTGTGTTTGGCGGCTATGATATTACTAATGGTGGTGTTATCTATAAAAAACAATTGGCCATTCCCTTTAACACAAAATCAAAAAAATTAAAAGGCCCTGAAACTAAATTCTGCAAGAACTGCGATCGTTTTCGTAATTACGATATACTGGAAAAAGGTGTTTATGTTGAGAATGGAAAAGTATGGTTAAAATATCCCAATGCAAAAGATCTTCGTCGTTTATTAAAGAAAAGTAAAGACGGTTTGGCCTTTGATATTGTGCAACGCGATCAATACATTAATGCAGATTATAACATTGTAGATAATAACCTATACAACAAAGGTATTATGAGCAAGGTTATTTATAAAGATAAATTATTCAAGAAAAACATATTGATAAGCAAAGATCCTAAAGTAAACCGCAAAAATAAAAATAAAGGTATTGAAGTAGAACTCGGAAAATTTGAAACAAAAATTACCGGTCAATACGAAGTAAATTTAATTGTAGTACAGGATGGCCGTGTTTGCAGAACGATCACAAGAGGTTACTATGAGAATGGAAAGATAGACAGTAAAACACCAATTGGCTTATTGCCTTTTAATAATACAACAGGCTTAAAGCCACCGTTTGAACCAAAATCGGAAAGCTCTATTATTAACTTCACCATTCCTTTCGAAAAAAATAAATTCGAATATAAAACGGAAGACATTCAACCTTTTATTAAAGCCTTGAATGAACCTGATTTTATTATTGACGGACTTTACATTTACGCCTATTCTTCTATTGAAGGAGATTCGGCTGCCAACGCTAAGTTACAACGTAAACGTGGCGAAAGTGTATTAGGAGTTTTACAAAGCTTCCAAAAAAATAAGATCAATCCAACCATCGAAACAAAAGACAGCTGGGGATTATTTATGTTGGAAAATGAAGATGGCAAATACGCCAGCTTAGTTGCGCAGGGAAAACACAAAGCCATTAATCAAATTAATAATGATAAAAAATTACAGGAAGAATTAGAACCTATTTTAGCGAAGGAACGTTTTGCGCAAATGATCATGGATATTACTTATGATGTGAGTGGTGCAAAGGAAGAAAAATTCTCGCGTGTTAGTTTTGAGCGTGCTTTAAAAGCCAATAACTATCCTCAGGCTTATAAAATTATGGAGTTTATGAATAAGCGTATTGCCGAAAATAAATATCCGGTTGGCATTTATGATAGTTTAAAAATTGAAGAGAACGCTAAAAATGTAAGCTTAATTAATAATCGTTTATATTATCAATACCAGACAAACAATACGGTTGATGAAGATGATGAAGCTACTTTTGACCGCTTATTAAAATTTGAACCGGCAAATCCTATTTTACAATACAATAAAACCTATTGCCAGTTAAAATTAGATAGCAATGCCGGCAACCAGGAACACCAGGCAAAAGTACAGCAAACCATTGATGGTTTATATGGTAAGTTAGATAGTAATTTAGTGAACGGTTTAAATATTGAGTGGCAATTTAAGATCATGGAAAGTTTAGATACCATGGATAATGCAGATGCCTTGATCGACGCTTGCATTGCACGTATTAAATCATTTTACAACATTAAAGATGCAAGCTGGCAAAATGCTTTAAAACTATCGTATGTATTTTCTCGTGCTAAGGATTTTAAATATTCATCTACCGTTTTAGAACCGTACTTAGGCATGCCGGATGTGAATGAGAATTTAGTATTTATGTACATTGCATCTGCCAGCAGGTTACAAGAAAAATATTATTCACGCACATTTGCACGCGCTTTGGAAATTGCTAAAAGTAAAAATCAAGACAGGTATTGTAAATTATTTGGCGATCCGTTCATGACTTTCCAGGTACTTGAAAATCCGGAAGTAAAGAAAGTTTATAAGGGTACTTGTCCGGAAGGGAAGTAAACTACAACTTAATTCCAACAATACAAACGTCATCCACCTGCTCTAAGTCACCTTTCCAATTATTGAAAACATGTAACAGCTCGCTTTGTTGTTGTAAAAGTGGTTTTGTATAAATGTTCAATAAAAGATCTTCTAACTGTTTATACTTGAATTTCTTGCCTCTATTACCACCAAACTGATCGGCATAGCCATCTGTAAATAAATAAAAGATGGTATCTTTTTCATATTTTATCGTGTGCGTGGTGAAAGGCTTAGAATTATCGCTTTTACCAATTGGCTGTTTATCCGCTTTGATTTCATTGACTTCATTATTGAATATATACCATAAAGCATTATTTGCGCCACTCCAGCATACTTCTTTTTTATTTTTATCAATAACCATTAAAGAAATATCCATGCCATCTTTTACATCGCTGGTGCTTTTTGCAAAAGTTTCAATAACCAGCTCGCGGGTTTTATCTAATATCTTTCCCGTTTCTGTAATTCCAAATTCATTTACCGTTCTGTTTAAAGCATTGGCACAAACCACCGAAACCAAAGCCCCCGGTACACCGTGCCCGGTTGAATCTGCCGCTGCAATAAATATCTTTTCATCCGAAATATGCATCCAGTAAAAATCTCCGGCAACAATATCTTTTGGCTGATACAGAATAAAACTTTCAGGTAAATAGTCTTTTACATAATTTATTGATGGTAAAATAGCTGACTGAATTCTTAGCGCGTAATTGATACTATCGGTAATTTCTTTATTCTTTTCTTCTACCACTTCTTTTTGATGCATTACCTCCGCCTTTTGTTTTTCCACCTCTTCTTTTTGAGTTTCAATGATGCGGCTGTAACGTTTATTCTTTTGAAGATTACGATAAATAATAACCGATAAAACAAGCGTTATTAAAAAGCAAACGGCAAATACAATTAATTGAAAATTTCTGCGACGCGCCTCTTCTTCTTTCTTACCAAGCTCTGCCTGTTGTAGCGATTTTTCATTATTCAGATTTTTAATTTCAAGTTGCTTTTTTTCGGTTTGATATTTGGTATCCATTTCTGCAATTTGTTTTGCAGATTCGGCATTTAATGAACTGTCTTTTAAGATCGAATATTGTTCAAGATAAATAAAGGCATTTTTATAGTCGTTCTTTGCCCTGTAAACCCTGTACAATTCGTCGTAGCCATGCATAATGGCATCGGTATTATTGATCTTTTCGGCCAAATCTATTGCCATGTTATGTTCTTTCAAGGCTAGATCGTTTTTCTTAAGCCGCCTGTAAGCCTGTCCTACTGCAAAATGCAGCGCCATGTAATTTGCGGGTTTGAGTGCTGAAACAAAAGGTGATAATTCTTTACCAAGCTCAATTACTTTTTCGTTTTGATTTAATTTGTCATAAAGAGCCAGCTCTTGCACTTTAATAGATATAAACCCTGCAGAATCTCCAAGATCCATAAATATCTTTTCAGCTTTGTTGTAACACTCAAAAGACTGAGGTATTCTTTTGGTACGACTATATAGTTTACCAAGGTTGCCAAGTGCCCGGCCGGTTTCAGCAGGTTGCTTTAACTCCGTTCTTAAAGCAATTACTTTTAAAATATATTCTTCTGCTTTTTTGTAATTTTTTTGATTGTAATAAACACCGCCTATACTATTTAAACAATTTGCCTCGAACAATCTGTCGTTTAATTTTACAGAAATATCCAGCGATTTCAGATATAATTCTGTTGCTTTAGAAAAATCAAACATTTTACTGTACACGCCTGCTTTATCATGATAAATAATTGCTAATCGTGAGTTATCTGTTAATTTAACAGCGATCTTTTCTGCATTATCAAAGAAATAAAATGCCGAATCAAAATTACCTCCATCTCTGTAATAATTTCCAAGACTTGTATTAATTTCGCACAGGCCTTTTTCATCCTTTGCTTCCATATAATTTTTTAGTGAACTTTTGTATAGCGCCAGAATAATCTCAGGCTGCTCTCTTTCTTTTAATATTAAACCTTTTGTGCGATAAGCTTTACCAAGGCCTGATCTGTAATTTATTTTTTCTGACAAGGCAATTGCTTTTGATATATACTCCAAAGCTTCTTCGGTTGCTTTACGTCTTATTTCAAATGCAAGTGCGCATAAAGCATTTACTTTTGTTGTATCGTATTTTGCATTAGTACTTACGTTCTTTAAAGAATCGATGTTTAATTTTTTAATAGTTTGCCCAATAAGAATAGAAGAGAAAAGGCATAATACAAAAAAAAGACTTTTAGCAATGTTATTTTTTTTCATATGATCAACCAAATTGTTTCACATCTTCTGCTGTAATTTCTTTACCGCCCAAAATAATTAAACGTTCTATTACATTTCTAAACTCACGAATATTGCCCGGCCAGTTGCGGTCCTGCATCGCTTTTAACGCCTCTTTTGAAATTGCTTTTTTAGCAATACCCATTTCTGTACAAATTAATTCTAAAAAATGATCTGTTAGTAAAGGAATATCTTCTTTACGTTCATCTAATGAAGGTACGTGAATTGGGATAACACTTAAACGGTGAAACAAATCCTGGCGAAAAGTTTCTTTTTCAATCTCTTTTTCTAAATTTTTATTTGTTGCAGCCACAACCCTTACGTTCACTTTAATTTCTTTATCACCACCAACGCGTGTAATTTTGTTTTCCTGCAAGGCGCGCAACACTTTTGCCTGCGCACTTAAACTCATGTCTCCTATTTCATCTAAAAATAAAGTACCACCTTCTGCCAGCTCAAACTTACCTTTACGTTGTGCCACCGCACTGGTAAACGATCCTTTTTCATGTCCGAATAATTCACTCTCGATCAATTCTGAAGGAATAGCCGCACAGTTTACTTCAATTAGCGGACCGTTAGCACGGTTACTTTTTTCGTGAAGCCATTTTGCTACTAATTCTTTTCCGCTACCATTGCTTCCTGTAATTAAAACTTTTGCGTCTGTTGGTGCTACTTTTTCAATAATATCTTTTATGTTTTGAATGGCTTTAGAATTACCTATCATATCTACACTTTTGGTGATCTTCTTTTTAAGCACTTTTGTTTCGGTAACAAGATCGCCTTTCTCTAAAGCGTTTCTAACAGATACTAAAAGTCGATTAAGATCGATAGGCTTGGCCAAATAATCATAAGCACCATTCTTTACAGCATCTACCGCAGTTTCGATGGTACCATGCCCACTCATCATAATGATAGAGCTATTGACTTTATTTTCAATTAATTTTTGAAGCAACTCTATTCCATCCAGCTTTGGCATTTTAATGTCACTTAAAATAATATCATAATTATTTTTAAGTGCCATATCCAATGCAGTTTGCCCGTCTTCAGCTTCTTCAATAACATGCTTTTCAAATTCAAGAATTTCTTTTATCGATCTACGTATCGCCTTTTCGTCATCTATTACTAATATTTTTGCCATAATTTTATTTTTAATTCCTGAATCAACATTTCTTTTACTTCATCATTTTATTTTTCCCGATTGAATAATGTGATCTATTAACGCACCTTCTTTTAATGAATATGTGGATACACGCATTTTTGGAATATTAAGTGATTTGATCACATAATCTATCATTAAACATGAAATAACGATCATATCAAATCTCATAGATACAAGACCTTTTATATTTCTTCTTTCGGCAAGTGTAGAATATTTAATGAGCCGTGAAATATGCAGATAGTCCAGCATGTTAATATCATAACATGTTTTTGTGTCAACCAAAGGTTCACCATTTAATTCACCATTAATAATTTCCACTATCGAATCAAACGCACCTGAAGAACCGATTAATTCCAAAGGCATAAATTCTTTTGCAGCGTCAAACAAAGGATACATCTGGCTTTTCATGTATTCTTTTATGTCTGCAATTTCAATATTGGTAATAGGATCGGACGGGGAGAATTTTTCTAATATTCTTGCCGCTCCAATAGGAAAACTATGTTTCCATAATAAACCTTTATTGTTTGCTAAAATAAATTCATTGCTTCCGCCGCCAATATCCATAATTAATGAAACAGAATCGGTAAGTGTAACTGCTTCTTTATTTCCTAAATAAATTAATTCCGCTTCACGGTTACCATCAATTATTTCAACGTCAATACCTGTTTGTCTTTTTACCTCGTTTACAAATTCTCTGCCGTTATCAGCATCTCTTATTGCCGAAGTAGCAAAAGCTAAAATTTTAGATACATTAAATTTCTGTATTTCAAGATTAAGATCTTTGATGGCATTTACACCTCTGCTAAAAGGTTCTTCACCAATAAACCCCTTGTTAATTGAGCCCTGGCCAAGCTTTACAGCAATACGCGAATTAAATATTTTCGTATACTTTTTCTGGTTATCAAAGTCTACAATAAGTAAATTAAAAGTGTTAGTACCGCAATCTATTACCGCCAATCTCATTTGTTAAAAATAATGCTTTTTTGACAAAAAATGTTTGGATTTTTACCTTATTTCATTATATTTATAATATCAACTAAACAAACTAAAACCCAATTTAAAAGATGAAAAAATTATTTACTCTGCTTTTTTTAAGCATGTGCTTATTTAATTCCGCGCAAACCATTAATGGCTATTATTTTGATGGCCAGGTTTATGTTAAATTTAAAAGTGGAACTATAAAAGATCTTGCAAAAGAAGATCCTAATAATATTCGTTTAAATAAAATAGGAGTAATTAAAGACCTTATAGCAAGTTGCGGTATTACCAAGGCTTACAAACCTTTTTATCAGGCCGATGACGATAATTTTTTACAACACGTTCTTAAGCTTGAATTTAGCAACTACGGCCAGGTAGAAAATTTAATCAGAGTGCTTAGTAAATACAGCGTAATCGAATACGTTGAAAAAGTGCCATTGGTTAAAGCCATGGTTACACCTAGCGATCCTACTTTGGGCGCGCATCTAACCCAAATAAACGCGCAAAATGCCTGGAATGTTTTTAATAGTACGGCTAATGGAAATTCTAATATTACAGTAGCAATTGTAGATAATGCAATAGATAGAAGTCACCCTGACCTTGTTGGTAACATTTGGACAAACCCGGGCGAAATTCCTGCTAACTCAATTGATGATGACGGCAACGGTTATATTGATGATGTGAACGGATGGGATGCTGCCGATGGAGATAATAATACAATACCTTCAAACAATGCTATGAACCATGGTACTCACTGCGCAGGTATTGCAGGCGCCAGCACTGATAATTCCACAGGTGTTGCATCTATTGGATGGAACATAAAAATAATTCCGGTTAAATGTCAAAATAATGGCGGAAGCACCACTGGTATTTCAAATGGTTATGGTGGAATTATTTATGCTGCAAAAGTAAAAGCCAAAGTTATTTCATGTTCATGGGGCGGCGTAAGTATGGCATCCTCATCAGAACAAGCAGTAATTGATTATGCATGGAACAGAGGTTGCCTTGTAATATGTGCTGCCGGGAATGATGGGGGAACTGCGAATGAAACTGTTTTGCATTATCCCGCAGCTTATAATAATGTTTTTTGTGTTGCATCGGTTGCAACAAGTAATGCTAAATCAAGTTTTTCATGTCGCGGAAGCTGGGTAGATATTTGTTCTCCGGGTGAAAATATAAAAAGTACTTACCCTGCAAATACTTATGGTTTTTCATCAGGAACTTCGATGGCAACACCTTTAGTAGCGGGTTTAGCTGGTTTAATGCTTTCAAAATGTACGTTTATGACAGCTACGGATGTTATTAATTGTTTACAAAGTACTGCCGCCAATGTTTATACCATTGCCGCAAATTCAGCTTACTCTACAGGTCTCCAATTAGGCGCAGGAAGAATAGATGCGTTTGCCGCTATGAATTGCGCAGCTGCGTACTTAACGTATCCGCCGATCGCCAATTTTTTCACATTAACAAGAAACACTTGTCCTAATACAAGTATTTCTTTTGTTGATAGTTCGTTATATGCTCCAACAAATTACACCTGGACATTTCAGGGTGGAACGCCTGCTACCTCTACATCTTCAAATCCAAGCGTTCAATGGGCAACACCCGGAACTTACTCAGTTTCATTAACAGCTGCAAATGCAAATGGAAGTAACACAAAAATTAAAACTTCATATATTACTATTGCCGGCCCTATTGCACTTCCATTAACAGAAGGCTTTCAGGCAACCACATTTTTACCAACAAACTGGACATCCTATAATATTGGTAACGACGCCAATTATTATGCGCGTATTACAGGTCCTACTCTTGGAGGCTTTGGAACAAGTACCGCCTGCGTAACTTATGACAATTATAATATTGACGCTGCGCCAGACAGAGATGAAATGCGGACTCCAAAATATTCTTTTAGTAATGTAGTAAGTGCAAGATTAAGATTTGATGTTGCCTATAAGCAATACGACAACCAATTTTCAGATACTTTAGAAGTTTTATTATCTACTAATTGTGGAATCAGCTGGACAAGTATTTATTCAAAAGGAGGATCTACACTTTCTAGTTCTACCGGAACATTACAGAATAATGTTTTTACACCAACGGCTGGTCAATGGCGTAGAGATACAATAGATGTATCTGCTTTAACTGCAGGTCAGGGAAATATTATGTTCAGCTTTAAGAACAGAGGGCATTATGGGCAAGCTATGTACCTTGATAATATTAACCTTGCATTTCCAACACCAACTGTAAATTTTACAATTCCAACAACTGCCTGTGTAGGATCAACTATTAACCTATTAAATACCACAACAGGTGCTTCGGGTTATACCTGGACAATGACGGGTGGTACACCGGCGAGCTCTAATGCAACCAATCCAACCGTATCTTATGCTTCGGCCGGATTATACAGTGTTACTTTATTAGCTAACAATGGAAATGTAACATCATCCATTACAAAAACCATAAACATCATTACCGGTCCAACAATTTCTGTAAATACACCAAGCGTTTGCTCGGGTAATCAGGCAACATTAACTGCTACAGGGGCAACTGGTTATACATGGACTGCGGGACCAACAACTGCAACAATGACAGCAAGCCCAATAGCTACAACGGTTTACACTGTTACGGGTACTAACGGAACATGTTTAAGTTCGCAAACTGCAACCATTGTAATTACAACGGGGCCAACCATAAATGTAAATACACCAACCGTTTGTGCTTCTACTCAAGCTACATTAACTGCAACAGGCGCAACCAACTATACCTGGACAGCCGGCCCGACCACATCAACAATGACAGCCTCACCGGCAATAACAACGGTTTACACCGTTACGGGTAACACCGGAGGTTGTTCTACTGTTAAAACAGCTACTATTGTTGTAACTCCAAATCCAACGGTAAGCGTAAATAACCAAACTATATGCGCCGGCGGTACAGCAACGTTAAACGCAACAGGTGCTACAAGTTATTCATGGAGTACAGGATCTACAAGTAATCCTTTACTGGTTTCACCATCATCTAACACAGTTTATACCGTTATTGGAACAACAAGTGGTTGCACCAATACCAAAACCGTTAGTGTAACAGTTGGAAGCTCTTTATCTGTTTTAATAAGTGCTAATCCTAGCTCGGTTTGCGCAGGTGGTACATCAACATTAACAGCCAGCGGTGCTACTAACTACACCTGGTCGCCCGGTGGATCAAATGCAACTTCCATAAATGTTACACCATCTTCAACAACTACATATACTTTAGTTGGCACCAATGGTGCCTGCAGTGGTTCTACAACCTCAATGGTGAACGTTATTGGAACACCTTCAATGGCAATTTCTACATCACCATCGCCAACAATTTGTGCAGGTAAATCAGTTACAATGACTGCAAGTGGTTTTTATACAACTTATGTTTGGGCATCGCCAAGCGCTACAGCCTCATCATATGCTGCAACACCCGGCACAACAACAAATTACACCGTTACAGGCAGCGGCAGTGGTGGTTGTACAACAAATAGTATTATCACTATTACAGTTAAAACAAATCCATTAACATCTATTACTTCAACTAATGCTAATTGCAGCAACCCATGCTCAGGTATGGCAAACGGAAGCACAAGTGCTGGAACAGCACCCTACACCTACAGCTTAATTGGCGGCTCTTGTTCAGCGTTACCTTGCAGCAATTTATGTGCAGGAAATTACACATTAGTAACAAATGATGCCTTTGGTTGTAACACAGTAAATACATTTTCAATCACCGCTCCTACAAATAACCTGTTAAGCAATGTTACAGTTACCAATTCAGCTTGCAGTTCTTGTTCAACGGGTATTGCAAATGTAAACGTGGTTGGCGGTGTTCCTCCTTACACTTACACATGGTCGCCAACGGGCGGTAATGCTGCTACCGCAACTAACTTAGCTCCTATTTGTTATACAGTTACAACTGCAGATCAAAATGGTTGTACCGTAACAAATACAGCCTGCGTTGGTTTTGCAACAGGCCTACAAAGTGTGGTTAACAACTCTGCCCTTCTTGTGTATCCTAACCCTGCACAAAATGATGTTACTATCGAATACCAGGGTGCAGCATTCAATTATGTTCTTTATAATAATTTAGGGCAATTAATAGCAACAGCTCAAAATAACCAAAATAAAGCCGTACTTAATTTGAATGAATTTGCAAAAGGTATTTACACAATTGAAATTGAAATTGGCAAAGAAAAAGTAAGAAAGAAATTAGTGATTGAATAATTAACTAAACAGCAAGAAAAAAGCCGGAAGTTAATTTCCGGCTTTTTTTATTTCAGATCTTTAAGAAAAGAATAATCAATATCGTTCATGCATTTAAAATGCCCCTTCGGGCAACGTTTATAGCCAAGCTTTGAGCATGGACGGCAACTTAAACCTTTTATCTCCATTATTTTATTTTCGGTATTTGGAATATAAGGTGCCATGCCAAATTCAGGAATTGTGTTACCCCAAACAGAAATTATCTTTTTATTATAGGCAGAAGCAATGTGCATTAAACCAGTATCTGAAGTAATAACCCATTCTGCCTGCTCAATAATAGAAGCGCTTTGATTAATAGAGTATTGTCCGCAGGTATTTATTATTTGTGGAAATTGTTTTTGCAGCTCATCTGCAATTATTTTATCCTCTTTACCACCCAAAATAATTATAGGTAAGTTTAAGGTACTACAAATTTCAGTTAGTTTATTTAAAGGGATCTTTTTTGTAAAATAAGAACCACCCACAACCAAAGCAACAAATTTGTTTGCAGCAGGAAGTAGCTTAGAAACATCTACTCTATCATTGGCATTTATAAAATGATCAAGTCCCTTTCCGTCATTCACGACTCCAATATGAGCAACTGTTTCAAAATATCTTTCTACAATATGCCGATCGGGCAATTTGTTTATTTGCTTAAAGTTAACGGCCACAAATTTTTGCAGATTGATCTTATTAAAAGAATAACTTTTAGTTCCTAACTTTTGTTTTAACCTTAAGCTACGGAGGTTTTTATGAAGATCGATCACGACATCAAAATTTTCAGCTTTTAACTGCTCATATATTTCAGAAATATCTTCTTTAAAAGTGTGAAGCTTATCAATGTTGGGATTGTGAATTAAAATACTTTTAAAAACTTCTTTAGTAACATAATGAATCTCAGTATCTTTTAACTGGGCTTTAGCACAGCGAACCACAGGCGTAGTTAAAACAATATCGCCAATAGAACTGAAACGGATTATGAGTACTTTTTTTAATTGCACACTTAAAGATAATTAATTTTGAACCTTTTTTTATCGCTCACTCGCTTTAGATATGAGTTTAAAAAGATGGCCAGTAAAATGATCAATACACCAATATAAAACGTAGGTTTTACCTCTTTATTTTCGTTATAAAACAATATTGCCCAAATAATACCGTACACCGTTTCGAGATTTACTGTTAGCACAATTGTATAAGGGCTAATATATTTAGCAAGATTAACAGATGCAATAAATGGAAATACAGTACAAACAAGGCTTAATAATAAAAGACCGATCATTGATGAATTGTCCAATGCGAAAAAAGAAGGACTAAAATTTCCGTTTATTCCTAAAAATAAAGTAAGTCCGATTAAAGCAGCACTTAATTCATAAAAACTAATTACGCCTGACCGTAATTGATGTGACATAATACCATTAAATACGCCAAATAAAGATGATGTGAAAGCGGCACCAATACCCAACAAAATACCTAACCAATATTGTGTTTCAATAGAAAAAATCAATGCAATAGCACCAATTATTATTAAACCAATAATAACTTCATAAAAACGAATGCTTCGTTTGTAAAGAATAGGTTCAATTATAGAACTAAATAAAGTGCCGGTACTAAAAGCCACCATGGTTACACTAATGTTAGATTCTTTTATGGCGCCGTAAAACATAAGCCAATGGATCATAATAATGATGCCTATACCACTTAATTGCCAAAAATGTTTTGACGAGATCTTCATTGCTTGTTTTGTGGCCTTTAAATACAAGAACATAACGCCTACAGTAATTAAAATACGAAACCACACCAACTGAAAAGCATCTGCACTTATAAATCTTCCTAAAACAGGCGAAAAACCCCAAATAAATACAATTATATGAAGCAGGAAATAATGTTTATTTATACCTTTAAACACAAATGCAAAGATAATTTATTAGCCATGATAAACAATTTAATTTATTTTGATAATAACGCCACTACAAAAGTGGACAAGGAAGTTATTGAAACAATTATACCGTTTTATGATGAGCATTATGGTAACGCTGCCAGTAAGTTACACATGTATGGCTGGATAGCTGAAGCAGCAGTAGAAAAGGCTACAGTGCAAATTGCTTCATTAATTAATTGCGAAGCTTCTGAAATAATATTTACATCTGGTGCTACAGAGGCTGTAAACCTGGCTATTAAAGGAATTTTTGAAGCTTATGCAGCAAAAGGCAAGCATATTATTACGGTTAAAACAGAACACAAAGCCGTATTGGACACCTGCCTTGCATTGGAAAACAAAGGCGCTGAAGTAACTTATTTGAATGTTGATAAAGAAGGTTTAATTGACCTTGAAGAATTAAAAACTGCAATAAAACCAACAACTATTCTTGTAAGCATAATGGCTGCCAATAACGAAACAGGTGTTATACAGCCCCTGGAAAAAATTGCTGAGATCTGCAACGAAAAAAATATTTTATTTTTTAGCGATGCTACACAATTTGTTGGTAAAGAACGTTGTGATGTAACTGAATTGGGTGTGCATTGTATGGCTTTTAGCGCGCATAAAATGTACGGACCAAAAGGTATTGGCGCTTTATATATAAGAAGAAAAGATCCCCGGGTGAATTTAATTGAACAAATAAATGGCGGTGGCCATCAAAACGGCAAACGTTCAGGAACCTTAAATGTGCCATTAATAGCCGGCTTTGGAAAAGCTGCTGAAATTTTTGAAGCAACATTTTGGGATAACGGCACCCATGTTTCCAAACTTAAAAATTATTTTGAACACCAGTTATTGGACATTGAAGGCTTAAGAATTAACGGGAGCACTAAACACCGTTTGTACAATACAAGTAATCTTACTTTTCCTAAAGAAAAAAATATAAGATCGATTTTAAATAAATTTGCTTTTTCGAGTGGATCGGCCTGTGCAAGCGCAAACCCTGAACCTTCGCACGTTTTAAAGGCAATGGGTTTAAGTGATGAAGAGGTGAAAAATTCTTTCCGCTTTTCATTTGGAAAAAATAATACATTGGATGAAGTGAAATTGCTGGTGGAAGAAATAATTAAATTGTAATTGTAAATGAAACTGTTTTTTGTATTTATATTTTTATCTTTTACTGCTTTTGGACAAATACTAAAAGTCAATATTTCAGGAATTAGGAATTCTTCAGGAACCATTCGCGTTTGCTTTTACAATACATCAGAAAGTTTTGACAAGGAAAAGCCCATGATCATTAAAATTGAACCAAAAACAAAAGTGGCCAATGGCGGCTTAAGTATAAGTTATACGAGTTTAAAACCAGGTGTTTATGGTATTGCTATTTTAGATGATGAAAACAGCAATCAAAAAATGGATTACGGTTTAATTTTACCAAAAGAAGGTTTTGGCTTTTCAGATTATTACCACACAGGTATGTCGCACCCAAAATTTGAAAGTTTTGATTTTGTTTTAAAGAATGAAGATAAAACAGTACAAATTAAGTTAAGATATTTATGATCGCTTGTTCATAACAGTCTCCTATACTTTAATTTTTTACGATCTTAATTTGCTGTTTTGCGGTTGCACTTTCTACTTCAAGAATATATATGCCTGATTTAAATTCATCTAAATTTACTTCTAAACTATTTTTAATATCATAGTACTCACGCTTTAAAATAACCTGCCCATACAGATCAGATATTTTTAATTTAATGTCAGTCATAGGAAGATCAATAAATATATTTGAATTTGCCGGATTAGGATAAACCCTTAATTCGCTATTACTATTTAGTTTTTTAAGGGATGTTACACTGCATGCAATAGAGCCTGTTTTTTTTAACCCGGCTCTTAAAGAAGAACTTGTATTTATTGTATCCATAAATCTTTGGCCTGCGGCACAATCATTCTTTAACTGGTTATCTAAAAAATTTTGCACATAATTCATATAACGTGGTAATGCCAATGCATTTGAAACAACGTTTGAACATCCTGATGAGCTTTGACCAAAGGTGCAGTTAAAATTAGTTCCGTTTCCAAAATCACAATGTGTTAATTGCTTTAGTATAACATGAAATTTTTTTGAGGATGCTAATACGTTATAATGACTGTTTTGAACGGTGGTATCGGCAACACAATCAATTGCGCCGGATATGATGAGCGAGGGTACAGTTATTAAAGAAGCTGATACAATGGATGAGGGATTGGTAGTAGCAGGTGCAAAGTTAAAGATACAAGTTACGGAGGTGTTGTTTGCTGCTGCGAGAAACGAACTTCCACCCCCCATTGAATGGCCACCGATAGCCGATTTAGTAGCTACTTTACCATTAAAAACAGCTAAGGTTGTTGGAGAATTTACACTGTTGAGACTTTGACCAGCATTAACTAAAAATTTTAAGTCATTTCCAAATTCTGAATGTGAAGGTGAAAAACTGCCTTCGGTGCGTGGTAACAAAACAATGTATCCGGTAGATGCGAGTTTGTTATAAATATTATCATATGAATCCCAACCCATAACAAAACCATGACCAATTACTACTACCGGAAATTGCCCTGTTGCAACAGGTTGATTATCTCCAACAACCGTAGAAGGATAGTATACTTCTGTTCCTATATCTCTACCACTTCCTGTCATATTAATACCTCCGGAAATCACATAACCACCGGTTCTTGAAGGGTCTTTAAAATTAATACTCATATGCCCTACAGGAAAAGTTTGACCATAGTTTAACAGGTTTGAAAATAATGCCAATACTAAAATTATAGTTCTTAATGTAGCTTTAGAATGTTCTTTATTTAAACTCATTGTATTTGTTTTAAATTATTATTTTAATTTTTGATTATGCACTTTAACGGCTGCAAGTTATAGAATGAGTAATTAAAATAATGGTAGATATTAGCTAAAAATTAAAGAAAACCATCTAAAGCGTTGTAGGATTATTTAACGTATGGTTTGCGCTATAACTTATTTATTTAAGAGTCTTTTAGGGGTCTCACCAAAAAACGATTTAAACGCTTTTATAAAATGAGAAAGGTCTGTAAAATTAGTAAGATCCAAAAGAGCGTTTAATTTACCTTCGCTTTTAAAATAACGTTCAAAAATAGTTTTCAATCTAAGCCATAAAATATAGCGACTTACGTTAACATGCGTTTGTTCTTTAAAAAAATGATAGAACCTGCTTTCACTCAGATGGATCTTTGCAGCCAGTTCCCGGTTACTGATCTTTTCTCTTATATTTTTTCTAATATGATCATCAATTAAAATAATTCTGTTATCGTAATTATGCGAAATATTTTTTCGTTCCTGGTCAAAAAGTTTTTTAAATATTTCATCCAAAAAAATATCACTTTCTGTTTCATTCATTTTTAAGAATGTTTTATTCAAAAATTCATCATCACCTTCCCATTCAAGCTTCAAAGCCTCTGGACTTGAGTAATTCGCATTAAGGAAATAATGTTCGGCACTAACCGCGTCAAAAAAAACAATAACAAATCCTTTGCAAGTTATTGGGCTTGCTTTAAACGTTGTTTCTGATCCAACAAAAAAACAATTTCCCGGTTTTGTTTTTGCGCTTTCCGTAATAATATCAAAAGAGCCTCCAATACCAAATATCATGCAACTTGCAGGCAGGCAAACTGCTGAATCAGTTGGCAGATCTCCATTTATTGAACAGATCACCGCTTGCTTTTTTATTTGATAACTATTTTTCATTAATTCTAAAAATAAATATTTAAAATTAAATTTTTGAGCTCATAATGAAATTAGCTAAATATTACCGTTTTAAAACATGTTCAAGGCTTTCCTAAATATGCACTGCGGGATTTGTAATTCTGCGGTGTTAACTGTGGGTTAACTACGTTGATCGTTTGAAAGTATACTTTAGGATTAACTCCGTTGATCCCTCGATCTCCCAAAGTCAGAATACAAAATATTTCGCGTTGCGAAATATTTTTTTGTTTTATCTCTATGCCTTTGAAAGCGAGGTTTGATTGGATTAACTGCGTTGATCCCTCAAACACGGGAAGTCAAAATCAAATGAAGCACTTTGTTATTTTTAATTTTTATCCAAGACTTTGAAAACATAGTTTTCAGTCTTTACTAAAAATCAAAAACCCGCTTATTCAGCGGGCTTCATTTGATTTATTCAGCGGGAAAAGAGGGACACATTTCGAACCTTTCGCCCTCTGATCTAGATATTATTTTAGACTTTATAGACCGGTACAAAATTGAAATTGAAGCCGTTAAGTGTTTGCCCGAAATGAACTGAAATTCTGAACCTCTGCCCTCCATGAAGGGACACGTTGCCTAGATCATCAAAACTGAAAAGGAGCCGAGCTCGGCTCCTTTTTTTTAAGATTTTATTTGGACTGGACAGTCTGATATAAATTAAGATGGCTTCTTACAGCAGTCGTCCAATTTTGCAACAGCAGTTGGATCGGCTTTTATAGCGTCAGCATCAAATCCTAATTTTGAAATTTTCAGCCTAACTTGTTCTAACGTGATCTTTCTTTCGTCATAAGTGACAGTAATCGTATTCGCCTTGGAGTCTACGTTAGTGTTCTTAATCCCCTCTTCGTTATATAACTCTTTTAGAATTCGCCCACCGCAGCTTTCGCAGATTTTACAATGGTCACAGTAGATTGTCGTTTTAATCACTGCCGTTTTTACAGGCTTTGTTTTTTGAGCAACTGCTGAACCGACAAAAAGTAATGCTAATACCAATGTGGTAAATATTCGGGAAAATTGATTTTTCATAGTTTTGTTTTGAGTTATAAATTTACAAAATACTTTCATTGGAAGGCTATTCTTCCCACTTCCAACCACGAAGCTGATAGTATTTTTTCTTTGGTGTGGCTTTAAAAGGATCGATACCGTTCTTTTTACACCAGTTAAAGTGGTATATCATACCCGGGATCATAGCGACGACCGGAAACAATAATGCCCAATGATGCAGCCAATAATAAATCCCTACAGTTGCTCCGGCTATAATTAGCCACTTAAAAATTTTTCTGAATGCAGGGGTTTCGACTTCAAAACGCGCAAAAAAGTTGCTGGCTACTAATTGAACTATAAAAAGCTCGGCCAATTCTAATTCTATTCCGTAGTTTTCCATGATCCTATATTTTAGTTTCTTTATTTGACAAACTCCACATTCCCCACCAAGCCACCGGCGCAAGCACAGCGACGCTATACATGCCTGGAAAATATCCATAGGGTTTATGAGTTAAAAGGGGTAGCACAAAATGAGCTAACTCTGTTATTCCCATTGAAGCAAAGAATGTCCAAGCTAAAAAATATCCAATGTCATATTTCTTTACAATCAGAAAAGGAATAGCAAGCCACACCGCTGCGAGTACCAGCAACATTATTGCAGGAGGAGAAGTAATCTCCGGAACCGGACGTCCAGTTATTTCAGATAAAGCAGGAAAAAAGTCCATCGTTCGCTCTTCATATTTATGAGCCATAAATAGAACAAGTGTTATAAAATATGGCCATGCGATCTGTTTAAATTGAACTTTTGCAGAAACAAAAAGCCAAATTATAAGGCCTCCTAAATAACCAAACGTGAATAAGAAGGCGGCTAAAGCTCCCAACGCTATATAGCCCAATACGATGGCCGTTAAAGTAAATATAACAGCCATAGAGATAGCCAGTTTATTTTTTTGGTTTGTAATCATGATTGGTATTGTTTAAGAATTTGTAATAAGTCGTCTGGAATTTCCATTGGCTTTAATGGCGGTACATTTGCTCCACCAGTATTTCCAACTGGTATTTCACCTACAAAAGATTTTACGCCACCAATGACTAGGCGCGGAATTTGACCCAATATCTCCTTTCCATTTTTTACACGGACAGCGAACGCTATCATGCACCAATGTGCTTTTGTATGTTGCAAGGGCCAAGCCTGCCCAAGAATGTGTGCGCGTTCAAGATGACGCCAAGAGACTTGTAAATAACCTTTCGAATAGTTTTCCCTCGCCAACTGAAGTTCAGATTCGAAATGTTCGTTTAATCCTGCTGGTATTTTAATGTGAACTTTCATTTCTGAAATTTTTATTTTGAATTCTTACCGCATTTAAAATGGCAAGCATTGCCACACCCACATCTGCAAAAACAGCTTCCCACATGGTGGCAACACCACCAGCGCCCAGAGCCAAAACAATTACTTTCACTCCAAAGGCGAAGCCAATGTTCTGCCAAACAATCCGCTTAGTGGCTTTACCTATTTTTATTGCAGTAACAATCTTTGAAGGTTGATCTGTTTGAATAACCACATCGGCGGTTTCAATAGCTGCATCGCTACCTAGTCCGCCCATCGCAATACCTATGTCACTTAATGCTAATACAGGTGCATCATTAATTCCGTCTCCTACAAAAGTTATTACGCGATCTTTATCTTTCTTAAGTTCCTCAACTTTCTCTACTTTATTTTCAGGAAGTAGTCCGCCGAATGCCGAATCTATATTGAGAGTTTTAGCAACTTGATCTACCACAGATTGTTTGTCACCGGAAAGCATTACAGTCTTTATATTCAAAGCATGCAGAGTTTTTATCGCAGCTGCGGAATCATCTTTTATTTCGTCTGCAATGGTTATATAACCTGCGTAGCTGTCGTTGATTGCCGCTACAACTATTGTATCGGTGATCTGATCTATTTCAGCAGGATAAGCAATATTGAATTTTTTTAGAAGTTTGGTATTACCTGCTAAGACGGCAGAGTTGTTTACTTGCGCTTTTAAACCGTGTCCAGATATTTCTTCAGCCTTAGAAGATTGTTGCTGGTTCTTATCGCCAGCATACTCTACTATCGCTTTTGCAATTGGATGCGTAGATTGAGATTCAACCGCTGCTATAATAGAAACAAATTCCTCATCCGATAAGGAAACTGGTTTTACTTCCTGAACTTTAAAAACTCCTTTAGTCAGTGTTCCCGTTTTATCCATCACAACCGTATTGGTTTTTGTTAGTAGATCGAGAAAATTGGAACCTTTAAAAAGAATTCCGTTACGTGAAGCTGCGCCAATTCCGCCGAAATAACCGAGAGGGATAGAGATAACCAACGCGCAAGGACATGAGATTACCAAAAAAATTAGCGAGCGGTATAGCCATTCGGAAAACACATATTGATCTACAAAAAAGTAAGGTATAAATAAAACAGCTAAGGCAAGAAAAACGACTACAGGCGTGTAAATCTTGGAGAATTTACGAATGAATAATTCCGTTTGTGCTTTGCGGGAATTCGCATTTTGCACCATCTCTAAAATTCGTGCGAGCGAACTTTCAGAAAAGTTTTTGGTAACTTTTATCTCAATCACCTTATCCAGGTTAATCATTCCTGCAAGTACCGCTTCACCTTTATTGATCGTTGAAGGCTGGCTTTCACCAGTTAAAGCCGCTGTATTAAAGGAGCCATTTTCCGACTCCAACGTTCCATCCAGAGCAACCTTTTCGCCCGCCTTAACCCTAATAATTTCACCGATCTTAACTTCTTCAGGCTTAACTTCAATTACTTTATTTCGTATCACAGTCGCCTTATCCGGTCTAATGTCAAGAAGTGATTTAATATTACGTTTTGCCCGGTTTACTGCTGCCGATTGAAATAACTCGCCAATAGCATAGAATAACATAACGGCTACTCCTTCGGGATATTCTTTTATCGAAAACGCACCCACCGTAGCGAGAACCATTAAAAAGAATTCAGTAAAGATCTCACCTTGCCGCATCGCTTTTACCGCATCTTTTATTACCGGAAACGCAACAGGAACATAAGCAACCAAATACCACGCAAGTCTTACATAACCTCTGAAAAAATCGGGCTTCAACCAATTATCAAAAGAGATTCCAATCATCAGTAAGGCAAAACTTAAAATGGCCGGGATATATTGTTTTAAGCCCTGCGCTTCACCTCCGTGTTCATGGTCATGGTCGTCATGGTCATCCTGATCAGAGCCATTATGTTCATGTTTAGCATGAGCATGAGGCTTCCCAGTTTTTAGATCAATTTTCTCTTCTAATGAACAGCAGGTCATCTTGCCGTTGGCATCGTAGGTATGGATATGTTGTGGGTCGGTATTAATCATTTTTTCGTTTTATTACATCAAAATTACGTGCCTGTTTTTGCAATTGGATTGCATTTTTCGCATATACCTTTTGCCATTAAATTGATCTCCTGAAGTTGAAATTTAACTGGTAAAGAGACCTGCGGTACGTGAGTTTTAGGTAGGCAATAGGTTTCCTTGCAGTTATTGCAATAGAAATGAATGTGCAGATCGTGGTGGCAGCTTGTTTCACATTCATCAAAACACAAAGCATATTTGGTAGCACCCGAGCCATCCTCGATGCTATGTACAATTCCCTTTTCCTGAAAAGTTTTGATCGTTCGGTATAGCGTTATCTTATCAGAATGTCCCATGCCTGCTTCTATATCATTGAGGCTTACTGCATGTTTCTGTTCTTGCAAATATTTAAATACCAGCTGCCGCATGGCAGTTGGTCGGACGTTTTTTTTTGTCAATAGCGTTTCAATTTCTTTGCTCATTGCTTCCATCGATTAATGTTCATGTTCACCTGAATTAGTCATTTTAGCGAGGATAAAAAAAGCGCCCTTTGTAACAATCTTCACATTAGGAGCTATATCTTTCAAAACAGTTATCTCACTATAACCTACATCTGTTGTTCCTTTTCTAACAGGTACACGCTCAAAAGTCAAAAACCCCTCTTCTGGAAGCGTGACCGTAGTTTCTCCGTGACCATGCCCATTATCGTCCCGTTTGCCTTTGGTTTCGTCGGCTTGGTGTTCCTCTTCGTTGTGTGGGTCGGTAACTATAAAAACAAAGTCCTGTCCCTGATAGTTAACAATTGCTTCAGTAGGGACGGCATCTACAGTAGCATTTTCAAGGCTAACTAGTGCGGTAATATTCATTCCATCGATGAGACCAGTTTTATCGCCCTCTACCATTGCATGCACCGTCACGGCTTTCGTATTTTGCTCGAACGTGTTACTCACAGCATAAACTTTAGCGTCGTATTCTCTGCCCGGATTATTTGTCAAAGTAAAGTGTATAGTTTGACCTTCTTTTAGTTTACTCAAATCCCTTTCGTAAACAAACAGATCCAGATGAAGCTGGCTGTTATCAATTACTTCTGCGATTGCGTTATTGGCGTCTACGAAAGTTCCGATGTTGACTGATACTTTACTAACTGCACCCGAAATTGGACTTGTGATGTTTACAACGGATTGTATATTCTCACTAGTAAGTGCAGAAGCGTTAATACCTATCATTTCAAGTTGCTTTTGAAGGCTGGATTTACGCACTTTCATATTCCTCAGTTCAGCTTCACTTGCCTGAAGGTTTTTTAACGCGCTGGCGTTCCCCGCTTGTAGTTCTTGCTGGCGTTTATATTCGATTTCAGCCAGCGCCATCTGGGAGGAAGCGTTTAAATAATCTTCCTGTAGTTTGATAAATGCAGGATTAGTAATGGTGGCAATTATCTGTCCTTTTTGAACATTGTTACCTGTTTGAACTAAGATAGATTTTACCACCCCACCCATCAAAGCAGTGATGGTTGCTTTGTTCTGATTAGGAACATTCAAAATACCATTTGCTTTCAAAGAAGCTGTGAGTTGCTTTTTTTCGACATGACCAAATTCCAGTTGAATGGATTTGATCTGCTCGGAAGTGAGAGTTGTTACATTACTATTTTCATGTTCGTCGTGCTGCGTTTCTTCGTTTGTCTTTTCTTTTGAAGCTTCTTTACCACCGCAGGATAGTATCAGGATCGCTATTGCTGTTATTGCAAAAATGCCAAGTATCTTTTTCATTGTCGAAAGATTATTTATTGAGTAAATAGTTAATATTAATGACCGATTGATTAAGTTGATCTACAGATTGTAGATAACCCAATTGAACTTCAGTTGCCGTTTGCAAAGCTTGCAGGTATTCGATGTACCCAATGTCACCGCTTTTAAAAGCTATACTTGCTGTAGAAAGAATAGTTTTAGCATTTGGCAATGCGGTGGATTTATAATAATTGTACTGCGCCTGGCTTTGGTTGTATTGCTGGAAAGCACTTTGAAGATCTGTTTGCAAGACTAATCTTCCATTCTCTGCTTCTTTTTCCAGCGCCTGTTGCTGATAACTAAGCGATTTTACACGTGCGGCATTACTAAAGAATGTAAGAGGTATGCTTATCCCGGCATTGATTCCTGTAAAACGTTTGCTACGGTCAAAATACACATCCTGTCCATTAATTGTTTGCACACCCGTTAACGACTGATTGAAATACCCAATTGAAAAATCAGGAAGTACTTGCGACTGTTCAACCTTTTTATTTTTTTCTGCTACTAAAGCATTTTGATACAAAAGCTTGAGCGAAGGATTGTTCGCAACCATGCTCGTGTCCATTGTGGCGGAGAGGCTGAGCGGTTCATAATCCGTAGGATCATTTACTAAGAATTCTTCTTTACTGTTTAAAAGCACTTGCAAGGATGCATAGGAAGTTCTGATCTCACTCTCGTTTTGAAGTAACATTAATTTTATCTGCCCCTGCTTCGTTTCGGCACTAGTTTTCTCCAGTAGATTTGTTTCACCCGTTTTGTAACGGAGAGTTGACGCCTTAACAAAGTCGGCATAAGAAGTATCAAGATGTTGTAGCTGCTTTTTGTTCTGCGCTAGAAATTGCAAGCGATAATAAAGCGTTTGAACCTGCGCTTTAGTTTCGTTTGCAGTTACCGCTTGCTGAAGTTGCGCGCTTTGAAGCTGTGCTTTGTATAGACCAGACCGAGCAGAATAATAAGTTGGAAAAGGAATTGTTTGCGTAATAGCAAAACCCAAATCTTTGTTGATACTATTGTACTGGCCGTACTGCACATTAACCCCGGTCTTAGGCAACTCAAAAGAAGATCGCCTCAAACTTTGGGCTGACTGAAACCCGAATTGCGTGGAGATAATCTGCAAATTATTTTTTAATGCGCCTGAAACGGCTTCTTCTACACTGAGCTGTTTTGGTGTTTGCGCAGATAGTGTTTGTATGCTAAACAAAACAATAATGGTTGCGATGGATGAGTTGATTTTCACTTTATTGATTTTAGAAAATAAATAATACAAAAGCGGTAGAACAAACAAGGTTAAAAGTGTTGCTGATATCAGACCCCCAATTACAACTGTAGCCAAGGGTTTTTGAACTTCTGCTCCAGCACCATGTGAAAATGCCATTGGGAAAAATCCAAGTGAAGCCACGGTTGCTGTCATTAGTACAGGACGAAGGCGGTCTTTGGTTCCTTGTTTTATTCTCTCTAAAATATCCGTGACCCCTTCTTTTTCTAATTGGTTGAATGTGCCGATAAGCACGATCCCATTCAGCACAGCCACTCCAAACAACGCTATGAAGCCGATACCAGCAGAAATGCTAAAAGGCATATCACGTAGCCACAAAGCGAATACGCCTCCTATAGCACTCATTGGTATTGCAGTAAAAATAAGAACTGCCTGTTTAAATGAATGGAATGTGAAATAGAGCAGCATAAAAATTAAAACCAAGGCTGCCGGAACAGCAATCATTAAACGGCCTGAAGCAGCTTTTAAATTTTCAAAAGTTCCTCCGTAAGTAAAGAAATAACTTTCCGGCAGTTGCACCTTTGTATCTAATTGCGTTTGTATATCTTTAACAACGCTTGCCACATCTCGTCCTTTTACATTAAAGCCAATCACAATTCGCCGCTTACCATCCTCCCTGCTTATTTGTGCCGCTCCTAATTCCATTTTTATTTCTGCTATTTGCGACAAGGGAATTTGTGTACCGTTACCAGCCGGAATGTATAAATGGCTTACATCCTCAATGTTGCTGCGATGTGCGCTGTCTAATCGTACAACCATATCAAAGCGGCGCTCATTCTCATACACCACACCCGCATTTCCACCGGCAAAGGCCGTGCTTACCATGTGGTTGATGTCTTCAATGTTAAGCCCATAGCTGGCGATCTGAGCGCGGTTATAGTTGATCACGATCTGTGGTAGACCTTCTACACGCTCAACCATTGGATCAGTAGTACCGTCTACATTTTGTATTATAGACTTAACTTTATTAGCGTAAGACACAAGAGTATCTAAATCTTCACCGAAGATCTTTACCGCTACATCCTGCCTAATACCCGTCATTAATTCATTGAAGCGCATTTGGATAGGCTGGTTCTTCTCAAAGAATACACCGGGAATTACCTCCAACTTTTCTGTAATCTCATCCGCAAGTTCATCATAAGAAACACTTCGTGTCCAATCATCCTGCGGCTTTAAAACGATTATCAGATCTGTAGCCTCCGGCGGCATGGGATCGGTTGGCACTTCAGCAGCACCTGTTTTGCCTACAACCATCTTTACTTCATTAAATTCTTTGATCAGACGCGATGCTTGCATACTGGTTTCAATACTTTGAGATAAGGATGTGCCTTGCGGAAGAATACAGTGAAAGGCAAAATCTCCTTCCTGTAAGGTTGGAATAAACTCTCCACCCATGCGGGAAAACATAAATACAGATACTGCAAAAATAGACAGCGTTATACCAACAATCATCTTTCTGTGCTGCATTGCCTTTTGTAACATAGGTGCATACATCCGTTGAAAGAAGCCCATAGCCCGGTCGCTTATTGTCTGCTTATGAGAAATATTCTTAGGAAGGAAAAGAGCACACATCATCGGAATATATGTAAGTGAAAGGATCAACGCTCCGAATATGGCAAAACCAACAGTTTGAGCCATTGGCCTGAACATTTTACCCTCTATACCTATGAGCGTTAAGATTGGAATGTAAACTATTAGGATTATAATTTCACCAAAGGCTGCACTACTGCGGATTTTAGAAGCTGACTGAAAAACTTCTTCATCCATTTCCGATTGCGTGAGCCTAGTTGTTATTTTTCGTAACGCGAGATGATGCATAGTCGCTTCAACTACGATTACCGCTCCATCTACTATCAATCCGAAGTCAATGGCTCCAAGACTCATCAGGTTAGCGCTAACACCGAACACATTCATCAAAGCAAGCGCAAAGAGCATGGCCAGAGGAATAGCAGAAGCGACAATCAAACCTGCACGTAGATTGCCGAGAAATAGTACTAACACAAAAATTACGATCAATGCTCCCTCGATCAGATTTTTCTCTACCGTAGAAATAGCGCGGTCAACCAAATCGCGCCTGTCCAAAAACGGCTCAATGACGATATCTTTGGGAAGCGATTTCTGAATGGTCGGTAATTTATCTTTAATGCGATCAACTACTTCCGCGCTGTTTGAGCCCTTAAGCATCATGATCACACCACCTACCACGTCCTTTTCTCCATTAAAAGTCATAGCGCCATAACGAACGGCGCTACCGAGTTCAACAATTGCTACATCTTTGATAAGGATCGGAATACCATTCGGGTTAGATTTAACAACAATGTTCCTTATGTCGTCAAAAGAACGCACCAAACCGACACCTCTGATAAAATAAGCATTAGGCTTTTTATCAATATAGGCGCCGCCTGTGTTTTCGTTGTTTTTTTCAAGTGCAGTAAAAATCTCGGGAAGCGTAACATTCATCGCCAACAACTTGTCGGGATTTACTGCTACTTCGTATTGTTTTAATTGACCTCCAAAGCTATTTACCTCAGCAATCCCAGGCGTTCCGTAAAGTTGTCGTGCAACGATCCAGTCCTGCATTGTTCTTAAGTCCATAGCAGTGTATTTGCTTTCACTTCCTTTGGCTGGGTGAATAATGTATTGGTACACTTCTCCAAGGCCAGTACTTACAGGTGCTAATTCTGGTGTGCCTACTCCAGGAGGGATTTTGGATTCAGCTTCCTTTAACCGTTCATTAATGAGTTGGCGTGCAAAATATACATCCACCTCATCATCAAAAACTACGGTTATTACTGAAAGTCCAAAACGGGAAATACTTCTCAGCTCAACGAGATCAGGGAGGTTTGAAATACTTCTTTCAATTGGATAGGTTACTAATTGCTCCACTTCCTGCCCAGCCAAGGTTGGACAAAGTGTTATTATTTGTACTTGATTATTTGTGATGTCAGGTACGGCATCAATCGGCAGCCTAGTAGCACTCCATATACCCCATACGATGAGGGCAAGTGTCATTAGGCCAACGATAAATTTATTTTTAATGCTGAACGCAATAATTTTGTCTAACATGGTTTATCAGTTAATAAAAATGAATAAAACAGTATTCGCCCGCAATGCGCAGGCAATCTACTTCGTCAACACGCAATGCGTGTGACTAATATTCATTAACTGATTTTCGGCGGTTGCCAGATTGGAATTACAACACCAGCTTCAGGAGCAATGTCGTGAAAGGTATAAATGGTATTGATCTCTGCGCCCTCACCTTTGCACGAAGGAGACTCCTTTATTACAAACAATGCTGCGCAACAAGAGCAAGTACATAAAGGGGTGCAGTCTTCATCTTCATGACTTTCCTGATCATGCTCATGGCTGCTTTGGCAGATATCACTCTTTTTGAGGTCATTGCAATCGGTCTTATCTCCACAGGGAGTTATTGCAAGCATTGCAAAGTATATAGCAAAGAATATATGAAGAGTTCTTTTCAATTTAACAAATGTACAAAATAGCTGAAAAATAAACAATAGGCAAAAGTAACCAAAGGGTAACTTACCATTTAGCAACATGCAAGTAAAGAGATCACTATTAATAGTAAGTAAATATGTATTAATCCGAAGTAATAATTATTTCCACGTAAATTTTAAGTTTGTATAATGTCGTTAATAGTCTTTTCTTTTCGCGAGCCAGATTATTGTAACTCCTTTCAATATCATGTGGACGAGGGTTTCCGTAAGGATCAGAATATCCATTCTTTGGCAGATAACAATGCATCATGTACCGCACATTATCGAGTTGCTTAACAATTTCGATTAGTTCGTCTAAAGCTTTTGCTTGTGATTTAAACTCACCTATGGATTTGCAAATTTTCTCGTAGGCGTTTTGATCTTCAGGGTAACGTGCTTTCTCAACTTCTCGTATTAAAACACCAATCTGTTCGTTTAGCATTGAAACAAAACTAAAGCAAAAAGTCCTTTAATTTTGCTATGATCTATAGCAACTCACAAATTTATTTTTTTGCTGCTTTGCAAGCTGCCTCGCATTTTCTGCAAGCTCTGGCGCATTCCTGGCAATGATCCATATCATGTTTTTCGCATTCCGCAGCACATTTTCCACAAATTTCGGCGCATTCTGCAAGCAGATGTGATGCATGCTCTGAACTACGGGCAACAAATGCTGCTATCATAGTGCAGATTTCTGCACAATCTAAATCAAGTCTGATGCATTTGGTCATCATTTTTACATCCCCTTCACCTAAGCAGGCGTCTAAACACATATGACAGGCCGCCGCACACTCGGTTAGCGCTGTATGAAGTTCTGAATTTTTCATTTTCATTGCTGTTAAATTTATTTTCGTCTATCAAAATTACATGCCAATTACGCGCCAAATCAGGAAATTTAGTAGTTTAAGTTAAGCCCAATCCCAAATCCCATATCGCTGTCGTAGTGGGCCCGAATGCCCATGTTTTTGTTCAGAACGTATTGCAGACCCACCATATACTCTTTGTCACTATTAAACATCAAATGACCTCGTATCCGTTTGGTGATCGGAATATCCTCTCGCTGTAATTGTATGAGCAAAGTGCCATCCGTAAAATATTCGGTTTCCAGCTTCACCAGCATAGGGAGAGTATATTCAAAACCTACGGAGAATGCCTGACGTGTATCCTTCGTATCGCTTTGCCCAAATATATTTTTCTCCTGATAATTTAACTGCCCATCCCGCTTGCGGTAACGGTAGTCAAAACCGATAAAGGGCATAAACCATTGCATCTTACCAATATATCTGCCGATGTGATTTTCAATCTCATAACCGTGCATGTCCATGTAGCCCAGCCGCCATTCTGATCCAAGCTGCCAGCGCGTGTTTGAATACATTAGCATTCCGTCATTACCATTTGTTGCAAAATCATTTTCCGCCATCAGGTGAAATTTACGATCATCGGCAAACAATTTACGTTGGGCGTATTTAGGATTTTTAATTTTTGGGTTTGCAGACTGGTTCTCATAGGTAAATACCCGGCCCATGCCTGCCATCATGTGATAAAGGATATGGCAGTGGAAAAACCAATCGCCATACACATTCGCGTTAAACTCAAGCGTATCGGTTTCCATCGGCATGATGTCGACTATATTTTTTAATGGCGCGTATGCTCCATGTCCGTTTAGCAGCCTGAAATCATGGCCATGAAGGTGCATTGGATGTCGCATCATGCTGTTGTTATACATGACAATGCGAACATTCTCACCCTTTCTAATAAGAATTTTATCTGCTTCGGAAACAACCTTATTATCAAGGCTCCACACATAACGGTTCATATTCCCCGTGAGAGTAAAATATAGTGTTTTTACGGGCGCTTCGGGCAAGATGGTGCGTGTAGGTGATTTAAGCATGGAATAATTGAGCGTTACAATATCCGACAACGCATTTGAATTATACTGATCGCCGTTATGCATGCTATGATCGTTCATGTCCATGCCCTTCATTTTTTCATTTTTCTTTTTGTCTTCGCCTGTTATCTCCGGATACATTACCACGTTCATATCCATGCGGTTTAAGCTCATGTTCATCCCCATATCATCCAGGTTGCCATCCATTTTCATCATACCATTCATCATCTTCATGCCCTCAAAGTATTTGAGCCGTGGCATAGGATTCGCGAGTTTTTTTACGCCGCTGCCCAGCCAAAGAGAGGTTGATTTCGTGCGGTCTTCAGGGGTTGCTAAAAACTCATAAGCGGTACTGTCTGAAGGAATCTCAACAACAATATCGTAAGTTTCAGATACTGCAATAATCAGGCGGTCAACTTCCACCGGCTCCACATCATTTCCATCGTTTGCTACCACTGTTATCTTGCCACCCGAATATTGCAGCCAGAAGTACGAGGATGCTCCCCCATTCGAAACACGTAGACGAACCCGATCTCCCTTTTTAAAGCGTGTGTACTGGCTATCGTTTTTACCATTGATCAGAAACTTGTCATAATAAACATCGCTCACATCCATCGCGGTCATACGCTTCCATTCATTTTTAACCTTCGTTCCAAAATAACCTTGCCTAATCGCCTCACCGTAAGATTGCGTTGCACCTTTTTTGATGGCAAACCAATCGGTTGCATTGTGCAGCATCCTGTGTACGTTTTCAGGCTTATAGTTCGTCCATTCGCTGAGCATTACAGGGATAGCAGGCAGATTATCAATGCCCTTCCTGAAAGTAGGATCGTCGGGTTTCTTCAGCATAATAAAGCTGCCATACATTCCAAGCTGCTCCTGCAACTCATAATGGCTATGATACCAGTGTGTGCCGTGCTGAATAATAGGAAAGCGGTAAAGATAAGTTGTATGAGGTTCGATCGGCATCTGCGTGAGATAGGGTACTCCATCCTCCTCGTTAGGCAGAAATAACCCGTGCCAGTGTAAAGCAGTCTTTTCATTCAATTCATTATGAACCCAGATCTCGGCCGTATCGCCTTCGGTAAAAGTTAAGGTAGGCATAGGAATTTGCCCATTCACAGCGATAGCCCTTTTTTCCTTACCTCCGAAATTCACGATTGAATCGCGAACATACAAGTCGTAGCGGACTATCTTCTGTGCATTTGCAGAGAAAAATGCGGTTAACAATAATATAATCTTTGCAATCCCTCTTGGGTTCCTATTGCTCATAATTCTTCTCTTATTTAATTACTTCTTTTGTGCTACCGCAGGTTAACATCTGCGAGCCGTAATATGGATTTTTAATGCCATTCTCCTTGCTCAACCAATCACCGCCTTTACCATCATTATACATCGGGCAGTGATCATAATACACAGGATAGTCAGCTTTTATTGCTTTCATTACCTCAAACATTACCGGTGAAAGTTTTGCAAAATGTTCACGCTGATGATCTACTTCGGTTGTTCCCTTTATGTGTTCGGCATTGTAAGAGATGTCCTTCATATATTTCATCCACACCGTGTGCTGTGCAGCAGGGAGCTTATCCATCGGAACCGCATCTACAGCATTGTACAATTCTTTCGCATTTGCGGCAGCGGTTTTTCCATCGCCTTTAATAAGCGCGTCTTTCAATGCAAAATATGCATTATAAACTCCCGATAGTAAGCTCTGCTGTTTGACGTTTTCTTTTTCAGTCATCGCACTCATTGCGTGTCCGCTATGTGCGCTATGCTGCGCCACAGCCGTTTTCTTTTCCTTGCGATCATACTGACAGCATTGATCAAGTTTATTGTAGGCCAAATCAGGCGCCAGATAGTATTTATTATCATATCCTGCCAGGGCTATTTTCTTCAGGATTGCATCGGCAGTTGTCCTGGTACTATCAAAGGAGAGCGTAGCGGTTTTACTGTCTTTATTCCATACTGCCGATGATTCTTTCTTTGTATAGGCTGCGGCCTCGATTTTCTTTTTGCACATGTCGCAGTTTCCATAAACTGCAACAGTTTCTGTTTTCAAATTTTTTATCTGTGCTTCGCCTGTAGAGCTGAATAACATAGACGGGAGCGTCATAAAGAGGCTGATGAATGATTTCATGGTGTTATTTTTTAATTTATTATTTAGATTCGAGTTGCTCAATTTTTCTTTTCATTTGCTCAATTTCCTTCTGTTGTGCATCAATTATATTTTTACCCAGCTCTATCACTTCAGGATCACTTAGTTTTGCTTCCTTAACCATTAGTATTGCCGCAGCATGATGCGGGATCATGGATTTCAGAAATTGCTTATCCGAAACTGCGGTTTGTTGACGAATACACAGATAAAATACAATAAGCAAAACCGTGCTTAAACCAAGGATCACGGTGTTGAGTTTCCTGTTCGCATACATTTTCCACATGATAATCAATTCAATTATTATCATGGGCATAGCCATCAGGCCAGCCATATAAAACTGGTTGATGTTTGGGATTACATTGGAGAACCGGTCAACCATCGAATACATTAACGCATACATGGCTACAAAAGAAAGTAAAGCCATAATGGCCAGCTTCGCGTAAATGTTACCGTGATTCATCCCGGCTTGGTGTTGGTGGTTATTGTGATTTTCCATGATCTTTGTTTTTAGTGATTATTTACAAAAGAGTTTTAAAGCGGCAAGAGCCCTTTTATTCTAAACGTTATCCGATTTTTTTTCTTCAATTTTAAAGCCTGCTTTTTTCACTGCCTCCATTACTTTTTCTGCGTCGATCTCACAAACTTCTGCGGTAAGTGTTTTCTCTGGGTTGTTTATATCCACTTCCCATTTTTCTATACCTTTTTCGTTGTTCAGGAACGGCGTTACTTTAGCAAGGCAGCCTCCACAGTTGATATTTGTTTTGAACTTTAAAGTTTCCATGTTTTTGTTTTTTATTGGTTATTAAATTTTGCGCAATTTTAACCGAAGACTGTTACTTACTACAGAAACAGAGCTTAGAGCCATTGCTGCACCGGCTATCATCGGGTTTAGCAAAAATCCGTTTACCGGGTATAATAGCCCTGCTGCAATAGGAATGCCAATCACGTTATAAATAAAGGCCCAGAACAGGTTTTGCTTGATGGTATTTACCGTTAATGCAGAAAGCCGAATGGCTTTAGGAATAAGCGATAAGTCGGATGAGATAATGGTCATTTTTGCCACGTCAATGGCAATGTCCGATCCCTTACCCATAGCGATACTCACGTCGGCCTGCGCCAGCGCCTGAGAATCGTTTATCCCATCTCCAACCATTGCTACTACTTTGCCTTTGGCCTGAAGCTCCTTTACAAAACCTGCTTTAAAATCGGGCATCACACCGGCGCGATACTGGTCTATTCCGGTTTGTTTTGAAATTGCAGATGCCGTCTGTTCATTGTCCCCGGTAAGCATATAAACTTCAATTCCTAAGTCTTTCAGCGCCTTCACAGCTATTTTTGAGGTTGATTTTATTCTGTCGGCAATAGCTATAATACCAATCGCCATCTCGTTTTCAGAAAAGTAAACTACTGTTTTTGCTTCTTCAAACCACTGTGTAGCTTCTCTTAGCAATTTGTCGTCCATCTTTACGCGATTAGCGTCAAGCAAGGCTTTGTTCCCAACCAGATATGTATTGCCATTATACACTGCCTTTATGCCTTGTCCGGTTATGCTCTCGACCTGGTGAATGTGGACAGGCATTACTCCTTCCTTTTTGAGATTACCAACGACAGCCTCGGCCAATGGATGTTCTGACTGCGATTCGATGCCGAGCAAGATTTCTTTAAAAAGCGTGTAATTCCCCTGAACTACAAAATTTGTTACTTGCGGTTTGCCTTCTGTAATTGTTCCGGTTTTGTCAAGAATGATGGCATCTATTTTCTTTGCCAGTTCAAGGCTTTCTGCATCCTTAATCAGGATACCGTGTTCGGCACCCTTGCCCACGCCCACCATAATGGCGGTAGGAGTTGCTAAGCCCAGCGCACATGGACAGGCAATAACAAGCACTGTAACAAGTGAAAGTAAACCTTGAGTAAGGCCATTATCGCCACCAGCGATCATCCATACAGCAAAACTTAGCAGGGAAATACCAATTACCACCGGCACAAAAATACCTGCGATCTTATCTACCAGCTTCTGTACGGGGGCCTTACTACCCTGCGCTTCCTGCACCATGCGAATGATTTGCGCAAGTACTGTATCACTGCCCACCTTTTGAGCGTTCATCTTGAAACTGCCTTTTTGATTAATTGTTCCCGCAAACAGGTTATCACCCACTTTTTTATCTACAGGGATGGGTTCCCCGCTGATCATGCTCTCATCAACGAAAGACGATCCTTCGGCGACAACTCCATCTACCGGAATTTTATCTCCCGGTTTTACCAGCAGTAGATCTCCAACCTTAACCTGCCCAATGGGTATTTCCATTTGATGCCCTCCGGCATGAATAATGGTAACGGTTTTAGGTTGTAGCCCGATCAGCTTTTTGATAGCGGAAGAGGTATTGGATTTTGCTTTCTCTTCCAACACCTTTCCCAGGAGAATAAATGCAATCACTACAGCCGCCGCTTCAAAGTACACATGAGGATGCACGCCTCTGCGATGCCAGAACTCGGCATAAAAAGTATTGAAGGCGCTGAATAGAAAGGCAATTCCTGTACTAAGAGCCACGAGTGTGTCCATATTGGCCTTAGCATGTTTTGCCTGCTTAAACGCATTTATAAAAAAGCTGCGCCCGAACCAAAACAGTACCGGCGCAGTAAGTGCCATCATAATGTAATTGGCATAAGGTATCGTCATAAAAAACATGCCGATCACCACAACCGGTAATGCAAGAATCACCGACCATGTTGTTTTGACTTTTAGCTCCTTATACAGGTTCAGGTGCAATTCTTCTTTGAGATCAGCGCCATTCTCCTCATCTATGATCATGTCGTAGCCTACTGACTGGAGGGCTGCTTTCATATCGGCTGGCATAATGATGTCAGGAAAAAATTCAACAGTGGCTTGTGTATTGGCGTAGTTGACACCTGCATTAACTACGCCTTTTTGCATGTTTAGGATCGATTCGGAACTGGATGCGCAGGAAGCGCAAGTCATCCCGGTGATAGGAAATGTTTTTTTTACGCTTGCCACATTGTAACCAAGTTCACGAATGGTTTTTACAAGCTGTGGCAAACCCGTCTTTTTTTCTTCGATCTCTACTGTGGCCTTTTCGTTATTAAAATCCACTTTGTGAGTTTTTACCCCCTCGACCTCAGATAAGCCTTTATCAATAATGAGCGCGCAATGCTCACTATGAACTCCTACCAGTGGAATTTCTATTTTATCAGTTGAAGTTTCCATAATTGTAATTTCTGATACAAAGGTAGGGGACGACTATGTGGCAGGCTTTATGTTATTTTGTAAATGGTTTATTTTATTTACAGGGTCATAATTTATCAAGCTGCGTTCTTTCTTTTTTATTCCCTGCTTTGAACTGGCTTGGCGTAAGGCCGGTGATCTTCTTAAACAGTCCTGATAGATAAGCAACGTTACTATATCCCACACGGTAAGCAATTTCACTTAATGTGAATTCACCATATTCTAACAATTCTTTTACGCGCTCAATTTTTTGTCGAATGATATACTTTTCAATGGTGCTTCCTTCACTTTCGGAAAAGAGATTGCTCAAATAAGTGTAGTCCTTTCCCAGCTTTCCCGCAATATAATCGGAGTGGTTTATCTTCATATCCTCCTGCGAATAATGAACTAATTCTACAATCGCATTCTTAATCTTTTCTATAGTTCGAGCTGAGCTGTTATCAATTACTTCAAAGCCGATCTTTTGCAGGTTTTCACTTAGCGCTGCATATTGATCCGGCGTAGGATCGCCAATGATCTCAATTTCGCCGAGCTCAATCTTGCCAGCCTTCAGTCCCAAAGATTCTATCTGCGACTGAACCGCCATTTTGCAGCGGTCGCAAACCATATTTTTTATGTGAAGTACAGCCATCAGTTCACGTAGTTTTTTTTATTACTCTTTTCTTTGGTATTGGCAGCATTCCGGCAAACCGGCATATGCCTGATCGTTTCCTTTGTACTTTTCTGTATCGTAGCCTACCGCTGAAACATTTTGTTCGATCTGGTCGAGTGTGACTTTTGTACTGTCAAAGGCAACCGTCATCATTTTAGTATCCTTATTCCAGTCAGCGGTTTTGATACCGTCTACTTTCAAAGAGCCTTCAATTGTTTCTTTGCACATTTCGCAGTTGCCCCATATTTTAAAGGTAGCGTTTGAGTTTGCAGTGACTCCGGAGTTTGATCCGCCGCCGCAAGCAACCATTGTAAGGCCGCAAAGCAGAAGCAAAAATTTAGTTATCGATCTCATTCTTTAATGAATTTATGAGTTAGTATGGTTGAATTATTTTTTAGTTCCAGAGTATATAAACCTGAAACAAGTTGAGAAGTATTGATCTGGCAGGAAGAAGAACCGATCTTCTCCATAAAATACACCTTCTCGCCCAGCACATTATAAATAGCTAAAGCAGCGCCTTCAATAGATATTTCTTTTGAAACAATATTTAAAATGCCGGAGGATGGGTTTGGATAAACCAGCACACGATTATTGTTTTGCGAATACTGTTTTATTCCCGTGGTGGAATTAGTTACAACGAATTGACCCATCATACCATCGTCCTCATGCATCAAGATATGACAATGGTACATGTAAGGAATTGTATCTACAAAATCCTCAAACTTGGTAATAAACATCAGTGAATCTCCAGGTGGCACGAGAACCACATCTTTCCGTCCACTTTCTTCCGGAGCCGGAGGGTTTCCGCTTCTATCAATGACATAAAACTGCACATCATGAATATGAAAAGGATGGGCCACCATTGTTTCGTTTACCAACTTCCAGATCTCAACGCTGTTGAGTGGAATTTCGTAATCAATGCGCATCATGTTGAATGAACTATCATTAAAATAGAAAGGGCCATCCATCACCATCAAGCTATCAGCGGTAAACCGAATTGTTCTTGTAACGTTAGCGCTAGCTTGCGGATACACAACGTTGTTAGCAAGCACAGCAGGTATGCTTGTTACAGGGTTAGCAGTTTGCGGCCCAACATTTATTTGCATCACATTAAAATCTATGCCATTTAAAGGACTATCCATCGGTGGGCTGTTTGGGGGCATGGGCATGGTTGGCCCACCTTGTATGCCAATCGGTAATTCGGAAGCAAAACTTTTTAGATGCAGGGTTTGACCATTCATACCGCTAAGGTTGATCAAGATTTCCGCTCTTTCTCCAGGTGCAAGCCGGATGCGCGTAGCTGTAACGGGAGAGTTCAATAGTCCTCCATCACTTGCAATAATGCTAAACTGCTTATTGGCAGTGAACCCAAAGTTAAATGTTCTTTCGCCTGAAGCATTTAAAATCCTCATCCTCACAACCTGCGCTGGAAGATTAGCGTAGACTGTATAGCCATACGTTCCTCTTGCACCGTTAACAAGTATAGTGCTATCCTGCATACCTAATGGCATTGCCTGATTTTGCGCATCATATTGCTGACACTGAACTATTAAAGGAATATCGTCCACGCCGTATTTTCGCGGCAGATTTAAGGCTGCTTCCAAAGGATCACGCACGATTATCAGTCCGGCTGCACCTTTTATAGCTTGTTCGGCTGTTTTCATGTGCATGTGTGGATGATACCAATACGTAGCGGCATGATCCATTACCGTGAATTGCGGGTTCCAACTTGCAGAAGGCATTATCGGTGTGTGCGGCCCTCCATCCCACTTTGAAGGCAAATGAATGCCATGCCAGTGAACGGTGGTAGTATCTCCAACCTGGTTGTTAACAGTAATGTTAACGTTCGATCCTTTGTTAAAGATCAATGTAGGCCCTAGGTACTTGTATTGATTGAACGCATAGGTTTTGGAAATAGCGCCCGGAAAAAACTGGACGCTATCTTTATGCATAGTCAATACAAAATTAGGCCCCACCAATGTATCTGGCACAGGTAGTTGCGTTTGAGCCTTACAAACTAAAGTTATAAGGCCAACATAGGCAAAGGCTGAAATTCGGAAGAGGCTCCTCATGACTATTCTATTACTATCTTTTTTGTTTCAAAAGAATTTTTGCCGGTGATCTTTATCAGATAAGTTCCTTTTGGAAAATTCCGCACATCGATCTTTTCGTTTAATTCTCCCTCAAATGCATCTTTGGTTCTTACATATAAAACTTTGCCAGTCACATCTATCATTTCAAAAGTTATCGGTTGAGGCTGAGTTAGGGAAAGTTTAATTTGAAGAACATCGTTAACCGGATTCGGGAATAAGGAAAGGTTAAGCGATGTGCTGCTGACTTCTTTTACACCAACGGTACTTACTGTGTTTGTGCTAACAGCAACAGTACCTGTGAAAGCTAAATTATCAACCCACAGGTAATCGTTGTTTGTAGGAGTTGCACCACTCGCCTGAAGAACGATCATGCAGCTATCTGGATAGTTAAGCGAATCCATATAGTTTAGGTTCATGCTAAAATTAGCCCAGCTCATGGCCATGCCTGCTAAGGTTTGTTCAGCATGGGCAACGGTATCGCGCATATTAGTAGTTGTATTCCATCGTGTTGTGATAACCTTTACAGAACCCTGGCTGCTGCCAAAGATCATGTGCTGCCATTTGCCGGTAAATGTGGCTGGCCTTTGTGTATAAGCAACACCCGACTTTGGAAGCATCGTTACTGTATCCAGCTTACCGCTCACAGCGATCCCCTTTGAAACAAAGGTACCGGTTGTTTTGGAAGTTAGTTTCAGGTAAGATGCTCCAGGACTGCCCGGCGTTGCTTTGGTAGCGGTATAAACGCTGTAAGTAGCTGTTGTGTTATTCAGTGTTCCCCAACTGTTAGGAATTTCATAACTGCCTACGGTAGTCCAGTTTTCAAAACCGGCATTTGGAATTTGTGCATTTGCTGTTGCGCTCATTGCAAGCGCAGCAATAACTGTAATGATAATTTTTTTCATGATTAAATTTTAAAATTCGATTAATAATTGAAATAGCAAAAGCCCGCCGCCCATGCAGCAGGATATTGGACTACAAATAAAATCAAATTCTAAAATTCCTGTTCAGGAGGTAGGTAGGTTCGGGATTATCAAAAGGCGGTGCATTAGATTCAGGAACCGCATACAAATCGATAATCGGCCTTTGAAGTTTAAAGTCTGTAATAGCAAACACCGCGAACAGATTTTTTGCCGACATGTTTGGCACCAATACTTTGGAAGAAGATTCGTGGTTGTCTTTAATCTTATAGACAACTGATTTTTCTTTACAGCAGCCTTTGCTGCGTTTTTTGGAACCGCAGCAGTTATCTTCTTTACTTTGAATAAGAGAAATGCCCTTTAGCTTACCAGCACAATAATGCAGGCTTATATTAAAGCCACATGCTACAAAAAAGTAGAATATGCAAAGAAGTATGAAGCTTGCTTTTTTCAAGTATATCAAAGGTACAAAATTTTTGTAATAAACAGGAATTTTCCGTATGCAAACCGTAACAGCTTAGTATACTGATATTTCGGACTTTGTGTCAGAAATTTGCACAGAGAAAGCCAAAAGAAGCCATTTGGCCTGCAATCCTTTGCTGACAATCAATTCGTGGCACAACGTATGATACACACCGTACACAAAATTTAAAATCATAGAAAATGAAAACAACAACAAAAAACTCAGAAAGCAAAGTACTTGCAACAGTACAACAAAAAAATTACGTGATGATGGCGCCAAGCTCATTGATCGTAGATGAAAAGAAAAACATCCGTGAAGATTACGGGAACATTGAAGAATTGATGAACTCGATTGTTCAGAACGGAGTACGCAACCCAGTAAAAGCCTTTACTGATAAGGATGGCAAAATTTACCTACGCGAAGGCTTTCGAAGAATGAGAGCGGTAAATCTTGCTTTGAAATCTGGTAAACAGATAGAGCGCATTCCGGTTATACTTGATGAGCGAAAAATGAGCGAAGAAGAACGCACCTTGGAATTCCTGATTAACAACGAGGGCAAGCCCTTTACAATGTTGGAACAATCTGAAGTGATTAAGCAGCTGATTAATTTCGGCCTAAAGGTTACCGAAGTGGTGGCTCGAACTGGCAAAGCAAGGGGCTACATTGAAAACCTGATCCTACTCGCAAACGCGCCTGCAAAGATCAGGGAATATATCAGGAGTGGAAAAATCAGCGCACATGCCGTAATACAAATTATGCAAGCCATAAAAGGCGATGAAGCAAAATTACTAGAGGAAGTGGAAGCCGCCATCAAAGCAGCTAAAGAGGCTGGTATAGAAAAAGCCACTCCTAAGCACGTTAAGAACGAAAAAGTAAAAGGCGCATCACACGGTAAATTTTACAAATTTGTAGAAGAGATTTTAAATATCATCGCAGGGCAGAAAGCTACTTACAGAGATAGAGAGGATGTTATTTCTTTCGTAATGGTGGCCTATGAAAACGGGCAACCGGCAAAAGATGTTGCGAAGCGCTACTTTACAGACAAAACAAAAATTTCTGCCGAAGCATCCAAACCTGAGAGCAAAAAAAAGGTGCAAGCAAAAGCTGCTCCCAAAAAAGTAACAATTAAAAAGCCCGCTAAGAAAGCCGCTAAGAAAAAATAAAAATCTAGAAGTAAAAAGCAAAGCCCCGCCGTACTGCGGGGCTTTGCTCGTTCACTATATTATCAATACGTCAAAGATCGTTGATGCGAATTAAAAAGCAGCAAAACGACATCCGCGATCAAAGGTAGAATGCAAAAAAGGTTCCGTCGCCGGAACCTTGAGTTATTGCCGTTATTGGCGGTTATTGGCCGTTATCAGGCGTTTATTACAGTGTTAGGGTGAAACATCCGTTCTTATCGAAAAGCGTAATAAGAATCTGCAAACTCGAATTTCCCATGCCACGTTTAAATAGCAATCGCCTAGGCCATAGTCGTGCTACATCGAAGATAGTATTAGCTCCGGTGTCTTTTAAAACGTGATAAAGGCGCGTGGGCAACTTATGACTTTCAATAGAACTATTTAAGAATTTGCGAATCGCAGGATCGCGTCGCAACATTCTTATTTTTGCATCCTGAATAATTGGTTTCAGGTTCTTGATGTATTCGGATGTGGCTTCATAAATCTCGCGGGCGTTACCTGCAGCAAATTTTAGTTTCTCCCTTCCAATGCTATATTAAAATACCTGTAAACGGTTATCAAACGCAGCATTTGCTAACGGGCTTAAATAATGAATGTTATCCGGATCGTTTGCTACGGAATAGCGCTCCCAAAAGAATTGCTTCCTTGCTTTTAATTTTTTCTTTCCCATGTGATTGATTGTTTGATTTTAATAATCGTAGATCAATCAATGAAAAGCAGGGATTAGAATAAATCCCCGCACTTATAATAAGCAAACAAACCGTCGAGTGTTGCCATGTATTTTTTACTAAAGTTTAATTCTTCTTCAAAATACTTCCTTCCTTTTTTCATTATCTTATAAAGGCTGTAAAGTTCAAGTTTACAGAGGCGATTACGAAGTAAAGGTGTAAGTGAGAGTACTATTTTAGGATTGTCCAGTGCCTCGCGATATTTAAAAGGAACTTTTGCAAGGTCAAGATCTTTCTCCTGCGCATGTTTTATCAACTCTATTTTACGCCGTATGCAGCCAAGCAGCTCTTTTGCCATGTAGCGCGAAACATAGATGCTTCTGCCTTCAAAATCGTAAATAAAAGGGTTTGGTTTACCAAATAAAACGCGCTCCTCAAGAGGGCTAAGGATTTGTTTGACATTCGTACTTTCAATAATGGTAAGCTTGGGCTTACGTTTTGTAGTTTTCTTTTCCATAAAGCTGATTGTTTTGATTTACCAATCAGGATCAGCTACTGAAACACTACTTTGTGAAGCTTTCTATTTTGCGTTTGCAGATCTGCTCCGTTAACTTTTTTAATAATTGCACCCGTTCACTTAAATACTCCAGGTCTGCTTTTCCAATATTATAATCCATGTTGTAACGGGCTTCCACATAAGCTTTCCTTAATAAAGTAAATCGTCTGCGCTCTTCAATAGTGGCGCGTGGAAAAACTTTGCCAAATTCCATATCCAGCGCCTTCGCAAGCCTACCTAAAACTTCTATATCGTGCGTTTTAGGTTTATAACCGGTAAATACCAATTGCACAGTCCCGTAATAACGTTCTGTCGCTTGGTGTAGTAAAAATGCAGCTTCTTTAAAGCTCTCGTCCTTACAAGCATGAACGTAAAGCTTTAAAAAATTATTTGCGCTTTGATACCATCCGTCAAAATACTGTTGTGCCTTAGCTTGTTGTTCCGCAGGGCTTTTAGGCTGCTTTTCGTCCAGCTGATAACGATTGGAAGTAAAGATCTGTACACCGTCACGCTTTATCTCATCAAAGAAATAATTGCCGTCGCGCAGTTCCTTATTTATAAAATCAATTCCGTGAAAAATTGGATTTACAGGCGTTGGCAGGTTCAATTCTTCTAGTTTGCCACTGATAGCATTTGTAAGGCTGTCACTGTCCGCCTGAGCATTTTTGGTGGTAATTATTAGCAGGTCGTAATCTGACTTGTATTCGTAGGTAATGCCTTTATCCTCGTACTTATCTTCCACGTAATTTCCCCGCGCATAGCTCCCGAACAAGATGATCATTTCGATCTCACCGTAACGCGGAATAAGCACTTCCCTGATCGCTTTCAGTTCGGCTTGTTTGTGTTCGGGAAGGTGGGTAAGATCGGTTTTCATAGTTCGGTTAAGCGAAGATAAACAACTTTTACAAATAGTTATAACTAACTGATTTCCAATTTATTTTATTTTTAAATTTACTTTCAATCAAGAAAGTAAATATGACACCATTAGACGATTTAATACTGGAAAACCTGCTGCGAACTGATGAACGAGGATTTGTATATCAGAAGGAAGATTCAAAAATTGAGTTCAAAGTAAATTTTGATCGCGAATCAAAAGAAGCAAAAGCAAAATATTTAAAGGAGTTAGCTGCACTTTATAATTTTGAAGGTGGCTATTTGTTTTTTGGAATTGATGACAAGACCAGCGAATTAAAAGGACTAGAAAGTTTTAATGATATTGATAATGCTGACCTTTCAAATGATATCAATACATACTTTGCTCCTCATTTTCACATCAGCTCTAGATCATTTAAAGTCAGTGGTAAAATTGTATTCGTAATATATGTTCCGAAAAGAAAAGATATCCCAACGGTTTGTATCAAAGATCATCAGGAGACTTTAAAAGCTGCAACTATATACTGGAGGTACTCCGGCAAATCCGCTCCTATTGAAGCCGGCGATCTAATTAACCTTTTACATTCTCTCAGAGGTGAAGAAGTGGATAAACTTGTAGCGGTTAAGCAAACTGAATTAAAATTGCAGTATAAACCCGATCTAAGGCATAATGGTGCCCAATCTGGAATGGAACATGTGACAATAAAAATGGAGAATCATGGCGCAACCGCAAAGATTAATAATTTAATTGTATTGGCTGGTGATGTGGAGGTGACTACGTTCACTGCTTTACCGAGAACAATAAGAAAAACTGAAGGTCTGGTAATTCGGGTTTCCACCACTGATCGTTCAGTTGCAAACTCGAAAGAATTTACACTCCAGATGGTTTATGCGGATGATATGGGAACAAAATATACAATGATTGGCAGCTTCAGAGGCGCGCACGGTGGGTTTAAAGACGCTAAGGAAGTATGATGCTGCAAAGCTTATAAGCAACAGGGTCTAAAACTTATTAGATTTAATTAACCGCTCTAACTCGCCTTTAAAAATACTGTAATTTAGTTGGTCAAAATAACCCATGGCAATTAAGGCATTCAATCCTGAATTTCTAACACACTACGAAATCTCAGAATTTTTTCAAGGCGATAAGACTGGTGGACAGAAAGCTGTGCATTTTCCCGTTGTTAAAGGCGAAAAGCAGGTTTTAAAATTGTTTCCTGGTGGTAAGGATGAGAGATTTGACCGTGAAATGGAAATCTACGGCAAATTCAAAGATCATACCGGTGTACCAAAAATTATTTCGATCAGCGAATATAACGGCGAAGTAGTCTTGTTTGAAGAATATATTGAGGGGAACACTTTAGCTGATATAGTTTTAAACTACAAAGGGGATGTTAAAAAAGTAAATGAATTAATGGTAAATATTTTTGCCATAATGAAACCCATCTGGGAGGCAAAATATGTACATCGCGATATAAAGCCGCACAATATTATGATCCGGAAAGATGGTACGCCGGTCATGATTGATTTTGGAATTGCTAGAGATTTAGGGGCAGCATCGATTACAGGCACAGGCTGGCAACCTAAGTCTTGGATGTTTGGAAGCCCCGAACAATACCAAGGCGATAAAGATATGATTTCTTATAGAACTGATTTTTTCAGCCTGGGTGCACTGGCTTATTATCTGCATTATCAGTGCTTACCATTCGGAAATAATGAGGCCGAAATAGCACAAAAGTTTAAGGATAAGAATGAAGCTTTTCATGTTGACGACGATTTTAAATTAAAAGATTTTTGCATTGAAACAATGAAGTTTAGCCCCGCTGAAAGGCCAAGATTAATTGACGACCTATTAAAATTACTATAATGAAAGTTTTACAACAAGTTGGACACAACGGGATTTGGAACATTGACGCGCATTATAAAAATGAGATCAGCGATGGATTTATTTTTTGCGCATACAGCCATTCCGATGAGGATTTAAAAGAAAAGTTTTTTGAAAAACATAAGGATTTAATTGATAAATCATTTTTAGACCTACAGTATTTTGGAAAAAAAGAATCTGGGAATATTGATAAAGGAAACTTAAAGACATATTCCTTTCACCCTGCGGCCAACGTGAATGATGAAGATCATACAGACATATTTATTGAACGTTCAATAAAAGACGGTATCAAATATCAGATTGATTTAGGTTTGAAAAATGTGATCATACCACATTTTTATGAGAATGATAACCAGGAACGCTACATGGGCATGGTAAAAAATATAAATCGTTGGCTTAAAAATAATAAGGTTGACGATATTAAATACTATATGACTGTTCCTATTGCAAACCATACTATTATTGATGAGAAAAAAATAGATTCACTGCTATACTGTTTAACCGATATGGACATAGTTTTTGATGGCTATTACATAGTTTGCGAACAGAAACCCGAAACGATGCAGAAAATCAGCATTGATTTTAAATACTTGAAGAATTTAACGAGAGTATTTCAGGTACTTAAAAAACAAAAATTCTTAACCATATACGCGTACGCCAACTTCGATGCTTTAATTTTTTTGGCCACAACAGATATTGACTATGTAACTATTGCAACTTTTGAGAAACTTCGAAATTTCAACATCAAACAATTTCTTGCTTCAGATCAAGGTGGTCCATCTAAGGGATGGTATTTTTCAGAAAAACTTTTGAATTTTGTAAAGGCTCAATTGTTGGACTTAATTCGCATGCAAAACGGCATTAACATTATTGAAAATGATAAGAATATTTTTTCTGATGGTATTTTAAAGCCGAATTACCCATGGAGTAACCAAAAACCAGATGTTCACAAGAACTATCTTTTAGCTGTTGACCGGTTATTAAAAGAGATTGGAGCAATAGAAAATTTGAATGAAAGAAGATCATTTGTACTAAACAAAATCGATGCGGCTATTTCAAACTACGAGGAATTGGAAAAGAAAAACATTTATCTAAGTGACCAGAGCAGCAAAAATTATCATTTAGATATTTGGAAATCATTTCTTCTTGCGAAGTAAATGTTGCTTAAGTTGTTCATTTAGCAGCATAAACATTTTATCGTCAATAGGTTTTTGCGCTTTGGGGTTGAAATAAATCTTGAGGCATCCTTGTTTATTTATTTCAGCCAATCCAACATTGTATTTACGAAATTCTTCAATGTTAACCAACGCCGGTGTTATGTGCTTACTGTCCAATACAACATAAGATTTGCAAGCAAACCATTTATACCTGAACGCTTGATTTAATGCCCTCTTCCAATTTTTTAATTTAGCTTCGATTGCTACCGAGTTTGTTGCAATAGATTTATATGTTTTTGAAACATTAAAAAGGATGTCAGATTGATTAATGTAACTGTCAACCATTAATCTTTCTAATGATTTTTTTATGCTTGATTCGTTTGCTTTAGTTATCTCTTTTATTTTTTCAATGCTTATCTCTTTATTCGCCTCTATAATTTTGTAGATAGTAATATCAAAATAACTCAGCGCGGGTTGCTTTTTGATAGCACCCTTCGAAACCTTAGAAATAACGAGGTCTGCTACTCCGAACCCCAAATCAACTTCTTCTAAAATGTGTGTTGCAAATTTATCTGTGTCCCAATTACAAATATTGGAATAGTTTAATTTAAGCTTATTTACTAATTGCTGTTCGGTTGCAAACATTTTATTTTATGAAAATATAAGTTGAATCGTCGGTGTTATTTTTATCAATAATTACTTTCAAGTTGTCTTTTATCAGCTTGAGACTACGTTTGCTTAAAACCTCAAAAAAGCCCAACCTGTCATCTTCAAGAAAATTATAAAAACCATCAGTGCAAATAAGAATGTTATTGTCACTCTTATCAACGGTGTATTGTTTAAAATCAGAAATATCTAAGGAATCCATTCCAAGACATTTAGTAATAATATTTTTTGATCCCTCAACTCTGTCATCCACTGTAATTTGTTCAAAATATTGCTTTGATTTTAGATAAAGTCTAGTATCGCCCATTGATGAATAACTTATAATTGACTCTCCTTTGCTTGATAAATAGACAATACAATAAGTAGTAAGTGTTTCAGGAATTTTTTGATCTAAAATAAATTCATTTGTTCGATGCATAAGATTTGCCAACCCTGAATTTTCACTTAGTAATTCCTTGCTATTTTTTTTAATATACTCACAAGCTAATGTCGTCGCTTTCTTGCTATTCTTAGCACTACCTACACCGTCAAAAATTACAAACAAAGTAAAATCTGATTCCTCTAGAATTAATAGATTATCCTGATTCTCAGCTTTTTTTATGGCCGTTAAAGAGTCAGAAATGTATTTTAGTTTTGATTTAGTCAATATTTTACTTTTAACTTTTTGATTTATGAACACGAAATTTAGACAAATGTTTTTATTTTTTCTTTGAAAATTGTAACAAACTTTCCCTCCGCATCAATCCACTCGGGCAATCCAAAATAAATTATTTTGATACCTGGTAGTTTGATTTTTTTAATCCTTCCTGATTTTGCAGCGCGACTTAAATGCACGTAAAGATTGTATTGCGGTGTTGTGTAATCCTTGTAATGAGAATCCAACTTTGAAAGATGCCCGTCGATATCGCGTGAAGTTAGGGGACGTTGATGCAGCGCCAGCAAAAAATGAATCTTAGTCACGTAAGACCATTCTTGCCGGAACATGCTCTCGTTTAAATCGGGTTTTTGCCCTTTTTCAGCCCCTGAAGTATGCTTAGTGATCAATTGTTCCCCAAGGTCGGCGTTCTCTCCCCGCAGTTGCATGATGGCCTCCACTAGCTCATGGTGAGACCAACCTTCAAACTCTTTTAAATTATCGTTTTTAAGCTCGCGGTTTAATTTTCTTTGCCAATCTGATCCCATAAACACAAAGGTATTTACAAATAATCTATTATCCTAACATCAGGCTAATACCATAGGTACTTAAAAAGCACATTTACCTAATATAATACTAACATAAAAGGCACACATAATTTAATAATCCTAAGCTCTTAAATGGTTACTTTAAGCTGAAAATTTATTCGGCTTGACGCTCAATAACTTGCACTAAAATACGCACGCTTAAACGCACCAAAATAAGTTTGTATGCAGATTTGGTTTAATTTTGTCTAACGAATTAGAATTCAAAGTATGCAAAACATTAAAATCAATCCGAAAATGTTTGCGCTGGCAAGAGAAGCTCGCGGGTACTCTCAAAGTGATCTTTCGCAAATTAGTAGCGTTGGTAGATCAAACATCTCCAGGTTTGAAAATGATGGGCAGGAACTCTCAGATGATTTTATCACCAGTATCATGCACGCATTAAACTTTGCAGAAACTCTTTATTCTTTAGAGGAAGAACTTTTGCCTCCCGCTACATATCGCAGGCGTGATAATGTGAAAGTAAAAATTCTCACTACCGTAGATGCACTACTTAATGTGTACACGTTTGGAATCCGTCATCTCTTATCAGCGATGGAATTCAATCAATTAAATGTTCCATTATTCCCTGTATCAGAAAAACAAACACCTGAACAGGCGGCAACTCTCACACGAAAGGCTTTTAAAATGTCTGCTGGTGAAGTAACTAACCTTACTGCGATTTTAGAAGAGAATGGCTTTATAACACTTGCTGTTAATTTTGGTACGGATCATATTGATAGCAGGAGTATCATGATCGATGATAAATATCCCGTTATCTTTTATAATAAAAAGTTACGTGGTGACCGGTTACGTTTTACATTGGCTTACGAACTTGGTCACATCATTATGCACACGCGAAGTCCGCAGGTGCGCTGGGATAATTCTCACGAAGCAAACGTGTTTGCAGCGGAATTTTTAATGCCAAAAGAAGAAATGCTAAAAGACCTGACTAGTAAAATTGATCTTGATGAACTGGCACAGTTAAAAAACAAATGGCTGGTTTCCATGCAGTCTATTCTTTACCGTGCAGAAGATCTGGGTGTGATAACAGAGAATCATAAGCGCTACATTATTAACCGTTTTAATAAACTGCAAATTTTAAAACGTGAACCCAAAGAACTTGATATTGCAATAGAGCGTGGACATCTGCTTCGCGACCTGATTACAAAATACCGCAGCAAACAAAAGATGAATGTGAAACAGATCGCAGAATTCTTTTACATGAATGAAGATGAATTTTTATCAACGTTCAATTAGGAAAGTAACAAATTAAATTTAAGATAGATGAAAAAGGTAGAAGAGAAAGTAAAAGAAAAAGTGAAGGAAAAAGACACCTACATGCTAAAAGAACTTGCGGAGTTGTATGGCATTAGTACAAAGTCATTAAACACATTACTGGAGCCACATTGGGATTACATTGGTAAGAAAAAAGGTTGGTATTTTTCTCCGCTACAAAAAGCCCGAATCTTTGAACGATTGGAGCGTCCAGCATGTCTGCTTGACGATGAGTATACTCCAGAAAATAAAAAAGTGGCTTAACTAATTACTTCCCTTCTTGTAAAAACAAAAACCTTATGTTGTATTTAATCTAATGGCTGGACGATGTCCGGCCTTTTTATTTTCAAATAATTCATCTTTCGAGTAGCATGAGTTAGATGCAATTACATGCCTTTGCAATCACTTAATATCTCGAGCAAACTTTTAGGCGCAATTACATTCCATTAAAATCCACTTCCATCTACAATACGCTGTAACGCTCTATTAGCAGCTGTTACAGGAATTCACGCCAATCAGTTGTCAGAACTTTGTCTTCGAAATCAGAAAGTAAATTCTAAAACGAAGATAAAAATGAAAACAGCAAAAAAAACAAAAGCGCAATACAGCGCTCCCGCAAAAAGAAAGCAATCCGCAAAAGTTATTCAGTTGAATATCTTTCAGCAACCACATCAAAAAGAAACAGCAAAATTAATAAACGCCATTTGGGGTGCGATCTCAACTTCGCTCTGGCCATACAAAACTTTTGATGCGTCCGACATAAATTATTTCAAAGAACTAATTGGCGAACATTTTTTAAATGGTAGAGATGCAAAAAGAAATTTTAAAGAAATCATCGAGCGTGTTTGTTTAGCAAAACGTTACCTCGCCCGTAAACGCGGGCGCTACATTTCAAAACCGCAAGATTATCTGAATGTGCATTATCCCTTAGGATTAGCAGGCACAGCAGCATGGTTGCAACAAGTAAACGTTGTGCGTAAAGATGTGCCCGAATACAACAAAGGAATTCTAACGCTTGCAAAGGCACTCATTGCTTTCATTGATAATCCAACTATTCCAACCTATCACAAAGGTCGCAAGCACTTGCTGGATCAAAAGCAATTCGACCTGCTTCAAATTTTCAATAACACCATTATTCACCTCGAATACAATTCCTAATGCAACCGACCTATACACAACCGGTGGCTTACGAGCCTAAGGCTTATACAAAGAAGGAGTTACGGCAATTGTATGGAATTCCCGAAACCACTTTTAAACGCTGGCTAAAAGCAATTCCTGAAACTGCAAACACCGGAAGGAAGAACTGGTTAACGCCGGATCAGGTTGCAGCCATCTTTAAAAAATATGGTGTGCCGGGAGTGAAAGTGGTCGAGTTTAATAATTGAATAACGGCCAATAACAGCCAATAACGTCAATAACCCCTAAAACGGGAAGTCGCGTCAAACCCTTGCCAGACCTTTGATCCCGAAATCAAAAAACAAAAAGAAAAGAAAATGGAAAAATCACAAACAGATACAAACAGCAGCAGCTCGCTCTTCCTTACCGGAACGATACTGCTTGCTAACATGGATTACACAGGCTTGATGGATTATGCCATCAAAGCACTTGTAGGTGGGGCAATTTGGATGACTTACAAAATAGCCGGGGATTACTTCAGTAACAAAATGGGTAAGAAAAAAGAAAACGAACAGTAAGAAAAAAACACAATGACGAACTGGAAAAAAATAGGGTTGATCACGGGCATAAGCGGAGCATCGCTTACGGGGTTGTTTTTTGCAGCGCGTGGATTGTTCAATAAATCTTACGACTTGAATGAACTGAAAAAATTAAGCGACCAATTGGTAGTAATACCAAGTGCAAAAATTCACAAGATCGATTTCACAGGACTTACTATTCGCATCGATGTGAAAATGAAAAATCCGACAGACAACGGATTTAAAATGAAGTATCCATTTATCCAGGTTGGCTACAATGGAAAAGTAATCGGTTCATCACAAGCTACAAGTGAAGTTCTTTCTATTCCTCCTAATGATGAATATATGCTCAAAGCGATCATGCTCAACTTCCCCCTCATCGGGATGCTCTCGCTAATCGGTGCATTATTCAAATCGCTACAGTCCGGCGCTGCCGTGAAACTAAAAGTAGCAACCACTTCTAAGATCGACCCGCTTTGGAAAGTAAGCGATGGTAAGTGGGAATCATTAAAGGATTACGGAGTGAAAGTATTACGAGCTATTCCTTACGGAAACATTCAGGAAGTCACACTTAAAAAAGCAGCAGTATGACCAGAGAGAATGTAAAAGTAAAAGACGGCCACGAATACGATCACTACTTCCCACGGGCGAAGATGATCACTATCGTAAAAAAAGAAGGTGCAACGGTGGCTGATACTCTGAAGCTGATCCCCGCTGTGATTCGTGAGACCGCATTTCACACAAGAAAATTTGCCTTTGAAGTGATCAAAGCCGATACGCTTGAGCAAACGTGCAGGAACATTTGGGACTTTGTTTACAACCACATCGCTTACAAAAAAGATGAGACCGGGAAAGAACAGGTACGTTCTCCAGCTCGTGCATGGCATGATCGACACAATGTTGATCCGCAAACAGGAGAGCCAATGGGTATCGACTGCGACTGCATGACTTTATTCATCTGTAGCGTACTCTACAATTTAGAAATAAAGAATGTCTTTTTCAGAATTGCAAAATATGAAGAGGCTTATTGGGAACACATCTACCCGATCATCAAACTGCCAAACGGAAAACAAATAACAATTGATTGCGTCCTGCACAAATTTAATCAGGAAGCGAAATACACAGCAAAACAAGACACACCAATGGATTTAGAATACCTAAACGGAGTATCGGACTCCACAGATTTTATGGGCATCATGGATGAGCATGAAGCCTTGGCCACGCTCGGCAAGATTTTTAAAAAGAAAGCAGCTTCAGGTGGCGGTGGTGGAGCAGCGCCTAAGAAGAAAGGTCTTTTTAAAAAGAAAGAAGCCGGTGCGCCTAAAAAAACGTTGTTCAAAAAGAAAACACCTGAACAAAAAAAGGAGCGCAAAGCAAAAGTAAAAAAGTTCATTGGTAAAGGCTTACACGTTACCAATCGTATCAATCCCGTAACCGTTGCCCTGCGTAACGGTGTACTTGCGGGAATGAAACTGAACTTTCTAAAAGTAGCAGAATCGTTACGCTGGTCATACCTCTCCGCTGATCAAGCACAGGCCAAAGGCGCGGACATGAGTAAGTACCAAAAATTAATTGGCGTAAGACAGAAGTTAGAGAAGATTTTCTTCGGCGCTGGTGGTAAACCGGAAAACTTAAAGAAAGCAATCCTTACTGGTCGCGGTAACAATGACAAAGCAGTTCCAATTAATGGACTCGGCTATGTTTCGTACCAAAACATAGATGGTCTGCATGAAGAAATGCCTTTGAATGAATTGTTAGGTCGTGAGATCTACTATTCAGAAAATGTTGAGGGACTGGAAGGTCTGGATGGCTTCGAAGGATTAGAAGGATTTGGAGAATATGGCGACCTAGGCGCTGCCACAGCAGCGAGTGTAGCAGCTGCATCTACTGTGCTTACAACAATTGCTGCCCTCATTAAAAGTATAGGAAGCATTTTTCCGGGCAAAGCAGCAGCAAAAGGTGGTGCATCAAAAAAAGAAAACAGGAAAGCAAACAAAGCAAGTAAACGAGGCGGCAGTTCAAATGCTTCAGAAGAAGGTGGTGATTCTTCAGAAGGAAGCGAATCTGAAGCAAGCTCTGAAGGCGGAGGAGAATCAGATGCTGGCGGCGGCGGTGAAGAATCAGAAGCAGGAAACAAATCTTCTGGTGGTGGTGATGAATCCGGCGGCGGTGAAACTGATGGTGGTTCTTCTCCTGAAGCGAGCGTTGGCGAAGAAGGCTCAGATGACGAAGGAACCACGAACGGAAACGATGAAGGTAGAACTCCGGCAGGAAAAAGCAGCGCGGCGTCCTCTTTAAAACCTGCGACCCTTGCCAAAGCAAAACAGTTTTGGGAAGACAACAAAAAATGGATCAAACCTACAGGAATAGCTGTCGGAGTGTTGAGCTTGGTTTATCTCACGCATCGCCTTCTAAAATCGCCAGCGAAAAAAACTTCGCTCTCACTTGCAGGAATTGGCATCAAGAAAAAAAGAAAACGTAAACCAAAGAACATTCTCACCGGGATAAAATCAAAGAAAGGAGGTAAGCGCCCGACAAGAAAGAATCATCAAAAAAAGAAGATGATCACTTTACTCTAAAGAAAAAAAATAAAAAAAGAACAATGAGCAAAAGCAACAAAAATATCTACGCACAAAAAGCAAAAAAGAAAACCCTGATGGGTTTAGGCTCGACAGGTGCATCAGTCGCAACCAAAGGCGACTTTAAAAATACGATGGCCTTTACAGGGAGGGATATCCTGATCGGTGGTCTGGGTGGAAGTTTAGCAGGAGCAGTTGCTGGACGTTCATCTTTATTGATCGGAGCAGTTGTTACTGGAGCCGGTCATTATTTCGGAAGTCCGGCAACAGCAATGTTCGGAGTAGGGATGATGGCCTCCGGTGGTTATCAAACGATCTCTGGAATGAGCGGTGTTGAAAAAGACGGGTTTGAAGGTGTGAAAGAACGTTTTACCAACTTTCAAACGAATTTAAAACGTCAGCTCTTCCTGGACAAGCTCATGAAGAAGAAAGATACTTCCGCTGAGACTGATTCAACTAATGCCGTAGGCAACGTGAAATACTTTCAATCCTCAAACGATGATGTGAGTGGACTTGATTATTCAGAAGCTAATCGCATCCAAGAGCAGATCAACGAAAGCGCAAGGCAATTCGAATCACAAGTGAATGGCATTGACGGCACCGATGGTGTAGATGGCATTGACGGCATTGAAGATCGCCTGATGTAAAACCAAAAAACAATTAGTTCAAATCGTGGGATTGCCTCTGTGGTGGCAGGCATCCTTAGACGAGAACTGCCTAAAAAGTAAATAACCAAATAAAAAAACAAATCATGTTAGAATTAGAAGGATTAGGAGAATACAACAATTCCGGCGCATTGCTGGGATTAGACGGTGCGGATGATGAGTTGTTGGGAGCATTGCAAGAGATGAACCCGATTAAACGTCATCGCGCCATGAACAAACTTTTCGGAGGAACACAAGGCAGCAGAGGTTCACGCGCTGAAATGGAAAAACACTTTGCAGAATTACCACAGCACATCAAAGATGGTTTGGTAAAAGGAGAGTTGCGTTTAGCGGATACTGTTATATACAGTATTAAAAAAGTTTCATCAAAAACGGTGAAGCTGTTCGAAACGCAAGATACCAAGCAAATTGGAACGACCAGTTTGAGTTCAGCTCGCCTCGCCAAAAATCAGGCTTTGCTTGTAAGTGGAATTTTCATACTTGCCGGAGTGCCCGTTGAAAACAATCCGGATAAGATCATGTCGGCAACTTACGACAAGATCGAAGGTTATCCGGCGATTGCAACCGGTGAGTTCAGCTTAAAAGCTAATAAGAAAATCATCATCCCTGAAACAAGCATGAAGATCTTCAAAACAGCAAACAACAATAATGTCCCAATGGGATATTACAAGCTGGCTAACCCGCGCTTGATCCATGACGATATCCTGATCGAAGCAACTGTCGAATTAGGAACGATGGATGGGTTAAATCCAAATACGCACTTGTATTTAGGACTGCACGGTACAATCACAACTCCATAGTAACACGGTTGAAGTTTCATACTCCGGTGTAAAAGCCGGAGTATGTAAACCAAACAAAATTAAACAGAAACGAAATGGTAAAATTTTTCTCAAGGGACTTCGATGTGCAGATCACAGCCGCAGGCCAAACATTCAGGAAAACATTTGAGTTGGATAAAAGTGTAAAGGTGATTACGCATTATACCATCCTTTCAAACCGCGAAGACCTTGCTTATTACAGAGGCTCTTTCCGCTTAGAGATCAACAAAGATGAGATCGCTCCGGATGGGTATAGTGCAAAGAAGGTAATGTGTTGGGGATCGGTTCCAGCTGATCAAAAGCTAAAGTCAATCGGTAGAAGAGAAACAGGAAACGGACAGATCGATTTTGAATTCACAGATAAAAACGACGGACTAACAACCTTTCAACCCTATTTAGTAACACTAAGCGTGGAAGGAGAACGGGAAGACTAATGAGCAGAGCCAGGTTAATAGTTAAGGAAATAGAGATCACAAAGCAAGGAGAAGTTAACTTCTTTCAGGTGCGTCTTCCAAAAAACGCAGTGAAGATCATCGGCATCGATACAGATACCTTGATGATCTCAGCTTTAGAATCACCAGCAGAGACTCCCGCAGGTGGAGGCACAGGTGGCGCTGGCGGTGTGCGACCGGATGGAACAACGGGACATGCGGAAGTAAGTAAAACTCCATTCCTGAAATGGAACCCGAAAACAAATCCTACGGTTGGCAAACTCAAATTGCAGAACATGAATCGCAGCAACATCTTTTTTGAAGCGTGGATCAATTTCATTTTTCTTAATGGTTCTATACCTGATCTCAGCTACGGTCTCTATCCGAAAAGTCCGTACAGCACCAATGTGAATGGCAAGCCCAAACAAGTAAATGTGTCTTGCACCAATACACTTATCAATGGAATGTTCGCTGATGTAATCGGCAGCAGGCAAAACAAGAACATGAACTACAAAGTGAAAGTGTTTGTGTGGATTGAAACAAGCGAAAAGTCTCAGGGAGTAGTTTATGATTTTCAACAACAAGAAAAATTAGAAATGAAACTATGAATACGGATTTAGCACTTGCCCTTATAGAAAGCCGCATGCGCGACATGGGTCATAAGCAGGAGGATTACTACATGAACTTTAAGCACTGCGTGTTGCAAAGTGGCGAGATCAGAGAGATCGAAGCCTACAATGAGTTTTACTTTTTGGAACATGATCCTGATGATGTCAACATTCGCTCTGACTTTGGATTCTATGATCTCAGTAATGCGAAAAGCAATGAGTTGAAGTATGAACATCAGGGACAGATCACTTTACAAAACCTTTCTTCTCTTACCAATCACGTTCGATTCATTCAAGTAGTTCTAAAACACAAAGCATAAAGAAATGGCAGCAGAATATAAAATATACGATCCAAGCGAAATTGAAAGCATCCGCATGATGCTGGAAGCTGAAGCTAAAGAAGGTCGACCACTCTGTTTTGAAATAAAAGTTAACGGCTTTACACGCGTTCACAAAACAAATAAAGTGGAACGCTTCGAGGAGCTGCACAACTTTCTGAATGAAAACACAAAGGACTTGGTGATCAGCGTTTTTCCGGATGCGAACAGCAATCGCAAAGAGTGGTACAAATACAAAATGAATGTATACACAGAAAGTCTGAACGGAAATGATATGGAAGCCAAAATCAGCGAACGCATGAAGCAGTTCGAAGATAAAATGGCGATGCAACGCACAGAGGAGAAATTAAGCGAGACAGAAAAGAAACTGGAGCAAGCGGAACTCTACATCGATATACTGGAGGACAAACTGGAAGAACAAAAAACAAAGCCTAACCACATTGGCGCATTTGATCTTGCCAAGCTTGCCAGTTCTACCATCGAAGGAATTGCTGTGCATTACCCTAAAGTGCTTGACAAGGTTCCAGTGCTAAATGGAATTGCACGAGTAATACAAGATGAGAATAAAGCAAGACCCGCGCAACTCAATGGTGGCTTTGAAGGTGACGTCTCCTTTAAAACGAAAACTAAAGCTGAACCTGAAGCCAGCGAACATGATGAGGCGATCAAACAACTCAGCGATTTTATTGCCGAACACTTTGATCAGGATCAAAAACAAATGCTTGGTGCGGTGATTGTCGCACTCGGAGAAAATCCATCACAACTAAAAACAGTAGCAGAGCTTCTCAATATCGATTTGAATGCTTTGAACGAAGAAGAATAACAAAATAAAAAAACAGATATGCCAAAATTTGAATTTGAAACAAGCATTGTTGCTCCTACAAAAGAGGAAGCAATTAGAAAAATGAAAAGCCTGACAGCGCTCGGTTCAAAACTGAGTTCAAACGAATTGCAGGTTTTAGAAAACACGGTAAACAGTCCAACCGCGCTTGCACTTGCAAAACAAAAATTAGGACTGTAGAAAAAACAAAATAAAACCTTGAACCAAATACAAACATATCAGCAATCTAATTCACCAAGCGATCTGCCTATGAAGGCAAGCGAGCCAGTGATCCGATCCTATGCCGCCACGCTAAAGGATGAGGCCTGGACTTTAAAAGAAAAAGTCGTGTATGGTTTATTAGCTGCTGTGGGTGTTGGAGGTTCAATTTACATCGGACGAAAACTAATCCTGAATGCGATCTCAAGCAAAGAGGAATTGAAAAGTTTTGAGGACGGCACACCAGCAACAATAGCCAAACAAATAAAAATGGCTTTTGAAAACGATGGCTGGTGGGGAACGAATACAGTGGCTCTGAGAACAGCACTCATATCAGTTGCATCGCAGGAAGATTGGGATAAGATCATTAAGTCTTATCAAAAACAATACAACGGCAACTTGATACGCGACCTCTCAGATGAACTACAGTCCACAGAGTTGAATGAAATGATGCAGATCATCAATTCAAAGCCTCTGAAAAAAGGCCAAGCCACTCAAGCGAACCAATACCGCGCATGGGCAAAAAGATTAAAAGCCGCCTTCGACAAAGACTATGGCTTTCTGCCGGGAACAGATAGCGTTGCAGTAAAAGTAACGCTTCAGGAAATCCCGACACAGAGTGCTTTTGTCAAAGTGGGGGTAGAATATAAAACCATGTACGGTACAAACATTCTTGATGATCTGAAGGGAGAAGCAGAATTCGGCCAATACAATGAATGGCTACAAATCATTGTAAGTAAAAGAAAAAGCTAAAGTGAACACGACCATGAATACAGCAGAAGCAACTACACAAAACAATCAGGCAACCAATAAAACAAAAGCCAAAAAAGCGGTGCTATTCAGCCTCGGAACCTTGGCGCTGGGCACTTTGGCTTTCTTAGGAATTAAACAATTTAAAAAACATAAAACTCAAAGCGATGATGACATTGATCAAACAACTACTGATCTGGATACTAAAATTCCTGTTCAAACTAATTCTAATCCTAAGCCTCGTGCCAGCGTATATACTGGTAATGCTAATAGTTCCTTTCCTCTTAAACTCGGGTCTAAAGGAGCTAAAGTCGTCGAGCTTCAGCAGTCTCTTATGCGAACTTTTGGCTCCGGCATTTTTCCAAAGTACGGCGCAGACGGACAATTTGGGAGCGAACTATCAACCTTCCTACGAAGCAAGGGATATGCAATACCACTACAAGAGTCCGACTTTAAAAAAATCACGCAAGGGCAAAAACCACAAGCAACAGCACCGCTTTTAATTTTCGATCCTGCGGCAATTGCTAAAGGTGTTTATAATGCAATCCTAGCAAAAGACTACGCAGCAGCGATCACGCTTTTAAAAGCAATTACAAGTCCCACAAACTATTCTCTTGTATCGGATAAATTTAAAATGTACCGATTAAACGGAGGCGTTCGACAAACTCTTGTCACAGCTATGCTTAATTCATTTGCCGAAAAATCACAGAAAGAAAATACAAAGAAGGTATTTCAAAAGATGGGGCTAAAGTACAATGCAGCTGGAGACAAGTGGTCACTAAGTGGATTTTAAAATAACAGAACATAAATCAAATGGCAAAAATTAAAAGAATAATCAGATACATCGTTGTGCATTGCACAGCTACTCCTTCAAATACAACGGTTGAGTCCATTAAACGCTACTGGAAGGAAGTGCGCAAGTGGGGAGATACTCCGGGTTACCACTACATCATCTTGAGAGACGGAACAATTGTTCAGTTGCTTGATGAAAATAAAAACAGCTATGGCGTTTACATGCATAACTCGGAGTGTATCAGCATTGCCTACATCGGCGGAGTTGATAAAGATGGGAAACCAATCGACAATAGAACACCGGCACAAAAACATGCCATGTTTGATAAAATTGTTGAGCTGACCGAAAAATACAAAGGAGCTGAAGTAAAAGGTCACCGTGATTTCGACGGCGTTAAAAAAGCATGCCCTTGCTTCGATGTAAAAAAGTGGCTTGCCGAATACACACCAGATCTTGATAACGCAGCATAACAGAAAACAGCCATGAGTTTGCAAAAGATAAAAGCCATACTAAGAAATAAGGACTACAAATTGTTCTCGGGTCCTTATGAACTTAATATCGTGGGTTTAAGAAGCAAATCCATTGTTCCCAATCGTTTTGATGATGAGATACATGTTTTTTATAAAGTTTCAACTTTAAACTGGCACTATCATATTTTCAAAGCCACCACCGATCCGGGAACATTCTGGCTGAAACAACCTATGCAACCACAAGGCACAGCAATATTAGCAGAAGGACAGAACATCAATTGTTATGAGTTAGGCATGCATCAGGGAAAATACCTCGCGCTGGTTCAAAGGAAACCAATCACTGTGATACGCGATTACAACAGAGATGCAATTCTTGATTTTAATAATGGTAACAAATCTATCGGCATGTTCGGAGTGAATATTCATCGCGCAAGCATCAATGGAACAACAAAGATCGTCGATAAATATTCTGCCGGATGCCAGGTCTTCGAAAGCGCAAAGGATTTCCAATTGTTTCTTTCACTCTGCCAAAAACATAAACAGCTGTACGGAAATCATTTCACTTACACGCTGATTGATTTTAGAGCAGTCAAGAGACAAAATGCAAGATACGTGCTTTCAGGAATAGGAGCGCTGGGACTTGTGGGCTTAGGATACCTGGCCGTTAAACATCAGGATCAAATAAAAACAACAGTCCAGGAGGTAGCAGATTTCTTCTCGGATATCATACAAACAAAAACAAATGAAGATCAATTTCAAACAAATAATTCATCAGCTGCTACAGGATAAGGACGGGAACTTCTCCCTGCGTGAAGCAATTGCACTTGTGTACGTCCTTATGAGCATAGTGGCTTGGGTCAGCCAGCAGTTCTTTGGATTGCACATTCCTGAATACATGTTCTACTCTTTCATGAGTATGATCGGTGCTTCGGCTTTCGGCTACTCTTTGGAAAAGAAAAGCGATCCAAAAGATTAATAAATAACCAATAAAATTAAAACACACATGAAAACAGTATATCTCATTCTCGCCTTTTGCATCGGTTTTGGCACGGGCTATCTATTCTTTTCTGATACAGATTCCGTTGGTATTTCAATCCCTACGAAACCGGTAGCAGAAATTAAAGTAAGTGCTATTGACTCGAAAAAGCTGAGCGCAGATTCAACCCTCCACAAACAAAACAGGTTGTTGAGCGGCCAGCTAAAAATTGCCAACGCCAAACTAAGTTCTGATAAGAAGAGTCTCACTATTGCACGCAATAAGATCGATGAGATAAGACAAACAATTGTTCATGATTCAGTTCCATGCAAGAATAAAGATTTAGTAGATAGTTTGACAAATCGTATTGATAAACTAAATGCTATTACTGACACCATGTTTTTAATCTATGAAAACAAAGTAAAACTAAATGAAGATCTGATTGCTGTTCGCGATTCTGAATTAGTGGTTTGTAACCATTCTTATACTCAGATGAAAGATTTAGTGAAAGGGCAAGCTCTACGCGAACAGCAATTAACCGAGGATTTAAACAGACTGCTAAAAAAACAAAAGAAAAAGAAATTTCAGAACCGGTTGATCGCCGCTGGAATGCTCTTTGTTTCGGGCGTAGCCACCACGCTACTAATTCGATCAAAACAATAAACTAAAAACAAATACGGGGATGATAAACGAGAAAACGATTGTTTCCTCTGTCACCTTATTGGCTTCACTCACCACTTACTTCTATGCAAAAGTTGTGGAGAAAGATGCAGTTCCTTATGTAATGGTAGGCGGATTTATCGGCGCTATCATCGGAGAAGCGATATCAGGAATTGTTTTGAAGAACGATAAAGACAAGGACAACAAAGAAGATCAAAACAAAAATGGCTAATAACCCGCAGGAGGCAGCAGGATCACTATTAAAAACTATCAGACGCTTTTTAACGCGCATAGTAACCAAACTTCTTGATCTACTGAATGCCGATAGCACAAAAACAACAACAACAAACATGGCAACACAAATTATCGACGACGGATCAGAAATTAAGATCGTCACTAACGGGGTACCGAAAATCGTTACCAAAGCAAACATTAAAACGGTGGAAGTTTTAATCAATACAATGATTAAAATCGACATCGGGAAAGACCCTCTCCGCAATATCTATGTGGATCAGGCAACTGTTGACTCTCCTGTAAGCTCAAGTCCCGGCGATTTGAGAGACAAGATCGCCTTAATGCTTCAGCCTTTGGCACAAGCAGGAACCACTGCAACGGCAGCCAACCAGTTACTACAAACAGCCGAATTGCAAAACATCAAACAATCGGTATTGGATGTAAATAACAAGTTGACTATTGTAAACAATAACATGGTGCTTGAACCAAAACTGATTGACGAGACAGAAGGTAAAACCATTTACAAAGGCTATGCACTTCCGGGTTCTGATCCCGGAGCAGCAGTTTGGGCAATTCAAAGAGTAACAAACAACGATGGTAACTTATCCTACCACTGGTCGTCAGGAAGCAAAAACTTCGACAAGCAATGGAACCTTCGCAGGGAATACCAATACAGCTAGACTCTAATCATAAAACTTCCTCTCTAAACGGGAGGAAGTTTTTGTTTTTAAACACATTAAAAATATTTATTTGAAAACACCAATTACATATTACGGCGGAAAACAAACCATGCTTAAGCATTTGTTGGGCATGATCCCGCAACATCGCATTTATTGCGAACCATTCTTTGGTGGAGGCGCATTGTTCTTCGCCAAACCAAAAGCAGAAGTTGAAGTAATCAACGATGTGAATGGGGAGGTGGTTAACTTTTTCAAAGTTCTAAAAACCAAATTCTCAGCACTTCAGAAAGAAGTTCAGGCTACACTTCACAGCCGAGAATTATATAAAAAAGCCATGAACATCTATAACAACCCGAAAGGTCATTCAGATGTAGATCGTGCTTGGGCGCTATGGACAGCCACCAACCAAGGCTTCGCCGGGATGATCGGTTCATGGGGTTTTGGTATTACAAACTCAAAAGAAAAAGCTGTTGCAAGCAAACGCGAGAATTTTATCAATGCCTATGAAGATCGTTTAAAAACGGTTCAGGTTGAAAATAACGATGCGCTTAAAGTAATTGCCCGCTGTAATGAAAAAGACGCATTCATTTATTGCGATCCACCTTACATCGGTTCAGATCAGGGACATTATAGCGGTTACTCAGAAGCACAATATAAAACGCTATTGGATACTTTAGCGAAACTTAAAGGAAAGTTTTTATTAAGTAGTTATCCTTCAAAAATACTAAGTCACTACATCAAAAAATATAAGTGGAAAACAAAACAGGTTGAGAAATATGTAGCAGTGACAAAACTCACCGATAAAAAGAAAACCGAAATGCTCGTTTTCAATTACGACCCTTCAACAATAGTTCCAATGGTGGAAGATGTGAAAAGCAAGTCAGCGGCTTTGGCTGGCCTAAATAATAAAAATAAAACACAAACAATGAAAAAAGATTCTTACGCGGATATAATGACTGAATGTAGGTTCATAGACAGATTCCTCTCATTTCACGGAAAAGTATTGTACAAAAACACTTTTGGTATTTATATCGATGAACTTCAAAAAGCTATTGAAACTAAGAAGATCAGAAAAACTTCACCGGTGGCAAAAGAAATAATGGAAATTCAGAAAGCTGTGATCACGCAGTTTAACAAGATGCATATTTCTGACTATTTCGTTCTGAAACCTACAACAATAAAACGCCTTAATTCCATTATTGCCAAATGGGAAAATGCATCCGAAGATTATGATAAAGAATACGCAAAATCGAAAAAGAAACCCATAGATCTTCAGGGGCTAAATGGTTTAAATAAAGTAAACGTAATGTCTAGCACAGACTTTACCAATCTTCAATTCAACACAATTGGTTTCAAAGATAAGTGGCTGGACTTTATTGGCGATCCCGCACCGGGATTCACAGCAATGGTATTCGGAATGCCTAAGATGGGTAAAAGTTATTTGTGTGTTGACTTCGCTGGTTACTTGGCGAGGAACCACGGCAAGGTGCTATACGTTGCCAAAGAAGAAAAGCTTGATAAAACATTACAGGATAAGCTGAAGGAAAAAAATGTTGCTCATGAGAACTTAACAGTTGCCGATGGCATTCCACCGAGTCTTGCTGACTACGACTTCATATTCCTGGACTCGGTGAATAAACTTGGACTTACTTCTAAGGATTTGGAAAAACTCAAATCAGAAAATAAAGGCAAGTCATTCATCTATATTTTTCAGGCAACCAAAGCAGGAAAGTTCAAAGGCAACAATGAATTCCAACACGATGTAGATGTTGTGATCGAAGTTCCTGAACGCGGAAAAGCAATTCAGTATGGCCGCTTTAACCAAGGTGGCGACATAAATATATTTCCGGAGCCTTTGCCAATTGCGGCATAGTTAACATGCAGAAAGTATTTCAAAACTCCAAGCGAATTATCCTAAAAGAAGCGAAGTGAAAAACTATAGCACCGCTACCGAGGTGTTCTAAAATACTGTACCGTTCTTGTCTGAACGCTGAAAGCCTCTGCGATAGAGGCTTTCAGCATAAACAAACTAAAATTAATAATTATGAAAAAAGCAATCTTGTACGCTAGGGTAGGAAAACTACACAACAAAAAAAATGCTGAGGAATTGGTCAGGCAGGAAAACGAACTTCGGAAGTACTGCGAAAAAGAAGATTTAGAAATAGTTCAGGTGATTCACGAATACGCAGATGGTAAAGATTTTAATCGTTTGCATTTCACCAGCTTCTATCTCGACTTATTAAATGAAAGAATTAAGGCAGATTACTTGCTATTTACTGAAGTTAGTATTTTTTGCGAAAACCCTGCCGAGGTGATAAGGGTTAGCAGTAACCTCCTTAGAAACGGAATTACAACAAAAGCAATAAACAACCCAAACATTCATTTTGTGAAAATTAAAAAAGATTAGGCAATGGAAAGGAAAACAAAAATTATAGTTTTAAAAAGTAAGCGTGTTACTAATCCTTCCTTTCAACCATTAACCTTAGAAAAATTAAAAACGTTTAAGGGGATGGAAAATTTAAGCGACGGAGAGTTGCAGCAAACACTTCTTGAAATTAAAGTGCTTTCAACAATTATGATTGACAGATTAAAAAATCAGGGAAGCGACAATTCAGAAAATAACTTTAACCTAAATGACGCAGCATGAACAATCAAACTCAGGCGGTTCTTGACAATAAGTTTGGTAGAGCCAGCAAAACCACTATTAAAAAAGTGGATTCAAAAATGGTTATCAAATACACTAGGGTGTCTGGTAAGAAACAATTTGATACCAACGAATCTATTGAAAACCAAAATAAAACAATAAACGAATTTGCAAATCGTTACGGCTTAGAAGTTGTTGCTTCGTTTGGCGATACTTATGAAAGTGCCAAAACAGACGAGCGAAAAGAATTTAAACGCATGATAGATTTTTGTAAACGAAGCCGTGGTAGAATCAGCACCATCCTTGTTTACAAGATGACCCGCTTCAGTCGCTCCGGTGGTAAAGCCATTTCTATTGCCGATGAATTACGAAACAAATACGGCATCCACATTATCGCCGTAACCGAGCCGATTGACACTTCAAATAGTAATGGTGTTTTATTTCAGGAGATGCAATTGATTTTTGCGAAATGGGATAACGTTCAGCGCCAGCAAGTAACCCACGCAGGATTAAAAGCAAAATATGCAAAAGGTGAATGGGCGGCGGCGGCTCCCATTGGTTATGATAAAATAAAAATTAATGGCGAAACAAAAATTGTTCTGAACGACTACGGCAAAAAATTTAAACGCGCTTGGGAATGGAAATTACAAGGGTACAAAAATGAGGAGATAATTGTAATGCTGAAAAAAATAGGAATTGAAACCTACAAACAGCGGATTTATAAAATTTTCAAAAACCCGTTTTATTGTGGACTGATCGCACATGGTATTCTTGACGGCAAGGTTGTTGAAGGAAATCATGAGCCAATGGTTAGCAGGGAAGATTTTTTCAGAATTAACGACATCCGGTTTGCTTCAACAAAATATGGCGTTCCGCATAAAAAAGAAAATGAAGGTGTGCCGTTAAAGGTGTTTATGAAATGTGGCGATTGCGGTGATCCAATGACCGGTTATATTGTGAAAGCCAAAAAGCTGTTTTATTATAAGTGCCGCAAGGTAGGATGCAAATGTAATAAGAGCGCCAAGGAAATGCATAACTTGTTTTCAGACCTGCTCGGCCAATTCCAGATAAAAGAATGCCTAATCGAACCGCTTATTTATCAAATGGAACATGACTACCACGAGTCGACTAAGGACGCCGTAGAACGCGAACAAACGCTAAATAAGCGCTCCGAAGAACTGAACAAGAATGTATTAACCCTTGAGGAAAAATATTACCTGAACAACGAAATGACCCGTGAAATCTTTGATCGCCTAATGAGCAAACTGATTCACGAACGCGACGAAATCTTCCATATTTTGACCAACTTGGGAGGTACGATTTCGAACCTTTACGAGCGTTTACATGAAGTGGCCGGATTCGCCCGTAAACTCAAGGATTTGTGGCTAAATAGCAATGTACATTTCCGTGAAAAGCTGCAAAAACTGGTCTTTCCGGAGGGGATTGTGTTTGACAAAAAAAACGGGGCATTTCGAACCCCAAAATTAAATTCTGTAATTGCTGAGATCGCCCGTTTGTCGGGCGATTTGCTTTTAAAACAAAAGGGACTGAAACCTAATTTAATAGGTCAGTCCCTCTTTGCGGTGAAAGAGGGATTCGAACCCTCGGTACAGTTTCCCGTACGCATGTTTAGCAAACATGTCCTTTCGGCCACTCAGGCATCTCACCGTTTTGCTTCAAAATGACCTGTCGTATTGCAGACAACTCACCGTTTTTGCATTGCAAATTTAATTAAATTTTAATTATTTTCTATAATTTTTTTAGAAATATTAAATATCGCTCAAATACACATCTATCAAGCCTTCCGGAGCATTAAAAAATAGTTTTTTTTCAGTTTCGTCTATTTTTTCTATAAAATCATCCACCAAAGGAAGAATAACTTCTTTCTCTTTAAATTTAACAGTAACCAATACCTGCTGCCCGTTATCCGAAGTACTAAAAACAGTTCCTAAAGAGCCATAGGTCTTATCAATGATCTCGTACCCTATCCAGTCAAATTCGGCTTCTGCTTCATCAATCAAATCGGCGCTAATATGAACCTGTTTTCCAATAAATGTTTTTGCTTTTTCAACGGCATCAACATCTTCCAGTTCAATAATAAAACCATTATTATTTTCAGAAAATGTTTTTACAAAGTAAGGAGCCATTCCTGTAGGCGTTTCAATAAAAACAGCCTTCACCTCTTCCATAAAAAAATCCTTATCTGCCTTAATTATAAGGTGGCCCTTTATGCCGTGCGTTTTGCTAAAATATCCGATACTTTCAAGCTCCATTAATTTAATGTGGCTTTCACAAAACTAACAAATAAAGGATGAGGGTTTTCTACAGTGCTTTTGTATTCAGGATGAAACTGAACACCCATAAAGAATGGATGTTTTGCTATCTCAATGATCTCAACCAAACCACCATCAGGATTGATACCAGAAAGCGTTAAGCCCGCTTCTATAAATTGCTTTTTGTACTCGTTATTGAATTCATAACGATGACGGTGGCGCTCATTTACCATTGTTGAGTTGTATGCTTTATGTGCCAAAGTTCCTTCTTCAATAGTACATTTATAAGAACCTAAACGCATGGTACCACCCATGTGCGAAATTGTTTTTTGATTCTCTAAAAGATCAATAACAGGGCTGCTTGTAGCAGGATTCATTTCGCGGCTATGCGCATCTTTTAAATTTAAAACGTTGCGTGCAAATTCAATAACGGCGCATTGCATGCCTAAACAAATCCCTAAAAACGGAATATTATTTTCGCGGGAATATTTTATGGCTGCAATTTTTCCTTCAATGCCGCGGGTTCCAAAACCGGGCGCAACTAAAATTCCTTTTAAATGTCCTAACTTTTGTTTGATGTTTTCTTCGGTGATCTCTTCGCTATGTATCCAGTCTAACTTTACTTTACACTCATTGGTAACACCTGCGTGAATAAAAGCTTCTGCAATAGATTTGTAGGAATCTTTTAGTTCAACATACTTGCCTATCAAACCAATGGTAACTTCTTTTTTTGGATTTTTCAAAGTATCTAAAAAGCCTTTCCATTTGGTTAATTCAGGGTCGCCTTTTGTTTCTATTCCTAATTTTTTAAGAACAATCACATCCAACCTTTCTTTTTCCATAAACAAAGGCACTTCGTAAATGGTAGATGCATCCAAAGCTTCAATTACAGCATTTGGCTCAACATTACAGAATAAAGCGATCTTACGACGGATATCCTGATTAATAGCATGCTCAGCACGGCATACCAACACATCGGGCTGCACACCATACTCCAACAATAATTTTACTGAGTGCTGTGTAGGTTTTGTTTTTAATTCTCCACTGGTTGATAAATATGGTAATAAGGTTAAGTGAATAACCATACAATCGTTACCCATCTCCCATTTTAGCTGACGAACAGCTTCAATGTAAGGCAATGATTCAATATCGCCCACTGTACCACCAATTTCGGTTATTACGAATTGGTATTGACCTGTTTTACCAAGCAATTTAATACGATTCTTGATCTCATCAGTAATGTGAGGAATAACCTGTACCGTTTTTCCCAAATATTCGCCTTTACGCTCTTTTTCGATCACATTTTGATAAATACGTCCGGTAGTTACATTATTAGCCTGAGAGGTTGGTACATTTAAAAAACGCTCATAGTGGCCAAGATCCAGGTCGGTCTCAGCTCCATCATCGGTCACATAACATTCGCCATGTTCGTAAGGGTTTAAAGTACCCGGATCTACGTTAATATAAGGATCGAGTTTTTGAATAGTTACAGTAAAACCGCGGGCCTGGAGTAATTTTGCCAAGCTTGCTGAGATGATTCCTTTTCCTAGAGAAGATGTTACCCCACCGGTAACAAAGATGTATTTGGTATTTATAGACATAACAGTTTTTTGAAAACTGTAAGCAAAAGTAGATAAAAAAAGTGACTTGTAAGGATAAAATTTTTGCAGGCTTTACCAACAAAAGTTAATGTTTTTAAAGTCAAAAGGCCTTTTAACAGGCTGTTTTAAGCCATAACTGCATTTAGACTTATTTTTTCTTAAAAATACCCATGCTCTCTAACTCTTCAAGAGCAAGGCGACGACGCTTATAGATCACCGTTACAAAAGCATCATTTTGACCGGCAACAACAACCTTTTTGTTATGCTCATAAGCAGCCCTTAAAGTTTTAAACGAACCGCCAATTGTAAGTCTGGTTATACCATCCTCTAAAAGAAGATTTTCGAGTTTACCACAATCTTTTAAATGCGGGAAAGAATATACTTTGGGATTTTTAAATGCGGCGATCTGGATCCTGAAATCAAGACTATCAGCGCTTACATCGGGATATTTTTCAGCGTACAATTTAATTTTTTCCTGTGCCGGAGTTAAAGGCACAAAGTTTTCTACGGTCATGTTGGCAGGCCTTATAATTCCACTTTGAGAAGAAGGTGCTGTAGGTGAAACTACCGCCACAGTTGCAGCAACAGTATTACCCGGAACAACAGTTGGTGAATTAACTTTTACAGATGCTACAGTGTTTGTAGCTGCAATAATTGAATTTGTTTTAACAACAGCTACAGTTGGCGTGGCATTTACACTTGCGGTATTTTTTACAACAGCAACTGTTGGGCTTGTGCTGGCAGTGTTTGTTTTTACCGCATTTACCGTTGGTGTTGAATTTACAGTTGGCGTTACTTTAGCAACAGTTGTAGTAGGAGTAATATTTACACTTGCAGTATTTTTTACAACAGCCACCGTTGGGCTTGTGCCGGCAGTGTTTGTTTTTGCAACACTCACTATTGGCGTTGAATTTACAGTTGGCGTAACTTTTGCAATTGTAACAATTGCTTTTGAAGTATCGGGCTTTACATCGAGATCTATATTCTGCTCTTTTTCATTATAGCCGCTCATGCCAATGGTAGATAACTTTATTACCTGTTCAGGCAATTTGTTACCGCCATAAGTTATTTTAAACTGACCGTTGGCAGGAAGTGAAACAACGTATTTACCTTTGTTTGATCGTGTTCTTTTTATTATTGTATTAGTGGTTACATTCTCTACTTTTATTTCAGCATCAACTATTTCATTGCTTTTTGTGATATTGCCTTTTAATAAAAAGATAGAACCTTTACTCATTTCAAAACCTGTTTCAATAGCATAAATATCTTTTAAACCGGGTCCGCCTTTTCTGGCACTGCTATAATAAGCATTTGCACCGTTTGCAGTAACCACAAAATAAATATCATCGTCCGGTGTATTAATAGGATAACCAACATTTACCGCTTTTTTGAATGTTGAATCAACCATATCCATCGAAGCTTTAAACACATCATAGCCTCCTGTACTTTTTAAACTTTTTGAGCTAAAGAACAAGGATGTTCCATCAGCGTGAATGAAAGGAGCATCTTCATCATAAGGTGTATTTATAGAATCCCCTAAATTTACAACCTGGCCCCAGGTTGAATCAGGCATTAGTCTGGCTTTATAAATATCTTTTCCACCATAACCCCCGCTGCGCTCACTCGAAAAATAAATTGTTCTGCCATCGGGCGATAATGAACAATATCCTTCCCACGAATAAGTATTTAACTTGCCTCTTAATTTTACCGGTTGTGAATAACCATTAGCGGTAAGATGGCTCATATAAATATCTCCGTGCCCATCTGTTACATCACGATAAGTAAATAAAACCTGCGCATCCTGACTTAAAGAAACTACTACGTCACTCGCATTTGTGTTAATATTATCGAGTGCTAAAGGATCCTGAAATTTATTGTTTTGTTTTTGTGAAACATAAATATCGGAGTTATAAAACCCGTTAGCATCCGGCAGTGAATATATATTTTGTTTACCACCTTTACTTTTTGAACCAATATAATTAAAAGCCATTATCGAAGCATCTGCTGATATAGCAGGCAAGTATTCGTCTTCGGCGGTGTTAATTCCACTTGCAACCACTGTTACTTTTGCGTTTGTTGGATTGGCATTATAATATTTTGCGTTTATAATATACTTTTTTAAAAGTTCACCTTTTGCTTTTTCTTCGGCACGTATACGTTTATACGCAAGGTGTTTATTCACCATTTCAAGAGCCTCATCAAATTTATAGTTGTAATGATAGGCGCGAGCAAGGTCGTACTCTATCTGATCGATATTGGTATTAACGGCGTAAACCTCAGATAATGCGATCATGGACTGATCATACTTATCGGCCCTGTATAAACAGCAAATACCATACAAATATTTTATAAATTCTTCTTTTGGATGATTCAAATAGATCTGCTCAAGAATTGGCAAAGCCACCTTATAATTTGCTTCTTCATAAAGCAATAAAGCGTTATCCAAAGAATCGCGCTCTGTATAACGCCATTTACGTGTATTCGTTATTTGAGAAAATACAGCCGAAGTAAAAAGGCAAAGAAGTAGTATTTGTTTTAATTTTGTCAATTAAATCTATCTCGTTTAATAGTCTTTCACATAGCGGTTTTATACGCACAAGCATAAATATACTAACGTTTAATTGCCTTACAAAATTAATTTATGGATTTGTCGTTTTATTGATTTATTTTTATAAATATTTAGACCAAACGTGTTTTTTAATACCATACAATATCTAATTTTTCTACCTGTAGTTTTAATTCTGTATTATTTCGCTAGTCCTAAGTATAGGTGGGTAGTTCTGTTTTTATCAAGCTGTTTTTTTTACATGTACTTTATTCCTAAATACATATTATGCCTGTTTTTTTTGATCCTGATCGACTTTTTCATGGCAAAAAAAATAGATACAACAGAGGATCAAAAAAGAAAAAAATTGCTTCTTTTTTTAAGTATTGTATCAAATTTCGGTCTGCTGTTTTATTTTAAATATTTATCTTTTTTTGCCGATAGTTTAAATGTTCTTTGGGTGCCATTATTTAATACTAAGTTCAATTTAAGTAATGATATATTACCAATTGGCCTGTCTTTTCATACTTTTCAATCGGTTAGTTACGTAATAGATGTTTACAAAAAGAAATTAGCTCCTGAAAAACATCTCGGGGTCTACTCTACTTATGTTTTGTTTTTTCCTCAAATGGTTGCCGGCCCTATTGAAAGATTTTCAACACTAGGTGCCGAGTTAAAAAAACCCACTGTTTTTACTTTTGATCTGGCAAAAAAGGCATTGCCATTAATACTAATTGGTCTTTTTTATAAAATGGTGATAGCGGATAATTGCGGTGAATATGTTAATAGTACCTACGCATCCATTGAAGAAAAAAACAACTTCAATGTATTAATAGCCATCTTCTTTTTTTGCATTCAAATATATTGTGATTTTTTTGGTTATTCGCTTATTGCACAAGGCAGCGCAAAATTATTTGGCATTAAACTGATCGATAATTTTTCTTTCCCTTTTTTTTCGGAGAATATTGTTGTTTTTTGGAAAAAATGGCACATTTCATTAACAAGCTGGTTTAGAGATTATGTTTATATACCATTAGGCGGAAGCAGGGTAACTACGTTAAAGCATACCTTCAACATTATTATTGTTTTTACGCTAAGCGGACTTTGGCATGGTGCAGGTTTTAATTTCATACTCTGGGGTTTTATTCATTCGGTTTTTTATCTTCTTACGGTTTTTGTCCTAAAAAAAGTAACATTCCAAATTCCAAAGGCCTTTAATTATATTTTCACTTTCACATTAGTAGCATTTATATTTGTTTTTTTTAGAAACGGAAATCTTTCTGAAAGTATGACCATTTTTAAAAATGCATTTGTAAAACAAAAAATAATAAGTTTTGAAGCTGTGTCTTATATTTTATTACTGAATATTTTAATACTGTTTTTTATTGAATTTTATGCCAAGAAATACTATAATTACCAAACATTTATATCCAACAATTCTTTCTTAAAAAACCTTATTATTTACTCTTATTTATTATTTGCAATATTAACTTTTAGCGGTATTGATAATTTACCTTTCATTTATTTTCAATTTTGAAAAAGATACTTGCATATATTTTAGTTTTTATCGCAATTATTTTTGTTGCCAATTATAGTTATATAAAACTAGGACTTTATGATGCCGATATAATTAAATGTAATGCAGAATTAATTTACAAATTTGATTCTTCTTTAAACAATCATAACATTATGTATTTGGGTGAGTCTTCTAACTTTACATTCAGCGAAAAAGACAGCTCAAAAAGATCAATTTCGGAGTTGATCGAACAAAACAATTCAAATTATAAAATTCTCACTATCTCAAAAGGAGCTATTCATGCGGGTACTTTTAAATTATTTATCAAACGACTAAATGCTACTTCTTCTATCAAAACAGTTATTTTAACTGTAAATCTTCGATCATTCGGTATTAACTGGATAGAGTCAGACCTTGAGACCAATCTTTCGCGCGCTAATATTTTATATGGTACCCAACCACCCATTGTAAAAAAATGTTTCTTAAGCTTTAAAGCCTATGATAATCAGGAATTATTTAAAAGAAAAGAAACTATAAAACGGCATTATAAAAATGATAAATTTAAATTACCGGTTTTAAAATATGAAAATGTAAGGGATTGGGATAAAGATGTGTTTAACAAAGGTGTTTTAGATGAAAACGGCAATAAGAACCAAGAAAAAACAGATATCGCGTGTCATTTTATTAAAAATTACGCTTTTACAATTAACGAAAACAATCCACGAATAAAAGATCTGGATGAAATAACTACATATTGCGCAAAAAATAAAATTACTTTAATATTTAATATTTTACCTGAAAATTACGAAAGAGCATCGGAGCTTTGTGGTAAAGATCTGGAAGTATTAATGAGAGATAACATCTCGTTCATTAAAAAAAGATACGAAAGCAAAACACTACTAATAAATAATTTTGATCTTTTAAAAGATAGCTGTTTTATTGATCGCAACTGGCCTACCGAGCATTATATTTATGTTGGTAGAAAAGCTGTGTCGGATAAAATAAATGAACAGTTAAAAAAACAAACTAATTTATGATCAGTTTTTTATTAACTACCTGGCCATCTTTAAACCTTATGCGAATAAAATAAACAGAACCCGGAATTTGTGAAACATCGATCTTAAGTTCTTCCTCATCTTCTCGAATTTTAAAAGCGTTTAATACCTTGCCATTTATATCTATTAACTCAAGAGAGTTTACATTGTTATCAGTAAAAACAACATTTACTTTGTTTTCTTTTTGAAAAACGTACGGAGTTTTATTTTTTGGATTTTCTTTAATGCCAACTACCGAAGAATAATTATAAATTGTACTATCATGCCTTATCAAATAAACATCTTCTTCAATACTTCCAAAACTTCGGGTTGATCCAACACTTACATAACCACCGTCTGATAACGCTTCAACAGAATAAATAAATTCATCTTCTGTGCCGCCTGAACCATTTATTTTATAAGGATATCCATTAAAAAAAGCGACATAAAGATCTGCCTGTACTTTGAATCCAGAGACTCCTCTACTTCTTACAAATGTATTTAAGCCGCCATTTTGATATGAATTTGTTGTTGAGGAAAACTCTCCATTATTTATGTTCGAAGAATAATCACTTTCCCATACAAGAACTCCGGTTGATGACATAGTATGAATAAAACCTCTAGGGTAAGAATCGGTAGTAAATGTTTTTGCGCCACAAATAACGTAGTCGTTATTGAATTTTTGAACTATATCATTTGCGTAGTCTCTGTCTGGACCTCCGTTAATGTGATAAAAAATTGCATTACCTCCAAGATCGAATTTATAAAAATACATATCCCCGTCAATGTCGCCATTACTCTCAGTATAACCCACAGTTGCCAAAAATCCATCATTTGTTTTTATAACTGATTTTAATTCCTCATTTTCGATCCCACCAATTGTTTTTTGCCAAACCAAGGCGCCAAAAAGGTCATATTTTAAAAGTAGACCGTCTTTTTTTCCTGCGCCCATACTACTTGTATTACCACATACAACTATATCACCATCGGCCGCCAATACAAGATCATAAGCAAAATCCCAATCCAAACCGCCAAATGTTTTTTGCCATATCAGGTTTCCATTCTTATCAGTCCTAACTAAATACACGTCATATCCACCAGCGCCAAATGAGTTAGTAAAACCTGCAACTACATAACCTGAATCTTGCAATTGAATAACGGATCGTCCAACATCATTATTAAAACCGCCAAATGTTTTTTCCCATATAGGAAAACCCATACTATCTACTTTTACTAAATACACATCGGTATTACCGGCCCCATAACTGGAAGTGCTGCCGGCAACGATATAATGCCTGTCTAATGTTGGTTTTCCCGAATAACCAATATCAACACCGTAACCACCAAACTTAGTATAAAATCTGGTTGGGGCCTGCCCGAATAATATAAGAGAAAAAAGTAAAAGCTGTATTAAAAATATCTTTCTCATGTTATTTAAATTTTTTTGCAAAACTAAAAAACAAACCCTGACCTGAAACGCTTTTAGGAACAACGTAACCCTGTAAGCTATTGCTTCCAATTCGTAAGAACCAGGCCTTACTATTCCATGTAACTGCAGTACCAACATTTAATCTTACATAGCCACCGTAACCAACATGTAAACTAAATGTTACATTTTTTACCCTGTACTCAGGCTCAACAAAACCATATGGTGTATGATTGGCATTAAAGATATACCTGAAACCGGTTTGAAGACAAAAACGCTCATCGTTGCCAAAATAAATTTTATTGATGATCACAAGATTGGTTGGAATGTTGGTATTAAAATTTTCTCTACGCGCATTTGTAAGTCCACGCAATAAACTATCCCTGTTTATTCTGTTAAGTGTTGAATCTTTAAGATCAATTATATTATTAACCTGATAACCTGAAAAGTGAAGACTGGAATCGCTACTGTATTGCACACTATTGTTTAGCCAATGAATAAAACCAATATTATTTGCATTAACCAATAATTCGCTTCGCTTACCAACTTTACTTTTGTAGGGCGTTTCAAAATAAATATCTGCGCTTGCGCCCATGCCGTTAAAGCCTGCCAATTTTTTATTATTTGTATCGCTAATTGCTAAATTAAAATTAGAGTTAAATACCAATTCACTGCCATCGGATGAAGTAAACAAGCCCGAATTTTTATTTGTTTTTAAATAAAATAATTGCTCACCCTTTAAGAACGAAAGTGAAATACCAATTTTACCAACCGAATCTACCTTATGCATAATGGCGCCGAATTTCACTTCCTGAAAACGAAGCGCATTGATGTTACAGTTTTCTAAATTCGCAGTTAAGCCACGATAAGATTCATTACCATAAAACATTAGATTATAAAAATCTTTTGAATAGGTTGCATTTAAAATTTCCTGATTTTTAAACCCAATTAAAAAATCAAATTTGCTATTTCCTTTTATAAAGGAACTTACAGAATAGTTTAGGTTTAATCCGAAATTATTTTTTTGTCTTAAATGTTTGGATGATTCTTTTTTAAGATCATTATCAATGTGCCCGCCAAATATTAATTTATTGGTAAGGCTACTACTCATGCCATTGCTACCCATATCAAAATCAAGATTAACAGAAACGCTGCGTTTAATGTTTCCGTAATTTATAAATTCAGTATTGTACTGGGCATTTAAACCAAAACAAATAACAATTAAAAGAAGTGTGATATACGATTTGTTATTTATCATTAATTGGTTTTCACATTATAATTGAGTTCTGCAATAATATTAAGATCGATACTATAATGCTCATAGATCTTAATATCCGGTGGATTGGGCGGCATAATAAAATAGGTTACCAATTTAATTGTTTTCGTTTCTTTTAAATTATCAATACGAACCTTTGATACAGGTACAGTTATTTTTGATTGTGTTGGTGATGTAACTATATTTTGAGCATCAGTAACACCTTTTTCAATAAAATTATTTCCTGGCAAAAATAACGAATCAACAACCTGGTTTTGGTCGTTCATTAAATAAGCCTGTATTTGCGCGCGAAACGGATAGCCATTTAAGGCAGAAATAATAAAATTACCGCTATTTACATTTTCTAATTGTTTTACGTTAGAAAAATCAACAGTAGAGTTTGAAATTAATTTAAAATAATCTGCGTTAAAATGTAAAGGGATGTTAACATCTGCCAGTACTTTTATGCCCGTATTATAAAATGCAAAATCATTATAACCGGATAAATTTCCAAAGGGATTTACATTTATTTTGCCTTGATAAGTTAATTTATTTGGGAGTGCAGATAAAAAAGGAATAATATTACTATTAGTACTGGTTAAAGAAATGGTTTTAATGCTCGGAAAAATTGTGTAGCCGGCCTTTGTGGCCCTGTTAATGTTTAAGTTTGACAAAGAAGTATTATTAAGTGTAACACTATTTGAGTTAAAAGAATTAATGGCTTTTATATTTGAAAGATTTGCAGTGAATTCAGCTCCAAATTCATTCAATACTTTAAAATTTAATGTAGCGTTGTTTAATAAAAAATTAGAGGCCTGAAAATTATTAAACACATCAAAATTTGTAGTATCAAGAGGTATATCAATTGTTTGCTGCCCGAAATAACCTTCTACATAATTTGGAACAATATCAGAATATGTTAACTCCGCTTTTGCACCCTGGCCGTAAAATACAGATACCGGGTTTGCGTTTTGGTTTAATGTAACTGTGTAAGCCTGCACAATTGTATTAAATGCAGTACCTGTTGATCCTCGCATATTTAAACTATAACCTGACAGATCGTAAGTTTTTGTGAGCGTTGCAGGGGTTGGTGGTATAGTTTCACTTATTGTCAATGGTTGTCCGTTTTTTTTAGCACTTGGTATCACGTATAAAAGATCAACCGGTTCAACAAGATCATTAGAAAATTTAACTGTTAAAAGACCACTTTTTATATCAAGCGTTTTTAAAGCTACACCGTTAGAAATGTTAAAACTTGTTGGTGTTGGCAGAAAAAAAGTAAGGGATTGGCCCGGTGTTAAATTTGTTGGGAAGGGAGCCGTAAATGTGCTAACTATACTTGTATCCGGCAAACTCAATAACGAATCGAGTTTAATAGCGGTAATTTCGCGGTTCACATTTAAGCTTAAAAGTCCGTTATTATCTGCTTTAAATATTGAATCGCCAATAAAATTCTTAATATTAAGGCTACTTTTAACTACCGGAAAAACAACATCCACATCCCAATCGGCAGCAGAAGGTTTACGGCAACCATAAAAAGTAACTAAAAGCAAAGATAAAAGGCAAATTTTTCTTAAAACACCCATTATTACAAATATATGGCATTTAATTGAGCCTTAAAAATGTTTATTTGTTATTGAAATTCGGTTTTTTTTCACTACATTTGTTATCACAAAATGAATTTCGGAATTAGGTTTTTTATATCCTGGATACTTTCGGCAGTTGTGATGTTTCTGCTGTTTTACGTATGGCATGGTTATTTTCTTAATGATTTTAAAAGAATCAATTTTCCACTTACCTGGTTTGTTACTTTTGCCGCATGTACCTATCTTATTTTTGGTGCTGGTATTTATTTTTTATATGAATCGCAACCTCTTAAAAAGGTAAGAAGTTTTATTGTAAGAGGCCTTTTTTGTGGTGTTATTGCTGGCTTTTCACTGTTTATGATCTCTACTATCGTTAACATTTCGTTAACCAAACACTTAAGCATGAACCACCTGATGGTTGATTGCGCTTGGCAGATAGCAGAACAAACCATTGGCGCAATGGTGGTAGTATTCTTTAAGATCATTATTCATGAACCTGTTCATGAACATATCTGATCGCTAATCTCAATTTTATTTTTAATCAAATTATGAGCGGCTTTTTTTCTTTTTTAAAATCAAAACAGTTTTTTATCCATTTTGCCATCATACTTACTACTCTTTTTATTATTTTCTTCTGTCTTATAAAATGGCTGAGCTCCTATACCAATCATGGCGATTTTGTGGTAGTACCCGATTTTAAAGGCCAGGAAGTAAATAATCTAAAATCTTTTGTTAATAATAAAGAGGTTGCTTACCAGATAATTGACAGCATTTACGACCCTAAAGAAAAACCCGGAACTGTTTTAAGACAAGAACCTGAAGCAAAAAGTAAGGTTAAACACAATAGAACCATCTATTTATACGTTACCGGTATGGTAGCACCTCAAATTAAAATGCCAAAATTAATAGATAGAAGTGAAAGACAGGCCAGGCTTATTTTACAAACCTACGGACTCAAAGTAGGCCCCTTTACAGAAAAGCCTGCTGATTGCAATGGTTGTGTTATTTCACAAACAATTGATGGTAAAGAAATTGAACCGGGAACAGCAGTAAAAAAAGGCAGTAAAGTGAGTTTGGTTATTGGTGTAAAAGATAGTTATTACAATGCAGGTACTGCTGATACAAGCGCAACACAGGATTCAAATTTTGATGGAGAATAAAATGTTTAAAAAGGTAATATATAGTTTTTTGTTTTTTGCTTTTTGCACAGGTTCTTTTGCACAGGAAGAAGTAAGGCCTCTTATTACAAATATTAATTATTTGTACGGAGATCTTAAACCTATAAAAGACGAACAGGCTTATTCCAATTATAATAAAAGAGCTGTAACTTCTTCAACAGCCTCTACCGCGCCAATTTTTTTGGATGATTTTTCGTATGCCTATCTTCAATCCTATCCCAACCAGGCATTGTGGAGCGATTCATCTACCTATGTAAACACAACCTTTGCTATTGCACCCTGGAGTATAGGTGTAGCCACTTTTGATGGTTTAAATAAACACGGTTATCCTTACACACCTAACCTAGTTAATCAACAACTGGCTTTACCGGCTGATACTTTAACAAGCAAGGCAATTGATCTTAGTACATATGCAATTGGCGATAGCCTGGCCTTGACGTTTTATTACCAGGCCCGCGGCCGTGGCGATTCGCCGGAGCTTATTGATAGTTTATTATTGGACTACTACATTCCTGCACAAAATAAATGGAGAACTGTTTGGTATCAGCGTGGCAACTCAAGTGCCAACACCAACGATACCGTTTTTAAACGCGGTTTTGTAAGACTTGATTCTGCTTATTATTTACAGAGTGGTTTTAAATTCCGTTTTAGAAATAAGGCAACAACTGTAGGCAATTTTGATCATTGGCATTTAGATTATGTTTTGCTTAACGCAGGTAACGATATGAATGTTGATACTTGTATTTGTAGCAAAGAAACCGACTTTGCTTTTGGATATATTCCTACCCCATTTTTAAAAAATTATGCTGCTATTCCATGGAGGCAATATGATACAACAGATATGCGCTACCGCAATTCTGTTTTTATACGAAGTAATCGTGCTGCAAATACCGTACTAACCTATACAAATGCTTTTTACGACAATAATAATGTACAAACAGCCCATATATATACAAGTTCTGTATTAAGTATTGATATGGGTGCAAACTCGGTGTTTTTTAAATATAAAGGCTGGGTGCAAGATATAACAGTGAGAAATCCGAGGAATCTCGATTCTTTTCCGCTTATGACCGGTCCGGTAGATTATAAGATAAAACATGTTATCCATAGGTCTTCAAATGATTACATACCTGCTAATGATACGGTATTACAGCATCAGATATTCAGCAATTTTTTTGCTTTTGACGACGGTAGTGCAGAAGGCGGATATTATATTAATGGTACCGGTGGCAGAATGGCCGGTAAATATGTATTGAAAAAAAGCGACACCCTGCGATCCGTTAGGATCTATTTTGACCAGGTTGGTTTATTAACCTCACAGATCTATAGTTTTAGAATTAAAATATGGATACCGGGAACAAACGGGCCAAGTAATTCTGTATTTTATAAAGACAGTGTAAGAACACCTAACTACTTTCCAAATGGCAGCATCAATTCTTTTTCTGATTATTACCTTCCTACACCATTAGTATTAAATGCCGGAACATATTACATAGGTATCCAGCAAGAATCTGCCAGCGGGGTTGTGGTTGGGTTTGATAAAAATTTAGATCATCACACCAATTTTTATTACGATTCGGGTAATGGCTGGACACAATCTTCAATTTATGGTTCCATTATGATACGCCCTGTATTTGGCGTTCATAAACCGGTAAGTGTAAAGGAATTCAACATCAACAAAACAAACTTATTTTCTGTTTACCCAAATCCTGCATCAGAAAATATAATTGTGCATTCAGAACAATTTGAAAAAGGAAGCTATACTATTATTAATTCTATTGGTCAAAAAATAACTGAAGGTAACATTGAAAATGCATCTCAAACGATCAAGACCGAAAATTTAAGCAACGGACTTTATTTTCTGATCTTAAAGATAAACGATAAGATCGTACAGCAAAATAAGATTATCATCCAGCATTAATTTAATCTCATGTCAGCGTTTGAAGAAGAGCCGGAAGATCTCAGTGGCGAAGAAGAACAAACCCTCTACGAACATCATAACATAAAAGTAGAAAAAGGACAAGTGATGATGCGTATCGATAAATTTATCATGATACGCGTTGCACATACCACTCGCACAAAAATTCAAAATGCCTGTGATGAAGGAAGAGTATTGGTAAATGGTAAACCTGTAAAATCCAATTACAAGATAAAAGGCCTTGACGAGATCTCTATCGTTCTTACTGTTCCGCCACGCGACATTGAAGTAGTACCGGAAAACATTCCAATTGATATTGTTTACGAAGACGATTACATTGTTTTAATAAATAAAAAACCCGGCATGGTGGTTCACCCTGCTTATGGCAATTACCGCGGAACTTTGGTAAACGCTTTGGCCTATCATTTTCAAAACCTTCCCAAAACAAAAACAAAATTAAATAACGATCTGTATTTAGAACGCCCGGGATTAGTGCATCGCATTGATAAGAACACATCCGGCATTATCATCATTGCAAAAACAGATCTTGCCATGGTACGCTTATCAAAAGATTTTTTTGACCGCACCATGGATAGAAAATACATTGCTATTTGCTGGGGCGATCTAAAAGAAGATGAAGGTACAATTGTCGGAAACGTTGGCCGCGACCCTCGTGACAGAAAAAAGATGCATGTTTTTCCCGAAGGAAGCGAAGAAGGAAAACACGCCGTTACACATTACAAAGTAATAGAACGTTTTGGTTACGTAACATTTATTGAATGTAAATTAGAAACCGGGCGCACGCACCAAATTCGTGTACACATGAAAAGCATTGGCCATCCTTTGTTTAACGATAACGAATATGGCGGTGATATTATTTTAAAAGGATTAAATACGGCAAAGTACAGGCAGTTTGTTCAAAATTGTTTTGAGTTATTGCCACGCCAGGCACTCCATGCAAAAACACTGGGCATTACCCACCCTATTACCGGCGAAAAATTATTTTTTGACAGCGAGATACCGGATGACATGCAGGCCGTTTTAGAAAAATGGCGAAAGTATATGAAGGATAAAGTGTTGGAATAACTAAAACGTTTATCTTATCAAGACGATAATAAACAAAAAAGGCGCCGTTCAACAGCGCCTTTTTTGTTTAAATTACTTTAGTGTTTTATTTATTCAGCACCATTCTCTTCACAACCCTTTCACTTCCACTTTTTACCTCAACCAAATAAACACCACTAGATTGGTTTTTAAGATCAACCTCATGAACAGTTTGTGAAACATTATTTAATTTATTTGAATAAACATTTTGGCCTAACATGTTGTAAACCGTTATCTCAATACTTTGCGAATTTGCAAAAGTAGTGATCACATTAAAGTTACCGTTAGATGGATTTGGATATAAGTTAACCGCACTGCTTAAAACAGAATTTTCTTTTACACCCGTTGCGCAATCAATAATTGGCAAAATAGCTAAATTAAAACTACGGATACCACCCCATGCTGTTTTCATATCATGCCATGAGTTATCGCTCCATTTTTCCCATGCTGTATTACTGCTGCCTGTTAATTTATCAAATATGGCAACCGTATCTCCGGCATTGTTAGGAATAGATACCGAAGCAAAAAAACCTCCGGATGTTGGCGCATTTACCGGTGAAGAAAAAGTAAATTTATATGGCATTATAACCGGCACACCAAATGCAAGATTAGGGTTACCGCAATAGCTAACACTTGTTGTATTAGTTGTTGCAGCTATGGTTGATAAATTTGAGGTAGTTGATCCTATTAAAGAACCCGGTGCAGAAGCTGCTGAAGAGCCGTTGTAGATCTTCATATCAACATTACCTGTTCCATCTGTACCTACACCTGTGTAATTAAAAAATAAAACCACCACACCACTTATTATTGGATTGGTTGCGCTTGAGTATTTTGATGCGCTTATAAATTCGGCTTTTTCAAGATCGCCAAAACAGTTAGTACCTGCAATATACCCTGCTTTTCCCGCTCCTGTAAGGCAACCAGGTTCACCTGAACTTGTTGCTCTTCTTTGTCCAAGCGGATTTGCCAATGTATCTGTATTTGTAAAATTAGAAACGGTATACGAACATACAACCGGAGTGCCGCTACATAACGTAGCCGAGCTTGCCGTTAATTGTGATCTGAAAGGGCAATTTGCCATAGATGTTTGAATACGGTCTCGTTGATCGGGTGTAAACATATACATACAAGCGTCATCAGAATAATCCATAAAGTTCATGAACATATCGCCATTTGGACCATTAGAACATGTGATATGAGGGTAACCCGGGCAGCCATTATTATCTTGCTGTTGTGCGGGTGTATCATTACAAAAATCATTTCCACAACTTGCATCGCCCCATATGTGACGAAGACCTAACCAGTGGCCAATTTCGTGGGTTGCTGTTCTTCCTTTGTTATATGGAGGAAATAATGTTCCAACATCGCCAATACTTTTTGTCCAGCACCAAACACCATCTGTTGTTGCAGTTCCCAAACCACTTGTTAATCCACTTAAACCAGTGCCCGGAGGAAATGTTGCATAACCCAGCAAACCAACCGCTCCATTAACATCGGTTAACCAGATATTTAAAAAACGTGTAGGATCCCAAATTGTAGCCGGCTTAACAGTTCCTTCAATATAATTTCTAAAATCCGTTGTAGTTGTAAAGGTAGTAGGATCGGCCCAGCTGTTAGAAATATAATTCATCCTTTCAATTCCCGGCTCTGCTAACGTTACACCATTCTTATCTTTTTGAGCAAGGCAAAAGTTAACATTGCAATTAGCAACAAAAGCTGCAAAGGCTGTACTGTTTGCATTACCAACATTTAAACCTGTACCGGCAAAATCGTTATTTAAAATGGTGATCTGCGAATTAATTTGTGCTTGTGAAATATTAGGATACGTACCAACACTTTGCCCGCCATGTATTACGTGAAAAATTACCGGTATGGTGTAATTGGCGCTTTGATTTTTTAATGAAGCATTGGCTTTTTTAAACTCTTCTACTTTTTTATTGAACCATTCATTCCATTCTGCACTGGGGGTTTCACTTCCGCAAACTCTTTTAGCTGTTTTATTTACCTGCGCAAAAGCAAGAACAGAAATAAAACAAAACGATAAAATGAATAAATGTTTTTTCATGGGATAATTTTTATATGATGTTTAATTTTATTTGAAATTACTAAATAACTTTGAGATACAAAACAAGTAATGAGACACTGTTTTTAACAGAATTAATCAAAGATCTTGCCCGGATTTAAGATATAATTCGGATCAAAAACTTTCTTAATATTCTTCATTAGTTCTAAATGATATGCAGAAAACACAATTGGTAAATAATTTTTCTGCACAAGTCCAATACCATGTTCGCCACTAATAGTGCCGCCTAATTTCTTACACAATTCAAATATCTCAACAATACCCTTTGGCAGATCCTTATCCCAAACCTCATCACTTAGGTCGCCTTTAATAATATTTACATGTAAATTACCATCGCCCGCATGGCCATAACACACAGACTTAAATCCGTATTTCTTTCCAATCTCTTTTACGCCTTTTAAAAGCATTGGTAATTCCGCGCGCGGCACAACCGTATCTTCTTCTTTATACACACTATTACTTTTTACGGCCTCGCCTACTTTTCTTCTTATTTTCCATAGCGCATTTTTTTGCTCAGCACTATCTGCAAATAATATTTCATCGCAATTATTGGCTTGCATTACACCGCTAATAATTTCGCAATCGTTCATTAACACATCCATATTATTTCCATCTACTTCAACCAACAACAATGCCTGCCATTCGGGCTTAATTTCGAAATTAACTTCGCCACTATATTTAATGCTCCAGTCAATGGCATCGCGTTCCATAAATTCCATAGCGCTTGGTGTAATGCCTGCACGAAACACCTCTCCAACTGCTTTGCAAGCCTGCTCAGCACTTGAAAAAGGAATTAGCATTAACAGATCATGCTTTGGCAACGGAATTAATTTAAAAACTATTTTGGTTACAATGCCCAACGTGCCTTCGCTGCCAACCATTAAATGTGTTAGATTATACCCGGTAGAATATTTTAAGGTGTTGGCGCCTGTCCATATTATTTCGCCATTTGGCAAAACAACTTCTAAATTTAAAACATAATCACGGGTAGTACCGTACTTAACGGCTTTTGGTCCACCGCTGCTATGTGCAATGTTACCACCTAAACTACAACTACCCCAGCTTGCTGGATCGGGCGGATAAAATAATCCCAGCTTTTTAACCTCTTCCTGAAAAATATAATTTATAACCCCTGGTTCAACTGTGGCCTGCAGATTGCGTTCATCAATACTTAAGATCTTATTGAATTTTTCCATGCTTAAAAGAACCCCTCCTTTAACAGGCAAGGCACCTCCACTAAGACCTGTACCTGCACCCCTTGTGGTTAAAGCAATTTTATTAGTATTGCAAATTTTAGCTACCGCAGCCACCTGCTCAACGGTTTGAGGCTTTACAACAACATCAGCATAAAACATAAGATCTTCGGTCTCATCCTGCCCGTATTTCTCTAATTGCTCTTTATCAGAGCTTATAAAGTCTTTGCCAACAATGGCCTCCAGCTCCTTAAAGGTTATTGACGTTACTTTGTTATAATTATCCAAACTCATGCTAAAATTTTGATTTTTAAAGTTACTAAGTTTGCCTTTGGAAATCAGATACCGAATAAAAAAATTTAACCGTGTTTATTAACACCCATACGCATTTACAGTTATACGACGCTAAAATAGAATTGGTGAATTTGCACGTTGATTCTACTGTAAAAGCCAATCATTATTCATACGGGCTTCACCCTTGGTATCTTGATAAAGAAACCTATGAGGCGCAGTTAGGAAAACTGGAAGTGATAGCACACGAAAAACGCTGTATGGCGATAGGCGAATGCGGTTTGGATAAATTATGCAAAGTAGATTTTGAGTTTCAGGAAAAAGTTTTTGTTGAACAAATAAAAATTGCCAATAAAATAAATAAACCTTTGATCATTCATTGTGTTAAAGCATTTAACGAGCTTATCAATTGTCTGAACTTAAATGATAATAAAGTACCTGTTATAGTGCACGGCTTTAACAATAATGAAAACATTGCCCGTGTAATGGTAAACGAAGGTTATTATTTTTCTTTTGGCAAAGCGTTGCTGGGTTACGAATCAAACGCATCCAAAGCAATAAAGAATGTTGGAAGAAAAAATTTCTTTTTAGAGACCGATGATGCCGATCTATCAATAAAATATGTTTACAGAAAAGCTGCAGAGCTTTTAGGCATTGATGAAGAAATAATAAAACAACAGATACAAAGTAATTTTGAAACCGTTTTTAAAATACAACTTTAACTAAAAAATTAAACACATAGAAAAATAGAATTTATAGATGATCAACAACTATCATAAAAGAATACATGGAATTTTGAAGCTAAGCTTCAAAATGTATGCGTAACTATGTTTAATAAGTTTAGTTGATCCTATGCGCCTATGTGTTTTAAAATTATAAACATTTTGACCGAATAAATATGGATACAAGCTGGATGGAACGCACCTCTTTACTGGTTGGAGCAAAGGGATTAGAGAAATTAAATAACGCGCATGTGTTAATTGTTGGCCTTGGTGGTGTTGGCTCTTATGCTGCAGAAGCTATTGCCAGAAGCGGTGTAGGAAAAATGACAATTATTGATGGTGATACGGTTGATCCAACAAACAGAAACCGTCAGTTACAAGCTTTGGTATCCACACACGGACAAAACAAGGCCCATTTAATGGGTGAACGCATTAAATTGATCAATCCTGATGTTGATCTTACTATTGTAGATTCTTTTAAAACACCCGACGACATGAAAGAATTTATGAAGCAAAAATTCACTTATGTTATTGATGCTATTGATAGTATTTCTCCAAAATTATATTTATTACAAATGGCGTATTGGAATAATCAACGCATTATTTCGAGCATGGGTGCGGGTGGAAAAATGGATCCTACGCAAATACAGGTGGTGGATATTTCTAAAACAGAGGTTTGCCCAATGGCGCAATATGTAAGAAAGCGTTTACGCTATATGAACATTTATAAAGGTATTAAATCTGTTTTTAGTGCAGAAAATCCTGCAAAACATTCTATCATGAAAACAGACGGAAGCAAATTTAAAAAATCGGCTTATGGTACAATATCCTATTTACCCGCAGCGTTTGGTTTAACCTGCGCATCGGTAGTTATAAGAGATATTGTTGAATGGAAAGAAGTAAAAACGCCTAAGAAAAAAGGGTAATTATTTATTTAAACTCATTAAGATCATTAATACAAAAGCAAAAAAAATTTGATACGACAAATGTTTCGAAAAGAACATTTCGTTAGCAACGAGTGTTAAATGTTTCATACAGATTTTAGAGATTTACTTATACAAGATTGAAGTTCATCAATCTGTTTGTTAAAAGCCAGCATTTTAACAGTTTAACAACCGTGGTTTTAGACAAGAAGATAATTTTAGCCGTTGAAAAAAGGCTTAATTAATGTATATAGCCTTGCATGATATTTTTGTAGGATCGCCATAACCACTAAGCGCTCTCACAATAAGTGTTGTGTCATCCTTCCACTTTACGCTTTCGGGGCCCCAATCGTTTATTTCACGCAATCCTTTGCGCTGATATTTACCACTTGTATGATCAAACAATTCAAATCCGTTTAAGCTAAACGCCGCTTCAAGATCAATATTATAACAAACAAATTGTTTTTTATTTGGCGAAACAACCGGGTAACCAATTGTTTTAAGTGTATCACCATTTGCTTTATTTACCAGCCAAACATCGGCTGCTTCATAAAAAGAACACAGCAAAACAAACGCGTTAAGATCCTTGTTAATGTATTTAAAATCATAAACCTCGTAATCGCCATCATCTCTGTTACTTTTTAATTTTATTACCGTACCGTTGTCACATTTCAAATAAAGTGTATCGCCTGTTCTGCTTACAAACTCTTTATGCTTTTCAATATAAGCAGAATCTGAAGGTTCATAAAGGTTAAATTTTTCGAAAACAAAATTGGTATCTGCCAGCTTTTGCATTTTATAAACTTTATTACCAATAGTAATAGTATCAAATACTACTTGCACAGTTTTAATTTTTTCTTTAGCAACTTCAGGTTTGTTTTCTGAACAGCTCACTAACAAAGCTGCAAAAGCAATGGCAAGAATTTTTTTCATGAATGTGAAGATAAAAAAAAATCCCTCTTTTGGGAGGGATCTTTTAAATATTATTCTTTTACTTCGCCGTCATCACCGGTTACTTTCTCTGTTTCAACTTCTGTTTTTACTGGTTCTCCTGAATCATAATACTGATTGTACTGACGAACAGCATTTGCAATGGCTTCTTTATTAAAAGTAAATTTATCCAGGTTATCCCAAATCTCCTGATGATCTTTCATGTAAGGTTTAATATCTTTTTTGTAGAATTTTTGCGAGATCTGTTTTATCTCTCTTAATTCTTTATTCGCCTCATCGGCTTTTGTGTCATGAATAAAATAAATGCTTTCAATAACCGGTTGCCCTGCATAAGTGCCTGGATATTTATATTCATAAAAACATAAACGTCCTTTTGCTAAATATTCAATATAAACTTCACCGGCATCAAATGGAATAACCATAAAATTTCTTCCGTCGAAGCCATATTTTTTTGCTTTTTTAGTAGTTACAGCTGCTAATTTTGCAGCACCTTTTTTAAAGTTAAAGCCTTTATAAAAATCGGTCTCGCCATTCGTAGGATTGGTTTGGATCTCACCTTTGGTAGTATCGTTTTTCATACCAACATAATAACCCGGAGTTAAAGTAGCCGCCATTTTTGGATCTTTTTTTGGCTGCGCCATTACAACTACGGTAGAAGCTATAAATAAAGCAGAAAGTAATTTCTTCATAATTTTAGATTTGTAATTATTACCAAATATATTTATATCTGCCCTAAACACAAAATTTAAAGAGCCATTTTGTGATTTTTTAAAGCCATAGGGCAAAAAAAATCCCCCAAAACAACGTTTTGAGGGATTATTTCTAATATAATTTAATGTTATTTTCTTTCTAACACTTCATCTATCATACCATATTCTTTGGCTTCCTGCGCTATCATCCAATAGTCACGGTCGCTATCAGCCCATACTTTTTCGTAGGTTTGGCCGCTATGTGTAGCAATAATATCATACAATTCTTTTTTCAATTTTTGTATCTCTCTTGCTGTGATCTCAATATCGCTGGCTTGACCTTCTGCACCACCTAATGGCTGGTGGATCATGATACGCGCATGTTTTAAAGCTGTACGCTTACCTTTAGCTCCTGCACACTGTAATACCGCGCCCATACTGGCAGCCATACCTGTACAGATAGTAGCCACATCCGGCTTAATGATCTGCATAGTGTCATAAATACCTAAGCCTGCATAAACGCTTCCTCCGGGTGAGTTAACGTAGATCTGGATATCTTTTTTTGCATCAACACTTTCTAAAAAAAGTAATTGTGCCTGTACGATATTAGCAACCTGATCGTTAATACCTGTACCTAAAAAGATGATACGATCCATCATCAAACGCGAAAATACGTCCATTTGCGCAACGTTAAGCTGACGCTCTTCGATAATATATGGAGTTAAAGAAGATTGAATGCGCGAAGTATAACTATCGTAAGTTAAACTATTAATGCCTACATGTTTTGTAGCATATTTTTTAAATTCATTATTGTCGAACATAATTTTAAATTTTTAATTAAACCAAATGTAGTGTTTGGATGTTGTTCTTTCAAATAATGTGCAAAAGTTTATTAACGCTAAAATGTCATGAATTAATGGTTTAAACGGCAGGTTTAACATTGGTGCGTTTTGCCGTTTTGATTAACTTTTAACTGTTATTAAGTTAATTGATAATGAGATATTTAAGCCTTAAAATTTGCAAATTTTGTAATATATATTTTGAAAGACAATTATTGCATATTAAATGGCCATCTCATAAGCATTTATGAGCCCAGTGTTGCTTTTAATAATCGTGCCTTTAGGTATGGCGACTCTTTGTTTGAGAGCATTCGCTTTTGCAACAATAAAATAATGTTCTTACGCGATCATATTACCCGTTTAAAGTTGGGCATGACAGTTTTGCGCATGAACCTGCCAGCAGAGTTTAATACCGAGAATATTCATGAGTTGATCATGCAATTATTAAAACATAATACGCATGCACCTAATGCACGCATACGCCTAACTGTTTTTAGAAATGAAGGCGGTTATTATAGTCCCGAAACAAATGATATTTCTTTTTTAATTGAAAGCGAAGAAATACAAGGCCCTTACGAATTAAATCAAAAAGGCTTTTGGGTAGATGTGTATGCCGATCTTAAAAAGCCAATTAATAAATTATCTAATTTAAAAACAGGCAATGCTTTGTTATATGTAATGGCAGGCCTTGCCAAACAAAGCATGAAGCTGGATGAATGTTTTTTAATTAACGATACCGGTGCTATTTGCGAGAGCATAAGCTCTAATGTTTTTATTGTAAAGAACGGCACCTTATATACACCGCCTTTAACAGAAGGCTGTGTGGCCGGTGTTATGCGCAAACAAATTATGAGCCTGGCAACACAAAATAAGATCCTCACTTTTGAAAGCCCCATCACCATAAACACCTTAATGAATGGTGATGAAGTATTTTTAACCAATAGTATTAAAGGCATACAATGGGTGGGCCAGTTCAAACAAAAATATTACACCAATCATACTTCCCAATTATTTATAGATAAATTAAATCAATTGACAACCGCAATACAATAACTATGTACCAACAGATCATCGCCACCATTGAATCAACACTTAAAACCTTAGGCATTAACCCTGCAGAAGCAAAAGTAAACGAAGGACAATACAACATCAGTAAAGATAAAAGCACCGAAGTATTATTGGATATTTGGGAAGAACACGAGCGTGTGTTTTTTCAGGCACTGAGCCCTGTTACCAAATTAAAAAACCCTGGCAATGCCGATGTATTAAAAATGTTGTTGGAAGAAAATCATGGTTTGGTGGAAGCAAGTTTTGCTGTGGCTAAAGATGATATCATCATTAAAGAAACTATTGAGTGCTCTGCCTTTTTTAACCAGGAAAGAGCAATAGCAACTATATCGCGTATTGCGTATTATTCAGAAACGTTTAGAAATAAGTGGGCGATGCCCGAATGATTGGATTAAAGATTAAAGATGGAGGATTAAAGAGTTTTTGTTACCTAGTTTTTCTTCCCTTTTAAAATTTTATTTACTTCTTCATCAAGTAAATCCTGCTTTGTGTATTTATTATAACGCGGTGGATTTTTTGTCATGATAACCAATTCTAAACACTCTCTTTCATTTAATTCCTCAATAGGTTTATTATAATACAAATTGGCAGCTTTTTTTACTCCCCGTGTATCATTCAAAAAATCAAACCGGGATAGGTAAATATACATACACTGTTTTTGACTTAACATGTTATCAATTTGATTAGCTACCGAGGTGAGTTTAAAATCACCGGCGTGTACAAGGTCATAAGCCACTTGCGCTTGAACATAACATTGCCGCTCACTTCTTGAAAATATGAACCAGATAATATCGGGATAAATTTTGTTTGTTAAAGAATTAGGAAATACTTTATTATAAGCATCAACAATGTTTTCAGGAATGCTATCATCCGGAATTGAAGCGTACTTTCTACTTATCCAGGTTAATGATTCAATAGTATTTTGATCTTTGTATTTAAAATAAATGTAACTATCTATTGAAATATAAGAAGCAACACAAACTAAAATGAAATATTTCAGTAGTTTTCTTATTTTCATTAATTAGATAGAAAAATTTAAAATTACAGTTTATCTAAAAGCAAACACAGTTCCCTCGTCAATTCCTTCCTGCTGTATTTATTTACCTTTGCCTCGTTAGCTTCACTTGCTTTGCCATTAAAATAGGCAAGAATATTTTTTTCTAAATTCACCTCATCGGTAAAATCACTTATTAAGCCGGTATTGGTTTCATTCAATATCTTCGCTAAGTCCCCATCTATCGGACCAATAGCTAATATTGGTGCTTTGGCGCTCATGTATTCAAAAAATTTCCCGGTTAAAATACCTTTTGCGTTTTTAGTATTGTTAACCAACAACAATAATAATTTAGAGCGTTGCTGCTCTTCAATCACTTTATTGTGCGGCAAGTAATCTATTTTATTTACGAATTGAGAGAGACCATATTCTTCTATTTGTTCTTTTACAAAAATGTCAATTTTACCAACCAGTTTTATTTCCAGCTGATCTTTAAATTGTGCGTTCTCAGAAACGATCTTCTTTAGCACTTTCCACAATACTATTGGATTACGATCCTTTACCAAAGTACCAATATGCGCAATACTGAATTTTTCATCTTTTTCAATTGCTCCAACATGTAGATCTTCAGAATCAAAACCATTGGTGATCACTTTAAATTTATCAAGATCCTTCCCTCCTGCTTTTTTATAGATCTCCATTAATTCATCACTCATGCTTTGGCCAATGCTTAAAACAACATCTGCCTTTTGCAACACACTCAACTCCTGTTTATGATGCTTTTTATCTGCCCAACCTGTCAGCATTAATTTCTCGTAAAAATCAATATTTGTCCAGGGGTCTCTAAAATCAGCTATCCATTTTAAATTACTGAACTTCTTTTTTAAGCCCAGTGCAATTAAATGCATACTATGTGGCGGACCGCTACTTATAACAAGGTCTATTTTGTTTTTTTGAATGTAATCGTTCAGATAATTGATACTTGGTTTTATCCAGTATTTACGGGCATCAGGAATAAAAAAATTTCCTCGGATCCAGATGCTGATTTTTTCGGTGATGCCTGTTTTTTTATTCTCACTTAAAAAAGAGGCGTTTATTTTATCATCTTTTTTCCGGCCAATAAATTTTTTATAAAAACCATAAGGTTCCCAAATAGGCGTTTTTAAAATTGTAATTCCATTAGGCACATCTTTTTGCAGACTCTCATCTACTACCGGAATCTCGCCATTTTCTGCTGTATAAACAACAGGCTCGTAGCCAAACTCACGCATGTATTTTACAAACTTCAACCAACGCTGTACTCCTGCCCCACCACTTGGTGGCCAATAATAGGTAAGAATAAGTACTTTCTTCATGCTTCGTGTAAAACTACAAATATTATTTCATTTTATATATGAGAAAAGCCCGGCTATATACCGGGCTTTTGCAAATTTTAAGACTAAAAATATTATTTAGCTACCACAAATTTTTTGGTTGAAACTACATTTCCTTCCAATAAAATTTTAGCAATGTAAGTTCCATTTTCAAATCCTGAAACATTCATACCTGCATTACCTTTTGTTTTATTTATTAAACGACCGGTGATGTCATAAATTTCAACCTCATCATATTTACCTGCAATAGATAACATATCAGTAGCCGGATTTGGATAAACAACAAAGTTATCTGCATGATCTTTAAATTCTACAACACCTGTTGGTAGTAAGCTTCCTACCTTCATACCGTTTCCAAAACTTGTTACCCACATTTCGTTTGCATTAAAAGGATTAAAGAAAACTCTTTCAGGTTGTTGGAATGGGTAACTTTGCACTACAGAAAAAGTAGGTGTAGCTGCGTTAATATTATTACATACCCATAAGCCATCAGTTTCGGTGGTCATAAATATTTGATTGGCATTATTTGGATTGAATGTGCAAGATGTTACGCGATCAATAATAGCAGTGTTGGTTAATTTAACCCAGCTTAAACCGCGGTTGGTTGTTTTATACAAACCACCAAGACCGCTTGCCGGGCCGCCCCAACCGCTAAATACACCGGCATACCATGTGTTTTGTAAAGGATCGTTTGGATCGATCACCACATCTTTTGTCCAATAGAACATACCTGTATGTGAAACATCTGTCCAGCTATTTAATGCAGGGTCGAAAATAAATACACCCGAACTGGCAGTAAATGCACCCGCACTAGTTCTTCTGCCTGAGTAGGTAGCAACCACTTTTCCATCATTTAAAACAACAATACTTGCTGGATGTTTTTCTGTACGTGGAGGATTAGGTAATAATGTCCATGTTGATGTAGCAAGGTTATTCAAATCGCTTGTAACATAAATACCGCCAACACCTGCACCACCATTATAGTGTATAACACTTGCATAAGCGCGGTTACCATTGTTAGGATCTACTGCTACCCAAAAAACAGGATGATTAAATACTTTTAAGTTGGTCCAGCTTGCGCCGTTATTTGTAGAATAAATAATTTTTCCGTTTGCATCGGCAGCATCTAATTGCGCATCGGCTAAACGCGTGCTTTGATACATGTCATGAATATTTGAAGTTCCGGCATACAGCGTACCGTTAGTAGGGTGCTTTGCAATGCGGTACATTGAATTGGCAGCGTGACCGGTATAGTTGAACGACCACGAAAGACCGGCATCTGTGCTTCTTACACCACGGATATCAGAAAAACAGGCAAACATATTGTTTGCGCCCATCCATTCTACCTGCCAGCAGGTTGTATTTTCTATACCAACACTTTGATAACTTTGATTAGCCGGTGTTACTGCATTTGCAGGATGTTGGCCTGCCGGATCTACATATCCTTGCGACCAGCTTGTACCGCCATTATTTGTTTTATGTGCAAAACCAAAATCGCCAAACAATACGCTTTGCGAATTATTAGGTGCTACGGCTATACCAAAAGCACATTCGCCGTAACTCCACGGACGATCGCCACCTTGTCCGCTCCAGCCTGTAATAATGTTTTGATTGGTAGTTGTATTAAAAACGTTTGTCCAGTTGGTACCGGCGTTTGTTGTTTTAAAAACAGTTGGATAAGAATTGTTATTACTTCCTGCAAGGTATACAGTATTAATATCGTTACCTGCCATACCAACAAACATTGGATAATCATTAGTTAAATTAATACCTGTTAACTTTGGTGTCCAGTTTCCTGAGCCATAATCAACCGCATATACACCTTTTGCAAACTGGTAATAATCAGAACCAACAAGACCAACATAAATATCACCCACATTAGCAGTGATACAAAAGAAACGGGTTGTAGCTCCAACTTTTGCGCCTGCAAACGACCAAATTCTTTCTCCCGCAGGAATACCTGTAATAGCTGCAGTACCCCAAGATGTGCCGCCATTTGTAGAAAGCAACACACCATCATTTGTACCGATGTAAATATTATTACCGTCAAAGAAAACACCGCCAACAACATTACCTGCCCCGGTATTAGTTGCAGTATGGATGCTGGTAAATGTTGTACCACCGTTAGATGAAAAAAATATCTCACCATAATAAGAAATAATAACGCGTTGCGGGTTATTATAATCAGCATCAATGCTAAAAGTTTCTTCCGTATTATCGGGGTTACCTGCCAAAACGGTCCATGTTACGCCATTATCAGTACTTTTCATTGGCCTTACCATATCTTTAGCATAGCTAACAGAATATAAAAGGCCGGATGTAGATGTAAAACAAACTTTAGAGTTATGCCCGCCAATTAATTGCTGAAAATTTACCTGGTTATAAGCATTTCCAAAATTGGTAGTATGAAAAAGCTCTCCCATATCGCAGGAAATATAATACTCTGAATTGTTAGCCGGATTTATAGAAACAGCGAATAAAGCGCCGCCTCCGCCAATACCCCGCGATGAGAAATTAGCCGGTTGTGCAATAATAAAACAGCTTAGAGCTAAAAATAAGATTGTAAATATTTTCTTCATGACTTATGGGTTTTATAGTTATCATGAAATTACTAAATAAATTTAGATTTTAAAATTATTTACAGAATTTACAGTTTAAAATACGCTTTAAGACGTATTAGTGTTTGATAATTATTTTTTTACCTGAAGTTTGGGGGCTATTATTAAAAGAGACCTTTAAAAAATAAATACCTTCTTTTAAATTTTCTGCTTCGAGAGTAAGTACTTCTGTTTTTAAACTATTTTCTTTGATAACAACTAACTCGCCAACAGAATTAAATACACTCACATTTTTAATATTTTGTCCTGCAACATTTAAAGTTGCATTTGCCGGATTTGGATATACACTTGCCATAGCGTCATTATTTATTTCTTTAATGCCAACCGGTTTTAAATTCCAACCAATTTCTTTTAGTATTCCTAACTCCCACGGTGCGGGTATACGCACGGTATCGCCGGGACCCCAATAGTAAGACATAATTGTATTAGCATAAGACTGGTGAATGTGCAAAAGATCTACACCTATTGTAAAAGTTCCTGCACCACCCGCTAATCTTACCGGTGTGTTTGAATGAGATGCATTTGCATATAACGGGCCGCTAAAATAAAGCGGGCCATTTTTTAAACTATCTCCAAGAGCCGTTGAGTTTTGAGGCGCACAAGTGGTTAAATGATTACCGGATGTTTTTACCATGTATTTATCAAAAATGCCAGGCACACTATCTTGTCCGCGCCATGGAAAAGATGTTGCAATAGGAAATGTTGAAGAAGGAATATTACCAAAAGATCCTTTGCCTGAATTATCTACAAAGCCATCGCTGTAAAAACCTAGGCCATGCCCTATTTCGTGCATTGCTGTAGAAATAAAATCGGTTTGCGAAGCCGGTGGCTTACCGGTACCAAAATAATAAGAAGTATAAAGGTTAAAATAAATATCCATATCATATTCGCCTGCATTAGTTTCAACACCCGCTAATTGATTTGCCAAAGGTGTAGTATATAAAATATTTGCAAATGGAGCATTGGTAAAATTTTTACGGCCATTAGCAAATGTTATGGCAGAGAAAGGCAAAAAAGATGCGTTCACAATAAATACATTCACTTTTATTGGAACCGTTATTTGTAGATAGTTGCTCCATTTTTGCCCGGCAATATTTAAAGCTGTTGTAAAACCTGTTGGAGCTGTGCCATTAATAGTAAAAGAAAATGTATTTACCTGCGCTTTAGCTGCAATAGTAAAAACAAAAACAATAAGGAGTAGATTTTTTTTCATGATCGTATTTTATCGTTATATAAATGTATAAATAAAAAAGGCCGCTTTTAAAGCAGCCCTTTTTATTATTAAAGTTTTTATTAGTGATGCGCTTCTGTAGCGTGTTCTTCACTATGAGCACCTTCTTTCTCATGTCCACCAGCAGCACCATGATGACCGCTTTTTAAATTTTGTTGTTGCTCAATAAATATTTTATCTACGCGTGTAAAATTACCAGGCTGACCTGAATATATACCTTCCACTAAAATAATGAAGATAGCATAAAGGATAAAAGTAATGTATGGCAATAAGATCACATATTTAAAGAATTTAGTTTCGTGGCCCAAGTGCATGAACCATAAAACAATGGCAGCAGCTTTAACAACAGTTAAACCGATAAATAATACTTTTAAACCTAATGTACCTGACCAACCATGGCTTGGAGCCATTGAACCGATAATTAATTCAAAAATAGTTATGATAAGCATTATCCAAAATACATTCCATAAAGTACGGCGTGCTTTTTTACCATAGGCCTCGTCATGGTTGTACATTGTTTCGTAATGTGGATAATCATCGTGAAATTCTGACATAATATTTAGTTTTAAAGTTCTTTAATTTATTAATTATAAAATTACAATAAGTAGAAGAAGGTAAATACGAATACCCATACAAGATCTACAAAGTGCCAGTAAAGACCAACTTTTTCGATCATTTCGTAATGACCGCGTTTTTCATAAGTACCTTTTAATACGTTTAAGAAAATAACCAAATTGATAATTACACCTGAGAATACGTGGAAGCCGTGGAAACCGGTAATAAAGAAAAAGTAGTTGGCAAATTGCGGTACGCCGTATTCATTTACAGCCATGGTTGCGCCATGATAAGTTTCCTGAACATACGTTTTAGTAGCCATATCCCAAACATTTCTTAGAGCGCCTTCTTCAGTTCCAACAATAAAGTGATACCACTCCCAGGCTTGCGATCCTACGAAAGTAGCGCCCCCAACAATTGTCCAGAACATCCAAACTGTAACCCCTCTTCTATCCATACGATGACCGGCCTCAACAGCCAATACCATTGTAACGGACGACATAATTAAGATAAACGTCATTAAACCTACATAAGCCAAAGGCAAATGCTGTTCGATGAAAGGAAAGTGAGTAAATACGTTTTCAGCTTTTGGCCAAACATCGGCATATTTGTGGCGAATAAAGCCATAAGAAACCAATAAACCTCCAAAAGTTAAAGCATCTGAAACAAGGAAAAACCACATCATCATTTTCCCGTAACTTATCCTGAAGGGCGATTGTCCGCCGTCCCAGGCTGCTTTTGCATCAAACTCTGCTGTATGCGCCATAATTAGATTTTAAAATAATGTTAAAAATTCTGTTGCAATATTAACGATAAAAATATAAAAACAAAAACAAATACACCCATAAAATATCAAGAAAATGCCAATAAATCGCAGTCAGCTCAATTCCAAGGCTATCTGAGGATGAATATTTTTTCAACAAGGACTTTGTTAATGAAACTGTAAGGGCTATTAAGCCTCCTATCATGTGTAATAAATGCAGAAAAGCTATCACAATTAAAAAAGATCCTGAGGCATTGCTAAACTTCCCCGCAAAATAAATTCCCTGGGCCGATAACTGCTTCCATCCAGCATATTGTGTATAAAAAAAGGCAAAGCCAAGTAATAAGGTAGCTAATAAAGCAATACTTGTTAACTGAAAGTTATCTTTTTTAATGGCCCTTTGCGCCAAAAACATTGTTAAGCTACTGGTAACAATTACTGCTGTACTAATAAGCATAATAGGTGGCAATTGAAATACAAGCCAGTTACCGTTTTGCGCCCTTACAACATAAGCACTCGTTAAGCCTGCAAAAAGCATAACAATACTAACTATACCTATCCACAACAAAGGCTTTGAAGCTTTTCTTCTGGCTAACCTCAACTCTTCTTTATGAGGCTTTTCTTTTTTAATTTTAGTTGTTTCCAATTTTTATGATTTTGTCATTAATGCTAGTTGAACTACCGGTAAATACACCAGGGTAACGAAAAATAATTTTTTAGCGTAAGCATCTGTTGGCAAGCGGTAAAAATTATAGGCTTGCAAAAGAAGCGCCATGCCACAAATGATACAAACGCTTACACTTATAATACCCACAAATTGAAATACGAAAGGAAAAACACTGGTGATCAATAAAAAAACTGAATAAATAAGTATTTGAAATTTAGAGGCAGCATCTTTACCGCCTCTTGAAGGCAATAAATGAAAATCGGCCTTTGCATAATCGTCATTATTAAACCATGCTAACGACCAAAAATGAGGAAATTGCCAAACAAATTGTACCATAAATAATAAAAAAGCAAAGAATGTTACTTCTCCAAAACCTTCTGTTGCTGCTACAGCACCGATTAAAGTTGGCAAAGCTCCGGGAAAAGCGCCAACAAAAACAGCCAATGGAGAAATTCTTTTTAAAGGTGTGTAAACAACCGCGTATAAAATAATTGAAACAAAGCCAAGTATACCACATAGCGGGTTTGTGAACACCCATAACAGTATTGTACCTGCAATACCAAAAAAAGTGCAAAAAATAAAAGCCTCAACATCAGTAAGCACAGCTGTTGGCATGGGCCTGTTCTTTGTACGGTCCATTAAACGGTCAAAATCTTTTTCAATTATTTGATTAAACCCATTAGCAGCCGAAGTTACAAACAAGCCACCAACCGTTATAGCAATAACAGCATGGAAATTGATGTGATTTGCTACAGTAAAATACGTTACAATAGCCGAAAACACTACTAAAGAACCAAGACCCAGTTTACTTAATTTAAGAAAACCCGAAAACTTCGAATATGTAGCAACAGTAATATTATTAGTGGTATTTTCCAAAGACGCTGCAAATTTAGAACTATTATTAATAGTAGAATAATTGCAACTCAAAAAAAATAATCACGTAAAAGACAAAAAAGTAGGATAAAATAGACAATTGACCATCTTTTTTTTAAATGTTAAAAAAATTAGGTTGCAATTAAAATATTTTTCTATTTTTGTGACGTTATAAATCTTAAACTTAAAAGATGAATTCAAAATTTTTACGTACGATAGGGGCCGGTTTATCGGTGGCAGTAATTTTAACAAGCTGCGATGGGCTTGGTAAAATGCTTAAAAAACAAAAAGACATTAAATATACAGTGTCTCCAAATCCAATTGAAATGCATGGAGACAGCATTCAATTTAGTGTTAGTGGTAAATTCAACCCTAAACTATTCGCTAAAAAGGTAACTCTAACCCTTACCCCTGTTGTTAAAGGTAATGGTGGAGAAAAAGCTTTAAAGCCGGTAGTATTAGTAGGTGAAAAAGCTACAGGTTCGGGCCAGAAAATTGGTTACGCATCGGGTGGTACCTTTAACTACACTTCAGAAAAATTTGCTTACGAACCATATATGCGCAACGCTAAAGTTGAAGTACGTGGTGTAGGTACAGTTAAGAAAAAAGAGAAAAAGTTTGATCCGGTTGAATTAGCGGATGCAACTATGGTTACTTCTTTGTTAGTTCGTAACGACGAAAAAGGAATTATGGGTAAAGATGCGTTTGTTAAAACCGTTCCTGCAAATCAAACTACTCATATATATTATACTATAAATGCATCTAACGTTCGTCCTGCTGAAATGAAATCAGAAGAGATGAAAGCTGTTAATGACTTTATTACTAAAAATTTAAGTTCACCTTGGTATGAATTTAAAGGTATTAGTGTTTCAGCTTACGCATCTCCGGATGGTGAAACTGATAAAAACGAGAACTTAGCTAAAGATCGTGCTAAAACAGGTTCTACAGCTGTAATGGGCGAGTTCAACAAAAACAAGAACAAAGCAATTACTTTTGGTAAAACTAAAGAACAATACGCTGTTGGTACTACTAAGGAAGACTGGGAAGGTTTTAAATCTTTAATGGAAGCTTCTACAATGGCTGACAAAGATCTTATCTTACGTGTTTTAACTATGTATTCAGATCCTGAGCAACGTCGTAAAGAAATCAAAAATCTTTCTAAAACGTATGTTGAATTAGCTGAAAAAGTATTACCAAAATTACGTCGTTCAGAGATCACTATCAACGTTGACAAAAAATCTCGTACTGATGAACAGATCACTAAATTAATGACTTCAAATCCTGATAGTTTATCAATTGAAGAATTATTATACGGTGCTAATTTAACTAACGATGTAAACACTAAAGTTCAGGTTTACACTTCTGCTGAAAAACAATATGGTACTGATTGGAGAGCTGCTAACAACTTAGGTGTTGCATTATTAATGCAAAACAAAGTTTCTGAAGCTGGTGCTGCATTTAAACGTGCTGCCGGTATCAATGCTTCAGCACCCGAAGTAAATAATAACTTAGGTGTTATCGAAGCGAAAAATGGTAACCGCATTGCTGCAATGGATCTTTACAAAAAAGCAGGCGGTGCCCCTGAAACAAAATACAACATGGGTATCTTAGAAGTACGTAATGGTAAATATGCTGATGCAGTTGCTGATTTTGGTGACTATAAAGGCCATAACAAAGCTTTAGCTCAGTTATTAAATGGTAACGCTGGTGCTGTTAAAGAAACTATTGATGCTAGCAACGAAAAAGAAATGGGATATAGCTACTACTTAAAAGCAGTTGCTGCTGCTCGCGGTGGAAACAATGCTGACGTTTTAAGCAACTTAAAAACAGCTATCGAAAAAGATGGTGCTTTAAAAGCTTATGCTAAAGATGATGTTGAATTCGTAAAATTACGCGCTGATTCTGGTTTCACAGGTTTAGTGAACTAATCTTAAAACTAAAAATATTAAAACCTTCTCCACAAGAGAAGGTTTTTTTTTGCCCTGCATCATCCTAAATCCTTCTCCCCGTCCGAACGGATTTGTTCATCCGGGCGGGCAAAGGAGAAGGACTTTTAGTATATTTACATCAATAAACTTTGTATCATGTCCCAATTTCCCGAAACAGAATTAATTTTAAGCTCCGAAAAGAGAGTTTATCATATAAATTTAAGGGCCGAAGATATTGCGGATGATGTAATTGTTGTGGGCGACCAAAATCGTGTAGCTCAGATCTCTTCTTATTTCTCTAAAATAGATTTTAAAACAGAACATCGCGAATTTGTTACGCATACCGGAACATTTAACGGAAAAAGAATAACCGTACTAAGCACAGGCATTGGCACCGATAATATTGATATTGTATTAAACGAATTAGATGCCGCAGTAAATATTAATTTAGAAAAAAGAGAATTAAACCCAGTTCATCGTAAATTAAATATTATTCGCTTAGGTACGAGCGGTGCTTTACAGGGAGATATTCCTGTTAACGGTTTGGTAGCAAGTTCTCACGGTATTGGATTAGACGGCCTTTTAAATTTTTATGAAGGCTGGAAAGCCATTAATGAAGATGCCATTAGCGAAGCATTCATTAAACATACCAACTGGCAAAAAAATTTACCGTACCCCTATTGCGTTGCAGCAAGCCAAGCATTATTAAATAAATTTAAAGATGTTCATGTTGGCATTACCGCTACAGCGCCCGGATTTTATGGTCCGCAGGGCAGGCAAATACGTTTAAAAGCCTCTGCACCCAATTTAAATGAATTGCTTACCGCATTTAAATTAAACGATCTGCGCATTACTAATTTTGAAATGGAAACATCAGCACTTTACGGTTTGGGAAAACTATTAGATCATAATTGCTTGACCATTTGCGTAATTATTGCTAATCGGGTTCGTAAAGAATTTACAAGCGATTACAAAAAAAGCGTTGAAATACTAATAGAAAATTGCTTAAACAAATTATCAAATTAAAGATGACACGTAACCAGTTAATAGAACAAATAAAAAGCAAAAAGAATTTTTTGTGCGTTGGATTAGATCCCGATATTGAAAAAATGCCTAAACATATTTTAAATGATGAGGATGATCCTATTTACGAATTCAATAAAAAAATAATTGATGCCACTGCACCTTATTGTATTGCTTTTAAACCAAACACTGCTTTTTATGAAGCTTATGGTTTAAACGGTATAGAAAGTTTAGAGAATACCATTAAATACATTAAACAAAATTACCCCGATCATTTTTTAATTGCAGATGCAAAACGCGGTGACATTGGAAATACAAGCACAATGTATGCAAAAGCTTTTTTCTCACGTTTAAACTGCGATGCTATTACAGTTGCGCCATATATGGGAAGCGATTCGGTAAAACCATTTTTAAAATTTGAAGGAAAATGGGCTATTGCATTGGGTTTAACAAGCAATGAAGGTGCTGTTGATTTTCAAATGAAAAAAGTTGACGGCAAAGAATTATATTTAAATGTAATTGAAACCTGCGCATCTTGGGGAACAAAAGATAATATGATGTTTGTTGTGGGGGCCACAAAGGCAGAAATGCTGGATGCCATCCGCAAAATAATACCCGATCATTTTTTATTGGTACCCGGTGTTGGCGCGCAAGGTGGAAGCTTAGCCGAAGTTTGCAAACATGGCCTGACAAAAGATATTGGCTTGCTTGTAAATTCAAGTCGGGGAATAATTTATGCTTCTAACGGAAAAGATTTTGCAGAGAAAGCGGGAGCTGAAGCAAAAAAAATGGCAGATGAAATGGCCGCATTTGTAAAATAAAAAATTAAATTATTATGGAAGAAAATAACAACCAAAATCAACCGCATTTAGATATAGAATTAAGCGAAGAAATTGCAGAAGGGATTTATTCTAATCTTGCTATCATCACGCATTCACAAAGCGAATTTGTAATAGATTTTATTAAGATAATGCCCGGTGTGCCAAAAGCACGTGTAAAATCACGTATTGTATTAACGCCTCAACATGCAAAACGCCTTGTTAAGGCGCTTGCAGAAAATCTTCAAAAATTTGAGCAGGTGAATGGTAAAATAAAAGATCTTGAGAACGGTTTTCCGATGAACTTTGGTGGCCCAACGGCACAAGCCTGATTATTCTTTAATAATTTTAGCTGTTCTTATTTCACCATTTACTTTTAACTGTGCAATGTAAACACCTTGCGGCAGATCATACACTGGAATTTCTGCTTTGTATTTGCCTTCAGTTTGTTTATCATCATTAAAAATTGTTTTTACTTCTTTACCAGTAACATCCAACAATTTTAATTCACAAATGGCTGTCTCGGTTAAATTGTAGATCATAAAGGCCATGTTGGTAGAAGGCTGAGGATAAACTTTTTCAATTGCATCAACACTTTTATTTTCGTTAATACCTGTAGCAATATCCGGTCCCATTTGCAAGTCATCAATAATAGCCCATGTTCCAGTTTGCGGAATATGAACCCCTTGCCCGTCAACACCCTGCCCCGATAAATAAATGCTTATAAAAACTGTATCTGCATTAGTTATTGGAAATAATGTATAATTAAAAGGTGCAGTAAATTGTTTATATACATTAGTTGTACCTGTTGTAAAAGTATAAGCAATGGCGTATTGCGAATTAGTGTTTGTTTGATATACATAAGGATTGAATACCAAAGAATCTCCGCCAACAATATTGCATTTGTACCAACCCTGTAACGACGAAGGTAATCCAGTAGTAGAAAACACACCTAAAACAGCGCCTTGCACACTATAACTTGCTGCGCTTAATCCCCGTATATACGCGGCATGTGAGCCTGTGTGGGAAGCAGATGTATCACGTATCTGATAAGAACTATAATTATAAAATGTAGTATTATAATTATTAGGCTTGTTAGACGTAACCGATTCAAAACCTGGGTTTAATATTTGCGCCGGTAATTGAACACAAATCACCATTAAGATGGAAAATAAAATTTTATTCATATGTTTTTGTTTTTCTTATTTACTTATACGCATTTGCCTTACAAATGGTTTGCTTTTGTTTTTTAAATATAAACAAAAAAAGTATTTATTGTTGAAAAAAATAGGTGAATATGCAGTTTATGCTGGTTAAATTTAACAAAAACAGAAAGAACTTATGAGTGAAGTGAAATTGCTATTGAAAATTGCCGATCTGTTAAAGATCGATCTTAAAAGTATAAATGCTACCGTTGAATTGCTGGATGAAGGCGCTACAGTTCCTTTTATTTCCCGCTACCGTAAAGAAGTAACCGGCAGTTTGGATGAAGTTCAGATCATGCAGATACGCGATGAAGTAGAAAGACTAAGACAACTGGAACAACGACGCGAATCCATCTTAAAATCTATCGACTCTCAAAATAAATTAACACCTGAATTAAAAGAAAAGATCCTTGAAGCGGAGACTCTAAATAAACTTGAAGATCTTTATTTACCATACAAACCAAAGCGTAGAACAAAAGCTACCATTGCAAAAGAAAAAGGATTAGAACCTTTGGCGCAATTTATTTTAGAACAAAAAAATAATGCTGTTTTTGATGAAGCAGAAAAATTCATCTCCGAAGAAAAAGAAGTTACCTCAGTTTTAGACGCTCTGCAAGGTGCACGCGATATCATCTCTGAAATAGTAAGTGAAGATGCTATTGTAAGAGAGAATATGCGAGAATTGTTTAAACGAACCGCTACCATCAAAAGCCGATTAATAAAAGGTAAAGAAGAGGCCGGCGAAAAATTTGAAGATTATTTTGAATGGGAAGAAAAATTAATGAATTGCCCTTCGCACCGTATGCTTGCTATGCGCCGTGGCGAAAAAGAAGACATTTTAATTTTAGATATAACCGTTGATAACGAAGAAGCAATTGCCTTAATTGAGAAAAAAATAATTACCTCGCGTGGTGAAGCAGCCAACCAAATTAAAGAAGCCATTGAAGATGGTTATAAGCGTTTGCTGCAACCGGGCATTGAAGCTGAAATGCGATTAATGACAAAACATTTGGCAGATGAAAAAGCAATTGTTGTATTTGCTGATAATCTTAGAGAATTATTGTTAGCTGCGCCGTTAGGCCAAAAAGCTATTCTTGGTGTCGACCCGGGTTTTAAATCAGGCTGTAAAGTAGTTGCCTTGGATAAGCAAGGAAAATTACTGGAAGAAACTGTTATTTATCCACATGAACCTCAGCGCAAAACTGTAGAAGCAGAAATGGTTGTATTAGCTTTCTGTCAAAAACATAATATTGAAGCCATCGCTATTGGTAACGGAACAGCTTCTCGCGAAACCGAACAATTTATTCGTAACATTGATGTGCTTCCAAAAAGTATCCCTGTAATTGTAGTGAGCGAAGCGGGTGCCTCTGTATATTCTGCAAGCGAAGTAGCCCGCGAAGAATTTGCTGCTTATGACCTTACTGTGCGCGGTGCCGTTTCTATTGGTCGCCGTTTAGCTGATCCATTAGCGGAGTTGGTAAAAATAGATCCTAAATCTATTGGTGTTGGTCAATACCAGCATGATGTGGACCAAAATCAATTAAAAAATAAATTAGATGAAGTTGTTGGAGGTTGCGTAAACGCGGTCGGTGTTGAATTAAATACTGCATCTAAACAATTACTATCATACGTTTCAGGTATAGGTCCTGTATTGGCACAAAATATTGTTGATTACCGTAACGAACATGGCGAATTTAAATCGCGTAAGGCTTTAAAAGAAGTGCCCCGTATGGGCGAAAAAGTATTTGAACAGTGTGCAGGGTTTTTACGTGTAAAAAATGGCATACATCCTTTAGATAAAAGCGCGGTGCATCCTGAGAGTTATCACATCGTTGAAAAAATGGCAACCGATCTTAACTGTAGTATTGATGAATTAATTGAGAAAAAAGATTTGCGTAAACAAATTCAACTCCAAAAATATGTAACCGATACAGTTGGTTTGCCAACTCTAAAAGACATTTTATTGGAGTTAGAAAAACCGGGCCGCGATCCACGTAAAAGTTTTGAGGTATTTAGTTTTGACGAGAATGTTCATGAGATTTCTGATCTGCGTGAAGGTATGCGCCTACCGGGTATTGTAACCAATGTAACTAATTTTGGTGCCTTTGTAGATGTTGGTGTGCATCAGGATGGCTTGGTTCACATCTCACAACTGGCAGATGAATTTGTGGATGATCCCAATAAGATTGTAAAGGTGGGCCAAAAAGTTTGGGTTAACGTAACCGAGGTTGACGCTAAACGTAAACGTATTGCTTTAAGCATGAAAGGCGAAACGCAAAATGTAAAAGCATCAAAACCTAAAGTTGCAAAAGAAGAAGAATATAATCCAAACGATATAAATAGTGCATTGGCAGCATTAAAGAATAAATTCAAAAAGTAATCGTTTATAATGGCAAAAGTTGAGCAAATAAAATGTCCGGCCTGTGGCGCCTCAGAAGTGTCGCATATCAGCGGCATAAATTACCAGTGCGACTATTGCCACAGTACATTTATTTTAAAGCAAGACAATCCAATTCATCAGATCAATTTTGATATTCCAAAAAACATTGATCTTAAACCCATCTCACTTAAGCCTGTAAAATTTGTTATACTTTTTGCAATACTTATTGCTTTAATGGGTGTTGGTGCAAGTGTTTTCTTTTTAACAGCTAGTAAAAAAGATAGCCCAATTGGTAATTTTTTAGGCGACTGGCAAAAACCAAACGTTGATAATTACAATTGTTTGGTTGGCTCTAACGGTGCTATAGTTTGGCTGGTATTAAAAAGCCAAACTAATAGATTAGATAGCGTTAAATATACATTGCGCTTGATCGATCCTGCCACAAAAAAAATAACATCTGAAGCACTTTTAGATCAGCCAAGAGCTTGGAAAGACCTGTTTAACCGTTATAAAGTATTTGACAGTGAGTTTTATGTAAGTAACGATACGGCTTATAATATTTCTGAAGAAGGCGGTATACAAGGATTTGCACTTTACACGGGCAAACGCTTATTTGGGAATGAATGGTTAGAAAAAAAATATCCTCAATTAAAAGACGGTATTACAAAAGCTGAAAAAGAACTTTACAAAAAGCGCGTAAAGATAACATCTGCTTCGGGTGATGATTTTTATTATTATCTCGACACTAAACGTCTTTTAACACAAAAAGAAGCGGATGACAGAAATGGCCGCGAAGAAATATTTACCGAAGACATTTATCTATCTCAAAATAAAAAGTCGCAATTGTATTTATGTGATATGAAACGATTTTCTACAGACGATTATTTTATCTCAGACAGTTATGTTGAACAATTTAAGAACCCAGATAATAAGCACTATTTTGCATCGTATATTAAAGATATAAAACCTATTAACGAAGATGTATATCCAAAAGCTTCGCCAATTGCGAAATACGACAATAAACTTTTATTCTTTTACGTTTCTGATTTTTCAAAACATGCAAACGGTGTGCTGGCATTGGTAAATAAAGATGGGCAATTTGCCTGGAAAAATCAGGATACAGCCTTAAAAAAAATAGCAGCCGAAAATTCAGGTGATAATATTTATCTGCGGTATCATTTAAAAAATGACCTTATCGTGATTAATATGAATTTTGCGGGCAATCAAAGTGTTGGCATCAATTTAAAAACAGGAAAAACACAATTTGTTTTTCATCAATCTTATTCTCTCGATTAATTATGTTAAATTTTGGCCTCGTTGGCAGATCGCTTTCTCACTCCTTCTCAAAGAGCTATTTCGAAAAAAAATTTAAGGAGCTGAGCTTAAACGAACATACCTATTTAAATTTTGAATTAAAGACCATTGATGAATTTAAAAACGTTTTAAAAACCAGCAATTTAAAAGGACTGAATATCACCAATCCTTATAAAGAAGAGGTCATTCCATTTTTGGATGAATTAAGCATTGAAGCTAAAGAAATTGGCGCGGTAAATTGTATTAAGATCACAAACGGTAAAACGGTAGGTTATAACACCGATGCTTACGGTTTTGGGCAAAGTATAAAACCTTTTTTAGATACCACCCATGATAAAGCACTTATACTTGGTACAGGTGGCGCAAGCAAAGCTGTAGCATATTCTCTTAAAAGAACGGGTGTTGAAGTTTTTTATGCGACCACGTCCAACAAAAAAAACACAAATACTTTTTTTTACAATGAGATCAACGAACGAATGATGCAGGCTTTTAAACTCATTATTAATACAACACCACTTGGATTATTTCCCAATGTAAACGAAGCTCCTGCCCTGCCCTATCACTTATTTACAGATAAACATTTAGCTTACGACCTTATTTATAATCCTGAGCAAACCCTATTTTTAAAACAGGCTAAAGGAAGAGGCGCAATAACTATAAATGGTTTAAGCATGCTGCAACTACAGGCAGAAAAGAGCTGGGAGATATGGAATGAGAAATAAGCCTCACCCTAATCCCTCTCCAAAGGAGAGGGACTTATTGTTACGCTCCCTTCTCCTTGGGAGAAGGGTTGGGGATGAGGCTTTATGGAAATTTCTTGTTCTCGCGTCTTATAATAAAAATGTATAAGTTCAAACACATAGTTATTCTTCTTTTTGTTTTGAACTTTCAATTCATGCATTCGCAGGAAGAAAAAATTCTTATTACAGGAAAGATCCTGGAAAGTATTTCGGGTAAAGGTATTGAAGCTGTTTCTATAAATATTTCAAACAGTCCTTATTCAACACGCACTGATAAAAATGGAGAGTTTAGCTTAGCTGCACCAAAAAAAGCAGTTTACAAACTAGTAATATCTCACCTGGCTTATCAGGGTATTGTAAAAGAATTAAAAACAAAACGTTCAGACACTTTACATGTAACAGTTGCGTTATTACAGAAAGAAACTGTATTAAATGATGTGGCTGTGTACGCTACGCACAAACCTGAAACTTTAGTTGGCAAAACAAATTACAGCATTTTTGATTTTGATTTTTATGAAGACAAACTTATTTTACTAACTTCTCAAAACTCTCTTAGCAAAGCAAAGATCCAGCTTTCAAATTATGAAGGTAAAATAATCTCCTCTTTCGATATACCAAAACAAGCCGGTGAAGCAAAACATTTTTTTCATGATTATGAAGGTTATACCGATGTTATTTGCCAGGATTCTATCTTTAGGTTAGATGTTTTAAATACTGAGCTGATTGTTCAGGCCATTCGTCAAAAAGATTTTAATACTTACATTGAACCCATTGCCGATAGCGCTAACAGTAACTTTTATTTTCATGATAACTGGACAAAGTATCCACTTTTTAATTATTACTATTTAAAAAATAACGATTCGTTAAACCATTTATTAAGTACTATTACCAATAGCGACCTGATGAAACTTTATAACCTTGAGTATTATTATTTACCATCACGTATGCAATTGGAAGCAAGACGTATTGCTCAACATTATAAAACTGATAAACGTATTATTGCTGCTTTAATGAGTGGTTTTACGCAAAGTATGTTCTACGAGCCTTTATATGCACCTATTTTTATTTTAAAAGATACTATTTGTATTTTTAACCATCATAACGATTTTCTTTACCATTACAATACTCAAAATCACTTGATAGATAGTGTACCCATCTCTTATCATCATCCTAAAAACTGGCGCGAATGGAAAAAACAATTATTTGTAGATGAAGTAGCGAATAAAGTGTATGCTTTTTTTAGTAAAGATGGGCATCATTATTTAAAACAGATCGATCATCAAAACGGAAAAGAAATAAACACCTACAAATTAAAACATCACAGTGCAGAGAAAATAAAAATAAAGGACGGTTACGTTTATTATGTTTACAGACCTTTTGACAGCACACAGGAACGATTTTTGTACAGGGAAAAGATAGAATAATGCCCGTAATTGAAATAGAAACAAAAATAAAAGCGCCCATTGAAATTTGTTTTGATCTTGCAACAAGTATTGATCTGCATATGTTATCTACAGAAGGCACAAATGAAAAAGCGATTGATGGTATTACAAGCGGCTGTGTAAAACAAGGCGATTTTGTAACCTGGGAAGCTACTCATTTTGGTATTAGACAACAGCTTACATCTATTATTCCAATTGTAAACCGTCCCTTTCACTTTAAAGATGAACAAAAGAAAGGCGCTTTTAAATACTTTAAGCACGATCATTATTTTGAACAACAAGGTGAGTTTACAGTTATGAAAGACAGGTTTGAATTTGAGTCTCCTTATGGCATTTTTGGAAAAATATTTAACTCACTTGTTCTTACAAAATACCTTACTAAATTTTTAACTCAGAGAAATTTGATGATAAAGGAGTATGCGGAATCGGGAAGATGGAAAGAAATAATCAGTTAGAATTTCTAAAAAATAAAGCCACTAATTACACCAATTTCACAAAAAAATATCAAATAATAACACTATTTTCTTATTCGTGCAATTTATCATTCAAGCGATTCTCGCTTGAATGAATTATTTCACTAAACCAAGATTAAAAAACAAGCTTTGTGTTATTAGTGAAATTGGTGGCAAAAAAAATAAAGGTTAATCCTTTTTATTCAAATACTCATCTGTAAAATGGGCATCGTGTTTTGGTTTTGAGAATTTATCCGCATTATATTCTTTAGATGCATTTTTTGGAATGGATAAACTTTTCCAGTTATTATTGGTATGCATCTTTCCTACAAAAACAATTTGCCCTACATGATAAGGATAATGGGCCAACTGGCGCATAATAGCGTCCATTGCGGTACAACCCTGGTTACGGATATAAACGGTTTTGCTTAGATCTTCTTCTTTTAATGAATTCAAGGTATCGAACAAACATTTCCACCCGGCATTCCATCTCTCCAGTAATTCTTTTTTTGTTTTAATATCATTTTCAAATTCACCATCACGATTACGGTTTTCTTTTTCGCCATCTGTAGTTAAAAAATCTGTCCAGCGGCTAAGCATATTGCCATGCAAATGTTTTACTATAATACCAATGCTGTTACTATCCTCATTATACATGTAAAACAATTGCTCTTCGCTTAATTGCTCAAATGTTTTTTCACCCAACAATTTATAATAATCAAATTGTTTTTTTGCTGTTTCTAAAAAATCGTTTTTCATGGCGTATAATTTTATGGTTACTCTTCTTTCTTTTTCCCGCCTTTATTATAATCAACTTTATTAAAAGGTTTGTAACCGTTATTTTCTGAATTATTGTTGTTATCCTGGTAACCCTTGTCGCTGTTATAACCTGCGCCCTTCTCGTTTTTCCAGCGCTTATAACATTCCATTATTCTTGAGTAAAGTTCAACACCATCGTGCGAAATAATAAATTCACTACTTACATTATAACAGTATTTTCTGAACGCATAATAGTCTATATTCTCGTCGCCTGTTAAACGGAGTAATATTTCAGGGCTTAATCTTTTTTGCACTTCCTCCTCAATTAAAAGATCTTCAAATATCTTTGCCAGCTTTCTTACCTGCCTGCCTTCTTTGCTATACCTGTCGTACAAAGCAGTGAACGGACTGCTGGCATAATCCAAACTCTTTATTTTACTTCTGTCAATAATATCGTTCATGTATTCTCGCTCGTAAGGCTTTATTTTAAACGAGGTAACTGTAACTGCACCTAAATTCACGTATTGCTTTTCAAGTACGATAATGATCTCGCCCTTGTTGTTTGGTTTTAATTTATTTACAGGTAAATAAGCTTTTGAATAACCAACAAATGAGCAAATTAAGGTGTCGTTATTATTTGAAGAAAGTAAAAAGCGCCCATTATTATCAGTCATAGTACCATTTCCGGTACTTTTATTAATTAAAAAAACAAATGGCATTACTGTGGCACTGTCTTTTTCAACAACAAGGCCTTTTAAGATCCTTTGTGCGCATAAACAATTCACCAAAAGGGTAAATCCCACCAGCGCTATAAGTTTATTCCTCTTCACTGCTATAAATGTACCTTTTTCTCAAATATATTTATAAACACATGGTTAATAATTTAACCTTTTTTAGGCACAAAATCTTTTCTGAAAAAGGCTTATTTGGCGTAAATTTAAGGTCTACCAATGGAAAATTTTATAGTATCGGCCCGTAAGTACCGCCCGCAATTGTTTAATACAGTTGTTGGCCAAAGCCATATTACCAATACTTTAAAAAATGCCATTATCAATAAACAGCTGGCGCAGGCTTATTTGTTTTGCGGGCCCCGTGGGGTGGGCAAAACAACCTGTGCGCGTATTTTCGCAAAAACCATTAATTGTTTTAACATTAATGCTAACGGCGAGGCTTGCGATACCTGCGAATCCTGCACTTCTTTCAATTCGGGCGCATCCTTAAACGTTTATGAATTAGACGCGGCAAGTAATAATTCTGTTGAGGATATTCGTAACCTTGTAGACCAGGTTAGGTTTGCACCACAGTTAGGTGAATACAAAGTGTATATCATTGACGAGGTGCACATGTTGAGTACTGCGGCTTTTAACGCTTTTTTAAAAACGTTGGAGGAGCCGCCAAAACACGCTAAATTTATTTTAGCAACTACTGAAAAACACAAGATCATTCCAACCATATTATCGCGTTGCCAGGTTTTTAATTTTAATAGAATTAAAACAGAAGACATTAGTTCTCATCTTGCTTTTATGGCAAATGAAGAACATGTTACTTTTGAGCCCGAAGCTTTGCATATTATTGCACAAAAGGCAGATGGTGGTTTACGTGATGCCTGTTCTATCTTTGATCAAATGGTTGCCTTTACCGGAAATCATTTAACTTACAAACAAGTAGTAGATAATTTAAATGTTTTAGATTACGATTATTATTTCAAGATAACAGATTCTTTTTTGGGCCAGCAATTGCCTGAGATAATGCTCACCTTTGATGATATTCTTAAAAAAGGTTTTGACGGACATAACTTTTTAATTGGCCTTGGCGAACACTTACGTAATTTATTGGTAAGTAAAGATCCACAAACAATCACTTTGATTGAGATAAGTGATGCCTTAAAAAAACGTTATGTTGAACAATCACAAAAATGCAACCTTACCTTTTTATTAAAGGCCTTAGCGCTTATCAGTAAAACAGATGTAAATTATAAGAGTGCAAAAAATCAACGTTTATTGGTTGAGATGGCACTTATGCAGCTCACATTTTTAACCGCATCACCCGATGCGGAAAAAAAAAATGACAGCTTAGAATCTCCCTTTGAGAAAAAAGCAGAAGCAGATACTGCAACAGCTTCTTCAGTTTCAAAATTAACTGCCTTAAATGAACCCGAAATTAAACTGGCTACGAAGCCAAGCGTACCGTTTGATCAATTAAAAATAAAATCTGCCTTTAGCTTAAACGAAACCAAAGCGCAAAATAATAAAACATTGGAGGCCATTCTTAGCAGTGCTGAAGAAGCCGCCACTAAAGAAGTTGACAAAGAAGTAAGTCTGGAAGACGTTCAATCCGTTATTAAAGATTACGCCATTACCAAACAAAAAAATGGTCAAAAACAAGTTGGTATTACTTTAGAAATGGCCCAAATAACCTTTACTGATAAGATCATTACTTTAAAGATCAACAATGAATCTCAAAAAGAAAAACTGATTGATATTAAACAGGAATTTTTGGATGAGATTCGCAAACTGTTACAAAATAACTCTATCGGGCTTGAAATAGAGATCACCGCCGCCCAGGCACAAGGCAAAGCCTATAAACCTATTGATGTTTTTAAGAATATGGCCGAAAAAAATCCGGCCTTGCTTGAACTAAAAAAACGTTTTGATTTAGAAATAGATTATTAAATTTATATCTCCAAAATAATACGTGTCGATGATAAATAACAAAACCGGGTTCTTACTTGCAGCCATACTAAGCACGGCTTTAACTTTCGGACAAACAAGCACAAAACCAAAAAAACCTTTAGGAAAACCAAACGGCTTATCAACGCCTGTTGTTGACATTCAGCAATCAGGTTCAAGTTATGAATTTGTGTTAAACGATCCATTAAAGACCCGTATCTATACTTTAAAAAATGGCATGAAAGTTTATCTTTCTGTTTATAAAAATGCGCCCCGCATACAAACCTATATTGCCGTTAGGGCAGGAAGTAAAAACGATCCGGCTAATGCCACAGGTTTGGCACATTATTTGGAGCACATGGTGTTTAAAGGTACGGATGTGTATGGCACTAAGGATTTTAAGAAGGAAGAAGCTGAAATAAAAAAAATAGAGAATTTATATGAAGTGTACCGTCAAACAAAAGATGATACAAAACGTAAAGCAATCTACCATCAAATTGACAGTATTAGCGGTGTAGCTGCAAAATATGCCATTGCCAACGAATACGATAAAATGATGGCTACTATTGGCGCTGATGGCACTAATGCCTTTACATCATTTGATCAAACAGTTTATGTAAACGATATTCCAAGCAATCAAATTGATAATTGGTTAAAGATAGAAGCAGAACGTTTTCGCAAGCCTATATTGCGTTTGTTTCATACTGAATTAGAAGCTGTATACGAAGAAAAGAACCGTAGCTTGGATAGTGATAATAACAAAGTATACGAGGCATTAATGAGTGGCTTGTTTCAAAAGCACACCTATGGTACACAAACAACAATTGGCACTATTGATCATTTAAAAAACCCATCTCTGGTGGAGATAAATAAATTTTATAACAAATATTATGTGCCAAATAATATGGCCATTGTTATGAGTGGTGATTTTGATCCTGATAAAGTAATCGTAGAAATTGAAAAGAATTTTGGAAGCTTTGCATCAAAACCTGTTGAACCGTATAAATTTGAACCTGAAAACCCAATTACAACAAAGATCTCAAAAACCATTCTAGGCCCCGATCCTGCCAGTGTTAACATGGGTTGGCGTGTTGGCGGTGAAGGTTCTGCAGATGTGGAGGTTGGTGAGCTAATGGCAAACATTTTGTATAATGGTACTGCGGGCTTAATGGATATTAATTTAAACCAGGCACAAAAAGTACTTAACAGTAATGATATATTTTATGTTTTAAGTGATTATACCTTGTTTGGATTTACAGGCGAACCAAAAGAAGGACAATCTTTAGAAGAAGTAGAAAAATTAATTTTAGACCAGATTGAATTAATTAAAAAAGGAGAGTTCCCCGATTGGTTGTTAGAAGCTGTTATTACCGATTTTAAACTGCGCAAAACAAAAGAGCTGGAGCAAAACTCATCACGTGCATCTGAAATGCTCGACGCTTTTATTACCAATACCAAATGGCAAAAAGCAGTTGATAGGTTAGAGCGCATTTCAAAGATCACAAAAAAAGAGATCGTTGATTTTGCAAATAAGAATTTCAACGGCTCAAATTATGTTGTAGTTTATAAAAGAACAGGTGTAACACCTGTAACAGAAAAAGTTGAAAAGCCCGCTATAACACCTGTAGAAGTTGACAGAGATAATACCTCTAAATTCGTGAAAGATGTAAATAATTGGGTTCCAGGAAAAATTGAACCTAAATTTATTAATTACGAAAAAGACATAGTAAAGTCTTCAATAAAATCAAATATACCGGTTTTATACAACAAGAATGTAGAGAATAAATTGTTTGAGCTGTATTACAAATTTGATATGGGCAAGAACAATGATAAGTTGTTGCCTGTTGCGGTTAAATACATTCCTTACCTTGCTACTGAAGGCATGGACGCCGCAAAAATAAAGCAGGAATTTTATCGCTTAGGCTGTTCGTTCAATGTGTTTAGTGATAATGAAAATACCTGGGTAAGCTTGGCAGGCCTTTCTGATAATTTTGAAAAAGCTTTAAAGCTGTTTGAAAAAATGCTTGATAAACCCGTTGTAGATGAAGCTGTACTCAAAAATCTTTTAGCGGATTTTATTAAATCACGAAACGATAAAAAGCTTTCGAAAGAAACCATTTTAAATTCTGCCATGTTAAATTATGCGCGTTATGGTGCCATAAATCCTTTTTCTTATGTATTGACAGATGATGAAATAAACAAAATAACAGTTGGGGATATTAAAAATAAAATAAAATCATTAAGCGGGTTTGAGCACAGCGTTTTGTATTACGGCCCAAGTGAAATCGATGAAGTAAAAGGTTTGCTAAACGCTTATCACATTGCTCCTGAAAGATTAAATCCTGTGCCGCCAATGTATAATTTTACTGAACGTGTTTTAGATAAAACCGTTTATGTAGTTGATTTTGATATGACACAGGTTGAGATCATGATGCTTTCCAATGGCGAAAAATATGATGTTGCAAAAGTACCTTTAGTGGTTCTTTACAATAATTATTTTGGCGGTGGCATGAGTAGTATTGTTTTCCAGGACCTGCGCGAATCCAAGGCGCTTGCCTATTCTACCTATTCAGGATATAACCAGCCAAATAAGATCAATAAGAATTATTTTAATGCTTCATACATTGGCTCACAAGCCGATAAATTAAGCGAAGCATTAAAAGGCCTGAGTGACCTCTTAAATGAAATGCCAAGATCTGAAGGTGGCTTTAACTCCTCAAAAGAAATGATCTTGCAGGAAATGAGAACACAACGCGTTACAAAATCTGAGATCCTTTTTAATTATGTGAATGCAGAAAAATTAGGCAACAAAACAGATATACGAAAAGATATTTACGATAAAATTCAAACTTATAAATTTGAAGATATTCAGAAATTTCAAAAAGAAACCATTAAAGGCAAACCAACTACTGTTTTAGTGTTAGGTAAAAAAGAAAATCTTGACCTTAAGGTTCTTGAAAAATATGGTACTGTAAAATTTTTAACTCTTAAAGAAGTATTTGGCTATTGATAATTTAAGATCTTAGATTTAAGAGATTTAAATCTAAGATCAAAAAATCTAAAATCTAATTTCACATATGGTCTCTTTTGAAAATACAGAAAACGCATTTAAAGCAAAAACAAATTCTGAATTAAACCGCTCTTACTGGTTATTTAAATTAATTGGCAATCCTCTACTAGTTAAGATGGGTGCTAATTTTGGGCCATTGGCTTTAAATATTGGTTTTAAAGGTTTAATTAAAAGCACCATTTTTAAACAGTTTGTTGGTGGCGAAACCATTCACGATTGCTCCGTAACTATTGCGCAACTTGGTAAATATAATATCGGTACTATTTTAGATTACAGTGTAGAAGGAAAAGAAAGTGAAGAAGATTTTGATCATTGTTTGGCAGAAACTTTAGACACCATTAAAAAAGCAAAGAACGATAAACATATTCCTTTTTGTGTTTTTAAAGTAACCGGCTTAGCGCGTTTTGATCTTTTACAAAAAGTAAGCGCAAAAACTGCTCTAACAGATGCAGAAAAACAAGAATGGCAGCGCGTAAAAGATCGCGTAACAAAGATCTGTGGCTTTGCCTACGAAAACAACCAGGCTATTTTTATTGACGCGGAAGAAAGCTGGATACAACCTGCTATTGATGATCTTGCCAATGAGAATATGGCACTTTATAATAAAAATTCTGCGCTTATTTATAATACTTATCAATTCTACCGTCATGACCGTTTGGCGTATTTAACCGAATCGATCAAACACGGAAAAACTAACGGTTACCACATTGGCGCAAAATTAGTACGTGGTGCTTATATGGAAAAAGAAAGAAAACGCGCAGCTGAAATGAACTATCCTTCACCCATTCAACCAAATAAAGAAGCAAGTGATAATGATTATAACGCAGCCTTAAAATTATGCGTGGATAATATTGATGTAATTGGCCTTTGCGCCGGTACGCATAACGAAAAAAGCAGCCTTAATCTTGTTGAGTTAATGCAGCAAAAAAACATTCAGCCTGCAGATAAACGTATTTTTTTCTCACAATTATTTGGCATGAGTGATCATATCAGCTATAATCTTTCGCTTAACAATTATAATGTGGCCAAATACGTGCCCTATGGCCCCGTAAAAGAAGTATTGCCATACCTTATAAGAAGAGCCCAAGAGAACACTAGTGTGAAAGGCCAGACAGGCCGTGAGCTGAACCTGATCATGAAAGAGAAAAAAAGACGCTCGGAGCTAAAAAAATAACAGGTCTTTTGCCGCTTTTCTTTCCTCTTTTTTCCCTTTAAAATCGTACTTTTACAAGGCAAAATGTACCCATTTTTAAACCAGGATATTTTTAAGCAAATTCAAGCGTGTGCTGACGAATTAAACGTTGATGCTTATGCTATTGGCGGTTATGTGCGTGATATTTTTTTAAAGCGCCCAAGCAAAGATATTGATGTGGTTACCATTGGTAAAGGAATTGATCTTGCCACCTCGCTTCACAAAAAATTAGGAGAAGAAGCACATCTTTCTACATTTAAAACCTTTGGTACCGCACAGGTAAAATATAAAGATCTTGAAATTGAATTTGTAGGCGCAAGAAAAGAAAGTTATAACAGAGATTCCCGTAAACCTATTGTAGAAGATGGTACTTTAGAAGACGATCAAAACAGAAGAGATTTTACGATCAATGCTTTGGCAATAGGCCTCTCAAAAAACAATTTCGGAAAACTATTAGATCCTTTTGGTGGATTGAACGATCTTGAAAACAAAATTTTAAGAACTCCACTCGATCCAAATATAACGTATAGTGATGATCCTTTGCGTATGATGCGCGCAATACGCTTTGCAACGCAATTAAATTTCACCATTCATCCTGATTCTTTAAATGCCATTACAGTAAATAAAGACCGCATTAAGATTGTCTCAAAAGAACGCATAAGCGATGAATTGAACAAGATCATTCTTGCCCCTGTTCCGTCTGTTGGCTTTAAATTGTTATTTGATACAGGCTTGTTACACCTTATTTTTCCCGAGATGGTAAAATTACATGGTGTAGAAACAATTAATGGTTTATCACATAAAGATAATTTTTACCATACGTTAGAAGTACTGGATAACACTGCTAAAAAAAGTAGTGATCTTTGGTTACGTTGGGCTGCTATTTTACACGACATTGCAAAGCCTGCTACCAAGCGTTTTGAAGAAGGACATGGTTTTACATTTCATGGTCATGAAGACAAAGGCGCACGCATGGTGCCAAAGATCTTTACCAATTTAAAGTTGCCATTGAACGAAAAAATGAAATACGTTCAAAAATTAGTAGAGCTGCATTTGCGTCCTATAGTTTTAGCGAAAACAGAAGTTACGGATAGTGCTGTGAGAAGATTATTGTTTGAAGCAGGAGATGATATTGAAGACCTGATGACACTTTGTGAAAGTGATATAACCACAAAAAATCCAAATAAAGTAAAGCGCTATATGTTCAATTTTGAAATTGTGCGCAAAAAATTAATTGAGCTCGAAGAAAAAGACAAGATCCGCAACTGGCAACCGCCGATTAGTGGTGATGAGATCATGAAACTTTACGACTTAACTCCCGGAAAAGATATTGGCATTTTAAAAAATGCCTTAAAGGATGCCATTTTAGACGGAGAAGTTGAGAATAATTATAACAGCGCAAAAGAATTTTTAGATAAAAAATTTGCAGAGCTAAAAAAATAAATGAAGTTCCATTTAAACTATACTCCCCAAAAACTTGACTTTGAAATAGGTCATGAACAAAATTTATTTTTGATCGGCTCCTGCTTTTCAGAAAATATTGGCGAGTTATTGAATCAACATAAATTCAAAGCTTTTTCAAATCCAAGTGGCATTTTATTTAACCCGGCCAGCATTCATCAAAGTATTACCGATATTTTAAATTTAAAAGAACTGAGCGATAATTTTATTTTATCACGCAACGGCCTTTATTACAGTTATCTTCACCACACATCTATAAACGCATCTACAACTGAAGAACTAAAAGAAAAAATAAATTTTCAAACCAAAGCTGCCAATGAGCGTTTAAAAAAAAATGATGTATTGATCATTACTTTTGGTACTGCTTTTTTCTATCACCATTTAACAAGCGGGCAAGTTGTTGCTAATTGTCATAAACAACCGCAACAGATCTTTGAGAAGAATTTATTAGCGGCAAATGAAATTGTTTCAGCTTATAATGGTTTGATCAAAAAACTGCAGATCTTTAATCCAAAATTGAAGATTATATTTACTGTATCACCGGTAAAATATTTAAAAGATGGTATTGTAGAAAACAATTTAAGTAAATCTACGCTCAGCGTTGCAGTACATGAATTGATCAAACAAAACAAGAAGTGTTATTATTTTCCTGCTTACGAATTGGTAAACGACGACCTACGCGACTACCGTTTTTATAAAGAAGATCTTGCTCACCCCAACGAAATGGCTGTAAATTATATCTGGGAAAAATTTTCGGAAACCTGTTTTAATGAAAGTACGATAGCCCTGAATAACCAGATCCTGAAACTGAATTTAGCCCTAAACCACCGCCAAATGAGTGCCGGAAGCCAGGAACTGCAAAAATTACAGGACTTTATAAACAAACAAAAAGAAGAGATAAAAAAACTATATCCTACAATTGAATTTTAACCAAAAACACTTAATTTTAGACTAAATTACACACTATGTTGCGAACTCATACTTGCGGAGAACTAAGAAATACTGATATAAATAAAACCGTTACTTTATGCGGTTGGGTACAAAAAAGCCGTTTAATGGGGGGCTTAACTTTTATTGACCTAAGAGACCGTTATGGTATCACTCAATTAAAACTTTCTTCAGGAAATACCGAAGGTTATGGAAGAGAATGTGTAATAAAAGCAACCGGAAAAGTAATTGAGCGCGAAAGCAAAAATAAGAATATTGCAACGGGGGATATTGAAATAGAAATTGAAAAAATAGAAGTTTTAAATAATGCAGTAACCCCTCCATTTACTATTGAAGACGAGACCGATGGTGGGGATGAGTTGCGCATGAAATACCGTTATTTAGATCTCCGCAGAAATAGTGTAAGAAAAAATTTAGAGCTGCGTCATCGTATTGCAATTGAAACAAGAAATTACCTGGATAAATTAAATTTCTTAGAAGTAGAAACGCCTGTACTTATTAAATCAACACCTGAAGGTGCGCGTGATTTTGTGGTACCAAGCCGCATGAATCCAAATCAATTTTATGCTTTACCTCAAAGTCCGCAAACATTTAAACAATTATTAATGGTGAGTGGTTTTGACCGTTATTATCAAATTGTAAAATGTTTTAGGGATGAAGATCTTCGTGCAGACAGACAGCCTGAGTTTACGCAGATAGATTGCGAAATGAGCTTTATTGAACAGGAAGATATTTTACAAACCTTTGAGGGTTTAGTGAAGTATTTATTTAAAACCGTTAAAGGAATTGATATACCAACTTTACCACGCATGAGTTATGCGGATGCCATGAAACATTATGGTAACGACAAACCCGATACACGTTTTGAAATGAAATTAATTGATTTTAAATCTGTAACAAGTGGCGCTAATTTTAAAGTATTTGATGATGCAGAAGCTGTAATTGCTATTTGTGCAAAAGGTGCGGCAGAATATACGCGTAAGCAGTTAGATGAATTGACGGAATGGGTAAAGCGTCCGCAAATTGGTGCTACAGGTCTTGTTTACGCACGTGTAAATGCTGATGGAACAATAAAATCGAGCGTAGATAAATTTTATAATGAAGATGCGCTTAAAAAATGGGCAGAGACTTGTGGTGCAGAAAAAAATGATCTTATTTTAGTATTGGCCGGTGCCGAAGAAAAAACAAGAAAGGCCGCCAGCGAATTACGTTTAGAAATGGGTAACCGTTTAGGTTTACGCGATAAGAATAAATTCTCATGTTTATGGGTAATTGATTTTCCTTTACTGGAATGGAACGAAGGCGATCCAAACCTATTAGCATCATTGGCCGGAAGATGGCATGCAAAACATCATCCGTTCACCTCTCCAAAACCGGAGGATATTGAATTATTGAGCAGCAACCCCGGAGCCGTTAGAGCAAATGCTTATGACGTTGTAATTAACGGTGTAGAGATCGGTGGCGGAAGTATTCGTATTCATAACAAAGATCTTCAGGCAAAAATGTTTGATATTTTAGGCTTTACAAAAGAAGAAGCGCAAAAACAATTTGGCTTTTTAATGAATGCTTTTGAATTTGGCGCACCTCCGCATGGCGGAATAGCGCTGGGTTTTGACCGACTTTGCTCAATATTTGGTGGCGCTGACAGTATTCGTGATTTTATTGCATTCCCTAAAAATAATTCAGGCAGAGATCTGATGATAGATGCGCCGAGTGAGATAAGCGAAGAACAGTTAAATGAACTGAATATAGCAAACGTAATAAAGAAAAATTGATTGTTGCCGGCTTTATAGCTTTTTTAATTATTGGATTGATCTTAGGATTAATTGGCGGCGGCGGCTCTATATTAGGCGTTCCTGTTTTGGTTTATATTATGTGCTTCAGTGCAGGCATTGCTACCTCTTACTCTTTATTTATTGTTGGTTTAACGTCATTAATAGGCGCCATTTCTTATTTACGCAAAGGTGAATTAAGCGCCGAAGCTATTGCACAATTTGCTATTGCATCCATGATCACCGTTTTTTGTGTGAGAAAATTTGTAATGCCTGCCATTCCTGAAGTGCTTCACCCGTTTGGAATTGAATTAACAAAGCATACATTAATAATGGTAACATTTTCTATTCTTATTTTATTTTCATCATACAGCATGATCAAAAAAAGAAAACCCAACACTATTAACGATGTTAAGTGGGATGAATTTGCAAAAAGCCCCATGGGCATTCCTTTTGTAGTTTTATTGGGTATTTGTGTTGGTTTTATTACAGGTTTTGTTGGCGCCGGTGGTGGATTTATTATTGTACCGGTTTTAATTTTCTTTTTACGTTTAAAATTCAAAAAAGCAATTGGCACATCATTGTGTATCATTGCAATTAACTCTTTAATTGGTTTTACAGGCAATATAGGTAATCAGCAATTAGACTGGATGTTTTTATTGAGCATTTCTGCAACCTGCGCAGTTGGAATATTATTAGGAAGCTTATTATCAAATAAGATCTCTGCCCAAAAATTAAAACCGGCTTTTGGTTGGTTTACACTTGTTGTGGGCGTTTTTGTTTTGGTAAAAGAAACAATTCTTACATGAATAGTATTTAAATATTAAATGCATACATGAAAAAACATATAATACTAATTCTTTTTGTTATAACATCTCTTACTTTTTATGGATGGGAGCCGATCTATTATACAATTAAGGTTACAAATAAGATTATTGGCAAAAAAATAATAGGTGCAGATACGTTACAAATCCTGGAAAAAAAAGCAGGCTGCAAATATGTTGATAGCTTAAAACTACATGCTTTAGATAAAAGGATCGATGATTACATTTTTTGGCTACCGGACAGTTTGCCTGATGGAAAATACAGTATTTTCTATAATGATAAAGAAGAAAATATTGCTTTTATTGTACAATATAAAGATCATAAAAGAAATGGCGCTTATATTGAATATTTTTATGGAGGACAAATAAGAGAATATGGATTTTACCTGAATAATTGCCTTGATAAAATACAAGTCAGGCAAAATGTTTCCGGGCAAGTAATGAGCGTCTACAATTTTATAAATTGTAAATTAGAAGGTACAAGTTATAGTTTTTTTCGAACTGGAGAATTGCACCAGGTTACAAATTATAAAAACGGAAAAAAGAATGGAACGTTAATTGAATATGGTTATGATCTAAAAAATAAATTTCCTAAGATCAAGTATAATTTTGAATACCTAGATGATGAAAGAATAAAATCAAGTTACGGAAAATAAATTTATACCTTCCAAAAAGTTTTCTACAATACCTGCCCCGATCTTACAATGATTTCAGAACCTTCGGCCAACATCACCGATAAAGGTTTTTCCTTCTCTAAAAAAGCAAAATCTTCACCGTACACATCTTTAAAATTAATATCGATCTTATAATTACTTACAGGATAAACTTCCCAACGGGGATGCTCAACAGCATACTCAATTGTTCTTGTATTGTTAATTTTTGTATAACCCCAATAATGCTCTGTAATAAATTCTTCTTCGCTACCAGGCAAAATAGCTTGCTTTTCATTACCTGCAACAACGGTCATTTTATTCCAATGTCCTTTTTTAAATTCATACATAATTTCTTGTTCTGCTCCTTCCAGTTTCCAGCTATGGCCCGTGCGTAAAGTTTGGTATTTTTCTTTATAAAAAGTATTTGCCACTAATGTTATGGCATATTTTGGCACGATTTCTTTAATAAATACAACGCCTCTTTTGAATTCGCCATTCTGTTTATGTTTTACATAAAACCTGAGGTTGATCTCTTCAAAATTAATATGCAGTGGAATTTTAAAACCTTTGATCTTTGTATCTACAAACATAAAACCAACCAGGCTAATATAACAAGTATCGTTCCACTCATCCATCTCAACATGGCGGGGTATGTATTTTTCAAGAATCGTCCTATCAATTTTATAATTGATGAGGATTAACTTTCGCCACTCGGCTTTTAAAAAAACAGAAGCCATAAACTATATTTTTACTCCAATTATGCAAACATCGTCAATCTGATCTGCCTTACCCCGCCAGTTTGTGAAAATACTTTCAAGCTCTTTCTTTTGATCAGGCAAATTTTGTTTATGAATGTTAAGTACTAATTCTAAAAGTTGTTTGTATTTAAATTTTTTGCCTTTTGGTCCGCCAAACTGATCGGCGTAACCATCCGTAAATAAATAAAGCATATCGCCTTTGTTTAATTGCAAGGTATGAGTTGTGAAAGGCTTTTCTTCCGCATATTTACCAATAGGTTGTTTATCGGCTTTTATCTCTGTTAAATTATTTTGTGAAACATACCACAATGGATTATTAGCACCAGCCCATTTTACTTCATTCGTATTTATATTTAATACACACAGCGAAATATCCATACCATCTTTTACTTCGTTCTCACTTTTTTCTCCGAAGGAGTCCTTTCGGACAAACGTCTCAATCACTAATTCGCGCACCTTATCTAAAATTTTTCCGGGGTCACTAATATTAAATTCTTTAACAGCTCTGTTCAATGCGTTGCTACAAACCACACTCACCAATGCTCCCGGCACGCCATGCCCTGTACAATCGGCAGCAGCAAACAATACCTTATCCTTAACCATTTCAATCCAATAAAAATCTCCGGCAACAATATCTTTTGGTTTATATAATACAAAGCTGTTTGGTAACGCTGTATTCCATGTTTTTTCAGATGGAAGAATGGCTTCCTGTAAACGTTTGGCGTAATTTATACTATCCAGAATTTCTTTGTTTTTTTCTTCCAGTTCTAAAAAAGCATGTGTTACTTTATCCTCCGCTTCTTTTCTTAGAACAATTTCGCGGCTAAATAAACGATTCCATCCTATCTGAGAAACACCCAATACAATAACACCAACTAAAAGCATAATAGAAGCTAAAGGCCAATGCATTACTTTAAATAACAAGCCTGCATAAATTGCAGCCACACTAAACAAATCGCTCAAAGATAGTAAGTATGAGTGCCAGGCTTTACGTGTATATTGTTTCCATTTTTCTATCCTGTTTTTGGTGTATACCGGTAAAAAAATAAACGCAACTAAAAAGAAAAGGAGTATTGCAATTATGTTTGCGCCCGGGAATTGCCTGTGTTTGAATAAGAAATAAGCCAACTGTAATAGTACACAAACAATAAATAATACACGGGCAAACTTTTTTCTTTTATCAATTGATAATGGTAGTATAAAAAAGGAAAAGCCTGAAAAAAACAATGCTAAAGAAAATAAAATAACAAAAGCAATGGCCATATTAAATGGCGCATTAAAATTTTGGTAAATTAAAAAAGTCGAACAAATTAAGCCCGTTAGAATAAATGTATAGCCTGCTTTTCTCATTCTAAATTAAAATTCTATTTTCGAGCATATTGCCTGTAATAATCGCACTCTTTAATAATTTCCTGGTAATATTTTGTAGCCGCATATTCTTTTTTTAATTGCGCAAAATAAATGCCCGATTTAAAATCACCTTTATATGTATCAGGCTTGGTATTAAAGAACTCGTTTTGTTCGCATTTAGCAGCCATAAATGTACACTTAGCTTTAAACTCTGCATCGCTTGAATTTTGTTTTGCCAACAAATAATATTTTAAAGCTATGCTGCAATCAAGCGGCGATGTATAACCCCAGTTATTTACCCGGTTAACGGAAAAATAACGGGCATTGCCATAATAGGTCATGTTATAAAAACCATTGGCTACTAAAAAATAATTTTGAGCAGCTTCTGCAGGCTTGGCGGTAGCAATACCTTTCATCTCTATTAATTTTTCAACAAAAGAAATACTCGTGTATTTTGTTTTTTGTTTGGCTTCATGATCACAATCATGACAATCTTTTATGTGGATCGTAAAAGGATTTCCCAATAAAACGGTATTGTGTTTAGGAATAGATTTATAGGCCCTTAAAGCATCTTCCAACTGATCTTTATGTGCATAGCGAATGGCGAGCAATTCTACATAATCAAATTTATTAAGAGAAGATACCTCGGTAAATAATTTTTCGAATTCGCTTTTTGGTTCTTTATCACAATATGCGATCATTTTTTTTAATTCATCTATCTTTTCAAAGCGGGCGCTCTCAATTCCGTTTGAAATTAACTCTGCTTTGTCACGTTCACCTTTTTGAATAGCTAATTTTGCCAACGTTGTTCTTACCCATTGCTGCGCGGCTGCAAACCTGAAAGTTTCATCTGTTTTATCTTTAAACAGCACTTTAAGATCGGTTAAAAGCTCTGTTTCTGCTTTTGGTGATAATTCTGTTAAGCGTGAAACTTTGCCAACCAAACTGATCAAATGATATTGTGATTTTATTGTGTTACTGTTCTTAGAATATTTTTCAGCCAGTTTTAATTGCTTATCACCGGTTGCAAAATCTTTTTTAATATAGTTAATGTAAGCAGCCGCCAAATGCCAGATAACAGGATTATTGGTTGTGTTATTTGCAGATATTTCGTTTAAAAACGCAATAAGGCTCTTATCTATTTTTTCTATCAATTCTTTTTGTTTTGAGATATCGTTTCCTAATGAGCCGTTAAATTTTTCTTCTTCGATATTTACCGCGCGCATTAACAACACATCTGCCATTTCAGATTTTGGATTGAGCTTTAGGATCTCTTTCATGGCTGTAACATAATCTTTATAAAGTCCAAACATTTGCCACAGCACTTCTTTTTCGCGTGTATTTTTTGCAAGGGCAAGGCAAGCCTCCCAATCGGCCTGCTGCACAGGATGAAAAGATAAATATGCACTTTTTTGCATCACGTTAAAACCATCGTATATTTTTGAGAATAAATAATTGGCCTGTGCATATTGCTTTTGTCTGTAATACGCGCCGGCACTATAACTTAAAGCGCGCCATTTTAAATTATCTTCTGATTTAAATACCGCCTCATTGTCTTTATAAACTTTAATGGTATTTACATAATCCTTATTAAAAAAATACAAACGCTCTAATTGAAACGCATAACGCTCTTTCATAAAAGGATCGGTAGCTTTGGCTAAAAAATTGACGCCGCCTGCAATTTGTTTTGTAATTGAATAGGTCTCTTTCTTTTTTTCAGTACCTCCCCAATAGCTTATTTCCTTCACTGCAAAATCTTCGTTACGTTTTGCAAAACCAACAAAATATAAAAAGCCTGTGGCTTTACTTTCAGGCTGAACTGCTTTTAAACTATAGCCTTGCGACCTTGAAGTAAGATTTGCCGGTTTTTTCTTAATATCAAATATCATCGAATCTATTTGATTGATAGAAGCTTCATATAACCAATAATCTACGGCTTCTTTGGTAAGATTGTTTCCAAGATAACCCATCCAGTCTTTTGCGTTCTCTTCTTTAAAGATACGCGCGCTGGCATCATCGTAGCCATCGTAAAATGGTGTTGCCTGGGTTCTAAAAAAAGGTTTATATTTTGGTTGGTTAATAATTTCGGGTGTAAACATAGAGCCTTCTGTTCCATCCCAATCGCCACCGCCACAGGCTATAACTGTAATAGTTGTTATTGCAAAACCACTAATTAAAAACAGACTTAATTTTTGTAAATGTTTCTTTGTCATAATAATTTATATTCTTTTCATCCAGGTCATAAAAAATAATCCTCCTGCTTACAGGTTTTAAATGTTTAGCTAATAGTTCTGCAGCTTCCAGCAATTTTTCATCGTTCAAAACTTCCAGCTTTATCATATCATTTGTTTTGTAATAGATACCGTTCTCTAAATGATCTGATTTTACTTTAAATTTAGTATTATTTTCCATCTGAGAAAAAACAATTGTGTCATTAATTTTTGGCATATTATCCTTATTTATTAAACCTATGAAGGTATTGTTTCTATAATGCACGTACCAACCAAAAATTGGCAAGGCTGCATCTAGTGGCAATTTGTAATCATCCACAAAATCAATGTATTTTTCTACATTTCCAGAGTTATAGATAGAATTACTCTCATTTTGATCGTGCACATCACCCATGTTATAAAACATCAATGTACCACGGTCAACCGGCGGAATACCTGTTTTAAACACATACTTTACCTGATGTAAGCGAATGGTACAAGTAAGCTTAACATCTTTTGAAATCAATTTTCTAATCTCTTGCAAAAAGAAAAAATAATTCTCTTTTGTTTTACCCGACCAATCGCAGTCAAATTGTAATTCGGTATAATCATCTTTTATAGAGTTGATCTTTGTATAAATATTTTGAGCAAGTTTTGTGATATCGGCTTTAACCATTTTTAAAAATGTTCGATTTGTAATAAAAACAACCGGGATAATAGTTGTGTTTTCATCCATGGAATCTAAACCATCTATGGTTCCCACAGGAATAGGCTCCTGAGCGGCTTCATCCTTATCTACATCAAAAAAACGAGTGTAAATTGTTTTACATTCAAGATCTGCCAATATGTTTTTTTCTGCCGGTGAGATCTTAAATTTTGTTTTCCAGTAATAAAAAGAAAATTCAGAGGTGTTTTTTTTGCATGAAAAAAAAGAAAAAAAAAGTAACACAGTCGCTAATTTTAATACGCTATGTTGCATAGATTATTTTTTCTTCTTTTTCTTTTTAATAAGATCGATCACTAATTTAGGCGGGCGGCCAATTACTGCCTTTTCGCCATCAATTACAATAGGGCGCTCAATTAAGATAGGATTTTTATTTAGGATATCAAGCCACCTGGCATCGGTAATTTTTTTGCCATCATATTTTTCAAGATATAGAGGTTCGTTCTTTCTAACAATATCAATTGGCTTACATTTGAGCATGACAAGGATCTCTTTTAATTCTTCTTTGCTTGGAGGAAGATTAAGATAATCGCGGATCTCTATTTCGCAATTACCTTTTTCTAAAAGATCGAGTGCCTCACGGCTCTTTGAACAGCGTGTATTATGAAAAATGATCATTCTAAAGGCAGCTCTTTCATTTGCATGAACATATCATTAAAACGCAAACGTGTTTTTTCAATAAAATCTTCGTTAATGAGTTTTTTTAAATTCTCAACGCCTTTTACTTCGGCTACCGAAAATTTAAAGAGTTGCTCCATTGGTCCGGCTTCAAAACGTACCTGGTACTTATCATTCATCTGAAAGATGCTGATGGTCATGCTATGGTGCGGTATACTATCAATTATTCTCACTCAACATCTTTTTTAAAGTTCAACAAATTTTTCATGACACCCCATGGACTAATATTCCTATCTCCATCTTCGTGAATGCGGCTTTGGATTGCGTGTGCCAAAAGAACATAATGTTCGTTGCCTGAAGTTTTTAAGAATTCTTCGGCTTTCTCATCACCATTAATAAGATTAGCAGCAGCGGCCCATTCGTATTGTTTGTTATCCATTAGAAATTTAAACGCTTTTTCATCTTCCCAAATGGCGTTTACAAAAGCAGCAAGCACAAAAAATTTATTATTCCATAAAAATTTAAAGGCTTTTTTATCATCACGAATTGCATCCAATACGGCAACAAGTTCTTTATACCCGTTATTCATCAGGTAATTAAAACCCGCAGTATCCTTCATCACATGGCGTGTAAACTGATCTATAGTATGTGTTGAGTAATGTTTCATTTTAAAATAATTCTACTATAAAGTTAAATAAAAAAACCGCCCTTAAGGCGGTTTTAATTTATTTTAGTAATTCGCGGGCTATTACCAGTTTTTGAATTTCGCTGGTACCTTCACCAATAGTGCAAAGCTTGCTATCGCGGTAAAATTTCTCAACCGGAAAATCTTTTGTATAACCATAACCACCAAAAATTTGCACAGCTTCTGTACTAACACGCACACAAACTTCGCTTGCGTAATATTTTGCAATAGCACTTTCTTTGGTCATTTTTAAATGTTTGTTCTTCATATCTGCTGCCTGGAAAGTTAATAATTCTGCAGCTTCAAATTCAGTTGCCATATCGGCTAATTTAAAAGCAATACCCTGGAAGTTAGCAATAGGTTTACCAAACTGTTGACGCTCTTTTGCATATTTAATACTTGCGTTTAAAGCACCTTTTGCAATACCTAAACTTAATGCAGCAATAGAGATACGGCCGCCATCCAGTACTTTCATAGCTTGCACAAAGCCATCACCCACATTGCCCAACACTTGTGATTTATGTACGCGGCAATTTTCAAAAATTAACTCAGCAGTTTCGCTGGCGCGCATACCTAATTTATTTTCTTTTTTACCACCGCGGAAACCCGGAGTTGTACGCTCAACAATAAATGCTGTAATACCATGGCTATCTAATAACTCACCTGTACGTGCCAAAACAACTGCCACGTTACCGGTAATACCATGCGTGATCCAGTTCTTGGTACCATTCAATACCCAATAATCGCCGTCTTGTTTTGCAACGCATTGCATACGCATTGCATCGCTACCTGTGTTGGCTTCTGTTAAGCCCCATGCGCCGATCCACTCAGCTGTAGCTAATTTTGGTAAATATTTTTTCTTTTGCTCTTCGTTACCAAATTGCAAAATATGGCCTGTACACAAACTATTATGCGCCGCCATTGATAAAGCAATTGAACCACAAATGCTACCTAATTCGGTAATAGCAGTTACATATTCAGTATAACTAAATCCTGATCCACCATATTCTGTTGGTACCAAAACACCCATCAAGCCTAGCTCTCCAAGTTTTTTAAAAACTTCAACAGGAAACTCCTGTGATTCATCCCACTCCATCATTTTAGGATAGATATGTTCTTTACCAAATTTGCGGATCATATCCGCGATCATTGTTTGATTTTCGTTTAGTTGAAAATTCATACCAACGCCGTGCTCTAATAGTGTACCAGACATGTTATATTATTTGAATGATTAATTAATTTTTCTTTTCCGTTCAGGAAATCCAAACCTATTACAAAGTTAAAACCTAAAACGTTAGCTCCTAATTTTTTAACAAGATTTCCTGCTGCTGCGGCTGTACCGCCTGTAGCCAAAAGATCGTCGTGTATTACCACATTCCAGCCTTTTTTTAAGGCATCTTCATGCATTTCTATTTTAGCGGAGCCATATTCTAATTCATATTCGTAATTGATCGTTTTATAAGGCAATTTACCTGCTTTACGAACCAATACAAATGGAATATTTAATTTATTTGCAATTAAAAAGCCAAATAAAAAACCGCGACTTTCAATGCCAACTATGGCATCAGGCTTTTTTTCAAAACGTGCTATAAATTCATCTGCAATTTGCGAACACAATTTTTGATCATAAAAAATAGGTGTAATATCCTTGAACATAATTCCCGGTTTTGGAAAATCGGGAATATCCCTGATGGCTTGTTTTATGGCTTGTTCAAGATTCATTTAAGAAGAGTTACAAACATAGCATAAAAAGTGAATATCCAGCAAAAAATTTAACCACAAAAAGTACAAATTAAAGCAGCCTAAAATTTAAACACATAGAAACATAGTTTTTATAGACTAATCTAAACTTATGAGAGCAAAACATAGTTATTTTCTTTGCTAGCAAAGAAAATTATGTGACCCTTTTTGCGGTTAGTTAAACCTCTTTTTCTATGTGTCTATGTGGTTAAAAAAATTTAGGCATAAAAAAGCCCCGTAAAAACAAGGCTTATTATTAAGTTTTATTTTTAGAAATTATTCAACTACTACAATGCCGTTTGCTAATAAACGGATCTCTTGTTTTGGAGCAGTGATCGCGTCAATTTCTTTTTGAGATTTCTTAGCGTCTTCTGCATAGTGTTTTAATTCTGCAACTGAAGTAGTTTTTGTAAAAGCAATTCCGTCTAAAACAACAGTTTTTCCTGAAAGTGCTGATGGTACAAAAAAAGCGTAACCTTTCATTTTTACAAATGCTTTTGTGCTATCGTTTACCTGCATGGTTAACCAGCAACCTTTGCTTGAACAAACGTCTAACACTTTACCCATAACTTTTGCAGGAATAGTATCTTTTCCTTTAAACATAGATGGCAATTCTTTTACCGGAACAGCATTCATACGATCTATCTTAGCACCGTAAGTATCACCAACGGCGGCTTTACCCGCAGGCGGTTGAGCGATAGCTAAATTTGCCAACAAAGCCATTGCAAAAACTAAAACTATTTTTTTCATTTTAAAAATTTTAAATGATTAATAATAAACCGGTCTGCGTACTTCACTAATGTGCTTACTGAAACGAATTACCTGGCGTGTGTAACCATACTCGTTATCATACCAAACATAAAGTACAATACTTTTTTTATCAGGCGAAACAATTGTTGCCTGGCTATCAAATACACTTGGACAAGAACTTCCGATAATATCAGTGCTTACTAATTCGTTACTGAAAGCATATTGAATTTGTTCTACCAAAGCACCTTGTAATGCGTAACGTTTAATAATTTCGTTCACATCATCACGCGTAACTTCTTTATTGATATTTAAATTTAAAATAGCAAGAGATACATTTGGGGTTGGTACACGTACTGAATTAGCAGTGAATTTTCCGCTTAAGTGAGGCAATACTTTTTTCAAAGCACTTTCCGCACCTGTTTCGGTAATTACCATGTTTAACGCTGCAGAGCGTCCACGACGGTATTTTGGATGATAGTTATCCAATAAATTCTGATCGTTTGTATACGAGTGAACCGTTTCGATGTGTCCTTTTTGAATTCCTAATTCTTTATCTATCACTTGTAAAATTGGCATGATTGCGTTGGTTGTACAACTTGCCGCAGAAAAAATAGTTTCTTTTTTTACATCAACCGTTTCGTGATTTACACCGTGCACTACATTTGGTACATCGCCTTTTGCGGGAGCGGTTAATAAAACTTTTGCAACACCTTTTGCTTTTGTGTGACGGCTTAATGCATCTCTGTCTCTAAAAACACCCGTGTTATCAATTACCAACGCATCTTTAATACCGTATTTTGTATAATCAACGTCTTCAGGATTTTTTGCATCGATCATGTAAACTGTGTGACCGTTAATGATCAAAGCTTTGTTCTCAAGATCTTCAATAACAGTTCCCGGAAATGGACCATGAACTGAATCTGTACGAAGTAAGTCTGCGCGTTTTACAATTTCAGCATCGCTGCTACCACGGGTTACAATAGCTTTTAAGCGCAATTGCTCACCTTTACCTGCTTGTGCAATTAATTCGCGTGCAGCTAAACGGCCAATACGACCGAAGCCATATAACACAACATCTTTAGGCGTTACCGGGTTTGGCACGCCCAACATATCTTTTAATTTATCGTTTACAAAATCGGTTTGCGATTTATATTTTGCTTTTTCCTGATCCCATTCAAAAGCTAATTTTCCAATGTCAATTCTTCCGGCACCAACTTTTGATTCAAGAATTTCGTTTGCCAAAGCAACCGTTTCATAAACCGAAATAGGTTTTTTTACAATGTTCTTTGCATATAAATGCAGATTCATGATCTCACTTGCACTTCTATCTACCAATTGGTTACGGAATAAAATAAGCTCGATAGATTTTTCGAACCAAAGTTTACCAACTACGTTTATAAGATCTAAAGCAGCTTTTTCCTGTTTGATCCAATCGTTTAATTGAGATTTATAATCTGTGTTTGTTTTTTCTAAAGATTCCATTGGCTTAAATTAATTTTGTGCAAAAGTATTAAATCCCTAGCCAACAGCCAATTTTGTTAATAAAGAACCGTGTTAATGTTTATAAAAGTATTGCTTTTTAGCCCAAAACACGGGCCTGAAATTAACAAACTATAACCCTGCAATTAAAAGCAAATAATTACCTTTGAGGTATTATGTTAAGAGACGTTATTTGGACAATAATTATTGTCTGGTTAATTTATAAGCTGGTTGATATTTTTAAAGGAAGCTCTAAAAGGTCGTATGCAGGTAATAATGCCAATTCGCAAAACAATCAGGGGCAGACTTATAATTCCAACACAAATTATTCTACAAAAAAGGATACTAAAGAAGCCATTCAAAAAAGCGCCGATAAAGAAGGCGATTACATAGATTTTGAGGAAATTAAATGATTTAAGAAGTAAGATTTTAGATTTAAAATTTGCAAATAGTATATCTTAAATCTAACTTCTAATATCTTAAATTATGCTGTTTGTTTTTTCGAAACTTTCGCTTTTTCAATATTAGCGACAAATTCATCAAAAAGGTAACGCGCGTCCAGTGGGCCCGGACAGGCCTCAGGGTGATACTGAACCGAGAACACACTTTTATTCTTTAAACGAATACCTTCAATGGTTCCATCATTTAAATTAATATGCGTGATCTCAATATTCGGATTCTTTTTAATGTCTTCCGGATTTAAACCAAAGCCATGATTTTGTGAAGTGATCTCGCTTTTATTAAGAATTTTATTTAGAACCGGTGCATTGATACCACGATGACCAGCATGCATTTTAAAGGTTGAGATACCTTGTGATTCGCCTAATAATTGATGTCCCAAACAGATACCAAAAACAGGAATATCTGTATTTACCAATTCTTTTACAAAAGCAGCATCTTGTGGCATAGCGCCGGGATCACCAGGGCCGTTGGAAAGCATAATACCTTCGGGTTTAAATGCAAGCACCTCGGCAAGTGTTGTTTTCATTGGAAAAACCTTTAAATAACAATCACGAGATGCTAATGACCTTAGGATATTATTTTTAACGCCATAATCAATCACTGCTACTTTATGTTTGGCTTTTTCTTCGCCATAAAAAAAACTTTTTGTTGTTGAAACTTTTGATGATAGTTCAAGTCCCGCCATATTTGGAACCTTAGCCAATTGTTTTTTCAGAGATTCAACATCTAAATTATCTGAAGAGATGATACAGTTCATAGAACCGCGATCCCTTATGTAACGTACAATCGCGCGGGTATCCACATCGCTAATGGAAACAATATTTGATTCTTCAAAATATTGCTGTAAGCTTTTTTGCGCGCGCGGGCGTGAAAAACCATTATTGAATTTTTTGCAAACCAAGCCTGCAATTTTTATACTATCGCTTTCTACCTCATTCTCTTCAATACCATAATTACCAATGTGTGAACTGGCCATTACAACAATTTGTCCATAATAAGAAGGATCTGTAAAAATTTCCTGGTATCCTGTCATCCCTGTGTTAAAGCAGATCTCGCCGGTGGTGGTACCGATTTTTCCGGCAGCTTTTCCTTCAAATACTTTTCCGTCTTCTAATACTAACAGTGCTTTTGGTGCTGAAGAATATTTTAAATGCATATTTTTTTTTAGAGTTTTTAGAGTAAAATTCTAAACCGTAAAGTTGCAATTTTTTTATATTGTATTTTTTAAATGTTAATTTGTTTTTAAAACTTAAAACCCGACTTGTTTTGCCGGACGCTTTACTCAGCCAATAAACACATTCAAACAAAAATTTGGAGTTTTTTGCTAAAATCTCAATTAAAATGAATTTACACCCAACCTTTATTCAAAACAGAACGTGTTTACTATAGATCAGGATAACGAGGAAATAATTAACTTTGTACCCTTAGTAAAAAGTGCCTATTATTGCCGAAATTATTAGATTATTTAAAACTAAAGTCCTATATTAGCTAATTAAAATTCACCCACATTATGAAAAGAATTCTATATTCTTGTTTTTTATTTCTAGCCCTATTTTTTAACGGAACTGCTTATAGCCAGGCCTTTTGGACTGAAACTTTTGGTGCCACCAGTTGTGGCCAGGCAAATGTTGCCACGATAGGCGTTCCCACAGCTTCTAATGGTGCATGGGCTATAACGCTTACGGGCGCTAATGATCCGGATGCCAACCAGTGGTTTATCAGTGCTACAGAGCATGGTAACGCTGTGGGCTCTTGTGGTACCGGTTGTACAAGTGGAAATAACAGAACTTTACATATTGGAAACGTTTCAACATCTCCGGCGGCGGCTTTTGTTTGCCCAACCGGCGATTGCGGTGCTGCTTATGACGCGGGTTTTGGTCTTGGTGATGTAGCTTCGGACAGAAGAGTTGAAAGCCCGGTGATCAATTGTACCGGAAAAGTTAATATTACACTTTCCTTTAAATACATGTTGGAAGGCGATCCGGGTAATGATTTTGCTGAATTATTTTATTTTAATGGTGCTACCTGGAGCAATTTAGGCCTAATGGCGCCTACTGCTAATGCGGCTTGTGCAGGTCAAGGTTTATGGACAGCTTTTAGTGTTGCTTTACCCGCTTCTGCAAATAATAATCCTAATGTAAGAGTTGGATTTCATTGGGTTAATAATGATGATGGTTTAGGAACAGATCCTTCTGTAGCTATTGATGATGTTGTGCTTTCTACTTTATCAGCTGTAACTATTACAACATCCGCTACAGCATGTACAAACCAAACTGTTACCGGTTCTATCACTACACCTACAATTGCGGGTGCTACTTATACCTGGGTATCGAGTCCTGCAGGTGTTGTTTTCGCACCAACTACAGGTACTTCAACAGCTATTACTTACCCTTCAGCGGGTACTTATTCTATTGTGGTTGTAGAATTAAACCCTTTACCTACGGCTAGCTCAAATACAGTTGTAGTTACTGTTTCTGCGGGTCCAACGGTAAACGTAACGCCGCCTTCTCAAAGTATTTGTACCGGTAGCTCTGCAACGCTTACAGCTAATGCAACAGCAGGATCAACCTTTCAGTGGTTTAACGGGGCCACTCCTTTGGGAACCGCTTCCACTCAAGTTGTTTCGCCGGGTACAACAACATCTTATTCGGTTGTAGCAACCATTGGTTCTTGTACAGCGGCTGCTTCAACAACTGTTACAGTGGGTTCAAGTTTAGCAATTTCTGCTGGCCCTTCCAGCCCTTCAGTTTGCCCGGGTAGTGCCGTAACTTTAACAGCAAGTGGTGGAACAACCTATACATGGGTTGCTCCCCCTTCAAACACACTTTCAACAACTTCAACAGCAGTAGATAATCCAACTGTTGCAACCACTTATACTGTTTATGTAACTTCAGGTACCTGTAATGGTAATTTAACTATAAACGTTGGTATGTCAACCGGCCTAACATTAACTGTTGCGGCAAGCTCTTCAACTGTATGTCCTGGTCAAACCACAACATTAACAGCCAGCGGCGCATTAAACTATACATGGTCGCCCGGCAGTTCATTGAGTACTACAAGTGGTTCTGTGACTAACGCTTCTCCTCTTACTCAAACAACATACACGGTTGTTGGTGATAATGGCGCTGGTTGTACAGGTACTGCGCAGATTACAATTAGTATGGGTGCCGGTGCTTCAATAGGGGTTTCTTCAACAGCGTCTGCAGTTTGTACAGGCTTTACATCAACCTTATCTGCAACCGGTGCAACTTCTTACACATGGACAGGCACAACATTCACTACGGCAATTGTTCAACCATCTATATCTGTTGGTCCCGGAACTTATACAGTTTTAGGCAGTACCGGTGCGGGTTGCAATAGCTTTTCGGTTGTAACTATAAATTTAGCGCCTCCATTAAACATTCAGGTGACGCAATCAAGTTTTACAACTTGTGTGGCAACTAATTTCCCTATGCAGTTTTCTAAACCTGTAACTCTAAATGCGACTGGGGCTTCTATTTATAGCTGGGCACAATGTAATCCATTGTATATGACAATTTGTATAGGGCCAACCGTTACTGTAAGGCCTCCAACATCAACCTGCTATACCGTTACAGGATCTACTGCGGTTTGTTCAGGTTCACAGGCCGTATGTGTTACTGTTATTCCTCAATTTACTATGCAGGTTACACCACAACAACCAATTATTTGTATTGGTGATTCTATCCTTCTTAAAACAACAGCTATTGGAACACTTGCAGCTTTACCAATTCCTGCAACATCATTTTCAACCAATGGTTATGTTTGGACAGAGCCACTTAATGCACCACCACCAAGTTTAAGTGCGCCATTATCGGGTACAACTATGGCTTATCCGTTAACCAGCTGTACATATACTTATGAAATATATGACGCAAGACAGTGCGTTTCTTTACCAAGATTAATAACGGTTACGGTATTGCCAAAACCAATTACATCTATTGCCATACCAACCATTAATAACGTAGCAACCAATACGGTTTGTTTTGTGGGCCTTAGCCCCGGAGCGCCTGATAATACACTTACATTAACAGGTAACAATCAAAATGTGGGCTTACCTTTTGGTGTGGTTCCAACTTATACCTGGGTATCACCTTATTTGCAGGCACCATGTAATTCTCAATCTATATTATCTCCTGCCAATAACAATTCTATAATTGTGAACGCGCCTTGCAGATTGCCGCAAGTTGTAACATACTCATTAATTTCAGGTTACAATGGTATACCTGGTTGCAGGCGCGATGATACGGTAAGTGTTCGGGCAATTGATTGCAGGCCCGTCCGGAATATATTCTTTGAAACAGCCACGCCAAACGATACCATTTGTTCGCGAACCTGTGTTACCTTCCTAAATCATACCGATACTATGGCCGGTGGGCCGCAGCAATATAAATGGCAATTTGCCGGGGGTGCACCTGCTACTTCTACTTTAAATAACCCTACAGTATGTTATAATTTACCGGGTGTATATAATGTTGTGTTAACGGTTTCTAACCCTTATGCTTTGGCAACAGGCGGTAGTACATTAGTTGCTTATCGTCAGAATTATATTAAAGTAGTTGATATACCAAACGTAACAATTATTCCTCCTGGTCAACAAGTAAGCGATACTATTATCAGGTTTGGTGAATGTGTACAATTAACGGCAAGCGGCGCTAAATCATATGTGTGGAGAGAAAATTATTTTATTTCAAGCCTCACTGCCCATAATGTAACGGTATGTCCTCAGCAAACCAATTTATACATTGTAAGAGGTTATAACAGTTCGCAATGTGCATCTGAAGATTCAATAAATGTTATTGTGGTGGATGATTGTGGTGAAATGTTTGTGCCAAATGCCTTTTCACCAAATAATGATGGTGCTAATGATGTTTTATATGTGAGGGGCCATTGTTTAGAGACATTAACTTTTATGGTGTTTAACCGATGGGGACAAAAAGTTTTTGAAACTACTGATAAGACCATTGGATGGGATGGAACATTTAACGGGGATATGATGAATAGCGGTGTTTTTGTCTATCGACTCGAGGGCAAGGATTATGAGGGCAAGGGATACAGTTTAAAAGGTAACGTAACACTTATTAGATAATGCATATGAAAACTAAATATATCGTCAATTCTTTTTTAGCTTTTTTAATGGTAAGCCACTTATCTAAAGCTCAGGATATTCATTTTTCTCAATATACTGAAACACCAAGCAGCATTAACCCTGCATTAGCGGGTGTGCATTATAACACACGTGTTATTGCCAACTTCAGAACGCAATGGGGCAGTGTTGCTACAAGCTATCAAACTATTGGTTTATCATTTGAGCAAGCTATTAAGGCAAAAAAATTGGGTAAAGGTTATTTTGCAATTGCATTAAATATTTATAGAGATGCTGCCGGCGATGCTAAATTAAATACACTTAATCCAAACCTTGGCATTTGTTATGTTGGAAAGATCAATAAACAAATGAAAGTTTCAGGTGGTATGCAAGGTGGTTTATTTTACAGAACAATTGATGTAAATAATTTACGTTGGGACAGACAATATAACGGTTACGAATATAATTCAAGCCTACCAAACGGTGAGCCAAGTACACCAAGAAGTTCTATTACTTCTTATGATATGGGTGGAGGTATAAATTTTAATTATGCTCAAAGCGAAAAATTCTTCAGTTCAAAAGATGGAAATAAATTTGATTTTGGTGCGGCAGCTTATCACTACAGTATTCCTGCAAATTCATTTATAATCACAACTGAAAAATTATATACTCGTTTTTGCGCGTATGCAAATGGTGATTTTAATATTCCAAATTCGAAGAATGCCATTATGCCAAGCTTCTTGTATATGAAACAAGGGCCAAGCAGTCAGTTTATTTTAGGTGCATTATTTAAATTTATTTTAGTTGATCAATCGGTTTATACAAATAATAAAAAGCCTTGTGCTATTTCAATTGGTTCGCAATACCGTTACAGAGATGCCATTATACCACAGGTATTAGTGCAGTATGATAAATATGCTTTTGGTGCTTCTTATGATATAAACGTTTCGGCTTTAACACCTGCTTCAAAAAGAAACGGTGGGCTTGAAATTATGTTGAGATATAATGTTTCGCCCGGATATGGCCGTAATTTAGGTCGTGGTGATACCAAGGCATCTTATTAAATTATTAAGGCGTTAGTTATCTAACGCTTTTTTTTTCTAAACAAAAAAGTAATTTGTAGGTTTAAATTCTTGATTAGAATTAATAAATGAAAAACACAATTTATGTCTAATGATAGTTTCGCCTTTAAAAAATTTTGCATAAAACAAGATAAATGTGCCATGAAAGTGGGTACAGATGCCGTGCTATTAGGTGCATGGATCTATCCTAATGGCAGTAAAACCATTTTAGATATTGGAACAGGCACAGGCGTAATTTCATTAATGCTTGCGCAGAAATCAGAAGCAAAAATTACTGCTATAGATATTGATAAAGAAAGTACCGAACAGGCAAAATTAAATGTTGCCGAAAGTATTTATAATGAAAAGGTAGAAGTAAAAAATATTTCCATTCAAAACCTTGCAAAAGAAAGTGATCAAAAATTTGATATGATCGTTACCAATCCACCTTATTTTATTGATTCATATAAAGGCGTTGAACTAAACCGAACAATAGCAAGGCATGCAGACGCGTTGCCGTTTGATGAATTAATTGACAGTGTAAAAAAGTTATTAGATACAAAAGGAAAATTTTGTTTGATCCTTCCAAAAAATGAAGCGGCAATTTTCAGAAAGCTGGCAGAAGCACGAGGTTTATACTTATCAAAATTATTAAGAATAAGAACAAAGCCCGAAAAAGAAAGTGAAAAAAGGCATTTAATGCAATTTGAATTTAAAGAAACAGAATTTTCAGAATCAACACTCGTATTGGAAGAGAACGAATCAAGAAATTATACACAAGCGTATAAAGATTTTACCAAAGATTATTATCTGAATTTTTAATTTGAGATATTGTAGGCTCAAGCTATTTCAAAAACATTTTCAAAACTTCTCTAAAACAAAAAATCCCCACATTTCTGTGAGGATTTTTTTAAAATTGGCAT
>JAVTWD010000118.1:0-4215 GCA_032229505.1 Bacteroidota bacterium
CAAACAGAACAAAAAATATTTGCCACAAAGCAGTTTGCAGCGCTTTTGCCGCAGCCCAAAGCGACACGCAGGCGAGCCGAAAAGTTGGCAGCCGGCGGACTGAAAGCGGCTGAAATGAACTTAGTGAGGCTTGCCCAGGCAAGTATTAGCGAAGCGGTAACGGCCGGGCAAACGTAACGATGTGAATGAAGTGGCTTGAAGGACGAAGGAGGCTGCCGTGACGAAAGCTCGTGCAAATTGCAAAGGGTGTGACAATACTTTTAACCTGTTGCGTAGCGGAACGCAGGGAACGGAGTGAGCAACGCAACAGGCAAAATAGCTTTTGCGCTATGCCTTGAAAAGATAGCGCGTAGCAAATGCTATTTTGGTTTGGCGCATCCCTTTGCTTTGCACAAGCTGAGGAACACCAATTTACCTGTTCTTAATTTTGCGTTAGGGATTGTAGCGAATATCCTTTTTATCCCGCAGGGTAAAAAGATAGCAGCGAAAAGCCCGCCCGAAGGGAACGCTCAAATTATGATAGTGAAATACGAAGCAAAAGTTCTTTCTCTGTCCTTTTCTCAATCACAACTTTATTTTCAATTTTTTTATTTTCTTCGTAAACAGTATTAATAGTTACAGAACTCCCGGTAAAAGGATTGTAACTGGGTTCGTATTTAATGTATCCGAAATCATTTAGATCTTTTATACACTTATGATAAGTTACCTTACTTTTTATCTTGCAAATTGACATCACATTTTTTCGTGTGATATTTGTTGGGTTCTGAAAATTATTCTCATTCCAGAAACATAATAATGCCATGTAAAGACTAACGTGCGAAGGTTGAAGTCTTTTGTCATTTCCCATTTTTGCAAAGGCATTAATAAATACATTATTGTTCATCGTTAATATTTATTTATGTTGCGTTCGAGCATTTTCATAATATCATCGTAAGGATAGTAAAACAGACTACCAACTTTAGAAAAAGGTAGTGTGCCGTTGACTCTTAAATTCTGAAGGGTGCCAGGTGAAATACCAAGCAGCTTTCTTACTTCCGGTGATTTGAGCCATTTTTTCTGTTCTAATTTTCCTGATGATTCAAGCACCTCTTTAATGTCTTTGAGCAGATCTATTTTAAATGCCTGCAAATCTTCTTTTGTGATAATTTCTATTGCCATACTATTTATTTAAAATTCAGTTCAAAAGTAACTCTGGCAAGCATATTATAAGATGTAGGACAAACCTTTAACCGAAAAATAACTTTAGTTTAATAATATAAAATCGGGTGGAAATTGGAGGGATATAAAAATATTGTATATTTGTTCTAAGTTCATCTGAATTATTTTATTTCCACTAGCACCATGTTGGGCTACTTGTAACTAAAAACAAATAAGATGAATAACTACAATCAGAATTTCAAAGAATTTCGCCTTTTTTTCAAAAATGAAAAAACAGGCGACGCATCAGGTTTCTTAAGCAATTGTTTTATGCTTGAACCAAAATCTACTTTATCAGAATTATACCAAAAGGGTTTTCTTTTTAAAAAAGAATTTCTTGAATTTGATTTTTCAAAAATGGAAATGCCAGAAGCGTATAAAATTTTAATTGAAATGATCAACGAAAATGAGAACAGATTAAATCAAGCTTCCGCTTTTCTAAATGGTTATTCAAAAGAGCAAATATTGCAAGGGGTTTCAAATGTTTTGGAAAGAAATAATACCATGCTAAAATATAATGCTGCCTGGAGTATTAAAAATAACAGAGGAGATAAAAGATACCTTGAAACTGAAAGACAAGGTATTTATTTTACGATTGCAGGGATACAATTTCAGGAAATACTGGAGAGATTTTTTTCGATGGCACCTGAAAAAGAAACATTAGAATTTGAATGGAATATAGAAACAGATAAAAAATTTGAAGAACTAATTTATGAATTAGGAAATTATCAGGAATTAAAGGATACAATTGAGAAACATTTACTTTTTGACTGGACCCTAGAAGTTATTGATTCAAAAACAATAAAAACAAGCCCGTCAGTTGGGCAAAGAGAAAGTACTCATCAAATGGATATGATGAATCTGATGAAGTCAAAAATATCCTCTGAAAGTCTAGAAGGCTTGGCTCACAAAAATCTGATGGAAGGATATTCGAAGAAAATATCAGATAACAAGCATAAGCCCGCTGAGTTTTTGAAATATATGCCCGAGACGGAAGAAGAAAAGAAACGATGGATAGAAGCATTGCATATAGACATTAAAGCAGATTTTTTTGTAGAATGGGAATTAGTTATGTTTAATCAAAGGTTTTTTCCTGGTCTGGAAGAACAGAACCTGATACTGAATGATAAAACCAAACTGCCTTTGCGTGACATATTCAGAATAACTGCTTTTATTGCAGAGCTGTCAAAAACAAAAATAGAGGCTATTGATAAAGAATATACAAAAGGTGTAAATCACTATTCAAGTATTTATTCCAAATCAAATGATGCTGAAAATATTAAAATTAAAACTATTTTAAACAGTGGTGATAAAAAGGCATTGAATGATATGCTTCAAGAGCATCTTACGCCAGAAGTAAAAGAGGAAAATGAAAAAATTATTAACTCAGCCAAAGAAGATATCAGCATTGAAAATTGTTTAATTAAATTTAATTATTCTGAATTAGTTCAAACTATACAATGGATTCATCAGTACGAAACAGATTTTATAGAAAAGGTGCTTAGCATTTTTACTTATGATATTAATTCTGAATGTGAAATTACAAGAACGCCTTACTTAAGAATTGGAGAGAGCTTTTATTGTATGCCCAATCTAGTAGCCTATGCTTGTTTTGCTGAAAATTTAATTGAGAATCTGGTTAGCAAGAAGTTAATTTCGTTGCATCGTATGCAAACAGAATATTATGAGAATAGTTTAAAAAATACTTTTGCCAAAAATGGCTACAAAGTTATTTTGAATGATAGTGATAAAAAAATGCAAGTAAAAGAAGGGAAAGAAACGATTGATATAGGTGACTTTGATTTACTTGCATGGAAAGACAGGCATTTAATTTTTATGCAGCTTAAACTTACTAATACAAGAAATAATTATGTTAATAGAAACACCTGGAAAGAAGGCCCCTTAAAAAAAGCTGCCGTACAAATTGAAACCGGGATAAAATTTATTAATGAAAATCCAGAACATATTAAGAAAATACTGAAATTAACTCAAAGCGAAATTGTAGAGAAAATCAGTTCGTTTATTGTCAGTAATTCTCATTTATATGATCATGAAAGAATAAACGGGCATTTAAAATTAAGTTGCTTTGAAGCTTTAAACGCCTTAATGATTGTGGAAAAAACAAGAAAGTATAGTGTTGGTAACGTTGAACGATTTGTTGATTTTATAAATGGAAACCAGTTGTTTGAAGGGCTGGAAAAACAAACATTCAACTATGTCAACACTTCTGTAAAGATTGGTAAGTATCATTTAATAAGCCCAGGATTAATTCAAAAGACACTGTATGCTACATTTTAGTACATTTTCTGAGGCTTATTTTCTAAATTTTCTTTTTGTCAACGCTTCTTCTATATCTTCTAATTTATAAAGAATCCTAGAATCAATTCTATATGATGTTATCATTCCGTTTTGCGTCCAGTCATGTAAAGTTGGTAAACTAATTTTAAGAATTTGACAAACCTCTTTTCTTACGAGATATTTTACCGCTGGTTTCTCTTTTAATTCTATTAATTTTTCAGCTAGTCTTTTTTCGACAATTGAATCAATTTTTGATATCAATTGCTCAACAGTAATTCCTTGTAGTATAAGCGTATTTTCCATTTTTCATCGAAAGATTCATCTTTGCAAGGCAATCTTAAGTATAAACTAAATAAAGTTATAAACAGATGCAACTTATTGAAAAAAAAGCTACTTAGATGAATTCGAATCATGGCCCATTTGTTAATAAACTCGCTATGAAAAGAAAATTGGAAATTGAAATGTCATAACTCAATTGTAATTTTGAGAAAAAAAACATGAAAATAAAATTAAATATCTCAGATCTAGAAGTCATTCTAACTTCATTTAAATATTCCAAGAATAGAATTTCGGAATACCAGTATCCAGAAATTATTGCTAGTGATGCATACAAATTACGAAATAGACGAATTGAAGAAATCAACGTAGTGGAAAGTAAAATCTACGAATTGAAACGAGAACTAAAGAAAACTAATTAAAACTCACTCCATATTTTGATTC
>JAVTWD010000119.1:0-2591 GCA_032229505.1 Bacteroidota bacterium
AAGCCATTAAAAAAATAGCTGATGATATTTTTGAAAATGTTCCGATGAAAGAACTCTACGATAACATGGCAAAGAATATCAATGCTTTGGATAATTATGAAGGAGAAGATAAAGCAGAGTTTATTGAGTTCTTAAAATCAGGAGGCTATAATAATGAAGACTTTAATTTGGAAGGATTCAATTTTCATTTTCTACACATCTTAATAGCAGAAGCAATCGCAACAAGAGAAGCCGTTTCGATTGTTCTGTTTAAAGATGGAGAGTGGATTCCCTTTTTAAAAGCCAACGAACATTTGTACCCGAAAGAACTCCTGCATAAAATAGAGTTCAGTTCTCAAATCAGAATCAACATCACCAACATTGTTTACGCTTATATATTGGAAGATTACTTAGTTGAGTATTTCAGCGGACTGTTTTTATATACCAAACAAGAAGCAAATTTATTGTACTACATAATGGTTGAGGATTTTCAAAAAATTCATGTGTTTTTTAAATCCAAGAAAACTGAACCGATTGAAATTGCCAAATCAAAATCGACACTTCAGGAAGTGATGCAGATCTTCTTAGAAAAAGAGTACAAGGATTTTATCCTAATAGACAAGAAAGGAAAAGAAATTCGCATTCGTCAGGATGAACCCACAACGATTATGGTGGAGAATAATCGCCCCGGAGCAAAACGTAAATACAAGTTCATTAAAGTTAAGGATCAGGAATAAGAAGGGGGGCTTATGTCGGAGAAGAAAGAGAAAATATTAAGACGGATGACCATAGCGGAACTGAGGTCATACAAAGGCTTTGAAAAATACACAGATGAAGAAGCGCAGGCAACTATAAAATCATTGGAGAAATTATCCATGCTGTTTTACGAGTTGTACATGAAACAAAAACACAGTCAGTCAAAAACAAAACAATTGAAAGGAGGCAACAATGAAGGAGAAGAATTCTCTGAACAACGAGACGCTGCTTAGAAAATTTGCAAAGGGTAAAAATACTGAAGCAAAAGAAACAGGCGTTCAAAATTGTGTGATCTATACTAGGGTAAGTTCCAAAGAACAAATGGACACGAACCAAAGTTTAGAGTGGCAGAAAAAATACTGCGATGATTACGCAAGAAAAAATAGCCTTGTAATTAAAGGTTATTTTGGAGGAACTTATGAAAGTGCCAAAAGCGATGAGCGAAAAGAATTTAATCGCATGCTCAAATTTGTAAAAGCGAGTAAAGAAAAAATATCATACATCTTGGTGTATAGTTTAGATCGCTTTAGCAGAACAGGAGACAGCGCTATTTATATAGCGGGTGAGTTAAAGAAAGTGGGCATCAATATTATGGCGGTTACTCAGCCCATCGATACCAACTCCCATGCAGGAGCTTTGCAACAAAACATTCAGTTCATCTTTAGTAAATACGATAATGATTTACGCAGACAAAAAACCATTGATGGTATGCGTGAAAAATTATTGAGAGGAGAATGGATAGGAAATGCACCAACAGGTTATGAATTTGTAAAAGGCGCACCAACACAAACCATTATCATCAATGAAAAAGGAGAGCTAATTAAAGAAGCTTTTGAATACCGAGCTATCGGTATGACGATAGAACAAATCATTGAGCGATTAAAAGTGCGAGGACTAACAGTTCCCAAACAAACGCTGGCTGAAATTTTCAAAAATCCGTTTTATTGCGGAAAGATGTCGCACAACTTATTGAATGGAGAATTGGTAAAGGGCAAGCATCCTGCATTAATCAGCGAAGAATTATTTTTAAAAGCTAACGAATTAAAAACTACTGCCGGATTTAAGGTCAATAAAGCCAATGATAACCTACCGTTGAAAGTATTTGTAAAAGATGCGGACACAGGCTATCCTTATACTGGGTATTTAGTAAAAAAGAAAGGGCTTTATTATTATAAGGTCAATAAGATTGGAATTGGGATCAACCGAAGCATAAAAATCATGCACGATAAGTTCCAAGAATTCTTAAAGAAATACTCGGTGGAAAACCTCCACTTCGAGCCTTTAAAAGCCCATTTGCACTATGTGTGGGATTTCTGCGCAGAAGCGAACACAGGCGAGAAAAAAGCCCTTTCCTTGCAAATTAATGCGATAGATGAAGAGTACTTTGCTTTAAGAAAGAATCACGCAATAGGCAAGGTAGCTTTTGATATTTACCAAGAATTTTCGGTGATTTTTGCCAAGCAAAAAGAGGACTTGGTGAAGGCTTACGAAAAGCTCGACCAAAAATTATCGAACCCTAAAGAATTGATTGATTTTACATCGAGGTTAGCTTGTAACCTCCCGTCAGCGTGGGCTTGTGGCGATTACTACCAAAAACAAACTTTTCAAAATACGCTGTTTCCGCAAGGAGTAGTCTATGATGTGAAAATAGAGCATTATCGAACCGAGAAAATAAATTCGGTCATCGGCATAACTTCGCAATTATCAAATGATTCAGGGGAAATAAAAAAGCCGGTCTTATCAAATTTTGAAGATAAGACCGGCCTAGTACCCAGGAGGAGACTCGAACTCCCACACCTTACGGCATACGCACCTCAAGCGTACTTGTATACCATTCCAACACCTGGGCATGTATA
>JAVTWD010000119.1:2691-129784 GCA_032229505.1 Bacteroidota bacterium
CTTTCCGGCAAAAGCCGGAACAAACACTTAAGCTGCTGCAAAGATGCAACTTTTTCAATAAAAAAACAGAAACTACATTACTTTTGAGATAGCTTAATAATCAACTTAGCAGTGATTTCAGGATATTTTTTTAAATTTTCAATATATTTCTTTGATTTCATCGATTTAATATTTAATTCTATTTTTCTAGAAAGTTCATATTCTAACCCATTGATTTCAAAATATAATTCCCAATCGTCTGCTACAGTTGTATACGCATTCGAATATTTTTTATTCTTGTGATCAAGCAAGCGTTCTTCTAAATTCAGGCAGCTGACAGTATAAAATTTATCAAGTTTGGGTGAAAATAATATGTATACTGCTGCCATTTGTGACATCTTAAACACCTTAAGCCTACTTGTATACCTCCCGATAGCTATCGGGACCAACACCTGGGCATGTATACTTTCCGGCAAAAGCCGGAACAAACACTTAAGCTGCTGCAAAGATGCAACTTTTTAACCAAATATTTCATTGGAAAAAGAATGCGTGAGATACCTTTTTTGAAAAAATTTTGAGGCAATAAAAGTGGTTATGGAATTCTAAACTCTTTAATCCCGGCCAATAACAATTTTGCCTGAGTAAATATTACTTTCAAAAATTACAGTGTAAAAGTAAATGCCGGCAGGTAAATTATTTTTGTGCAAGGTTATTCCTTCTTCATTAACTTCAGTTAAAAGATCAACTTCCTGCCCTGTTACATTGGTGAATTTTATTTCAGCTTTCTTGTAATCAAATGAATCCATGCCTTTAAAATACAAATGTGCTGTTGTATTAAACGGGTTAGGATAAACTGCAAAGGCTGAATGGTTTGCAAATTGTGTTTCAATGCCTGTTATTGTTGTTGGAAAACGTTGAACATAAATATCATCAATTAAAGCATTTCGTTTATCTTCCCACGCAAAAATACTTGCGCCGGCACCTGAAGAAATATTTACAGGCTGTGTTTGTGAACTTGTATTATTACAAACTGAAAGACCGTTTAAGCCCCACTGTTGTTGTCCGTTTATAGTTACACGTTGTGCTTTAACATCCCATTGGTTACCGGCTACTGAATCCTGCCAAACCACAATTGCACCGCCACTGCCATCACCAACAAGGTTTGAGTTTTTTTGATCTAAAAATGAACTTGTTAACGCAATGCCATTTGCTGCCCATACCTGGTTGCCCGATGTATCTATTCTTTGAATATAAATATCGCTGTTATTACTTATAAGTGAACGATGATCGGTCCAGCAAAGTATCACACCATTTAAATTATTTTCATTGGTCATATCCAATTCTTCCTGGTTATCTGCCTCAGCGCATACAACCACACCATTGGCCTGCCATTTTATGTTTCCTCCTGCCCCAACACGCTGCGCATACAAATCAAAATCCAATGCATTTCTTTTATCCTGCCAGGCAATAATTACGCCATTAGCACCATCGCCTCTCAATTTTGGATGACTTTGTGTATTTACCGCACTACAAATTAAAATACCATTTGTAGCCCATAGAACGCTGCCATTTGCATTAATGCGTTGCGCATAAATATCGTAATCAATTCCATTTCTTTTATCCTGCCAAACAATAAATGCACCTCCTGAATTATCGGGTTGTATTCTTGGTCTTATTTGTTTTAATGGTGAAGAGCAAATTGACACGCCTCCATTTGCCCACAAAATATTACCTGTGCTGCTAATTCGTTGCGCATAAATATCTATTGCGCCATTAATTGAGTCTTCCCAAACAATTATTGCACCGCCCAAACCATCGCTTATTATTTTTGAACTTGTTTCTGATAAAGTTTTACTGGATACTGCAACGCCATTTAGCGCCCATTGTATCACACCATTAGAATCTATTTTTTGCGCATAGATATCAGAGTTACCGCTTCTAAAATCATCCCAGGCTACAATCACCCCTCCATTGCCATCTTCAATAGATGTAACTGAGTTTTGTTTATTTACTGCTGTGCAAACCGGTATGCCATTTACCGCCCACTTTACAAATCCGGCGGAATTAATTCTTTGGGCGTAGACATCTTCGGTAGTTCCATTTCTAAGATCTTCCCAGATAAGAATGGCACCTTTTTTATTGTCAGATGACATTGAAATATCTTTCTGAACGTTTGATGCTGTTGAAAGCGGAGTATTAACTGTAGTATTAGAACTCCATTGCGAAAAACCTTTATTAAATAAAGTAACAACACTAAAAAACAGCAGTAATTTTTTTGTTCCCATCATACGATTCAGTAGCGTTTAAAAAATTATCGTATTAAACTAATGCTGCCCATTTTTTCACGGTCCTTGCCATCAACACCTTTAAAGCTTACTTTACATGTATAGACTCCAAGAGCGCACAATTGACCTTTGTAAGTACCATCCCAGCCATTTTCAATATTGTCGGCAGTAAAAACTAATTTACCCCAACGATCAAAAATTTCAATTTTATAACTCAGCAATGAGTTGGCATACACTAAAAATTTATCATTTAAACCATCACCATTAGGTGTAAAACTGTTTGGAATAAAAAGTCCCCAATTACTTGTAACTGCAATACAAACCTCATCTTTTACCTTACAACCAAATTCGTTCACTGCCTCTGCAATGTAACAACCATCACGCCTAGGCTGAATTTGAGTTTGAGGACAGTCTTTACAGGCAATATATTCACCAACTACCCAGGTGATAGTACCAGTTCCTTTTGCAGTAATAAATATTTGTTCATCGATGTTATAAGTAGAATCGCGACCGGCATTTACCGTAGGATATTGATGAACAATAATAGCTGTTGTTGCTGTATTGCTGCAATACCCTTCTTTATCAATGCTTACTGTATATACAATGTTACTTGTTGGGCTTGCTACAACAGTGGCTCCGTTAGTAAGGTTAAGTCCGTCAAATGGCGACCAACTGTATTTAGTACCGCCGGATGCATTTAATTCCACTTTTTCACCAACACAAATACTAACGCTTGGCGATATTACAGGAACTATTTGAGGCGCTACAACAATACTTATGCTTGCCTGTTCAATACAGGTTGTAGTGCCTGAGTTGTTTGCACCTGATACAGTGTAAACAGTACTAACTAAAGGATTAGCAATAACTACAGCGGAGTTAACAGAATTAATAGAATTTGGTGGACTCCAGCTGTAAGTTTGCGCACCGCTTGCAGTTAGTTGCGTTGTAAATGTTTGGCCCATACACAACGTTGGTGTTGATGTTGCTACTTGTATGGTTGGCGATGGAATAACCGTAACCGTAATTTGTTTAAAGCTTGTGCAACTGCTAGGCCCAACTGTGTAAATAGTAGTTACTGCCGGTGATGCAATAGGATTTGAACAAGTAGTGCAACTTAAACCAACGGTTGGTGTCCAGTTATATTCAAAACCATCCAATACATCTAATTGAACTCCTTTGCCTGAACAAATGGTTGCAGTTTCGGGCACCGGTGTTAATGTTTGGTTTATTGCAAAGTGCGCTATAATTGTATCCGGAGCATTTAAAGTAATTGACACACTAGGCGCTGCAGTGTTAGTTGATATAGAGCTGCTGTTTGAACTCCAATGTGTAAAACAATAATTTGGGTTTGGAATGGCTTTAGCCAAATTAGGTAAAGTGCCCGGGTAATTACCTGTCCACGGAAAAGAAGTTAAGGTTAATGAATTAAATGTAACAAGGCCGCTATTAGCAGGCATAACTTTAATTACAATTTTATGTGGCCCGGTAACATTGTAACAATTATTAAATCCATTAAGTACACTATCGCATCTTTGCAAAATAAAATTCTTTAGATCTAAAACATTTTGTTGCCATTGCGGCATATTGCCACCCCACTTGGTAATTTGTCTTGGCATTTCAGGTGCTATTTTTAAGGTCATACTATCCAGAATTTGCACCATGCGTGTACAACTTAAACCGGAGTTTAACAGATCAAAGTAACGCATAACATAATACTGTTTAAACGTAGGGTTTGTCATTAACGCGTTTAAGATAGGCACGTGGCCCTGACCACCCGGATTATTTAATGATTGAGGATCGCATGGATCAGCATTAGCGTTTGTATTTGGAATACTGGTATAGTTGATGTAATGATGAAAGGTTGCATCACAATCCCATAAAGTATAACGCCATTTCTTTTTACTGCAATTGTAATTTAGTCCGCGCCACCAGGCTGTATTCCAGTTAAGCCAGTCCATTGACACTACATAAGAATTCAGAATAACGTAATCTGCTAAGCTTTTAGTATCAAATTGCGTTTCAACATAATTATAGTTGGCCATGTTAACCATACTATTATTAAGAATGTAATTCTTTAATGTATTCCAGTCTGTTTGGGCTTGAGTACCGCCATATGCAGACCATGTACTGCCCCAGGTTTGTAAAAATTGTAATGAATCTCTTTTTGTGTTATGATAATAATCGGTAAAATCCTGGTCATCTACTTTTTCTCTAAAATCGTAAACACCCCAATATTGGCCATTCACGTATAATATGCCCGGTGCCCAGGTACGTTCATCTAAATGCAGTTTTGCCTTTTGCGAAACGGTGTGTACATAAGCATCGCGAATATGCGCGCCGCCTAAGCTAGCAGCACTTGAGGCTGCAGTAGCAGGATAATTATCATTAGCAGCTGCTTTAATAATTAAACGTTGAAATTTGTTTCTTGATTTACTATTAAAGATCTGATGTTTTAAAGCATCACTGTAACCAAATTCATCTCTCGCAACAAAATCAATACCGCGCTGAGCATAATTCCACGAATCGTTACCGTGTTTATTTGTTTGCCCAAATCCTTCGGTTTTAAATACACCTTGTTCATCAAAATACTCTAAACCGGTTTGTGGTACAACAATTGATCCTGACATTAAATTAGAAATGTTATCGGCAAAAACAGAGATCACATTTACCGAGTGATTTACATTTATAAAATAAGTATTACTCTCAATAAAACTTGGCAAGATAAGCGGGTTTGTGCTAAAGGAGCGCGCTCTGATCACCTGGGTAGTTGGCACTGCAATAGGTGATCCGTAAAGTGTGGATGCGGCTGTTGGTGTGCTTCCGTTGGTAGTATAACGCACTGAAACTGTAGGACCAAAATTTTGAAGACTAACATTTTGCGCTGAACCGTAAAAGCCCGGCCCCACGCTTAGTGTTGGCGTTGGCGCGTAACCAAGATAAGGAGTAGCGGTGTTGTTTGAAGCATTAGGTGTGGGAGCAATAAATAAACTAAAAGTGCTTGCGCCATTAGTAGTTCGTCCTCTTGAGTGCCCAACCTGTGTTCTTAGCATGGTAAGAGAATCAATAACGGTAAGAGACGGATTAGAAAAAATTATTTTATCGTTGTTACATTGTTTTAAATTAAAATTAGTGTGTAAGTTGGCGCCGGTATTAATACCCCTGCCCGAAGCCCAGATTCTTAAATAACCATTACCATTAATTGTAATATTACCAAAGGTCCATTTACCAAGGTTAGTTACTTTATCGCTAACATGATAGCCCGTAAGGTTTACCGGTGTAGCCGATGTATTATATAATTCGATCCAGTCTTCTGTGCTACCAAAATTATCGGTAAAAGAAGTTAAGTTGGAAGCAGAATATTCGTTAATAACTACTTGTGCTGAGTATTTGCAGCAAAGTAAAGTTAAGGTTAGCGTAATAGCTATAAATTTACTTTGTAAACTTATTTTATTGAAAGTAAAGTTATTTAATTTCATTGATGGGTTAATTTAATATTAAAGGTAATAATTTCTTAACACCAAATAAAATCTAAATTAATTTAAATCTATCCAAATCCCCTTTAAAATTCGATTAAATTCAACCTATAAGTACATTTTAGGCCGTTTTTAACATAGTTATTTATTTTTCAACATAAAAAAGTCAAAATTGCCCTATCAACTTGTAGGGAATTATAAATAAATGTGTCGATGTAAAACGTCAATAAAAAGCCCTCTTAAATTAAAGAAGGCTTTTTATTGAGATCAAATTACTATTTACTCTTTTATAATTTTAATATTCTTTGTCAATAGATTATCATGATATATATTAACATGATAAATACCATTTGCAAATTCTGAAACGTTAATAGTATTATCTATTTCGATTAATTTTTGTTTACGAATAATTTGTCCAAGTGCATTATAAATTTCAATTGAAATTTTACCTGAAAAATTATTCGTACTAATAATAAACTCTCCATTATTTGGATTTGGATAAATAAAAACATTTAAAGAAGAATTCACATTGTTAGTGATAATTCCAAGACATGCATCTACATATTGTATAATAAAACCAGAGCTTGTACAACCATTCGATCCAATTCCGGTTACACTATAATTTGTTGTAACACTTGGTGTAATTATTTCAGTTGTATTTATTCCTCCGCTACCCCATGTATAACTAATAGCTCCGTTTACAGTTAATGTTGCTGATTCGCCAGCACAAATAGTATTACTACTTGTAGAGAGTGTCATGGACGGAGAAGGCAAAACTGTAACATTGCTTATTGCAGGTAAAAGGCTATTGCAGCCTAAAGTATTTGTTCCCGTTACAGAATAAGATGTAGTTACCGCTGGATTTACCACTGCACTTCCACCTGAAAAAGTATAAGTATTTGCTCCTGCAGGAATTATAGTGAATGATTGTCCCGAACAAATAGAACCACTATTCGAAGTAATAATTGGCCTAACATTTACTGTAACATTACTCACCGCAAACGAAGAGCTCACACAACCTAAAGCGCTTGTTCCAGTGACAGTATAAGATGAATTTATTGTTGGTGAAACCACTGCGCCAGCCGGAAGAAATGTATAAGTACTTGCGCCCCCTGGTATCATTGTATATGATTGCCCTTCACAGATAGAACCACTGCTAACTGTAATAACAGGTATAGCGCCAACTGTAACATTGCTTACCGCACCAATAAAATTTACACAACCTGAAGCGTCGGTTCCGGTTACTGTGTAAGCTGTATTGGCCGTTGGAGATACGATAGCATTACCTCCTGAAAAAGTATAACTCACGGCGCCTGAAGGATTCATGGTAAAAGTTTGTCCTGAACAAATTGAACCACTATTTACTGAAATGGTTGGCGCAATTACCGTAACAGTGCTAACCGTTGCCGGGTTCGAAATACAGCCGTTTGCATCTGTTCCTGTAATCGTATAGCTGCTGGTTAAAGTTGGGGAAACCACTGGACCACCGCCAGTGTAAGTGTATGTAACAGCACCTGCTGGCGTTATTGTGTGGCTACTGCCTAAGCATATAGTCGCATTACTTGCTGTAATAATTGGAAGAGGATTTATACTCATAGTTAAAGGCGTAGATAAAACTAAACCGCATCCATTAATACTTCCATTCACAGTATATATTGTTGAAGCTGTTGGTGTTATTATAACGGTTGAACTGAATGCTATGTTACCCGGAAGAAGCATGTAGGTATCTGCACCTGTTGCCGAAACTTTCACGGTTTGATTAGAGCACGCAAGTGTAGATGTTAAGCCGGCTGTAATTGAGTTTCCGGAACAAAGATTAAATTTTGCAACAAATGCATCTAAGGTGCTGCTTGTTACAGATTGATAACTTCCTGAAGTTGCAATTGTAGTTCCGGAGTTTGTTGACGAGTTGCCTGTAAGATAAACATTACCATAATTATCCGCAGCACAACCTTCCCCTGTTTCTGCACCTGGTCCACCATAATAAGTACCAAATTGCCTTACACCAAAAGGGCTAAATTTTGCAAGAAACGCATCTTGCGCGCCGGCATATATAGTTTGATGATTTCCAGCTGATGTATGATTATTAGATGATGTTGTAGTGCCTGATATAAAAATATTAGACATTGTATCAATCGCACAACTAACTATGTTATCAATACCGTTCCCGCCATAGTAAGAGCCCCATTGTCTTTGACCCAATGTATTAAATCTGGCTAAAAAACCATCATTACCACCACTGCCAAACGAAGCTTGATGGCAACCTGTAGTAGCAATTGCAGTAGGTGTTAAATTTCCTAAAAGTGTACCGGCAATTACAATATTGCCAATTTTATCAGCTGCACAAGCATATACCTTTGCATCAGATGCACCACCATAATATGTACCCCACTGTCTAACACCTGCGCTATTAAATTTTACAAGAAAAGCATTAAGCGCAGGACTAGTGTTTAATAAAGGCTGATGACTACCCGCAGTAGCAATATTGTTTGATGAATTGGTAGCCCCCGCTAAATATACATTTCCCAAGCCATCTGTAGTGCAATAACCTAATAATTCATTATTTGTACCTCCATAATAAGTAGCCCATAAGCAACTACCTGTGGAATTAAATTTTGCAAGGAAACAATCATTTTGACCTGCCAATGTTGTTTGATGAGCGCCGGCAGTTGCAATTAATGAGCAGTTGCAATTTGTAATACCACTTATACATACATTACCAAACAGATCAACGTTTATCGACTGAAGATCTTCAGAGGAAGCGCCTCCATAATAAGTTCCCCATTGCCTAACACCTAATGAATCAAATTTTACAAGAAACCCATCTCCACCGCCGGCATAAAAATTTTGATATGCTCCTGTAGTTGCAATAACCTGTGAGGTATTTATACTACTTGTATATCCACCCATATAAATATTACCCGATTTGTCGGCCTTACAACTGTATGGTATTTCGCTACCAGAACCACCATAATATGTTCCCCATTTTAAAGTGCCGGATGGTGAAAATTTTACGAGATAGGCATCGGCTGTACCATTAAGCGTAACCTGATGCGCACCTGTTGTTGCAATTAAATTAGAGCTTTGTGTTTGCCCTGTAGTATAAACAAAACCAGTTGAGTCTGTAGAACAGAATTCATTAGTTTCATCATTTGAGCCACCATAATAAGTACCCCACACTCTGGTTGCAGGATCTATAATTAATTCTTTTTTTTCATCATAAGCTTCGATATTAAAGCTCAAAATATTTTCTTTAATTATCCATTCACTTTTTAAAATTTTTCCACTTTGAAAAACAAGCGGTGCTCCTTCTTCAATTTCTCCAAAAGGTGTTTTTAAAAGGATGCTTCCGTTTTTTTGCAGCGTTATTTCCGCTCCTTTTACTTCAATTTGTATTTGTTTATAATTTGCATGTGGTGCTAAAATATAATCATACTTTAAATTGCCGTTTTTTTCGTAATAATGCAGGTTAATATTATTATAAATATTTTCTATTATTATATCCTTATACTTTTTAACACCAAATACACCATTTGGACAAACTTCAGTATAAAAATTATTACTCCCTTCAAGTTCATTATTTTTTAATACATGACTAATTGGATTACAACCTTTCCAATTAAGATCTATCCTGTAAATAGAGAATTTACTTATCTGTTCTATCGCAATGTTTTGCTTTTGATCGAATTTATCTTTATAAGATTCAACTTTTTTTAACTGGTAACTAACGCCATTGTTTTTGATAAAAAAATCCATATCAGTTAGCGAACCGCCGAACAAAACATCCGGCCTTGGTTTAAAACTTTGGTCACTAAACTGTCCCTTATTTTCAGTAAAATTTATAGTTGTATTACTTCCTGATCTTTTTGGAAGAGAAATTTGTGCAATATGTTTTGTAAAAGCTAAAAAACAAATTGCAATAAATAAATAATGCTTCATAGGTAATTTTGTTGTGATTTTATACCTTTAAATATAGGCCTTTATGTTTGCTTAATACTAAAACAAAATGTTAAAAGATCGGGCTTAATAAAGTGTTTATTATGCCATTTTTATTTATTACTAAATACTTAATAATCTTATATAAAATCGCCAGAGTTTTTCCGGCGATTAAGTTTTACGATTAAAACTAATAAATTATTATGAATTTAAAAAATGAGAGTTAATCAAAAGTGCTTTTGCAGCTATTGACTTTCCGGTTTCTGCAGATAAATGTGCCCCGGCCTTATTCGATAGCTAACACATCGCTTTCTCTAATATCAATTCCTGTAACTTTTTCTTGAATAAAAATATCCTTTAAAAATTCTGATATAAATATATCCGACATCCTCGTTTTTATAAAATCTTGATTAAAAAGAAATTCTTTTTTTAAAGTCAATTTTTTAAATTCACTTAATTTATATGCTTTGTAAGATTTTTCTAATTCATCGACAGTATTGATCTTTATAATTTTCAAAGGTTCATCATCAAGAGTTTTGACTAATATAGATTTATTAAAAAGAATTGCATCATAACTAACAACGGAAGTGTGAAGAATGAAATACTCATCACTAATTAATCTACTTCCAGAATATATATTAATAGGATAATAATATAGTCCTCTTAATTTCAAATCTTCAAATATATTTTTAATTCTGTTTTTAATTATAAAAGGAACGCCCGGTAAAGGTTCATAATAAGACATAAAATCAGTTAATTTTGCTGACTCAATTAAATGAGCCTTGTCAACTTTTATCTGAAAGTCTGGAAAAGCATTTATATCTTTCCAATATCTTTCCCAAGAAAAAAAACTTGCAAAATCTTCATATTCTTTCATACTATTAAATGACATTTTATCAATCCTTAACTGAGATGAAGCATCTTTAACGCCAATAATTTTCTGTTGCCAAGCCCTATTTAATCTAAAAAACATATTATAATTTTTTCTCAAAATATTTATTCATATTATCTCCACCATTTTGATAAAGTTTAAATGCTTTATCTATTTCTTTACGCAAATGCTTCTGTAAATCTATTAAATCTTTTGGCTCAATATTACCTTTCTCTATAATAATTAAAAGTTTTCTTCTTACATATTCAGTATAAGATGGATGGTTCCAATGAAAGCCAGCTGGTAATTTGAGTAAATTAATAAGCGAGTCCTCAAACCAGCTAACATGAGCTAACTTATCAGCAAGTTCTTTCCATAGTTGACGAGGAATTAAATGATGAGAATGATATACTACTCCTTTAAGTTTTCCGATTGGAAGTGGGATCATTCCCATCCCTGCTTCCATATAATCAGAAGCAGTCATTTTACCCCCATTTTTATTTGTGCCAGTCATAATTCCACCAAGAATCTGTGAGACACCAACTAACGGATTAAACTCAGCTAAAAAATTTACATAAGGCCTCATGGCATCTGTACTTTTTTTCTCATCGTAATTAGGCCCAAATGCGGATTTAAGCTTATAATCTACCCATTCTACATAGTTATTCGTTTTCCATGCATAATCTGCACTCTTTTCAAAAAATTCTTCTTTAGACATGGGGCCTTTTACCACAGCAGGACTTCCTGCACTGCCACTTGCTTTACCGGCGCCTGAGCTTTTAGTACTGCCACCCGGCACATTGTTTTTATTACTGCTACCCGGTTTACCTGTAACCCCACCGCCACCTTTACTGCCACCAGGTGCCTTTTTAGCGCTCCCTCCGGATGAAGCACCACCGCCGTTTTGCGAGCTACCGGGTGATGGGCCACTACCACCGCCTTCCGGGGATCTTTCCGCCTGAGCACCAGCATCCGGAGCTCTTGTGTTACCCTCTGCAGGTACATCTGCTGGTGCCGGTTCTGACCTGCCTTCTGGGGATGGCGCCCTATCTCCGCCGCCACCTGTATCCTGGCCCGGGGATTCCTGCATACCGTCAAGATCAATATTATTTATAGGCTTATTGCCCGCATAATTATAAGGTGTATAAAAAGGGTAATCTGCCGCTAAAGGATCTACGCTTATAAAGCGGCAGGTCCAGGCCACATAATACCTTGCGCCGTAATAATACATACCACTTTCCTGGTCGCGTTCCTTACCTACATAGCGGTAGCGCTTATAGCTAAAGGTACGCAGGCTGCTATCGCCAAAAGGGTAATATTCTTCTTTATCTATTACCGCGCCTACGGTGTTTAATCTTAGTGTGCCACTGCCCACCTGGTCTCCCAACACATAAGTTATATCATCACTGATGTCACCCGGAAAAACATCACCCACGCGCACTTCGGCAATGTTATCTCTGTCGTCCATAATATGCACATAATTTTTTTCGTAGGTGCTGCCATTCTCTAAAATGCAGTATTCAAAAATACCGTCAATATAAATAGTGCGTTCATAAATAGGACTCATTGCTGTGCCGGTGCGTACCAGCTTGCTCACACGATCTTGCCCGCTGTAATCGTATTGTGTATAAACTGTAGGATCAGCCATGCTTGCTTCATTTTTGTAGCAAATTAACTGATCGTTATGATTCCAGTAATAATAACGGTTAGTGCTGGTATTAATCTGATTGCCACAGGCATCATAGCTATAGCTTTCAATTAATGACGGCGTAGCATCTTCTACTTTTTGCAGTGTATTCTTTCCTGTATTATATGTAAAGTCTCTTGTAAAACCATTTATACCTGCCTGTATAACGCTTTGCACATTGCCAATTTTATCGTAGGCGTAGCTGCGGCTATAAAACCTCACATGGTTGGCGTTTGGCGAACCGGGCGCAGGCGCATCATCATACAAATAGGTATTGCCGCTTTGGGTATCACTTTCGCGCCCATCGCTGTATGTTAACCTGTAAAGCGGGTCGTATTCAAATTCCCTGTCCAGCGCGTCGTCTCCCAATACACTGCCATTAATGCCGCAATCGGTAACGCGCGTTAAGATCTTTACAATATTTCCAATGAGGTCAAAATTAAAGCCATCGTCCTGCCTTACGGTACCGCTGTTATAGGCATAGGTAACGGTGCTGCCCACCACACTTTTGGTGTATTTTTCGCTGCGTTTTCGCAACGGACGAAAGGTTTGCTGGTCGTAAACATAACGTGTCATTACACCATTACCATAAGCGATCAATAAGCGCTGGCCTTTGGCATCGTAAGCAATATTCTCAACATAGACCGTACTGTCATAACTAACGGTTTGCAGCCCACCGGAGGTGTTGTAGGTAGGTATTATCTCTTTTCGGTTAGTATTTACATCTTCGGGCAGTGTTAATTTTGTGGTACGGTCCAATGCATCGTACTCCATATCGCTGGTAAACACAAAAGCATCAAGAATTGAAGGAAGTCCTGTCCAGTCTACAATAAAAGTATTGTAATTATCAAGCTGCGCTTTCAGTGTGGCGCTGCTTATAACCTGCCTGCTTTTGCTAAGTACATTACCCTTAAAATCAAATTCACTTGTTTGATTAAATCCTGCTTCATCATAAGCCTGGTAAATTTCTTCTTTTAAATTTTCATTTTCAGGGTTTGTTAAGCCGGCGCTGTCGCCGTAAATTATATAATTACGAAGCGTTGTTGCATCACCGGTTTTGTTACGTGCCCAGTTATAAACCGGGCGGCTAATAACGTCATAAGCGCTAAGACTGCGGCTACCCTTCGCGTCTGAGCTTTGTATGGCTTTACCCGCGGCATCAACAATAATACTGCTTTCACCTTTATCTATATGTTTGCTCCAGAGGGCAAGTCCATTAAAATCATAAACATGCTCAAATACGGTGCGGCCATAAGGATCGAACACAAACAATAAATTACCCTTTATATCAAAAGTATAATTCATTTCAACGGTATCGGTATAATCCCCGTTATTAAAAAAATCTTTTGTACGCACCGTTCTGCCAAGCGCATCTACTTCGTTGCTTTGCGGGGTACAGTAATGAGACGAAGGCACATTGTCGTTCGGTATGTTTAAAATACCGGCAAGATCGTTGGTATCGTACATAAAGCTGACCCATGGCGTGGGAATGAACGCACTGTTAAGCAATGTTGGATCGGGCGGTGCGCCAAGCGCAAGGGGAATACCAAAAACACCCCACTGTTCGCTGTTATTAGGTTTTTTGGTTTTAGCCAGCCTGCCTAATGCATCGTAAAACATTTTTGCTTTAACACCATTTGCCGAAGGCAAAACAAAATCAAAACCCTTGTCAAAAAAATTCTCGTATTGCTCAACCGCCAAACCTTTATTATTATAAATGGTCCAGCCGCTCACGATCACATTCATGGGATCGCTAACGTCCCGCTGCGTGCCGATGGCATCGGCATTATTTCCCTGAACAGCAGGCAAACCCGAAGATCCAAAAACGGGGTTGCCGAAAATAATATCGTCGGCCTGCTGCCGTGTTTGTATCAGCCTTCCAAAGCCATCGCTGTATTCTACTTTTATAATGGTAGGGCTAATTGCACTTTGCTGGTAATGCAATTCACGGCTGGTGGTCTCTACCCACACCGGATCACCATCGTCCATAAAGGCAAAAAAATCATAGTCCATTTTTACGCTGGGCGCGTAACGGTCGTAAAAGCCACCGCTTCCGCTTTTGTAATCGCCCTCGGTGCCTTTGCCTATTACCGCTGTGGCACGCAATAAGCCCATGGGAGAAAAATCAAACACAGTGATGTTCTCGTTCACATCCGTCACCTTAAAGGGTTGCATCACACGGTAATCATACTCCGCAGTGGTTACCAGACTATCGCCGCTGCCTCCATAAGCATATAAATACTCGGTAGATGTGAGCGGCATCATTAAAAAATCATCATAGTCGATGCTGCTCCATGCGTCAAAAATGTCACGGCTTTGCAATACCCTGCCAAGCTGTTCGTTTTGCGGCAATGGCGAAGGCGTTGTTACCTGGAAATCATACATTAGCCGGGCACTTTCTGCATACCAACCGTCCACGTAAGGGTCTCCTGTTTTTTCAACATAGCCCATATGGCCTGTAGAGTCTTGCATTAAGCCTGCAAATGCGGCAGGGTATCCTGTACTCCAATTGGGCGAAACTTGAAAACATGGCGGGTGAGTCCCCACACCATAAGCATCATCTAAAACAGCTTCGGTAACAATTAATGTTTCGCTGCGCACCTGCGCGCCGTAATTACCTATTTGTCCATAGGCCAAACCCGTAAAAGCAGCGCCATCGTAATAATTCAAAGTACAGCCGGTTACAGGATAAGGAATTGTTAGTGGTGTGTTAACATCGTAGCTGAAAATATCGTCACGCAGATCAAATACCGTTTTATTAGTGGAACTTTGTGTAAGGTCCCAGCCCAGGCTACGCTTTACGCGGTTAACCATGTATTGCCCGGTGAAATCATCCATATCACCGGCATGAATGTATTCATCGAGGCTGTAAGTAGCCAGGTAATTACCGATTGACGTGACGTAAGGATTCACATACGCCGTCATACCCGGAGGCGTTAGTCCGCGGGGTAAAGCCACGCTTAATTGACCCAAGGGTTGGCCAAACGCATCGTATTCTTTGGTGAATGAGAAGCTGTGCATAGGATCGGTGCCTCGCTCGTACTGCGTAGTGCGTTGCGCTATGTTGAAAGGGAAGAAAACGTAATAGGATTGTTTGTCGGGGTTCATTGTTTCACTCGACGAAGTGCTGAGATTCCGGCTCGAGGCCGGAATGACATACGCTGCGGGTAGGTCTGCAGGGTTAAATTCTTCGCGCAGGCTCATCCTGCTTTCGGTTACGGTGTAAGGTCTGTCCTGCAACACGCTTTTATCTAACGCGTATAATTCACTTCGCAGCAAAGTACCCCTTAGTGTCCTTAGTGCCGCCCTTCGTGCGCTTCGTGGTAAACCATTCAGCAGGTTTATCATATCCTGCGGGCGTTTTAAAATGTTAGTATCGCCGCTCCAGTACTCATCGCTAAAATCAGGTTCGTGCCAGCGGCTGTAACCGTCGCCAACTGGGCCAACGTAGAACCAGCTTTTGGTCATAGTGGCAGGAGAGTAATGCGTGGGGCTAACGGTAGCTTGTTCATATGGCGCTTCGACTCCGCTCAGCGTGACATAAGTTGGTGGCGTCTCGTCCCGATAGCTATCGGGAGCGCTCGACGTGATATATACAGGAAGTGTCTCGACTCCGCTCGACATGACAGGTAAGTTATATTGGGTGAAGCTTTCAGTATCGGTACTGTCTACATGGGCAAAGCCGCGGAACTCGCGCTCTACACCATCCCAGTAACCGTTATGGTAATTGTATTCGGTAACTAATTTACCGCCGCTTAAAAAGTCTATCACCTCTACCTTATTCACCACCTGTACCGGGAAAGGCAATTCTGTTTTCCAACGGTTAGCAGGTTGCAGCTGATCGCGCAAATAATGGTATACCGATGAGCCGTAGCTTACGCGGGTTAAACTGCCCATGTTGTTGTTCATTTCTTCAAGAACGTAGGGTTTGTTACGCCTAAGCCTCACCCCCGGCCCCTCTCCAGGGGGAGAGGGGTGTGCTGTAAGGTCTAAAAAGTACATTTGCGTGCCTGTGCCCTGGCCGGGGTTTAATACCGACCATAAAATACCGGCCTGGCCGGTGCCCATGATGTCAATAATGCGAATGGACTTAGGGTTGGTTACCGGTGGCGTGTTCTTTATTTTTACAGGCGCCGAAAACCCATTGCCACTTTGATTTACGTATAAGGTAACGCTGTTGTTCTCTACAAAAGCAATATCGGTTTGCCCGTCGCCATCGAGGTCGCCCAGCAATACCTGCGCGGGATCGTACTGCTCCGGAAACACGGGAGCGTTTGTCATGTTTATTTTTTGACCGAAGCGGCCGTAGCCCATGTTGGGCCAGTATTGCACACGGCCGGAAGAGATCAGTACAATATCCTGCAAGCCATCGCCCGTCATATCCGCAAAACGGATGCGCGGATCGGCAAAAGAAAAATCGGCAAAGGCCTGCCCGACTCCGCCGGAGGCGGGTTTTATAGCAGTGCGTACTTTATTAAAGCCCTGCACAGGATCATTATAAAAACATTCAAATTTAGCGCCATTGCGGAGTACATCGGTAATACCATCACCGTTAAGGTCTATTAATTGTACTTCGGGATCGGCAAACGAAAAAGAAGGAATATGTGTGTAAGGGCGGAAACCGTTAGCATCCCACACCTTATGAAAAGCGCCGGGAAAATAACCAGCTACTTGTCCGTTGTTCACAAACAGGTCGGTACGGCCATCGCCGGTAGCGTCGAGCATTTGTACCCCGGGCATGCCCAACTGCAGCGATGGCGACAGATTAAGAGGCTTTGGCGGAGCAAATTTACCGTGGCCTTTGTTCTCCCAATAGCGGGCAATACCGTTGAGTTGCAAAAGGTCCGGCAAGCCATTACCCGTTATGTCCACGAGCTCAAAACCGGGCTCTGAAAGAAATACGGCCGGCAATGGCCCTTTGATCTCTTCAAGACTGCGTTTGGCAGGTTTAAACTCCGAATAACCGAATTGCAAAGGCGGCATGAATTCATTTTCACCAAGTTCTTCATTAATCCCTTCAACCTTTACATTATCCAATAAAGAAACGCCGTTAAGCGGTAAATTAGTTTGATAATTAAAATGATAGGTCTTTGTTTTGATCTCAGGATCGGGAAAAGGGTTGGTGTAAGTATCGATGCTCGTACAGCGTAGTTTGGTGCGTACTTCAAAACCTTGTTTATAGACAGAGAATGGATCGGGGCGTTCTTCGTAATTGAGCTGCACGCGACATAAATATTTTGTACCATCAGAAATTGTCGGGAACTGGCAATAAACGATGTTATCTAAATATACCTGGTCGTAGGTGCGGCCTTTTACGTTTACCTGGAGGTCGCGAAAATAATTGTAGAGGATCACATTACCGAAAGGATCCTCAGTTTTGGTGAGATGCCAGGCGAAGATAGAATGGCGGTTTTCGGGATTAGCAATAAGGGCCGGATCATTTTCACTAACGGTTCCGGGAGTACCGTACCAGCTAATGAGACCATCTTTGCTGCGCACTTCCCAATAATGTTCACCATTAGATTTTTTGTGGCGGATGATGCGGGCAAATAAACCTTCGGTGCGTGGGCGGTATAAAGTACGTTCCCAGGTAATGCCGCCGGTTGTTTCTTTTTCATAACCGGTAGGCACCAGATCTTCAGCGCCCGATAAAATAAAAATATCTTCAATATCAGAGTAAACAGGAATGCCTTTGGCTGTTTTGCGTGTAATGCCCGGAATGCCCAGCGCCCAGCCCATGCCAAAAATACCGTTGCCATTGCCTGAACTGTAACCTAAAGTTAACTCCGGCTGAAAACCATTGCGGCCGGGTGGTACAGCAATGGGTACAGAAAAATTACCGGTGCCGGTAAAAAGATCGGGAGAGAATTTTTCGCCGAGTCCGCTTTGCGCGCCGCCGCCCTGCGGGTTGTTAATGACTGAGGTGCCTTGGTAGCGAGACCTTCACAAAAATAAGAGATTTATATCCTGATCTTAAAATTATTTTTTTGACAACACATACAGAAAATACACTGATAGATTTTTTTTATGAAAAAGGTGCGAAAGCTTATCTCACTAAAACCATTGATACAGAAACACTGATAGAAACAATACAATTGGTTCACGAAAATAAATTTGTTAGAAATGCTAAAACAGGAAAACAAAAAATTGAAGCGGATCAAAAAATTAAATTCAGTAAAAGAGAATCTGAAATAATTCCACTGATCATTGAAGGAAAATCAAATAAACAAATTGCCGACAAATTAAGCATTGGTAATAAAACAGTAGAAGCCCATAAGAAAAATTTATTTAAAAAAACAAAAACAGATGGCGTAGTTGGTTTTGCAATTTTTATTTTAAAAAAAGGATTAAATTTTTTAAAGTAGAACATTGCGCGCTTAAACTATTTGGAAAAAAATCCATAAATTATTTTGCTATATTATTTTTAGCACCTACTCTTTTAAAAGCCGCAATATTTTTTAAAGATTAAAAAACTCATATTCACATTATTTAACCAATTTTATTTTATCCTGTTCGCTGGCATGAAATTCACAGGTATTGTGTGTAATAGAATAATTAAAACGCATAAAATTATGAAAACGTTAAAGCAATATTTACTGGCAGCAATGTTCTTACTTCCATTTGTGCCGGTGCAGCTAAAAGCAGCCGAAGTAAATTCTTCAAATACCGTTAACAGCGAAATAATTAAAAACAGTAGCGAAAAAGAGACAATGGCAAGGTTAAAAGCCATTCGTGCCCTGGCAAAGACCGATCTTAGCAGATCTGAAAAACATGCGCTTAGAAATGAGGTAAAAGCCATTAGGGATAAGCATACCGGCCCGGGCGGTGTGGTATACATTTCAACAGGAGCATTGATACTTATTATTGTGTTGTTGATCATTTTATTGTAGTTAAGCAAAGCTTTACAAACAATTTAAACAAAAATCTTACACGGGTTATTTTACCCTGTATTGGGTATTTAAGTTTACTGTGATTTTACTCAACTTTGTAGTGTAAAAAAGATCAAAATCACAACAATTAAAAAAATGAAGCACCAGTACGAATTAAAAAGAGTAAAAGCAGTAAGAACAAGAGAAATTAAAAAGAGCATTTACAAAAACCCGTTAAGCATTTTTGCAGTAATAATAACCACAATTATTGTGCTGTATATAACAGTAAATTTGCCAAAGCAAAGATCAATTAAAGCAATTGAAACAACGCAAACCGCTGAAACATTTTAAGAATAGTTTTATACTTAAATAAAAAAGGCCGGATTGTTCCGGCCTTTTTTTTATTTGTAAAATTAAGATCTATTTTGCTTCCTGGATCTTTAAATATTTGGTTGTATTTGCAGGATCAATCAACATTAATGTTTCTACTACCGAATTTTTTTCTTCAGGTAAACCGCCTTTAAATATATTTATAAGCTCATCTTTTTTTGCATTAAAAAATAATTGCATGTTAAATGAAGCAGGTCTTGCCTGGTAAACAGGTTTTAAAAGATCTAACGATTTTAAAATGTTTGCCCTGCCCTCATCTGTTTTTTCGTACATAATATCCAGGCCGTTACGGCAATACTGGTAGTGGCATTCGCGGATACCTTTAAACACCGGCTGTAACTGATTTTCAACTATCCAGTAACGGTTACGTGTACCTTCGCTGTTTCTCCAACCTTTTTCAGCTGCTGTTTGCGCGTTGTTTACAATTAACTGTGCTTTTTGCCAATGCTCAGTACCACCAAGTAATGAGAATGAATCAGCATCTTCTGCTAAAATAACATAAGCATAAAATGCCAAAACAGACGTTAAGTTATTTTGAAAAGTAGTTTCGTTAAATTCTAATTGAGAGAATTGCTGGAATTTAAAAACAAAATCATCGTCTTCGAAATTAAATACCTGTGTGTAATAAGAACTTTTAAAAACCGGACGACGGCTTTGAACCTGTATGGATGCAGAAAAGTCCTCGGTACTTATTGCTTCTTTAATATTTATAAAAACAGAACAGTCAATACGCTCATTGGTGGTATAAATTTCTTTTGTCCATTTTTTATTATTCATAAATTCAAAAATGGCTTTTTCTAACTGATCAAAGATCTGCTTATTGGTTGTACCCTGAATTTGCGAGTAATTAATTTTTACCTGGCAATTCAATTCCTGCCCAATAAAATTTAAGGTTAAAAAATTTAGGGTCAAAAATATTAAAAGTCGTTTCATTTTATTTTATAAGGTCGATAATGTAATTTACAATATCCACAGCTACTTCTTGTTTTGATTTTAACTCAAAATTAGAGATTTTATTGTGTTTATCAATAATAGTGATTTTATTGGTGTCCACACCAAAGCCTGCACCTTTTTCAGTAGCCGAATTAGCAATAATTACATCTAAATTTTTATTTTTTAACTTTTCCTTCGCATACTCTAAAATAGTGTTGGTCTCTAATGCAAACCCAACTAAACATTGTTTCTTTTTTTGTTTACCAAGCTCGCTTAAAATATCTTTTGTTTTAACAAGATCAAGATGAAGCTCTTCATCTTTTTTCTTTATTTTTTTATCACTCACTGTGGCAGGCTTGTAATCTGCTACAGCAGCCGAACACACAACAATATCTTTATTATTATAATTAGAAAGCATAGCCTCATACATTTGATCGGCACTTTCTACATTGATTATTTTTATAGAAGCGTTCTTTACTTTTTCGCTACTTGGCCCCAGTACTAAAGTAACTTCTGCGCCTTTAGCGGCAAGACTTTCGGCTATTGCAATACCCATTTTTCCGCTGCTGCGGTTGCCAATAAATCTTACCGGATCTATGGCTTCGTAGGTTGGGCCCGCGTTTACGAGTGCTGTTTTGCCAATTAAGGGCAAACCTTGTTTAAAAAAATCAATTAAAAAAGTTACAATATTCTCAGGTTCTGCCATGCGGCCTTCACCACTCAAGCCACTGGCCAATTCTCCGGTTTCGGCAGGAATGATCAAATTACCGTTTGTTTTTAAGGTTTCGAGGTTTTGTTTTACCGTTGGATGTTGGTACATGTCCAGATCCATAGCAGGCGCTACAATACATTTAGATCTTGCAGAAAGATAAGTTGCCATTAAAACATTGTCGCAAAGCCCAGAGGCCATTTTTGCGAGTGTATTGGCCGTTAAAGGTGCTATAAGCAATACATCGGCCCATTCGGCCAAATGCACATGGCTGTTCCAGTTAAAATTGGCATCAAAAAAATCAACAATCACCTCATTTTTACTAAGTACAGAGAGTGTTTGCGGGGTAATAAATTCTTTAGCAGCCGGTGTTAAAATCACCTTTACCTCTGCCCCCTGCTTTACCAATAATCTTACCAAATGCGCGCACTTATATGCTGCAATGCCACCGGTTATACCCAAAATTATTTTTTTGTTGTAAAGCATAAAGCCTATAAAGTAAAAAGGCAGTAAAGCCTTCGCCTACTGCCTTTTAGAGAGTGTTTTAAATATTAGTCAACTTTTACAGGATTACGGAAATAAACCTTTTCCTCTAAAAATTCCTGGATAGAGATCAATGTTGGTTTAGGCAATTTTTCGTAGTGCTTTGAGATCTCGATCTGCTCGCGGTTCTCAAATACTTCCTCTAAATTATCAGTATGGCTGCTGAATTCCTGCAATTTACCCGATAGCTCTTCTTTTAACTCTGAACTGATCTGGTTAGCGCGTTTGCTCATAATAGATACCGCTTCGTAAATATTACCTGTTGGCGCGTCAAACCTACGAATATCGCGGGTTACAATGCTTTGTTCTGCGTTTGTTTTTTTAAAATCCATGGTTAATTTAAGTTTTCTTTAATTTTTTTACAGCTGCTATAAATAGATTCTGCGCCGCTAAGATACGGACTTTTTGGGTACAAATCTACAAATTTTACATAATTTTCAATGGCAAGGTCTAATCGCTCCTCTTTTTTGCTTCTTATACTGTTGATTGCTAATAAATAATACGAATCGATCATAAGGTAAAACATCTCGTCGTTGTATTGACTGGCGGGGTATTCCTTAATAAAATTCTTTGTAGATACTATGGCGGCTTTCCAGTCATCTACCTTAAAATACTGTTTTACGATCTCGTAATCTTTTTTCTCTAATTTATAATGCAATTGATCGATCAAGGTATTACAACTATCAATTTTGGTACTTTCGGGGTAAATATCCACAAAAGACTGAAACTCTTTAATCGCCGCTTTTGTACTGGTTTGATCGAGTTTATAGTTAGCAGAAGTTAAAAAATAGCAGTAAGCATTCATAAAATAACACTCTTCGGCATGCTTACTTAAAGGAAATTGCTTGGTAAAGTTTTTAAAGTGGTATTGGCTAATGATATAATCACCCATGTTATATTCACTCCATGCGTAATAATAATAAACCTCTTCGGCCCTTTCTGTTCCTTTAACTATGGGTATTAACTCTTCGTAAAGTTGTGACGATTTTATGTAATGTTCTTTATCGTAATACTCTTTTGCTTTGGTCATTTTAAGCTCGTAATCGGTGCTTTTAAGAAGCTTGTTAAACCCATCGCAGGAAGGCAGGCAAGCAATAATAACCAGGCAAATAACTATTTTAAATGTTCTCAGAACTGCAAAAGTACTATAATTTTAGCATAAAAAAAGCCCGGCAAAACCGGGCTTTTAGAAATTATGTTAATTAAAATTATTGATTAATGATCTTAACTGTTTTAGTGGCTTTATTTGAATCTGTTATTTTAACAAGGTAGTTGCCTATTGGTTGATTAACAAGATCAATTGAAACTTCTTCTCTGTCTGACGTTAAAGTTAATACTACCTGACCTAACATGTTGTAAACTGTAATTGTATTTGTTCCTTCTAAACCTGAAACAGTAGCTTTACCATTAACAACAGGATTTGGATACACCGAAATTGTATTGGCAACTAACTCGTTTAATTTTACACCTACCGATGAGCAAGTACTAGTAAACATTGGCTCTATACCAAAATAGCCAAAATTAGTAGTTAATGCATTAACTGCACCTCCTGCTAATGGATGTGTAAAATAATTGTTTGGATTGATTGCCGGAGTTTGTGTACCGATTGGATAATACGTTGCACCGGTTACTGCTTGTTGAGCGTAACCTGTGTAGTAAGTCGTACCTGATGTTAAAGCTTGTGGTGCGGTAAATACAAAGTTTTGGAACGTACCTAACATGCCCGGAGAAATTGTAAGGGTATTGGTTTGTGCAATAACTGCACCTGTTGAGTTTAATAAAACACCATAAGCAGGTTTGCTGGTGTTATTTGCGTCAGTAGAGATAGCAATACGAACACTGATCAATGTAGAAGCAACCGGAGTTTGGAACTGGCTTGAAATAATACCTGTACCTGCGCCAAAACCTACACCAGAAGTATAAGATCCTGTAGCACCCGGAACGTTATATGACCAAACGTCGCAAGTAATACTTTGTGTTTTTACAATTAAATTATTGGCGTTGTTTTCGTCTGCACCTAAGCCAACTGAAACTGTATTTGTTCCTTGTGTTCCTGATGGGTAAGAACCGAAAGTTACTGTAGTAACAGCACCCGGAGCTAATGAACCAATGAATTGAGTGTTTGTGTAATTTGTAACGCCACTAACAGTCATAGTAACAGGAAAATTTGTTTTTGTAATGTTACTGTTATTTCTAACATCAGCCATTACAACTACAGGAGAAGCAAATGTTTGAGGAAATTTACCCGGTGAAGCTAAATGCTCAACACTGATCTCGTTTGTATATGTATTGGGTGTGCCAAAACGGAATAACGGACGGAAAGCTGTAGTTGCTAATGTTGGTGCAACAACTGTTGCAGCAGCACCTGTAGCACCCGATGCAGCAGCATCAACAAAACATTGGTAAATAGCAACACCACCCGCTGTAACAGCTGCAGTATACTCATATGCAACATTTAATGCACCGCCTGTATAAGCAAAATTTGATGGAAAAGGAAAGTCAACATTTGTTGCAACAGTACCTGTAGGAATAGTATAAGTTCCTGTATAAACCTGAGTCATACCCGCAGTGGTCCATGTAGTACCATTAGTGTAAGTTGACGAACTTGTATTTTGTAAATAAACAGTTAAAGTTCCGCTTGCAGGACCTGTTTGCAATGTGTTAGTTAAAGCAAAACCAAAAGAGTTAATTATTGGTGAAGTTGAAATAGGTGTTAAGTTAGAGGCTGGTACATTATACATTGCTCTCATAACAGTGTGACCGGCTCCTCCGTTTGGCCCCCTGTTACCAGAAGTACCCGGTGCAGTATTTGGCGTTGGTGCTACGTAGATATTGTTAACCTGGCTTAAACCAGCGGAAACAGATGCTACAACAGCAAAAATAACTAAAGTAATTTTTTTCATGTTTATAGTTTTTTTAAAATTTTATGTATCAAATGTATAAAAAATTAAACCGCTTTTTTTGAATAAAAATTACAATTGCCGGTTTTTAACAGTTTGTTTTAAAGGCAATTAACTAAGTTTATTTCTAAATCCGTTTAAATAAAAAAGGCTGCTCTTTTCAGGGCAGCCTTTAATATACAATCTAAAAAAATTATCTGTTTAAGATCAAACGTTGTACCATTTTATCTTTTCCATTGCTAACAGTAACAAAATAAACACCGTTAGATTGGTTGTTTAGATCTAATGTGATAAGCTCGTTAGAGATACCATCATATTTGTTAGATAAAATTTGTTGACCTAAAGCATTAGTAACGCTAACAGTTACATTTTCAGTTTGAGCTAAAGTAATTGCTAAGTTAACTAAACCTGAAGATGGGTTTGGCATAATAGTTACTTCTTTGCTTAAACCTAAGTTGTTAGAGATACCAGTAGTGATGTTAGAACCACAAACGATCGGTAAAAACACGTTGTTAACTTTAATACCCCAATCGCCAAAAATATCAAACCAAGCATTAGTGTTATCTTTATTCCAAGCACCGTTAACAGTACTTGTTTGAGTATAAGCTACTGCTGTATCGCCTGTATTTGTTGGTAATACTAATGAAGCATAAAAACCAGATGCAGGAACTGCAGTTGGAGTCATTGTAAAAGTATAAACAAATAAAGTGCTTGTACCTGTTTGAGCAGCAATGATGTTTGCAAGAGTTGCTGTTGTAGAAGTAATTGCTGAACCAGGAGCAGTAGCTGCACTTGTACCTGCATAAATTTGCATACCTACAGTACCGGTAGTTCCTTTAGTTCCTTTTAATTGAGTTGCATTTCTGTAAAAACCTACAGATACTGCAGTAATTGAAGGCGCTGTAACAGCAGCATAAGTAGTACCATCTAAGTACTGAGCTTCTTCTTTGTAACCATAACAGTTGTTACCAATTAAATACCCACCTGTAGTACAAGCAGTAGTAGTATTTAAAGTGTAAAGTGTTACGTTAGCCGTTGGGTTAATTGGTGATAATGTTTGGCAACCCGGAGCTGCAGTAGCTTTTTCATTAGAAATAGTTACAGGCATAACTTCTGAAAAAGTATTTTTAGATACTTTTCCGTTTTGAGCATTAACTGCAACGGTAAGTACAACGGTTGCAATAGTTAGTAATTTTTTAATCATTTTTTTAGTTTTTAAGATGTTTAGGTACCAAATATATAAAAAAAATATATTGATTTATAGAAATTGTGATAAAAATTTTGCCGCTTTAACAAGAAACCCTTAAAAGCAAAAGAGGCTGCCCTTGCGGAGCAGCCCCTTTAAAATATTAACAGTTAAACTATTATTTATTGATGATCAAACGTTGCACCATTTTATCTGAACCATTGCTAACAGTAACAAAATAAACACCGTTAGATTGGTTTGTAAGATCTAAATTAACCATTTCAGTCATTACTGAATTGTATTTGTTGTTTACAATAACCTGGCCTAAAGCGTTAGTTACAGTAAGAGATAAATCTTGAGAATTAGGTAAAGTAATTGCAACATTAACTAAACCGGCAGAAGGGTTTGGCATAATTTTAACGTCTTTGCTTAAACCTAAGTTTTTAGAGATACCTGTAATAACTAAGTTACCGCAAATGATTGGGTAAACAGCAATGTTACCATTAGTTGACCATGCACTGCTGATTGAATGCCATGAATTGTCATTCCATCTCTCCCAGCTAAAGTTAGATGTAGATGAAGGTGAATTGTAAATAACGGCAGTATCACCTGTAGCACCTACAGAAGGGATTACAACTGAAGCTAAAAATCCGTTAGCAGGAATTGAAACCGGAGATGCAAATGTAAAATTATAGTTAATTACTGTGTTTGTACCAACTTGCGCAGCTAAGATCTGAGCCATTGTAGCAGTAGTTTGGCTGATAGAAGTTGTTGGGCCACCAGCTTGTGTACCATTATAAAGTGACATTCCAACAGTTGTAGTTCCAGCACCACCTGTACCTCTTGTTAAGTTTTTAAAGAAACTAACAATTACACCTGAAACCGAAGGTTGAGCAATTGCGCTATAAGTAGCAGTTGGAAAAAAGTTAGCTTTTTCTTTATCTTCATAGCAGTTTGTTCCATAAACGAAACCGGCTTTTGGTGAACAGCCCGGAGTTGAAGTATCAGAACCTGCTGTATTTAATGTTAACGAAGTGTTTTGAGCTGTAGTAATTGTATCGCAGCCAACAGGCATAGAACTAGTAGCTTTGTAAGTAATTGATTTGCTGATCTCAGAAACTTGTTTAATGTTGATTACATTATTAATTCTTCCACCAACTTGAGCGCTAGCAGCAACAGTAAGGGCTACTGAGGCAACGGTAAGTAATTTTTTAATCATTTTTTATGTTTTTAAAGGTTAATGAGCAAATATAAATCTTTAATTTTAAATTACGTTAATTTATCTTATTTTTAACACGGCGGTTATGGATTTTTATATCCTTACGCACCTGTATAATAATTATAATAATATTATTAAATTTACAGCAATTGAATTTATGAAATTAAGGTTTTATACCTTATTAGACGTTTTATTACCCGAACCGAAAATTGTTAAAAAAACGATCGTTTTATTGACACTGATATTTTCTTGCCCTTTTTTTTCTCAAAACGTTTCTATTGAAGACATAAAAAAAGAAGCGGAAAAATTATTTGAAGAGGATGAGTTTACAAAGGCATACAAACTGTATTCACAATTAGTTTCCAACTACCCTAAAGATCCTGAATATAATTTTAAACTCGGTGTTTGTATGATCTACAGCGAGCCCGATAAAAAGAAATGTCTTCCCTATCTTAACTTTGCCAACAGTAAACCCGATGAAGCACCAAAAGAAGTAAAATTCTATTTAGGAAAAGCTTATCACGTTAATTATTTATTTGATGAGGCTATTAAATATTATAACGAATACAAACAGGTAGGTTCTTCTGCCAAACAGAAAAAATTACAGGTCGATCGGGAAATTATCTCATGCGGTTATGGTAAACGTTTATTAAGCAATTTATCTGACCTCGAGATAAAAAGTAAAAAACAATTGAACGAAGCCGATTATTTTAGAAGCTACGATCTTAAAGATATTGGCGGAAAATTATTAATTAAACCAGAGGCATTTCGCACAGCATCTGATAAAAGAAAAAAAGAAAAATCGGTAGTTTTTTTACCACGCACGGCCGACAAAGTTTTTTTTAGCAGCTATGGTGATAACACAGGCAATAAAGATCTTTATTATGCCGTAAAACTGGCTAATGGCGAGTTTGCAAAACCTGTAAAATTAAACGGTGTTAATACAGATTATGATGAGGATTATCCATTCCTGCACCCAAACGGTAAAACATTATACTTTGCCAGTAAAGGTTTTAACAGCATGGGCGGTTATGATATCTTTAAATCAGATTACATTGATGCTACCGATTCATGGTCTCAACCTGTAAACCTTGAATTTCCAATTAACTCGCCCGATGATGATTATTTATTTGTAACCGATTCGCTTGAAAAAGTAGCTTACTTTAGCACCGGCCGCCAAAGCCCTCCGGGTAAAATAGATGTATTAAAAATAAATACCGAACGCAAGATCATAGATATTTTAGCTTTAAAAGGAACTGTTGTAAAAGAAAATGCAGATCAAAGTTTGAGAAGTAAAATTACCGTTAAAAATATGGGCAACGGCGAGATAGTTGGTGTGTTTGAAGCAGGAGAAAATGGTGATTATTTGATGGATCTGCCAAATGGTGCCAAATTATTATATACTGTTGAAACACCTGGCTTAAAAACACAATCTGAACGTGTAGGCTTGCCACTTGCTACAAACTCCAGACCGTTAAAACAAACTATTTCTTACGATCGCGGTATTTTAAAGATCATTAATTACTTTGAAGAAACACCAACGGATGACAGTTATTTACAATATTTAAAACTCATCGAGAAAAAATCAAAACTTGATGTTAACGAAGGCTTAAATAAACTTGGTCCGCAAGTTGGTGGTAACTCTACAGCCAATAATACAAATGCAACAAACACTTCAACAGATAACATTGGGCCAACCATTATAGATGGTGGCATGGATACTACAACAAAAGTAGCTGCAACAAAAACAGTAAGTACTAATACAACCAAAAGTGTAACCAATAAAGAACTGGTTGAAATTGCTAAACAAGATGCTAATGATTCTAAAAAAGAAGCGGCGCAATTACAGCAGGATGAATGGGATGCCGAACAATTAGGCGAACAGAAAAAAATTGAAGCAGACAAAAAAATAAAAGAGGGTGACGATATTGTAAAGAATGCTCAATCAATTACTAATGAAGATGAAAAAAATAAAGAGATAGAAAAAGGTAATGCCATTAAAGCAGAAGGAGAAAATGAATTGGTTGTTGCCAATAAGATATTGAATTTTGCCAATACCTTAAAAGAAGATGCTGAAAACAAAAAGAAAGAGGCTATTTTAAATGAGCAGTACGCTAATGAGCTTGAAAAAATAAACAATAACAAAACAAAAGACAATAAAGAGTCGTTAGCAAAACTGGATGATCTTAAAAATCAAATAAATCAATTATCATCAAAAGAAAATACCTCAGAGAATGTTTATAAATCAATTAAAAACGATATAGAGCAAAAAGAAAAAGAAATTGCCATTATTGAAAAAACCAATTCTGCTACCACCAATAACCTAAACGAAATTAAAACAGAAGTAACCAATAGTGAAGCAGAGCTAGCTAAAACAAAAAAGAAAAAAGATAAAGAAGCGCTTGCAACAACAATAACAGAATTAAAATCCGATCAAACACAAAAAGAAAAAGAAATTGCTCAAAATAATATTGAGCTTAAAAAACTGAATGACGAGTTAACAGCATTAAAAAATGAATTAGACCTTGCTACAAAAATAAAAAACGAAACAATTGCTGCTGCCAAAACAACATCAATTAATAATACAGCAAATAATAACATTGAAAATACAAATGCAATAAACACCAATACATCAAACGTTGCAAACACATCACAAAAGATTACCGATAAAACTTTAGAAGAAAAGTATAAAGATAAGATCACCGTTACAGATGTTAACAGTGCCGAAAATATTAAGGAAGTAAATAATCAGTTGGCTAATTACAATAAAGAAATTGATCTCGCTTTGGCCAACAATAAAAAGAGTTTATTAACCGCAAAAACACCGGCCGCTAAACAACAATACAGTGCAGAGATAAAACAGCTGGAAACATCTAAAAAAGAGAATAACCAGTTAATTGCTTCCAATAATAAAAAGATACAAACCATTAATGCGGATATAGCTAAGAATAATAATACAAATAATACAGTTGAAAAATCAATTGATCTTAATCCAATAACTTCTAAAAACAGTTCGGATGCCATTAAGAATTTAGATGCGCTGAATGTACAATTGAACACAAACGACAATGCAAATTTCGAATATAACTCTTATCAGAATATTGATGCGCAAAAAACAAAAGTAGAAGCTGATTCGAAGATCAACGATGCCGGTGCACAACAAAAGAAATTAAAAGATCTTATTGCCAGTGCAAAAGAGGAGATACAAAAATCAGACGCCATAAACAATACAAGCAACAATGTTACCCCTACTCAACTAATTCTTGAAGCCGAAGAGTTATTTGGTAAAGCCCAAAAGCTTAAAACCGAAGCGCAAACAAAAACAGGCGACGAAAAGGAAAAACTTTTAAATGAAGCCAAAACATTTGACGATAAGGGTAATGAAAAAAATTTACAGGCAGCCGAGGTAGCTAAGAATGATAATAGCGCCATGTACAATACCAACATGGATAATATTAATACGCTAATTGCATCAGGCAAATCTTCGGCAGCTGATATAACTGAAGCAAAAAAAATGAATGAAGAAGCAGCGCTTGCATTTAAACAAGCTGCTTCCATCCGCGAAGAAGCTAATTCGTTGACCAATATTGGCGCTAAATTAGGCAGCATGAGCAATGCAGAGGAAAAAGAAGCCTGGGCATTGAACAAACAACAACAAGCGCTTGACCTGCTAAAAAAATCAAATCCTACTGCTAATTTAAAAACAGCTATTACCTCTACTTCATCAATTAAAGTTGTAAAAGAAGATAATACTATTGGCAACAAGCTGGAAGCCGTTAACAAAGGTTTGGATGATCTTACAGCAACAAAAGTAGCCGCCTATCAAAAATTATTTGAAGCAAATAATTTAGAGCTGGATCAAATAAATGCCAATTTAAAAACAAACGAAACACTTATTTCTAATACACCAAGCTTAAAAAGCGAATCTATCGCAGCAGCAAATAAAATAACTGCTGCCAATGGCTTAAAACAAAAATCAGATGCAGCCACCAACAACAATGATAAATTGTATGATCTTATTGCTGCTACAAAAAAGCAATTAGAGGCCATTAATCAATTGAACAGCTTAAACAAAAAGGTTACCAACCAAATTGCCAACAATACAAATAATACTACAAACACAAACAACGCATCAAACAATAATTCAACTGCAAGTAACACCCTTACTTCCGGCAACGATAATGCTGCCAAAACAAATACAACAACAACCAACAATACTATTAACGAAAATACAACGGCAAATAATACCAATACAACTACAATAGCCAATACAACCAATACTGTTAGTGAGAATACCACAGCAAATAACAATACAACTACTGCGGCAAATTCAAATTCTACCAATATAAATTCAACAGCAAAAACAGTTGACACCAAAACCATAGCAGTAAGCGAATTAAAAACAAAGGATACTACCGCCACACAAGTGGTAAGCTATTTTGAAAATAAAGAACCTACAGCGCTTAAAAATCCACAGGCCAGTCGTTTAAAGAACAATGCACTTACAGAATTAAAGAATACCGAAGAAGAAAGCAAAACAGTTGGGAACGAAATAAAAGCGTTTAAAGAACAAAATCCTTCCAATACAAATACAGTTACGCCAGCCGAACTTAAAACTAAAGCAGATGCCCTGTTGGTTGAAGCAGAAGTATTGAGCAATAATGCGGCTGAATTAAAGAATAAAGCCAACAATGCTACAGGTGATGCAAAGAACAAACTGATAGCACAGGCAAATGAAGAAGAGAATAAATCGCAAAATAAAAAGATAGAAGCTTCTAACTTAACACAACAAAGTAACGAAATTGATTACACTACAAATAACACTGCTATTACAGAAATGCTATCGAAGCTTAAAACTGATAACCCTACTTTAAATACAGAATTGCAACAAAAAAATAATGAAATAGCTGTTTTAAAAGAGCAGGCAAAAAAATTAAAGGAAGAAGCCAATGCCCAAACCAATCCTGCTGCTAAAATTGGCGCATTGAGCAATGCCGAAGAAAAAGAAGCAGAATTATTGATCAAACAAAATCAATTAATTACCGAGCTTAAAAAACAATATCCTAATTATGTAGTTAAAACCGTAACGCCTGAAAATAATAATTCAACTACTCTGCCGGCCAACCTTGCTCAAAAACAAAAACAGGTACAGGATAAACAGTCTGCAGAATTAACCAACTTAACCAATGCTTTAAGCCTGGAATATGAAACGGCTAAAACTTATGTTCCAAAAAATCTTACTGCAGATCAAAAGATTGTAAAACAAAATGCGGATGATCTTAATGCAGAATCAAAACGTTTATTGATAAAATCTACTACAGAACAAAACCCAGCTGAGAAAGCAAAACTACTTACTTTGGCTGCTAAAACCGGAGATGCTGCGGTTAACCAATTAAATAAAATTACCGGTGATAAAGTGGTTACAAATAATACCGCAAACAATAACACAACAAATAATACGGCTAATAACAACTCTACCAATCCAAGAAACAATAACAATACTGCTAATAACACTGCAAACAATAACACAACTGCCAATAATACAAATCCAAGAAATAACAACAACGCTACCAATAATAATTCAACAGCTAACAACACAAATAGTACTGCGAATAATACCAACCCAAGAAACAACAATAACGCCACCAATAACACTACCAATCCTGCTGTAAATAATACAAAAGGTACTGTTAAAATTGAAGGACTTGAAGTTGTTGCAGGTAACGCCTACAACGCAGCCAAACCAATTCCTGTGGATGCTAAAATGCAGGATGGCCTTGTTTTCCGTGTGCAAATTGGTGCCTTTAAAAACCAGTTGGCAAACGATGCGTTTAAAGGTTTAAGTCCGCTTAACGGTGAAACAGTTGGTAATGGTTACATTCGCTACACTGCCGGTAACTTTGTTAAGTTTGAAAATGCCAGTGCAGTTAAGAACGATCTTAAAAATCTAGGTTATGATGATGCATTTGTGGTTGCTTATTTTAACGGCAAACGCATAACCGTTGCCGAAGCCATTGCCTTATTAAATAAAGAAGGTAAAACAATTGACAATAACGCTTCAACAACAGCGGGCATTACAGCTAACTCTAACATACCTAAGAATACAACGGTTACTACGCCAAATAATAATGTATTTAATTCGCAAGAACCGGCAACTGTTACAAAAGAATTAGAGCAAACCAACAACTTATTATTTACAGTGCAAATTGGTGTTTACAACAGGCAAGTAACTAAAGGTCAGTTGAAAGGCTTAGGCCCTATATTTAGCGAGAAATTACCTAACGGCTTGTACCGTTACACCGCGGGTATCTATAGTGATCCTGAACGATTGTTAACAGATAAGCGCCGAGTTGTAGAAGGATATGTGCGCGATGCCTTTGTAAGTGCTTACTTAAATGGTAAACGCATAACATTTGCTGATGGTAAAACCAAAGCAACCGATTCTACCGTTAAATTAGAGCCACAAAATCCTATTATTTTCCCTTTAGGTACTCCTATAATTAATACGCCTTTAAATAATACCCCGGTGGTAAATACACCTGTAGTTAATACTCCGGCAAATAACACACCGGTAAACAATACGCCTGCAACCACTACTGTACAGCCGTTTACAAATGGCGTTACAAGTTACCCTGCAGCTACTGCTGAGAATGGTATTAAAGCTAATGAAGAAGGTGTAAGTTTTAAAGTACAAATTGGTGCTTACAGCAAACAAATACCAAACGACGTTGCTGCAAGATTCTCTTCTATTAAGAACTGGCCAATTGAGAACAAACAAGTGAATGGATTATTTATTTACAACGTTGGTAATTTTACTGAGGCTAAATTTGCAAAATCATTAAAAGAGCAGGCAATTGCAGCAGGCATAACCGATGCGTTTATTACGGTTTATAAAGACGGTAAAAAAGTGTATGGTGCCGAAGCTACATCTTTATTAAACAGGTAAAATGAATTCAATTACTGAAATTAAAGGGATATCCAACCAGGAGTTTATTGAAAAATACGCCGTGCCGGGAAGTATTGGACTTGTTGGCGGCACACACATTATTGATAGATCCATCAAGAAATTTCAAAAGAAGATCACCTCGCATGGTAATGATAGTATGTGGTCACACGCATTTGTTTTTAACACAATAAGAGAAGATAAAAAGTGGTGGATCTTAGAATCAGACCTTGAATTCTACAAAAAACAAACACGCGTTGGCGTGCAGGAAAACAGGGCCGATAAATATTTTGACAAAAACGCTTATCCTAATATTGCGATCTTAAATTTTAATTTAAGCGCAGAAGACCAAACAAAAATAATTGCTGAAGGGCTTAATTTATTAGCCGCTAAAACAGAATACAGTATCCGTGAAATATTTGGTGTTTTAATTTCTTTGGCCAATAAAAAAAGAAATGAAGAAAATGCTTTGGCCCGCGAAAACTCCTTCTTCTGCTCTGCCTTTGTACAACATTGTTATAACGCTATTAATATTGATCTGGACGAGAATGTTTCTACAAAACTTTTAACGCCGGAAGAGATCTATGCTACAAAACAAAAGTGTGATATTACTATTTTAGTGTAGGTGATGGAACACCGATTTTACAGATCATGCTGATGTATACGGATTAAGAAATTAAAAAGGCAAACTCAACGAGTTTGCCTTTTTAATTTTATCTGTGTCAGATCTGTTAAATCTGTATCATCTGCGTTCCATCACGCAATTACTTCCCGTATTTCTTCTTCATTTCTTCAATGTATTTTGCTCTTTCTTCAGGGCTCATTGCCATAATTTCCTGCTGAGACTTCATTCCGGCCGGCATGGTAGAAGAACTGTTGCTTTCTGATTTTTTATAATCAGCCGGGATCTCGAAATCGGATTTAGAAAAATTCTTCTTTTCCATTTTTACCAATTCCATTGTCATTTCCCCTTCTCTTTCGTTCTTATAAACTGTTTTAACCGGAAACCCTTCGCAACCTGCCTCTTTTAAAGCTTTGTAACGTTTGTTCGATCCCATTTTTTCATTAGAACTCATGGCCTCGGCATACTTTTCATAATCGGCAAAATCTTTTGTATTCCAAACATCGTGCGTTTCTTTGCCTTGTGTAACAAGCGCGTGAACACATTTGTAACCGTTCACTTTTTCTTCACCAATCTTTTTTACAGTATAGGTAGTATTATCGGTTGTTTCTTTTGCTTCTGTTTTTTTGCGTTCGGTATATGTTTTATTGGCTTCATTTAATGAGTAAATAATATCAGGATTATCTTTTTTCATGAGCGTGGTCATTTGAATACCACCACTTGGCATTTGTGGCACCGCCATATTCATACTTACTTTCGATCCATACTCTGAGTGTTTCATTATAAATGTGCCGTTAGCCCCTTTGGTAGAGGTCATTTTAAATTCCATTGAAGCGCCACTTTGCGCAAAAGAAACAGCGCTTATTAATAAAGCTATTGAATTGAAAAAAAGTTTTTTCATGATAGAGATTTTAAATTTTAATTAAAATTACTGATTTAAACCAAATAAAAAAATTAACCACATAGGCACATAGTTTTTTCATAGATTAATAATCTAATTAAGTGAAACATAGAATTTTCTTCGCATGCGAAGAAAATGTATGTGTACCTTTCTGCTCTTAGCAGGTCTTTTTTTTATATTTCTATGTGGTTAAATTGTAGCGAAAATTAAAAAAGGTTAACTGATCTCTCAATTAACCTTTTAATCTTTATCTGTATCAGATCAGTTCAATCTGTAAGATCTGTGTTCCATCACGAAATACTAAATCAACTCAACGCTTCTTTTAATAAAATTGGTCAAGCTTTCGCCTTTTAATAAACCTTGAGAGAGCAATGCAAGATCTGTAGCTTGTTTTGCCAGATTTGTTTGTTTAGCAGCGTCTTTCTCATCCAGTATTTTTGTAATTAATGGGTGGTTTGAATTAACGATCAAATTATACATATCGGGCATGTTACCATAAAAGCCCATTGAGCCGCCACCTAATTGATTCATATCTTTCATACGGCGCATAAACTCCGGGCGTGTAATGATCATTGGCGCATCTTTCTCGCTTAAATTCTCAAACGTTACATTAAACTGTTCTTTGCTTATAGTGCCTTCAATAATTGGTTGTAATTGTTTTTGTTGCTCATCGGTAATTTTACTTACCGTGTTCTCATCTTTCTTAATTAATTTATCTACCGTATCAGCATCTACACGTACAAAAGAAATGTCTTTTAATTTACTTTCCAGTTGATTAATGTAGTGAGGATCTAACATGGTTTCCATTAACAACACTTCGTATCCCCTGCTCTTTGCCGCATCAATATACGCGTGCTGTTCCTGTACATTTGTTGCATATAAATAAACCAACTTATTATTCTTATCTGTTTGAATTGGTTTTACTAAATTTTCGAATTCTTCAAAGGTGTGATATTTATTTTCAGTGGTTTTAAGCAAAGCAAATTTTATAGCTTTTTCATAAAATTTCTCATCGCTTATCATGCCATACTGAACAAATATTTTAATATCGTCCCATTTCTTTTCAAACTCTGCACGGTCTTTTTTAAAGATCTCTTCTAACTTATCAGCTACTTTTTTAGTAATGTGACTTGAGATCTTTTTTACGTTGCCATCTGCCTGTAAATAGCTACGGCTCACATTTAAAGGGATATCCGGACTATCAATAACACCACGCAGTAAGGTTAAAAAATCTGGAACAATGTTCTCTACATTATCTGTAACAAAAACCTGGTTGCTGTATAATTGTATACGATCTTTTGGCATTTCTAATTTATTAGAAAGCTTTGGAAAGTACAAGATACCTGTTAAGTTAAACGGATAATCTACATTTAAATGAATGTTGAACAAGGGCTCTTCAAATTGCATTGGATACAATTCATGATAAAAAGCTTTGTAATCTTCATCCTTCAGATCAGAAGGTTTTTTAGTCCATGCCGGCGCGGGATTGTTAATGATATTATCAACTTTTATTTCAATATCTTTTACATCCTCCTCTTTTTCGCCTTCTTTTAATTCTGGTTTTATTCTTTCTGTTTTTTCACCAAATTTTATTTCAACCGGTAAAAATTTACAGTACTTGGTTAGTAAGCCTTCAATTTTATGATCATCTAAAAACTCTTCGCAATCATCCGCAATATGTAAAACAATATCTGTTCCTCTTTGAGTTTTTGTGGTTTCTTCAATAGTATATTCTGGGCTTCCATCACACTCCCAGCGTACAGCTTTAGCGCCTTCTTTGTGAGACAATGAAAAGATCTCTACTTTTTTTGCCACCATAAAGGCAGAATAAAAACCTAAACCAAAATGACCAATTACAACATTCTTATCTACTTTATCTTTGTATTTATTTACAAATTCTTCGGCCCCGCTAAATGCAATTTGCGCAATGTATTTTTCAATTTCATCTGCTGTCATCCCAATACCTTTATCTTTTATGGTAATGGTTTTTGCCGCCTTATCAACTACAACTTCTATTTTGGTATCACCCAGATCGCCTTTTACCTCACCCATGCTGGCAAGGGCTTTCAGTTTTTTTGTAGCATCAACCGCATTACTTACCAACTCGCGTAAAAAAATCTCGTTATCGCTGTAAAGGAATTTTTTTATGATCGGGAAAATGTTCTCTGTTTGTACGTTAATTTTTCCTGTTGTTGTACTCATCTTTCTTTTATTTTTTATTTGTGATTGATTGATTGCAAAGATAATACCAATGCCAAAAAAATGACAAATTGACAATCAAATAAGCACTAAGACACTAAGAGCACAAAGCCACACAAAGAAAATGAAGCTTATTTTGACTTTATGGCAATAAAAAATCCCCTTAAGCATTAACCTAAGGGGATCTTTAAACATCGCTTGGAGACTATTTTCCGGCCTTTAATTTATCGTTCATTTCTTTGCCTTTTGCCTCATTACCTGTCATTAAATATAATTTACGTAATGCGCCCATAGTAGCTTTATCATCCGGTTTAACAGTTAAAGCCTGTTCTAATAAAGGAATAGCTTTTTTATAATATTCCTGGCTTTTTGCTTCTAATTCTTTACCTTTTTTAGCAGCCTCAGCAATAGTTAAGTTAGAAGCTTTGTTTTGTAAAAAACCACCATAGTTATTGTACATTGCCCCTAAATTAAATAGTGAATTATATAATAATTCAGTTGAGGGTTTTAATTCTGCCGCTTTTGTATAATTAGTTTCCGCATTTTTAAATAACTCATCAAAATCAGCAGGTTTTTCAAGATCTTTACCTGTTGTTTTATCTTTTGGGTTTGCCATGTTATCATAGATAGTTCCGGCTACTAAAAAGAATAACGCATTATTAGGATCTTTTTCGCTTGCTGCTTTTAAATTTGCCAAAGCCTCTTGTTGTTTACCTTTAGCTAAAAACTGGTTTGTTTCATTGTTCAATAAACCCATGTCATTTGGAAAAGCAGTTCTTCCTTTTTTCAAAATATCCATTGCAGCAGATGAATCTCCTTTAGAAATGTATGCATTGAACATAGATTCGTAATTGTAAGGAGAAGCAATTTTGCTATCGATCATTTTTTTATTGTAATCAAGGATCTTGGTAGTATTTTTAGCTTTACCTGCAGATACAGCGGCGTTATAAAAATTAGCAGTATCTTTTACTTTGTACAATAAGGTATTCATAAAACCTGTTTTGTAAAAATAATCAGCGGCTTCATCATACTTTTTTGCTTTGTACTTTCCGCTGGCAATATTTCCCGATTCCATTTTTAATTGCATAGCAACAGAAACCAATTTTATATCATCTTCGCCCAACATTGAAGTTCCTTTTGTAAGACCATCTTTTATGGTTTCCATATATTTTGGATCTAACTCCTGTATCTTGTTTAATTCTTCAGCAGCAGCTTCAAAATCGGTTAAAGAAGTATTACCATACGCTAACATTGCTCTTTCATTTTTATCGGGCGTAGTAGCTTCCAGTTTTTTTAACTCCTGTGCTAAATTATATTGATATTGCGCGTAACTAATACGGGCTTTATAAGCGTGTGTCTTTGCCTGATTTTTTGTCTCTTCGTTTGCAAGAGCAAGATCAATTGCTTCTTTTGCTTTATTAAGATAAACAAGATCAGGTTTTCCATCTTTTACAGTTGTTTCGTAATCGTTCAACGATCTCCATGCTGTTTGTACTTTAGATTTTTGCGCAAGGCCAAAAAATGGAATGACAGCTACTGCTAATATTGATATTTTTTTCATAGATAGTCTTTTTATTTAGACGTTTAATTTTTCAATTTACATACCAAATTTTGGTATTTAACATTTTTTACTCTTTTATATCTGTTGGCGCATCTGTTTCTCCTGTTGGCGTTTGGTTATCACCCTCAGTTGTATTGCTCTGTCCATTAAGATTTACATCTGCACCATTCAATGCGCTTTCACTTCCTTCTTCATCTTCGTGATCAACTTTTGTTACAGCTGCAATCTCATCGGTTTCAGAAATATTAATTAAACGAACGCCCTGTGTTGCTCTTCCCATTACACGAAGTGTGCTTACATTTAAACGAATGGTGATGCCATTTTTTGTAATGATCATTAAATCGTTTGCATCGGTAACAGATTTAATTCCAACTAAATTTCCTGTTTTATCAGTAATGTTAATTGTTTTTACACCTTTACCACCACGGTTGGTAACGCGATATTCTTCAATATCCGAACGTTTGCCGTAACCTTTTTCTGACACTACTAAAACGTTAGCATTCATATCATCAATACAGATCATACCAATTACTTCGTTATTTCCGCCTTCTTCGTCGTTCAAATCAATTCCAATTACACCACTGGCATTTCTGCCCATTGGCCTTACTTTCTCTTCATTAAAACGGCATACTTTACCTAATTTGGTAGCCAACATAATTTCGTTTTTACCATTGGTTAAAGCTGCTTCTAATAAAATATCTCCTTCACGAATTGTTACAGCGTTGATACCATTGACACGCGGACGAGTATAAGCCTCTAAAGTTGTTTTTTTGATGATACCATTTTTAGTTGCCAATACAATGAAGTTGTTATTGATATATTCTTCATCGCTTAAGCTGGTAACATTAATAAACGCTTTTACTTTATCATCAGGTGCAATGCTTATTAAATTTTGAATTGCTCTTCCTTTACTTGTTTTTGTTCCTTCAGGTACTTCATAAGCACGCAACCAATAACATTGTCCTTTTTCGGTAAACAATAATAAATAATTGTGTGTACTTGCTATGAACATGTGCTCAATAAAGTCTTCATCACGGGTGTTAGAACCTTTGCTTCCTTTGCCACCACGGCCTTGTGCACGGTACTCATCTAAATTGGTACGTTTCATGTAACCCATGTGCGAAATTGTAATTACTACATTTTCATCGGCTATCATGTCTTCTACCTTAAGATCATCTCCCGCGTAAACAATATCAGTGCGACGCTCATCACCATATTTATCTCTCACTTCAATTAATTCATCTTTGATGATAGAATAACGTAAAGGCTCGTTATTTAAAATATCATTTAAGTGAGCAATGGTTTTCATTAACTCTTCATACTCAGCTTTAATTTTATCACGCTCAAGTCCGGTCAACGTTCTTAAACGCATATCTAAAATAGCACGTGCCTGAATTTCAGATAAACTGTATTTACCCATTAATTCATCGCGGGCAACATCCGGGCTTTCGCTTTCGCGGATAATTTTAATTACCTCATCTAAATGATCAATAGCAATTAATAAACCTTGTAAAATATGCGCGCGTTTTTCTGCCTGTGCCAGTTCGTATTTAGTACGGCGAACAACCACTTCGTGCCTGTGATCCACAAAATGATGGATCATATCCTTTAGATTCAACATCTCAGGACGGCCTTTTACCAACACAACGTTATTAATTGAGAATGAAGTTTGTAAAGCAGAATACTTGTATAAATTATTTAATACTACGTTCGAAATAGCATCGGTACGTAATTCGTAAACAATACGCATACCTTCGCGACTGCTCTCATCACGAATTTCTGAAATACCTTCAATTTTTTTCTCGTTACATAATTCCCATTGGCGTTTGATCATTTCCGCCTTATTGATCTGGTAAGGAATTTCTGTAACAACAATTCTTTCGCGGTTACCTACAGGTTCAATATTTGCTTTTGCACGCATAATAACACGGCCACGACCTGTATGGAAAGCTTCTTTTACACCTTCAAAACCATAAATAGTTCCACCGGTTGGAAAATCAGGAGCTTTAATATGTTTCATTAAACCGTCAATATCAATTTCACGGTTATCTATGTATGCTAAAATGGCATTGATACTTTCAGTTAAATTATGTGGTGCCATATTAGTGGCCATACCCACAGCAATTCCTGAAGCTCCGTTCATTAACAACTGTGGCACACGCGTTGGAAGAACTGTTGGTTCTGTTAACGAGTCGTCAAAATTGGGACGAAAATCCACAGTATCTTTTTCAATATCTGCCAACATTTCCTCGGTAATTTTACGGAAACGCACCTCGGTATAACGCATAGCAGCCGGCGGATCACCATCTACCGAACCAAAATTTCCCTGTCCGTCAACCAACATATAACGTAAGCTCCAGTCCTGGGCCATACGCACCATTGTATCGTAAACACTGGCATCACCGTGTGGATGGTATTTACCCAAAACCTCACCAACAATACGGGCAGATTTTTTATAAGGACGGTTGTGCAATACGCCCAAATCAAGCATTCCGTAAAGCACACGGCGGTGTACAGGCTTTAAACCATCACGTACATCGGGTAAAGCACGAGATACAATAACCGACATCGAATAATCGATGTAAGCCGTTTTCATTTCATCTTCAATATTAATCGGAATAATTTTTTCTCCGTCTGCCATATTCTATCTTGTTTAAATTTTAATTTTTATGCCTTTAAATGCTCTTTTGTCAGTAAGCTTTAAACGAAACTATCGTTAAAAAATTACGTATAAAAAAAAGTACTTTGAACCCATGAAAGTACCGAAAAATCAACAATTACAGCTAAAACTTATCAACAAAAATTTTGTTAAAAAAACCACTTATAAAATTTATCAAACCGATTATTATAGCCTATTTTTGAGTTTGGCATTATATATGTAAATTCACTTAATAAAAAGGAACAATTTATGGAAGCAAAATTTTCGCCCAGGGTAAAAGATGTTATTACCTATAGCCGTGAAGAGGCTTTAAGATTAGGGCACGATTATATTGGATTAGAACACCTCATGCTTGGTATGATCAGAGAAGGAGACGGTGTAGGAATGCGTTTATTAAAGAACCTTGGAGTTGATGTAACTGAACTTCGCAGAAACATCGAGCAAAACCTTACTCCGGGTTTACGCAAATCTAATAACCTGGCTAACATCCCATTGGTTAAACAAGCCGAAAAGACATTAAAACTGACATACTTAGAGGCAAAGACATTTAAGTCGGTACAAATTGGCACAGAGCATTTATTGTTATGTATTTTAAAAGATAACGATAATGTGGTAACTAAAACCTTATTAAGGTCTGGCGTTGATTACGATGCTGTGCGTGCAGAATTAGAAGGCTTTTTGGATAATCCTGGTAAGATAGAGAATTCTGCTGCCGGTGGTGATGAAGATGAAAGTGAAGAATCAAACTTTGGCGGTGCAAGCAATGCAGGTAACCAAAAGAAACAAGGTGAAAGCAAATCAAAAACTCCTGTGCTTGACAATTTTGGCAGAGATCTTACCAAAATGGCTGAAGACGGAAAATTAGATCCTGTTGTTGGCCGCGAAAAAGAAATTGAGCGTGTATCACAAATATTATCTCGACGTAAAAAGAACAATCCAATTTTAATTGGTGAGCCCGGTGTGGGTAAATCAAGTATTGCTGAAGGTTTGGCATTACGCATTGTTCAACGTAAAGTATCACGTGTACTCTTTGGTAAGCGTGTTGTTACTTTAGATCTTGCCTCTTTAGTGGCAGGTACAAAATACCGTGGCCAGTTTGAAGAACGTATGAAAGCGGTGATGAACGAGTTGGAAAAATCACCTGATGTTATTTTATTCATTGATGAGATCCATACTATTATTGGTGCCGGTGGTGCAAGCGGAAGTTTAGATGCCAGCAACATGTTTAAACCTGCTTTAGCGCGTGGTGAGATACAATGTATTGGCGCAACAACTTTAGATGAGTACAGACAATATATTGAAAAAGACGGAGCTTTAGAGCGTCGTTTTCAAAAAGTATTGATTGAACCTGCTACTCAGGATGAAACTTTACAGATCTTAAATAACATTAAAGCAAAATACGAAGATCATCACAATGTTACTTATACCGAAGAAGCTTTAAAAGCTTGTGTACAGTTAACAGCAAGATATATAACGGATCGTCACTTGCCGGATAAAGCTATTGATGCTTTAGATGAGGCTGGTAGCCGTGTTCATATCACAAACATTAATGTTCCTGAAAATATTTTAGAGATCGAGAAAAAGATAGAAGATATTAAAGAACTAAAAAATCAGGTAGTACGTTCTCAAAAATATGAAGAAGCTGCAAGATTACGTGATACTGAAAAACAATTACAAACAGAATTAGAAACTGCTAAAAAAGCTTGGGAAGAAGAAACAAAACAAAATCGTATTCAGGTTACAGAAGATAATGTTGCAGAAGTAGTGAGCATGATGAGCGGTGTACCTGTTCAGCGTGTTAATCAAAACGAAGGCGACAAACTGGTGAAGATGAACGATCTGTTAACTGGTAAAGTTATTGGCCAGGATAAAGCTGTTGCAAAAGTTGTAAAAGCAATTCAACGTAACCGTGCAGGTTTAAAAGATCCTAATAAACCAATTGGTTCATTTATTTTCTTAGGCCCTACAGGTGTTGGTAAAACACAATTGGCAAAAATTTTAGCAAGACACTTATTTGATAATGACGATGCCTTAATTCGCATTGACATGAGCGAATATATGGAGAAATTTGCAGTGACGCGTTTAATTGGTGCTCCTCCGGGATACGTTGGTTATGAAGAAGGCGGACAGTTAACTGAAAAAGTACGCCGTCGTCCCTACTCTGTTGTGTTATTAGATGAGATCGAAAAAGCACATCCTGATGTATTTAATATGTTATTACAGGTGTTGGATGATGGTATGTTAACCGATAGCCTGGGTCGCAAGATCGATTTTAAAAACACGATCATTATCATGACTTCTAATATTGGCGCTCGCCAGTTAAAAGATTTTGGTACAGGTGTGGGTTTTGGAACTACCGCGCGTAAAGAAGGTGAAGATGATGCTGCAAAAGGTGTTATTGAAAATGCTTTGAAAAAAGCGTTTGCTCCTGAGTTCTTAAATCGTATTGATGATGTGGTAATGTTTAACTCTTTAGAGAAAGCAGATATTCATAAGATCATTGATATTGAATTAGCGCATTTATTTGGAAGAGTTACCGGTTTAGGTTACAATATTAAAATTACCGATGCTGCAAAAGATTATATCGTTGAAAAAGGTTACGATTCCAACTACGGCGCACGACCTTTAAAACGTGCCATTCAAAAATACCTTGAAGATCCTATGGCAGAAGAGATCATTAAAAGCAATTTAGCCGAAGGTGATGAAATTGAAGTAGATTATAACAAAGAAAAAGATGAAGTTATTGTATCTACTCACAAACCAAAAGCTAAAAAAGGTAAGAAAGAAGATAAAGCTTAAGAATTTTAAATCTTAAATTTAAAATCTTAGATCTTAAATTAAAAACCCTGACAGAAATGTTGGGGTTTTTTGTTTGTACCGTCATTGCGAGAGATAACGAAGCAATCTCAAACAAAGATTAAATATTGGTTTTTCTGTGTGTTAGATTGCTTCCTTCGTCGCAATGACGAAAACAGAAATGTTGGGGTTTTTTGTTTTATATAACTCATTGCTTGTTGTTACTACAAACAGGCCAACAATTATTAAAAAAATACTTCCTAAAACTGTATTATAATATACCCAGTAGCACGGATTGTTGCAATCATTCAAATCCTGCAACTTTGAAAACAAATCATTAACCAAACAAACATGAAAAAATTAGCAGCATATGCACTACTCTTTGCTTTACCACTTACGGGTATGGCTCAAAAACTAGTACTCGAAAAAACTTATGAAGTTGATAAGAAAGCAAAAAGAGGTTATCTAGATCTTGTAACTACCGATCCGAACGACAAAACTACAACGCTTTCTTTTATTACAAACAATGGTAATAATGGCAAAATAAAATACCAGAATTATATTTTTGATAAAGATTATAATTTTGTTAAGCAGGAAGAAGGCCAGGAACAGTTATATAAAAACAAACGCTACAAAGGCGAAAATTATTCTGTAGAAGGAATTACCGTTGAGCCCAGTTTGCTTGGTAAAATGGTGCTTAGAAAAAAACTGGTTGAGTATAACTGGAGTTGGTTCAATGGCCGTTACAATAAAAAAGTCACACTGCTTGATAAAGTAAAACCCAAAGATGAAGAAGGAAACAGTTACATGCTGCTTAAAAAATTCGAAAATGATGAAACAGGATCTGTAATAGCTTTGGTAACTGTAGCGTTTGGCAAAGGAGCAAATCCAAACGAGTTTATATTGATGAAGATCGATAAAGATCTAAAAACTGAGATAGTAGATAAACGTACATTCACTTCTCCAAAGTATTTAACTAAATCGTTTGTAATTCCTGCTGAAGTTGAAGAAACTGACAACGAAGAAGAAGTGAGTGAGGAAGATATCTCTGCCTCCGACATGTGTTTTATGTTTGCGGGTAACCCTGATAAAAAAAATAAAGACGCTGTTAATAGTTATCAAATGTGGCGTGTATCTAAAGAAGGCAAAATATTAAATACGGTGGATATTAAAGTTAATAAGGCCGGTTGGAATATTGAATCGGTAATTGCGAAGAACGGCAGCTTATATTTTGTTGGCCCTGCTAACGAAGAAACATCGTCTAAAGCACCGGATGAAACAAAATGGAAGTTTTATCAATTAGCTAAAATAACAAAAGATAAAGTAGATTATGTTACGTCAACCGATATGGACGAATTTGAAGCAAAATTAAAAAAGCCTGCTTCGCAAAGCAAAAACCCGGCTTACAGTGGCAAGAGGTTTCGTTTAGTAAGAGCAAATGTTACTAATGACGGATCGTTATTTTTATGTGGACAAAATTTTAAAGAGGCCGAATTTAAAGACGTATTAATGTTTTATTTTGATAATACTGGTAAACTGAAAGCACAATACGGTGTGCGTTTAGAAGAAGTAAATGCTGCATCAAAAGCTAGGGCTACAAATCAATTTGTTCAGGAATCAAATGGTTCGGTTTTTTGGACAGTTTGGGAATTATGCGGCTATAAAGAAGAAGTTGGAGATAATGGAAGACTAAAAGGGTTATATTATCCAAGTGTAGCCAAAATAAATTTAAGTACCGGCGATATTGGTGATTTTGTAAGATTTGGCACTGTAAAAGATAAACCAAAATATTATCTTCAAAACAGTTACCCTGTTATTACTAATCCTGCTGATGGTTCTCAGGTTTATCTAGGAGTTGATAAACCGGGTAAAGTTTTCTGGTTCGGAAAAGTTGTTATGGATTAAGACGTTAATGAAAATGATTTTAAAACCCTGGCAGAAATGCCGGGGTTTTTGTTTAATGAATTTTAAATTTTTTTATATTATTCTATCACAACTTTATTTGAAACAAGTCCTTCATTTACCATAATACTAATGTAATAGATACCGCTTACAAGTTCTTTTTTTACTGTTATTTCATTTTCTCCTGACTCAAATATTCCATTACATTCATACACGCATGCTTTACCACTGGCATCGTATAGCCATAAATTGTAAGCCGACCTGTTAAATGCCCTGACATTTATCTCTAAAGGATTGGCATGCGGGTTTGGATTTACTTTTACATCTAAGACCTTAAATTCTTTAACTTTATTTTCTTTAATTCCAACTGTAAGCGCATTATATTTATAAATATATGCGCCGGATATATAAGCAAACGTACTGTCTAACCTGAAAAAACGATTAAAGCTATTTGATGGTCCCGGAATTTGTATCCACGTATTACCACCATCATTTGTTTCAAAAAGAGCATCATGCCCTGCCCAGCCTTTGTTTGGTGTAATAAAACCTGTCATTTGAAGGTGCCCGCTTGAATAAGAAACTGTTTTAAGCGACCATGTACTTGCACCATCATTACTTTTAATGATCATGTTGGGGCCATTTAAACTTGTGCGTTGAACAGCACAAAACCAATTGGTATTATCAAGGTTCTGGATCTTCCACACATAATCGCCGGGAGTATTTGTTGTAAATGATTTATACCAGTTTAAACCTCCATCTATTGTTTTTAATATTACTCCACCTTCTGCCCCAACATTACTCTGGCCAACAGCATATCCTGTATTCTGATCTATGAATTTTACATCTACCAACCTGCTGGCATACATACTCATATCTAAAAATGTCCAGCTAAGACCGCCATCCATTGTTTTTAAAACAAAAGCAGGCGAACTCCATGCACCTACTGCATAGGTTATATTCGTATCTACACAACACAATCCGCAAATGCCTTTATTTGTAACCGGTGTAAGATTTGTAATACTTGTCCATGTTTGACCACCATCTAGTGTTTTATTAAAAATTGTTTGATTGTTTGATAAAAGCCCTCCCAAAAACCCACGCTTGGCAGAAGAAAATTCTATGCTTCGCAAATAAGAATTGTTCTTAAAAACAGTGTCCCATGTTTGCCCACCATTTATAGTTTTAAAAACAACACCTTGATTAGATGCTGTAAAGCCTGTGTCTTTATTCAAAAAAAACACATCTTCAAACCTTGAAGCCGAAGGAATATTTGTCATCGTCCATGGATACTGTGAGAAAACAGTATTAAGAAATAAAAAAAATAAAACCGTAAAATATAAAACTCTCTTTTTCATAGCAAATTAATTTTTAATGATCTTGCGTATTAAAGTATTATGTGTTGTGGTTATTTTAATTGTATAAAAACCAGGAAGCATTTTTTTTGTATCAAGATCGAAGTAGGTTGCGTGTTTATTTTCTTCATAAACTATCTTTCCTGTAATATCAGAAATTTGCAGATTTATGATCTCGTTGTTTGATAATGTTTGCACCTTTAAAATATCATTTACCGGGTTTGGATAAATAAGAATTTCTTCATTTGAATTTTCGTTAAGGCCAACTGCGTTTTGCAACATTTTAAGAATGAACATGTCATAATTGCCTGCAACAGGCATAAAATATGTACTTGAGCTAAGATCAAAATCCATATAACTGCAATATGCGCCTGTTGCATAAATGGCAGACTGTGCATCTAAAGTAATTCCGAATATGCCATTATTTATTATCTGAGATGTAGGAACACCGGAGCTTCCGGCAAATACAAAATTGCCTCCTGCATCCAGTTTTGAGATAAACATATCACGATAACCAACCGATGTAATTGTGTATGTGTTCGACCCCGGATCAAAATCTGAAGTGCCAAAAAATATTCCCGCCAAATAAACATTACCTACAGAATCAGTTACCATTGATGTGGATTGATCATTACGCGGACCTCCAATTCTTTTTGCCCAGGCAAAATCACCTTGATTGTTTAATTTTGAAATAAAAATATCATACGACGAACTATCAGAATATAATTTAAAAGTATCTGATCCAGGATCAAAATCTGCAGCCTGATAAAAATAACCAGCTGTGTAAATATTCTGATCATGATCTACTGCAATACTTGAAACATTGCTTTGAAAACTACTGCCTATATTTCTTGCAAAAACATAATTTCCAAATGCATCCAATTTTAAAATAAATATATTACCGTTTTGTTGAGGGCTTAACGTAAAGGAGGCAGGGCCCGGATCAAAGTCAGCGCTATTGCTAAAAGAGCCTGTTATGTAACTGTTATAGTTTGCATCAATTACGATAGAATTACCATTGCTCATTTCAATTTGTTTTGTCCATAAACAATTTCCCAAACCATCCAACCTGCAAATAAAAGCATTTGAATTATTACCGGTTCCTGAAAGTGTGTATGTTAAACCCGGTGTGCCAATAGCCATTGAACCGTAAAAAGTACCGGTAACAAATGAATTTCCGTATTCATTAACTACTATTGAATTAGCTTTACAACTTCCACTTAAATGTTTTACCCATGCAAAATTGCCGAGTGGATCTAATTTTAAAATAAACGCTCCCGGGCCGGTCAAATAATATATACCTATACCTGGATCAAAATCGCCCGTGCCTGAAAAATAACCACAAACATAAACACTATTCATTTTATCAACGGCAATTGAAACACCTCTATTAAAATTAATGCCGCTGTACCCACCAACATTTTTTGCCCAAACAAAATTACCGTTAACATCTACTTTTGAAATAAAAATTCCTTCGCTCATAGAACTACTATTTGTCGCAGTTGGCGCTGTTAAAGCATATATACCCGAACCGGGATCAAAATCTGTTGCACCGGTAAAATACCCGGTTGTATATACATTACCTTGTACATCGGTTGCTATGGCCTGCCCAAAAACAGTTTGTGTACCACCTATATGTTTTGCCCATTGTAAAGTAGGTAATTGCGCAAAAACATTTATTGAACAAATTAGATAAATAAGAATAAATATTTTTTTCATTCACAAGCTCATTCGTATCTGTAAATTTAAATGATGAACTTAAAATAATGCTACCCACATATTTAAAATATCTTACCATTTATAAACCAGATATGATGATCTGCATTTAACAACAAAAAAGAGAGCCTAACAGCTCTCTTTAAATTTCAATCTATAATTTCTAATTTAAAATTACCTATTCAGTGTAACATGTCCTGTATAGGTTTTTACTTTGCTATTTGGATACGCAACTACGATCTTCCAAACGTAAGCATCCTGCTGGCATTCTTTACCCTGGAAGGTGCCATCCCAGCCACCTGAGAACTCGCTGCTATCATATAATTTTTGTCCCCAACGATCAAAGATCTGCATATTAAATTGTGAAAAGCCTTTTCCTTTTGCTTGAAAGATCTCGTTCAAGCCATCACCATTTGGTGTAAATGAATTTGGCACAAATAAAGATTGATCTTCAACAACATTCACCACTTTAATTACTGTATCAGAACAACCCCATTGATTTTTCACGATCAATGCAATAGGATAATCACCTGTATTCTCGAACATATAAAACGTATTCTCGTTAAAACTGATAAAGCCATTATTGCTGATAAAATGCCAGTTCCAGCTTACCTGGTTGTTTCCACCCGAGGTGTTTGTAAAAATAACATTATCAATACTCTCAACAGGTTTTAACGGAGAGAATTCAAAATCAGCTCTTGGCGAAGCATAAGCACCAATTGCAAATGTTGCAGTGTTGGCACAACCATTGGCATCGGTAAAACTTGCTTTTACAGGATAATTACCTGCTTGTGTAAAACAATAATTTAAAATTGGTGCAACAAATGTTTGATTGTTTAATTGCCAGTTAGTACTTACTATTGGCGCACCTGTTGTTTTTACTTCAAAATTTGCACAAAAAGGAACGCAGGACGCTTTGCCGTCACTGGTCAATACACCGGTTGGTAAAGGATCAATAGCTAACACCGCGCTCACAGAACCTGTACAGCCTCCAGCATTACTAACACTTAAAACATAATTGCCTGCCTGGTTCATAGTACTGGTTGTAAAATTTGTATTTGCCTGGTTTGATACAAAACCATTTGGCCCGGTCCATTGGTACAATTGAAAGCCTGCAGAGCTCTGCAAACTAACAGGGCCGTTTAAACAGGTTTTAGCTGTCACAGTAATTGTTGGCACCGGTTGCGGATTGGCAACTACATTGGCAATAGTAACACTTGTACAGGTATTGGCGGCAGTAACAATAACTGTATAATTTCCAATTGTGTTATTATTAACAACAGGTATGGTTGGGTTTTGCAGTGTTGAAGTGAAGCCATTCGGGCCACTCCAGGCATAACCTGTACCTCCATTAGCTGTTAAATTTGCAGATTGGCCAAAACAAACACTGGCTCCGTTTGCTAAAGCCGCAGGATTTGCCAGAACGTTCACAACAGTAGTTGCGGTAGCCTGGCAACCGTTAGCACCCGTTACCGTAACAATATAATTTCCTGAATGTGTGTTTAAAGCGTTTGTAATGGTTGGGTTTTGAACACTGCTGGTAAAACCCAGAGGGCCTGTCCATGAATATGTACCGCCTCCGTTACCTAATAATATTAAATTATTGGTCTCACAAATAGGTGCGTTGTTTGCAGCTGCAGGTGTTGGCAAAGTATTAATTGTAACTGCTTGTGTTATGCTTGCTGTACAGGTTCCAACAGAAGCTATAAGTGTATAGGTTCCTCCTGCTGCAGCTGTAACGTTATTAATGTTTGGGTTTTGAACCGCGCTTGAAAATCCGTTTGGTCCGGCCCAGGCATAACCTGAAGCACCGCTACCCTGTAAATTTAATGTTCCTCCAACACAAGGTGTATTACTAACAATTGCAGGTGTTGGCAATGGCAATACCGTAACCGTTGATACTGCAGAGTTTGTACAGCCCAATGCGCTGGTTACAACAACCGTATACGGACCTGCCATGGCTGCTGTTGCATTTGCAATTGTAGGATTTTGTATAAGAGAGGTAAATCCGTTAGGGCCAGTCCATGAATAACCGTTGCCACCATTAGCAGCTAAATTTATATTTGTTCCTAAACAAACTGTAGGGTTATTTAAAGCGGCAATTACAGGTAATGGATTGATAGCAACGTTGGTGGTGATAGTATTACTGCAACCGTTTGCATTTGTAACGGTTAAAGTATAAACCCCTGCATTGGTTGCTTGAGCAACCGCAATAGTTGGATTTTGAGTTGCTGATGTATATCCACCCGGACCACTCCATGCATAACCTGTACCACCATTACCGGTAAAATTAATTGGCTGGCCAACACAAACAGGGCTATTGCTGTTTGCTAAAGGCACTGGTAATGGATTTATTGTTACAGAACTTGTTGTAGATGCAGAACATGAGCCTGCCGTTACCACTAATGTATAAATACCATTTGCTGCGGCTGTTACATTTGTAATAGTTGGATTGGTTGCGGCAGAATTAAAACCGTTAGGTCCTGTTAAAGCAATTGTACCACCACTTGCTGTAAATGTTAACGCTCCTCCTATACAAACAGGTGAGTTACTATTTAAAACCGCTGTTGGCAAAGTTACTACCGTTACACTGGCGTTTGCAGTTGCTGTGCAACCCGCCACCGATGTTACTGTTACCGTATAAACTCCTGTCATTGGAATAGTTGCATTGGCAATAACCGGGTTTTGAGCGGCGGAGGTAAATCCTAAAGGTCCGCTCCAGCTATAACCGGTACCACCATTTGATGTTAAATTAATATTTGTATTTACACAAGCCACAGGGCTGTTTGTAACAATTACAGGTAATGGATTAATAACTAAATTGGTAGTAGTTGAATTTTTACAACCGGCTGCACTGGTAACTGAAAGTGTATAAACACCTGCGTTACTTGCCTGTGCAGTTGCAATTACCGGATTTTGTGCAGTTGAAGAATATGATCCGGGACCTGTCCATGTATAGGTTGTACCGCCCGCACCGGTAAAGTTAATGGGTTGTCCTACGCAAACAGGGCTATTGCTATTTGCTAAAGGAACAGGTAAAGCATTTATAGTTACAGGCAATGTTGTTGAAGCAGTACATGTGCCTGCGCTAACGATCAATGTATAAACACCATTTGCTGCAGCAGTTACGTTTGGAATAATTGGATTAGTTGCGGCAGAGGCAAAACCGTTAGGTCCTGTTAAATTTATAACTCCGCCACCGGCTGTAAAGCTTAAAGTGGCGCCAACACAAACAGGTGAATTACTTAAAAGGTTGGCTGTTGGTGTATTTACAACTGTTACACTTGCATTGGCAGTAGCAGTACAACCTGCGGCGCTTGTAACTGTAACTGTATAAACACCATTCATTGCTGCTGTTGCTCCGGCAATAACAGGGTTTTGAACTGCCGATGTAAAGCTCGAAGGTCCGCTCCATGAATAACTTGTACCGCCGGTTGCTGTTAAATTAATATTTGTACCTAAACAGGCTGTTGGACTATTGGTAACAATTACAGGTAAAGGATTAACCGTAATAGTGGCAACCGTTGTGTTAGTACAACCACTGGCACTTGTACCTGTTAATGTATAGGTTGTTGTTACGGTAGGGAAAAATGGAACACCGTTGGTAATACCACCCGACCATGTATAGGTGGAAGCACCCACACCATTTAGTGTTGTTGATCCTCCCAGGCAGACTGAAGAATTGGTTGCAGTTGCCGAAATTGTTGGTGATACACCCGTTGTAACTACAAAGCTGCAAGAACCGGTATTTCCTGAAACATCTGTTGCAATATAGGTTACTGTTGTATTACCAACATTAAAACTTGAACCACTTGCATTATTGGATCCTGATCCTGTAGTAGCACCGAAAAATGAATAAGTAACCGCAGGTGTAGGACAATTGTCTAAAACTGAAACCGGCCCAATACCTGTTACCACTGCATTACACTGACTTACGTTTGCCGGGCATGTTATAGTTGGGGTAGTAACATCTTTAACAGTTACTGAAAAAGAACAGGAAGTTGTATTACCAAAAGAATCACCAGCCGTATAAGTTTGCACCGTTGTACCTACCGGAAAATTTGACCCGCTTGGTAACCCGGCTGTAAGAACAGGTACTACAGTGCTTGTACCCCATGAAAAAACAACTTGGCCATGACCTGGATTTATGCCCGTAGTACCGGATTGGCAGGTACCAGCATTATAAGAACCACCACCACCACCGTTACCGCCACCCGGGCTCACGTGTCCACCACTACCACCACCTGAATAGCCGCCGCCGCCGCCGCCTACAACATACGCAGAACCTTGTCCGCCACCGCCATAACCACCGCGCGCAAAACTCCATGCAGCCACAAATCCTCCTGCGCCGCCACCAATAAAGCTAATACCACCCGAGCCTACAGCCCAACCATCAGTACCATTTGTATTTAAACCACCACCGGCACCTGATTGAAAAGGAGGCCCTCCTATGCCGCCGCCATTACCTCCTGTACCACCTGCTCCTCCACCTGCTCCACCTGCTCCACCGGTTGTTGTAATATTTCCATGCCTTGCTGTTGTTGATGTTGTAGCACAGCTACCACCGCCACCACCTGCAATAATAAGCGGAACGTTGGCAGTTGTGGTAACAAATGAACCACCGCCACCACCATTACCACCACCTGTGTTTAACGAAGGACGCTCACCTACCAAAACTTTTAAATTTTGTCCTGGTGTAACAGCAAATGTACCTCTTAGGCCTGCACCCAGACCAGGCGTATAAGTAGAGCTTGGGTGCCATCCGCCTTCGGCACCTTTACATAAAATATTAATAGAAGTTATTCCGGCAGGCACCACAAAAGTTTGCATAGTACCGGTATAATTAAATGTTTGCGTACTTGATGTACAGTTTGAGCAATTTACCGTTGGCGTTGTGTATGCAACTACTGCATTACAGGCATTAGCTGCCGCATTAACGGTAACACTAGGCGGACATGTCATGGTTAAACATTGTGCCTTTGTATTGTTTGAATTTAAAATAAGCAGTATAACTGCAAGGGTAAATAAAAAATTTTTCATGTATACGTTATGGGTATATAAATTTAATTTAAACACAACAAAAAGCCATAATTTTCAATAAGCAGAAGGTAGCTTTCACTCACTGGTAAAGCTCTAAATTTTTAGAAGGGGCCATCCATTGTTAATAACCTGTTTATTTACCTTTTTATGTTAATTTTTTGTACCTTTGCTATCTAATTTTTTATTCATGAATCCATTCGAATCACCAGATCTTCTTGAACAGGAAATAATTGAAGTTGTTTTAAAGGAAGAAGCCTTAAAAGCGCTGATACTCTACAATGATGATGTGAATACTTTTGAATTTGTTACAGAATCGTTAATTAAAGTTTGTAAGCATGATGCGATACAAGCTGAACAATGTACTTATCTTGTTCATTACACTGGTAAATGTGTTGTAAAGAATGGAACCTTTAAAAAATTAAAACCTCTTTGCGAAGCTTTACTAGATAGAGGTTTATCTGCACAAATTGAAAATTAAAAACCTTATTGGTATAAAAATTGCATATACCGTATAAACTAAATTTATATGAAGAAAATAGTTATTTCTGCGTTTGTTGTTTGCTCTGTATTTACTTCTTGCCATAAAAATGCAGTTACAGGTAAACGCGCATTTACATTATTACCCGAAAGTGAAATGATGGCAATGAGTTTTACCGAATATGATAAATTTTTAGCCGAGCATCCTCCTTTGCCTGATACCGATGAACGGGTACAAATGGTAAAACGCAGCGGAACAAGAATACAAAAAGCAGTTGAAAAATTTTATGCAGATAAGGGTCTTTCAAAAGAATTGCAAGGCTTTAACTGGACATTTAACGTAGTGGATGAAAATACAGTTAATGCCTGGTGCATGCCCGGTGGCAAAGTGGTTGTTTATACAGGTATTTTGCCGGTAACGCAAACCGAAGAAGCTTTAGCTGTTGTTATGGGACATGAAATCGCACATGCCGTTGCACGCCATGGTAATCAACGTATGAGCCAGGGTATATTAGTGCAAACAGGCGGGGCTGTTTTATCAGTTGCACTATCACAAAAACCTGCCCTAACACAACAATTATTTATGCAATCGTTTGGTGTTGCATCTACATTAGGAACTTTAAAATACAGCCGTGGTCATGAAACTGAAGCTGATAAAATGGGTTTAATATTTGCTGCCATGGCAGGCTACAATCCAGAAGTGGCAGTAGACTTCTGGACAAGAATGTCGCAAGGTGGCGGCCAAAAACCACCTGAGTTATTAAGTACCCATCCGAGTGATGAAACACGTATAAAAGATCTGAAGGCTTTTATGCCTGAGGCAAAGAAATATTATAAACCCCAATAAATCTCTTACATTTTTTATTAGATACATAGTCTAAAGGTTATCAGCATTTTTTAATTAAGTTAACATAGGATGAAGCGACGCTTCAACTTCTATGTATCCTAATTAAGTTTAGTAAGTAAAAAAACTATGTTTCTATGTGGTTAAATTTTTAAGCGAGTATGTTTTCGCTAATGGAGCAACTCATATTTCCTTCTTCATCAAAATCGCCAACAGTAATAGTTACAGGTGTATTACATAAGTTAATATCAAAAGGCAATTTCACTTTCACATAATTTTGTGTGAAGCCATATATAAAACCGTTTTTATTTTCGTGTTCAAAAATAACAGTTGATGTCTTGCCTTTTTGTTTTTCATAAAAAGCCCTCAGTTTTTTTGCAGATAAAATGCGCAACATTTTATTACGGCGTTTGCGCTCTGCCATTGGCACAGGATTTTCCATCAAAACAGCTTCGGTATTATCACGTTCGCTGTAAGTAAATACATGCAAATACGAAATATCCAAAGCATTGATAAAATTATAGGTCTCTAAAAATTCTTCTTCCGTTTCACCCGGAAAGCCAACAATAACATCCACACCAATACAACAATCCGGCATCAGGCTTTTTATTTTTGCAACACGATCAGAATATAATTCACGTTGATAGCGGCGTTTCATACGCTTTAAAACCGTATTACTGCCACTTTGCAGGGGAATATGAAAATGAGGTACAAATAAATTTGAAGTTGAAACAAATTCAATTATTTCATCCTTTAATAAATTAGGTTCGATAGAAGAAATGCGAAAACGTTCAATTCCTTTCACCGCATCTAACTCTTTAACAAGATCAAAAAAAGTGTATTCTTTTCTCTTTTTTACATCACCATCAATAGTTTGTCCGTAACCAAAATCACCAATATTTACGCCGGTTAACACAATTTCTTTTACACCACTTGCTGCTATTTTATTAGCGTTGGCAATTACATTCTCAATAGTGTCACTCCTGCTCTTTCCCCTTGCTAAAGGTATGGTACAAAAGGTACAGCTATAATCACAACCATCCTGCACTTTTAAAAAAGAGCGGGTTCTGTCTCCAACGCTATAAGCATCCACAAAAAAATCAGCTTCAGATATTTCGCAATTATGAATTTGTGTATGTGTACTTTTACCTGAAAAATTTATATAGTTCAATAATTTAAACTTTTCAGTTGCACCTAATACAACATCCACACCTTCAATATTCGAGATCTCTTCCGGCTTTAATTGTGCATAACAACCAACAACAGCTATAAAGGCTTCAGGGTTTTTAGCAAGTGCATTCTTAACAATTGATCTACATTCTTTATCTGCATTTTCTGTTACAGAGCAAGTGTTTATCACGTAGACATCAGCAGATTCCGAAAAATCTTTTTTAGCGAAGCCTTTTTCATAAAATAAACGGGCAATAGTAGATGATTCTGAAAAATTCAGTTTACATCCTAAAGTATGAAAAGCTACCGTTTTATTTTCAAAAGACATGGGCGCAAAGATACTAAATTTATCGCTAAATATTTGCAACATCTTTGTTATAAAGCCATTATCCATCAAAAAAGATGCCTTCATATAAACAAAAACTCGTGTTTTTATAGTAAATTTGTTCTTTATCTTAATTATGGAATTAACAGCTTTAACTGCAATATCACCAATTGATGGAAGGTATAGAAAAACGACCGAACCATTAGATATTTATTTTTCTGAATTCGGTTTGATTAAATACCGTGTGTTGGTAGAGATCGAATATTTTATTGCCTTATCAGAATTTGGTTTGCCTCAATTACCTGCAATTGATGTTTCAAAAAAAACTGCGTTAAAAAAAATATATCAGGAGTTTTCAATTGAAGATGCCTTAAAGATCAAAGAGACAGAAAAAACAACCAATCACGATGTAAAAGCAGTTGAGTATTTTATTAAAGATAAATTAAACGAAATTGGCTTGAACCAATTCACAGAATTCGTTCATTTTGGATTAACATCGCAGGATATTAATAACACAAGCATTCCATTATCGTTAAAAGATGCAACCAATCAACAACTGGTTCCTTCTATTGATAATATCATTTCTAAGATAACTGAGTTAAGCAAAGAATGGAAAGATGTTTCGTTACTAGCAAAAACACACGGCCAGCCTGCTTCTCCAACTAAATTAGGAAAAGAGATGTATGTGTTTGTAGAACGCATGACTGTTCAGCTAAACCAATTAAAAAAAGTTCCTTTCTCAGCAAAGTTTGGTGGTGCTACTGGTAATTTTAATGCGCATCAAATTTCGTATCCGGGAAAAAACTGGGTGGAGTTTGGAAATAACTTTGTGAATAACATTCTTGAATTGAATCGTTCGCAATTTACTACGCAGATAGAACATTACGATAACATTGGGGCTTATTGCGATGCTTTAAAACGCATCAACACCATCTTAATTGATTTTAGCCGCGATGTTTGGACCTATGTTAGCATGGAATATTTTAAACAAAAATTAAAAGCAGGAGAGATTGGCTCGTCAGCCATGCCGCACAAAGTAAACCCTATTGATTTTGAAAATGCAGAAGGAAATTTAGGAATTGCCAATGCCTTGTTAGAGCATTTATCATCTAAATTACCTATTTCAAGATTGCAGCGAGATCTGACAGATAGCACAGTTCTTAGAAATTTAGGAAACCCGCTTGCCCATTCTTTAATTGCTTATTCAAGTATTTTAAAAGGTTTGAATAAACTGATCTTAAATGAAAAAGCATTGCAACACGATCTTGAAAGCAATTGGGCAGTTGTCGCAGAAGCCATACAAACTGTTTTAAGGCGCGAAGGCTACCCAAAACCTTACGAAGCGTTAAAAGATCTTACAAGAACAAATACACACATTACACAAGCATCTTTAATTGCATTTATTGACGGCTTAAATGTATCGGAAGAAATTAAAAAAGAATTAAAAAATATTACACCGCATAATTACACAGGTATTCATCCTGTATTTTAGACCATGAGCAGAGCCTGGGCATATATCATCAGCAAAAAGCTTTCAGCACAAGAATTAAACGCTTTACAAGAAGCAGGCAATACTTTTGTGATGGGTTGGACAGCCCACGAACAACAACTAACAGCCAGCTTTGAAATTTTTAAGGACAGAATTATTGTTGTAAAAGTAAATGAAGAAGTTACCGGCGCCAGTGGCTGCAGCATTGATAAATTGACCCGTTTTATTAAAGATGCCGAAAAACAATTTAATATTGAATTACTGAACCGTTTAATAGTTGCATACAAAAATGAAGACGCGGTTGAAGTTGTTCATTCATCTAAAATAAAAGAATTACTTTCTGAAAATAAGATATCTGAAAACACCAGTGTTTACAATACTTCCATCCTTACACAAGAAGAACTAAAAAACTGGGAGCAACCTTTGAAAGAAACCTGGTTGAGTAAATATATTCCTACAATAAACCACTAAGACACTAAGATCACAAAGTAACACTAAGAAAATATTTTTTCTGGTGTCAAGTATTTTTAAAAGTCTTAGTGAAACTTAGTGCCCTCTGTGTCTTAGTGGTAAAAATCAGTATTCCAAAAAGCCCTGTATTTGTGCTTCACAAGCAGCCTGCTGAGCTTCATCTGTAAAACCACCCTCTGCATTTGTAATTTTATCTACCACCGAAATTGGCAAACGGTTATGATACACATGCATTTTTAAATAAGATAGAATTCCGGTAAGATGGTCTAAGCCTCTTAAATTACCTGCTCTACCGGTAGAAACCCCAACCAAGCAAGCATCTTTATTATTCCAGTCTTTTGGGCTGGTGCTATCCAAAAAAGTTTTTACAATTCCGGGAAAACTGCCGTTATATTCAGGCACAACAAAAATAAATTTGCGGTTATTTATTAAATATTTATTTAATAATTTGGCGTATTGTTCGGTTCTTTTGCCAAAAACTTCAGCAAAAGCAATGTTTTCAGGCAAAGTTGCCAGATCTAAAATTTTAACATCCACATTTTTAGAACGCAGTATGGCCTCATATATTTTACTCACCTTTAAGGTGTTACTGTTTGGGCGATTCGTACAGCTTACAACAACTATTTCTTCCATAAAAATTTATTAACACAATGCACTTTTCTTTCAACGCATTGTTAAAAACTAACACTGTTAAAAGTGCCTAATTATCTTAATTTTACAAAAAACAATTTTACCCAATTATTTGCATTTTATGAACATTACGTATTACGGACATTCTTGCTTTGGCGTTGAAATAAACGGGAAGCATTTATTGTTTGATCCTTTTATTAGTCCGAACGAACTGGCGAAAGGAATTGATGTGAATGCCATACCTGCAGATTATATTTTAATAACACATGGCCATGGCGATCATGTTGCAGATGCGGAGAGCATTGCAAAAAGAACCGGCGCAAAGGTTGTGAGTAATGCTGAAATAGTTTCGTGGTTAGAAAAAAAAGGAATTGAAAATACCCGTGGAATGAATATTGGAGGCAAGATGAAATTTGATTTTGGAAGCGTAAAATGTGTTGTTGCACAACATAGCAGCAGCATGCCCGATGGCAGCTATGGCGGCAACCCAATGGGCTTTGTGATAGAGAGCAGCGAGGGAAATTTTTACTATGCCGGCGATACAGCACTTACATACGACATGAAATTAATTGGCGATTACAGAAGCATTGATTTTGCTTTTTTACCAATTGGGGATAACTACACAATGGGCGTTGATAATGCGATCATTGCAAGTGATTTTATAAAATGTAACGATATCATAGGAATGCATTATGATACATTTGGATATATTATGATCGATCAGGCGGAAGCAAGATCAAAATTTGACAGATCAGGAAAAGAATTAACCCTGATGGAAATTGGAAGTACTTTAAAAAAATAATAACGGAACATAAATACAGAGCACCATGGGAAAAGTAATAGCAATAGCAAATCAAAAAGGCGGCGTTGGTAAAACTACAACCGCAATTAACTTAGCAGCCAGCCTTGCTGTATTAGAGTACAAAACATTATTGGTAGATGCCGATCCGCAATCAAATGCAACATCGGGTGTTGGTATCGATCCTGCAAATGTAAAAGCGGGTTTGTATGAGTGTATCATTGATAGCGTTCATCCAAAAGATGTGATCTTAAAAACAGAAACACCCAACTTATCTTTATTGCCAACCAATGCCGATCTTGTTGGCGTTGAACTGGAATTGGTAAACCTTACCAATCGTGAATACATGATGAAGAAGGCCATTGATAAAATAAAAGATAAATATGATTTTATAATTTTAGATTGCTGCCCTTCGTTAGGATTAACGGTTATTAACGCGCTTTCAGCATCTGATAGCGTTATTATTCCGGTACAATGCGAGTATTTTGCTTTAGAAGGCATGGGCAAATTATTACAAACAATAAAAATTATCCAGGCTCACTTAAATACCAATTTAGATATTGAAGGTGTATTGTTAACCATGTTTGACGGACGTTTACGCTTAGCCAACCAGGTGGTTGAAGAAGTGAAAACACATTTCCAGGATATGGTATTTGATACTTTGATCCATCGCAACACAAAATTAGCAGAAGCGCCAAGCTTTGGTAAAACGGTAATTATGCACGATGCTATTGGAAAAGGATCTACAAGTTATTTGAATTTAGCACGTGAAATTTTACAACGCAATGGCTTAACCAAAATAAGCGATAGCGACAGAATGATAAATATTCAAGAATCAGAAGAAGAATTAAGCGAAGACATGTAAAAACATTTCTTGTTCCTTGTTACTGGTTTCTAAACCTCAAACAAGAAACATGAAACCAGAAACAAAAAACAAATGAGCAACACAAAAAAACCGGCATTAGGAAGAGGATTAAGCGCATTATTAGAAAATGCCAAAACAGATATTACATCAAAGCATGTTGGCGATGGAGCACCTACAGTTAATTCTGTTTCCAACATCAAAATAAACAGTATTGAGGTAAACCCTTTTCAACCACGTACAAATTTTGAAGAAACGGCTTTACAGGAACTAAGCGATAGCATTAAACAACATGGCATCATTCAGCCTTTAACAGTAAGAAAACTAGGTTACGACCGTTACCAGTTAATCTCTGGCGAACGTCGTTTTCGTGCTTCGCAATTGGCAGGTTTAAAAGAAGTGCCCGCTTATATTCGTGTAGCTGATGACCAGGCTATGTTGGAAATGGCATTGGTAGAGAACATTCAACGTGAAGACCTTGATCCTATTGAAGTTTCATTATCATACAAACGTTTAATTGATGAGTGTGATCTTACACAAGAACAGTTAAGTGAAAAAGTAGGTAAACAACGTAGCACAGTAACTAACTTTTTACGTTTATTAAAATTACCTGCGCCAATTCAAAAAGCATTACGCGATCGCGAAATTACAATGGGCCATGCCAAAGCGTTGATCAATATTGATAACGAAGATCGCCAATTGGCTATTTTTGCTTTAGCATTAGAGCAAGACCTTTCTGTTAGACAAATTGAAGACCTTGCCCGTGGCGAAAAAATTAAAGTAACACCAAAAGTTACACGCGTTGAAAAGCCATTGACCATAGAAGATAAAACTATTGCAAAAAAATTAGAAAAGATCTTTAATAAATCTTATAACTTTAAACGCAATGCAAAAGGTGGCGGCACTTTAAATCTTAGCTTTAGTAACGATCAGGAATTACAACACATTCTTTCTTTTTTTGGAATTGAATAGCTCCTGCAAGCTCAGCTACCAATTCTATGAAAAAGATCTTATTGATATCTGATACGCACAGTTATTTAGAACCAAAATTAATTAAACATATCAACGAGGCCGATGAAGTATGGCACGCCGGAGATATTGGTGATATTAAAATTTGCCTGGAAATAGAAAAATTAAAACTCTTTAAAGCAGTTTTTGGAAATATTGATGATGCAGGTATTCGCATTACTTATCCTGAGAACTTAATTTTTAATTGCGAAGATGTTCCGGTTCTTATTACACACATTGGTGGTTATCCTGGAAAGTATCCAGCACGCATAAAAGAACTGTTGTTAGAACATAAACCCAAATTATTTATTTGCGGACATTCACATATTTTAAAAGTAATGTATGATAAGGATCTTCAATTGTTACACATTAACCCCGGAGCCTGCGGTACGCATGGTTTTCATAAAGTAAAAACAGTGGTGAGATTTGAAATAGATAAAAGTGAAATAAAGAATTTAGCAGTAATTGAATTAGGAAACAGAACAGATTTTAATTAAACACAATGGAAAACGAAGAAATAAAAACATATTTTACCGATCAGGCTTTAGCAAGATTTGCATCGGCGCAAGGCAAAACTGTAGAAAAAGTAGTTTGTCATTTATGGCAAAACAAATCACAACCAAACGAAGTGGTAGAAGTAATTGATAATGTTGAATTGCATTTTACCGATAAGCAAAAATTAACCATTGGCTGCAATGCAGATGGAGATGGCCTGGATGCATTAGAATACAATTATAAAGAAGCTGCTATTGCACTTGAAAAAGAGTTTGGCGATAAAATAAGGGTTTACGCTATTGATGCATCAGGTACAACTATATGGAAAGATATTATTGGTAAAACTTTAAAATTGGTAAAGATCGAAAAAGAAGAGGGTAAATATAAAGCCAATGCAATTCTGCTTGATTTTAATGATGAAAAAAGAGAAATAGAGGTAAATCCTTTAGATGGAATTATTATTGATTACTATGACGAAGAAGGCGTTTACAAACCATTTATTCCCGATCAGGAATAATTAGTCATCAACGCCTGTTGCCGCATTAATAACCTCTGTATCTATTACGCCAATAATTTTAAAATCTGTTCGCCTGTTCTGTGCCCTGCCTTCGGGATTATCGCTGCCATCAGCATTCTCGTTTGCTGCAATAGGTTTACTTTCGCCATAACCTTTTGCTTTCAATCTTTCCGCGCTAATACCTTTACTTATTAAATAGTTTACAACGCTTTCAGCACGCTGCTGTGATAATTTTTCATTGTATTTATCACTTCCTTTACTATCTGTATGCGATTGAATCTCTACAATGACTTCCGGATTTGCTTCCATTAAAGCTAAAACGGTTGTATCAATGGCAATTTTACTTCCTTCTAAAATATTTGATTTATCAAATTCGTATTGAATATTAGGAATACGAATGGGCTCTTTTGGTTTTTTTGCAAGCAAAACGTTTTTTGTAATATCCTGAGAAGTGGTAATGCCCCTTGTTGTAATATCCGCACTTGTTCCTAAAAAATCACTTTTCTTAACAACGATAGAATAATCCTGGTTTGCCTCAACTGTGGTTTTAAAATTTCCCTCTTTATCGCTTTGAACAATTTTTACAAGAAATTTTTCTTTTGTCCTTTTATCTACTAAATAAATTTCTACGGTTGCCTGCGAGATCGCTAAATTAGGGTCGATCATCTCTGCCACATTTCCCAATAAATTAATTTTAATGTACTCGGTGTGTTTATATGTATAAATATCATCGCAGCAAGTACTGTTCTTTAAAGCATTGCCGCCTTTACGGTTACTTACAAAAAAACCTTCTTCACGATTAGTAGAAATAGTGTAAAAAATATCATCGGCACCTGTATTAACAGGCTGACCGATATTCTCGGTACTCATCCATTTTTTTCCGTCACCTGCCGCTTTAAACACATCGTATCCACCCAATCCACCCATGCCGTCAGAACTGTAATAAAGCGTGCGTGTTTCGTTATCAAAAAAGGGCGTTATCTCATTTTGTGCCGTATTAATTTTATTTCCTGCATTTTTTGGATTTTTATACACTTTATTCTTTGCATCATAAATAGTATACCAGATATCCAAACCACCCCTGCCCTCTTTATTATTACTCACAAAATAAATTACATCATTACCCTTTGCCGGATCGGTTGTAACCGCGGGCATAGTAGATGTGAATTTTGGATTATTCACATTTTTAGGCAATTTAACGGGTTCACTCCAATCATTTCCTGTCTTTTCTGATACATAAATAGCACAGATCATCTCTTCCTTAAAATTTAATTTACAGCGTGTAAAATAAAGTCGTTTTCTATCAGGACTAAAACAGGCATTGCCATTATTAAAATCCACATCATTTAAATTACTGCCGTACTCGCCGCCAAACTTCCACTCATTATTTTCACGTTTTGCAACGTACAATTTGCGTTTAATTGTTTTCGATGTATCGTCTTCAATAACATATTCTTTTTTATCTGTTCTCAAAGATGTAAATACTAATGTATTATCATCAATATTTACAGGCGCTCCTTCAGTATTTACTTTATTAATGGTAGAATCTAAATGAGAAATGATCACTTTCTTTTCAGTATTCACTATTTTTTGAACCGAATCGCAAAACACAATTTCTTTTGTAGCTTGTTTCTTTAAACCTTTTTCATCACCCTTATATTCTTTCTTAAATTTTTGAAAATTTATTTTAGCACTATCATACAAACCATTTGATTTTTGCATTTGCGCATGATAATACAACGAGGTTGGCGCTTTCTCAACATCTTGCTCGTAAGCGTTTAAAAACATACGTTGTGCACGATCGTAATCCCTTATTTGCAAATACGCCTGTGCCAGGTTGTCCATCACTTTTGCATCGCGACTATTCTTTTTTAAATACGCCTCGTAAAAAGTAATTGCGCTGGTGGGGTCGTTTTGGGCCATAGCACTTTTACCCAAACGTTTTAATGTTTTTAATGATGCTTTGGCTGCCAATGAAGAATCAGATTGTGACCTGGCAACAAAACTCAACAGAATGAGAATAATTATGTACTTAATATCTTTCACAAGGAATTGCTTTTTTGCTTAATCGTGTGTTCTTTCCTTTATAAATAATTGCAATTTCAAAAGCGCCTTTACTATCAACTGCTGTTTTTAATTGCGAGAAGGTAATGTCATAACTAAAACCAATAGTATAATTTTGATAATTCATACCGGCTGTTACAATGCCTGCATCGGGATTTCTTTTAAAGCCATCGCGCCACATAAAACCTGCAAATACTGAGTTGGTAAAGAAAACATTTTTAGATAATACGTATTCAACATTTAAACCGCTTACCCAATCGCTTACTTTTGTAGTGTAACCATACATGGTATAACCGCGTAAAATAATAGTTGGGTTTAAATAATAATTCAATCCAATATTATAAGCCTGGCGGATTGGTAATTTATTTACATTACTTAAAAAACTTTCTTTTGGTTTATTAATATGAAATAAAGTATAACCTATTTCGGGTTCAATTTTTCCAAACTTTCTTGAAGCTGCAAAGCCTGTGTTCAGATCAAAATACGTGAAACGTTGGTTAACACCTGTTTCGGTATTTATCAAAGTATTGTCAAATTTTCCGGTATTCCAATTTAATTGATTTGGAAATGAATGAGAATAAAAATCAATAGATTTAATTACGATACCCGGCTGTATGCCAACATGCAAATTATAACCTGCAATTTTTTTATGAAATGCAGCAGATGGCATGATCTTGGTGATCTTTAAATTGCCGCCCGATTTATCGTTAATAAAAATTAAACCGCCACTAACATTTTGATTGCTTGGATAGATATTAAAATCACCACCGGCGCTAAATGTATTATATGCTTTTGAAATATCTCTCCACTGGCTTCTGTAATTTCCAAAAAAACGGTAATCACCTTTGTAATTTCCGGTGTTAGCCGGGTTTAATGATAAGGGCGAGAAATAGAATTGACTAAAATGAATATCCTGTGCGGTTACATTTTTGAACAACAAAAAACAAAATAAATATAGTACTGTTTTTTTCAAAAGATCTATCGTATCAGTTTAAAGGTTCCTGTTGTTAGCAACGCATCTTTATCAATATATGTCTCGGCCGAAACCTGGTAAACATACGTTTCCATATTTTGCGGTACGCCATTAAACATACCATCCCAACCTACTTTAATATCTGTAGATTCAAATAATAATTGTCCCCAGCGGTTAAACACCCTGAAATAATTTAATTTGCGAATACCCCAGCCATCTACATAAATAACATCATTTACACCATCACCATTTGGTGTAAAGGCCGTTGGCACATCTACACTGCTTTTTGGAAGGATCTCAACCGTATGTGTGTTTTGTATCATAAAACAACCCATGTTATCTGCAATCGTTACCGTGTAAGTTATATTAACAGTTGAGCTTGATGTTGGATTTGGACAATTTATACAGCTAAGATCTGTTGGCGGACTCCAGGTATAAGAAAAATTGCTTCCCGCATAATTATTTAAATAAGCAATTTGTCCAATTACAATTGCTGTATCCCATTGAAAACTTAATGGTGCCTGGACAATGTTAACAGAGTGACTTGTAGAATTTTTACAACCGTTTACATCGGTTACATCTAACGTATAAGTTGTATTTGCTGATGCTGTTGCAATAGTAGAAGCACTGTTTATGCTATTAACACCTGTTGTTGGCGACCATGTGTAAGTGTACGGACCGTTAGCTGTAACGGTAGAACTTAATACAAAAGGTCTGCCCGCACAGGTATCCCTTGCATAAGCCACCGCATTAGGCAATGCATTAATGGTCATGTTTTTTATAGCAAGCCCTTTACAATTATTTATAGGATCGGTAATATTTAAGGTTACTGTATAAATACCCGAATTAGTATAGGTATAGCTCGGATTTTGTGTATTGGCGGTTCCTCCGTCGCCAAAATTCCAGCTAAAGACGTAGCCTCCTGAATTAGGTGTTTGATTACTGAACTGATCTATTGAACCTATACAATGCACAGAATCTTTTTTAGCGACTTCATTATTCCTATTAAAGTTCCCATCGATCTTTACAACCTGTACTGTGTGCGTAGTTGCAAAACGGCAGGCATGTTGTGAGGAATAATAAACCAACGACACAAATGTTTGTCCGTTTGGCTGAGGATAACTTGTATAGCTGTGTGTAATGGTTGAAGGAGCCGATCCTGCATACAATTTCATGGTATCACCATCTCCAAAGCCCCATACCCATGAGTATAATGTTGAAGTATCTTTTACATTAAATGTAATAGCGCCACCAAGGCACACAGTATATTTATCCAGGTTAAGGTCTGCTTTAACACCAAAAATTGAAATGGTTTTTGTAATAACTGCAGGGCAACCATTAGGTGTTGTAACAGTTAAAGTAATTGGAATAATGCCTGTGTTTGTATACGTGGCTACAACCGTATTTGAAGGAATTACCGGACTACCGGTATTTAAATTCCAGCTTGGCGTTAAAGTATAAGGAGATGAGGATGTATTAACAAATGTAACCGGTGAGCCCGAGCAAACATTGTTTCCGCCTGTTGAATTAGAATTGGTGAAAGTAAAATTAGCAGTTGGTGTTGTCTCTGCCTGTATAGTAACCATTCCACTACTCTTACATCCGCCTGCATCAACAATATTTAATGTTGCCGTAAATGATCCCCCTGTGGTATAAGTATAAGCCGCAGTATTTGACGTTGTAGCCAGCGAAGCACTTGGTGCTGTACCATAACTAAATGTATAACTTGCATAACCTGTAGGCGCGGTAAAAGTAACCGTTTGTGGCGCACACAAGAAATAATCATCAGGTGTTAATGCCGCACTTGGATTATTAACTTGTATAACAAGTTGTTTTGTATCAGTACAACCCTGTGAGTTGGTAGCAGTTAAACTAACAGTATAGCTCTGGCTGGGCACTGTAGCACTTAAATAAGTATGTGTAGGATTGGTAGCGGTGGAAACCGGCGATGCATCTCCAAAATTCCATGAATAGCTTGTTATTGGATCTGGTAGCTGAGATGTAAGATTAACCATTTGCACGGTACCGCTTGATAAACAAATTGGATTGGCGCTAAATGTAAAATCAGGTGACGCGCTGCTTATACGCATTGTGTGCATAGTGGTATCAATACAACTATTTTCATCTTTTACCATTAAAAATACTGTATGAGTACCCGGTGTGGTAAATGTATGCGTCACAACGGCAGCCGTTGTATCGTTTGGTGGCAAATTATCAAAATACCAAACATAACCACGCCTGCAGCCAATCTGTACGTCAACAGATGGTGAAGCATCAAATGATTGGCTAACACTTGCGCAACCCACAGCAGGTAAATTAAAATTAGCCTGAATATCCCTAACGGTTACCAGCATGGTATATGTGTGTGGAGAACAACCATTAGGTCCATTAGTGCTTATTAAAGTAGCCGTATAATTTCCTGATGCGGCATAGGTATGGCTCAAAGTGCTTGATGCGTTACCACCCGGGTTACCTGCAATATTTGCTAAAGGAGATCCATCGCCATAATTTAAGGTGGCACTTACTGCATCTTGCAAATAAGAATAAAATTTGACGACTTTTCTTGTGCCGGCATTACAATTGGTCTCATACCGGGCTTGAGAAATTGGCCCCTTGACCGTGACATTTTGTGTTGTTGTGCCTACGCCTTTACAGGAATGCAGGTAACCACTCATAGTAAACGTATGTACTCCCGGATGCGTAAAAGTCCACTGCGGATTTGGATTATTGACACATCCTGAGAAAAAACCATTATCGCTTTCTACGTGCCAATGTTGAATGACAGGTGTTGTAGTGGGTGAAGTGTTTGTAATAATGACGGGATTATTCCAACAGACTGAACTTGGCGAAACCGAGAAACTAACGGTTGGCGGGTTGACGACATTGACGGTATCAATGAAAGAAGTATCAATACAACCGGTTGCAGTTTGAATAATTAAATAAGGTGTATATGTACCCGGTGAATTATACGTAAATGTAGGATTTACCATTGATGGTGGTATATTACCTGTAATTATGGTTGCGGGATTAGCACCGTTATTCCAGGTGTAACTGGTAACAGGAAATGCAGAAGCAGTAAAACTCGAATCCCTGAATTTAACAACTAAAGGTGCACAGCCTTCTTTTTTATCTTTATTGAACCAGGCTGTTGGCCTCCTGATAGAATCATAGGTGTATACAGTTGCTGTAGAAATACAACCATTAGCAGATTGTGCAATTAAACTTACTTGTGCACCAAACGTATTAAATATGGTATAAGGATTATTGCTTCCTTGTACAAATGTAAAAGTTGGGTTAGTTGCTGTGCTTGTTTGCGTTGTATTTCCATTAAAGGTCGTCCACGTATAAGAAACTGCATTAGATGAAGACATATTAATATATGAAGCAGTAAATGTTGGACTGCAAGTAAAAGACGGTGGCGTTAAAGTAAAATTCGCGATCACTTGTTCTACATAAACAGTTTTAGTTTGCGATGCAGTACAAGGAAAAGAACCTGCTGTTATATTAATAGTATAAATACCAGGTGCTGTATAACCCGGAAATATACTAGTGGTAGTAGGACCTCCGGTAGTAAGAATTGTTGGTGAAGGAGCTGCGCCAAAATTCCAAAAGGTTGTAGGTTGATTGGTTTGAAATGAAACGTTAAAAGGTGTATTCAAACAAACAGTGCCCGGAATGGTAGTTTGTAATGTAGGTTGAGAAACCGTAACGGGTTTTATAGTTGTTGCACTGCAATTATTATTATCGGTTACTGTTAATGTTACGTTATAAGAACCCGGTGTATTAAAGGTAACATTACCCGGCGTTTGTTGAGTTGATGAAGCAGGTGAACCACCCTGAAAAGTCCAGTTATAAGTTAAACCACCACCTGTAGGAGAACCAGTTACACAATTACTGCCACTGAAAGCTGCTGTAAACGGTGCTGTACATGAAGTTAAAGCAAGGGGATTAGAACTGATAATAACTGTTGGTGGTGCAGAAACGTTTACTGTACCTTTTACGACATTAGCACCGCAGCCGTTTGCATCTGTTACCTGTAAGGTGATACTGTAACTGCCTGGCAATGTATAAGCATAGGTAGGGTTACAACTTGTATTATTTTGTCCCCCATCACCAAACGACCATGAGCAATTTGTAAACGAAGCCGGGCCTGTACTTGTATTGGTAAAACTAACCGTTTGCGGCGCACATTTTATTGTAGGTACATTAAACGTAAAATTTGCAGTTGGCGGTGGATGTATAATAATTGTTTGTGAAAAGGTACCAATATTTGTAGCTACCGTTACAACCGTAGTACCCGGAACAGTATATATATTAGATGGATTTTGTAGTACTGAAGATCCATTTCCAAAATTCCAGGTATAAGATGTGGCCCCAGCCGGAGCAGTAAAACTTATTGTTGCCGGAGCACAGGCAACGGTTTGGCTAGCGGCTATTTGCGAGAAAGAATTGGAAATTGCACAAACCAAAAAAAGAAAAAAGAAATGTTTTATTTTTTGAGTGCGCATTATTGGCCGAAATTTTATAAATTTGGTATTCAAATATAGTTAATTAAACTTAAAATATCTCTGGACCTTGAAAAAACTTCTTTTCATAATTTTAATTTTTAACGTTTTATTTTTTTCTGCACAAAAGAATATAAGCAACAATAACGATCTCGCTGTGCAAAATATGGTAACTACTTTAAAACATGATACATGTTTAAACAAAACATTCTCTATTGTGTTTTACGTAGTGCTCGATAGTGGTCAGCTCCCTGCGGTACAACCTGGTCCCGGCAATGCGGCTCCAGCAGCACTAAATACCATGATAGCCACATTAAACAGTACGTTTAAAAGAATTTGCGTGCAGTTTTTAAATTGTAGCACTGTTTATATTCCTCATCATCCTTTTAATAATTGGGATAAGAACATTGTTGATCCAATTGTTACATCCAACTGGTATACAGATAAAACGATTAATGTTTATTTTGTTGACCAGGTAAGCGGCCAACCTGCCAATGAAGTGGGAGGTTATGCTTACCCGCCTCCACCCAATCTTACAACCAATGCAAAAGATGTTATAGTTTTAACAAAAGGCTCATTAAATTCAACAAATATTGCAGGCACCTTAAATCACAACATCCTTCATCAGTTTGGTCATTTTTTTGGATTACCAAATACATTTGACGAGATCGGCTCACCTATTACACCCGCTCCACCTCCCGGAGTTTTGAATTATGAATTTTTTAACCGCACCAATTGTTATTCTCAGGGAGATGGTTTTTGTGATACTGAAGCAGATTGCTGGCCTTTAACACCGCCACCATCCCCACTTACATCTCCTTGCGGCTATTATCGTTTTCCGGGTGTGCAGGATGGTAATGGAGATTTCTATGTTCCACCGGTAGATAATATGATGTCGAATTGGGCCTGCCGTTGCCGTTTCTCGCAAGAGCAATACAATTACATGGCTTATATTATTCTTACGAGACGATTGTATCTTCATTGATCCTAAAATTATTTATTGAATAAGTTGTTAATTGAATATTTAAAAGAATATTTACTTTTAGCTCGTAATTTATAATTCTGTAAAATGTCACATTTAGTTGCTCCCTCTGTTCTATCTGCAAATTTTGCTAACCTGCAAGCCGATATTGAAATGATAAATAACAGTGAAGCAGATTGGTTTCATGTGGATGTAATGGATGGTGTTTTTGTTCCGAATATTTCTTTTGGATTTCCGGTAATAAAAGCCATACAAAAAATTGCAAAAAAACCTTTAGATGTGCATTTGATGATCGTAAATCCAGATCAATATGTACAGGCATTTAAAGACGTTGGCGCCGAAGTTTTAACAGTTCATCTTGAAGCTTGCACACATTTGCACCGCAGTATTCAAAACATAAAAAATTCGGGTATGAAAGCCGGAGTGGCCATCAATCCTCACACATCCATAAATTTATTGGAAGATACGATTGCTGATATTGATGTGATTTGTTTAATGAGTGTTAACCCCGGTTTTGGCGGACAAAAATTTATTGAGAACACTTACGAAAAAGTAAAAAAATTAAAAGCGCTCATTCAACAAAAAAAATCAAAAGCATTAATAGAAATTGATGGTGGTGTTGATCTGAATAACTACAAAAAATTAATTGAGTGTGGTGCTGATGTTTTAGTTGCCGGTAATACCGTTTTTTCATCAAAAGATCCTGTTGAAACAATAAAAGTGCTTAAAAAGTAATTAGATTATAAAATTTTCATTTTAACATTTATAAAAAAAGCCTCTAATTAGAGGCTTTTTTATTATACTACTGATTTTCAGTATTTTGTAGCGGAATCGGGAGTTGAACCCGAGACCTCAGGGTTATGAATCCTGCGCTCTAACCATCTGAGCTATCCCGCCATTTTTATAGGGGTGCAAATATAAACATTCGTTTATAATGGCCAAAACAAAATATTTATTTAATTTTTATTTGCTTTCATGTTAAAAATTTATATATTTCCGAAAATTTTGGAGATATGTCGAATAAAAAGAAGGTTTCGTCTGTAAAAAAAACCAAGCCGAAAAAAACTACCAAACCTGCCAAATCGGCGGCGAAAAAAGTTGTTGCTAAAAAAGCGGCTTCAAAACCTGCACCTAAAAAGAAAGCGGCGAAACCAATAAAGAAAGCGAAAGTTGTTGCAAAAAAAATTACCAAACCTGCTAAAAAAGTTGCTCCAAAAAAGATCGTTTCTAAAAAAGCCATAAAACCAGCCAAAACCAAACCTGTTGCTAAGAAGCCACTAAAAAAAGTTGAAGTAAAAAAAGCAGCTGTAAAAGTAATTCCTAAAAACATTGAAGTTAAAAAGGTAGAAATTAAAAAAGAAATAGTTAAAACTCTTCCTGTATCTCTTAAAAAAGAAATGCCTTTAGTAAAAGAAGAAAAAACTAATGAGCCAACTAAAAAAGCTTTAAAAGAACAAGTTGCAAGTACAGAGGTTTTAGCGATCACAAATACAATTCCTAAAAAAGAAAAAGTAGAGATCTCGCTTTCAAAAATAGCGTCAATCTCTAGCTCTATAACCAACCCAATCAAAAAAACAGATTCATACGCCATTAAACCTGAAAAAGAACCTAATGGAAAATTTGAATTAGAGTTTATCATTCATGCTTCGGCTGATATGCTTTACGAATTCTTATCTACTCCAAGCGGTTTATCTGAATGGTTTTGCGATGATGTAAATATTCGTAACGGTATTTATACTTTTATCTGGGACGGACAAATGCAACAAGCGCGTTTATTAAAAACCGTTGATGTAATGTTAGTACGTTTTCAATGGGTGGACAAGAACGACGGAAGTTATTTTGAATTCCGCATTCAACGCGATGATCTTACAAACGACATCTCATTAATTATTACCGATTTTGCCGATACAAATTCTGAAAGAGAATCTTCGAAATTATTATGGGGCAGCCAGGTTGAAAAATTAATGCACGTTATAGGCTCAATTTTCTAGTCTTAATTTTTTAAGTAAAATTTAAAAGAGAGGATCAGAAATGGTTCTCTCTTTTTTTGTAGATTTGGTTCACTAAAAAACATGAAGGAAGATCTTAAAGATATTTTTGAAAACGTGAACGAATGGCTAAAGTTTGGTGAGGCAAAGCATGCGGGCCTTATTGTTTTAAATAGTGGTTTGGTGTTTGGGATTCTTTCGGTTTACAGCAATTTTACAAAACACTTACACTGGTCGTTTATAATTTTATCCTTACTCTTTCTTGGCGCATCTATTTTTTTTACCCTCGTATCTCTTTTTCCCAGAACGTATAAAAAAACTTTTCCTACTGTAAAAAATAAAACTCCAAATTTATATTTTAATGGCAGTATTGCTTGTTTAACAAGAGATGAATTTAAGACTGAACTTTTAAAAACACATTCTGATCATGTTTTTACGCCATTAGAAGACAACCTGATAGATCAAACCATTCTTAATTCAAGAATAGCGTCAGCAAAATATCTGTTATTTAAGTACGCAATAATCTGTACAACAGCAGGCGTAAGCCTTCCCTTACTTCGCATTATATTTAAAGCGCTCTTCGGTTTTTAAACCAAAAAGGGTAGCCATTTAAAAGGCTAAAGTCAGAACAACTTGCTTGTAATTAAAATAAAGAATTAGTTAGGAAAAATATACATATAAAATACGCGCGACCATTTATAATTACGCATAGATAAAATTAAAATGGTAATACAGGGGATCAAAGCCATATAAAAGGTTTCCAAATTGGGAAAGAAAAAATAACAAACTAAAAATGTGATAATACCTTCAAAAACTGCCAAGCCATAACTAATGTACATGGCCCCTAAAAAATATCCAGGCTCTCTGTCAAAATGGTAATTACACACATCACAATCGTCTTTCATTACCGGTAAAGTAAAAAAAGGCTTGTCTTTTACAAACACATCACCTTTACCACAATTCGGACATTTACCTTTTACCATATTTACTAGTTTATTTCCTTCTGTTTTCATGGCCATTAATTTTGATATAAAGATACAAAGTTATTGAATGCCCCTATATGACAAAAGGCACTAAAAATAGCACAATAAGGACATTTTTATTATTTTTACCCATGCCTAAAAGGAATTTACCCGTATATAACATTAAAGATTTTAGTGACTATGAGCGCGAAAATGATTTTTATGCCAATAGCATGAAAAGGCATTTGAAGGATCATCACATTATTTTAACGCCTCATAAACACGATTTTTTTATGACGGTTTTATTTACAAAAGGGGGCGGCACACACGAAATAGATTTTACAAACTATAAAGTCGCACCCGGCTCGGTATTTATGCTTAGGCCCGGCCAAACACATAATTGGAAATTATCTAAAGAAAGTGATGGGTTTATTTTTTTTCATAGCAAAGATTTTTATGATAGCAAATCTGCAACAGAAAAAGTTCAGGATTTTCCTTTTTTTAATTCCATTCACAATTCTCCACATCTTTTATTAAAAAATAAAACAAAAGAAAAAATAGAAAGTGTTTTTTTTGAAATAAAAAAAGAATATGACGAGAATAATGTATTTAAATTTCAGAAATTATACTCACTTGTTAGCTTAACATATATTGAACTTACACGCTCATATCAACCTACAAAAAAAATTAAAAGCGAGAATTATCTTTCAAAATTGCGACAACTGGAAGAACTTATTGATGAAAATTATAAAAGCATAAAGTCGCCGCATGATTATGCGCAAATGATGGCAATAACCGAAAAACATTTAAATAGGATTAGTAATACCTGTTTAAATAAAACTACTACCGATCTTATTTCAGACAGGGTAATATTGGAAGCAAAACGACTTTTAACACATTCAAAATTGCCTGTAAATGCTATTGCTAACGAATTAGGCTTTGATGACAACTCTTATTTCGCCAGATTTTTCAAGAAAAAAACCGGTCAAACTGCACTCGAATTTATTAGGAGCAACAGCTGATTTAACATTTCTTTGCTTATCAAAATCCCCATTTTTAAGCCTTATCTTCTCTAAAATAAGCGTTTATTCCGTTCACAAAAGCGTTCGTTAAGAAGATTCTGGCGCCCTTGGTGATTTTGTATTTTTAAAAATAATTTGAAAATCAATATTTTACATCAAAACAAAATCAATATGAAAAAATTAAACTCCGTCTTATTTTCTTCATTGTTCCTCTTTTTATGCAATATTACATCCGCACAAAATTTTGTATGGGCCAAATCATTTGGAAGCACGACTTACGATGATGGCTATGCGGTATGTACAGATCCAAGCGGAAATGTAATAAATATTGGTTCGTTTAATGGCACTGTAGATTTTGATCCGGGTCCTGGTATTTCTAATTTAACATCTACACCTGGAACAGATGATATTTATATTGTAAAATTAACTTCGGCAGGGGTATTTGTTTGGGCAAAACGTATTGGCGGTACCGGAAATGAAGTTGGCAGTGATATAACAACTGATGCCAGCGGAAATATTTATGCAATTGGCAGCTTTACGGGAACTGTAGATTTTGACCCTAATGCTACAACTGCAAATCTTACCTCTGCCGGCAAACAGGATGTATATATCTTAAAACTTTCATCGGCCGGAAATTATATTTGGGCAAAACAAATGGGCGGTGCTAACGACGACTGGGGAAGCGCGCTTGATCTTGACGCATCAGCAAATATTTATGCTACGGGAACTTTTAGTGGTAGCTGCGATTTTAATCCCTCTGCAACAACAAATACAGCAACTGTTTATGGCGCGCAGGATGCATTTATTTGTAAATGGGATTTGAACGGAACATACCAATGGGCTTTCTCTATGGGAGGTGCTTCGGATGATTATGGTTCTGATGTAGCGGTAAACGCTGCAGGAACAAGCGTTTTTACAACCGGAACATTTAAAGGAAATACAGTTGATATTTCTCCTCAATGCAGTTGCGGTACTGTAAACTCATTAGGCCAAAGTGATATTTTTATAGTTAAACAGGCGGCTTCTTCGGGTGGATTTCAGAATAGCGCTGTGTTCGGCGGTACTAGTTATGATTCGCCAGGAGGTATTGCTTTAGATGCATTGGATAATGTTTATACAACAGGAAGTTTTGGAACTGCCTGCGATTTTGATCCGGGCCCTTTAACAGTTAGTCTTGGCGCATCGGGATCTAATGATGGTTTTATCAGCAAATTAAATTCAACCCTAAATTATGTTTTTGCAAAACAATTCAGCGGTACAAGTTCTGAAAGTGGAAGCGATATTGCGCTTGACCCTACAGGTAATATTTATGTAACAGGCAGCTTTAATGATATTGTTGATTTTGATCCATCGGCTGCAAGCTATACCGTATCTTGCGTTGGCGGTACAAACAGCGATGCTTTTGTTTTAAAATTAGATCCAAACGGAAATTTTACATATGTAAAAACATGGGGAAGCAGTAACATTGGAGATTATTCTTCCGATCTGGCTTTAGATGCATCTGACAATATTTACACAACTGGTTCTTACTGGAGTACTTGCGATTTTGATCCGGGCGCAGGCGTATTTAATATTACTACCAACGGCCAAACAGATGCCTTCTTACATAAATTAAGTTGTACTTTACCAACAACGGTTACAACCAACGCGGCAAATTATACCTTATGTGCTAATACAGCTACAACAATTCCTATTAACATTACATCCAATGATCTTGGAACAGGTTATACATGGAGCGCTGTAGGTGCCAGTGGCATTGTATTTATCCCTTCTACCGGTACCACAACAAGCATGAGCTTTACGGCCACTTCAAGCTTTAGTGTAATAGTAACTGCAACCAATGCTTGTGGAACAACTACAACACAAATAAGTATGGTAACGGTTAACAGTTTGCCAACTTTATCTGCTTCAGCATCGCCAACAGCAGTTTGCTCGGGCAGTTTATTAACATTAAGCGGCACAGGCGCATTAACCTATACATGGACAAACGGTGTAACCAATAACGTAGCTTTTACTCCACTCTCTTCACAGGTGTACACACTCAGCGGAACAAATTCAAATGGTTGTATTGGCACAAAAACAATTAACGTAAATATCTTAAGTAACCCAACGCTTACAGTTACGGGTAAAAACTTAATTTGTTTAAACAAAGCAAATGTGCTTACTGCAAGCGGAGCCAACAGTTATTTATGGAATCCTTCATCACAAACAACCAATAGTATTATTGCACAGCCTGCGGTAAACACAACATATACAGTAACCGGAACCGGTGCTAATGGCTGTACTAATTTTGCAACATTTGCTATTACGCTTGTGGTTCCTCAAACACCTGCAATTTGTATGGTAACAGTAGATAGTTTAAGTATAAATAACGAAATATTCTGGGATAAAACTTCCTATACAAATGTGGATAGTTTTATTGTTCACCGCGAAGTGTCAACGAATATTTACAAACGTATTGGCGCCGTTAGTAAAAATAGTTTTAGTATGTATGTTGATACGAATAGAATGATCGGGCCTGCAAATGGCAATCCTAATTTAACATCCTATAAATATAAATTACAAATAAGAGATACGTGTGGTAACTATGGCTCGTTGAGTTTATATCACCAAACTATTTTTATTCAGGATCAGCAAAACGGTAATTTTAACTGGAACAGTTATGCCATCGAAGCAAGCGCTTCGCCTGTTAGCAATTATGTGCTTTCACGCCAAAATGTAATATCAGGTGTTACTACAACAGTAGGTGCAACAACAGCTAACCTGTTAAGCGATCCTCAATATTCTGTTTTAGCAACCAATGGGAATGTTAAATGGTATGTTGATGCACAAGGCTTTAATTGTAATCCAACATTTAAAACTATGGCTTTAGTGCAAAAAACGCGTACAAAAAGTAACAACTCAAACGATAAACAATTTCCAAATACCAGTGGTGTGCATGAAATGATGATAAACGCACAAAATGTCAATATCTATCCGAATCCTACAAGCGGCAATGTAACAATTGATGCTGCCATGCTTAATGGTTTAAATTACACTATTGAAGTAAAAAACCTTCTTGGGCAAATTTTAATTGCCAAAATCATAAAAAATGCTTCAGCTCAATCAGAAACAATTGACATGAGCTCGTTGGATAAAGGAGTTTATTTTGTAAATTTTATAAATAACAACAAAATAGTTGCGACTAAAAAAGTAATTGTAGAATAAAGCATTAAATATCGCTTAACAATTAAGGCAGAATTATGTACTTGCTTTTATTGTTAAAATAAGCAGGCTGCAGCTACTTTTTTTAAAGCAAAAAACAATAAATTTTGTTACTAAATATAGTTTAGATCTTAGAAATGATTTTGTACATTTAATGTTGATTAAAAATAACAGGAAAATAATCTTAAAATAAAAACATGAAAATAACATCTACTAAAAACCTTATTAAGAAATCGGTATTTATTTTAACCTTTTTAATTGGTGCAGCATTCATCAATTCTGGTAATATGTACTCCCAAGGCTGGCTTTGGGCTAAAGGATCAGGTGGTTTAAATAACGATGCCGGAAGGGCTGTTTGCACAGATCCTTCAGGAAATATTATTGTTGCCGGTGGTTTTTTTGCGCCTTCTATGCAAGTTGGTACAGTTACAGTTAATAGTTTGGGTGGCGGTGATATCTATCTTGCAAAATTTGATCCGCAAGGAAATATGATCTGGATACAAACTATTGGTGGTACTGGCCTGGAAGTAGTTGGAAGTGTTTGTACCGGCACTAACGGTAATATTTATATTTGTGGAAGTTATGATAGCCAGGTGCTTACTGTAGGCACAGGTACTCTTGGCCAATCCAGTACTACAGGCAATTTTGATATGTTTGTAGCCGCGTACAGCAATGGCGGCGCTTCACTGTGGTCATTTAAATATGGTTCGGGTACAAGTGAAAATGCTAAAGGTATTGCTTATTCAAGCGCTCTTAATAATGTTATTGTTACCGGTTATTTTAATAGTCCTACTTTTTCATTTGGTGCTTACCCTGTTTCAAATGCAAGTACAGGTGGTGGTTCGAACGATGTGTTTGTGGCTAGGTTCAATGCAACATTTGGAACTCCGGCAGGTGCATGGGCTACCGGTGGCGTAAACTCTAACGACTATGGTTATTCTGTAGAAGTTGACGCTTCGAATATTTATATTGGCGGGGCATTCTCTCCTATTACAGGTAATTCAAGTACAATTGGCTCTGCTGTTACCAGTCTTGGTTCGCAGGATGTATTCATTGCCAAATATAATAATAGCCAGGTATTTCAATGGGTAAGAACCGGAGGCTCTGCCAATAGCAGCGCAGATTACTTTTTAAATATGGATATTGACGCATCGAGCAATATTTATTTTTGTGGTGGCTATTATGGGTCTACAATGCAAATTGGCACCGCTAACCTTCCAAACAGCGGACAAAACGATGCATTTATTGCTAAATACAACAGCAGCGGTACTTTTCAATGGGCTAGCAGCCTTGGAAGTACGCAATCTGAAATGGCAAACGGTGTAGCGGTTGATGGAAATAATAATATTTATTTAACCGGTTATTTTTCAGGAACTGTTGTAACAGTTGGCGCATATACTTTAACTAATACCACGCCAGGATCAACCCAGGATATCTTTGTAGTAAAATATAATCCAACCGGCACTGCACAATGGGCTACCTCTGCAAATTGTGTTGGGTATGAAAGTGCGTACGATATTGCTGCCGATGCTATTGGAAATGTTTATGTGACTGGAGCTTACAACGTAAGCGGAGCTATGGCTTTTGGAACTACAACTATTACAAGTAACGGCAATAACGATTCATTTCTTGCAAAAATTGGCTGTTTAACAGCTACCATTGGCGGACTTTCTAACGTGTGTACCGGAGCTACCGCAGTTTTAACAGCGGGTGGCGCAACCAGCTATACATGGATTACAGGCGCAACAACTTCAACCATTGCAATTACACCAACTGCAAATGCAACTTATAGTGTTGTGGGTGTTACTGGTTCTTGTTCAGGTAATAGCAGTAATTTTAGTGTTACAGTTTTACCTGCCAGTGTTAATCCCGGTTCAAACCTAAACCTATTGTGTAATCAATCGCAACAAATAAATGCTACAGCCAGTCCTGCCGCAACAAGCGTAACCTGGGCGCCAGCAACAGGTTTAAGCAACACATCAGTTCTTACACCTACAGTAACACCACCTTCTGCTTCTACTCAATATACTGTTACTGCAAATTTAAATAACGGTTGTACTGCAACCTCTACTTTATTGGTAACGCAGTATGCGCAGGTACCCGATATTTGTATGATAACGGTTGATAGTTTAAGTATAAATAATGAGATCTATTGGGACAAGACCTTGTATACAAACGTTGACAGCTTTATTGTTTACCGTGAAGTTTCAACCAACATTTACAAACGTATTGGAGCAGTAGATTATAATAACTTTAGCATGTATTTAGATACTAACCGCATGATAGGGCCTGCAAATGGTAATCCAAATTTAACAGCTTACAAATACAAATTACAAATAAGAGATAATTGTGGTAACTATAGTAACAAGAGTTTATATCATCAAACTATTTTTATACAGGATCAACAAAATGGTAATTTTAACTGGAACCCTTATGCAATTGAATCAAGTGCAACACCTGTATCCAATTATATTTTATCGCGTCAAAGTGTTTTAACAGGTATTACAACTACTATTGGCGCTACAACCGCCAATCTTTTAAGCGATCCTCAATATACTACATTAGCTACAAACGGTAACGTTAAATGGCATGTACATGCACAAGGCTTTAATTGTAACCCTACCGCTAAAACTGCTTTAGTTCAAAAAACACGTACAAAAAGTAATAACTCTAACGATAAGCAATTTCCAAACACAAGTGGCTTACACGAAACTGTTATAAATAGTCAAAACATTAGTGTTTATCCTAATCCTACAAATGGCAATATTACTATTAATTCAACTGAATTAACAGGTATGAGTTATACCATGGAAGTGAAGAATTTACTTGGACAAACACTCTTAATTAAAACAATAAAAACAGGAAACACCTTAGAAAGCCTTGATCTTGGCTCATTAAGCACCGGAGTGTATTTCATAAACTTTACACATAACAGCAAAACATTGGCTACTAAAAAGGTGATCGTACAATAAACAGTTATACATATTTATCATTAAAAAGCAGAAGTTAATTCTGCTTTTTTTATATTAGAGGTCTTGAAAAAAGGCCTTAAATACTTATCTCTTCTTATTTTATTTTGCAATAATCTTATTTCGCAAAATGAAAATTATTTTTCGAGAAATTACGTCCCAAAAGATTACAGTGCCGGTGCTAACAACTTTGGTGTTGTGCAGGATAAAAAAGGCCTGGTATATGTAGCTAATGATAACGGTATTTTAATTTACAACGGCTTGCATTGGATCTTATGCAGCAGAAATGATGAAGTAACAATTACAAGTATTTTTAGCAGTAAAACCGGTGAAATCTATTTTGGCTCTAAAGACGGTGATTTTGGAATGGTGCAGCAGGCGCAAAACGGTAAATTCGTTTACTACTCACTTGCTAATAACTTAAAGGAAGCAGAAAAACCGCAGGAATCAATTAAACATATTGTTAGTTTAAACGATGCTGTTTATTTTTTATCGGCCGATAAATTAATAGAATATAAGAACGGTTTATTCAAAGCTTATAACCCTACCAATGCTTTTCATATACGCGCTTTTGTTTGCGGCAACCATTTATTTGTTTGCGATATTGATAATAGTTTTTTAGTACTCGAGAATGGTGTTTTAAATCCGGTTTCAAATACAGAAGAACTTTCATCCAAAAAACCATTTTTTAATTATCCTATCTCTTCAACCGAGTTTGCTTTTGGCATACGTGTTGAAGGTATTTATAAAATGGATTACAATACCAAAGAACCATCTAAATCTATATTTAAAAAATATTCTGCCCCTTGCGATGAAGAGTTAAGCGATGTTGAAATAAATAACGGAACACTCTTAAAGAATGGAAATTTTATTGCCACCACAAATAAAAAAGGTGCTTTTGTTTTAAATAAAAACTTAGAAGTTGTTACACGATACAATACTAAAAATGGTTTGAATGATGAGAATGTAAAATCTGTTTTTGAAGATCTCAACGGTAACCTTTGGTTCTCGCTTTTTTATGGCATTAGTTATATTGAAGCTAATTCAGGATTAAATAAGTACACACGCGATCAGGGCATTAACGGCCCCGTGCAATCGGCTACATACTTTAACGGCGTATTGTACATTGCTACCGACAAAGGTTTACAGTATTTTAATAAAGTACAAAATCACTTTGAAGAGTTGTTGGGCTTTAATAAACAAACATGGTACTTATTAAATTACAATAACAACTTATTTATCAGTACCGATAAAGGTATTTTTATTTACAATAGTAAAACAATAACCCAGGTATCTGAAAAGAATACACAATACCTGTTAAACGATCCATATCAAAACAATGTTATTTATGCTGCAACTGAAGATGGAGTTGACGTTTATAATTTAAGCGGCAACGTTTTAATGTATGTAAAATCATACAACTTAAACAGTAAGGTAATTTGTTTAGCAGCAGATGAGAACAAGAACATTTATTTTGGAACAGAAAACACAGGTATCTACTTCTTAAATTATAGTCGCTCTTACTTACTCGATTCTATAAGGGTTAAAGACGGTTTGCCGAGTGATGACCGGGAGAACTTTTTATTTACAATAAATAATAAATTATTTGTTGCTACCAACGATGGAATTTATTCATTGCTAAAAAAAGGCGAGAATAAATTTGTGTTCACTAATAATAATGAACTTTATAATTTAACCAAGAAGATCGAGATCTTCAGAGCATCAGAATTAGATGGCGATATTCTTTGCAATAAAAATTTTGAGAACAGGCAAAAAAATATCATTGAAAAAGGACTTATCTATCTTGAAAAGAAAGATGGAAAATATCGTAATAACAACAAAGGTATTACACACTTAAAAGACGTTAAGCCAAACAACATTACCTTTGATAAACAAAATAACATTGCATTTATTGCCAGCGATGAAGGTTTGTTTATTCTAAAAAAACAGGAAGATACTGTGAAAAAACAATTCAGCTTGTTTTTAAGAAGTGTGCTTTCTAAAGATGATACCATTTCGCTCAACCGACCTTCTACCTACCCTTTTAACCAAAACAAACCCGAGTTGGCTTATTCCGATAACGACATTAAATTTTCATTGGCGGTTAACTGTTATGAGAATTTAAATAACATCAGTGTTAGTTATTATTTGGAAGGAAAAGACAAAGACTTTGGTATTAATGAAAAGAAATTCGAGATCAATTACAGCAACTTATTTGAAGGTGATTATGTTTTTCATGTAAAAGCCTATAACGAATTAACCGACGAGGTTCTTGAGTTAAATTTCCCCTTCAAGATCTTATCGCCCTGGTATCGTTCTATTTGGGCTTACATAGCTTATGCAATTATTTTTATTGCATTGGTTTACATTATTGTTAAACTAAACATTAAACGTCTTAAAGAAAAAAATATAAAACTGGAAGGCATTATTACACAACGTACCGCTACCATTGAAGAGCAAAAAATATTGGTTGAATTAAAACACAAAGAAATAACAGATAGTATCAATTACGCCGAACGTATTCAGCGCTCCATGTTAGCGAGTAAAAAATTACTAAGCGAAAATTTAAATAAGCGCGCGGGTACTGATAATTATTTTATTTTATTTAAACCAAAAGATATTGTTAGTGGTGACTTTTATTGGGCCAGTAAATTGCCGGATAATAAGTTTTGTTTGGTAACCGCCGATAGCACAGGCCATGGCGTTCCCGGAGCTATTATGAGCATGCTTAACATGAACAGCTTAAAAGAAGCTGTGATTAAAAACTTAAGCGGGCCTGCAGATATTTTAAATTATACACGTAGACAAATTATTGATACGCTTGCTAACGACGGAAGCGAGACCGGTGGTAAAGACGGTATGGATTGCAGTTGTTTAGTGTTTGATTTTACAACAAATGTTTTAACGTGGACAGCTGCCAACAACCCGGTTTATATTGTAAGAAAAGAAGCAACAGAAATAACATTACAAGAATTAAAACCACAAAAAATGCCGGTTGGTAAACATGAGAGAGAGAATGAAAGCTTTATTCAGGAAACCGTACAATTGCAAAAAGGCGACATGATCTATGCTATTACTGATGGTTTCCCCGATCAGTTTGGTGGTGACAAAGGCAAAAAATTCATGAGCAAGAATTTAAAAGAGCAGCTTCGTTTAAATTCACAATTACCGGTACAGGAACAAAAGGATATTCTGCAAAAAACGTTTAAAGATTGGGTGGGCGATCTTGAACAAATTGATGATGTAACTATTATTGGAATAAGAGTATAATCACTCTTTCTTCACTTCAATTGTATTGATTGTATTGATTTTATTTATTTGTAAGAAGCTGATCGTGCTTCCAACAACGCCTACTGATGGACCAAACATAATGCCTACAATTGCTCCCGGAAAGAAAGGTAATGCCATAAAAAAGCTGTAAACAAAACCAATTCCGCAAGCTGTGCCCCTGTTCTCTTTTATAAATTTAATGCTTTTTGATACACCATATTTATGACGCTCGCTGTTGTAATCGAGCAAAGCAAAACCAACATAATACCAGCCAAGGAATAATAAAAATGGCGTGGTAATAATAAATAAAGGCGGAAAAAACAATGAAAGAAAAAAGCAGGTAACAATAAAAAAGTATTCTAATAACATATTACGTAAACTAATGGCAATACCGCGTAAAATATCTTTTAATAATTGCTTAAAGCTGAACGGAAATGTTTTACCGGTTAATTTTTCTTCCGCTTTTTCTGAAAGTAAGGCAAACACCGGAGAAAGTATCATTAACAGAACATATTTTATAAGCGTGCTTGTTGTAAACCATAACACCAACTTAAATAATATTTTTACTAAAAAAGAAAAGGTACCAATTAAATAAGGTTTAGCAAACGACAGCCAGTGGCCAGTATCAGGAATAGCGCTGAACTCAATATAATTGCTTAAGTAATCCGATAATCCGTCGGCCAAAATAAATAAACCATAAATACTCAATATCCAAAGCGTTAACCAAAAGCCTAAAAATATAAACATATAAGGCCATAATCCTTTTTCAAAGATCAAAGCAAAGGCTTTAAAGCAATTGCCTATGGCTTTAAAAAAATCGCTGAAGAATTTCATTTGTCTATATTGTTATAATTCCGTGTCACTTCGAGCGGAGTCGAGAAGTATGTATGTGTCTCGACTCCGCTCGACATGACAATTTTATTTACATTTTTTCAGGGACAGTTATTCCCAATAAATTCATAGCGTTAGCAATACTTTGCGCGCATAATTTAGAAAGCTGTAATCTGAATATTTTTATATTTTCGTTCTCTTCTTTCAACATTGGATAATCGTGCCAGAAACGGTTATAAAGCTTACAAACTTCATAAATATAATTAGCGATCAATGCAGGATTAAATGAATTACCGGCCTCTTCAACAGCACTTTCAAAATCATATATATATTTTACGATCTCTTTTTCGAGAGCATTCATCTCTAAACTTGCATTTTGTTTTTCAAAATCAAAACCCGCCTTACGCATTACTGATTTTATACGCGCATGTGTGTATTGAATGAAAGGCCCTGTATGTCCATTAAAATCAATACTTTCTTTTGGATCAAAGAGCATTTTCTTTTTGGGATCTACCTTTAAGATAAAATATTTTAAAGCACCCAAACCAATAGTTCTGTTTAATTCTTTAAGATCAGCTTCGTTAAAATCGTCTACTTTTCCTAACTCTTTAGTGGTTGCCGTTGCGGTAGCAAACATTTCGTCCAATAATTCATCGGCATCTACTACAGTACCCTCACGGCTTTTCATTTTACCTTCCGGTAATTCTACCATGCCATAACTTAAATGGTAACATTCTTTAGCCCAGTCGTAGCCAAGTTTTTCAAGGATCTTGAATAACACTTTAAAATGATAATCCTGCTCGTTACCAACCGTATAAATTAATTGATTAAGCTGTGGAAATTCTTTAAAACGCTCAATAGCGGTACCAATATCCTGCGTAATGTAAACACTTGTGCCATCACTTCTCAAAACGATCTTCTCATCCAGCCCCTCTTTACTTAGATCAATAGCGACACTACCATTTTCTTTTTTATAAAATATTCCTTTTTTTAAACCTTCTTCAATAATTTCTTTACCTAATAAATACGTGTTACTTTCGTAATACATTTTATCAAAATCAACTCCTAAGGTTTTATAGCTCACCGCAAAACCTTCGTACACCCAATTGTTCATGGTCTTCCAAAGCTCCACTACTTCTTTATCTCCGGCTTCCCACTTACGAAGCATATTCTGTGCTTCTAAAATTAAAGGCGCATTTTTTTCCGCTTCCTCTTTTGTTTTTCCTGCGGCAACTAAATTTTCAATTTCCTTCTTATAAGCCTTATCAAACTCAACATAATATTTTCCAACTAAATGATCACCTTTTAAACCACTGCTGGCAGGCGTTTCGCCATTACCAAATTTTTGCCAGGCCAACATACTTTTACAAATATGAATACCTCTGTCGTTAATAATATTTGCTTTAATAACTTTATGTCCGTTTGCTTTTAAAACCTCAGCTACCGAAAAGCCCAATAAATTATTACGTACGTGCCCCAAATGCAGAGGTTTGTTGGTGTTTGGCGAAGAATACTCCAGCATAATTGTTTTCCCCGAGCTGTTCTCTTTTTTATAACCAATGGTTTTTGAATCTTTTACATCATTAAAATAACCTAACCAAAAAGTGTTGGTTAACGAGATATTTAAAAAGCCTTTTACAACGTTGAATGCAGATACGTTTGAATTATTCTTCACTAAAAATTCACCAATGTCCTGTCCTGCCTGTTCGGGTGATTTTTTTGCTTCTTTAATGAATGGAAAAGTAACCAAAGTAAAATCGCCTTCAAATTCTTTTCTTGTTTTTTGAAAAGCAATTGTAGCGTTATTTATATTATAAAGTTGTGTTAGTGCCTGTTCAACGGTTTCTAATAAAATAGTTTGTGCGTTTATCATGTTTTAAAATTACATATAAAATAAAAAAGCCAAACAAATTTGTTTGGCTCTTAAAATTAATTTATTTAAAAATTACATTTTATCCACCTCAACAATGGGGTTGTTATTGATTCGGACAGTGTTTAAGCCCGCTTTTTTGAATTCTGTTGCAAACCATGCTTTGTTTTTAGCCGATTTTAAAGTTATTGTAATGGCTTGATAATCGCCGTTTAATTTACCTTCGGTAACGCTTTCAACGCCATTTGCTTTCTTTAAAGAGCTAATAATATTAGCCAATTCTTCTTTTGAACCCGGTTTATATACCTCAAAAGAAAGAAAGGTAGCTTGCGCGAAGAAATTATCGGCATTTGAAGCTGCAGCATGTTTGATACAAACTGTTTTTACAGGAATATCTGAAAAATTAACCAAAATAGCTGCATTATTAGCAACTGCAGTTGTGTTAAGCGCTGTCATTCCCAGTAAAAATGAAACAGATAAAGTCTTTAAAATTTTCATGTTATGTAGTTTTAATGATTGCAAGATTTATCCAAAGTTATCCAAAAATAATGCCAAAAACAATTATTTACGCTTCTTAACAAAGAAATCCTTCATTATTTTTTCGCAATCTTGGGCTAAAACACCTTTTAACACTGTTGTTTTTGGATGAAGCAGGCTTTTATCTAAAACAGAAAAGCCTTTTTTAGTTTCGGCGGCTCCATAGACAATTTTACTGATATGGCTCCAGGCAAGGGCTCCGGCACACATTACGCAAGGCTCAATGGTTACATAAAGCGTGCAATCTGTTAAATATTTACCACCAATAAAGTTAGCCGCAGCTGTAATAGCCTGCATTTCGGCATGGGCTGTAACATCGTTCAAGGTTTCGGTTAAATTATGGGCCCGGGCTATTATTTTGTTATCGGCTACAATTACAGCGCCAATAGGTATCTCATCTTTATCAAAAGCCTTTTGGGCTTCTTTTAAAGCTTCGCGCATAAAGCCTTCATCGCTATATAACGGAGCTATTGACAATTGCAGGTAAATGTTGCAGGAATACTAATATCATCTACTTTTGAGATGGTATCGCAATCGTTTATGATCAGCTTATAATTGTACTGGCCCTCGTATTCTTTTTTTGGTTGAATATAATATTCACCGCAAGGTTTTTTATGTATATCACTCACATCATAATTCACTTCAAAATGTCTTAATTCTATTTTAAGAAGCATTTCGTTCTTCATGATACATTTTAATTTACAGGCGGCTTTTTCCGATAATTTAAAATCCTGGAAAACGAGCTCCTGCATTTTTTGCTCGTTTGGTGTTACGCAACTGCGGGTGCCAAACATGGCAAATACAATTAATAAACCTAATCCAAATCCAAACCCGTAAAACTTAAGTCGCTGTAAAAATTTCATGCGCTAAAATTACTATCTTTTTATTATATAAAAAAAGCCCCCGCATTTGCGGAGGCTTTTCTTTTTGAGTTATTAATAGTATTACATAATTGGAGGCGGAACATTATTGAATAATGCTGTTAATTCAGGTTGCGCTTCTGCCGCAGCCCAATTGGCCATTCCTGCTTTCCAAACCATACTTGTTTTAACAAGCTGACCGTTACCGATCATTATTTTTAATTGCTCCAAATTGAAAGGTCCTGCCTGCGCGCCATTTACAACCACATGAAACTGTGTAAGCGGTGGAGGCACCGTATTATTGCCCTGATTGTTGTTTTGATTGTTCATGTTATTATTGTTGAACATGTTGGTCATCATATTACCCATGCCCATACCAACACCCATACCTACTCCTGCGCCACCTAAGCCTTGATTTTTAGCAGCGTCGCCAATAGCATTGGCAGTATTGAATTGCGCTAACTTATTCATATCAATAGCATTTAAACGTGAGTAATTGAAAATTTCTTTTTTCAATTCTTCAGGCATTGAAACGTTCTCAACCAAAAATTTAGTAATGGTTAAACCGTATTCAGCAAAATCTGCATTTAATTTCTCGTGGCCCAACTTTGAAAGCTCATCCATGTTAGCAGCAAACTTTTCAACCGGTATATTTCCTTCGCCAACAGCATCGGTAAACTTTGTTACGATCATACTGCGTAATTGCTCGGTTACTTCTTCTGTTGTAAAATTCTCATCTGTGCCGGCAATTTCTTTTATAAATTTAGCGCCATCGGTTACTCTGAAAGCAAATGAACCAAAGCTTCTTAATTCAATAAAGCCAAAACGCGGATCGCTTAATGTAATAGGATTTTTTGTTCCCCATTTTTGATCAATAAATTGGCGTGTACTTATAAAAAAGATATCTGCTTTAAACGGGCTGTTAAATCCATATTTCCAGCCTTTTAAGGTTGCAAGCAAAGGCGTATTCTCGGTGCTTAAAGTATACATGCCAGGTTGAAACACATCGGCAATTTTACCTTCGTTCATAAATACTGCTATCTGGCTTTCGCGCACAGTAAGCTTTGCACCCATTTTTATCTCGTTTTGGTAACGAGGAAATTTCCATACGATCGTATCATTTGTATTATCAACCCAATCGATAATATCAATAAATTCATTTTTCAGTTTATCAAATAATCCCATGATTTTTAATTTTAGAATATAAAAATAACAATTTTAGGATTATATCCCAGCTAAAACTGTCTTAATTTTTTGTAAAGACTAATTTTCTAAAGGATACGCCACGAATTTCACCGATTTCACGAGTTTTCATTTTGTGAAATCTTATTTGTGAAATTTTTATTGTTCAAGTGTTAAACGCTTTGAACAATTAATTACACTAAAGGTAATGATAGAAAGCTTTTGTGTAATTGGTGAAATTGGTGGCTAATAATTTAAATGGAATCTAAAACTGTCTTAATTTTTTGTAAAGCAGAAATTAGCTCTTCGTTGGTTATGGTTAAAGGTGGTGCAATGCGCGTAGCTGTAGAACAAAACAAGAACCAATCGGTTATAACACCGGCTTCTATGCAGTTTTTAATGATACGCATGTTTAATTCTTCGCTGCCATAATCCACAGCACCTAAAGCGCCAAATACACGCAACTCTTTTATTAATTTGTGTTGAAGGTTCTCTTTAATTATTTTCTCAATTTCCATTGCTCGAACAGAAAGTTTTTCTTCTGTAATAACCTCTAACGTTGCTTTTGCAGCAGCTACACAGACGGCATTCCCACCAAAGGTATTGATATGCCCAAGCACAGGATCGTTGGTTAAACAGCCCATTAATTTAGTTGAAGAAACAAAAGCGCCAATAGGCAAACCGCCTCCCATGCCTTTAGCTATCAATAAAACATCAGGTATAACCTCCACTTGCTGAAAGGCAAATAAAGTACCACTGCGGCCAAAACCCGACTGGATCTCATCAAAAATCAATATGGCACAATGTGTATCACATTTTTTGCGCAGTGCTTTTAAAAATTCTTTATCTGCTTTTCTTACTCCTGCTTCGCCTTGTATTGGTTCAATAATAACCGCAGCTGTTTTTGACGTAATTTGTTCGAGCTCTTTTAAATTATTGTATTCTAGAATTTTAATATCCGGTAATAAGGGACGAAAACTATTCTTAAAGAATTCATCGCCCATTACACTTAGCGCACCATGCGTGCTGCCATGATAAGCGTTTTTAAAACAAATAATTTCGGTTCTGCCCGTTACGCGCTTTGCCAATTTTAATGCGCCTTCTGTAGCTTCACTACCAGAAGTTGTAAAATAAACTGAATTTAATTGCTGTGGTAAAAGATCGGTTAATTGTTTGGCATATTGTACCTGCGGACTTTGATTGAACTCACCATACACCATTAAGTGCATAAATTTTTGCGCCTGCTCGTTAATGGCTTTTACAACTTTTGGATGGCAATGCCCAACGTTACTAACCGAAATTCCTGAAATAAGATCAATGTACTCTTTTCCGTTTGCATCAATTAATTTAACGCCTTTTGCTTCTTTAATATTTACATCAACGCCAAGCAAAGGCAGATCTGATGTCTGCGCTACATGCCTTAAAAATAATTCGCGTTGGTTCATATTCTGAAGGTAGATTTATTTTAACCACAAAGATCGCAAAGTTTTGCACAAGGATCACAAAAAAATTTTGTGTGCTTCGTGCTTTCTTAGTTTGCTTTGTGGTTAGGTTTACTGCTTAATATTAACCAAAAAGGTCACAAAGTTTTTCACAAAGATCACAAAAAAAAATTTGTGTACTTCGTGCTTTCTTAGTGTGCTTTGTGGTTAGATCTTTACTAAATTAATAAATAACTCTCTTCCTGCTCTTGGCTTTAAAGAGTTATAAGCCGTTTCGTAAACTTTTATTTTAAAAAGATCTTTAAAGTACTCAATATATTCTTCCTTGTTTCCTTTAAAGGGAGGTTTATCATCGTTTAAAGTAATGTCGTTAAATAAAAGGCCTGCCAACTTTCCATTTGTATTTAAAAGTTCATTCATCTTTTCAAAATATTGTTTGCGAAGAGAAGGATCAATGGCGCAGAAAAAAGTCTGTTCAATAATAAGATCGAATTTTTTGTTTTCCATCTTAAAAAAATCTTCATGCAACAAATTCTCTCTTTTAATTTTTGGGCAGCGTTCTGCTAAATTTTGTAAAGGAATTTTAGCATAATCGCAAACAAACACATTTGTAAATCCATTGTTCACAAGATACTCTGCCTCATATGCATTACCGGCACCGGGAATTAAAATTGAGATATCTTTGTTGATAAGCTGATCGAAATATGCTTTAAGTGGCGGAGAAACCTGGCCCATATCCCACGGATTGTCATTATCCATATAACGGTCATCCCAGTATTTGGCATTTAAGCTTTTGTTCATTCTTCGTTTTCTTCTAGCATTTTTAGCCTAACAGTATCAACACTTTGGCGGGTGCGTTTTAAAATAGTAAGCTCATAACCATCTTTTTTACGCTTATCATTTACCGCAGGAATTCTTCCAAAAATATAATTAATATAGCCTGAAACTGTTTCGTAGTGAGCATTTTCAGGCAGGGCAATTGGCAACGCTTCATTAACATCGGCAATAGTTGCCTGTGCATTCACTATAAATTCAGTATCGCTTTTCTTTTCCACATTTGGTTTTTCTTCATCGTGCTCATCCTGTATCTCACCAACCAATTCTTCAATAATATCTTCCATGGTAATTAAACCTGCAGTTGAACCAAACTCATTCGTAACAATGGCCATTTGAATGTGATGCTTTTGAAAATCACGTAACAGTTCGTTGATCTTCATACTTTCAGGTATAAAATGTACGGGACGCATAATATCTTTTAAGGTTCTGAAACGATTCTCTATCAAAGCTTTTAAAAGATCTTTACTGTGAACAATCCCAATTACATTATCAATATCTCCCAAATAGATCGGTATCCGTGAAAAACCTTCTTCAATAACGCGTTTGGTAATTTCACTTCTGCCTAACTCCACATCCAGCGCCACTACTCTGTTTTGAGGCACCATAATTTGTTTTACAATACGGTCGTCAAAATCAAAAACGTTTTGAATGAGCTCATTTTCGCTTGGTTTTATGGCGCCGCCCTCTTCACTCTCGGTTAATATCAAACGTAATTCTTCTTCAGTATGCACCTCATCTTCGCCCACTTTTTTAACACCAATAATACGAAGCACTACGCTGGATGTTTTGTTCAACAACCAAATAAAAGGTGAAAAAATAAAGTAAAAGATACGTAAAGGCCACGCAAATAATAAAATGGTATCCATACTGTATTTGATACCTATCATTTTTGGAATTTGCTCGCCTAAAGTAACGTGAAAAAAAGTAAGCAATGTTAAAGCAATGGGCAACGAAATACTATGCACCGTTACAGGGTTGGTAACCATACCTGTATCTGCAAATATTTTTTGTACAATATGCGAAATAACCTCTTCACCAACGGCACCCAAAGCTAATGACGCAAGCGTAATGCCTAATTGTGTAGCCGAAAGATAAGCATCGAGTTTTTCTAAAAGGTTTTTTGCAAGCTTAGCGCGAGAACTGCCTTTTTGAGCCTTAACATCTAATTGTGAAGCACGAACTTTTACCAAAGCAAACTCAGCAGCAACAAAAAAACCGTTTAATAAAATAAGTAAAAAGGTAATAAAAAGATCGAATGCCATATTAATTATAATACAAATATACTCATAAACACCTAAACGATCATTTAGATACGTTAAGTCGTTTGAGCTGCTCTTCTTTTAAATAAATAATTTGTTTTAAAAGATCAATTTCTCCCTGAAGCGAACCGGCATCTTTATTAGCATCTTCTTCAGTTAAAAGTTTGTTTATGTAGTAAGGTTTTTCTTTATAGTCTATCTTAAAATTCTCTGATCTGAAAAAACTGTATAAAGGCACCCTAAGTGCTTTTGATATCAGCTCCAGGTTTCTTAATTCTAAGGTCTTGTTGTTTAATGCATCGGTTAATTCTCCCTCACTCATTCCAAGATATTCGGCCAACTGGTTAAAAGTATAATCTTCTTTTTTTAGTATCTCTATTAATTGCGATTTTACGTCCATACATTGTGATTGTACTTGTAAAGATAGTGAAAATTTACAGTCGCACTATTACACTAATATTTCATTTTGTTTAAAATGTTTAAAATATTTAGACAAAATGACGCTTTATTCCGTAAAAATGGATTGTAATTAGGGATTTTATTTTATATTTTTGCAACTCTTTAAAATTAATTGTTTTTACATATGAAGATTTTAGTAGCAATAAGCAATGTACCTGATACAACATCAAAAATTCAGTTTACAGACGGCGATACAAAATTTAACAGTGCGGGAATTACTTTTGTGATCAATCCTTACGATGAGTGGTATGCTTTAGTAAGAGCTTTAGAATTAAAAGAAGCCAATCTTGCTGAAAAAGTTACACTTATACATGTTGGTTTAGCAGATAGTGAAGCAACTATCCGTAAAGGTTTGGCTTTAGGAGCAGATGACGCAGTAAGAATTGACGGAGAGGGACCTGATGCATTTTTTGTTGCTGAACAAATTGCCAATTACGCAAAAGCAAATGGTTACGACCTTATTTTGGTTGGTAAAGAAACCATCAATTACAACGGTGCTTCGGTTGGCGGCATGATAGCAGGTGTATTAGATCTGCCTTTTGTATCGTTAGCTACGAAGTTGGAATTAGCAGGAAATAAAGCAACTGTTGAACAGGATGTAGACGGTGGCACACAGGTTGTAGAATGTGAATTACCTTTGGTAGTTAGTTGTGCAAAAGGTATGGCGGAGCAACGCATACCAAATATGCGTGGTATTATGGCTGCAAGAACTAAACCTTTAACGGTGGTAGCGGCAAGCGCTTCAACAGCTTTAACTTCTATTAAATCTTATACTTTAAATCCGGGTCGTACTACTGTTAAAATGATCAGCGAAGATAATCTGGATGAATTGGTACAGTTATTACATACAGAAGCTAAAGTAATTTAATTAAGAATTTTACAAACTAAAACTTATATAAAATGTCAGTACTGGTTTATACAGAAATTAATAAAGGCCGCGTAAAAAAAGCATCGTTAGAGTGTGTTAATTATGCAGCAAAAGTGGCAGAACTTACCGGCTCAACTGTTACAGCAATTGTAAACAATGCATCGGCTGAGCAGTTAGAAGAAATTGGAAAAGCAGGCGCAACAAAAATCTTATCGGTTAAAAACGATAAAATGAATGCAGATGCCATGTTCATTAGCGCTGCCGTTGAACAAGCTGCTAAGGCTGAAAATGCCAAAATAATTATTTTTGCTTTTGATATTGTTGGAAAAGCAGTTGCGCCAAGATTAGCCGCTAAATTAAAAGCAGGTTTAGTTGCAGGTGCCGTTGATTATCCATCAGTTGCCGGTGGAAGTTTTGAGGTTAAGAAAAATGTATTTTCGGGAAAAGCTTCGGCTGTTTACAGCATTACTAGCGATATGAAAGTTATTTCTTTATTGCCAAACAGCTTTCCTGTTAAATTAGGAGATAACAAAGCTACAGTGGCAGATTTTAATGCAGATCTTTCTGCAATTGCCTCTAAAATTGTTGTGAAAGAAACTAAATCAAACGATGTTGGCGGCGCTATTCCATTACCTGAGGCTGAATTAGTAGTAAGCGCGGGTCGTGGTTTAAAAGGCCCCGAAAACTGGAAAATAGTTGAAGATCTTGCAAACGCATTAGGTGCTACAACTGCTTGTTCTCGTCCGGTTGCTGATATGCACTGGAGACCGCATCACGAGCATGTTGGACAAACCGGTGTTGCCATTCGTCCTAATTTATACATTGCCATTGGTATTTCGGGAGCAATACAGCATTTAGCGGGTGTTAACGGAAGCAAAACTATTGTGGTGATCAATAACGACAAAGAGGCCCCTTTCTTTAAATCGGCTGATTATGGCGTAATTGGTGATGCTTTTAGCATTCTTCCTAAATTAACTGAGGCCGTTAAAAAATTTAAGGCAAATCAGAATTAAATAAAATTTTATTCTTAAATTAGAATCAACAAGTTCTTAATGAAGAAAGTCCGTTTAGAAATAGTGGGATTGTCGTACAGCCAAACACAAAGTGGTGCCTATGCACTGGTGTTAGGCGAAACAACAGGTAGCCGCAGATTACCCATAATTATTGGGGGTTTTGAAGCCCAGGCCATAGCTATTGAACTTGAAAAAATGAGCCCAAGCAGGCCATTGACCCACGATCTTTTTAAGACCTTTTCTCAAACCTTTGATATTACCGTTAGCGAAGTACTTATCTATAACCTTGTAGAAGGTATTTTTTACGCTAAATTATTATGTAACGACGGTACTAAAGAGGTAGAAATTGACGCCCGCACAAGTGATGCTATTGCTATTGCAGTAAGGTTCAAATGCCCTATTTCAACTTATGAATTTATATTAAAAAGTGCAGGTATTGTATTGGATGATGAACCTACAACTACTTCTGAAGAAAGTGAACAAGTGGCAGAATTGTCAGAAACCCCAGTTTCTACAGGTATGGATGATTATAAAGGCAAAAGTACCGAGGAGTTAAAGAACCTGTTACAAACAGCTTTAGATGAAGAGCAATATGAATTAGCCTCAAAGATCCGAGATGAATTAAATCAACGAAAAAAATCTTAATAAAACCTTTTTTAAAACAAAAAAGCCCCGCAAATGCAGGGCTTTTTTTATAGTATATCTTTAAAGATTAGTGAGGCTTTGTTGTTGGGCCTGTTGGGCTTGTAGTAGATTCATTTTTTTCTTCTTTAACAGCCGTTTTTTTAGTATCGTTAGTTCCGGCAGTACCTTTTTGATTAATAGCCATTCTTGTGCCTGATTTTTTCGGCTCTTCTTTTTTAGTTGGTTGAGTTGTACTTTCTTCAACTACAGAAGTTGTGCCATCCGGATTAACTACTTCTTTTTTAGTAGATTTATTTTTTACAGGTTCCTGTGCTTTAGTTACACCAGCAAACAAAGCAACTAATGAAAGAGTTAATAATATTTTTTTCATGGTTTTTAAAATTTTAATTAAAGGTAAATCAATTTTTAAATAAATAAAACAATAATAACATTTTTTTTGAATAACTGAGCGAAAGCCCTATAATTGTGAGTCAAGGCCCTTTAACTCCTCAACTTTCTCAACATAACCTAACTTTTCGTATGAAAAAATAAGGTTATTAATGCAGCGTTTAATAATATCGATATTACTGCAAGGCAAATAATATTTTGGCTCAAGGTCAAGATTCAATTGCTTTAAGAACTGATCAATATCTTTTTGATTGAATAATAAACCTTTGCTAAAGGGATTGATATAAAATAAAATATTGTTTGAAAGTGTTTTATTGTTCACATCCATTAAATTGGCATCATCATTCAAATAAGCCAATACAAAGTGTTGCGGCAGGTTAATACCATACACCGGTATTTTTAATTCATTGCAAATTAAAAGGTAAACAACGCTTAGCATCAACGGGTTACCTTTTTTACTTTCCAAAACATTATTTAAAAAAGAGTTTTGCGGCGCATGATAATTGGTAATGTTTCCGCTAAACTGGTGCACTTCAAATAAAATATGATTAATGATCTTCACTTTTTCAAGTGCTGTAAGGTCCTCATGCAATTCTAACCAAACATCCTGCTTAATGGTAGCAAGCTGTTTTCTTATTTTATTTTCATCTAAGTCAGGATATTGGTAACGAGCCAGTATTAAAATTCCTTTTAAAAGATCATCCTGATCGTTCTTAGCCCAGGCTTTAAGTGCTTTTTGAAGAGTTTCGAATTGAATGGTATGAATGATGTTTTCAATTCTTTTTTGCATGATTGCATCAAAGCTATTCTCCCATGCAGTTTCAAGATGAGGGATGGCCGGCGGTCCGAGCACAACAAAGCGATCTTTTACCTGATCATAAATTACTTCATCCGGATCATCCAATAAGGTAATTAAGGCAATTACTTCCTTTAAGCTCATTTCAGTTTGTCGTTTTGCTGCTGCCATTGTACATCTCAAAAATAGCGCTATAATCAGGGGCTTTTTGTTTTATTAACGGTAATTTTTAACAATAGCTGTGTTTATTGAATTCAACAATCGGGTATTAATAAAAAAGGCCCCGAAACCGGGGCCTTTTTAAAAAACACGTTAAAATATTATTTACTTAAAATTAATCGCTTAACGATCTTCTCTTCACCATTATTAATGGTTACAAAGTAAATACCGTTTGAGTAACTTGAAAGATCCATGTTAAACACATTGCTTGTAACACCTGAGTGCTTAGTGCTTGAGATAACCTGGCCTAATGAGTTATGAACAACGATCTCTAAATTTTGCGAGTTTGGTAATGTTGCGATAATGTTTACCATACCGTTTGATGGGTTTGGATGTAAGCTAACATTAGCATCTAATACAGAGTTTTTGTTAATACCTGTTACAGCACATTGCATCTCTGGTAAAATAGCCATACTTGCATCGTAACCACCCCATGCTACAGAAATACTGTGCCATGTGTTATCACTCCATAATTCCCAGTTAGAACCTGCTGCAACACTTGCATCATCCATAATAACTGCTGTATCACCTGCAGCTGTAGGAACAGTAATAGAAGCAAAGAAACCATTAGTTGCAGGTGCATTTACCGGCGAAGCTAATATATATCTGTATGGTCTTAAAATAGGGTTAGTGTAAACAATTGGTTGTGCACCAACATAAGTAACCTGGTTAGTAGCTGTAACAGCAGTAATATTTGCCATTGTAGCATTTACTTGGCCGAATGGAGAAGCTGTACCAGTTGGACCACCAGCCATTGTTCCGTTATATAATTTTAAATTAACTGCAGCTGAAGCTGAACCTGTTGTTCCTTTAGTTCCTTCTTTGTAGAAAATAACTAACACACTCTTAATTTGAGGAGATGTCATAGTGTTATATAAACTTACAGGGAAGAATTCTGCTTTTTCTTTATCATCATAACAGTTAGAACCCATGATATATCCTGCTTTAGGACTGCAACCAGGAGTTGCTGTATCTGAACCTGCCGCACCAACTAAAAGAGTACCTGTTGGAGAAACATTTGTAATTGTATCTGCACATAATGCCGCGCAGTTTGCAATTGTAATATTCTGACCTTTTGAGCTAGATCCAAGTGAATTAGTCGCAACTACTGAAATACTGTAAGTACCAGGAGTTGTAAAGTTAATTGTTGGAGAAGCTGACGTGTTATTAGGGCTAAACGAAACGCCGGTTGCAGGATTTGAACTCCATACATAAGTTGGAGCCGGTGTTCCGTTAGTTGTGTTATTAGTTGTTACACCAGTACCAACACAACCTGTGCCGGCCATTGTAAAGTTTGCAGTTGGTGTAGCAGCAGCAATTGTACATAATGTAGCAGCACTTGTACTTAACTGGCTGCGGTAAGTACCTTGGCTCATAGCAGTTTGAATACGTGTATTTTGATCGTTAGTAAACATGTACATGCAAGGATCATCAGTATAATCCATAAAGTTCATGGCCATATCACCGGCATTGCTACAAGAAATGTTAGTTGCAAAGTTAGGGCAACCATAATTCTCATCAGCCTGGTTAGGCGTATCGTTACAATAATCAGTACCTGTACAAGCTGTACCGTCATCACCCCAGATATGGCGTAAACCTACCCAGTGACCAATTTCGTGAGTTGCAGTTCTACCTTTATTATAGGTTGGATCGTATGTTCCGCCAGGGAAGATCGTATTTGATCCGAAGGCTCTTGACCAGCACCATAAACCGTCAGTAGTTGCAGTTCCCAAACTTGATAAACCTGTTAAAGTTGTACCTGCAGGAAAAGTAGCATAACCTAATAAACCAGTAGAAGCGTTTTCGTCAGTGATCCAAATGTTCATATACTTTGTAGGATCCCAGATACTGCCCGGTTTAATTGTACCATTTACATATGCCTGAAAAGTTGCAGGTGTATTGTAAGCAGCACCAGCCGGATTGTTCCAGCCTTTAGAAATATAATTGATCCTTTCAATACCCGGCTCAGCTAATGTTACACCATTAGGATCTTTTTGAGCTAAACAAAAAGAAACACCTGTATTAGAAATAAGCGAAGTAAAAACCGCAGGGCAGTTACCAACATTTAAGCCGGTACCGCTAAAATCCTGATTTAATACTGTTATTTGTGAGTTAATTTGTCCTTGAGCAATATTAGGGAATGTGCCCACGGCCTGCCCACCATGAATAACGTGTACAATTACAGGAATTGTGTAGTTAAGAGCCTGCGCTTTACCTGTAGCCTGTGCAGCTTTAAATTTTTCAACTTCTTTATTAAACCATGCATCCCATTCAGCTGTTGGCTGTTCGGTACCACAGGTTCTTTTAGTGATGGTAAAATTGTTTTCCTGCGGCTGAACAGCGTTACTTTTTAAAGCTATTTTGCCTGTTTGCGCATTTGTGCCATATGCAAGGCTAAATGCTGCAGCAATTAAGGGTAATTTTAATTTCATATTTTGTGTGTTTTTGCTAATTATTTAGCTAACATAATAATTTAGAAGTTTAGATACAACTTTTTGAGGTGAAGTTTCCCCTATTTGCGACTAATTTTAACAATTTAGATACGGATACCTATTACCAAAAGGTCATCTAATTGTTCATTCTTACCTTTCCAGGTATTAAAAAATTCATCCAACTTATTTTTTTGATCGGCAGAATTTAATGACTGCAATGAAATTAAAAGATCTTTAAATCTTTTAGTGGTCATCTTTTTATTTTTTTCACTTCCAAACTGATCCGCATAACCATCTGTTGAAATAAAAACAGAATCGCCTTTATCTAATAGTATCTCATGCTCTTCAAATTCCTGCTCATCACTTGTAAAACCACCAATTGCCTGCTTGGTGGCTTTTATTTCTTCAATTTGGGTATCTCCTTTTTTAAGCACCAATAACGGACGATTAGCCCCGGCATACACTAGTTTTGCTTTACCGCCGCCCTGCTCTTCAATTCTAATAAGCGCCGCGTCCATTCCATCCCTGTTGCCGTTACCGCTATTTTGATTGAGCGACCGCTTTACACCTTTATTTAACTCACTTAATATTTGTTTAGGACTGTTGGTTGAAACAATGGCCTTGTCTAAATTCTCTTTTCCTATCAAACTCATAAATGCCCCCGGAACCCCGTGGCCAGTGCAATCAACACAAGCTAATAAAAACCCATTAGTTGTTTCGGCAGCCCAATAAAAATCACCGCTAACAATATCTTTTGGTTTGTATAAAATAAAATACTCTTTTAAATTTTTATTAAGCATAGTTTCAGACGCTAATAAACTTTGCTGGATCAGGCGTGCGTAATTGATACTGTCGGTAATTTCTTTGTTCTTTTCTTCTATCAAATGATTTTTAAATGCCAGTTGAATAGCATTTTTTTTGTTCAACCTAAAACTTCTGTAAATAAAAAACACTGCAATAAGTGCCATTAATAATGCAATTATAGAAGCAATTATTAATATCTTTTGTTTAGAATTCTCTGCAATTTTTGACCTGATCTGTTCTTCCTGAAGTTTAAGGTCAGCATCTTTTTTATCACTGTCGTACTTTGCTTCCAGCTCAAGAATATCCTTTCTCATTTTTTCTCCTCTTACCGAATCGGTTGCATTTTTATATTTATCCCATGCCAATGAACATTCTTTCCATTTTTTAGCTTTTGAATATGAATTTTTAATTCCTAGCAAACCATTACAATAAAAATCGCCGGCTTTACTTTTATATGCTATCTCAGTTCCATCAATTAAATACTCTAAGGCTTTATTAAAATCGCCTTTTAAATTTAAAACATTGCCAATATTTATTTTTGATCCGGCTTCGCCTTTTTTATCTTTTACTTCTATTCTTATATCAAGGCTCTTTTTAAGAAAATCTATCGCCTTATCATATTCTTTAAGGCTTTTATATGTTAACCCAATGCCGTTATAAGTTAGTGCAAGATTCTTTTTATTATCTTGTTTTAACCTTATTTCAAGCGATTTAAAATGATAAAATAACGAGGAATCAAAAACCTTGGTATTGTTATACAGTGTTCCCAAACTGGAATAAGCATCCGCAAGATCATCGCTATCATTTATCATTTTTGCCAAAGGAATAGAATAATGATATTGCCTAATAGCTCCTTTTCCATTCTTCTCCAGCGAATAAACATTACCAATTCTGTTATGTGACATAATACGCACATAAATATTGTTTACTTTTTCTGCTTCTTTAAGCGCCATAAAATATTTTTCTATGGCCTTACTACTTTCTCCCCTATGATTGTGATAATAGCCTTGTTTAAAAAGCGCGTAAGATAATAATCTCTTATCAGTTGAGTGCTTTCCGGTTTCAAGGATAAGGTCATTTAACGAGTCGCATTGCCGAGAGGTTAATTTTTCCTTAGCTAAAGCAGCCTTATAATAAACATTTATTTTAACGCTATCATTCTTTGCCTTGTTTATTTTAATGGTAACCGAATCAAGATAGTTTTGACCAAAAAAAACATTGGTTAACAAAATAAAGAATATAAAATAAATGTGTTTAATTGTATCTTGATTTTTACATCAGAAAAATACATATTAAATCAATAATATCCACTTAAATTGTATTGAAAAAATATTATTAAATAAAAAAGGCAGATGTTATTCTGCCTTTTTTTGATCATTAATCTGCCTGTAAGAACGGATATTTATAGTCTGTTGGAGGTGTAAAGGTTTCTTTAATCGTACGCGGAGAAACCCAACGCAATAAATTTATTTTTGCCCCTGCCTTATCATTGGTTCCGCTACCGCGGGCACCGCCAAAAGGTTGCTGACCAACAACTGCCCCTGTACATTTATCGTTAATATAAAAGTTACCGGCAGCATTGCTTAATTTTTTTGTTGCCAACTCAATAGCGTAACGATCTTGCGAAAGTATCGCTCCTGTTAAAGCGTAAATAGAAGTACTGTCAACGATCTCTAAGGTTTCTTCAAATTTATTTTCGTCATAAACATAAAGCGTTAACACCGGGCCAAATAACTCTTCGCACATTGTTACATATTTAGGATCTTTTGTAACAATAATGGTTGGCTCAATAAAATAACCTTTACTCTTATCGTAATTTCCACCGGCAATTATTTCAACACTACTGTCTTTTTTAGCAGCATCAATATACTTAGCCAACTTATCAAAACTCTTTTCATCAATAACCGCGTTGATGAAATTGGTAAAATCTTCGGTCGGGCCCATTTTCATAGACTTAAGATCTGCTACCAAATAGGCTTTTACTTCGTTCCATAAGTTAGAAGGAATGTAAGCTCGCGAAGCAGCAGAACATTTTTGGCCTTGATATTCAAAAGCACCACGTGAAATAGCAACCGATAATACTTTAGCATCTGCAGATTTGTGCGCCATAATAAAATCTTTACCACCTGTTTCGCCAACAATACGTGGATACGAACGGTATTTATGAATATTATTACCAATAGTTTGCCAGATGTTTTGAAACACTTCTGTACTGCCTGTAAAGTGAATACCTGCAAAATCTTTATGGTTAAAAACAACATCAGCCGCATCAGGACCGCTAGGGTAAATTAAATTAATTACACCATCCGGCACACCTGCAGCTTTAAACACTTCCATTAACACATTAGCGCTATAAACCTGCGTGTTGCTAGGCTTCCAAACAACCACATTGCCCATCATAGCGCAACTTGTTGGTAAATTTCCTGCAATGGCTGTAAAATTAAATGGTGTTAATGCATAAATAAATCCCTCTAATGGTCTCCACTCTAAACGGTTCCATACACCGGGACCTGAAATAGGTTGATCGGCATATATCTCCTGCATATAATGTACGTTAAATCTTAAAAAATCAATGATCTCGCAAGCGCTGTCAATCTCAGCCTGGAAAGCATTTTTACTTTGCCCTAACATTGTAGCAGCATTTAATTTAGCACGAAACGGGCCTGCAATTAATTCTGCCGCTTTTAAGAAAATGCTTGCGCGGTGTTCCCAGCTTAAGTTTTGCCATTTTTCTTTGGCGGCTAATGCAGCTTTTATCGCTTGCTCTACATGCTGTTTTTCGCTCTTATAAAAATAACCTAATGTATGCTTATGATCGTGTGGCGGCGCCAGGCGAACCTTTGCTGTACCACGAACTTCTTCGCTTCCAATATACATAGGAATGTCAAGCTCTTTGCTGCGCAATTCTTTTAACATGGCTTGTAACTCTTTGCGTTCAGCGCTTCCTGATGCATAACTTTTTATCGGTTCGTTTACCGGTGTCGGGATCTTATAAATTCCTTTTGGCATAGTATTAAGTTTTATTATTGAATGTTAAACTTTAATTTAAGAGAATTCAAATATAAGTTTTTATTTGTTGAAAGTATGTAAATTTACGCTCTATCAGAACTCAAAAAACATATAATTTAATAATAATTGTCTTTGTTCTTGTATTCTCATTTTTTTGTGTTTACAAGCTTCAATATATTAAGTTTGATTATGATTTTGAGGCCTTCTTTCCAAATGAGGATCATGAATTAGAGGTTTATAACAACTACCGTAAAACATTTGAGTACGACAATGAGTTTGCACTGGTAGCTGTTGAAAATAAAGCAGGCATCTTTAAAAAAGATTTTTTAATAAAGGTTGACAGCTTAACGAATGAATTAGCCAGACTTCGCTATGTGCAAGGTGTAACTTCGCCCACAAATTTAAAGACGCTTTCGCTAGGCGGCATGGTACCGGTGCAAACCAGCGTTATGCATTTTACAGATGAAAGTTTGTATAAAGACGATAGTATTGCCATTTATCAATCGCCGCACCTGGTTGGTTCTTTTTTTCCGATGAATGCAAAATCATTAAGTATTTATATAAAAACAGATGATGTTTTAAGTAAAAACAAAAGCGACTCACTGGCAAAGAACATTGAAACCGCGCTTAAAAAATTTAAGTTTGATAATATTCATTTTGTAGGCAGGATCTTTGCGCAAAATGTTTACTTAAACAACCTTCAAAAAGAGTTCATTATTTTTATTTGTCTTTCGTTTGTAGTGATCGTTATCTTTTTATGGTTTAGTTTTAGAAGCATTTATGGTATTGTAGTGCCGGTAATTATTGTGCTCATTTCTATTTTATGGACATTGGGCATTATGAAGCTTTGCGGCAAATCAATAGATATTATGACCGCCATGTTGCCAACCATGATATTTATTGCCGGCATGAGCGACGTTGTGCATTTCTTCTCAAAGTATTTTGAGGAAATGGCAAAAGGAACTTCGCGCGAAAAGATCTATCCTTTAATACTAAAAGAGGTTGGCTTTCCTACTTTTTTAACTTTATTAACCACTGTTGTAGGCTTTTTATCGCTTCTGTTTTCAAGCATCAGGCCAATTAAAGAATTTGGTATTTATACTTCGGTAGGTGTTACCATTGCTTTTATTTTAACCTACACTTTATTACCCGCGCTGCTTTATTTTTTCACGCCAAAAAAATTAGTAACTGTGCATGGTACTAATAACCGTACTTATAATTTAATGCGCAATGGTTTATTCTGGATCTTCAGGCACCAAAAAACAATTTTAGTTACAACAAGTATTATTTTGGTTTTATCGGTTGTAGGAATTTTTAACATTAAAGTAAATAATATTTTGCTCGAAGACCTTAATGATAAGGTAAAAATAAAACAAGACTTTAATTTTTTTGACGAGAACTACAGTGGCGTGAGGCCTTTCAGCATGCTTATCACGCTTAAAGATAAAAATAAAAGTGTTTGGGACTATGATGTAATTACCGAATTAAATAAGGTAGATGAGTTTATTAAAAAAGAGTACGATGCAGGCTTTTTGTTGTCACCTGCAAGCCTTGTAAAATCTATTTACCAAAATTCGACTGATGACCGTAGCGGTAATTTTCCGGACAAGGATGATTATGAACCCATTTCGAAACAATTAAAAAGCAATAAAAAAAATAAAGAAGTAAAACGTTTAATAACCACAGATGGTCTGCAAACACGTATTAGCGCAAAAATAAGGGATATGGGAAGCTTAAAAGCTACCCAGCATAATTTAAATTTAATTGCTTTTATTGATAAAAATATTGATCAGAATTTATTACAATTTGAAATTACAGGCGCTGCGCATTTAATTGATCGCAATAATGAGTACATGGTAAATAACATGACACAGGGCTTTATTTTTTCGCTGGTTGTTATTGGCTTACTTACCTTTTTCCTGCACCGCAGCTGGCGCATGGTGCTGGTATTTATTTTACCAAATGTTATTCCGCTGGTAATAATAGGTGGCATTATGGGTTTTGCAGGCATCGAGTTAAAAGCCGCTACATCGCTTGTATTTAGTATAGCTTTTGGTATTGCTACCGACGATACCATCCATTTTATCTCGCGCTTAAAAATTGAATTGGGTTACGGTAAAAGCTTAATGTATGCATTTAAACGCACGTATTTTGAAACCGGAAAACCAATCATCTTAACTACATTTATTTTATTAGGTGGTTTTATGACACTTATGATCAGTAACTTTCAAAGCACTTTTTATTTTGGTTTTTTAATTTGCATTACTGTTATTATTGCAGTTTTAGCCGATATTTTTGTATTGCCTGTACTTTTATTTTTAATTTACGGAAGAAAAAAGAAAAAGTAAATGCTGGAAATTTTAAATACAGCTGACGGTTCAACAACAATTTTAAATACAGAATTGAATGCTACCTATCATTCAAAATTTGGAGCCATTCAGGAAAGCACTCATATTTTTATAAATAACGGTTTAAAATTTATTACAAAAACAAATATCAATGTACTTGAAATAGGCTTTGGCACAGGTTTAAACGCTATGTTAAGCTTGCAGGAAGCGATTAAGGAAAATTTAAACATAAATTATCTGGCCATTGAAAAATATCCTTTAGAAAAAGAGGTTTTTGAAAAATTAAACTACACCGAACTTTTAAACGTTGAAAAAAAAGAGATCGAAACGATCCTAAATTGCGAATGGGAAAAAGAAAAGAAAATAAACTCAAATTTTAGCATCACCAAATTTAATAGTGATGCTAATGAATTTAATTACGCACAAAAAGCAGATGTGATCTATTACGATGCTTTTGGCCCCGGAGCAGCACCCGAAATGTGGCAAAGCCCGATCTTTGAAAAACTATATCCGATATTAAATACCGGTGGCTGCATAATAACATTTTGCGCGCAAGGAGAATTAAAACGAATTTTAAAACGTTGTGGCTTTACTGTTGAATCTCTACAAGGTCCTCCGGGAAAAAGAGAAATAACGCGAGCAATAAAAAATTAGATCATTCGTACACAAAAACATATTATCGTTATTGGTGGTGGTGCCGCCGGTTTTTTTGCAGCCATAAATCTTGCTGTTAAAAATCCATCTTATAAAATTTCTATTTTAGAAAAAACAAATAAGCTTTTATCAAAAGTAAAAGTATCCGGCGGCGGGCGTTGCAACGTTACACATCATTGTTTTGAAAATTCTGAACTGGTAAAAAATTATCCGCGTGGCAATAAAGAATTGCAACAGGTATTTTCAAAATTTAGTGTGCAGGATACGATCAATTGGTTTAAAAAAGAAGGTATTATTTTAAAAACAGAAGAGGATGGAAGAATGTTCCCCTACTCTAACGATAGCCAAACCATTATTGATTGCTTTTTAAAATTAGCTCGTGAATTAAAAATCGAAACAAAAACACAGTGCGAAGTTCTTTCTCTTCAAAAAAAAGAAAACGGTTTTTTAATTAAAACCAATACTAATGATATTTATGCAGATGCTATTATTTGCGCATTGGGTGGGCATAATAAAAGCTCAGCATACCAGGTTATAAAAGACCTGGGACATACTATTGACGAGCCCATTCCAAGCTTGTTCACTTTAAATTTTCCTAATGAGGTTATTAAAAAAGAGCTACAGGGAATTAGTGTGCAAAACGCATTGGTAAAAATTGCCAATAGCAAATTAAATTATAATGGGCCGGTTTTAATTACGCATTGGGGCTTAAGCGGGCCTGCTGTTTTAAAACTTTCGGCATTTGCTGCAAAAGAATTTTATACACTAAATTACAATTCTACCATTTTTGTAAATTGGGTGTTCCCTTTAAAACCCAACGAGGCGGAAGCGGAATTAAAACGTATTCAAAAAGAAAAACACAAGGCTTTTCCTTATACAAATGCGCAATTCGATCTTCCAAAACGTTTGTGGGAATTTTTATGTTCCTCTTCAGGTATTGATAATTCTAAACCCTGGGCCGAGATAAGCAACAAGCAATTAAATAAATTAACAGAAAATCTTTGCAATAGCAGTTATAAAATGGAAGGCAAAACTACTTTTAAAGAAGAGTTTGTTACTTGCGGTGGTGTTAATTTAAAAGAAATAGATTTTAAGACCATGCAAAGTAAACTCATTCCCAATTTGTTCTTTTGCGGAGAAGTTTTAAATATTGATGGTATTACAGGCGGCTTTAATTTTCAGAACGCCTGGAGTACAGCCTGGCTTTGTTCGCAAAGTATCTGATTTGTTGATACAATTTTAAAAAGGCGTTCCATTCATCCCCTATCTTTATGCCTGCAAAAACAAAAAACAGAATATGAAATTTTTTATAGATACAGCCAACCTGGCTCAAATTAAGGAAGCACAAGATATGGGTGTTTTAGATGGTGTTACAACTAATCCATCATTAATGGCTAAAGAAGGCATTAAAGGACAAGAAAATATTTTAAAACATTATGTTGATATCTGTAATATAGTTACAGGTGATGTAAGCGCCGAAGTTATTGCTACCGACTTTGAAGGAATGGTAAGAGAAGGCGAGGCATTAGCAAAGTTACACCCGCGTATTGTTGTAAAAATTCCGATGATAAAAGAAGGAGTAAAAGCAATAAAATATTTTACAGAACAAGGTATTAAAACAAATTGCACACTTGTATTTTCTGCAGGCCAGGCATTATTAGCTGCCAAAGCAGGCGCATCATATGTTTCACCATTTATTGGAAGGTTAGATGATGTAAGTACAGATGGCTTAACGCTGATAGAAGACATTCGCCTTATTTATGATAATTACGGTTACGAAACTGAAATTTTAGCTGCAAGTGTTCGTCACCCAATGCATATAATTGAGTGTGCAAAAATTGGAGCAGATGTTATTACAGCGCCATTAAGCGCCATTGCTGCGTTATTAAAACATCCATTAACCGATAGCGGCTTAGCACAATTTTTAGCCGACGCAAAAAAATAATCCTAAGCACATTTTAATGAGGCCTCCGCAAAACGGGGGCTTTTTTTGCTAATATAAAATCAAAGTAGCGGAAAAGGTCATGATAGAAATTTAAATAGGTAAGCCGTATTGGTTAAAAAACAGGTAGTTATGCCCGCAAAAAACACTATAAATATTAAAAATTATGCCAAATGCCGGTGTTTTAAGCATCTAAAGGCGCAAAAAAGCCAAAAAACGGCTAAAATAGTGAAACAATAAGGAAATAATTTTTGCGATTAATCAAATAATACTATCTTTGTATCCTTAAAAAAATAATACAATGTATTTAACATCACAAGTAAAGAAAGACATTTTCAAAAAACACGGAGGAGCTGAAAAAAACACAGGGAGCTCAGAATCGCAAATTGCGTTATTTACTCTTCGTATTGATCATTTAACTAATCACTTAAAAAATAATAAAAAAGATTTTGGCACTCAACGTTCATTATTGAACTTAGTAGGTAAACGTCGTGCGTTATTGGATTATTTAAAGAAAACCGATCTAATGCGTTACCGTGCTATCATTAAAACATTAGATATCCGTAAATAATTTTGCGGGCTTGAATTATTAAAAGGGGGCATTTCGAATCTTTTTTCGAAGTGCCTTTTTTATTAAAAGACTAAAACAATATATAAACCGGTTCCGAAAACGTCGGAACACAAAAACAAAACAAATATGTCACAAATAGGAACAACACACACATTTGATATTGGCGATGGGCGCATGATATCACTTGAAACAGGAAAACTGGCAAAACAAGCCGACGGTGCAGTAGTGGTAAGAATGGGCGACACCATGATCTTAGCTACTATTGTTAGTAATAAAGAAGCAAAAGAAGGGGTTGATTTTTTACCGTTAACAGTAGATTACCAGGAAAAATACGCTTCTACCGGCCGCTTTCCGGGCGGATTTTTTAAACGTGAAGCAAAATTATCTGATTATGAAGTTTTAATTTCCCGTATCGTGGATCGCGCTTTGCGCCCTCAATTTCCGGATGATTATCATGCTGACACTCAATTAATGTTATCATTGATCTCTTCTGATAAAGAAAATATACCCGATGCTTTAGTAGGATTAGCAGCTTCTGCAGCAATTGCAGTAAGTGATATTCCTTTTAATGGCGCGATAAGCGAAGTACGCGTTGGTAAAATTGATGGTAAATTAGTTATCAATCCAACAAAATCGCAATTGGCCTTAAGCACCATTGATATGATCGTTGCGGCATCTGCAACTGATATTTGCATGGTTGAAGGTGAGATGGCTGAAGTTAGCGAAGCAGAAATGTTAGAAGCAATTAAATTTGCACACGAAGCAATCAAAATTCAGATCAAAGAAATTGGCAATTTTGCAGTAAAAGCAGGCTTAAAAACCAAGCGTGAGTATTGCCACGAAGTAAATGATGCAGACTTAAAAGCAAAAGTAATGAAGGAAACTTACGATGCTGTTTATGCTGCTGCTAAAAAATTAGATCCGAACAAACACAACCGTAAGGCTAATTTTAAAGCGCCTTTAGAAGAATTTAAAAAACAATATTCTGCTGAAGAGTTAAAAGAAAAAGAAGCTTTAATTAATAAATATTATCACGAGGTTGAATACGTTGCTGTTCGTCGTTTAGCTATTGACGAAAAAGTTCGTTTGGATGGTCGTAAAACTACCGATATCCGTCCTATTTGGGCTGAAGTTGGTTACCTGCCTACTCCACATGGCAGTGCTGTATTTACACGAGGTGAAACACAATCGTTAACTACTGTTACTTTAGGTACGCCATTAGATAAATTAAAAATTGACGGTGCCTTTAACAGCGGTGAAGAAACCTTTATTTTACATTACAACTTCCCCGGCTTTAGTACTGGTGAGGCAAAACCTAACCGTGGCGTTGGCCGCCGTGAGGTTGGACATGGTAACTTAGCATTACGCGCATTGAAAAAAGTGGTGCCAATGGATACAGGTTATACCATTCGTATTGTAAGCGATATTTTAGAAAGTAACGGTTCGTCGAGTATGGCCACAGTTTGCGCGGGTACACTAGCGTTAATGGATGCCGGTGTGAAAATTAAAAAGCCGGTTGCAGGTATTGCCATGGGTTTAATTACCGACGATAAAGGCCAATACGCTATCTTATCGGATATTTTAGGTGATGAAGATCACTTAGGAGATATGGATTTTAAAGTGTGTGGTACTAAAGATGGTATTACTGCTGTGCAAATGGATCTAAAAGTAAATGGCTTACCTTACGAAGTAATGGAAAAAGCAATGGAACAAGCTAAACAAGGCCGCTTACATATCATGAGCGAAATGTTGAAAGCAATTGATACACCTCGCGCAGATTACAAAGAACACGCTCCACGTTTTGAAAGATTGGTTATTGCAGGCGAATTTATTGGCGCGGTAATAGGACCAGGAGGAAAAGTGATCCAGGAAATGCAAAAAGCAACCAATACAACCATTGTAATTACAGAGGTTGATAAAACAGGTGTTGTTGAAATTTTTGGAACTAACCTTACTGATGTTACTGCTGCTAAAGCTAGAATTAAAGGTATTGTAACCGTTCCTGAAGTGGGCGACATTTACCAGGCTAAAGTAAAAACAATTATGCCTTACGGTGCATTTGTTGAGATAATGCCGGGTAAAGATGGTTTATTGCACATTAGCGAGTACGATTGGAAACGTATTGACACTTTAGAAGGTGTTTTAAAAGAAGGTGATGTGGTTGAAGTAAAATATGTTGGTGATGATCCTAAAACCAAAAAAATTAAATTAAGCCGTAAAGTTCTTTTACCAAAACCTGAAGGAATGGTAGAAAAGAAAGAAGCTTAATGAATTGACAATTTTTTAATTGACGATTTACAATTTAATCCCGGCAATTCACAATGAATGCCGGGATTTTTTATGGAACTGATTATAACAATTGTAAATTGTAAATCATTAAATTGTAAATATTTAGGTTTTTTTAGTTGTTAAAAAGCTGTTTAGAAGCTGTTGAAAATCCCTTACCCAACCACTCTGGCATAATTTTCGTATTGTATAATAAGATGACGGAGATCGCTTTAAAAAGACTTAAGATCAATAATATTAAAAGAGCAATTGCATTTATTGCTTTATGCGCTCTTTTGGTTGTGTTGGATAAAGTTTATTCTTTATCTCCTGCAAAAACATTTGCGCACAAAACAACCATTCAAAAATAAATTACCAGTTTCTTTCCTGACTTAAATTTTTTCTATGCACCCATTTATAACGTGGCCTGATAAATGGATTTTTGCCACCTTTCTGCAGCTTTATCACAAAGCTTAGCGAATGTTGCAAATAATTTTGAGATGTTTTATAAAATCGTGTCGGGCTCATTCCAAACTTGGCTACGCTTTGTATATTGATACCAAAAGCACGTGTAATCCAGAAATTTGAACCTAAACCAACATTTATATTTCCACCAATTGGTAATGAACGCACACTTCTGAAAGTTGTTCCTGCACCATACACAAAATAAGGCTCAAAGCGCCCATCCTTTCCAAGCATTTTATTAATACTGTTCTTAAAATTCATGTCTAATGATAGAAAAATTCCTGCTTTTCCAACTTCATTATTAATGATCTTAAATCCTTTGTAGGTATTAAAATTAAAAGCCCCTTCTACACTAAAACTGTTCTTTAATGATTTTTCAACCGTAAGTCTTGTAGGATAAGGTCTTACATTCCATCTTGGCATTGCATTAAATAAATACTTAAAAGGGCTACCATCATCATCCACCACATTACCACCAATACCTATCATCCAATAAGGCTTAGCGCCACGTTTTTTACTACCGCCTTGTTTCATAGGTGCATTTCTGCTCCTGCTGTCTTTTTCTTTATTGCTGATAGTAGTAGATTTTGTTTTTGTTTTTTGTGCCGATGCATTACACACAAAAAATAAACTGAATGCAACAGCTACCAAATAAGAAATTATCCTGGCTCTAATTTTCACTTGCTACAAAATGTATTTAATTATTTCGGAGCAAATAAATTCGGCAGCATGCCCATCACCATATAGCTTAGGAAATTTAAGGTCGTTTTTACTATTTAATGTTTGAAAAGCGCTTTTAATTTTTTCTTCATTTGCATCAGCAACAATAGCTGTACCGCATTCTACCAACTCTATCCATTCTGTTTCGGGACGAAGAATAACGCAGGGCTTTTCAAAATAAAAAGCTTCTTTTTGTACACCGCCACTGTCGGTCATAACCAGCTTACAATTCTTTTCGAGTGAAACCATTTCTAAAAAAGATGCTGGGTCACAGATCTTAAATTGTGCATTGTTTTTAATTTCAGAATATAATCCTTTATCCAAATTTGTTTCTAAAAGCTTTGCCGTTCTTGGATGCAACGGCAACACAACATCGAGTTTACTTTCTTTACAAATATCGTTTAACGCTGCAAACAATGCATTTAAACGTTTTGGCTCATCTGTGTTATTATTACGATGAATTGTTGCTAAAATAAATTTATTTTTTTGCAGTTTTAATTTATCAAGAATGCTTGTTTTTGTTTCAGCAACTCCACTAAAAAATAAACTGTTATCATACATTACATCACCGCAATGATAGATCTTTGGGTTATTGGCATTGTATGGTGGAAGTGTATCATTCTTAAATCCTTCTTTTATTAAATTATTTAAACCCGTTTTTGTTGGCGAGAATAAAAAAGAGCTTACATGATCGCACATAATGCGGTTAACTTCTTCGGGCATGGCTTTATTGAACGAACGCAAGCCCGCTTCAATATGCACAACAGGTACATGAATTTTAATAGCTGCCAAAGCGCCTGCCAACGTAGAGTTTGTGTCACCATATAACACAATGGCATTTGGTTTTTCTTTTATTAAAATTTCTTCAATACCGGTTATCATGGCCGCTGTTTGCACGCCATGTCCTCCACTGCCCACATTTAAATTATAGTCGGGTGCAGGAATGCCCAGCTCATCAAAAAATACCTGGCTCATATTGGCATCATAATGTTGTCCTGTATGAACAATAATTTCTTTTAACTGCTTGCTGTATTTATTTTTAATTGCCCTACTCAAAGCCGCTGCTTTAATGATCTGCGGCCTGGCGCCAATTATAGTAACTATCTTAATCATTTTTACTTCTAAATTTATTAATCAGGATTTGTCTTACATCCTGCGTCTTTTATCATTTGTCCTTTACAAAAGTCCTTCGTCTGCAAAACTAAAATAGGTTTGATCTCCAATTATCAAATGGTCGTGCAGAGGTATCTCAAATGTTTTTAACGCTTCTCTTAATTTATTTGTAATTGTTTTATCTTCCATACTAGGCGTTATTTGCCCACTTGGGTGATTATGCGCAATAATTATTCCGCTGGCATTGTTTTCAATGGCCGATTTGCATATCAATCTAATATCCACAACGGTTCCCGAAATGCCGCCTTTACTTAAATTTTCTTCTTTAATTACCTGGTTGGCCCTATTCATAATCAACACCCAAAATTCTTCATGCGGCAGATCGCTTAATCTTTTTTGAAGAATTTGATAAGCCACATTGCTTGAAGTTATCTTTACTTTTTGAGTGGTTTCAAGATCTGTTCTTCTTCTTCCTAATTCAAAGGCTGCTGCAATATTTACCGCTTTTGCCTCGCCCACTCCTTTGTATTTTTTAAGCTCAGCCAGACTTAATTTTGCCAATACATTAATATTATTGCCATTCTCAGAAAGCATACGTTGTGCTAATTGCACCGCCGTTTCTTTTCTGTTACCCGAACCTAAAATAATAGCAATTAACTCGGCATCACTCAAATTCTGGCGACCAAGTGTTGCTAACTTTTCTCTCGGACGATCATCTTCCGATAAAGCTTTAATATTTATATGTTTCAGGTTGTTTTCCACGGGAGGTTAAAAATACAAAATTGACTGGCTTTACAAAGTGTATTTATTAGAAACTCTTGATTTTGTTCACTAATTTTGAACAAGTTTATGGCACTCGTAAAATCTGAATCCTTAGAGATCTTTAAAATTAAAGAGTTTCGCTTGTTTATTATGGTGAGGCTCTTCTTAACATTGGCTATACAAATGCAGTTTAGTACTATTTACCTGCAGATCTATTATGAACATTCAAAAGAAGAAGTTGTTTTAGGTTTAATAGGTTTAACGGAAGCCGTTCCGTTTATCATTACCTGTTTTTTTAGCGGACATATGGCCGATATTCTTCATAAAAAGAAAATACTATTGACCGGTACCATTTTGCTTTTATTAGGTGCGCTGTTTTTATACCTGAATTCAGAGCCTTTAATTTACTTGTTTAAAGAAATGGGTATGATAGCTTTATTTGCTATTGTATTTGCATTTGGCATTATACGCGCTTTTTTAGGAGCGGTTACCAATCCGTTCATGAGTCAACTGGTGCCAAGAAAATATTATACCCATTCTGCTACCTGGAATAGTACAGCCTGGCATACCGGCGCTATTCTTGGCCCTGTTTTAGCGGGTCTGGTATATGGTAGTAATAATACTTTAAATGCAAATTATTGCCATTTAATGGAAGTTATATTTTTTGTGATCGCATTATTTTTTATCTGGCAAATAAAAAATACCGGTGCGCCTGAAATGCGTGAGAAAAAAGAAACTGTTTTTGAAAGTATGAAAATAGGTTTGAATTTTGTGTTCAAACAAAAAATGGTTTTAAGTGCTATTACATTAGATCTTTTTGCTGTTTTATTTGGCGGTGCGGTTGCATTAATTCCTGCATTTACTGATAAGGTTCTGCATCTTGGCCCGGAAGCATACGGCTTACTTAGAACAGCCCCAGCCATTGGCGCTATCTTCTCAGCTTTTATTATGGTGGCTTATCCTCCTGCAAAAAAAGCCGGTGTTGCTTTAATGTGGTCGGTTATTGCCTTTGGCATATTTACTATTTTGTTTGCAGTAAGTACTAATTACTGGCTGGCATGCGCCATGTTGTTTTTTACAGGTGCTTTTGATAATGTAAGTGTGGTTGTACGCCATAGTATTTTACAATTACTAACACCGGATAATATGCGCGGAAGAGTGAGTGCGATAAATAATATTTTTGTAGGCAGTAGTAACGAAATTGGAGCTTTTGAAAGTGGCTTTGCGGCTAAATTGCTAGGCCTTGTGCCATCAATTGCATTTGGCGGAGCAATGACCATTTTAACTGTTTTTGGTATTGACAGGATAAATCCAAAATTAAAAAAACTGGATATTAACAAACTGCAATAATAAAATATTGTCATGTCGATCGGAGTCGAGACACATATACGCTTCTCGACTCCGCTCGAAGTGACACTTGAGATTAAGAATGAGCAAAAAAAGTATTTTAAATATTAAAGATCTTTTAGATGAGAAACACTTAAAATACAACAACAGATCATTTATTGAGAACGATCCAATTTCTATCCCACATTTATTTACTAAAAAAGAAGATGTTGAGATTGCCGCTTTTCTTGCTGCCACAATAGCCTGGGGTAACCGTAAATCAATTATAACTAATGCCAATAAATTAATGCAATGGATGGATCACGCACCGCATGATTTTATTTTAAATCATTCAAAAAAAGAATTAAAGCCTTTTGAAAAATTTGTTCACCGTACTTTTAATGGAACAGATTGCATTTTCTTTTTAAGTTCATTAAAAAATATTTATACCAATCATAAAGATCTTGAAGCAGCTTTTAAAAATGTAATTGAAAAAGATGATCTTAATTTAAAGCACAACATTGTTAGCTTCCGCAATTTATTTTTAGAAACAAAACATTTATCAAGATCAGAAAAACATATTTCAGATCCTTCCAAAAAATCGAGTGCGAAGCGTTTATGTATGTTCTTAAGATGGATGGTGCGAGATGATAAAAAAGGTGTTGATTTTGGCATCTGGAAAAGCATCTCGCCAAAAGATCTTTGTCTGCCGCTGGATGTACACACAGGCAATGTGAGCCGTACATTAGGTTTATTAAAGCGCACACAAAACGATTGGCAGGCAGTTGAAGAAATCACAGAAGTATTAAGGCAATTAGATCCAAACGATCCTATAAAATATGATTTTTCTTTATTTGGTATTGGTGTGAATAAGGATCTGTAAGAATAGTAATTTACTCGTCACCCTGTCCAGATAGCTATCGGGATGATTCAGGGTCTCAGCACTAAAAAAGGAAGAGAACTCAGATTCCGGCTCGAGGCAGGAATGACATTACAATCTTATTCCAATCAGACAAACGTCGTCTACCTGCTCTAAAATTCCCTTCCATTCCATAAACTCTTTCTCCAATATGTGTGATTGTTCTGCCATTGGCTTATCGTAAATAGATGAAACAATTTCTTCCAGCTTTTTAAACTTCATTTTCTTACCATTACTACCACCAAACTGATCGGCATAGCCATCGGTAAATAAATACAAAGTATCGCCTGCTTTGTAATCTACTTCATGTAAAGTAAACGATTCATCTTTCTCACCTTTACCAACAGGCATTTTATCGGCGGGCAAAATTTTAATGGTATGATTAGTGATTAAAATTGGTTTTGTGTTTGCCGCTGCATATGTAAATTTATTATTGGCTTTGTCAAAACACACCATGGTTCCGTCAAATCCATCACTCTGCCCTTCTTTACTAATACCGGTAACCAATTCATTCCTTACATAATTAAAAATCTCATTAGGTTTTAAAGTGTTTTTTTCGTTAACAGCTTCATTAATAAAATTTAAATTCAATAAGCTCATGAAAGCTCCCGGCACACCATGCCCGGTACTATCGCAAATAGCCAGGTAAAATTTATCTCCTTTTTGCTCAGCCCAATAAAAATCACCACTCACAATATCTTTTGGTTTAAATAAAATAAAATACTCCTTGGCTAAATGTTTTATATCTTCTTGTGAGGGCAATAATGCCACTTGTATCTTACTCGCGTAATTTATACTGTCCGTAATCTCTTTATTCTTCGCGCCTATCTCATCAAAGGCTTGTTTTAATTGATGTGTACGCTGATCTACTTTTTGTTCGAGTACAGCTTTTTCTCTTTGTAATTTCTTCTCTCTTGCTTTTACAAAAAAGTAAAATCCTAGCAACATCAAAATTCCGCAAATAGTATAAAACCAAATTGTTTTCCAGAATGGCGGTGTTATAGTAAATACAAAACTTTGTGGTTCTTTATTCCATACGCCATCATTATTGCAACTCTTTACCATAAAGGTATAAGTGCCCGGTGGTATGCTCGAATAATCGGCTTCACGTTTATTTACCGCCGGCGACCAATCTTTATCCAAACCTTCTAATTTATACTGATACAATACTTTTGTAGGTGCTACTAAATTTATGCCAATGAATTTAAACGTTAAGTGATTTTGCTGATAATTTAAATTCAGATTTTTTGGTAAACCATTATCATCATTTTCATTTGAATATTGCGACCAATCTGTTTCCTTAAAAAAAAGATCTATTTGTGTAATGTAAGTTTTTGTTTCTTTCGTATTTAATTTTGTTTGTGCTGCATTAAAAGCAAAAATACCGCCACTGGTAGCTAACCACAAATTTCCCTTACTGTCAATATTTCCAAGGTTACAATCAGGATTCAGCAAACCATCTTCTTTATTATAATAATTTAATTTCTTTTCTCCTTTTTCATAAAGCTTCAAATCCATTATACACAAACCAAATTTTGTACCCATATATAGTTTATCGCCTACCACTGCAACCGAACGCACATTGTTTGAAATTAAACCGCATGCAGCCACCAACGAATCAACAATTTTTATATTATCACTTTTATCCAATGCACATTTGTAAACTCCTTTTGTTGGTACGGCAAACCAGTAAAAGCCCGTGCTATCTTCTGTTATGGCAGTTACCATTTCGTTCACAAAACCATTGCTACGGTTAAATGTTTTAAGCTCATCGTTTTTATAAAAGTGAATGCCCTTGTGTTCGTTAATAAACCAGTAATTGTGTTTTGTATCTTCTGTTACCGAAATAATTCTGTTATCCGGCTGCACACTTGTTACATTAATAAAACGGCTATCGTTACCGGTAATTTTCATAGCACCATTCTTATCTGTACCAATCCATATACTACCCTGACTATCTTTACCGGCCGAAAAACCAACCACATCTTTATCAACACTTATTTTATCATCAATAACTTTATAGCCCTGGCCAATATATCCCAAAGCCCATATCTCGTTTGGTTTATGCGCGTATAAAGAAATTACAAGCGAAAGATCTTTTCCATCGCACTTAGTAATATTATTTATCTCGCCGGTAACTGTATTATAAGAAGAAACACTTTGTTCAGAAGAGACCCAAATTTTATTTTGCTCACCTTCAACGATCCCTGTAATGTTATTACTTGGCAAACCTGATTTTTCTGAAACACGCGTAAAACTCTCTCCAGAATATTTAAAAAGTCCCCTGCCCCAGGAGCTCAGCCACAGGTTACCGCCAGAGTCTTCATCAATACCCCAAAAAGAATTAAATCCCAAACCTTCTCTAGCCGAATAGTTAATGAATTTTTCACCCTGCCCGACTTCGTCATTCAGGCGAGCGTCATATTTAAAAAGTCCTTTATCCCATGTAATGAGCCATATATTACCTTTTGCATCGCGCAACATATCTAATGCAAATGAACCAAGTTTAATTTCCTTCTCTAATTTTCCATTCTTGTAAACGCTTAAAGGCCTGTCCCAACCGGTAAACCACTCAGCACCATCTTCAAACTCTATCATTGTATAAACTGGTCCCGGCAGATCATTATAGCGCACTAACGAATCGTTCTTAATAATAAAGCAGCCTGATTCCCCTCCACCCATTATATCGCCTTTTTTTGTTTGCCAAACATTTCTGAAAGATGCATTGGCTACCTTTTCGCCGAGCAAATATTTTTTTATCAGACGTTTTTCTTTGTTTAATGGATCAATTCTGACAAGCCCGCCATTTCCGGCCACCCAAATGGTACCATCGTTCGCTTTAATTAAATTAATCGCCTGAAACTTGGGTAAATTAACAGCTGTATCAAAACGGTTATTTTTAAAAACGGCCAACCCTTTTATTGTACTTATCCAAACGTTACCGGCATTATCTTCGCAGGCACCGGTAACAATGGGCGATGGCAGACCATCTGCTTCGGTAAAATTCTTAAAAGTAATACCATCAAAACGACTTATGCCTTCTTTGGTACAAAACCATAAATAGCCTTTTTTATCTTCAAAAACCCTGAAACCATTTACATAATCCAGTCCATGTTCTGTTGTGTAGTTTACGAAATTTGCTTCACGGGGAGCAGAAACGATGGTTTGCGCTTTGTATGTATTACAAAACAACAGAGCCAAAAGAAGCAAAAAGCCTATTTTCCTGAACATAAAAATCTTAGAATTCTGTAAAGTTAATTTTTAATTCCAAATGCGCACTATCTAAACTTTATGCGCTTATTTAGACAAATTTTAAATTATTCTGCAAAAAAATAGAGAGCAATTTCTTTTAAAGTTCACAATAAATCTATAACTTAGAAGTCTATTTTATTTTACAAACATCAACAACTATACTATGGCATTTGACATTGACATGATCAGGGAAGTTTATAAGAACCTTCCATCAAAAGTAGAAGCAGCCCGTAAATTAATTGGCCGTCCACTTACATTAACTGAAAAAATATTGTATTCACACTTACATGTGGATCAAAAATCAGGAAATTTTGAGAGAGGAAAATCTTATGTGGATTTTGCTCCGGACAGAGTAGCCATGCAGGATGCAACTGCGCAAATGGCCTTATTACAATTTATGCAATCGGGCCGCCCGAAAGTGGCTGTACCTTCAACTGTGCATTGCGATCACTTAATTACCGCTAAAAATGGTGCTAACGAGGATCTTGCATTTGCCAATAAAGAAAGTAAAGAAGTATTTGATTTTTTAGGTTCTGTTGCCAATAAATATGGTATCGGTTTCTGGAAACCGGGTGCAGGTATCATTCACCAGGTAGTATTAGAAAATTATGCTTTTCCGGGTGGAATGATGATAGGTACCGACTCGCACACCGTTAACGCAGGTGGTTTAGGTATGATAGCAATTGGTGTTGGTGGAGCTGATGCCTGTGATGTAATGGCAGGTTTAGCATGGGAATTAAAAATGCCAAAATTAATTGGTGTTAAGTTGACAGGAAAATTAAGTGGCTGGACTGCTCCAAAAGATGTGATATTAAAAGTAGCAGGTATCTTAACCGTAAAAGGTGGTACTGATGCCGTAGTTGAGTATTTTGGCGAAGGTGCAATAGCTATGAGTTGTACCGGTAAAGGCACTATTTGTAATATGGGTGCAGAAATTGGTGCTACCACTTCTACATTTGGTTATGATGATAGCATGAGCCGTTATTTAAAAGCTACAGGCCGTGCAGATGTTGCTGCTTTAGCAGATACAGTAAAAGAACATTTAACTGCAGATAAAGAAGTATATGCAAACCCTGAGAAATATTTTGACCAGGTAATTGAAATTAATTTATCAGAATTAGAGCCACATGTAAATGGTCCGTTTACTCCCGATTTGGCTACTCCAATTTCTAAATTAAAAGAAGCTGCTTTGGCAAACGGTTGGCCAACAAAAATTTCGGTTGGTTTATTGGGCTCTTGTACTAACTCTTCTTACGAAGATATTTCGCGTGCAGTGAGTTTAGCAAAACAGGTTTCTTCAAAAAATTTAAAATCAAAATCAGAATATTTAATTAACCCGGGATCGGAACAAATTCGTTTTACCATTAAACGTGACGGATTTTTAGATGTGTTCGATCAAATTGGTGCAAAAGTATTTACTAACGCCTGCGGGCCATGTATTGGTATGTGGGACAGGATGGGCGCTGAGAAACAAGAGAAGAATACTATTATTCATTCTTTCAACAGAAACTTTGCAAAACGTGCCGATGGAAATCCAAACACCTATGCCTTTGTTGCCTCACCTGAAATTGTAACAGCAATGGCCATTGGTGGTGATCTTACTTTTAATCCCTTAACTGATTATTTAACTAACGAAAAAGGAGAAAAAGTAAAATTAGATCCTCCAACAGGTGATGAATTACCAACTAAAGGTTTTGCGGTAGATGATCCTGGTTACCAGGCACCGGCAGTTGATGGAAGTAAGGTAACAGTTAACGTTTCGCCTACAAGTGATCGTTTACAGTTATTAGATCCGTTTGCAGCTTGGGAAGGTGTTAACTTAAAAGGATTAAAATTGTTGATTAAAGCAAAAGGAAAATGTACAACCGATCATATTAGTATGGCCGGCCCGTGGTTAAAATTCCGTGGACATTTAGATAACATTTCAAACAACATGTTAATTGGAGCTGTGAATTTCTTTAACGAGAAAACAGACACTGTAAAAAATCAATTAACAGGCGCATACGATTCAGTACCAAAAGTACAACGCGATTACAAAGCAAAAGGCATTGGATCGATTGTGGTTGGTGATGAGAACTATGGTGAAGGATCATCGCGTGAGCACGCGGCAATGGAGCCTCGTCATTTAGGTGTACGCGCAGTATTGGTAAAATCATTTGCACGTATTCACGAAACAAACTTAAAAAAACAAGGTATGTTGGGCTTAACGTTTGCTAATAAAGCCGATTACGATAAGATCCAGGAAAACGATACTATTGATATTTTAGGTTTAACAGAATTTGCTCCGGGCCAACCATTAACGATTGTACTAAATCATGCAGATGGCAGCTCAGAAGAAATTAAAGCTAACCATACCTATAACGCTCAACAAATTGAGTGGTTTAAAGCAGGCGGCGCTTTAAATATTATCAGAGCTAATGTAAAAGCTTAATTGTATTTTTTATTTATTACCAAAGCCCTTCAATTTTTTGAAGGGCTTTTTTGTTATATTTACTTTAGAAAATTTATTAATGAAAAAATCAATCAAATACCTTTTCATCTTCATAGTCCTCTTCAGCCTCATTGCCGAATCGTGTAAAACACGCAAAGATTGCGGTGGCCGTAGAAAGAAAAAAATAAAAACACAAATGGGTGGTTATATGTAAATTATAATGAAGCTTTCGTTAATTATATCGCTTTTGTTTTTTTCTTTGTCTTTTAAGGCACAGGAAACAAAAGATTCTATTTCAAAATCTTATGAACTCAAAGAACCTCAATACAGCGCCATGCAAAAAATAGAACAGGAATGGTTTGCTAAAGAGTATTATGTTATTTTAAAAGAAAACAAATTAAAAATGAATTGCAGCGGCTGCGAAAGTATTTACATGAATACTATCATGGTAATTGACAGCGTTGGAAAATTAAAGGATTACAAAGTAGTTAAAAGTCGTAAATGCGCTACAACCTTCTCTAAAAAACTGGAAGAACGTTTTATCAAATGGTTCGTCGATCTAAAATTCCCGCAAGAACTTTATAATAGCAGATTTGAAATACGTCTTGGTACAGGATTAAAGTGTTAAGCTTTTATTTAACCACATAGACACATAGTAAAAAATTAAAAAGAGTCAACATAGCAAAAGAAGCTGCGCGTCTTTATCATAACTATACCTTTATTTTTCCAAGAAACCATTTTTCTATTCTGTTCGCCAGTTTAAGCGCCGGTTGATCTATGATTCTTTCTGCAAAATAACTTACCAATAAAATTAATGGCATAGCAATTGCGACTACAATAATTACACAAAGCGAATAATTTAAACCTGTAAATAAATAACTAAAAACTCTTTGCGTAACCAATATTAAAACAATCAGATGAAACAGATACATAGCAAAAGAGATCTTTCCTAAAAACAAAACAGGCTTTAACGAAAAGAAGTTTTTTGAAATAGTATTTTGCGTTACCAGCATTAATATAATACTCGAACCTAAAACATGGTAAAACGAATACAGATCAATTCCATTAAAGGTCATAAAAGCATAGATAGACGTATTCCAATGCTGCCAGTCGGCAGGATAAGAAGCGCACATAATACCCGCAATAAGGAGTACAGTTTTCAAAATAATTGACTTGATCTTAAATAATTCTTTTTGATCGAGATAACATAAACCATAACCCTGTAAAAATGCAATGTAATAATAACGCTTAAGATATATGGCCAATAAAAGTATTAGTATAAACAAGATCCATTTTGGTTTTATTTTATGATTCAATAATAAAAAAGCAAATAATAACATAGAGCCAATAAATTCAATACCCATGCTCCACACAACGGGATTGTAACTATTATCGCCAAAAAAGAAAATACCATAAAAAATATTTTTAAGCACAGCAACAAATGATGCATCGCCATTGAACATGCCTGTAAGCCAATCGCCCAGATGCAGGTAATCATCCAGCTTTTGAGTATGAAAAGAATCTAACCTGCTTAATAAAAATATAAGAAGTACCGATGAAGCAATTAAAGGCATAAGCCTGAAATACCTTTTAACAGCGTAACCCAAAATAATGTAAGGATCGTTAGTAAGAATGTATTTATAACTTAAAACATAACCACTCAAAACAAAAAACAAACACACCGCAAAATCACCATTATAAAAAATATTTAAAGGTGTTATCGCAATTGTGTTTAAAGTTGTATTGGTTCCATTACCATAATTTAAAGCCGGAAAAAATAATAATACAAAATGATGAAAAACAACTATCAACGCCGCAACACCTCGTAAACCCTCTAAATATGCCAGCTTTTTCAAATGCGGTCTATTTAAAAATTTCTCCGTTTATAAAAACACTTTCAATGTGATTATTAGAAAAAGAATACGGAATAAAACCGTAAGAATTTATTTTTTTGGTGAGAATAAAGTTGGCCAATTTCCCGCGGGTAATACTTCCAACCTTATGCCCCATATTCATAGCGTAAGCCGAGTTAATGGTGGTTGCATTAATAACTTCTTCGGGTGTTAATTTATACTGAATACAACCAAGACTCATCATAAAATTCATATTACCACTCGGACTGCTACCCGGATTGTAATCACTGGCAAAAGCTACGGGTAAACCTGCCGCTATCATTTTACGTGCCGGTGGTAACGGTAAGTTTAAAAAGAAAGCTGCACCCGGTAAAACAGTTGGCATGGTGTTGCTTTTTAAAAGTGCTTTAATATCTTCATCATTACAATACTCTAAATGATCAACGCTTATTGCATCGCATTTAATTGCGGTTTGTACACCGTTACTATGGCTTAATTGTTCAGCATGCACTTTTCCAACCAAACCATGTTTTTTTCCTGCCAATAAAATTTTTTCAGTTTCAGCAGCCGTAAAATAATCTTTCTCGCAAAACACATCAATGTAATCTGCCAGCTTTTCTTTAGCAATGGCCGGGATCATTTCATTTATTAAAAGATCAATATAGCCTTCTTTATTGCCTTTAAACTCCGGCGGAATAGCATGTGCACCAAGAAATGTAGCCTTTACAGGAATTATATTCAAATCTTTTATGCGTTTAATAACACGCAGTATTTTTAATTCTGCTTCTAAACTTAAACCGTAACCGCTTTTAATTTCAACGGCACCGGTTCCTAATTTTATTATTTCATTAAAACGAATTAACGATTGCTGAAACAATTCTTCTTCACTCGTATTTCTTAAAAGCTGAACCGAATTAATGATCCCTCCTCCTCTTTTAGCAACCTCTTCATAAGAAAGGCCGTTAATGCGATCAACAAACTCGCCTTCGCGATTGCCCGCGTAAACAATATGTGTATGGCTATCGGCATAACAAGGCAACACAATTTTATCCGCAGCGTCAATCACTTCCAATCCTTTCCAGTCTACAATACCCGGAAAATCATCCATTGAACCATAATCCGCAATTAAGCCGTTATCAATAGCCAGCCAGGCATTTTCAATACACGGCAATACCGCCATGTCTTTCCCACAAATCTTTTCAGGAGCCTCATCACGCACTTGCACAAGGGTTTTTATATTTTTAATAAGAAGTTTAGACATATTAATTTTGATGATCTAAAATTATTAAAAAGCTTGATCAGTTCTGATCGAACAACGATCATTG
>JAVTWD010000120.1:0-23930 GCA_032229505.1 Bacteroidota bacterium
TCATAAGCAGCAAAAATAACAAAGTTTAGTTAATTTATCACCCTAAAAATAACTAAATTAATGTAATTTTAAGCCAATTATTGTGTTCCTGAAAAAACTACATACACTAACGCTTAAGTCGTTTTTACCCCCCTTTATCTCAACGCTGTTTATTAGTGTCTTCTTATTTTTTTTGGTGACCATAGTTATCACCTATTTAGATGAATTTATTGGTAAAGGCCTTCGTACTTTTGATCTTTTTAAGCTATTTGGCTATGCCTGGATAAGCCTTATTCCCCAATGTATCCCGCTGGCGGTGCTTTTGGCTTCCATAATGAGTTTTGGTAATATGGCCGAGAACTATGAATTGGCTGCAATGAAGTCCTCGGGTTTATCACTTTTTAAAATAATTAAACCGGTATTTGTTTTTATTATTTTGTTGGCCGCAACTACATTTTTGTTCAATAATTTTATTTTGCCTGTAGTGCATTTAAAGTTTCAATCTCTTCTTTACGATATTCGCCAAAAAAAGCCCACTGTAAATATAAAAGAAGGTATTTTTTATAATAAAATTGACAATTACACATTGCGTGTGGGAAAAAAATCGGCCAATAAAGATACTTTAAAAGATATTTTTATTTACGATCATAGTGCACACCAGGGTAACAATGTGCAAATGTATGCCAAATCGGGTAAGCTTACTACCACTGCAGATACCAGCGCATTAGTGCTTATGTTGAGAGATGGTAACCGTTACGAAGAAGTTGTAAATCAATCAGGTTCTGCACCCCATAAAAAGCCTTTAGCGCAGTTAAATTTTAAACAATTGCAGGTAAATATTGAGTTGGTTGATTTTAAGTTAAAACGCACCGATGAGAACCAGTTTAAGGGTCATGAAGAAATGATGAATATCTGGCAAATTGATTCGGTAGCCGATTCAACCAAGCGACTTTTAAATAAACGTTTATATGAATTAGAAAGGCAATCAAGTCTCTTTTTTTATGGACGAACTTCTGCATTAGTGAATAAAGCAAAAAAGCAAAAAACTGTTTCAATAAGGCAGTTTTTTGATAGTTTAAGTCCGAATGATCATTACCGAAGTATTGAGAATGCCTTAAATATAGCCCGTTCGGCAGCCAGTTACATTGATTCGGCAGAGCAGAACAAAAAAAACGAAACAGCAGATATTGATGGTATGCTTGTAGAATGGCATAAAAAAATTGTAGTGTGTTTTGCCTGTATAATTTTATTTTTTATTGGTGCCCCGCTTGGCGCCATCATAAAAAAAGGAGGCTTAGGATTACCTGTTGTTGTTGCAGTTTTTTTCTTTTTAGCCTATTTTGTTTTAACCGAGGCATATACCAGCTTGGCTTACGAAGGCACCATTCCTGTATGGCAAGCCATGTGGACACCTTTGTTCATATTTGCGCCAATAAGTATTTTTTTAACGTATAAAGCCGCAAAAGATTCAGCTATTTTTGATGTAACAATTTATTATGTGTGGATAGAAAAAATATTTAAAAAGAAAAAACGTGCTTAAGATACTCCAGATAAGCAATAAAGCGCCTTACCCGGCAAACGATGGCAGTAGTATAGCCATTTACAATATGGCTAAAGGCTTAATTGAGAATGGCGCTCAACTTCATTTGCTTACTATAAATACTAAAAAACATTTTAAACCAGATAACGAAGTTCCCGAAGGTTTTAAAAAAAGCTCGCATTACACTTCGGTATATCAAAATACCGATACAGGCACTTTGGGAGCCTTAATGAATTTGTTTTCATCGGATTCTTATTTTGTGTCGAGGTTTTATTTTTCTGCTTTTGAAAACAAATTAGTTGACATTTTAAAGCAAAATACATTTGATATCATTCAGATTGAAGGTGTATTTATGGCCGGATATATTGATACCATAAGGAAACATAGTAAGGCAAAGATCGTTTTAAGGGCTCATAACATAGAGCATTTAATTTGGGAAAGACATTTAAAGAACTCAAAAAAGACTACTATTAATAAATATCTTGCACTTCAAAATAAACGCTTAAAAAAATTTGAAGCCGGAATTTTAGATAAAGTTGATGCGATAGTGCCGATCACCGATCAAGATAAATTATTATTTGAACAATTAGGCTTCAAAAAAGATATTTTCACTTGTATTACCGGTGTTGATGTAGCAGAATATCAAACCAAACAAGGTTTGCCTTTAAAACCAAAAACAGTTTTTTACTTTGGTTCAATGGATTGGATGCCTAATCAGGAAGCCGCAAAATGGTTTTTAGATAATTGTTGGGAAAAAATAAGTAAAGCTGTTCCCGATGCTAAATTTGTAATAGCAGGCAGAGGAATGCCTCAAAGTTTTTTACAATTAAATTTGCCAAATGTATTGGTAATTGAAAATATAAAAGATGGTAAGGCATTTTTTGAACAACATAAAATTATGGTTGTGCCATTACTTTCAGGAAGTGGTTTGCGTATTAAGATCATTGAAGGGATGGCCTATGGTAAACCCATTGTAAGTACATCTATTGGTGCCGAAGGAATTTACTGTGATCCAAAAAAGGATCTTATAATTGCCGATAAGGCGGATGATTTTAGCAACGCTGTAATTGAATTACTAAATGATGCTGCAAAGCGTGAAGAACTCGAAAAAAATGCTTCTGCCTTTGCTTATAAAGAATTTGATAATAAAAATGTTGTTTCAAAACTGGTTCAGTTCTATAATACTTTGTTAAATGCATAGTTTTTTGATCATACTTTTTTTTAGCTCAGTATTTTTAATACTTCAAACGTATTTATTTTATCCACTGTGGATGCTTTTGTTTACAAATAAAACAAAGGTAAACGCGAATGTATTTTCAAATAAAGATGAACTTCCTGTTGTTGGTATATTAATAGCTGCTTATAACGAAGAAAAAATAATTGGTGAAAAAATAATCTCGGTTTTTAAAACAAATTATCCTTTAGATAAGATAAAAGTGTATGTAGGATCGGATGCTTCTACTGATAAAACAGATGAGATAATAACCGCTCTTTCAAAACAATTTTCCAACTTACACTTGGTAAATTTTGGAGGAAGAACAGGCAAGGCCAACATCATTAATGCGCTTGCCGAGAAAGCGAATGAAGAGATCTTTATATTAACGGATGCTAATGTTATTTTTATGGAGAACACAATTTTTAATCTCGTTCGCCATTTTAAAGATCAAAATTATGCACAGGTTTGCGCCAATATCATTAAAGTTTCCGGATCAGATCAGGGTATAGCCAAACAAGAAAAGTCATATATTGTTTTTGAGAACAGGATAAAATTTGCCGAGTATGCAAATTGGGATGTTGTAATTGGTGCTGAAGGCGGCTGTTATGCTATCCGCAAAGAATATTACGCACCGGTACCTAAGAATTTTTTTATGGATGATTTTTATATTACCATGAACGTAATAGAAAAGAAAAAAAAGATCGTTTTTGATACAGAAGCAATTTGCTACGAAGATGTGCCAACCCAAGCCAAAGAAGAATTTAAACGTAAGGTAAGGATCTCGATAGGTAATTTTCAAAATTTGTTCCGTTACAAAAAATTATTATTCCCAATGTGGAAAGGAAGTGCCTTTGCATTTTTATCTCATAAAGTATTACGCTGGTTCACACCTTTCTTTTTAATTATTTCCTTAATAAGCTCAGCGTTTCTTTCATTTTATTCTCAATTTTTTTTAATACTATTTTTAGTTCAGGTTTTATTGATGTTATTTCCTGTAGCAGATATTATTTCTCCCTTTAAAAATTCGCTTTTTAAATTTATCAGTCATTTTTATTTTATGAATTTAGCCCTGCTAAAAGGCTTTTTTATGTTTGCAAAAGGTGTGGAAACAAGCATCTGGCAGCCTACAAAACGTAATGTTGAATAAAAATGCTTACATATTTATTTTTGTTTTGTTTAGCTGTATTATTGTGGCGCAAACGAAAAAAAGTGTAATTGCAGTTAAAACAACAACACAGGCACCGGCAAAGGCCATAAATATCCTGCATGGAAACCTTTCTTACGATGAAAGTAAAAGTACGGCCAAGCTTTTAACCAATAATGCGCAGTTTGAGCATGATGGCGCTATTTTAAATTGCGATACGGCCTGGTTATACGATAAAGAGAATAGAATGGACGCCTCAGGGCATATTGTTATTACAAAAGGGGATAGTATTACGGTTACCGGCAGTAAGCTGCAATACGATGGTAAAACAAAAATGGCCACACTTCAAAACAGCGTTACCTGTACTGAAAAAGATATGGTGCTTACCACAAACATTCTTACCTATGATGTTGGTAATGGAATAGCTAATTATTACGATGGAGGTAAGATCATAAATAAAGAAAATACACTTGAGAGTAAAAATGGTCATTATTACTCCGCTACTAAAGATCTTGCTTTTCACTATGATGTAGTGCTAACAAATCCGGGTTACACGATGAAATCTGATACCTTACGTTATAATACTATCAGCAAAACCGCTTTCTTCCTTGGGCCAAGTATTATCATGAGTAAAACAGATTATATTTATTGTGAGAACGGCTGGTATGATACAGATAAAGAAAAAGCACAATTTAGTATCAATGCTTTGCTGGTTACTTCGCAACAAAAGCTTACCGGCGATAGTTTATTTTACGATCGCAATAAGAAAGAGGGCAGGGCATTTAGAAATGTGCGTCTGATTGACACTTCACAAAAGTCAATTATTTTTGGAGGCTATGCCGAATTTAAACAGGAAAAATCGGAAGCTTTAATTACCATAGATCCAATATATGCGCGCATACTTGATAATGATACCTTATTTATTGCAGCAGATACTTTATATCATCGCGATCTTGATTCGGTTGATAATTTTTTAAACGCCTATCACAATGTGAAAATATTTAAAAGCGATCTTCAGGCAATGGCCGATTCTGCGGCATTAAACACTAAAGATTCGTTGTTGCAATTGTTTAAAAATCCTATGCTCTGGAGCACACGCTCGCAGGCAACATCAAAATTAATAAAAGTGTATATAGGCAAAAGTACATTAAACGGCTTTAAACTCGAGAGTAATGCGTTCTTAACTCAACAGGTTGACTCTTTGAAGGAAAACAAGTTTAACCAGCTTAGCGGTCGAAGTATTGAAGGGTTAATAAAAAATGATACAATTCGCAAAGTAATTATCAACGGCAATGCAGAGGCTTTGTATTACGTAAAAAATAAAGATGCTATTGCAGGTTTAAACAAAACAACTACATCAGAAATTAATATGTGGTTTAAGAACGATGAGATAGAGCGAGTTACCCTTAAACCACAGGTTGATGGGAAAGTAACGCCAATAAGGGATGTTGATGCTGAAGCAACAAAAATAAAAGGCTTTAACTGGCAATATAATAAGCGACCAAAATCAAAGCAGGAACTACATCCGGTAAAAAAAGAAACTAAAAAGATACAGCCCGGGAAAATTGAAACGAAAGAAAGCGTTGAAAAACCCGAGCCAAAGAAAACAAAAAAGAAGAAAAAAAATTAATCTTTATAGAATAATGCTTTTAATTCTGTAGCTTCCTCAGGTTTCATTCTTCCGCCAAGTATCAACGATAATTGTCTTCTTCTTAAAGCGCTTGCATAACGTTTTTTCTCTTCATCTGTTTGTGGATCAATTTGCGGTACCGGTAAAGGCTTTCCGTTTTGATCAATGGCAACAAAGGTTAAGATGGCTTCGTTACATTTTGTTTTTTCGCCTGTTTTTGTATCCTCAACAAACACATCCACAAAAATTTCCATGCTGGTTGAAAATGCACGGCTTACTTTTGCTTCCAACGTAACAATACTTGTTTGCTTAATGGGTTTATCAAAACTAACCTGGTTAATAGAAGCTGTCACCACTACATGGCCGCAATGGCGCTGAGCGCTAATAGCAGCGGTTATATCAACCCATTGCATTAATTTGCCACCAAATAAGTTGCCAATATTATTGGTATCATTAGGTAAAACTACTTCTGTATTAATAGTTATGGATTGTGAGGGTGTTTTTGCTTTCATGGTGTTGATGATTAATAAGTGTAAAAACTCGTGTAAAATTACTCATAATACTTTATTTTTGCAGTATGGATTTAGCATATATAAAAGCATTACATATAATATTTGTAATTTGTTGGTTTGCAGCCTTATTTTACATGGTTCGACTATTTATTTATTGCACCGATGCGCAAAATAAAGATGAAGTAGCGCGCCCTATATTAACACAGCAATTGTTGTTCATGCAAAAAAAACTGTGGTACATTATTGGCTGGCCGGCAATGATAGGCACATATGTATTTGGTTTTTGGTTGATCTTCTCTAATGCCGCTTATTATTTTTCACAACCATGGATGTGGCTTAAATTAATTGTAGTTGGCCTTTTAACATTATACCATTTGGAATGTCAACGTATTCTTGGCGCACAAAAACAAGGTGTATTTAAACACAGTTCTTTTAAATTACGTTTGTTTAATGAATTGGCCACTGTTTTTTTAGTGGCTATCGTTTTTTTAGTAGTTGTAAAATCAACAGCGGGGTTATTATGGGGCATTTTAGGTTTAGTTGCCTTTGCAGCTATTTTAATGTTGTGTGTTAAACTATACAGGCGAAACAGCGCTAAGGATGAGGCCGCGCTAAAGGAAAACGAAAAAATACAAGAGCCAAAAAACTAAAATTTTACTTCTTATTATTTTTTATCTTCATTATTAAATGTATATTTAAGAATGAACTCTATTTGGACCCAAATAATTACAAAGATCGTTCTTAACCGAAAGGAAGCGTTAAATGCAGATGGTACTTTTACTAAGTACCAGTTAGCTAAAGGTCTGCGAGAATTAAGGATCATGGCTTTTGCCAATTTAAAAGACCTTTTACTTATTACTATTGGTATATTTTCGGCCGCTTTTGGCTTTAAGGGTTTTCTGTTGACCAATCATTTTATTGATGGCGGTGCAACCGGTATTTCATTGCTTATTTCTGCCCTAACAAAAGTGCCTCTTTATATTTTAATTATCGGTATCAATATTCCTTTCATCATTCTTGGTTATAAAATTATTGGAAAGACCTTTGCTATAAAAACCGCTCTGGCTATTTCTGGATTGGCTTTGTGCGTTGCTACCGTTACATTTCCGGATGTAACAAAAGATCCATTATTAGTAGCTGTGTTTGGTGGGTTTTTTCTTGGTGCAGGAATTGGCTTGTCTGTTAGAGGGGGCGCTGTTATTGATGGTACAGAAGTATTGGCAATTTATTTAAGCAGAAAATTCGGTACTACAATAGGGGATATTATCATTGTTATTAATGTGATCATATTTTCTGCAGCTGCTTATTTTCTTTCTATTGAGATTGCGCTTTATTCGATGATCACTTACCTTGCAGCTTCAAAAACTTTAGATTTTTTAATTGAAGGTATTGAAGAGTATACAGGTGTTACCATTATTTCTTCTCATGCCGAAATGATAAGGACCATGATCATTAATACCATGGGTAGGGGTGTAACAGTTTACAATGGCAAGCGTGGTTTTGGAAAGTCAGGTGAATCGTCAAAAAATATTGATATTATTTATACGGTTATTACGCGCTTAGAATTAAATAAACTTAATACCGAGATCGAAAAGATAGATCCAAACGCATTTGTTGTAATGAGTTCTGTAAAGGATACCAAAGGCGGTATGATAAAAAAGCGTCCTTTAAAACACTAATATCTATTTTCTCAGTTTTTACATTCACACTGTAAATTTCAAATGCCCAACTACATGTTTCCGGTTATCAAAAGCAATAAATGCTTAAAAATCTTATTATATATGTGGTCGCCTTTCACTAATAAATGGTAAGCATAATTTTTGCTTTTGTGTTTAAGTTTGAAACAACAAAAATTTAAACATGAAAAAAAATTACTTTCTTATTTTATTGTTTTTTGTAATTACAATTAACTTTTCTTTTTCAACCATTCGCAATGTACCTGCAAATTATTCAACCATTCAGTCTGCTATAAATGCAAGCGTAAATGGCGATACGGTAGTTGTAGCTCCAGGAACTTATTTTGAAAATATTAATTTCAAGGGAAGAAATATTGTTGTAACGAGCCAGTATTATCTTGCTCAAAATGTTTCTTTTATAAATTCAACTATAATTAATGGCAGCACACCTTTATTCCCCGATACTGCAAGTTGCGTTGTATTTAATCATGGCGAAACAGCAGCCGCTTTATTACAAGGCTTTACATTAACCGGTGGTGGCGGCAGTAAATGGCTCGATATTCATGGTGCCGGAACCTATCGTGAAGGTGGAGGTATCTTAATTGAATTGAGTTCACCAACCATTAAACATAATCTTATTGTAAATAATTTAATTACAAATACAAGTGGCGTTACAAGTACTGGCGGTGGCGGTATTCGTGTAGGTGATGGTAACCCAACAATTTGCAGCAATGCTATTATGTTTAACCAGGCAAAGTATGGGCCGGGTGTTGTATTAAATTACACAGGTGTAAAATTAACCAACAATGTTATTGCTTCTAATAGTGGTGGTGTAAGCTATAATGGAGGCTCAGGTATATGGGCTATTAATAATTTTAGTGCAACAGCAATAATTATTGAAAACAATACGGTTGTAAATAATTATTCTGCTTTGGCAGGTGGTACAGGTGGTATACTTATATGGGGTTGTAATAATACTACGCTCCGTAATAATATTGTTTATGGTAATACGCCAATGGCGGCGCAGGTAAAAACAATTACTGTAGCACCAACCGTTATTTATAATAATATTGAGAGTGGATACACCGGAACAGGCAATATCAGTCAAAATCCTTTATTTGCGTCAAATAATTATTTTTTAGCAACTGGTTCGCCTTGTATTGATGCTGGTGATCCTAATTTAATTTATAATGATATTGAAGACCAGGCAAATCTTGGTAATGCATTGTTTCCTTCACTGGCTTTATTGCATAATGATATGGGCGCCTTTGGCGGACCATGCGCCTCCAATCTTCCAACCTTTGCCTCCGTAACAAATATTAACGAGCAAAAAAAGTCAATAAGTAGTTTTAATGTTTTTCCTAATCCTTCTTCTTCATACTTTATTTTAAATTTTAAATTAAAACAAACAAAAACCATAAAGATCGAAATATTAAACATGATCGGGCAAGTTGTTAAAGTTGCTTTTGAAGAAGAAGTAAAACAAGGGGAAAATTCAGTTAAAATAAGTAATGATAAGCTTGCCGGAGGAACCTATTTTGTAAGGATAACCGGTAATGAATATCTTAATGAGACCGTAAAATTGATCATCACAGATTGATCGTTATCTTCAGTCTTAATGACAATGGTCATTTTTTGGCACTTGTTTTGAAAGTATTATTGTACTTATTTTCTTAGTTTTACTGTAAGAAAATAAAATTCAAAATAATAACCATCTATGGCTGCTAATCATAATTTTACTATTGAGCATAAGTTTAACAGTCCATTTGCAATTATTTATGATGTAATACTCGATTTTACAAAATTTGGGCATTTTCATCCACACATGAAAACAGTCAAGATAGTTTCCAAAACCCACCCAAACGAAATTGAATATGAGGTTGATGAAGAAGTGCTGTTGTATGGCTTTATTAAACTAAGGCCAAACTATAAGGCTACAGTTCTTGAAATTGAAAAATACAAACACATAAAATATATTTCGCAGGTAAAGAAAAATGTTTATCTCACTATTGATTTTATGTTTTCAGAGAATAAAGAAACCGGAACAACAAAAATAGTTGAAAAGGTAGATGTTAAGAGTAATCCAATTGTGGCTTCTGTTTTTTTAAATCTCTTAAAACGATCACATTTACAAATGTTTCAAAATTTTATTTCAAATAAATACACAGCATAATATTTTAAAATAATGGATTTTATTGATTATTATAAAGTACTGGAATTAAGCAATAACGCAACTGAAGCTGAAATAAAAAAAGCTTACAGAAAGTTAGCGCGCAAATACCATCCTGATCTTAATCCTAACGATACTAACGCAAAAAAGAAATTTCAACAGATCAATGAAGCCAACGAAGTATTAAGCGACCCTGAGAAGCGAAAAAAGTATGATCAGTATGGTAAGGATTGGAAACATGCTGATGAATTTAATAATTACCAACACTCACAAAATAATAAACAGCAAAGCGAAGGTTATTCATCTCAGCAATGGAGTGGAGGAGGTTTTACAGGCGAAGATTTTTCTGATTTTTTTGGATCTATGTTTGGCGGCCAGGGTAAAGGAAAGCGCACCCAGGCAAAATACCGTGGCCAGGATTTTAATGCCGAATTACAGTTAAGTTTAAGAGATGTTTTTACAACACATAAACAAACCCTTACGGTGAATGGCAAGAGCATTCGTATAACAATTCCGGCGGGCGTAGAGAATGGGCAGGTAATAAAAATTTCGGGCCATGGTGGCGAAGGTGTGAATGGTGGGCCAAATGGCGATCTGTATATTACATTTTCGATTGTTAACAACACCAATTTTAAACGCGAAGGAAATAATTTATATTCAGATGTTGATCTGGATCTTTATACTGCTGTTTTAGGTGGAGATATAACAATTGATACGTTTGATGGTAAAGTAAAATTACCTGTTAAAGCCGAAACGCAAAACGAAACAAAAGTGAAATTAAAGGGTAAAGGATTTCCCGTGTATAAGCGGGAAGGAGAATTTGGAGATCTTTACGTAACTTTTAAAATTAAAACACCGGCTAATTTAAGTGAGAAAGAAAAAGAACTATTTAAGGAATTAGTAAAGCTCAGGAACAATGGAAATTGAGAATTTTATAACGGCAAAATATTTTTGTGAAGTATATAAAGTAGATGCTTCATTTGTTGATTCGTTGAAAGACTATGGTTTGATAACCATAATTGTTTATGAAGAAACTGAATATATAGAAAAAGAAAAGCTACATGAGCTTGAAAAAATGATCCGCTTACATTATGATCTTAATATAAACATAGAAGGTATCGAGGCCATCTCACATTTATTGAATAAGATCGGTGATTTACAGCATGAGATAAATATTCTTAAAAGCAAGTTATAAAAACTCTTTCACTGCATCCTTAAAAAATAAATTAAAATTTTCTTCTATTTCTTTTTGATGTTTTTTAAATAGAGTTACGGATTCATTTAGCATTACCTGGTGCTTTATTCTGTGAGATAGATGGAACAACACCCGTTCTATACCTTCTAAAGAAGAGTATTCATAATAGATATTGTTTTTTAAAACATAATCCAGAAAATTAGAGCTGCTCTTTGGCAAAAGTTTTTGATTCTCAGTATAGACATTATAAACATTATCACAAAAATCTTTTAATGGTACAGAAGAATAAACACTAAAATTCCTGGCTAAAAAATGGTCAAAATAAATATCTATAAGTATACCACTATACTTCTCAAAACCATTATAAAATAAGCGTTTTGAGGCTTTGAATTTTTCGTGTGAATCGGTAAACGAATCAATCCTCCTGTGAAGATGAATGCCTTCTATTATTTGAGGCGAATAATCCTTAAAATCATTGCCACGCAAATGATCTGCAATAAAATTGCCTATCAACAGTTCTGTATCGTTATTTGATAAAAAGGCGTGGGCCAGATAATTCATTTATGTAAATGTAAATAAACTTAAGTAAAATACTTATTTTTATAGCATGAACATTTTTATTGCATCGGTTCAGGATAAAACAGCCACTCTTACCAGTGAAGAAAGCTGGCATTGTGCTAAAGTATTACGTAAAAAAGCCGGTGATGCTATACAATTAATTGATGGTAAAGGCAATTTTTATGAAGCTGTTTTAGAATTGGTAAGCGATAAAAAATGTACTGCTAACATAACTTCTGGCCCTGTTTTACAAGCTAAGCGTAATTATTATTTGCATTTAGCGATTGCGCCAACTAAACAAATAGATAGAATAGAGTGGATGATAGAAAAAGCAGTTGAGATTGGTATTGATGAGATCAGCTTTATTAATTGCAAGAATTCTGAACGTACAGTAATAAAAACCGAACGTATTCATAAGATCGTTGAAAGTGCTGTTAAACAAAGTTTGCAGGCCTATTTACCAAAAGTAAATGAGTTAATGTCTTTTAAAGAAATAATGAATGCTTCAAAAGAAGATCAAAAATTAATTGCGCATTGTTACGATTCTGAAAAAGAAAATTTAAAACAAATAAATTTTAAAAATAAGTCAACTTTAATTTTGATCGGACCTGAAGGTGATTTTTCCAAAGAAGAAGTTGATATTGCTTTAAGTAATAAATTTAAAGCCGTTAGCTTTGGTAACAACCGTCTTAGAACAGAAACAGCCGGGCTTTATGTTTGCCAGGCTGCTTCCATTTTATCTTAAATAAATTTTAAAGTAATGAAGTGATCTCGGTGCTTAATGGATCAACTTTGCTTGGGAAGAATTTTACAATATTTCCTTTTTCATCGATTAAATATTTACAAAAATTCCAGTTAGGTGCTTTATCATTTACACCGTTTAATGCTTTATTGCTTAACCATCTGTATAAAGGATCAGCATCATCGCCTGTAACGCTTATTTTATCCATCATTTGAAATGTAACACCATAATTTTTTGTGCAAAAGCTTTTGATCTCAGTATTTGTGCCGGGCTCTTGTTTACCAAAATTGTTTGCCGGAAAACCAATTAGTACAACCTTACTACCGTATTGCTCGTGTAGGGCCTGTAAATTTTTATATTGAGGTGTATAGCCACATTCGCTGGCAACATTTATTAAAAGCATTTTTTTGCCTTTAAATTTTGCCAAAGTTATTTCTTCACCATCAATGGTTTTTAAGTTAAAGTCATAGATGCTTCGTTGTGGTTGTTTAACGGTTGTTCCTGCCCAAAAAACTGCAATAATAGCAGTTATTAAAAACAGGCCGCTGATCTTTAAAATTGATTTTTTCATATTGTGTTTTTTTAATGTTATTTACTTAAATATAAATTACGTTCACTGTAAATATTCTGGAAATATTCGTCGTACAAGTCATCAATAAAGTAAATAGCTTCACCTGTGCTCTTCATCTCCGGACCAAGTTCTTTTTGTATCTCAGGGAACTTCTCATAACTAAATACAGGCACTTTAATGGCGTAACCTTTTTGGTATGGTTCAAACTTAAAGTCTTTTAATTTTGCGCCCAGCATTACTTTAGTAGCGTAATTTACATAAGGTTCGCGGTACGCTTTTGCAATGAAAGGTACTGTACGGCTGGCACGTGGGTTAGCTTCGATAATGTAAACCACTTCATCTTTAATAGCGAATTGAATATTCAATAAACCAACTGTATTTAAAGCCAATGCAATTTTGCGTGTATGATCTTTTATTTGATTAATTACATTTTCACTCAAATCGAATGGTGGTAGCACAGCGTAACTATCGCCACTGTGAATACCTGCCGGCTCAATGTGCTCCATTATACCAATAATATATACATCCTTACCGTCGCAAATAGAATCTGATTCTGCTTCAATTGCACCATCTAAAAAATGATCGATCAATACTTTATTATCAGGTAGATCGTTCAATAATTTTACAACGTGTTGCTCTAATTCTTCTTCATTAATAACAATTTTCATGCTTTGGCCTCCTAATACATAACTCGGACGAACCAATAAAGGGAAACCTAGTTCTTTTGATAATTCAATTCCTTCTTCTGCATTATTAATAACGCCAAATTTTGGGTAAGGAATATTATTTTCTTTTAAGAGGTTAGAGAAGCTGCCGCGGTCTTCAGCAAGATCTAAAGATTTAAAATCAGTACCAATGATCTTAATACCATAGCGCTCTAATTTTTCTGCCAGCTTTAAGGCTGTTTGCCCGCCAAGCTGCACAATAACGCCTTCGGGCTTTTCGTGAAGAATGATATCATAAATGTGTTCCCAAAAAACAGGCTCAAAATATAATTTATCTGCCGTGCTAAAATCTGTACTAACGGTTTCGGGGTTGCAATTGATCATAATGGTTTCATATCCCATTTCTTTTGCAGCCAATACACCATGTACACAACTGTAATCAAACTCAATACCCTGGCCAATACGGTTAGGGCCGCTTCCCAGAATTACAATTTTCTTTTTATCGGAACGAACGCTTTCATTCTCATCTTCAAAAGTAGAGTAGTAGTATGGTGTTTTTGCTTCAAATTCAGCTGCGCAGGTATCTACCAGTTTAAATACACGGTTAATTTTAAGATCTGTTCTCTTGCTATAAACTTCGCTTTCCAAACATTTTAAAAGATGAGCAATTTGCCTGTCGGCATAACCTTTTTGTTTAGCTTCGTATAAAAGATCTTTTGGTAATTCGCTAACTTTATATTTTGAAATTTCATTCTCAAGAGCAATTAATTCTTCAATTTGCTCTAAGAACCATTTATCAATTTTAGTAAGTTTTTGAATTGTTTTTATCGAGATACCAATTTTCATGGCATCATAGATCATAAATAAACGATTCCAACTCGGGCGCTCCAGGGCGTTTAGTAATTCCTGTTGGTTGGTAATTTCTTTTCCGTCAGCCCCCAAACCGTTACGTTTAATTTCTAAACTCTGACAAGCTTTTTGTAAGGCCTCCTGAAAACTACGGCCAATGCCCATTACCTCACCAACCGATTTCATTTGAAAACCTAATTCGCGATTGCAGCCTTTAAATTTATCAAAATTCCAGCGTGGGATTTTTACGATAACGTAATCTAAAGTTGGTTCAAAGTATGCTGAAGTTGATTTAGTAATTTGATTGATCAATTCATCCAAACGGTAACCAATAGCTAATTTAGAAGCAATACGCGCAATAGGATAACCTGTAGCTTTACTTGCTAATGCTGATGAACGCGATACACGCGGATTAATTTCAATGGCGATAATTTCTTCTTTATCATCATTGCTTACCGCAAATTGTACGTTACAACCACCGGCAAAATTACCAATGCTGCGCATCATTTTAATGGCCATGGTACGCATACGTTGGTAAGTGCTATCACTTAAAGTCATTGCCGGTGCAACAGTAATGCTATCGCCGGTATGTACACCCATTGGATCAAAATTCTCTATAGAACAAATAATAGCAACGTTGTCGGAAGCATCGCGCAATAATTCCAACTCAAATTCTTTCCAGCCTAGAACAGCTTTATCAATTAATACTTCGTGTATTGGCGATGTTTGTAAACCACGATTTAATAAAGCGTCAAAATTTTCTTTTTCATAAACTACTGATCCGCCGCTGCCACCAAGGGTAAACGATGGACGAATAACCAAAGGAAAACCAAATTCCTGAGCTATACTTTTTCCTTCTAAGAAAGATTTTGCAATTTTGCTTGGTGCCATGTTCACACCAATTTCGTTCATGCGTATACGAAACAGGTCGCGATCTTCAGTAACTTTAATGGCATCAATATCAACACCTATCATTCGCACACCGTATTTTTTCCAGATACCAAGATCTTCGCATTTTAAAGCAAGATTTAAAGCGGTTTGCCCGCCCATGGTTGGTAATACAGCATCAATTTTGTGTGCTTCAAGGATCTTTATGATGGATTTTACCTCCAGGGGTAAAAGGTAAATGTTGTCTGCAGTTACCTTATCCGTCATAATAGTTGCCGGATTAGAGTTAATAAGAGTTACTTCAATTCCTTCTTCACGTAAGCTTTTGGCAGATTGAGAGCCTGAATAATCAAACTCGCAGGCCTGGCCAATAATAATGGGGCCTGAACCTATGATAAGTACGGATTTTATGGATGTGTCTTTTGGCATATAAGGGGAAAAAACTTAAAAATTCAAATTCCTGCAAAGATAATACAGCAATGGGATTGTTAAAAGAAAGATATTGACTAGATATTAAGAGATTATTTATTGGAAATAAAAAACCCGAAACTTTTGATTTCGGGTTAGGTATAATGGAAAATGGGTATTTCCTCAATACTATAATTTTATTCAGCCGTATTAGTAGGCTGAGAATCAGTCTCTCTTTTACCTTTAGCTTCGGCAACAACAATATCACGCTCGTGATGATTGGTACCATTCAAAGCTGCAATAGCAGCATTAGCTTCTGCATCGTTTGGCATTTCAACAAAACCATAGCCTTTGCTGCGGCGTGTTTCTTTGTCTTTGATGATCCTCACACTCGTAACTTCACCATATTGCGAAAATAATTCGCTCAGCGCCTGTTCTCTAACTTTAAAACTGATGTTACTAACAAAAATGTTCATAATAATAAATAAGTTGATTTTATATTATAAAGGTAATTAAAAAAACAATATCTCCAAATTTTTGTTAATTTTTTCACTTTCCAGTGTTTACGGGGCTTAGAGCCTCATTGATCACATCTTTTATGGTCAAATATGTGTCGTTATAGGCCTTATTTCGTGCATCTTTTTCAGAAAACCACGAAACTTCATCGATATTTTCTTCGGTTTGAGGGACTAATTTTTCCGAGTAATCGGTTTTCATGTAAAACCAAAATGTTTGTTTAAAAGCAAAAGACTTTTTATATGGGTAAATATGAAAAGTTGAAGCTAATTGTTTGATGATCTTTAGATTAGTTACAGCACACTCTTCTTCACATTCTCGTATTGCAGCTTTTTCAATTGTTTCACCTTTATCTAACTTTCCTTTTGGGAGGTCCCATTTCCCCAATCTGTGGATAAATAAAAACTGTGTATTTTTTTCTATAAAACCACCGGCTGCTTCAATATATGAAAACTCTTTTTTAAAATGATCGAACACGTTTTCAAAATCATAATTTAAAATAATTATTGAGTTTAAATTATTTTCATTTAAAAAATCATCAATAATTATTTTTAACGATTGCTTGTCTTCTTTTTTGTAGATCTTAAATGTTTGATTTTGCGAAGATTGGATTATGCTTTCATCAAATCCAATAAATTTATTGTTATAATATATTTTTTTGTTCATAAAAAAGTGTCTTAAACATTAAAACTAAATCTAACTTTGCTGCATGACGTCGTTTGATAACCCAGCGTATAAAGTTGCTGAATTTTTATTACAAATAAAAGCTGTAAAGCTTCAACCCGAAAACCCTTTTACATGGGCAAGCGGTATTAAATCTCCTATTTATTGCGATAATCGTAAAACATTATCCTATCCACAGATACGTACTTTTATTCGTCAAACATTTGTTGATACCATTAACAGGCATTTTGCAAAACCGGATGTAATAGCCGGCGTTGCAACCGGTGGCATTGCTGTTGGTGCTTTAATTGCACAAGAAATGGGCTTGCCTTTTGTTTATGTAAGAAGCGAAGCAAAAAAACATGGCTTAACCAATCTTATTGAAGGTGATGTTGAGAGTGGGCAAAATGTTGTGGTTATTGAAGATCTTATTAGCACCGGTGGAAGCAGTTTAAAAGCTGTTGAAGCTTTACGCGAAAGAGGTTGTACTGTAAAAGGTATGGCTGCAATTTTTACATATGGTTTTGAAGAGGCTGAAGTAAGTTTTAAAAAAGCAAAATGTAATTTAAAAACATTAACAGATTACAATACTTTAATTGATACAGCATTAACTAAAGAATATATAACTGAGAAAGATGTTGAAAGTCTTAAAAAATGGAGAGCAAATCCAAAAGAGTGGGCGCAAACATTGGTTAAATAAAATTGTAATAAAATAGTTTTTAATGCATACTTTTAGTATGCATTTTTAATTTAAAAATATATCATATGAAAAAGATAGTTTTATTTTTTGCACTTTTTATTTCTTCGTTAATACCTTTTTGTGTAAACGCACAGGAAATTAAAAAACCTTATATCGAAGCCACGGGTTCAAGCGAAACGGAGATCGTGCCTGACGAAATTTATATAACCATTACTTTGCAGGAAAGGCAGGACGGAAAGGATAAGCTTACGATTGATAAACAGGAAACTGATCTGAAACAAAATTTAAAAGAAATTGGTATTGATATTGCTAATCTGTCTTTAAATGCTGCCAACGCGGATTTCAGAAAAATAAAATCATTTAAAAAAGATGTGGTTACTTCTAAATCTTATAGCTTAAAAGTTGGCAATGCCGATATGGTAACAAAAGTTTATGAGCGCCTGGATAAGATCAATGCTTACGATGCTTATATCTCTAAATTAAATCATTCAAAAATATTAGAATTTACAAAAGAGAACAGGATAAAAGCTATTAAAGCGGCAAAAGATAAAGTAGAATATCTTGCAGCAGCCGTTGGTAACCAGTTAGGTGCACCAATTCAAATTACCGAAACAATAAATTCGGTTGAAAATAATCCTTATGGAAATCCTTATAATTACAGGATGTCAAACGCGGTTCAAAGTTATGGCGGTAACCTGATGGATAGTTCTGAATCTGTTGGCGACGAAATATCTTTTAAAAAAATAAAGATCAAAGCAAGTTTTTTAGTTAAGTACGAAATTTTAAATAAATAATCTGTGTCTGCATTTACAATTATAAGTGATACCAACTCCACTCAATCTTCTTTAAAGAGTTTATATGAGTATTTAAGCAATTTCGAAAATTTCGGTCATATATTACCGGATGATAAAGTTGAGAATTTTCAATATACCGAGACGGAATGCTCTTTTACTATAAAAGGCATCACGCCAATGAAAATTAAAAAGGTAGAAGCAAAACCCTTTGAGTTTATTTTATTCTCGAGCGAAGGTTTGGCGAAATTTAATTTTAGCTTAAAAGCTTTTTTTATTGGGGAAGCTTCGCAAAAAGGTGAATGTAAAATTGAATTAATGGGTGATCTTAATCCTTTTATTAAAGCTATGGCCGAAAAACCGTTAACGGCTTTAACCAATAGCATGTCATTAAAATTATCACAATTAAAACTTGATTAATATGCAAATAAACGCAGCACTACAGTTATTGCCCTTAAAAACAAATGAAGACAGGTATTCGGTTGTTGATAAAGCAATTGAACTAATAAATAAAAGCGGATTAAATTATAAAGTTTGTCCTTTTGAAACTGTTGTAGAAGGCAAGCCTGAAGATGTATATAAATTAATTCACGAAATACAATCCGGAATTTTAAAGAATGGTTGCGATGAACTTATTTTGAATATTAAAATTCATGCAGCTAATCGCGATCTTACTTTTCAGGAAAAATTAGCAAAATACTAATTTCAATTTTTTTTAAGTTTAATTTATTGCGTTTATAAACAACTCACCTTCAGTTGATTGAAATGTGTTTTGTTTATTGCTTGAAAGTTACCCAACCCTTTTTAGATTATTTGTGTATTGGTTATTCAGAGGTCACACTTTAATAACCATCCTTAAATAATTTAAAATGAAAAAAAGTATAAGTCTATTTCAGCAAACAAAAAAAATAAGCCTTAAAGCTTTTTTATTACTTGCTTCTTTATTTATTATCAGCAGCAGCCATGCAAAAGCTATATGTAATTTAAATGCAAATTTTAATTATACTGTAAATGCAAATGGTGTAGTTAATTTTGCAAGTGCATCTACCGGTACAACTATTGCAACAAGTTATCAGTGGTATTTTTATCCGGGTAGCGCTACAGGAAATTCTGTTACACACACGTTTCAAAATAATGGAACTTACCCTGTTACTTTATATTTAAATGATACATTATGTTTTGATTCGGTAACAGTTTATGTAACCGTAAACACAAGTACCTGTAGTTTAAATGGCAATTTTAATTACACAGTTAATCCAAATGGTGTGGTGAATTTTGCAAGTACTTCAACAGGTACAACTGCAACTACTTCTTATCAATGGTATTTTTATCCCGGAAGTTCTACAGGTGTTACAGCCTCACATATTTACCCAAATGCAGGAACATATCCGGTTACACTTGTTACATCCAATGGCAATTGTTACGATTCAACACTTATTTATATAACCGTAAATACTGCAAGTTGCAATTTAAATGCCAACTTTAGTTATACAGTAGGCGCAAATGGTGTTGTAAATTTTGCAAGCACATCTACAGGCACAAATGTTTCAACCACTTACCAATGGTATTTTTCACCGGGTAGTGCTACAGGTGCTAATGTAACACATACTTATAATAATAATGGTGTGTATGGTGTTTCTTTATTTGCAAGCGATAGTAGTTGTTACGATTCACTTACTGTATACATTACCGTAAATACGGCAACCTGTAATTTAAATGCAGGATTTACGTATACTTTAGGAGCAAATGGTGTTGTGAATTTTGCAAGCACTTCTACTGGAACAAACTCGGGCACCACTTATCAATGGTATTTCTTTCCGGGAACGGCATCCGGCCCAACATCAACGCATACTTTTCCAAATAATGGTACTTACCCGGTAACGTTATGGGTAAATAATGGTAACTGTAGTGATTCAATTACCGGCTATATTTCTATCAATACAACAGCCTGTAATTTAAATGCAAATTTTAATTATACTGTTAATGCAAATGGTTCGGTGAATTTTGCCAACACATCAACCGGTACGACAATTGCTACTTTTTACCAATGGTATTTTTATCCCGGTACAGCTAGCGGACAAACAACAACACATAATTATACCAGCAATGGCACTTATCCTGTAAAATTATATTTAAGTGATACATTATGTACAGATTCTATCACAAAATATATTACAATCAGTAACCAGGGCTGTAATATTAATGCAGGTTTTACTTATACAGTTGCGCCTAATGGTGTAGTTCACTTTGCAAGCACAACAACAGGTGCCAGCCCTTTTGCAACTTATTATTGGTGGTTTGGAGATCTGTTCTCGGCGACAGGCTCATCAGTATCGCATACTTACACTACACCTGGTCAATACGTTGTTACTTTGCATGTATTCGATTCTCTTTGTAATGATTCTACTTTTATAATCATTAATACAGGAGCAATATCCGGCATAAAAAATAACAGCACTATAAATTCTTCTATTAAAGTTTATCCAAATCCAAACAATGGAGAGTTTAATGTTACTTTAAACAGAATTGAACCGGGATCAAGAGAAATTGAAGTTTTAATTTACAATACTTTAGGACAAATTATTTTCAAAAACAATTATGAGAATACAAACGGTGAGATCAATAAAAAGATCAGAATAGAAGATCTGCCGGATGGCGCATACATATTGAGGCTTAATAATGGCTCACATAGTAATACCTCGCGACTGATCATTCAAAAGTAGTTATTAATGGTCACAACAAGCAAGAACCACTCTTAACAGAGTGGTTTTTGTTTTTAATAACCTGCCTTTAGCGCATCATAAGCATTAAATGTGCCTAATGCTTTTGCAATTAATTTGTTTTCTCTGTTTGCACAAAATACATCGCAGCTAATAATTAAGATGCGATTGCCTTTTTGTTCAACTTTTGCTTTAGCGATTAAGCGATCATTTAAAAATGCAGGCGCTAAAAAATTTGTTTTGTATTCAACAGTGCTTACTACTTTGTTTTCTTTATATACTGCCGATAAGCCGGCAACTCCCAAAGCCCCATCAATTAAAGCGGCAACTACCCCGCCATGAGCTGCATGCGGTGTGGCTAAATGTTCTTTTTTAATGGTAATAAAATAATCAACTACACCATCTTCAAGGATCTTAAATTCCATTCCAACTAATTTTCCAAAAAAATTATTTTCAATATAACGTTCAATTAAAGTTCTTTCTTCGGTTTTCATATTCGATCAGGGTGTTTTGGGAATAATAATTGTATCGTAAGCGGGTGCATAACCAACAAAAGCGCCAAACACCTCCTGATTGCCTTCAAACATGCTTTTAATATTTGATGGTGCGCTGAATGGATTGCTGTTACTGGTTTTATTTTGATAATAAGTGTTCCAAAAATCATATTCTTTTCTTCCGATCTTACATAATTTTACAACAACCGTATCACCTCGTTTAAAGTAGCCTCTTTCAGGATCATCCCTGTATTCTTGAATTGCATTAGGTTGTGGGCCTCTGTCGTATGAAAAGTCAAATGTTTTTCCATCAATAAATTTATCTTCAAATACCGAAAAGAAAGGTGCTGCATAATAAACATCTCTTCCCAAACGTTTGGCGTACCAGCGGTAACAGTCTCCTGAGCCTAATGGTTCAGAGAAAGTTTGCCACATTAATCCCAAAGTATCTTGTTCTCCTTTAAAGTACAAGCTATCTAATTTTGCAGGATTTAAAATAGCAGTACTTGTTTCGTACGTTTTGCCTGCAACTGTTACTTTTATAGTATAGGTTTTACCTTGCTGGCCAATTAATTTAAAGCCCAGATATAAATAACCCGTGTTTGGATCTACTTCCTTTAAAGTATCAATAGTTATACCATCAGTAACGGTTACAAACGCGCCTTTAATAAAACTTTTTTCAGGCGCTGTATAATCAAAATCTCCAAAGTAAGGAACAGAGTAGGAGAGAAAAACAACAGCGGGACTACCGGTTTCTATTGCAGCCTCAACCACTACTTTTTGCTTGTATTCAGGCAATTTTAATTTTACTTCTTTTCTACAGGAAAAAAGCATCAATAAAATAAATATGTAAATAAACTGTTTCATTAAAATTTAAAGTTCCAGGTTAAGCTTGGTAATATTGGAAACAACGATACCTGTTTAGCACCTACTTTTAGTGTTCCTTTTGTAAAATCACCTTCGCGTGTTAAATAAATAAAGTACGGGTTGTAACGGTTATATACATTAAACAAACTTAAGGTAAAACTGTTGCTAAAATTTTTGGCCCATTTTTTTGTAACTACAATATTGGTGGTGTCTTTTCCTTCTGCTTTATACTGTTCAATCAATACCTGTTTTCTTTTTTCTAATTTTTTTTGCCTGTCAGGAGAAAAAGTTACGTTAAGATCCATACGATGATAGGGAATGAATTGATATGAATTTCTTAAACCGTAATCGTTACTTAGACTGCCCTCATACAAAAAGAAACCATTGGGTAAAGTACCGCGGTTACCTGAACCATAAACCCAAACCATGCCAAAGTTCCATCTTTTATTTGCATCGTAGGTTAATACTACCGAGGCGTCATGTCTTCTATCATACTTTGCTAAAAATTTCTCTCCGTAATTTATTTCTTTAAATTGTCTCCACGTCCACGAAAGTGTATATCCGATCCAACCTGTAAATTTCCCAATACTTTTCTTTACAAAAAATTCGGCGCCATAGGCCCAGCCTTTTCCAAACGTAAATGCATTATCGGGATTATCAAAAACATTATCTGCGGGTTGTGCGCCTTCTTTGTATTCAATTTGATTGCTCATTGTTTTATAATAAACTTCTATACTTGTTTCGAACATATTATCTTTAAAATTTTTAAAGAAACCAAAAGCATATTGATTCGATTCTTGTGGTTTAATAACTTCTGTGCAAGGCATCCACACATCAGTTGGTAAACTAACAGAAGATATAGATGCCAAATGGATGTATTGAAAATTACGTGTATATGAAGCCTTTAAAGAAGCACTCGGTGTTAAAGAATAACGTGCAGAAAATCTTGGCTCCAGACCATTATAATTAGCAACTATTTCATTTGTTTTATAAGTAACGGTATCGTTTATCTTTCCAAAAGCATCTTTTTTATAACGTGTAAACGGACCAACCTGTGTGAAATTTCCAAATCGTAAACCTGCATTTATCTTAAAATTCTGCGAAATATCCCAATCATCGCTTACATAAACGGCGGCATCATGAGCATACAATTTAATTGTTTTACCAAGATCAAAAGTAGTTTCGCCTTGCTTGGCACTTACACTTGTTGGTACAAAAATATGGAAAATATAATTAGCACCTACTTTTATATTATGGCGCGAATTAGGAAAAAAATTAAGATCGTATTTTAAATTGTAATCGGTAATGCCTGATTTTATGATCACCTCAAAATCATCCTGCACTGCACCAAAACTAAAATCGTAATTTGTAAATACAGCCGACATGTTTGAAAATACTTTGGAATTAAAAATATGATTCCATCTTAAACAGCCTGA
>JAVTWD010000121.1:0-3882 GCA_032229505.1 Bacteroidota bacterium
AACTGTTAGTAAATATTCTGAAACGCGCCAAGGAGCTATCACTTAATGGCAGCAATTTATTTGCCACTCCTGCCCTTTCCCTATTCTTAAAGCATAACTACAGCAAAAAAGATTTTATCAGCAAACCCGAACTTCTCAGGCAATTTGTATTGCTGGATGATTACGATATTATGGCTTCTATAAAAGCCTGGATGAACCATGAAGACAAAGTACTATCGCTGCTTTGCCGTAATATGATTGACCGGCATTTATATAAAATTCAGCTTCAGAATAAAAAATTTACAACAGCAGAAAAAGACGAGTGGTTCAAAAAGGTGATGAAGCGATACAATCTTACAAAAAAAGAGGCAGAGTATTTTGTGTTTACGGAAAGTGTAAATAACAGTGCTTACAATGCTTCCGAAATCAAGATCAATATTTTATATAACAATAATGTATTAATGGATGTAGCGAAAGCTTCAGACCAGCTGAATATTAAAATGCTCAGTAAAAAAGTAACCAAGTATTTTATGTGTTATCCTAAGGGATTGTAAGGGACATCATTTCCTTAACCGCTGTAGCCCTGACTTATAGTAAAAGTAGCTGGGATAAAGTATCTAAATAGATAACCTGACGGAAGATAAAAAATAGATTTACCGGGACTTCGGACGCCTCAGTCTCCGGTGCAAACCAACTGTTGTTGTTACAATGCTACTAAGGCTTTGCCATCCATTTCTCGATCTCTGACTGGTCGAGGTGCATATAATCGACATTAGATTCTACCACCGAATTGTTCACCAGGTAAATGGAAGGCATATTGACTCCTCCAAGATATATAAAGCTTGGGCCGTTTAAAATACAGTAATCAATATTTCTTGCTTTGGTATCGTCAAAAAAAGGCTGGATATTTTTATAATCTCCATTTAACACCAGGTATAAAGAGATATCCGGATTCTTTTCTTTGATCAGCTTTAACTTTTTGGCAGCTATGCGGCAATGTGGGCAGGTTAAACTCATAAAGGCAATAATATGCTTGCCGTTGCTTAAGGAATGAGGTGCCTGATGAATTTTATTGTATTTATAAAGGCTGTCGAGCTCCAGTTTAAAAGTATCTTCTTTTTTCACAAGATATGCTTCCGAAAAATTCAGATCTACATAATTTAAAATATGAGGGAGCGCAAAAGCTGTAATGCCAGTAAGAACAACAAGTACTTTACTTAATTTTTTAAAAGCCGGTTTTTCGTATAAAAAGCTGAAGCCATCATCAAATTTATAAATCACAAGGCATACAGCAATCATAATAATATTTTTGATCAGTGCCTGTAGCGGAGTCATAGAAATAGCTGTACCAAAACAGCCACAGTTTCCATTATTACCAGCCGTAATCATAACAAACATGAGGTAAATACAAAAAACAATCAGGGAAATAACTGTTAGTTTAATGGTAAAACGCCTGATGTAAAGCCCCATAATGAGCAGGAAACCAATAAAAAACTCAAGGCCAATCATAAACCTGGCAATGAAAGGTGCTAAACGCCAGCCGCCGATTCCAAGATCAACGAAGGTATATTCAAAAGGCTCAATGGGATGTAATTTGGTATAACCACTGTACAAAAAAACCAAGCCCATAAAGGAGCATAATAAAAAGAAAAAAAATTTCAGTAGGATGGTTTTAGGGGAAATTGACATTGGTGAAGTTTAAAATTAAAATCGGTCAAATTTAAAATTTTTATTGGCGTTTGCGATTTACCAGAACCAAAAAACAGCATAGAATAGATACATTTTTTGTTAAACAAAAAAGCTACCTGTTTTGCAGGTAGCTTTTAAAATCAGAAATTGAAAAATTATTTCAATTCGCAATCATTTTTAGTAACAGTAGTTACAACTGATGGTAATGTTGTTGTTCCAGACTGATAAGTATCATTTCTTGTTTGTGTAGTTTCTGAAGACACACAAGTTGTAGCTAATACGTTATTTTTTTTGATTTTTGTGTAAGTAGTGTTTGATGTTGTAGGTTTATCAAGAATTACAGTGTATCCTGGCTCTGTAGAAGTTTCGGAAATCTGTGTTTCGGTACAAGCACAAGTTCTGTCTTTTTTACAAGAAGCAAAGCTTAAAGCAACAACTGCAACGGCAAATAAAGTGATTTTTTTCATTTTAAAATTTTATTAATAGGTATTTAAATTAAATATGTATTTAGAAAATATACTATTATTTCAATTCGCAATCGTGTTTAGTAACTGTAGTTACTACAGAAGGTAAAGTAGTAGTACCAGATTGGTAAGATGAATTATATGTATCTGTTGTTTCAGAAGAAACACAAGTTGTTGCTAACACATTTTTCTTTTTGATTTTTGTGTAAGTTGTACTTGATGTTGTTGGCTGAGGCAATGTTGTTGTATAGTTTGGCTGTGTAGATGTTCTTGATACAGTAGTATTAGTACAAGCACAAGTTCTGTCTTTTTTGCAAGAAGCAAGGCCTAATGCTACAATTGCAAAAGCAAATAAAGTAATTTTTTTCATTTTTAGGTTTTTAAAAGTTTCTGCAAATATATAGATATATTTTAAATTGGGAATACCCAATGGTTGGTATTTTCACTTTAACAGCATCAAAAAACAAACATTGGTATGTTCATTACCTTAATCCGTCGATTTTTAACATTTTGACAATAAAGATATACGGACTTTTTCAAATAAAAAAAGCTACCTCATTGAGGTAGCTTTTTCAAATAATTAAAATTACATTAATTATTTAATAGCGCAAGAAACACCAGAACCATAAGAGTTATAAGTACTGTTGCTTGCTTCGCAAGCATCTTTAGCTTTTTTCTTAGTGTCTTTGTATTTAATTGATCCAATTACTACACCATTGTAAGTACATTCGCAAGTGTAATCTTTTTTGCAAGAAGCGAAAGAAGCTGCTAAAACAACTACTGCTGCTAATAAGGTAATTTTTTTCATTTTATTTAGTTTTTTAAAAGTTTGTGCAAAACTAAAGCATTTTTTTTAATCTGCAAATATAAAATTTTGCTTTTTTCTATATGCAGCAAGGAAAAACAGAACCTGATCGCACAGCTTCCTTACACTACAAGGCTTTCTGGCACTTCAATATTTTTCAACAAGAGATTTTTAATAACCAAAAATCACTATAAATGAGTACCGGTAAAGGATTTTAGTACCTAAATTTAATTATTTTTTAACCATGAATGGTTTCTTTTTTACTGTATTTCTTCAAAACACCGGCTTCATAATCGAGCCATTGCTGCCACCTGACGTCAATGTCTTCAGCTTCGGCGCCATATTTACGGGCAAAACCTATAAATAAGGTATAATGACCCGCTTCGCTGATCATCAATTCTCTGTAAAAAGCCTTCAAATCCTCGTCATTGATCTGTTCTGAAAGCAATTTAAAACGTTCGCAGCTGCGCGCCTCAATCATGGCTGCAAACAACAGGCGGTCAATCAATACAATTCCTTTCCGATGATCGCCCTTTCTCATGAATTTATAGAGTTCGCCTACGTACTCGTCTTTACGCTCAAAACCAAGTTTAAGGCCGCGGTCCTTTATTTTTTGATGCACCATTTCAAAATGCGTGAGTTCCTCCTTGGCAAGTTTCAGCATTTCATCCACCAGATCGGGGTGATAGGGATAACTGATCATAATGGATAAGGCATTGGTAGCAGCTTTCTGCTCGCAATAGGCGTGATCCGTTAAAATTTCTTCGATGTTTTTTTCTACGATGTTAACCCAGCGAGGGTCCGTTTCCATTTTTAAACCAAGCATATCCTGTAATTTGACTGCAAATGTCGGAAACTAATTCAGATTTTCATACCTGAATTTTCAGGGCAATGGTTTAACCCCTTAATTTGTCGAGTAAATAATTGAGGGTAATGGTTTCCTCT
>JAVTWD010000122.1:0-3831 GCA_032229505.1 Bacteroidota bacterium
AATGTTCAGTTTTGCACAAAAGTTCAATCGAAGAACTGCCGTTGAATTTAGCACTGAACCCGCCATTTTGCCAAACTGCTGTTACCTGCTGTGTTGTTTTCGGTTACACATTTTCTATTACGAATTTAACGATTTTGTCTTTACGTTGTTGTATAAGTTCTTTCGTCCAAGTCGGATTATCTGCTGTCATTTTTTGGATTTCTCTTTGTTGTTCCAAATGGTTGTAACTACTTCGTTTGTCAGCAAATGGTTTGTTACCAACTGAACAATTATGTGATTTAGAAAGCAACAAATAATTTCCTAAACAGTTGATGTATTGATTTACAAATTCCTCGTCATAACTGTCGTAGCCTGTTTCAGGATTTTCTGTTTGCGGTGCAATGTGTTCCAATTCTGGTTTTTCTATTTTGTCAAAACGAGTAGGCGAGTAACCGCTTTTGCCTTGTCCTTCCAAATAATTTTCGTATTTCCAAAGCAAGTATTTTGCTGTCGAATGATTTATTCCGCCTTGAATTGAGCGTTCCAATTCTTTGTTTCCCCAATATGACCACCACCAATCTTGTGTAGTTTTCATCCAATCAATTCTAACATTTATTGGTGTGATGTCAGGATTTTCGGAAGTGAATTTTTGGTAAACGTCATTTAATCGTGATGTAATTTCGGCTCTTGTTCCGATTAGTCTATGTCGCAAAACCATTGTTTCCAACTTGCTACAAAGAAGATTGATTTGATTTATTGGTAAACCAAATTTATATGCTTTAATGATAAATGGCATTGCAATACCAATTCCTCCAAGTGTTACAAGCGAATGAATTTCTAAATTTTCTCTTTCGTCTTTACTGAAAAACGTTGTTAAATGCTCAAAACTTATAGCAAGTGATTGAGTAAACGATTTGATAAATGGAATTGGGTTTGTTTCCGATAACAACTTATTTATTTTGTCAATGGCATTAGTTTCCCAAAGCGAATTGAAATGAACACGAAGTGTGTAAACCAAAACATCATCTTCGTTAATTCTGTATTCAATTGAAGAAATTGATTTGTAAATTTCTTCAAATCGGTCTTTAATTTCTTTTATCAAACTCTCTTTTTCTTCGCCACCATAAAGATGAACGTTAAACATAAATTGAGCTTTGATAATTTCCAAATTTGATGGTTTTTTTCCTCTATTATTTTGGAAAATAAACATTTGAATTGCTTCCGAAGCATCTTTTACTGGATGCGTTGTGCAAGATGCGTTTTGAACCGTATCTAACATTTTCAATAAATACGTTTCGTCTTTGTCGGCAAGTTGCGAAGTAAAAAAATCAAAAGCAATTGCAATACGTTTTGCAGAAACTGTTTTTATTCCGTTTCTGTCTTTTTTAGTTTGGTCAATTACGCAATCTTTGAAAAACCTGTCGTCATAATCAACTGTTTCAAAACGATAAGTTGAATTACGTTTAATGATGTCTTCAAATGTTTCCTGTTCGGTTTCGGTTAAAGGTCTAATTTGTTTTAGTCTGCTGAATAATGCGGATAAGAAAATGACGATTGTTGTCATTCGCTGTTGTCCGTCAATTATTCCAAACTTTTTCTCGTCTTTTTCTTCAAATAGAAAGTGTCCGAAATAGTATTTTGATTTGGTTGAACTTTTATTGTAGTCTTCCAAGTCAGATAAAAATACGTTTGTCTGTTTTGGCGAATTTGCTTTTTCAAGTTCTGTGTCCCAAGAATATGCTCTTTGATATGTCGGCACAAAAATTTTGTTGCCTGCCAACATTTGCTTTATAGTTGTCGATGCTTCCATTAATTAATTTTCGAATTAAAAATATCAAAGGTGGCGAAGCCACCTTTGATAAAAGATTTCTTAAAGTGCTGGTTGATGCTTTTTTGTCGGACTTTTTGAACAAGAATTTATGCACAGATTTGAAAGACTTGAATGTTTACTTCCGCAAAATTTACAAGTGTATTGAGATTTTTCACTTCCTTCATACAAAGCGTGTTTTTTCCCTTCAGGATTTTTTGAGCAAGAGTTAATAGTTAAATTAGAAACACTTGAATGTTTGCTTCCGCACCATTTGCAATAAAAGTTTGCCATAATATTTTTGGTTTTTCATTTGTGCTTACTCTATTCGGTTTTCAGCTTTCCCCGTTAGTTCTGCAAATGTCGGTTGTCAGTCGGTCAAAACGTGTCGTTCTGTGCGGTCGTCCTAACATAGCAGGTAACGGATTGCAAGCAGGCACAGTTTGCATTTTGAAACAGTGTCTACCGAAATGTTTGTTTAAAGATACAAATGTTTGTTGCTTTTGCAAAAATGGAAAAACTTGTCTGCCGAAAATTTTGCAAAAGCTATTACCTCGTCTGCGCAAATTGTGCTTGCTTGCTGTTAGTATCAAGTTGCCGCCACACAGTTAGTTTCTGTTTACGTGTCTGCATACACAGGTGGGGAGGAAATTTTGAAAGCTTATTTGGCGCCAAAAAAATTACCTTTAAAAAGAAGCGACCAAATGTGCTTGCAAAATGTGTGCAGGAAAACTCTTAAATGTTTAATTAAATTATTGTTGATACAGATGATTTAATACATAAAACCCATGTTTATTTATAAGTTCTTCTGTTTCCTTTTTTAGATTTGTGTTTTCTTTATGTAATTGAATACGTAAAATATTTAGTCTTACTGTGAAATACTGTCTTGATATAAAATAGAATTTTTCGGAATTTATTTTGTTTAGTAACAATGTAGCTTTCTTTGTGTTTTTTAAATGGAAATGTGCTTCTGCCATCATTAATTGAAATTGTCTATAATAACCTTTCCATACAAACTCTCTATATATGATATAGTTTTTTGTTGCCAGTTCAATTATTTTTAATGCGTCTTTATAATGTCCCGATAAAACTAATGCGTCTGCAACGAAATAATGAAAACCAGGAAAATTTTTGAAATGTAGACCGATTCTTGGTAAACGCCTTTCAATTGAATAAATATGTTTTAGTGTTTTGTCAATTGATTTTTCTTCGACAAAATGTTGAAAGAGAATCAAACATTGATAATAACGGCCTAATGGCATTGGATGTATTTCATTTGTAATATTTATTCCCATTAAATTGGAATGATATTTTTTCATCAATGATTTATCCATCATAAGAAAAGCACTAAAGAAAAGTAAACAATTTCCGAATATTTGAGCTTCGGTTGTCTTTTTATACTTTAAATATTCAATGTAACCTTTATATTGATATGAAACTAAATTGTCATAATCAGGAAAATGCTCAAAATAAAAAATTTGCGCCAATTTATTTTTTGCTAAGTCAGGGATAATTGTTTTAAATGCTTTTGGGTCTTGTCTTAATCTTTCTGCTATTTTTCTTGAAACCATTTGCATAGTTTCATCATGGTCAGATATTGTATTATAATCTTTTAAATTGAATATTGTTTTGAAAAAAAGTAACTCTTCATTACTTACTGGTTCAATATGCTTATTTGGATTGATAAAATCATTCCAGCCATCATATTCACAGAATATTGAAATTATGTCAAGCGTTTGATATGAAGGGTTAAAATCACTTTTATGAAATCCCATGAAACGCTTTAATGATGATGAACTAATATAAAACTTTGTTTTTCTATAAATAGCATCAGACAACTTTTCACAATCAATAGGGTTAAGGATGGCGAAGCCAGCTTTTAAAACAAGTTCTTGTTTTAAAAGCAAAACTTGTTTTTCTGAAACTTTATTTGAGGTTCTTGCCATTCGTGATTCAAAGATACAATCTTAATTAAATTGAGAATTAATGAACATTAATGAATTTTAATTGAACTGAAAAGTAATTTATGTTTGTTTAAAATATGA
>JAVTWD010000123.1:0-123505 GCA_032229505.1 Bacteroidota bacterium
GGCTGACGTGCAATAGCATCCATTGCGTGTCCACCAATTTGTCCGATACCGATGCCGGCGCCAATTACGGCTAAACCTGCTCCGATTGCTGCGATACTTCCTGTCATTTTGTTTTTGTTTTTATTTGTTATTGTTTATTCTTTAAATTTTTAGTGATGGGCTTTTGCCATTTTTTCATCGTCTTCGTTGTGTGCACCATCTTCGTTATGATCGGCCACTGCCGAACCAATAAATAAAGCTGTTAACATAGTAAAGATATAGGCTTGTAAAAATGCCACAAGGCACTCCAATACATCAATAAATAAGGCAAATGCAACCGATACCGGCGAAATAAAATAGGTTTCAAAAACAAATATCAAACCAATTAAAGAAATAACGATAATGTGGCCTGCAGTAATATTTGCAAACAAACGAATCATTAAAGCGAATGGTTTTGTGAAAATGCCTACTATCTCGATAGGAATTAAAATTGGCCAGATAGCTTTTGGTGCATGAGGTAAGAATATATGAGCCCAGTAATTTTTATTGCCGTTAATGTTAGTGATAATTAAGGTAAATACAGATAATACCAATGTAAAGGCAATATTACCGGTTAAGTTAGCGCCAATTGGAATTAAGCCAAATACGTTATTTACAAGTATCATAAAAAATACCGTTAATAGGTAAGGTACGTACTTATCAGATGTGTGGCCAATATTAACTTTTGCAATATCATCACGTACAAACGTAATTAATGGCTCAAAAAAAGACTGTTTGCCTTTTGGCGCGGAAGTAACCCCTTGCTTTTTATACGCACGGGCAATAGATGTAAATATTAATACAAGTACAATTACTGAAATAAACATTTGGGTAACGTTTTTTGTGATCGAAAAATCAAGCGGTGCGGCATTATGAACTTCAGCTTCACCTTTGTCATTTTTTGTAGTGTTTAAGAAAGCACCTTCTTCATTTTGTAATTCAGAGGCGTAATAGATCTTTTCTTCAAAGTTCACGAATTTTTCGCCATTCTTCTCAACAATATGTATGCCATGTACATCGTGATGAAATTCAGAAGACATGAACATAACAAGACCATTATTGGTTTTAAGAATAACAGGTAAGGGAATTGAAACTGCATCATGACCTTCGCCCCACAAATGCCATGAGTGTGCATCTAAAATATGTTCAAAAGCCACCTTGGTAATATCTACCGGCTTTTTTTCGCTATGATCAGGAATATGGGTTGCTGATTCGGGCTCGTTAGGCTCAGATGCTAATGTTGGAAACGAGAAAAACAGGGCAAATATCACAAAGCAGATGTTTAAAAATCGCTTGTATGTGTTAATTTTACTGGTCATTACGGTAAATTTATTAAGAAACACTTTAAATTCGGGTGCAAATGTAGGCATAATTTGTTCAAAAACAATATAGTTTTTAGACTAAATTCGGTTTTAAAAACATCAATTTTAGCGTCAAATAAGCAGTGTTTATAAAATTTTGATTGCATTTTGAAAACCTCATCAAACACTTGAATTTTATTGGCATAGCGGCGGCATTGCCCAAATAATTACTTAAAACCTGATAATTTTACTAATTTCAGCCCATTATCCTAAAATTATGAACTACTGGCTTATAAAATCAGAACCCTCGGCCTATAGCTGGGAACAACTTAAAAAAGATAAAAAAACCGACTGGACAGGCGTGCGCAATTATGCCGCCCGCAATAATTTAAGGGATATGAAAAAAGGCGATCTTGCTTTTTTTTATCACAGCAATGAAGGAATGGAAATTGTAGGAATTGCAAAAGTTACCAAAGAACATTTTCAGGACCCAACAACCGAAGAAGCTGCCTGGCTGGCGGTTGAATTTGCGCCTTATAAAGATCTTAAAACACCGGTTAAGCTCGAAACATTAAAAAAAGACGCCTTCTTTAAAAATATGGATCTGATACGACTTTCGCGTTTAAGCACAGGAAAAGTTACCGAAACAGAGTTTTTTAAGATCTGCGATATGGGCGGGGTTAATTTAAAATAGCAACATGAAAAAGATCTTATTCGTCTTCTTAATTTCTTTTCAATTATTAAACGCTCAGGTTACAAGTTTGGATTGTGTTAGCGCTTTAACTATTACAAACGGCTATACCGTTACTTTATTTGCCAATACCGGTTTTGGAAGCGTTAATGATCTGCCACACCCAAGCAACATTAGTAATCCTACGGTAAACCCAATTGGTAATAACCAGGGATGTATGCTGGCAGATGAGTTAGAGCCGGGCTGGTATCTATTTAAAATTTGTAATACAGGCTTGCTTGAGTTTGTGATTGGAGGCAACAACGGGCCCTTTCCGCAACAATCTTTTTACGATTGGTCGCTTTGGAAATACTCGCCAAACGCCTGTACAAAAATCCATAATAATCAGTTAACTCCCATTAGATGTAATTGGAATGCCATGAGCACCGGCGGAACAGGTATTTGCGACAGCTTAAATTTGCCTACAGGAGGTTATGAAGGCAATTACGAGCCACCATTACCTGTAAATATGGGCGACACTTTATTATTTTGCTTTAGCAATTACAGTAATGTAAACTATTACATGGATTTTGTAAGCATTGGCACAAGTGGTATTTGCACCAATTTAATTACCGATCTTCCAAAAAATAAAACACCAAAACAAAAAGCTGTGCTGTATAATTCTAATTCAAATAAAATAGAATTGTTGGATAGGGAAATTAAGATCATTACCATTCATGATACTCAGGGTAAAGAGATCTATAAAAATAAAATAAGAGAAATAGATTTTATTGATTGTAGTAACTTTGCAAGAGGACTTTATTTTTTAACCTATTATTCCGGCAACGAAACCGGCGCTACTGAAAAGATCTTAATTCACTAAAATAATTTGTCAATTAGTTTAATGGCGTTGTTTGGGCGCTCTTCGTTTAAACCGTTAATAACATTGTAGGATACCGTTAGTTTTTCCAATTCTGCTTTATTCATATCAAAGATCATGTTGCGGCTAAATTTATTCTGGCGCTGCGCATCCTGCACCCATGGCACTTCGTTGGCCATTAAAAAATAATGATCGTATTTTACCTTATTCAAATTTTCTTCTATAAAATCCGGTGTTTGTTTAAACTCCAGCTCGGCCCAAATTTTAAGCGTAATTAAAGTAGTATCACAAAATAAAAACTTATTTGCTTTTTTGATCAACTCCTCTTCAAGCTCAATTTGTTTTTTAGCAATGATCACAAGATCTTGTAAAGTGTAATTGTAAATATCAGAGTTATTAAAATACTCACGCGCGTATTCAGGTACCCAAATAGTATTGTAATGTTTTGCAAGTGTTTCGCAAAGCTCAGACTTGCCGGTACTTTCAGCACCTACAACTGCTATTTTTATAATGCCGCTTTTCTCCATTTTAGCCAACCGCAAAAAGCCATTATTGTAAAAAATAAATATAAAATGGCAAACAGCCACATAAATTTTACGCCATACAAAGCAACATAAGCGCCATCAATCAATACCCAGGCAAACCAATTCTCCACCCACTTTTTTGTCATCATGTACGTTGCTGTTAAACTGCAAGCAGTAAGCGTTGCATCAAACAACACCTTGTCGCCTTTTAAAAAGCCAATTAAAAAATAAAATAAAATGGTTAATAAAGCAGTTGCAATTATCAAAACAGGAATTAATTTTTGAGGCACTTTAACAACCTTAAATTCTTTGTCTTTGTTCTTATCCCAAAAATACCAGCCGTAAATAGCAGCCCCTAAATAAAAAACCTGCAAGCCCATATCGCCAAACAATCTTGCTTCATAAAATTCAACTGTAGATGCAATAACAGACATTATTGAAACAGGCCAGCACCAAATGCTTTCTTTTATTGTGAGCCAGACACCAAGTACACCGCTGATTAAAGCTATAATTCCCAATAGAGACATGGGTTAAAGTTCGATCTTATTTTCTTTAAATGCTTCTAGTATTTTTAGAAAATTTTCGTAGGGCGAAGGGTGTTCCCAGATATAAGAATTAAAAGCAATGCCATAAAAACCAAGGCTTGCTGCTTTTGCCACTGTTTTTGGAGAGGTGCCACCACGGGCAACAAAACGCTTACCTGCATTTTTAAGTGCTGCTTTTACACCTGCTTCATAAAAGCCACTGTAAAACTCACCGGTAATGCTATTGAACATAGTGCCTATAAGTATGTAGTCAAAGGTGTAATCTTCTTTTTTATATACCTGTTGCAATCTTGAATAAGAACGGCTTTTGGATATTTTACTGAATTTTAATTTTAAACGTTGCCTTACAAAAAAGTATTTCCATTTTTTTGAAAGGTGAGTGCTTGTTAAATGAATGCCTTTAAGATCAAATTTTAATGCCAGCTGATGATGAGAGTGTATTACAATATATTTATGGAAGTGTGCAGGGATCTCGTTTAAAAAATCGGTCATTTGATTGGTAGAGTACTTTGGCTTACGCAAATGTAAATGCGTTAAACCACTCTCAAACATCTTGGTTATTAAGCTTGCCTCATCCGGTACATCTTTTGAGGATGTAATTACAAATAACTCCATACAAACACGATCGCCTTTAAAATTTAAAACACTTACTTATTTCAGATATTAAAAATACATTTTTTTCTAATGCGTTGCCAATAACTATCATATTTGCCCCTGCTTTTATTATTTCTTTGGTTTTTTGTGCCGAGCTAATGCCTCCGCCAACAATTAATGGCAAGCTACAGTGTTTTTTTATTTTCCTTATCAGGCTTGTTGAAACACTTGTACTGGCGCCACTTCCGGCCTCAAGATAAATAGCTTTAAAGCCCAATTGCTCTGCGGCAACAGCTGTGTTTACAATAAGTGTTTTGTTTTTAGGATCTAAAGGTTGAGTGCCGGTAACGCGTTGTGTTGTTGAAACCTTACCTCCATTAATTAAAAGGTAAGCAGTGGGTAAATGCGGTAGCTGCATTTTACGGATAATGGGCGCAGCGGCAATGTGTTTACTGATCAAATAATCTGGATTACGGCCCGATAGCAGACTTAGTAATAGCAGGCCATCGGCTTTTTTTGAGAGCTGTGTTTCATTGCCCGGAAATAAAATAACAGGTATGTTCGAACGCTTTTTAATGGCACGTATTGTTTTTGTAACATCGCCCTTTTTAAGCTCACTGCCACCCACTAAAAAACAACTTACCTTATTTTCATTGGCAAGTTGCACCAATTCAGTATTAAATTTATCAGGATCGATAAGTACTGCCAATAAAGGCTTATTACTTGTTTCAAGCTTTTTTAGTATGTTTTTAAAGCTCATTTAAAACGTAAACCATTTTATAATTATCAATATCTTCACTTATTAAACGGTATTGCTTTTTAAAATCTCCGTTATCAATTTTACCAAAAATAACAGAGCCTTCAAAGTCTTCTACAAACAAATTTTTTCTAAAATCGAGTTGTTTCAAGCCATAAATTTTATACATAGCTTCTTTGGCCGCCCAAATGGTTATTAATTTTTCAATGTTCTCTTTTGCAAAATCCATTTCCATACCAGACAAAAATTTATGCCGGATCTTTATTACTTTATCTCTTAACAATTCAATATCAATACCCGTATTTTCTTTTTCGTTAATAATTATTGCCAGTTTATCGTGCGAATGAGATATTGAAATATGTTCTGACCTATCCATTAAAAAAGGCTTTTTTGTAGCGTGATAGGCCAATGTAAACACAGGTGTACCTAATAATTGTGTTAATAATACCCGTGTAGCGGCCTTTTCAAGCTCTCGTTTAGCCAAATCGGGCAAACTTCGCGAAAATATGGCCATATCCAGTATGCCAATAGTGATAAAAGGCGTTATTTTTTTAGTATCGATCACAAACAATTAGTTGAGAATTACAAACTTATGACTTATCTTTGTATTCTTTAAAAATAAATTAATTTAAACAAAATATCATGCCAGTAACAGCAACAAAATTTGTAAAAAGCAAAGTAGCAGACATGTCCTTAGCAGAATGGGGGCGTAAAGAAATTAAATTAGCAGAAGAAGAAATGCCGGGTTTAATGGCACTTCGTGCAGAATATGGTAAATCTCAACCATTAAAAGGCGCACGTATTGCAGGTTGCCTTCACATGACCATTCAAACAGCGGTATTAATTGAAACTTTAACTGCTTTAGGCGCTGAAGTTACCTGGAGCTCTTGTAATATTTTTTCTACACAAGATCATGCAGCTGCTGCTATTGCCGCTGCAGGCATCTCCGTTTATGCCTGGAAAGGCATGAGTGCTGAAGAGTTTGACTGGTGTATTGAGCAAACTTTATGGTTTGGCGAAGACCGCAAACCGCTAAACATGATCTTGGATGATGGCGGCGATTTAACAAACATGGTGTTTGATAAATACCCTGAGTTAGCTGCAGGTATTAAAGGTTTATCTGAAGAAACAACTACCGGTGTACACCGTTTACATGAGCGTATGAAGAACGGAACTTTATTGGTGCCTGCCATTAATATTAACGACTCTGTTACAAAATCTAAATTTGATAATAAATACGGTTGCCGTGAATCATTGGTAGATGCTATCCGCCGTGCTACTGACGTCATGATGGCTGGTAAAGTTGCTGTTGTTGCAGGTTATGGTGATGTTGGAAAAGGTTCTGCAGAATCTTTGTCTTCACAAGGTGTTCGTGTTATTGTTACCGAGATCGATCCTATTTGCGCTTTACAGGCTGCAATGGATGGTTACCAGGTTTTAAAAATGGATAACGTTGTTGGTATTGCCGATATTATTGTAACTACTACAGGTAATAAAGACATCGTAGTTGGCCGTCATTTCGAAAAAATGAAACATGGCGCTATTGTTTGTAACATTGGTCACTTTGATACCGAGATCGATATGGCCTGGTTAAACAAAACTTATGGCAAAACAAAAGATACTATTAAACCACAGGTTGATAAATACTCCATTAACGGTAAAGATATTATTGTTTTAGCTGAAGGCCGTTTGGTTAACTTAGGCTGTGCAACAGGGCATCCAAGTTTTGTAATGAGTAACTCATTTACCAACCAAACTTTAGCTCAGTTAGAATTATGGACAAATACTTCAGCTTACGAGAAAAAAGTTTACGTGTTACCGAAATTTTTAGATGAGAAAGTGGCACGCTTGCACTTAGCTAAAATTGGGGTTGAATTAGATGTGCTTAACAAAGAGCAAGCTGATTACATTGGTGTAAAAGTAGAAGGTCCGTTTAAAAGCGACGCTTACAGATACTAAAATTTAAAAAATAAATTCATAAAATGATCCGCCACAGTGCGGATCATTTTTTTATAAAACAGATCCTATGAAAAAAACAACAATTATAACCTGCGCTTTTTTAATGTTGTTATTAAGTGCTTGCGGACCTACTCAAAACCAGGCTATTAAATACAATGACTCTATTATGAAATTGATCGACGCGCTAACCATTGAGCATACATCTTTCATAGACCAAATAGACGGACATAATATTGATTCATTAAAATTAACACACGCACAATTTGTTGCTAAAGCAAAAGAAAGCTTAGAGGCAAGTAAAAAAATTGGGCCGTTTGGCGATAAAACAGAATTTATTGATGTTACACTTGATTATTTTAACACCTTAAATTCTATTGCCAATACAGAAGGTAAACAAATGGTTGAGATCATGTCGAAAGACAGTACGCAAATAACACAGGAAGATCTTGATAAAATAGATGTTTTAGCCGCTAAATTTGATGATGATTACGGCAAGGCATATGATAAAATTTCTGCCGTTCAGGAAAAATTTGCAAAAGAATGGAATTTTGAATTGATAGCAGGAAAAAAATGATCTTAACTATGATGCTATTATGAACCCGGTTTAAACAACCGGGTTTTTTTATTTTACTTTTTTGCCCGTCTTTTTTCATATGTAAGATTTTTGTTCTAAATGCAATTATTGGCAAAACAATGATAAATATTTTTGATACAGAAATTAATTGCATTATCCTATGAAAACTAACTACACTATTTTAAAAATGAAAAGCATTGCCATTGCGCTATTCATAATTATCTCCAATTTCTGCATTTCGCAAAGCAGCGCAATTACAACACCCATTTTAAGAATAGTGCTTGATGGCTTTTCGGGTTCGCATGATCTAACCACCTTTTATTTTCAACAAGGCGGCTCATTAAATTTTCAAAGCAATTTTGATGCATATAAATTAATTTTTAATCCAAATCAACCTTTTATTGCCAGTGTAAGTAATACCGTTTTATGCAGTATTAAGGGAATGCCTCCTTTAAACTCAAACATGGTAATGCCGGTTAAAGCAATTACAGCCGCTACAGGTAGTTTCACTTTTTCATCACTAAAAAGCGATTTTCCAAATAACGTATGTGTAACTTTATATGATGCATTTACAGGAATAACAACAAATATTCTTACTACAAACTATTCGTGCGTATTATACGACACAACAAGCACATCAAGATTTAAAGTTAATTTTTTCACAGGTTCTTTATCTGCCACAAGTAATATAGTGCAGCCAAGCTGTACTAATCAAACGGGAATAATATCTTCAAAAGGAAATAATAGCGGCCCCTGGAATTATGAATGGAGGGATTCTAATAACCTAATTATAAAAACATCGTTGAATAAAACAACAGCAGATTCTTTAACATTTCTTCCTGGCGGAAACTACTCAGTAAAAATAAATACGGTAGGCCAGTGCGATAATTATCAACAAACATTCACAGTAAATTCTATAAGTGCACCGGTTGCAAATTTTTCGATAAATAATTATACCATTAACGCTTCGGGCCAGGTAAATTTTACAAATCTGTCTGCTAATGCACAAATAAGTTCCTGGGATTTTGGCGACGCGTTTGGAAACTCATCTTTAAACAACCCTGTTTATACTTATACACAAACAGGAATTTATTCGGTAAAATTAACTGTACAAAACAATTCAATGTGCAGCGATACAATTACAAAACAACTTACAGTGCTGAATACAACAGGTGTTAAAGATCAATTGCTCAATAATGGCATACTGCTTTTATATGATAATGTTTCAGAAAATTACACGCTCAAATTCAATTATCAGATAGAATCAAACCTATTAATTGTATTATATGATGTAAGCGGTAAAAAGATATTATGTGAAAGGCCTGATGCCTCTTTGGCACAAAGTGTATTACTAAATACTCAGGCTCTTAAAAAAGGAATTTATTTACTAAAAATAATATCTGAAGAAAAAGAAATTAAAGTGTTTAATGTTCTAAAATAACCGAATTCTAAAAATTTAGTAAATATATAGCTGGATTTGGGTATATAAAGAGCGCCAACTACTCTTTATAAAGTCGTATTTTGTCGAAATTGTTGGAAAACAGGCTTGTTTTTTTATACATTAGTTTTTTAACCAATTTGTGTTTTGTACTAATGACCTTATCGTTTAAGCAAAGTTTCGGATTTTTGCCTGTCAAACTTCTTTTTGTGTTTTTTTTAATTATCAGTAGTAGCTTTAATGCACAGGTAACCATATTTTCAGAAAACATGGGCACAACTGGCGCTGCTTCTACACCGGTAATCACGTCATTTGCTTCTTTTCAAAATTCAAATTGTTCGTATACATTTACAGGCACGGGTGATGTAAGAAACACTACCACATCATCAGGTTACACAGGCGCTTCGGGTATTAATAATGTTTTTCTAGACAATGGATCCTCCAAATCGTTTATCATTTCAGGAATTAATACTATCAGTTATACAGGTTTAAGTTTATCTTATGGTGTTTATTGTTCGGGGTTTTTTACAGTTGGTGGCGGATTAACAGTTGAAACCAGTACTAACGGTATAACTTACACTGCTTTAACCAGGCCGGGTAATTTTTGGTTCTTTCCAGGTTGGTCAAGCGAGACCTGTACAGGTACAATTCCTAATACACCTAATTTATTTATTCGTTTTACAAATGCTTCCGGAGGGAATGATTTTAGAATTGATGATGTGCGATTAACAGGAACAATTGTAGCGCCAACCAATCCAACTCCTTATAATGGCTGGCCAACTGCTTTTACTTTTAATAATTGGGCAGCAACAAATACAGCTGGCACCTACCCATCTAATATGATCTTTCACTATGGTGCTATAAATAATATTCATCCCAGTCTTGCACAAATAACAGCTTCACAAAATTATGCCCTCGCTTACAATCTTGCCTTTTCTTGTGATTCAAAAATTAATGGGCAGGGTGCAAACGGTGTTTCTTTTGTAAATGCTAATCCCGGTAATTCCGGTACCGGTTCAGGAAACTTAGGAGAAACAGTTTTAGCCTTAAATACAAGTTGCAGAAACAATATTAACGTTTCGTGGCGTGCCGGCACAATCACAAACAATGGTAATACTTATAAATTAAGGGCGCAATACCGAGTAGGCACAACAGGTGCTTATACCGATCTTCCAAATACAGGCCTTACTCAAATTGAATACACCAGTAATTCGGGCACTGTTGATTTTGGCCCTATTGTTTTACCTGCCGCATGCAATAATCAGGCTGTTGTACATTTACGCTGGGCATTTTATCGTTCGGGCGCAGGAACAGGAATTGGCGATGAAATTTTTCTTACCAATATAAATGTAAGCAGCTCGCATCCTGTTACTGTTTTTTCAGTTACAGGTGGTGGTAGTTATTGTTCAGGTGGCAGTGGTGTTACTATTGGTTTAAGTGGCTCGCAGGTTGGGGTTAATTATCAATTAAAGAACGGCGCAACAAATATTGGCTCTCCGGTTGCCGGTACAGGCTCTGCCATCTCTTTCGGAACGCAAACTGCTTCTGCAACTTACACGGTATTAGCAACAGATGTTTCTACATCTTGTAGCAATGCCATGAGTGGTAATGCCGTTATTACCATTAATACTACCCCGATAGTAAATGCGGTAAGTAGCCAGTCGGTTTGTGGTGGAAAAAATACTACAGTTGTAAATTTTAGCAGCCCTTCTGTTGGAGCATCGTTTACCTGGACAAATTCCAACACATCTATAGGCCTTGCAGGAAACGGTGCAGGGAATATTGCAGCTTATACATCTCCTGTAATTAGTTCTCCGCCAAATGTAGTTGGTACAATTTCTGTTGCGGCAACATTAAGCGGTTGTACCGGAACCGTTACCACATTTTCAATCACCATTAAAGGACCACAGCCTGCCACTATCTGGAATGGAAGTGTTTCTTCAGATTGGTTTGATGCGAACAACTGGAGCAATTGTGTTTGCGGAAGTGTAACAAGCGCAACTATCCCTTCAATTGCCGGACCAAATTTTAATCCTGTTATTGCAGGATCGGTTGCCGGCAATGTAAATACAATAACCCTTAACAGTGGCGCCAATCTTTCATTTCAAACAACACAAACATTAAATGTATTTGGTAACTGGATAAATAACGGAACATTTAATGCGCAACAAGGTAATGTTGTTTTGAGTGGAAGTACAGCGCAAATTTTAAGCGGAAATACCACTACATTTTATGATCTTACCTTAAGTAATTCTTCCGGCGCTAGTCTTTCTTCGGCTCAACAAATACAGGGCAGCTTACAATTAAATGCCGGAACGTTCAATACAAATAATAACCTAACACTTATTTCCAACGCTACAGGTACAGGAAAAATTGGCCCTATCAATTCAGCTGCAGATATTATTAACCAGGTAACAATTCAGCGTTATGCGCCTGGAGGAGCAACAGGTTGGGCGCTTTTAGGATCACCGATCAGGCCAGCTATAACGATGGCCAGCTGGAATGATGATTTTTTTATTACCTGCGCCAGTTGTCCTAACGGTTCGCTGGTTGCATCTGTTCCGTTTACTTCTATTTATTCTTATAACGAATCTATTGCAGGCACATACAGTTCATCTGCAAAATATATTCCTATCACTACTATTTCGACTAATATTACAAATGGCGTTGGTTACTGGACCTATCTAGGAACAAGCACCTACAGTACAAATCCAATTACTATTGATGTAACGGGCTCTGTTGCAAAAAGCAGCTGTCTAAGCTGTTCGGGTGCTATTACAATTCCTGTTTCTCGAACAGTTAATAACGGCCTGGTGGATGACGGATGGAATTTAATTGCTAATCCATTACCTTCCCCAATTAGCTGGGCTGCTTTAAGAAACGGTAATAGCAGTGTAGACAATGCGATCTACGCTTTTAATGCAGATCTTAACGGTGGCCTTGGTGCCCATACAACCTATGTTAATGGCATAAGCAGTGACATTGTAGGTGGAATAACAGATGTTATTCCAATGTGCCAGGGTTTTTACATTCACGCTACAGCGCCTACCGTTTTAACTGCAGGTGAAAATATTAAAGTAAATGCCGATCCTACTTTTTTAAAAGCTACAAGTACTTTGCAAAAACCAATCGTAAGGTTAATAATGAACGGTACCACAGAAGACATTGCTACATTTTATTTTGAACAGGGTGGTACACCACATTTTCAAAAAGATTTTGATGCTTATAAAATGATATTTGATTCATCTTTGCCATATGTTTGCAGTATGAGTGATTCAATACCTACATGTATAAACGGTCTCCCCCAGCTTACTACAAATATTTCTGTTCCGGTTAAAGCAATTACGCCGGCAACATCATCATACACATTTTCTTTGCTAAAGACAGATTTCCCGGATAATGTATGTGTTACACTGTTTGATGCATTTACAGGTATAACCACAAACATTCTTACATCAGATTATAGCTGTACATTATATGATACAACTTCAATAGCCCGTTTTACACTTAATTTTTTCTCTACACCTTTAGCCGGAACTACAAATGTTTTACAAGCCACCTGCACCCAAACGCAGGGTTTAATAACTGCCATTGGAAATAATGCCGGCCCATGGAATTATGAGTGGAAACAAGGAAATACAATTGTAAAAACATCTTCCAATAAAGCTACAGCAGATTCATTAATATCATTTAATGGTGGGAATTATACCGTTAAAATAAATACGGTTGGCCAATGCGATAACTTTGATCAAAGTTTCAATTTAACACCTATTCAAATGCCAACGGCTGCATTTTCTGTAAACGCAAATACTGTTTCTATAGGCGCGCAGGTAAATTTCTCTGATCTGTCTGTAAATTCACAAACTAGTATTTGGGATTTTGGCGATGGTTTTGGAACGTCTAATCTTTCAAGTCCTGTTTATAGTTATTCGCTTACCGGAAATTACACTGTTGTTTTGATCGCACAAAGTACCGATATGTGTACAGATACGGCAAGTAAGCTTTTAACTGTTATAAACGATATTAACGGTATAACGTCTTTTTCTAAAGAAAATAATGTGCTTTTATTGTACGATAATACAAATGAAGCTTATGTATTGGCTTGTAATTTTGCTTCAGCAAAAGACATTGTATTAACTTTAATTGCTGTTGATGGCAAAATAATAAGCCGTGAAAATTACAATTCGGTTCTTTCAGAAAAAATAAATGTAAATGTTGGTGGATTATCAAAAGGGACATACCTTTTAAACGTAAATTCAAAAGATAAAACACTTAATACGTTTAAACTTATAAAATAGTTTATTTTTCTTTTTTCAGACTCCTGATCATTTCGCCAAAATTTTGTTTTTTATACATGGCGTTAATAGTGTTAACGATGCGACCCGCCTTCGTATCAATACCTTTGGCAGTATAAACATAACGGTGAAAATAATTGCGATGCGAAAGCAATAACGAATCAAATTGTTTTTTTGCTATTTTATCTTCGTTTAAAGCTTCTATTAATTCCGGTGATTGCAGTGCTGCGCTTTTATCCAATTCTATCTTTAAAGAAACTGTAGCGCCTTCTTTTTTTCCTAATTTTTTGCGAAGCTCAGCATTTATCGCAATTATAAAATTTCCTTCACCTATCGGGTAAGTAGCCAACCTTTCAAATTTTACATCATCAATAATACCTTTAACACGAAACTCTTTTTTATCGGGGCGTTTTAATTTGATGAGAATATCCGGCGGAACATCTACATATGTCCAGCCGGTTTTTTCACCCTTGCTCGAAAATTTTTGAATGATAGCTTTAAAGGAATGCATGAATCAAATTTAAATTTTAACATTAATATATACAACATTTAAAAATCAGGCAACCTTTTTCATAAAGTTCTTGTCTTATGTATAGAAACCTAAATTATTAAATTATGAGAACTTTAAAATTACTTTTTTGCGCGCTTGGCTTGTTTTTTGTTAAAAACACATATGCCTTAAATAGCCCATCAAGTTTTACACTTACAAATCCCTGCCAGCCACAGGTTACTATTACGCCTATTACAAATACCTACGGTTGTTTTTCAATAACGGCATCTAGTGGCATTCCTAACGATCCCGACCCTTATTATCAATGGCATTTCCAGGATGGCACAAATGGTTATGGTAAAACTATTTACCATTGCTGTTCACCTGTAAATGTTACAACAAATTATACTTTATCGCTTACCTATAATAATCCAAATATTGTTTGCGTGCCAATGTCGTTTGTGCAGGTTTTTACAATTACTTTAAATCCGCCGGCGTCAACGCTTTGTGTTAACAACACACCAAGTGTAACTTTGGCAGCCAATTCTGTTACGGTTTGGGCCGGCGTAGCCATTCCTGAAATATTTACCAATTTTGTTTATGGTGATAATACCCAACCAACAACAAGCTACACACATACTTATGCCAATTGTGGTAACTATATCATTAAAGTAAATCAGTGGAACATGAATACGCCAAATGATACTTGTTTTGCCTATGCGGCGGTTAACATAAGCTGTAGTGGACCTACAGCTATTAAAGATAATCTGCAAAAGAACGCAACATTATTTTATCCAAATCCGGCTAAAGATGTGTTAAATATAAAAACAGAATTACCTATTAATAGTGTTAAGATCTATGATGTTTTAGGTAAAGAAATTTTTGTGCTTGCAAATATTAAAAATACAGAAAGCAAAATAGGCCTTAAAGACTTTGTGCCCGGAACTTATTTTACTACTATCTATTTTGAAGATGGCAGCCGAGCCAACATTAAATTTATAAAAGAGTAACAAATATGTTAAATCACAAAAAACGGTACGCTTTTTGAATTGCGTTCACTAATGCAAATTGATCTTAATACTATAATAAAAGGTTGTAAGGCTAAAGATGAAAAGTCTTTTGAGATACTTTATAAAACTTATTATAGGATACTTTTGGGCATTGCATTAAGGTACAGTCGAGATACGGCCGAAGCCGAAGATATTTTGCAGGATTCATTCATGAAGATCTTTAACAGTATTGAATCGTTTAATACCAAGGGTTCATTTGAAGGCTGGATGAAACGCATTGTACAAAATACGGCCATTAATAGTTACCGGAGTAATTTAAAATTTGATCTACACGTTGCCATTACAGACGAGATAGACGTTGGTGATGATAGTTTTACGTCTGTCTTTGAAGCTTTTTCAACTAAAGAGATACTTGCTTTATTAAATCAGTTGCCCGAAGGATACAGAGTGGTAATTAATTTATTTTATATAGATGGTTACACACATCAGGAAATTTCCGAACTGCTTAATATTAGCTCAGGTACTTCAAAATCGCAGCTTTTTAAAGCAAAAGCATATTTAAAAGATCTTTTAAAGGTATGTCATAAACAACAAGTTGTATGAATGATAAAGAAACCATAAAAAATAAATTCATCCACTTTGAGCCGGAAGTAGATGATCTGGTTATTAACCAGAAATGGGAAAAAATAAAATATTTTGTGCCCCAAAAAGAAGAGAAAAAAAGAGGTATGATCTTTTTTTTAATGGGAACTTTTATCTTGTTATTTCTAACATCTGCTTTAATGCTCGTAACACCTCTTTTTCCAAAAGCCAAACTAGATGGCTATGAAAAAGAAAAATTTGTTGTGCAAAAAAATGAAACAGCAACAAATACCGAAAATAACAGTGATTTTAAATCAAGAAACCAAAAATCGCTTATTGAAAAAGGCGAAGAAAAAAATACTGAGGGAATAAATACAAAAAATAGCTCGCAACAATATAATCGCACTCACACAAAAAAGACTACAGATAAAAAAGAAATTACAAAAAATTTAATTGCGTCTACTGCTAAAAAAAATGAGGGTAATTTTTTACCAATTGAAACTGCAGTCTCTGAAACAAAAAACGAATCCGATAAAGATCTTGTCACTTATGATCCTTTACCTCTTCGTTCAATTTTGCTCCCCATGCCTGAAAAAAATTGCGAGATCAACATATCAATTAATCCAAATTATTATCTGCCAAAGCCTCTATCACCATATAGTTTTGATCTGTTAGCGGGAGTACAACCTGTTTTTACTTCTATAACACAAAATAACCTTGATCAAAAAAATAATTCACTAAATTATACGGCAGGCGCAGCTATAAATTATCACTTACGAAACAAATTCAGCCTATGTGGTCAATTTATTTTTAGCCATAATACTTTTAATTACAAAAAAACCATTACCGAAAATAAGATCCTTAATCAGCCTATTAGTGTAAGTTCAACACCTATGGTTTTTGGTGATACGGTAAGGTATGTTCACGCCAATACAAATTACATTATTCGTTCAGCCATTTCTTGTAATTTTGCGCTTGGTGCAGAATATAAATTCTTTCAAAAAAATAAATTAAGTCTTAGTGCTTTTTCTTTCTTTAATGTAAACGCATCAAAATACACTTATGGCTATACCCGTGATTTTGGAAAAGACGTTCTTGTTTTTATAAAAGGGGATCCTGCTCCTCATCCCGCTTCCAATCGTGTATCATCAACCTTTAAAGAAGGAGAAGACCTTAAAGAAGAAACACAAATAAATACAGGTGTTATGCCGGGTGTTTTAATAGGGTATCGCTTAAATAATAAAGCAAGCCTTATTTTTAAACCCGCCTGCTTTATCCCATTTTCAGAAACAAAATTGGTAATAACTTCAGAAGCCTTTAAGTTAAAAGAAAATAGTCTTTTATTAAATGTTGGTATGAGGATTAATCTATAATTTTTTTGCCACTAATTTCACAAATTAACACAAAGTGTAAACTGCCTATTTGCGTAAATGATTAGTGAAATATATAACTCAAGACAACATTATTTTGCCTTGAGTTATATAAATAAATTTCACAAATATTAATGACGTTTTAATTTGTGACATTCGTGTAATTAGTGGATTTAACTTAAACACTCTTCAACTCAATAACCGTTATCTCCGGCCAAATGCCTAAACGGCCCGGATAACCTAAAAAGCCAAGGCCACGGTTTACGTATAAAAATTGTTTATCCATTTTATATAAGCCTGCCCAGTTTTTATAGATCCATTTTGCCGGACTCCATTTAATACCCGGAATTTCAATACCTAATTGCATCCCATGTGTATGGCCACTTAAGGTAAGATCAACTTCAGGATATTCTAAAACAACCTGCATATCCCAATGACTGGGATCGTGGCTCATTAAAATTTTAAACGGATAATTTTCTGCGCCAACATAAGCATCCTTCATTTTACCGTAGCGCGGAAAACGCATATTACCACCCCAGTTCTCAATACCCAATAAACCAATTTTTGCTCCGTTCTTTTCAATTGGCACGTGTTCGTTCATTAGTAATCTCCAACCAAAATCTTTTTGCTTGGCTTTTAGTTTTTCCAAATTTGCCCGCTTGGCTTCTTTAGTTTCCCATTGTACATAATCACCGTAATCGTGATTTCCTAAAACAGAATATACACCATGCGGTGCTTTAAGGCTCGAAAATAAATGCTCATACCCTTCTACTTCTTTAGCTTCATTATTTACAAGATCGCCGGTAAATAAAATAAGATCTGCATTTTGTTCGGCCACAATTTCAAACGCTTTTTTTAATCCGTCTTCATTTAAAAAAGAACCGGTATGAATATCAGAAAGCTGAACAATTTTAAAACCATCAAACTCTTTTGGAATTTTTGATGAAGGCACTTTTACTTTATGTACACGATACTTATAGGCACCGCTCACCATACCATAAATAAAGCCAACTGCAGGCACAACTGTAAACGTAATTGCCAACTGACTCAAAAATTTTAAACGGCTAATACCTTCTGCAACTTCAACCGCATCGGCGGGCTTACTTTTAAAAAAAGAAAAACACCATTTGCATAAACGTATAATATCATCAAACAATAAAAATGTACAGCCAATTAATTTGCACAATACAATTATTACCATTATTGAAGATAAAAGTCTTAAAAAAGGCGTCCAGTTTGGCGGAGGGTAAACAACAGCAACAATTGCCATTAAAATACTAATGCAGGCAATGATATAAGTAGTATAAAGTATAATTGTTCTTTTGCCCGGCGAAAAATCCTGCGTAAATGTTTTTACAGCCTGCAAAAAATATAATTCAATAAGAATTATAAGCGTTGAAAAAATTAAGATACGTACAAACATAGAGTATAAAATTAAGCATAAAGCCGCACAAATTGTTTTGATTTTATTTAAATGGCAAACACTAAAATACGGCTTAACTTACCGATAAATTTAAGGACTTTACCGCCTGTTTTGATCGGGAAACCGATTTCGAGGTCTTTTAACCTTCTATAACACTTGATGAGCGGCATAAACAGGCCTCACGGTATTTACATACGAATGTTAATTATTTCCAAATTAAGGCGTTTCAGCGCGGCTGCTTTCTTCTATTTTTGAATAATATTCACCTTTGTAGTGTAATTTTAAGTATGGCAAATAAAATAAAGATTGGTATCATTTTTGGCGGGCAAAGTAAAGAGCGCGAAATTTCTTTTGCAGGCGGAAGAACCGTTTACGATAATTTAAATAAATTTTTATTTGAAGCCATTCCTGTTTTTGTAGATAGTTTCGGAAATTTTATTGAATTAAATTGGGAGTTTATTTACAAAGGCACTATTCGTGATTTTTATCCTCCCGTAGATTTTTTACCTAACAATTCACGCTTTCAATTATATGCCGAAAATTTAGGAGACCTGAACGAAGGACAACAAAGTGCATTGATACAAAAGATCGGTAAAAAATTAAGTCTATCAGAACTAAAAACAAAAATTGATTTTGCTTTTTTGTGTTTGCATGGTCCTTATGGTGAAGACGGTCGTATACAAGGCTTATTCGAGTATTACAAAATTCCTTACAGTGGTTCAGGCATTTTAGCTTCCGCCATTGGCATTGATAAAGCGGTGCAAAAAGAAATGATGGTAAGCAAAGGTTTTAATAGCCCTAAATATCTTACCATCAATAGGCAGGATTGGATAGACGGCAAATCAAAAACATCACTTAAAAAAGTAGCGGAGTTGATCGGTTTTCCTTGCGTAGTTAAACCCGCTAATCAAGGCTCGAGCATTGGTGTGAGTATTTTAAATGAAGCTAACGACTTTGAATTTATGAGTGCTGTTGAAAAAGCTTTATTTACAAGATGGATAGATGCAAAAGAATGGCAAGGTTATAGTGAAGAAGAAAAATTCAATTACGTAAAAGTGTTGGCAGATATCCGCGAAGGTATGGGTATGCCTGTGGTTATAAGTCATCCAAAAGAATTAAACGCACCGGTAATTTACGATCTAAATAAATTAATTGAATTTTTAAACGCCAATTTAAAAACAGATGGTTTTGTTGTAGAGAGTATTGATGGCGAAAGCACGGTTTTAGTAGAGGGGTTTATTGAAGGAAAAGAATTTAGTTGCATTGTGCTGGAAGATGAAGAAGGAAAAGCAATTGCATTGCCACCAACCGAAATTAAAAAAGGAAAAGAATTATTTGATTACCGCAGTAAATATTTACCGGGCCTTTCACGAAAGATAACGCCAATTGATCTGCCCGATGCGCAAATTGAAGCTATAAGAAAAGATTGCGAAAAATTATTTTACGAATTGCATTTTGATGTATACGCGCGTATTGATGGTTTTTTAAGTAAGGATGGTAAAATATTTTTAAATGATCCAAATACCACCAGTGGCATGATGCCATCGTCATTCTTCTTTCACCAGGCAGCAGAAATTGGTTTAAATCCATCGCAATTCTTAACTTTCATTATTCGCACTTCGCTTTCAAAACGATTGATCCAATCAAAAGGAAATATAAACTACAAACATTTATTGGATCTTTTAGATAAACAAATTCATAACGAAAAAAATGCGGCAAGCAATAAAACACGTGTTGCAGTTGTGCTTGGTGGTTATTCTTCTGAAAGGCATATCTCTGTAGAAAGCGGCAGAAATGTTTTTGAAAAGTTATCATCTTCTGAAAAATATGCGCCCTTCCCGGTTTTTCTTACAGGCAATTCAAATGAACACCAAATGTACCATGTGCCAATTAATCTTTTATTAAAAGATAATGCAGATGATATAAAAGAAAAAGTTGAGAATTTTAAGGTGCATGCAGTTATTAAAAAAATAATGCAGGAGTGCGAAGCTATTACACATAAATATGCTTCCGCCAATCATACTGCGGAGCCTGAAAGATTGACCTACGCCTCTTTAAAGCAAAAAGCAGATGAAGTGTTTATTGCACTGCATGGGCGGCCGGGTGAGGATGGCGCTATACAAGAGCAACTTGATAAAATAAATTTACCCTATAACGGTTCAAATAAAGAAAGTTCATCTATTACAATAGATAAATACCGTACAAATGAAATTTTAAAAACTAACGGTTTTCTTATTGCCGACCATATTTTAATTTCTAAAGAAGATTGGGCAAAAGACAAAACTAAATTCATTGAGATCTTAACTAACCGCATTAAATATCCTTTCATTGCCAAACCTGTTGATGATGGTTGCAGCAGTGCAGTAAAGAAAATAAAAACTTTAGAAGAGTTTGAAGCCTTTTGTACATTGATCTTTCGAACTGCCGAAGACCTTGATGCAAAAGCGGCAGAGAAGTTGCACATCAAGCCAAAAGAAGAGTTTCCACAAAAGCAGGTTATTTTAGTTGAAGAATTGATCAGCAAAAAAGATGCGCTTCACTTTTTAGAAATTACCGGTGGCATGCTTACTAAATTAAACAAGAATGGTGAGATCGAATACGAAGTGTTTGAGGCCTCGGAAGCTTTGGCAGATGGTGAGATCTTAAGTCTGGAAGAAAAATTCCTGGCCGGACAAGGGCAAAATATTACACCGGCGCGTTATGCAAAAGATGCCAAAGACAGGCAAAAAGTGAGCGACCAGGTAAAAGCCGCTCTGGGTGGTGCCGCTAAAGCTTTAGGTGTTACAGGTTATTGCCGTATTGATGCATTTGTGCGTGTATTTGCCGATTGCAGAACAGAAGTTATTTTTATTGAAGTTAATTCGTTACCGGGTATGACGCCTGCTACATGTATCTTTCACCAGGCGGCTATCAATAATTACAAACCTTACGAATTTATTGACAAGATCCTTGATTTTGGAAAAGAACGATTAGCTACTGTTTCTTAAACTTATTCTATAGTGTCGCGACTCAAATTATATATGCTCTTATTGGGTTGCAGACCAGAAGGAAGGTTAACAGAGCAACACGATGTGTTTTTTGGAATTGCCGAAAATTTAAAAGAACTTATTCCTCACATAAAAAAATTTTGGCCCGAAACCAAAGGCAATATACACATTGATGCCTGGCGCGAAGTAACGCAAGTGAACAATTATAGTGTTACTATTATTGAACGCACTTACCCTTTGATCGGTTTTGACAGTTTGAGTGACGAGAAAGTTGCTGAAGAAAAATTATTCTTCGTTAATTTGGGCGGCTATAAAACAGAAGAGTTTGATGAGTTTCATTATAAATTACTGGCAATAGCTAAAACGTCGGGCGAAGCCATACAACAGGCAAAACAAACTGCATTTTATAAGCATACAGGTTTTAAAGGTGCCACATCGCATATTGATGAAAAATATGGTATTGATATTGACGATGTGCACAATATCAAAGAAATTTTATCTCCCCACTTTAAAGAGTTGTACTCTCTTGAAATAAAAGAAGAAAAACAAAAGGAGGAAGATAAAATGCATTTAGGTTATTTGCCGCTTAAAAATATTGGTTAAGCAGCCTACAATTCACTATTTTTACATTAATGGAATTTGAGATAAAGCCGCAAAAAAAATTAAGCCTTGGTTTAAACGAACTGTGGGAGTACCGCGAGCTTTTTTATTTTTTTACACTTCGTGATATAAAAGTAAAATACAAACAAACCGTTCTTGGATTTTTATGGGCAGTTTTACAACCATTGGTAATGGCATTACTCTTCTCATTTTTTTTAGGCAAAGCAATTACCAATTATACCGAATTGCCTTTGCCTTACGCCACCTTTGCATTAAGCGGCTTGGTGTTGTGGGGTATTTTCTCCTCCGGTATTAATAATGCCGGCAATAGTATGGTGGCTAATGCCAACATCATAAAAAAAATATATTTTCCGCGGTTAATAATTCCAATATCAGCAGTACTTGTTGGTGTGTTTGATTTTTTAATGGCCTTTGCAGTTTTTATTGTTTATTGTTTATTCAACCACATTTCATTTACATGGATTGGTTTACTTTATTTTCCGTTAGCAGTTTTACTAACGTGCATTGCGGCATTTGGTGCCGGTTGTTATTTAGCAGCATTAAATGTTAAGTACAGAGATGTAAGATATATCATTCCTTTTTTGGTACAGCTTTTATTATTTATAACCCCGGTAATTTATCCAACAAACATTACACAAAATATTTATTTAAAAGCATTATTGGCACTTAATCCTATGTCTGCCCCGTTAGATATTTTCAGGGCCGGTATTACCAATAGCGCCATTAACTGGCAAACAGATCTTGTGAGCATTGCTTCATCGTTTATTATTTTTATTATTGGTCTGGTGTTCTTTAAAAAAACGGAAGCCTACTTTGCGGATCTGGCCTAAGTTTGAGGATTATTTTAACCACTTTTAGGTGGATACCTCAAAGTACTTTGATTTATTCTTTAATTGTCTGGCATGATTTTTTGGGTATTTATACTAATAAATATTAGATAACATGAAAAGCGATATTTCAGCAAAAGTAAGCACAGTAATTAATGCGCCGGTTTCAGCTGTTTGGGAGGCCTTAACAAATCCTGAAATTATAAAACACTATTTTTTTGGAACAGATACAATAACAGATTGGAAAGTTGGCGGGCCATTAAGGTTTAAAGGTGAATGGGAAGGAAAAAAATACGAGGATAAAGGGACTGTTTTAAAGTTTGAACCCAATAAGATGTTACAATACAATTACTGGAGCTCAATGTCGGGCATTGAAGATAAACCCGAAAATTATGTGAGAATAACTTATTTTCTTTCTAAAGAAAAAGAAAAGACCTTGCTAACTATTAGCCAGGAAAATATTCCGGATGAAAAAACAAAAGAACACTCTGAGCAAAACTGGAAAAAGGTTCTGAATAATTTGAAGAACCTTTTAGAAAAAGGTGTAAAAGATCTAACCATTTAACAAATATACTATGAAAAAATTATTACTCATTTGCGTTTTATTTTTGTCGGTCACAAATAAAATCCATTCACAGGCAATGATCCAAATAGGATCAACAATGGTCTCTGCAGACACTGCATACACCGGACTTTCTATTCCGTGGGAAGTGATCTATGGACCTGATAATTATTTATGGGTAACTGAGCGCAAAGGACTTTTGAGTCGTATCGATCCTGTTACGCATACAAAAACTGTGGTTTTAGATCTTACTGCCTCCATTTATGCGCAATCTGAAGCCGGTTTATTGGGCATGAAACTACATCCTAATTTCAATACCATAAAAGAAGTATTTTTGGTTTACACATTTGGCTCTAATACTGCCAATGCAAAAGAACGACTAGTAAAATATACTTACAATAATACAAGTCTCGTAAATCCGCACATACTTATTGATAGTGTTGATGCAGATATCAACCATAATGGTTCTCGTTTATTGTTTTTACCGGATGGTACTTTACTAATGACAACCGGCGATGCATTAAATACATCCAATTCACAAAACTTAAATTCAAAAAATGGAAAGGTTCTTCGCGTAAATACTAATGGTACAATTCCGGCAAATAACCCTTTTCCGGGAAGCCTGGTTTATACATTCGGCCACAGAAACCCACAAGGATTAATGCTAGCGCCAAATGGCTTTATTTATTCGTCTGAGCATGGCCCTTCTAACGATGATGAATTTCAAATAATAGAAAGCAGCCGAAATTATGGATGGCCCAATGTAGAAGGCTTTTGCGACTTACCGGCCGAACAAACGTTTTGTACAGCTAATAATGTTAAACAACCTATCTTTAACTGGAGCCCAACCATTGCCCCGGCAGATATTGTGTATTATAATAATCCCGGCTTCCCTGAATTTCATGACCAGGTGATCATGTCTGTTTTAAAAGACAAAAAGCTGGTAGCATTAAAATTAAACGCAGCCGGCACGGCTTCTGTTTCGCAAAACTCTTATCTTACTAATATGTTTGGAAGGTTACGCGATATTTGCGTTGGTCCTAATAATGAGATATATATTGCCACTAATGGCACAGGGTCTGCGAGCGAGAACAATCATAGTATTATAAAATTAACCCCTCCAAACACTGTTTCAGTAAAAGAGATAAATGCCGGTTACAAAGCAATGATTTACCCAACAATTACCAAAGACAATATAACAATTGAATTAAATAATGTTGGAGGAGAACAAATGAACTTACAAATTACAGATGTTACCGGAAGTATTGTGAGGAAAGAGAATTTTTCTTCAAACAAACAGGTTGTGTCATTAAATAATTTACCGCAGGGGATTTATTTTTTGACCTTGCATAATGCAGATAACAAACAAGTGCTGATCAAAAAAATAATTAAAGAATAATTATTTGTTGAGCTGTACATGACCGCTGTAAATTTTATTTTTTACTTCTTTTGTATAAGCTACATTGTGTGCAAACCAACGTTTTTTTGTATCAAAAGAAATATGAGCGATCGGCATGTCAAGCCCGCTTTTATTTAATTTCACAGCTTCTGCTTCTTCTATTAATTCTGTATCAAAAGCAAATCTGTAAAGGCCATTATTTTCTTCGGCTAATTTTGTATCTATGCTTATTGTTCTGCTCACATATCCTTCTTTTACGATCTTTACATTGTACCATCCGTTTTTTTTAAGGTTAAATTTAAATTCATTATTTCCTCTTACAACTTTGGTCTCTACAATGGCATTATCGCGTACCAGGTTAATTGTATAAGTATTAGAAGAGTATTTCTTAAGCTTTAAGATCTTCCCGCTTAATTCTAAGCACGAGGCTGTATCAGGAGTTTTAATAGAAGCGCTGGCTGTTACAGAAAATAATCCCAAGATTATTAATGCTGCAAATTGTGTTGTGATATTTTTCATTTTTATTTTATTATGTATTTAAACTGATGTAAAGTTCTACATAATAAAAAGTTTGAAAAACCTTGGTTATTTTAAAAAACTACGGATGTAAGATTTTGAGTGTTTTTGGTGGGGAATTACTTAGCAAAAAGTTAAGTTTAAAATTACACTTTCAGAAGTTTCTTAATCACAACTTTTTGAAGATTGATTATTTTAATTGCATAAGTGCCTTTAGGCAATTCGGCAGTATTTAATTCCATACTAAAATCATTTTGTTTTTGAAATGGAACATCCACTTTCTTTCCCATCATATCATAAATTTCAAATACAGGGTCAATAAAATTGCTAATTGAGGAAATTATAACTTTGTCGTTAGCAGGGTTAGGGAATAAATTAATTTCTTCATTTTTGTTTCCGTAGTCTACAGAGATCATATTATATTTTTTTGTATTCCCGTTATAATCTGTTTGCATTAAATAATAATAGTTGGTACCCATATCCGGATTTTTATCAGGAAAACTATAGTCTTTATTTACCGAACTATTTCCGGCACCTTTTATCTCGCCAATAGCTGACCAGTTTAAACCATCACTTGATTTAAACACAGTAAAATTTTTATTATTAATTTCCGTAACTGTACCCCACTCTATTAGAATGTTTTCATTATTGGAATTAGCTTTAAAATATTTTAATTCTATTGGCAAAATAGAGGTTTGGCACGAACAGTAGGCTGATTGTGGCACAACCTGCCTTGTTATTCCTAGTGCGGCACTTTCATATTCCAAAATTGCCCTGTTATTCCCTCCGTTCTCCCCAAAATGAATTTTAAACGGCATTTTGCAAACCGGAAAAACTCCAACCGCTGAAATGGTTAGAGGTGAATGAAGTCCGCCATTATTAATAAACGCCGTAGTTGCTGTGGGATTTGCGACCAACGCGCTTGAACCCATCCAAAGCCAGCTTGCATCATCGCTTGTTAAATAAAAAGTATAGGTTCCTGCTGTTTGAATATATATACTACCCGTCCAACGTGCGCTGTATAGATCGGGGTTTGCAAGGGTTCCTCCCGCTGGTGGTACAATTGCGCCCCAGCCATTATCTGTATTAAAATTAATTGTATTATCTATCCTCGTAATGCCTGGTGTATTAGTGGTAAAATAGGTTTGCACATCTGCAAAATATCCCGAATAATATTCTGCTTTTGCACCTTGTGGGCAAGCACAGGCAGTAGAGGTATTAGAACAAGTAAAGGTTGTTTGAGCCAAAAAGCCTTTTACATGATTTATAATTAATAAAAGGCATAAAAGATATTTTATTTTTTGCATCGTTTTTTATAATTATGCGCAAGTACGGCAGAAAGTATAAGACGCTTGAAGCTGAAATAGTAGTTTTATAACTCATGTAAGATTTTAAATGTTTTTGGTAATAAAAAAGCCTCTTTCTATATAGAAAGAGGCTTAAAATTAATTTGATCTTATCCTTACAGTCCCAACAAAATTTCTTCCGGTAATTTGCCTCCAAATAAAATACGGCTAGGATTTTCCAGCATCTCTTTTACCTTCACTAAAAAGCCAACGCTTTCTCTTCCATCAATAATGCGGTGATCATAGCTTAAGGCAATATACATCATTGGGCGAATAACCACCTGGCCATTAACAGCCATAGGACGTTCAACCACATTGTGCATGCCTAAAATGGCGCTTTGCGGCGGGTTAATAATTGGCGTGCTCATCATACTTCCAAAAACACCACCATTAGTAATTGTAAAAGTTCCGCCGGTCATATCTTCAATGGTTAATTTACCATCGCGTGCTTTTACCGCAAGATCTTTAATTCCTTTTTCAATTTCGGCAATGCTCATTAATTCAGCATTACGTAATACAGGAACCATTAAACCTTTTGGCGCGCTAACTGCAATACCAATATCTGCATATTTATTATAAACGATCTCATCACCATCTATCATCGCATTTACTGCAGGATAATGGAATAACGCCTCAGTAACAGCTTTTGTAAAGAAGCTCATAAAACCAACGTTAGTACCATAAACCTCTTTAAATTTATCTTTGTATTTAGCGCGAATAGCGTATATCTCGCTCATGTCAACTTCATTAAATGTAGTTAACATAGCGGTTTCATTTTTAACAGCAACCAAGCGTTTTGCAACGGTTTTACGCAAAGAGGTCATTTTTGTTTTCTCTTTGTCGCGACCACCTTGCCAGCTATTACTAAGTACTTTTGCGGCAGTTGGCAAACCGTTAGATAAAGCAGCTAACACATCTTGCTTTGTAATGCGACCATCTTTACCTGTACCATTTAACTGGCCGGCTTTGATATTATTTTCTGCCATTATTTTAGCAGCGGCAACGCTTGGTGTACCGGTTGCGTAAGTTTTATCTCCATTCTTCTCGACTGCGCTCGAAGTGACAGTTTCTTTCTTCGGCTCTTCTTTCTTAGCTTCGGTTTTAGTTTCGGCTTTAGGCGCTTCTTTTTTAGCTTCAGGTTTTACCGAAGTATCAATTTTTACAACAACCTGTCCTACTTTCACTGTGTCGCCCTCAGCAGCCAACACTTCAATTTTGCCTGACTCTTCTGCATTTAAGGTTAAAGTTGCTTTATCAGAATCTATTTCTGCCAATACCTCATCTTTTTCAACTACATCGCCGGTATTTTTTACCCAACGTGCTATTACTACTTCTGTAATTGATTCTCCGGGACTTGGTACTTTTAATTCTACAATTGCCATATATAAAAATGTTAAATTTTAAATTATAAATTTTGAATTATTACTTAACTAATACTTTTGAGAAGATGCCTGTCATGATCTCTTCATTTTCTGCTGCATGGCGTTTTGCAAAGCCTGTTGCAGGACTTGCCGCTTCTTCTCTGCCAACATATTTTAAATTCAACGAGCGCAGGCATTTGTCTACAAAGCGCCATGGGCCCATGTTTTCAGGTTCTTCCTGTACAAAAATATGTTCTTTTACTTTGCTGTATTTTTTCAAAATAGCATCCACCTGTTTTTGCGGGAAAGGATATAATTGTTCTAAACGAATAAATGCAATATCGTCTGCCCCTTCTTTTTCTCTGCGTTCGATCAAATCGTAATACACTTTACCTGAACAGAAAGCAACGCGTGTTACTTTTTTTGCATCTGCTTTTGGATCATCTAACACTTCCTGGAAATTAGTTTTTGTAAAGTCTGCTAACTTGCTTACGCAACTTGGATAACGCAATAATTTTTTAGGTGTAAAACATATTAATGGTTTACGGAAATCGCGTTTTAACTGACGACGAACAACGTGGAATTGTTGTGCCGGTGTTGTTGTATTTACAATTTGAATATTATTTTCAGCACAAGCCTGCAAGAAACGCTCCATGCGGGCGCTTGAGTGCTCAGGGCCCTGGCCTTCATAACCATGTGGCAATAACATGATCAGGCCATTCATACGGCGCCATTTATATTCTGCCGAAGTTAAATACTGATCAATAATAATTTGTGCGCCGTTAAAGAAATCACCAAACTGTGCCTCCCAAATGGTTAATGTATTAGGCGCAGCAAACGCGTAACCGTATTCAAAACCTAAAACACCATATTCACTTAACAATGAATTATAGATACTTAATTTTGATTTTGAATCGATAGAATTTAATGGTGTATATTCTTCTTCACTGTCTTCCACTTTAACAACAGCATGACGGTGTGAGAAAGTACCACGCTCTACATCCTGCCCGCTAAAACGTACAGGGTAGCCTTCTTTCATCAAAGAAGCATACGCCAACAATTCGCCCATGGCCCAATCATAATTATCGTTGGTGATCATGGCTTTTCTATCTTCAAATACTTTTTGAATTTTGTTGAAGAATTTTTTATCCTTTGGTAACTCAGTTGTTTTTTTAGCCAATTCTAAAAATAGTTTTTCATCAATGGCAGTTTTTGGCGATTCTTCAAAATCCTTATCGGTAGCCATTTTCACGCCTTTCCAGTTTCCTTCTAAGAAAGAGGTGATCTTAGCTTTATCTGTTTTTTTGGCTTCATCTAAATTATTATCTAATTCGGATTTAAATGCCGCTTCAATTTCTTTTGCTTCATCCGCCAATGGAGAACCTTCTGCTACTAATTTTTTAACGTAGATATCTTTTGAATTGGGATGCGAAGCAATTGCTTTGTATAATAAGGGTTGTGTAAAACGTGGCTCATCACCTTCGTTATGGCCATATTTACGGTAACATAATACATCAATAAATACGTCGCGGTTAAACTCCTGGCGGAATTCCATTGCTAATTTAGAAATGAAACACAATGCTTCTACATCATCACCATTTACGTGAAACACAGGGCATAGCACCACTTTAGCAACATCTGTACAATAAGTTGAAGAACGTGCATCAATAAAGTTTGTAGTAAAACCAACCTGGTTATTAATTACAAAGTGAACGGTACCACCTGTTTTGTAACCATCCAACTGACTCATTTGCAATACCTCGTAAACAATACCCTGGCCTGCCACTGCGGCATCACCATGTAAAATAACGGGGCATGCTTTTGAATTATCGCCTTTATGCAAATTATCAATTTTTGCGCGAACGATACCTTCAACCACCGGCGCAACGGTTTCTAAGTGCGATGGATTTGGTGTTAAGCTGATGTGTACTTTTTTTCCGGTATCGCTTGTTTGATCGGAAGAGTAACCCATGTGGTATTTTACGTCACCATCAAATAACGAATCTTCGCTTGGCCTGCCTTCAAACTCAGTAAAAACATCTTTGTATGTTTTGTTCATGATGTTTGTAAGCACATTTAACCGGCCACGGTGAGCCATACCAATCACATAATCTTCAATACCTAAATTAACACCATGTTCCATTAACGCGTTAATAGCAGGAATAACAGTTTCACCACCTTCTAACGAAAAACGTTTTTGACCCACAAATTTTGTGTGCAAGTAATTCTCAAAAACAACAGCTTGTGTTAGCTTTTTAAGAATCGTCTTTTTTTCCTGTTGATTAAAATTAGGCGTATTGCGGTTCTTCTCCATACGCTCCTGTAGCCACTTTAAAACTTTTGGCTCGCGCATGTATAAATATTCAACACCAATACTCTGGCAATAGGTTTGCTCTAAATGAGCTACAATATCTTTTAATTTTGCAGCGCCAATGCCAATCACGCTGCCTGCCTGAAAAATAGTATCTGTATCTTTATCAGAAAGTCCGAAATTTTCTAAAGCCAAAGATGGCTCATAAGTACGGCGTTGGCGAACAGGGTTTGTTTTAGTAAATAAGTGACCGCGTTGACGATAGCCATTTATTAAACCAATAACTTTAAATTCTTTACTTACATTTTCAGGAATTGCGCCACCATCACCATCGTATGATGTTTTTGCAAACTCAAAGCCTTTAAAAAAATCTTTCCAGGAAGCGTCTACTGAATTCTCGTCCTGCTTATACTGTAAAAACAGCTGCTCTATCGCGTTTACATCGCTTGTGCCAACGTATGAAAATTTGTCCATTTTATTTGATTAGAATAGAACGTAAAATTAACAAAATTTGCAAGATATGAGCTAATTTTACCTTACTTTTGTGAGGATGAAAACCCCATTTAAATTACTTTTTTTGATTTTTTCAATTTTGTCTGTTTCAGGCTCTGTTTTTGGCCAAAACAACCAGGCGCAAACCCAGTTAAAGGTAAAACAATTGGTAGAAAAAAAGGCAGAATATAACCGCTTAACTAATGGCGAAATGGATGGTTACCGCATTAAGATCCATTTTGGGGCAGATAGAGATGCTGCTAGAAGCATTAAAACAAAATTCAGCGCAAAATTTCCGGAATATAGTACACATGAAGATTACCAACAACCAAATTTTGTGGTATTAATTGGTGATTTTAAAACAAAGTTAGAAGCTTTTGAATCGTTAAAGAAAATTCAGCCTGATTTTCCAAATTCTTTTATTGTTAAGGGCAGAATTAAGGCTTGATACTTACAATTTTTGCAACAATAAATTTCTTACTAATTCAGGCTGTTCATAGGTAACCAAATGCCCTGTGTTTTTCAATTTTAAAAAAACAGAAGGGCAATGATTGATATTTGCCTTTGCAAAACTAAAATTACAGGTATCTGCAATTTGATCATTGGCACCGGTAATAACATAAGTAGGCGTATATAATTTTTTCCAATCAGGTAACATCAATTTCATTTCGGCAACATGGGAATATTTTTCTTTTGTCGCAACGTTCAACATTTTTGGCAACATCCATTGCACCGGTTTCCATTTGGCAATGCCACTGAACCAATAAAATTTTTCATGTTGAGGGTCAATTACCGGCGAGATCATAAATAATTTTTCTATCTGCTGCGGATAATGTATAGAGAGCCAGGCTGCAACCGGTGCGCCATAGGAGCGGCCAAGCACTACTATTTTTTTGCCGGTATGATTTTCTTTTTCGATGATTTCTTTAACAGCTAATGCCTGTACCTGTGTTGATGTTTCGGCATTGCCATAATTTGATTTACCGTAGCCTAAGCGATCAATTGCAATTATCTTATAATTATTTTGCAGTAAAGAATCGTCCATTAAATTCATGTAACCGTACCATGCGCCAGGCGCACCATGAATAAGAATGAGCAAAGGCAGTGAATCGTTATTGCACATTACTACGTAGTGTATTTTTTTATTAAGAAAAGAAACTTCTTTATAACAAGGTTTGTTTTTTTTGTTTTCGTAATGTTGCGCTAATTCTTTATCAGTATAAATATATTTATTAAGCATAAAGCAACCGCTTATAAAAAGTGTTGTAAATACTATTAAAATAAAGAAGATGACTTTCTTAAAACGCACGCACAAAGATACAGCGACAAGCTGTTATTTTTTCGTTAAATAGTGCGGTTATTCGTTAAAATATGGGGAAATTAAGACTTTTTGTTTTTTAATTCATCCATTGTACGTTCCACAAATTTTTCACTTGGCATAAAAGCTTGCTGAATGCGCTTGGCATAGTGAATGCTATCCGTAATTTCTTTGTTTTTTTGCTCTACTATACTTTTTTGATGCTCAATGATCTTATTTTGCTTCTTGGTGAGACGAAAGCGTTGCAGAAGTGCATAAGAGAATATCAAAACAAGTATTAACACACCAATTGCAATATAAATAATAGTGCGCTGTTTTGTTTTTTCATCTTCTTTTTTCTGAAGCTCTTCATCTGCTTTCGCTTTAAGATCTGTTTCCTGCCTGTCTAACGCAAACTGTGTTTTTAAACTGTTAAGCGATCCGTTCTTTGAAGTATTAAAAATACTGTCGTTTAATGTTCTTGCAATTTCGTGGTAAGTAAGGGCCTTTTTAAAATCGCCACTTTCTTTAAAATTTTTGTACAATCCATCGGCTGCATTTTTTTGTTCAACAATACTGCCTACACTTTTTGAAAGCTCAAACGCTTTTCCAAAATAAGAAATTGCCTCTTTCTTATTTCCCATTTTTGAGTACGTTTTAGCAATGAGGATGTAAATGTTTGCAGTTTCTTTTTTATCGTTCATTTCTTCGGAAAGTTTTTTTCCTTTAAGAAACATTTCCAAAGCCTCATTTAATTTACCGGTATCATAATACAACTCACCAATGCTTGAGTAAGTAACTTTCATGGCATCTTTCTCGTCCAATTCAATTGCCATTGCCAAGGCTTGCTGCTGCAATTTAAGCGCCTGGTCAAACTCTTTTTTCTTCCTATAAAGCGCACTTAAATTATTTAATGAGGCTACCATATCACGTTTATTGCCCATCTTTTCATGAATATCAAAGCTCCGTTGCTGGTAAACTAACGATAAACTATCTTCACGCAAAGCCTCATATATAACGGCAATGTTACCAATACAGGCAGCTATCTGCCTTTGATCTCCCAGTTCTTCTTGTGTTTTTAATGCTTTTTGAAAGTAATCGATCGTTTTTGGGAAATCGCCAAGATTATAAAAAATAATAGCCATGTTATTGTTTGAAGCAGCAATCATTCCCTTGTTATTTTTATCAATGCCAATTTGCAGGGCCTTTTGGTGATTCTCTAAACCTTTTGGATAATCCGAAATACCTATGTAAGCATTGGCGAGTTGATTGTAAAGATTCCACATGATCTTTTCGTAGTGTATTTTTTGCGCCAGAGAAATAGATTGTTGAATGTATTTAAGCGCCTCCTTAGAATTGCCCTGATCCATTATCTCTAAACTAAGGTTGCATAAAACTTTAACACGTGTTGTATCGGCCAGGTTTTCTTTTAATTTTTTATTTAGCTTTTCTATATTTTCGGCATGTTGCGAATTCATAGAAAACGAGTAAACAATAAAAAAACTAAATATGTAAATTGCTTTATTCAAGGGTTACATTTTTATTTCTATTACGCAAACATTCCTTCGGCGGAGTTTATATTAAGTGAAGTCGATCCCGATAGCTATCGGGACAAGATAAACTGACTCGTTTGCGTTTTCATATTTTTATTCCTATTACGCAAACATCGTCAACCTGCTCTAAACTCCCTTTCCACTTTTGAATGGTAACGTCCAAAACTTCTTTTTGCTTTTCCATTGCTGAATTACTATTCTCTAAAAGCAATTGATTAAGTTGTTTGTATTTAAATTTCTTGCCTTTTGGACCACCAAACTGATCTGCAAAACCATCGGTATATAAATAAAGCAGATCTCCCTTTTCCAATTCAATTGTATGCAATTTAAAATCATCTGTCAATTCTCCTTTACCAACCGGCATTTTATCTTTTGCCAATTGTATCACTTCAGTATTACGAATAAGTATTGGTGAATTATTTGCAGCAGCATACTCAACATTTAAAGTGTTACCGGTTAAAGGAATTTTAATAATGGCGGCATCCATACCATCACGCCCTTCACTCATATTTTCTAGTAGGCGTTTGCGAACATGATTCAACACTTCATTGGGCGCTAAAATATTTTTTTCGTTAATAGCCTCATTCAAAAAGCTTATATTCAATAAGCTCATAAAAGCGCCTGGCACTCCATGACCGGTGCTATCACATACGGCTAAATAAAAGAAACCGTTTTTTTTTGTGGCCCAATAAAAATCGCCACTAACAATATCTTTTGGCTTGAAAAAAATAAAATGATCTGGCAAATTACTTTTTAAAAAATCGGCATGTGCTAATAAAGCAAATTGTATACGTTTTGCGTAGTTAATAGAGTCTATCATCTCATTACGCTGTTGTTCAATAATATCTTTTTGCTTTTTATTTTCTTTTAATCTTTTAAAAATAATAACTGAGAAAACAGAAACTACAATTAAAAATAAAATAGATGCAATTAAAATAAGGTCTTTTTTAAACGCTTCTGATTTAGCAAGCGATTCTTTTTTTTCCTGTTCTTTTTGAACAAGTATTTTTTCTTTTTCGTATTCAAATTTGAGCGTTTCGCTAGTGAGTTTACGTGTATTGGCCTGATTGTATATACTGTCTTTAACTGTGGTCCATATTTTATGAAAAGCTAACGATCTTTTATAATCTCCTATTGATTCGTAAGCAAGGCTTAATTTACTTGCAATATTCTGGATCAGCTCTTTGTTATCCATTTCAACTGCTTTTTCGTATCCTTCTTCAAACATAGGTATTGCCTTTTTTACGTTATTTTGTTCAAATGCAATCTCACCCAATGTTTCAAGACATGTAGCAATGCCTTCAGAATTATTATTCTTTTTAGAAAGCGCTAATGATCTTTCGTAAAGCGGAATGCAGAGATCTAATTTTTTCTGACGCTGATAAACGTTTGCGAGATTATAACTTCCTATTGCTATCATTTCCTCATCCCCAAGCTCTTCGGCCATTGTTAAAGCTGTTTTAAGATAGGTAAGTGATTTATTGAACTGATCGTACGTTTGATAAAACAAGCCAAGTGCCATATAAGAATTACTTACACCCCATTTATCGTTCATCTTCTTTCTTAGATCAAGGCCCTTCATATAATATTTTATGGTATTTGCAGTATCTCTTGCGTCCTGAAATAAATGTCCAAGGTTAGTATATGAACTCGCCATTCCTTCAGTATCGTGCAACCTTTCTTTTATACGCAATGCCATAAAATAGAAGTCTAAAGCTTTTGACACGTTGCCATGAGATTTATATGCAACGCCAATATTATTTAGCATCCCCGACATTCTTGAAGAATCACCTAATTCAGAATAAAGGTCTTTTGCCTTTGTGAAGTAAAAAACAGAAGAATCCTGATTACCATGATAATTATAATACTGCGCTACGTGATTAGCAGACGCTGCAATGCCTCGTTTGTAGTTTATTCTTTTTGCGGCATCGTAGCCTTTTTTAATGGATATCCAGGCTGTATCTATCAATCCTTTACTCATGTAGTAGTTGCTAATACCTAAATAGGCTCGCATGCCAATGGTATCGTTTGGGTGTTCTTTTGCAACTTGGTAAAGGCTATCAATATTACTTTTTTGTGAAAAAAAATTAAACAAAAAAAATAAAAAACTTAAACAGAGTATGTTTTTTTTAACGGTCATTTATAGCCAAAAGCAATTCGTAAAAAATTGTCATTTAAATATAACAAAAAAACCCTTGTTGTTTAACAAGGGTTTTTTTAAAAGTGAAATTAATTACACATTAACGGATTCTTCCATGTAAGCCTCAATTGGCGCACACGAACAAACAAGGTTTCTATCGCCATAAGCATTGTCTACACGCGCAACACTTGGCCAGAATTTATTATCACGTACCCAGTTTAACGGATAAGCCGCTTTTTGACGTGTATATGATTTTTTCCAATCATCACTCACCACTAATTTGCAAGTGTGTGGTGCATTTTTAATAACGTTATCGGCTTTGTCGTATTTACCTTCTTCAATCTCTTTAATTTCTTTTCTTATTGAGATCATTGCTTCGCAAAAACGATCTAACTCAGCTTTGCCTTCACTTTCTGTTGGCTCCACCATTAATGTGTTTACAACCGGGAAAGCCACTGTTGGTGCGTGGAAGCCATAATCCATCAAACGTTTTGCCATATCTGCCACCTCAACACCGCTTGCCATTTTAAACTCGTTGCAATCTAAGATCATCTCGTGAGCACAACGTCCGTTTTTACCGGTATATAAAATTTTATAATGACCTTTTAAACATTCTTTAATGTAGTTAGCATTTAAGATAGCTATCTCTGTAGCTTCTTTTACACCCTCGTTACCTAACATTTTAATATAACCGTAAGAGATCAATAAGATCAAGGCACTACCATAAGGCGCGGCAGAGACTGCTGTAATACCTTTTGTACCACTTGTATTTACAATAGTATGTGAAGGTAAGAACGGCACTAATTTTTCAACCACGCCAATTGGTCCCATGCCGGGGCCACCGCCACCATGTGGAATTGCGAATGTTTTATGCAAGTTTAAGTGGCAAACATCTGCACCAATATTTCCGGGAGATGTTAAACCAACCTGCGCGTTCATATTAGCGCCATCCATATAAACCAATCCACCGTTATCGTGAATTAATTTTGTAATGTCCATGATCGATTCTTCATATACACCATGTGTAGATGGATATGTAACCATTAAACATGATAAATTATCTTTATGTTTTTCTGCTTTTTCTTTTAAGTCGGCAAGATCGATATTTCCTTTATCGTCGCATTTTGTTACAACAATTGTCATGCCCGCCATTGCAGCGCTTGCAGGATTTGTGCCATGAGCTGATGAAGGAATTAAGGCTACGTTACGATTTGGATTTCCGTTAGCGATATGATACGCGCGAATAACCATTAAGCCTGCATACTCACCTTGTGCACCTGAATTTGGCTGAAAGCTCATACGCGCAAAACCGGTTATCTCAGAAAGATCTTTATTTAATTGTTCGATCAATTCTGTATAACCTTGTGCTTGCTCAACCGGAACAAAAGGGTGAATGCTTGCAAATTCAGGCCAGGTAATTGGCAACAATTCAGAAGCTGCATTTAATTTCATTGTACAAGATCCTAAAGAGATCATGGAGTGAACCAATGAAAGATCTTTATTCTCTAAACGTTTAATGTAACGCATCATTTCGCTTTCGCTGTGATACGAATTAAATATAGGATGCGTTAAGTAAGAAGATGTTCTTCCTGCAAAAGTTCCTTTAATTAAATTTTTAGGATCGAAAGCTTTGTCAGCATAAGATTTTCCATTTGCTTCTGCAAATACAGATAAAATATCTGTTACATCATTTTCTTCAACGGTTTGATCGATAGAGATACCAACATGTTTATCATCAATGTAACGGAAATTAATTTCTTTTTTCTCAGCCAAAGCACGCACTTTTTTAGAGTCAGCAGCTACAACAATGGTATCAAAAAATAATTTTGTTTTTATTTCGTAACCTAAAGCTTTTAATTCTGAGGCAACAAATGCGGTTGCACTGTGAACACCTTCTGCAATAGCTTTAATGCCATTTTGCCCATGATACACAGCATACATACTTGCCATAATTGCAAGTAACGCTTGTGCTGTACAGATATTAGAGGTTGCTTTATCGCGCTTAATGTGTTGCTCACGTGTTTGTAAGGCCATACGTAATGCCTGATTACCTTCGGCATCAATAGATACACCAATAATACGGCCGGGAATTAAACGTTTGTAATCTTCGCGGCATGCAAAAAATGCGGCATGCGGACCGCCATAACCTAATGGCACACCAAAACGCTGAGAGTTACCTACAACGCAATCTGCACCCCACTCACCCGGAGGTGTTAATAATGCTAAAGCTAAAAGATCTGTTGCAACAGCCAATTGAATATCTAACGCTTTTGCGTTTGCCGCAAATGTTTTATAGTCGTTTACTTCACCATTAATATCAGGATATTGAATTAAGGCGCCAAAAAAAGAATCATCCAATTTTATTGTATTTGCATCTGCAATTACTAACTCAATGCCATAAGGCACTGCGCGGGTCTTTACCACATCAATAGTTTGAGGGAAACAGGTATTGCTTACAAAAAATTTATTGGAGTTATTTTTTACTTTATCCTTACTACGGTTACTGTAAAACATAAATAAAGCTTCAGCGGCTGCTGTTGCTTCATCTAATAAAGAAGCATTTGCAATTGGCATGGCGGTTAGATCCATAACCATGGTTTGGAAATTTAAGATCGCTTCCAAACGACCCTGCGCGATCTCGGCCTGGTAAGGCGTGTAGGCAGTGTACCAACCCGGATTTTCCAAAACATTACGTTGAATAACAGCAGGAAGGATGTTGTTGTAATACCCTAAACCAATATAAGAACGAAATACTTTATTCTTTTTTCCAAGTGCTTTTAAGTGTTTTGTATATTGAAACTCGCTCATAGCAGGCGCTATGTTTAAAGGTTTTTTTAAACGAATGTTTGCAGGCACAGTTTGATTGATCAGTTCATCAACAGATGGAACACCAATTTTTGCCAACATTTCTTTGATCTCATTTTTGCGTGGCCCGTTATGGCGGGAAGCGAATTTATCAGTAGTCATTTGTAAGTTTTTAGAAGCTTTAAATTTACGCAAAAAAGCCTGTATTTTATGCTAAATTTTTTTAACATTTGTTCATAACGAAAAGGCTGGAAATCCCTTAAAAATGGCGGTTTTAGCACTTAAACCCTTATGCCGATGAGGCAAACATCGTCTACCTGCTCATATTCGCCTTTCCATGAAAGGAAAGACTCGGCAATGCGCTCTTTTTGTTGGGAAACAGGTAAAGATGAAACATCCATAAGTATCTCTTTCAGCAATTTGTATTTTAACTTCTTGCCATGGGGGCCGCCAAATTGATCGGCAAAACCATCAGTATACAAATAGATGATATCGTTTGCTTTAGCGTTTATTTTTTGAGAAGTAAAATTCTGCGGTTTATCTTCGATAAAAGCGCCTACCGGAAATTTATTGCCATTGTATTCAATCAACTCATTGCCCGAAATAACGTAAATAGAATTCATGGCGCCTGCAAAAAGTATTTCTTTTTTGCTTTTATTAATAGCCAGTAAAGTAACATCCATACCATCTTTAACCGTATCTTCATTAAAGCTTTGATGCAATGTTTGTGTTAACCAACCGTTTACTGCATTTAAAATTTCAGCAGGATCGTTTAAGTTTTTTTCGAGCACCGCTTTATTCAACAAATTGTAATTGATGATAGAGATCAATGCACCGGGAACGCCATGGCCGGTACAATCGGCAACGGCAATAAAAATATGATTGGCGGTTTCTTCCATCCAATAAAAATCGCCGCTCAAAATATCTTTTGGTTTAAAGAACACAAATGAATTTGGCAAAGTGGTTTGCACTAATTTATCAGGAGGAAGAATAGCGTGCTGAATGCGTTCTGCATATTTTATACTGTCGGTAATATCTTTATGTTGGGCTTCTACTAATTTATTTTTTACTTCAATGATCTTGTTCTTTTCACCCAGCTCTAAATTGATCTTGTTCTTTTGACGGTTTTGGCGGATGAGCACAAAGGCAACAATAGCAACGATCAGTAAAATTATACCAATTAAAAAAATAGTTATTTGCTGGCGGCTGCTTTCTACTTCGTGAACTTTTAATTTTTCGCTTAAGAGTTGATTTTCTTTTTCTTTTTCGTTAAGCTCGTACTTTTTTTCAAGTTCGGTAATTGCTTTTTGATTATCTGAATTAACGAGTGAGTCTTTAATTGAAATGTGCTTTTGAAGGTCCTCGTAGGCTTCTTTTGTTTTTCCAATGTCGTAATAAATAGCGGCGCGGTTTAGATACAGATTGCTTATGTTGTTTTTGTTTTCTCCCTGATATTCAAAAGCTTTATTAATATATAACAATGCTTGGTCGTATTTTTTAATACTTCGTGCAAGCTCGGCAGAGTTAGAATATCCATTGCTGAGTCTACCAATATCTCCAGTCTTATTAAAGTATTCAATTGCTAAATTATTGTATTCAATTGCTTTGGGAATGTTTTTTTTGTGGTATTCTAATTTACAGTAGTTGGTATACGCATCGGCTAAAGTTGAATATCTTTTTTCTTCTATATTTATTTCGATGGCTTTTTTTAAAGCCTGCTCTGCTTTATAAAAGTTATTTAGTTCTGTATACGCAAGCGCTAAGTTTACCAGATCTCCTGATAATTTCGATTTGCTATTATTAATTCGATTTATTTCTGCGCTTTTTTCCCAATAAATCGCAGCCTTATCATAGTGTCCCAAATAATAATTTATCATTCCCAGATCGGCATAGCCTACGGCGATATTCTGCAAAACATCTGTCTCTTGCCAAATCTTTAAAGCGTCATAAAATAGTTCTGCTGCTTTTTCATATTCTCCGGAGTAGAGTTTTATCAACGCCTTTGCCCGCAAACATTTGGCCTGACCAACCAAACTTTTATTTTTGATTGCCTGAATCATTATTTTATTAACGGAATCAACCGCCAATGAATAATTTTCCTGGGCAATTAATATGTTTACGTATTGAATGCCAAGTGAAATTTGTAATTTTTTATTTGACTTTGTGTATTGTTTGGCATTATTATAATACTCAATTGCCTTTTCAAAATTACCTGAACTTACAAAGGGGTCAATTATTTTTTCTATAATAAATGCTGTCTTTGCCGAATCTCCATTGATATTGCTAACTATGCTAAGTAAAGAATCTACATTTTGTGAAAATGCAACATTAAAATTGAAAACAATTATTAGTGTTAAGTAAAGATTACGCATAGCTTTGCTTGCAGTATAAATATATATAAATATTTTTTATTTAAGATTATTATTATACTTGTTATGTATAAACAACTTAAACTAAAATTTTATGGCATTAGGTAAAGTAGAATCCATTGATCCTGTGAGTCCTGTAAAAGGAACAATAAAAGAAGATGAATCGGAACAAGTTTATCCCTTTGAGGATAAAAATTTTCCAAATACAGGATTGAAAGTTGGAGATCCATGCACCTATGATATAGATTATTCAGCAGAAAGACCGCTTGCTACCAATTTAGCGGCATACACACCAACCGAACAAGAAATTAATACTGTGGTTCAAGGACCACTAACCGTAAATACTGGCGAAACCTTAAAAATAAAAAAAGGCGGGATGGTTAATGGAAATATTGTGGTTACAAATGCAAATCTTATAGTTGAAGATACTGGTGGTGTAACCGGACAGATTACAGTTGATGCTCAGGGCAGTTTCATTATAAGAAAAGGCGGGATGGTAAATGGCAATATTGTTGTAAACAAGGGAAGTGTTTGCAGAGTGGTGAATAAAGGTAATGTAAAAGGTAATATTGTTGTAAGTTCGGCGAATCGCTTAATAATTGGTAACGACAATGGCGGTGGAACCATTACAGGAGCCATTACTGTAGATAAAATAAGAAAAGTTACAATTACAGCAACATCCGTAATTAACTGCGGTGCTTAGTATTAAATTCTATAAATTAAAAAGCCGAAGAAAAACTCTTTGGCTTTTTTGTTTAATTTTTGTTGGCTTCGACTCCGCTCAGCCTGACATTGCTCTTTAAGTTGACTGTTGAATTTTTACTTTTTTGTTCTTTATTTTTTCTTCCCGTATTAGTTTAATGGTGGCTGCTATCTTATCTGCCTTTACAGCCACATAGGCCATGTGATCCAACACTTCTATCTTTCCCACATCTTCTTTTTGCAATTTGCCTTTTTGCAATAATAAGCCAACTATATCTATTTTATTTATTTTTTCTTTTTTACCCGCGCCAATATAAAGTGTTTTCCATTGTCCCGGTTTTGGTGCTGTAAATTTTGAAGGCAGTGTTTCTTCTTCCGGTTCCATTTCTAAAAATGGTGGTAAATGATCTTCAATATCCAACAAAAAATAAACGGTGCCTTTTGCATTCATTCTTGCTGTGCGGCCATTACGATGTATCATCGTGTCTTCGGTTGTTGGTAGTTGATAATGGATCACCGCTTCTATCTCCGGTATATCTAATCCACGCGCCGCGAGATCGGTTGTTATTAATAAATTAATGCTGCCGTTGCGTAACTTGATCAATGTTCTTTCACGCTCGTGTTGTTCTAAACCACCGTGGTAAATACCATGTTCTACTTTATAATATTCCAGTTGCTCACTAATTCTGTTCACTGCATCGCGGTGGTTACAAAATACCATTGTTGATCTGCTTCCTATCTTCCCAATCAATAGCATCAATGCTTCCAGCTTATCATCTCCAACAACTCTTACCGATCTAACTTGCAATGTTTCTTTTACTTCCTGTTTGCTATTGGTAAAGTTTAATTCTTCATATTCCTTCAATCCAACAAATGCTGGAATTTCTTCTAAATGTGTAGCTGATGTTAAAATGCGTTTATTTATTTGCCCGCAGTTTTTAATAATAAACGACATCTCTTCATGAAATCCTGCTTCCAACGATTTATCAAATTCATCCAACACCAATGTTTGAACTGAATTTAAGTTTACATTTTCTTTTCTTAGATGATGCGCTATTCTTCCGGGAGTGCCTATTAACAGGGCCGGTGGCTGCTGAAGATTATTCTTTTCTGTTTTTACATCGTGTCCGCCATAGCAGGTGTTTACTTTAAAGCCGGTACTCATTTGTTTAAACACCTGTTCTATTTGTAACGCTAATTCGCGCGTAGGCACTAAAATTAAAACTTGTACGCCTTCTTTTTTTCTATCAAAAATTTCTAAAAGCGGAAGTAAAAATGCTAAAGTCTTACCGGAACCTGTTGGTGAAATTAAAACAACATCCTGCTGCTTTTCAATGGCAGCAATAGATGCAGACTGCATTTCATTTAATGCTTCTATCTTAAAAAGTGAAAGAATGTTTTTAAATTTCATGATAATAAATAAAAAAGCCCGGGTTTTAATCGGGCTTAATAAATTTTGGTGGAGAATATCGGATTCGAACCGATCACCTCTTCACTGCCAGCGAAGCGCTCTAGCCAAATGAGCTAATCCCCCGTTTTTTAATGACCCTGCAAAAATAAGATTAATTTCTTACCTGTATCTTATTTAATTTATTAAAAAACGAGAAATAAAAAAGGCGCTGTAAAAGCGCCTTTCAATTTGTTTAGTTTTCCACCTGCGTATCACCAACGTAGATGCCGCCTTTATACACAGCTATACGCGTTAAAATTCCGTTATCATCATAGATATAAGCTTTACCATCCATAAAACGATTGTCTTTAAACACACCGTCTTTTGTTATTTGCTTATTCTTGTTATACAAAGTTTGCTGACCATTTAAAACCATTGGGCCTGCACCTTTTTTAACTGCTTCGTTTGGTTTCTCGTCCGGCTTAACAGTAATTTTTGGAGCATTGTCTGCAGGAATATCTGATTTTGCCACTAGAGGTTTTTTAGGTTGGAATTCTTTAATAGATGCCACGTCCACATTTCCATCAGCAAAATTCTTTTCTGCTTTAGGATCCCCTGTTTCGTAGTATTCTTTAATTAAGCCACTTTCTTTACCATTAACAAAGTTACCTTCAATAGCTAACTGGCCATTATCGTAATAATATTTTTGTGCGCCTTCGCGTTTACCGCTTGGGTTAAAAACGAATTCATGTTGTACTTGCCCGTTATCGTAATATAATTTGTAGTTACCAACCCAACGGTTATTTTTCCAGTTTCCTTCTTCACTTATCTTACCGTTTTCGTGGTACATTATGGCGTAACCATCAGGACGGCCATTTGTGAAAGTTAGTTTATTGCGCATGTTGCCATTGCAAAAGAACTCTACCCAAATGCCTGCTTTTCTGTTATCCTGATATTTTCCTTCTTCTACTTTAGCATCTGGCGCATAACAGGTACCCGGTTTGTGTTTTCCAAGTAAAACCCATTTGCCTTGCTTTTTGCCTTCAATATCTATTTTATTAATTGTGTCTTTCCCATTTGCGCTAAGTTCCCATGTTTGAGATTGGGCAAAGCCTATGGAAGAACTAAAAATTAAAATGAGTATAAATTTTTTCATGGGTATATCAAATTTATTAATAATTCTGGTTAATTCAATACTTTTTAGATTAAAAACAGAAAATGTTCGATAAAAGGTTCAAAAACATAATTTAAACGCTAAATCCCACTATTGCTGCCTTTCTCTGTGTTTAGTCTGTTAATTTTTACGTGGCAAAACACAAAAAGTTTCACCAAAATGTAGAAAAAAAATTACTTTTTGAGAAATGGGATTTTACACACCTTAGCCTTAATTGGTTTATCACGAATTATTACAAAAATTTCGCTGTCCGGCTTAGAAAACGCAGTAGTTACATAGCCTAAACCAATAGCTTTATTTAAAGTTGGAGACTGTGTTCCTGAAGTAACTTTTCCAATAATTGCGCCATTTGCATCGGCAATTGGATAATCATGACGAGGGATACCACGATCGATCATTTCAAAGCCAACCAACTTCTTTTTAACACCTTGTAATTTGTGTTGTTCAATATTTGCCTTGTTGGTGAAGTCCTTGTTAAATTTTGTTATCCATCCTAACCCTGCTTCAATTGGAGAGGTAGTATCGTCAATATCATTACCATACAAACAAAAGCCCATTTCTAAGCGCAATGTATCACGAGCCCCAAGGCCAATTGGCTTAATACCAAATTCTGCCCCTGCTTTAAAAATGGCATCCCACATAGCTTGCGCGTGTTTATTGTCAAAATAAAGCTCAAAACCGCCGGCACCTGTATAACCGGTGTTGCTAATAACAATATTATCAAGTCCGTTAAATTTGCCTTTAACAAATGAGTAATAAGGAATATCTGCCAGCTTAATTTCAGTTAATTTCTGAAGTACATCAATAGCTTTCGGACCCTGTACCGCTAAAAGCGACGTGTTTTCAGAGATATTCTTCATATCAACACCCCATGTATCGTGCTTTTTTATCCAGTTCCAGTCTTTTTCAATATTACTGGCATTTACTACCAATAAATAGCTTTCAGAATTAATTCTGTACACTAAAAGATCGTCCACTATTCCACCATCAGCATTTGGCAGACAAGAATACTGCGCTTTGCCATCTGTTAAAACAGCAGCATCGTTACTGGTTACTTTTTGAATAAGATCTAAAGCATGTGGGCCGTTTAAAATAAATTCGCCCATGTGACTCACATCAAAAACACCAACGCCATTGCGCACTGTAGCGTGCTCTTCATTTAAACCGGCATAAGATACCGGCATATTATATCCTGCAAAAGGCACCATTTTTGCTCCTAAGGCAATGTGCGTATTTGTTAAAGCTGTTGATTTCATAGTGTTTGGAGATTCTGTCATTGTAATATATATGAGGGACTAAATGTAACAAAAATGTATATAAAAAACAGTTTCTTATAAAATAAAAAAGCCCTCCCTGTTTGCAGGGAAGGCTTCACATAAAAAAGATACTTATTAATCTACATTTTCAATAACCAAAGCGCTGGCGCCACCGCCACCATTACAAATACCGGCTGCACCATATTTTGCTTTGTTTTGTTTTAGTACGTTTAAAAGCGTAACAATTATACGTGCGCCACTGGCTCCTAAAGGATGGCCTAACGAAACAGCACCTCCATTTACGTTTACTTTTGATGCGTCTAAGTTCATCATTTTAATATTTGCCAAACCAACAACGCTAAATGCTTCGTTCAATTCAAAATAGTTAATGTCGCCCATTTTTAAACCCGCTTTTTCAACTGCTTTTGGCACTGCTAAGCTTGGGGTTGTAGTAAACCACTCAGGAGCTTGTTCAGCATCTGCAAAGCCTTTAATTTTTGCTAAAGGTTTAATACCTAAAGCATCTGCTTTTTCTTTGCTCATTAAAATAACGGCAGCAGCACCATCGTTCATAGTACTTGCGTTAGCCGCAGTCACCGTTCCGTCTTTTTGAAATACCGGTTTTAAAGTTGGGATCTTTTCAAAATTTACGTTTTTATATTCTTCATCTTCTGCAAATTCCACATCACCTTTTTTAGTTTTTACAGTTACAGGAACGATCTCATTTTTAAATTTACCTGCGCCCCATGCCGCAGCTGAACGTTTGTAAGATTCAATAGCAAAAGCATCTTGTTCTTCGCGAGAGAATTTATGGTCTTTTGCACAAAGCTCAGCGCAATTGCCCATTGGATAATTACCATAAACATCTGTTAAACCGTCTTTAGCCAAACCATCAATTAATTTTGAATCGCCATATTTTGCACCCCAACGTGTACTTTCAGAATAAAAAGGCACAGCGCTCATGTTTTCCATACCACCTGCAACAATAATATCAGCATCGCCCAGCATAATGCTTTGCGCGCCTAGCATAATTGATTTCATACCACTGGCGCAAACTTTATTTACTGTTGTGCAAATTACACCATCCGGCAAACCTGCAAACTTAGCAGCCTGGCGGGCCGGAGCCTGGCCAAGATTTGCCTGCATTACAGATCCCATATAAACTTCGTTCACTAATTTAGGATCTAAATTAATTTTTGCTAACGCGCCTTTAATAGCTGCAGCACCTAATTGCGTTGCCGATACACCGGCTAATGTACCGCCAAAAGAACCCATTGCAGTTCTAACAGCAGAAACTATATATACTTCTTTCATAATACTTATTTAATCGTTTTAGTTTTTTTGAACGGGCCTAAATTAGCATTTTAATTATAAGAATCACGTTAAATGTTGTAAACAGTTTTTAAAGGATTTTTAAGTACTTTCGTCGAAGGAAAATGATGCAGGGAACAGTAATAAAATCAACAGGTAGCAACTATTTAGTTAAAGTAAATGACACGGTTCATTTATGCCGTTTAAAGGGCAAAATAAGGATGGAAGGCAGAAAGACCACCAACCCAATTGCTGTTGGCGACATTGTGGATATTGAACTAGAAGAAAAGGATGAAGCAAATATTGTAAAGATCCATCCCCGCAAAAATTACATCATTCGTAAATCGATCAACCTAAGTAAACAGGCGCAGATTTTAGCAAGTAATTTAGATCAGGCCGTTTTAATTGCAACATTAGTTTCGCCACGTACGAGTTTAGGATTTATTGACCGTTTTTTAATTACGGCAGAAGCTTATCGCATACCTGCAAAAATTATTTTTAATAAATGTGATCTTTTGAATGAAGCGCTTTTACAAATTCAAAAAGAAACCATTGACATTTATACAAAAGTTGGTTACGACTGTTTTGAAGTAAGCAGTTATGATGAAAAACAAATCAAACAACTGCAAAATTTATTTAAAGATAGAATTACTTTGGTGGCAGGACATTCCGGTGTTGGAAAATCTACTTTCATTAACGCTTTGCAACCGGGATTGGATCTGAAGACAGGAGAAATTTCTTCTGCACACGCAAAAGGCATGCACACTACAACTTTTGCAGAATTACATGCTTTGGATTTTGGCGGAAGTATTATTGATAGTCCGGGCATAAAAGAGCTTGGCCTTGTTGAAATGAAAAAAGAAGAAGTCGGCCATTACTTTCCGGAGATACGCGACCGTATGAATGATTGTAAATTCAATAATTGTTTGCACGTGAACGAACCAAAATGCGCTGTACTAAAAGCCGTTGAAGATGGCGAAATAAGCGAAGAGCGTTACCACAGTTACCTTGGCATTTTAAACGGCGAAGAAATGGACTGGAAGGAGTGGGAAGTTAAATAACTTCTAGTTTCGGGTTTCTTATTTCGGGTTTCTAGTTTTGTGTTTTTAAAAATTCGATTAGTTTTTTTACTGCGGCGGCGCGATGACTAATCGTATTTTTTGTCTCGGCGCTTAACTCTGCAAATGTACTGCGGTAACCTTGGGGAATAAATAAAGGGTCATAGCCAAAACCGTTAGTGCCTCTTTTTTCGTAAGAGATGGTGCCTTTTATTTCGCCTTCAAAATAATGTGTTTCTCCATTTAAAATTAATGTGATGACGGTTACAAAACGTGCTTTACGATCGGTAACTAATTTTAATTCTTCCAATAATTTTTTATTGTTGTTCTCATTGCTTTTTGGAGTGCCCGCGTAACGCGCACTGTAAACACCGGGTGCATTATTCAATGCCAATACTTCTAACCCGCTGTCATCCGCAAATACGGCAACACTTTCGTTTTTCTTTTTTAGAAAATCTAAAACGTATTGTGCTTTTAAAAATGAATTTTCTTTGATCGTTGTTCCAGGTTCGGGAATATCTTCTGTAATTCCAATATCTTCTAAACCCAACAACTCAAAATGCGAAGGCAGTAAAGCTTTCATTTCTTTTACTTTGTTTTTGTTTGCAGAAGCGAAGATTAATTTCATAGTATGTTTTTTGCCGCAGATTTCGCCGATTTCCACAGATTATTTTTTCTGTGTAATCTGTGCAATCTGCGGCTTTTATTAGTTCACTTTAATTCCAATAACCAACAGATCATCTACCTGTTCTAAAGCGCCCATCCAGTTATTTATTTTATCGGCAGTTAATTTTTTTTGTTCTTCTGATGGTAACGTTGAAATATCCTGTAAGAATGCTTTCATGTTTTTTGCCATGAATTTTTTTCCATCGGCACCGCCAAACTGGTCTGGGAAACCATCGCTGGTCATGTACAAAGCATCGCCACTTTCCATCTGCATCTCATCCTGTTTATATTCAAAATTGTAATCGGTAAAACTGGCAACACTTGCTTTGGTAGCTTTTATCTCTACAAACTCTTTGGTGTCTTTTTTAATGATCCACAAAGGACGTTGCGCGCCGGCATACGAAACTTTTTTAGTTTGAATATTGTATTTTATCAAAGCAATTTCCATTCCGTCTTTTGATTTGCCATCCACATTTTGTTTCAACACATCTTTAATGGAATTGTTTGCCAGGAATAAAATTTTAGCAGGCTCAGTAGTTTCAAAACAAGCTTCTGATAATTTGTTAGAGCAGATCATACTCATAAATGCGCCCGGCACACCGTGACCGGTGCAATCGGCGCAGGCAATTAAAAATTCGTTATTGTTTATTTTATAGAACCAATAAAAATCACCGCTTACTATATCTTTTGGTTGAAAGAAAATAAAACCATCGTGATAAGTACTGTCAATTTCTTTTAAAGAAGGTAAAACAGATTCCTGGATGCGTTGTGCGTAATTGATACTATCTGTAATTTCTTTTTTTTGATCGGCCAATAAATGTACTTGTTCTTCGATGGTTGCCGTACGTAATTTAACGGTTTCTTCCAGCTTAATGTTTTGATTCTTTAAACGTTTGGTATAGAGTCTAACGACAATGTAAATGAATAAACAAAACACAATAAAATAAATGGCATAAGCCCAGTAGGTACGATACCATGGCGGCAAAATGGTAAATGAAAAATTAATTTCTTGTATATCATTCGAAAAAGCGTTGCGTGCTTTTAAATAAAACGTGTAATCGCCTTCCTGTAAATTATCGTACTTAAATTCTTTTGCCCGTTTCCAATCGCTGTAGTTTTCTTCTTTGCCTTTTAAATAATAACTGAACTCTGTTAAATTATTATCTTCAAAACTGGTAAAGCCCGGAAAGATCCTGATATCATTTTTAGAGTAATATATTTTATTTTCCAGTGTTTTTCCTTCTGTAAAAACATTTTGAATTACGGTATCTGTTTTTGCTTCAATGCTACTGATAAACAATTTATAGTCTTTTTTTGTTTCGTTAAGTCCTCCATTTAAAAGAAACAAACCTTCATCGCAGGAAATAAATAATTGCTTGCCTGTGCTATCGTAACTAATTAAATTGGCTTTAATGTATTTTAAATGATTTAAGCTGCTGTTGATCTTACTAAAGCCATTGCCTTGCTTTTTAAGATAGATACTTTGATGGATGTACTCACCATTTTGAGCTCTTGCTGATTGATTACAAATGATGTCGCCTTTAAATTCTGCTGCCCTAAAGATCTGGCCATTGTTTGTTATACTCCATAGTTGCGGGTCTTTATTACAGCTGTATTTATTGCCGGGTTTTTCTTCTAAAGAATAAATGCCTGCATCTGTTCCGATCAATAATTTTTTATTGTAGCTAAAAACATAATTTTCGCGAAGATCGGGAAGGCCATCTTTTAACTGTAATGAATCGAGCAAATAAGAGTTCTTATAATTTAAAAAGTAAATGCCTTTATCGCTGGTGCCAAAATAAATGTTCTTATTGTCATCACTCGCTAAACTTCTAACATCTGTATTAAGGATATAACTTTTTATGTAGCTGGTGTTCTCTCCCGAAATATTCAACACATCAACGCCATTATCATGTCCGCAATACAAAACATTGGGTTGATAGGGATCGTTGAGCATATAGTAAATAGTACCATAATCACTTTGATGCGCAGTTTTAATAACCTTACCATTATACACATACAAACCGCTGTTAGAAGAAAAGAAAAGCTTGTTTTGATAATTTAAAATATACCAGGTTTGTTCGTTAAAATTATCGAGCTGTTTAAACACATAATCTTTTGAATCGAAATAAAAAACACCTTTATCTGTGGCAATGTACAAAACGTTATTGTAAATAGTTGACGACTGTACAACACCATTAATGCCATTTTTTCTTGTGAATTTTCTTAAGGGTGATTTTACCTCAACAAACGAAATACCATAATTAAGCGCCAGCCAAATATTACCATTCACATCTTCGTAACCGCCTTTAATATTCTCATCATAAACACCTGTTTTGCTATTTAAATGATTAATGATAGTTAATGTTTTATCTAAAATAAAAGCGCCTGCTTTATTAGATGTAACTACAAAATTGCCATTGCTTAGAGCAAAGCCATTTACAATTTCAGCTTCAATTAATTCTGAATTGCAAGGCGCTTCATTTATTTGTGTGAATTGTGAAAGCTCAGGACTTGAAGGATTGTACGCAACCTTAAACATTCCCAGGCCTCTAAAGCCAACCGCATATTCGGTATCGGAAAGTTTGTAAGTAAAATAAAATTTATGGGTAGAAAGTTCTTCCGTTTTAGCCACAGGCTTTAATACTCCTGCGCTTAATACAGATAAACCATTATCTATATCTTCAACAAAAAGATATTTACCTATAACCATGGGGCGGATATGAAAACGGTTTACAGGCACAAATTTTTTAAATTCGCCGGCGGCGTATTCAATTAAAACTTCTTCCGATAAAAAATATGTTTTACCATTTACAGAACAAATAAATTTTATTGGTTCAGATGGTTTAACATTTCCCGGGATATTATTCCTGAAAGAAAAGAATTGATAGATGCCTCTTTTATCCTGGTTAAAAACACCAAAGTCGCCATTATCGCAACCAATAAATACTTCGTTATTGTTAGAGATAGAAATACTTGTAATGGTTGGCTCGCCTTGAATTTTTGTATTTCTCCAGCTATACCCATCATAAATTAAAACGCCTGAACTGTTTGCTGCGAATATCACACCCTCTTTGTTTTGAACAATGCCAAAGTTGGTGTTGCCTCCTTTATATTCTTTAGGCAAATAATTATTAATGAAGAATTCACCTGTTTGCGAAAAAAAATTTACCGCAAATAAAACTAAAGCAATGATTAAATATTTTGTAGTGTGTTTCAATTTATTGAACACTAAAAATAAATAAAAAAAGCTAGGTAATGAAAGCTGAGGTGTTAAAGGATAATGAAATTATTTACGGAGCTCGAAATTTTGCCCCAGGTACACTTTACGCACCTGTTCATCATTGGCAAGATCTTCGGCGCTACCGCTTTTAATTACACTTCCTGAATAAAGCAGGTACGAGCGATCGGTAATGTTTAATGTTTCGTGTACATTATGATCGGTAATTAAGATGCCAATATTTTTATCTTTTAATTTTCTAACAACGGTTTGAATATCTTCTACCGCAATAGGATCAACGCCCGCAAAGGGCTCGTCCAATAAAATAAATTTTGGATCTGTAGCCAGGGCCCTTGCTATTTCTGTTCTGCGACGCTCTCCTCCACTTAACTGATCGCCGAGGTTTTTACGCACGTGATGCAAAGCAAATTCATCCAGTAAACTCTCTACTTTTAATTCCTGTTCCTTTTTAGTGAGCTTTGTCATTTCAAGTACTGCACGTATATTGTCTTCAATACTTAATTTACGAAATACCGAAGCCTCTTGTGGTAAATAACCAACGCCCAATTGTGCACGGCGGTACATAGGCTCTTTGGTAATATCCAGATCATCTAAAAATATTTTACCGCTGTTTGGTTTTACCATGCCAACGATCATGTAAAAAGAAGTTGTTTTACCGGCACCGTTAGGGCCAAGTAAACCCACAATCTCCCCCTGTTGCACCTGTACAGATACATTATTGGCAACCGTGCGGCTTTTATATTTCTTTACTAAATTTTCGCTGCGTAAGATCATTCCATTTCAAAGGTAATGAGTTTTTTGAAGAATGCAGAGTGCTTGCTCATTAACTGCCTTATTTATTTTAAAAAAACGTTAAAGTTATGGCAACGCGTTTATTTGTGTTATCACTTTATCAATATAAGCACTCCAGGTATATTCTTTTACCGCTTTGTTGGCGTTAACGCAAAGCAAATTATAAGCTTTATGTTCAAACACCGTTTTTATGCTTTTTTCAATAGCTTCCGATGTATTTTCATCACAGTAAACACCAAAATCAATTTGTTTGCCAAAGGTGGATGTAAATTCATTGTAAGGCATTACAATTACAGGATTGTAAAAATACATGGCCTCTATTGTGGCAGAAAAAGCGCCCCACTTAGGCGTTGTATTGATAAATAGTTTTGCGCGCTTAAAAAGATCATAATACAATTCGCGCTCTTTATCGTTTCCTTTATCCAAATAACCATAACAAGAAACATCTGCTGGTAAAGCCCTTCCAATCTCGGCTTCATTCATGCCAACAATATGCAGTTTTAAATGCGGGTACTGCGTTTTTAAATTTTCAAAAGCTAATATTAAGCTTAATGCGCCTGAAAGATATTTTGGACTGCCAACAAAAAGCAGTTCGAATGAATTTTCTTTTGCTTTAAGCGCTTCTGTTTCAGAAATTGTATTTACTGCATTGATAACATTACCCAAATACTGAATGTTTTTGTTATTATATGTTTTTTGAATGTGCGCAGCAATGCCCGGAAATAAAGGCAAAACAAGATCTGCAGATTCAACGGCCCATCTTTCACGCTTAATGCTTTGTTGTTCTAAAATATCAGGCTTACGGTTCTCGTAATAATCTAAATAATGATCATAGGTCCAGTCGCCAAAAAGCACTACGGGCTTTTTAGTCAAGCCTGAGGCTGAAAAACTAAATGTGAGAAAAATAAAAACATCTGTTTGAGGATGATCATTAATTGCTTTTTTAATACGTGATCGCACATTTTTAAAATGCATGCGCGATCTGAAATATTCAAAATTAGTGTGTTTGTTGACCAGTCGGCGTGCTACGCGCCCCATGGTCTTATCCCAAAAATTCTTTAACGCTTCGTCGGGTGTAAGATCTATGCGATTTACTTTAATGCCTTTTTCAATAAGTGTTTGTGTAAATAAATAAGGTACGTTAGACCATGTGCTTAGCTTTGAAGCATCTCCATTGGTAAACACGGTTACTTCGCGCAGGCTTTTCATTTTTACAAGGCCAGCTGGAAACCAAATTTTATTCCGAAATTATCGATCGATCTTTCTAACTGATAATTTAAACGCCAGAAAGCATCTACCCTGAATACTTTAAAGATGTTTTCTACACCAAGGCTGGCCTCGGCATACGGGCCTTTATCTAACGCTTTAAGTGTAGATGGAAATAAAAGTGTTTTTCTGTTCTGTTCGTTTACAGTGCCCCAAACGGTTTTAATAGTGGCTACCTCGCGCCATTTTAATTTACGTAATAAAGGAATTTTATTTAAGAACAAACCTTCAAAGTGATGATACAATGCTGCAGACACAAACTGATCACTTGCAAACTCATAATACTTCATCATATTAAAAGCCATATAATCGTATAGATATGTTTCGTTACCGCCATGCAATTGCATAATAGGGTATGGCACTGCGCCCCATATCTTTCCGCCTTCTAAAACATAATCGGTATAACCTAAAATTGGTGTGATACGAATTCTATCACTCACATTTACAACTAATTTATGATAATCGTATTCGCCTTTAAATGCGTTTTGTAATGATTTAGCATAATTTAATTGCAACACCGGATAGTGCGTACCAATTGATAAACGCGAGAAACCTTCGCCCACAAATTTTTCTTTCCATCCAAAACGAATGTTGATGCGTGCTTCGGTATTATTAATATACTCACGTTCGCCAATAGCACCGTCGCGTTTTACATACAAATATTTATTGGAGCCAAGCGGTGTAAATTTTCTGCCCACAATTGTTCCGCGTGTTATCAATCCCGGAAACCATTCGCGTTCATAATATCCTTCTGCATGATCTACACGCGTTAAATTGGTTAACGGATTTGTTCTAAAGAAAGAAGCTAATACGTTATCCTGCGAGAAGCCATTGGTACTTTGCCCCAGTATCTCGTAATCACTTTTGTAATTAGCGCCCACAATTTGCCGGACGGGCTTTTTCGTTAAAAAACTTTTAAAGCCAATGGCGTATTTAAATTTTTCGTCTAACAAACCATAAGCAACAAAACCATTTAGCTCATACCATTTACTGAACATTTCGCTGGTACGTCCGCCAAATCTTAAACGCAAGCCTTCTACCTTATTATATGAAACCAAATTTGAATATGGGCCTATCTCAAAATTATTTATTTTCTTATATCCGGCAACCAATAAATAAAACACATCTACCCATGTACGATAAATTGGTAATGATTGAATGGTGTCGATCATTTTAAAGATCTTCAATTCGCGTTGTGTTAAACTATCGTGACGGTTCTCGGCCCAAAACTCATCTGATTTTTTCATAGCGCCATCTTCAACAATTATCTTATCGGCAAACTCATAAAACTTATCATCCTTTGGTTGATTTATTTTTATTTTTTTGTACGATGTTGTTTTTCGTCCATAAAAACCAATAGCTTTTTTGGTTGGCGCAAAATCTATTACCAGTCTGTCTTTACTTAACATCCAAATGCTATCGGTATAAGAAAATTCCTGCACAATGTTTACGCTGTTAATGAAGTTTACATTCGCATCTTTTGGCAAACTCATTTCCAAACGCTTTATGCCCCAGGTGGTATCAGCTATCCACATGTTGCCGCTAAAACTCAGCTCTTGTACACGTTTTGGTTTAAAGCGAATGTGATAAATGTATTGATTGTTCTCAAAAGCGCTATCCTCTAAAAAATACTTGTAATAAAACAAACCGTTCTCACTAATAGGACTAGGTAATTGTTTATTGAATACCAAAATATTATTATCAAACACATTTATGTTTTGATACATATCGCCTAAAACCTGCGATACGCTTGCGTTTTCAATACCAGTGATCTTGCTTGCAATAACAACTTCTTTTTTTCGGGTTGGATTTTTTTTGTAATAGAATTGCGAAAGGTTTTCAATAATAAAAAACGGAAGAGAAGGTTTTTCGGTACTAAACGTACTATCTACATTATCAAACACAAAGGCAATTGGCTTTAAGATCTTTTTATCGCGCATTTCTTTTGGAATGCGGTTAAGGTCAAATTCTAATTTGTTATACGTTTCGTATTCGTAAGATTCAAAATTATTGCGGTTATTTTTTTCTTTTGCTTTAACGCAATTACGAACAATACGATGCGCGGGATTTTCTCCGGCTTTTACAACTACTTCATCTAAGGCAAGACCACCAATACTTTCTAAAGGAAAATTAATATCCTGCTCGGTTAGATTTTTATTAATTGGGCGTGCCAGCCTTTTATAGCCAACATAAGAAGCAACTACCGAGTCGTCGAGCTTTGATGTTTTAATGATAAAATTTCCGTCAAAATCGGCCTGCGCACCAATGGTGGTGCCTTTTATCAATACTGGCACAAAAGGCAGGGCCTCTTTGTTTTCAATAGAAAAAACTTTACCGCGAATAGTGTATTGTGCGTTTAAAACAAACGGAAGAAAAAATAAAAAAAATAAGCTCTTTTTAAGAGTTTTAATTTTCATGCAGTTTTAGTATTACTTTTTTTCTGCCGGTTTTTGATCTTCAATTATCACTTGTGTAAAATCAAAATACCTTATTGGGTTTACATGAAAATTCTTTAGTCGTGTTTTTATAAGCCTGCAATTGCTTTCATACCAAAGCGCTAATAAAGGTGCATCATCCATTAAAATTTGCTCAGCCTTTAAAAAATTAACCGCTGCAGAATCTCTGTCAACAGCATCACGACCCATTTTATAATATTTATCGTACTCAGCATTTTTATATTTAATGGTATTTGGATAGGTCATTTTTGTCATATCCTTTGTTATAGGTTCGCCATAAAAGATAGATAAGAAGGACTCCGGACTTGGATAATCGGCCACCCATCCATCTCTGAAAATATCGCCTTTGCCTTGTTGTTGTAATTCAAATTTTTCAGGATTTGGCAATGACTCAAACGTTATGTTAATGTTCAGGTTATTCTTTAATTGCTTTTGAATTTCGGCAGCAACGGTATTATTGCGACTATTGCCCGAATTAACTATTAGTTGTATCTCTTTAAGGCCTTTACCATCGGGATAACCGGCCTCAGCTAACAATTTTTTAGCTTTTTCAATATCAATGTCATAACCTTTTACGGTATAAGATTTATAAAATTCAAAGGTTGGCGGCACAATGCCGTTAATAGCAGGGCCATAAGCCTGGCCGTTAAGTACTCGATCAATGATCTTGCCCCTGTCTATCCCGTAATTAAGTGCCTGTCTGAGTTTTAAGTTATTAAACGGTGCTTTATTTACATTAAAAACGTAATATGAAGTGCCCATTTCGGGACGTTGATCTAAGATAAATACCGGTGGGCTGCCTTTAAATGATTTTATATTCTCTTCAACCACTTGTTTTAGTTGGTTGCTTGGTACAGAGCCTATGAAATCAACGTTGCCGTTTTGAAAGCGCTGCAATGCAACTTCGGTAGACGAAACAATATCAACGATCACAGAATCTATGTATGGCAACGATTTACCATCCTTATCCTTCGCGTAATAATTACCGTTTTTGTAAAGTGCATAATGGGTTTTTGTAGAGGTTTTTTCATCCAGCATAAATGGGCCGGCACCCACAAAAGAGTCTTCTTTTTTAACCTTATAGGCTTCTTCGCTAATTATTGCTGCTACAGGGTTTGCAAGAATTTCAAGGAAAATATTTGGCGAGTTTAATAACTCAATAGAAAAGTTAAGATCATCAATTATTTTAAAGCCTTTTAGATCGCTTTTTTGGCCCTTTGAACTGCCTAAATAATACTCATCTGCACCCACTATTCTGCCTTTACAAACGGTCTCAAACTGAACATTTCCGGGTCTTTCGGTACATAAAAGCTCAAAAGTGAACTTTACATCTTTACTTGTAATTTCTTCATTATTTTGAAATTTAAGGCCTTTACGAAGATGAAAAGTAATGGTTTTACCATCAGCACCAATTTCCCATTTTTCGGCTAAACCGGGCGTTAGAGTAAGGTCTTTGGGGTTTATACGAACAAGACCTTCATGTATCTGAGAAGCAATAAGCCCTTCAACAACATTGGTAATACGGTGCGGAAAAATGCTTACAGGCGTTATAACTTCGGCAATTCTAACAACTTTATCTCCACCCTTAAATTCACTGCCCTCAGAGCCTGTACCATCATTTTTACAAGCTCCAAAAAAGAGCGCAAATGCCAGTGAAATTGAGCTAATTAGCGAAAATCTCATATTTATACTGTTTAATTAACAAATTTAATTAAATTAGTTTAGATAAAAATGAAATAAAGTGCATTTTTATCTAAAATATATTTTGTAATTCAAAAAATTGATTATAATATTGCAACGTTAAGAATTGAACTATTTTCGATGAAAAATTTTATACTTTTTTTACTTCTATGTTTTACTGGCATAAACTTTGCTAAGGCGCAAGGCGGTGTAATAATATTAGAAGGTAATTACCAGGGTAAAAACATTTATGTGCAAAACCCCTTTGGTAGCGGTGGCGTTGGTTTTTGTGTAACTGAGGTAAAAGTAAACGGAAATATTACTACGGATGAGATCAACTCAAGCGCCTTTGAGATTGATATGAAACCACACAAGCTTAACATTGGAGATAAAGTAGAGATCAAAATTTTTCATAAAGAAGACTGCAAACCTAAAGTATTAAATCCGGAAGTTTTAAAACCAAAAAGTACTTACGAAGTTGTTAGTATGAGCGCTGATAAGGATGGTAATATTAAATGGACAACCAAATCAGAAACAGGTAAATTGGCTTTTGCTGTTGAACAGTTCCGTTGGAACAAATGGGTGAAAGTTGGTGAAGTGGATGGTGTTGGAACGCCAACAAGTAATGAGTATTCATTTAAAGTTGTACCTCACAGCGGTAAAAATCAGGTTCGCGTTCGTCAAACAGATTATAGCGGGCAACCACGTTTAAGTAAACCTACTGAATATATGAGCGAGGTTCCTGAAATTGAATACGCTCCAATGAAAGCAAGTAAAGACATTACTTTCTTCCAAAAAGGAAAATCAGATAAACAAATTGAGACCATGTATGAGATCTACGATCAATATGGTAACATCGTTAAAAAAGGATTTGGCAGTAAGTTAGATGTAAGCAATCTACCTAAAGGCGGTTACTTCCTTAACTTCGATAATAAAATGGGTGAATTCGTAAAAAAATAATTCCCAACAAAAAGAAATTTTAAAAAACCCTTTTCCAAAACGAAGAGGGTTTTTTTATTCAATAATAATAAAGCTAAATTTGTAATATGTATTCAATAACAATAAACGGAAGCCAAACGCTTAAAACAAATTTAAACACTTCAAATAAAACTTTTGAAGGCACATTAAATGATGCCATTGTAAAAGGCGATTTTGAAAAAATAAATCCCTATCAATACCATTTTATTTTTAATAATAAATCTTACAATGTTGATGTAATAAAAGTAAATGCCGAAGAAAAAACGTTGGTTGTAAAAATAAACTCTGTGCGATTTAATTTGCAGTTAAAAGATAAATACGATGAGTTGTTACATAGTTTAGGTTTAGATAATCTGGCAACTAAAAAAGTAAACGAAATAAAAGCTCCCATGCCCGGCATGGTATTAAATATACTGGTAAAAGAAGGTGATGAAGTAAACAAAGGCGATGCTTTAATTGTTTTAGAAGCAATGAAGATGGAAAACATTTTAAAAAGTCCGAGCCACGGAGTTATTAAAAAGATTGCAATTAACAAAGGTACCGCAGTAGAAAAAAACCAAATACTAATACAATTTTAAAATGAGCGATAACAGAAGAGATTTTTTAAAGAAAGGCGCATTGCTTTCTCTTTCGGGTTTGGCAAGCGCATTAATAGGAAAAGATAAATTAAATACAATTGAAGAAGTGACAAATAAATTAGATCAAAACCCGGCATTTACACTTCCAAAATTACCTTATGCTTACGATGCCCTGGAGCCTTACTTTGATAAACAAACCATGGAGATTCATTACACCAAGCATCACCAGGCTTATGTAAATAAGTTGAACGAAACACCTTCAACCAATATCGATTACATGTCGAGTGATGAAGTAAAGTGTACACATATTGATAAATACTGGTCGGCAGTAATTAGAAATAATCTTGGCGGACATTATAATCATTCACTATTCTGGACCTTATTAAAACCAAATGCAAAAGGTGAAGCCAATTTTCCTGTTGGAAGTTTGAATGAAGCTATTAAGAAAAATTTTAATTCGTTTGAAGATTTTAAAAAACAATTTACAGAAGCGGCAACAAAAATATTTGGCAGCGGTTGGTGCTGGTTAATTTTAGCAGATGATGGTAAATTAAAAATTGTTACAACCGCCAATCAGGATAATCCATTAATGAAACTAGATGGCGAACGCGGTAAACCAGTTTTAGCTTTAGATATTTGGGAGCACGCGTATTATTTAAAATATCAAAACAAACGCGCAGATTACATTGCAGCCTGGTGGAATATTATAAACTGGGAAACTTCAGAAAAACTTTTTTCTACGAAATAAAAAACGAATTCTTTACGAATAGATACAATACAAATCTATTTGCCTAAACAAAAGTATGACACACAAAAATTTTAAAAACATTGATAAAGTTACTTACGGAAGAGGATCTTTTTCGCAGTTAACCGAAACTATTGAACCAATAAGAAAAGAGAATAAAAATTATTTTGTTTTTATTGTAGATAATTATTTTAAAGGAAAACCATTAAGCAATAAGCTTCAGAATAAAGCAGAAGACCTTGTTTATTTTATTGATGTTGATCCGCATGAACCAACAACCGAACAAATAGATTCACTTCGCGATGAAATCCTTTCAAAAAAAGGATTGCCAAGCGGCGTAATTGGTATTGGTGGCGGAAGTATTATGGATATTGCAAAAGCTTTATCGTTAATGTTAACCAACGAAGGTTCTTCTACTTTATACCAGGGCTTAAATTTAATTAAGAAGCCGGGTGTTTATCATTTAGGTGTGCCCACCATTTCGGGCACAGGGGCCGAAGTATCAATGACAGCGGTATTAACCGGCCCTGAAAAAAAATTAGGTTTAAAATGCGACTGGACCGTTTTTAACCAGGTGATATTAGATCCTGAATTAATTGCAAGCGTACCAACCGATTGGTGGTTTTATACCGGCATGGATACTTACATTCATTGCATTGAATCGCATGGTGGTATTCGTAATAACGCGTTTAGTTTAGCCTATGGCGATCAATCGTTAGCTTTATGCCGCGAAGTGTATTTAAATGATAAAGCGGGCCAAACACCTGAGAACGATGACAAATTAATGGTAGCATCATTAATGGGTGGCTTAAGCTTAACGTACAGCGAAGTTGGTGTTTGCCATGCATTAAGTTATGGCTTATCTAAAATTCACGGTACGCGCCATTGTTACGCTAACTGTATTATCTTTCAACACTTAGGAGATATATATCCTGAAGGTCATGCCGAGTTTATGCAGATGATCAAAAAACATAAGATCGTTCTTCCACAAAATTTAAGTAAAGATTGGGATGAAGAAACATTAACCAAAATGGCAACCGTTAGTTACAATTTACCATTTATGTGGAACCATGCTTTTGGCGATAATTACAAAGAAATTGCTACAATGGATTACATTAAAGATCTGTTTAGGAGAATGTAGTATCCCTGCTTTTTAAACAAGGCAAGCTGCTTCAGGGCAATAATATTACTCTTTAATTATTTTTTGCATTGTAGCACCGGCTTTTATAAAATAAATGCCTTTTGTAAAATTCTCCAACGATATTTCATATCTAAGTTCGGGGTGTTTTTCCCTGTAAATAATTTGTCCAAGCGAAGTGTAAATTTCTATCTCAGATGCTTTAATTAATTCGATCGTAAATTTATCGCCCGTTGGGTTTGGATAAACATGTATTAACGTTTTAGCATTTGATACAGCTAAAGCGTTTGTACAAACATCAACACTTACAGTAATTGCAGCTTGCGTGCTTGTGCAATTGTTAGCGTCAGTTCCCGTCACACTATATGTAATGGTATTTGTAGGAGAAACAATTCCATTGAGAGGTATAGCGGGACTCCAGGAATAATTTAAAGCTCCTGTTACGTTTACAGTACTTGTTTGGCCGGCACAAATAAATGTTGGAGTGGCTGAAGTAATAATTACAGGCAAGCCGAGAACCGTTATGCTTTGTACAGCTTGTCCCATACAACCATTCAGAGTTCCGGTAACTGTATATGTAGAATTTGTTGTTGGACTTACTATTGCCGAACCGCCAGAATAAGTATAATTATTTGCTCCGGAGGGAATAATTGTAAATGATTCACCAATACAAAGAGAGCCATTGTTAACAGAAATTGTTGGCGTAGCATTAACCGTTATAGTTGAAGTTGCAAATGTTTGTGAAACACAACCCGCTGTACTTGTACCTACCACAGTGTAACTCGAATTTACAGTAGGGCTAACTACGGCATTCCCTCCTTGAAAAGTATAGGTATTAGCTCCGTTCGGTAACAGTGTAAATGATTGTCCTGAACATATAGATCCGCTATTAACACTAATTGTTGGACCGGGTTTAACCGTTACAAAACAAGTTGAAGGAGTTGTAGAAACGCAACCGGCAGTGCTTGTACCAACTACTGTAAAACTTGAATTTACAGTAGGGCTAACCACTGCATTACCTCCCTGTAAAGTATAGGTGCTTGCGCCTGAAGGGGTAATAGTAAATGAATTTCCAGCACAAATTGATCCAGTATTAACTATTATGATGGGATTGGGCAAAACTGTTACAGTTGACGTTGCAAACGAAGAAGAAATACAGCCGTTGGCAGCTGTTCCTACAACTGTGTAAGTTGAACTTATGCCGGGACTTACAATAGATGCGCCTCCCTGGACGGTATAGGTATTGGCTCCACCAGGATTTATTGTGAAAGATTTGCCAACACACACAGAACCGCTGTTAACTGTAATGTTTGGTGCAGCAGTATTATTAAAGTTAACATAGGAAGTTGCAAACGAAGATGAAGGGCAGCCTTGTATACTTGTGCCTGTTACTGTATAATTTGTGTTTACCGTTGGGCTAACAATGGATGAACCGCCTTCAAACGTGTAAGTATTTGCGCCGCCTGGTATCATGGTAAAAGATTGACCTGTACAAATAGTACCGCTGTTAACACTAATGTTTGGAAGTGCATTAACAGTAATATTAGAAGTAAATGTTACAGGCGAAATGCAACCATTCGTACCTGTGCCGTTTATGGTATAGCTTGTACTAACGCTCGGTGTTACTACAAAAGATCCGCCCTCTATTGTATAGCTATTAGCGCCCGATGGAACAATAGTAAATGAATCTCCTGCGCAAACAGACCCGCTGTTTACCGTTATTGTTGGACTTGCAACATTAACTGTACTTATTGCCGAACCTACACAGCCACTTGTGCTTGTACCAACTACGGAATAAGTTGATGTAATGCTTGGGCTTACGACAGGGCCGCCGCCAATATAAGAATAGGATAATCCACCGCTTGGTATCATGGTAAAAGATTGGCCAGCACAAATAGATCCACTGTTTACTGTTACTATTGGCGCAAAGTTACCTGTTGTTGTTCCTGAAATAATTGTATTAACACCGTTATTTATAATATCTGCAGAATTATTATTAAAAGAAACACCATTTATAGTTGTTGTAAATGAATTTGGATCTAACTTAATACCTGCAATGCTGCAGTTTCCAATACTAGAAGTTGAAATACTATTATTACCGCTATTTACTGATACACGAATTCCATATTGTCTTCCGCATGACATATTATTACTGATCACACTGTTGTTACACCCATCTAAAAAAATGCCTGTTCCGCCGGCACCACCGGTAACTGTATTTGGAATAGTTATTCCATTACAATAAAAAAGATGTATACTATTTCCGGTTTGGTTCCCAAACGTATTTGGCCCTAAAGTAAAATTGTTTGTAGATGAAAGCCACATACCGTTTACCGATCCTGTTAATGTATTGTTGCTGATACTGGCATGTGAGCCGGGGGCTCTTAAAGCTATATTTCCACAATTAGATAGATCGTTATTGTTTATAGTAAATCCACCGGTATTTGCAGAATTCGTAAATATACAGATGCCATAATCCGTTGCGCCACTCATGTTTGAATTGGTTATCGTATGACCGCTATTATTTGGAGTTGCAGAACCAAAAAGTATTCCTGTTTTCATCCCGCTAAGATTATTGTTATTAAAAACACAATTAGTAGATTTGTAAACTTCCAGTGGCGTTCGAATATTGAGTGGGCTTGCAGTAATAGGAACAAAATTCCAATTGCTAATGTTAATTCCGTTGCAACCAGAAAGAGTAATAATTGCTAGTGTATGGTTTCCATATACATTGGTGTTTGGCCCCGGCCCACCGGGAGGCGATAAGGTAAAGTTATTTATCCCATCCAATTCAATGGCACGTGCTGAACCGGTAAATGTATTACTGTTAATGCTTGTGGGAATTCCTCCCGAGTACCATAAACCAAAACCACAGTTGGTCATATTATTATTATTAATGACTAGGTTTTGACTTGAACCGCCCATTATCTGAACGCCAACAAACATGGCACCACTTACATCGTTATTTGTAATGGTATGTGACATGTTGCTTTGTGTAAACTGCATAGCAGTGTACATGCCTGTAATAATATTGTTGTTAAACAAACAATTTTGCGAAAGATACACATATAATGGGGTGCGTGTGTTTAATGGAGGAGCCGTAACCGCCGGAAAATTCCAGTTACTAATATTAATACTATTACAGTTATCAAAATTTAATACGGAGTTTGTATGCCCTCCCATAATATTTGAATTTGGACCTGGTCCTCCCGGAGGATCAATGGTAAAATTATTTACCGTTCTAAGCATAATTGCATTGCCCGAGCCTGTAAACGTATTGCTCTTAATACTTGCAGGAGTACCACCTTCATAATATAAAGCTGTAATACAATTTGTAAGATTATTATTATCGATCATCCATGCAATATTAGTTGCACCGCTCATATTTATTCCCCGGTATGCAGCATTACTAAAATTGCAATTAGTAATTGTATTTGTTGTGTTATAACCGCCAATTTCTATTCCTGTAGACATGCCTACAGCGCTGACATTATTGAACAGACAGTTTGAACAACCTGAAACTAAAAAGGGGTTATGTGTATTTAAAGGTGGAGTAACTGTAGGTCCGAAATTAAAGTTGCTTACTACCACTGCCGTACATTGAGCCAAGGATAATGTTTTAGTCGGATGATTACCATAAACGTTAACATTTGGTCCACTGCTACCGGAAACCGTAAAATTAGTAACTTGTTTTAGTGCCAATGCATGAGTTGACCCTGTTAGTGTATTACCGGTTATGCTTGCCGGCGTACCTCCAGATGCAAAATTAATAGCCACTAAACTGCTATTCATTATGGTGTTGTTATTTATAACAGATCCAACATCAATACCATTCATAAAAATACCGTTACTAGTAGTTGAATTAATAATATTGTTGGTAATAACGTTGTTAGTCAAACTACCTACAAAGCGTAATCCGTTTGCAACATTACTTAGATTGTTATTTGTAATTGTACAATTACTTACTGAATTTAATAATATACAGGTAGAGCCGGTGTTGCCCGAAAAATCAAGCCATTGTACGGTAGTTGTTCCTGTTAGTGTTATCTGAAATTTCGAGACGCCGGCAATAGATATTAATTGTGTTCCTGAAAAGCCTGGTTGGCTCGAACCATCAATAAAAGCAGGAGTAGTTAAGCTTACTACAGATAGAAGCGTTATAGTTTGTGAACCGCTTCCAATATTAAAAACAATATTGTCAAGCGTTGCGTTGGCATTCGCATCCATGATAGCCTGCCTGAAAGATCCTAAGCCCGCATCATTTGTGTTAGTAACCGTGTAAGTTAAAGCGTAATTGTTGTTTGTCAAAAAAAATAATAAGCCACAAAAAAATATTTTTGCAACTGCCTTTTTCATTTTCTTGACTATATTGATCATTCTGAATTTAAAAAAAGTTACAAAGTACTATGAGAAAACTTTATATACTATTTTTTACAACTTAAAATCAAGAGCACAGGATATATTATTGTATCATTTAATAAATTAAAGTTTAATCTTAAAACGCAAACATCTCAGCCACAATACCCGGTACAACGCCAATAGCAATAGTTGCAGCAGTTGTAAGAACAATTACCAATACATTTGATCTTTCAATTGGCAATGGTTCGTGTGTTTCCTGTTTTTTGAAATACATAGCAATTACAATGCGTAAATAATAATATACACCCACAGCAGAAGTTAAGATGGCCACAATTAATAACCATTTGTAGTGTGTGCCTATCATTGCGGTGAATACAAAATATTTTGCAAAGAAACCTGATGTAATAGGGATACCTGCAAGTGATAACATAGCAACTGTCATGCATAAAGCTAAACTTGGGTTACGTTTTGCCAAACCGTTAAAAGCGTCTACATTTTCGTTTCCTTTTTTGGTAACGTTGTAAAGGATACCGAATGCAGCAATACTTCCTAATGAATAAGCCAGCGAATAATAAACCAAAGCGTTAACCGATAAATTGCTTCTAACATTTGCTAAAATTACCATTAACATAAATGCTGCATGACTAATACTTGAATACGCTAAAATACGTTTTACATTATTTTGCATAGCTGCAGAGAAGTTTGCTATTACTAATGACAAAGCAATTACGCCTGCTAAAATACTTGTCCATACACTGCTTATTTCTGCAAAGCTCACCATAAATAAACGCATGAAGGCAGCGAAGGCAGCGGTTTTTACAACCGTACTCATTAAGGCTGTAGTTAGTGTTGGAGAGCCCTGGTAAACATCGGGCGCCCAAAAATGGAACGGCGCAGCAGAAACTTTAAAGCACATGGCAATTAACATCATTATTACGCCTACATAAAAGAACAATGGCATATCAGCTCCATGTTCAGAAATAAAAGAACGGATCTGCATCATATCAAAACTTCCGGTTGCTCCGTAAACCAATGCAATACCAAATAATAAAAAGCCGCTGGCAAAAGAACCCATGATCAAATATTTAAATCCGGCTTCGTTACTTTTAATATCGCGTTTTTTACTTGCCGCTAAAACATAAAGTGGAATGCTCATGATCTCCACACCCAAAAATAAAGTGGTCATGTTTTTAAATGCCGTTAACATTAAAGCACCAACCAAAGCAAATAAAACCAGGGCAAAATGGTCAACCATATTAGAGTCTTGCTCAAAATAATCGTTAGCAAGAATGAACCAAAAGAAAGCCGTTGCAATAATAATTCCAGAGAAAGCAATGGCCAGCTTATCAAAAGCGATCATGTTATCAAAATAAGAAATGCTCATGCCTGTTTTCCATTCCATGAAATTGAAAGCGTAAGCCGCAACAATTCCAAGCAACACCATTGGCAATAATAATTTTTTAAACTTGAAGATCTCAGCCAACATTGCTAAAATTCCCAGTCCGCTTATAATTAGTAGTCCTTTCATATTTAATTTAAGATTGCAGATTTAAGAATTTAGATTTCTTAAACCGGAATTAATTTTATTTTAAGTTTAACATTATTGTTTTAACAGCTTCTTCAGCAATATCGTTTAATGGTTTTGGATACACACCAAAAGCAACCACTACAATACAGATAATAGTGAGTACAACTTTATCTGAATTGGCTAAAGAACCAAAAGCCACATTAGAATCTCTTCTCTCGCCCAACATAATTTTTTGATACGCACGTAACATATATACCGCGCCCAAAATTACCGTTAAGCCTGCAAAAGCTGCAACAGTAGTATTGAATTGGTATACTCCGTTTATTAATAAGAATTCGCCAACAAAACCGTTGGTTAACGGTAAAGCAACCGAGCCTAATAAAATAATTAAGAATAAAACTGCAAAGTTGCCATTCATGCCGCGAATGCCGCCTAATTTATCCATCTCACGCGTTCCGGTGTGACGCATTAAAATATCAGCAATAAAAAATAAACCAACCACGTTTACACCATGCGCTAACATTTGCATGATGGCACCTTGTATGCCTTGTTGATTGCAAGAAAGAATTCCGGCACTGATCAAACCAACGTGCGCAATAGAAGAATAAGCAATTAAACGTTTGAAATCTTTTTGTTGAATAGCAATTATGGATGCGTAAATAATTCCAACAACGGAAAGTACAATAGCGGTAAAGCCCCATTTATCTAAACCTAAAGGCACAATTGGTAATAACCATTTAATAACCCCAAAAGTTCCCATTTTTAGCATGATGCCCGAAAGCAGCATAGTGCCTTGTGTTGGTGCAGTAACGTATGTATCGGGTTGCCATGTGTGTAAAGGAAATACCGGCATTTTAATGGCGAATGCGATAAAGATCATCCAGAAAACAGCGCTTTGTTGTGTTTCTGTTAAAGCTCTTCCTGCATCATAAAGTGCTTGTACGTTCCAAGATTTTACTCCTTCTACATTGGTGTGGTTGTATAAATAAATTAAACCTACCAACATAAATAAAGATCCGAATAATGTGTACACAAAAAATTTGAAGGTGATACGTCCGCGATCTTCTCCACCCCACAGTAAACAAATAAAATAAATTGGAATTAAGGCTAACTCCCAAAACACATAAAACAAAAAGCCATCATTTGCTGTAAACACACCTACCAATGCCATTTGCATTAACAAGATCAAACCGTAAAAATTATGTGGATTGCTGTATTCGTTCTTAAATGAAGATAAAATAATGATAGGAACTAAAAAGGTAGTTAACAGAACCATTAAAAGGCCCATGCCATCAATACAAACAGAGAAGTGGATGCCAAGAGATTTAACCCACACATGATCGAATGTAAGCATACATGCATCAGGGTTATGTTTAAATAAACAATATGCGCCAACGGCCAGGCCAAATTCGATGATCGAAAAACCGAGCGCGAGGTTGCGGGCGGCATTTCCTTTAACAAAGAATACCAAAAGGCCTGCAAGCAATGGAAATAAAATTAATAAAGCTGTTAACATAAATTCCTGGATCCGATTAGATTAAAAAAGTTAATAATAAAATAAACACAATACCTATTACCATACTGATAATATAAAAACCAATATTACCGGTCTGAATTAAACGAATACCTGAGCCTAAGCCTTTAACAGCTGCGCCAACACCATTTACCAATCCGTCTATAATTTGTATATCAAAAAATTTATGAAACGCTTCAGATAGAACATCTAACGGTTTGCGAATTACCGCATCGTAAATTTCATCTACATAATATTTATTGTAAATTGTTTTTTGAAGTACCGGCATTTTGTCGCCTTCATTCAATGGAATAATGTGTCTTTGACGATAAATAGCGTAAGCCGCGTAAATAGTTGCTATAGCGCTCAATACAGCAATGATCATCAGGCTCCATTCTGTATCGTGAGGTAAAGTACTTGGATTTTTTCTAACGATAACAGTCTCCAAATTATTCGCCATCCAGTTTGGCATGTGCCAGAATTCAGGTAAACCTAAAGCACCGCCAGCAACAGAAAGAATAGCTAACACAATTAAAGGGAATGTCATGGATGGAGGCGATTCGTGTAAATGATGTTCTTGTTCATGAGTTCCTCTGAATTTTCCGAAGAAGGTCAGGAAAATTAAACGGAACATGTAGAAAGCAGTTAACATAGAAGTTATCATACCAAGAATCCATAATACTTTGTTGTGTTCGTAAGTGTGCGCTAAGATCTCATCTTTAGAAAAGAAACCACTGAACGGTGGTAAGCCACTAATAGCTATTGTTCCGAGCATCATGGTAATAAAAGTGATCTTTATTTTTCCACTTAAGCCGCCCATTTTACGAATGTCTTGCTCGCCACCCATAGCATGAATAACAGAACCTGCACCTAAGAACAATAATGCCTTAAAGAACGCATGTGTTGTTACATGGAATACCGAGGAGCTATAAGCACCAACACCTAAACCTAAGAACATTAAACCTAATTGCGATACGGTTGAATAGGCCAATATCTTTTTAATATCGTTTTGAAACAAGCCAATAGTTGCGGCAAAGAGCGCCGTTATAACACCAACTATTGCGACCGTTTCAGCTGCAACTTCGCTAATAGAATAAAAAATATTTGAGCGAACGATCATGTAAATACCCGCGGTAACCATGGTAGCGGCGTGGATCAAAGCAGATACAGGTGTTGGACCGGCCATGGCATCAGGCAACCAGGTATATAATGGTATTTGTGCCGATTTACCCATTGCACCAACAAATAACAATAAAGCAATACAGGTAATTGTGCTTGTTGAAACTGTTCCTGCTTTTGCAAAGATCTCGTTGTAAGAAATACTTCCAAATGTAACGAATACTAAAATAATGCCTAATAAAAATCCAAGGTCACCAATACGGTTCATCACAAAGGCTTTTCTCGCAGCATTATTGTAAGCTGTGTTCTTGAACCAGAAACCAATTAATAAATAAGAGCATAAACCTACACCTTCCCAACCCACAAACATAATTAAGTAGTTGTTACCTAAAACAAGCAACAACATGAAGAAGATAAATAGATTTAAATACGTGAAGAAGCGTGAGAAGCCCTCATCATCATGCATGTAGCCGGTTGAATACACATGAATTAAAAAGCCAATGCCCGTAATGATCAATAAAAATAAAGATGATAAAGGGTCGACCAATAATTCGAATGGAATAACTAAAGAGCCGGAATTGATCCACGAAAATAAATGTACGATATGCGATTTTTCTTCTGATCCGATTAACTCAACAAAAATTAAAACCGATAAAACAAACGAAGCTAAAATACTTACAGAGGCAATAATGCCACTTAAGCCTTTGCTCATTTTTTTACCAAAGAATCCATTTATTAAAAATCCTATTAAAGGAAATAATGGAACGAGACCGATCAATTTTATCATATACTATTTACAATTTTGTTATTTACGATTTACGATTGCAATTGTAGATTGTCAATCTATAAATTGTAAATTAATTTTTAATTTTTCAAATTACTTAAAACATCCGTATCAATTGTTTTTACATTTCTGTAAATCATACTTAAAATCGCGAGACCAACCGCCACCTCAGCTGCTGCTACCGCCATAATAAAAAACACAAATACCTGTCCGTTTGCATCTGCGTGCAATGTGCTAAATGCTACCAATAATAAATTCACCGCATTAAGCATTAACTCAATGCACATAAAAATAATAATAGAGTTACGGCGTGCCATAACGCCAACCGCACCAATAATAAATAATACTGCGCTAAGCAGAAGGTAATAGTTTATTGAGATTCCGTTTATCATTTTAATTCTTCAATTAGTCGATTAGTCAATTCGACAATTATTATTAATTTATTTTATATTCTATAAATTGGCTCATTGACTAATTGCCAAATTATCTAATCACTTAATTTCTTTTTTACCGATCATGATTGAACCAACCAAAGCTGCTAACAATAATATACTTGCAATCTCAAATGGGAATAAAAATTCGCTGAATAATACTTTACCTAAATTTTTTACCGTACCTATTTGTGATGAACCGTATTGTGCAATACCTAACTGCTCGCTCCCTTTTAAAGAGCCAACTAGTACAAATAACATTAAGCCACCGGCAATAGCAGCAATAATTTTTGTGATCCAGGTTTTTTGCGGTTCATTATCCTGGTTAAGATCCATTAACATGATAACGAATAAGAACAAAACCATAATTGCTCCGGCATAAACAACAATATGTACCACTGCTAAAAATTGCGCGTTTAATAATAAATAATGACCTGCAATGCAAAAGAAGGTCATAACTAAATATAGTACAGAGTTAACCGGATTGCGGCTAAACACTACCATTAAACCAAACATGATGGACAGGAAAGAAAGTATCCCGAAAAGCCATTGTGTAATTGTGTATCCTAACATATTATTTTTAATTATTTAATTCGGCAATTAATTAATGTGCTAATTTAATTTTCTAATTGTCACATCGCCTAATTGACTAATGTTTTCCTTTATTTAAATTTTTGCCTTCCCAAACAGTGTTATGTTTTAAGCCCGGAAGTTTTTTAAATTCTGCCACCTCTAACGTTTGGCGCTTTGTTACATCTATTCGTTTATCGATCTTCTCTACTAGTTTACTTTTACCATAAACAAAATCTTCGCGCTCATATTCTGTATCCACCAAACGATCAGTTAAGAAAATTGCTTCTTTAGGGCAAGCCTCTTCGCATAAACCGCAGAAGATACAACGCAACATATTTATCTCGTATATTTTTGCATACTTTTCTTCTCTGTATAAATTCTCTTCCCCTTTTTTACGCTCAGCACTCTCCATTGTAATAGCTTCTGCCGGACAAGCCACAGCACATAAGCCACAAGCTGTACAACGCTCTGCACCATTCTCGTCACGCTTTAAAACATGCCAGCCACGGTATACACCGGCCATTGGTCGGGTTTCTTCAGGATATTTTACAGTAGCCCTGCGCTTAAACAAGTGGCTGCCTGTAATAAGCATACCTTTTAAAATGCCGGGCAAATAAAGCTTCTCCATTCCGGTTTGCTCTTTATTTGATACTACTTTGCTTCTGTTTGTTAATTTCATTTGTTTATTATTTAAACATTTTAAAAATGTAAATGCCCTCTGAAAAATTCTACTGCAACTGTAATTCCTAAATTTAAAAGAGAAAGTGGTAACAAATATCTCCAACCTAAATTCATTAACTGATCGTAACGGAAGCGTGGTAATGTCCAACGGATCCACATAAAAACAGAAATGAAAATGGCTATTTTAGTAAAGTAAGCTCCAAAGCCAATAAGTGCGATCCATTTAGAACCATCCGCTAAACCAAGTAAATCATGATAAACCCAATCAGCACCAGGAAAATTGTATCCGCCAAAATAAAACGCAGCCATTACTGCAGATGAGATGAACATGTTAATGTATTCTGCAAATAAAAACAAACCCAATTTCATAGATGAATACTCCGTGTGATATCCACCAACTAATTCGGCTTCACACTCAGGTAAATCAAATGGAGCACGATTTGTTTCTGCCAGTGCACAAACAAAAAAGATAATAAAACCAAGTGGCTGCCAAACAACATTTGCAACACCTGCATCCTGTTGTTCTACAATTTCGCGTAAGCTCAGAGTTCCACCCGAAGTAATAATTAATGCAATTACTGCAATGCCCATTGCAATTTCGTAGCTGATCATCTGGCTTGATGCACGAATGGCCCCTAACAAGGCATACTTATTATTAGATGCCCAACCGCCGATCATAATGCCATAAACACCAATAGAAACAACGCCAAATAAAAATAAAACACCAATATTAATGTCTGTAATTTGTACGCTGTATAATTTACCTGCTATATAAACATCTTTACACCATGGAATAACAGAGCCTGTCATTAATGCAGTAAGCATAAACAAACTTGGCCCAAGAATAAATAAAAATTTGTTAGATACGTTTGGAATGATCTCTTCTTTAAAGAACATTTTTCCACCATCCGCTAAAGGCTGCAATAAACCAAAAGGGCCCGCTCTATCCGGACCAACGCGATCTTGCAGCAAAGCAGACAACTTACGCTCCCATAATGTAGAGTATGCTGCAACCGCTAAAGACAGGGCAAACACCGCTACACAAATAATCGCTTTATAAATAATAAAAGTCAGCATATCTTTTTCTTGTTAAGGTTTTTTATCGATCGGCATAAATCCTAAAGCTTTTTGTTGCTTCATTACCTGCACTTTTAATTCATTTAAATTTTGATAGTGATTTTGCGAGATAACCGAATTACGATGAATTGGTGAAGGACCTTCAATTACCCAATCGCTTGTTTTTTTATGATCGTAACGGCAAGAGTTACAAATAAATTCTTCTACCTCATCCCACTGATCTTTACGCGCGGTAACACGCACAACTTCTTCACCTTTTAACCATACGCGTGTTTTACCACAACACTTATCACATTTACGATGTGCATCAACCGGTTTAGTAAACCAAACACGTTGTTTAAAGCGGAATGTTTTATCGGTTAACGCTCCAACAGGACAAACATCAATTACGTTTCCTGAAAAATCATTATCAATTACTTTTTCAATGTATGTAGAGATCTCGCCGGCATCACCACGGTGTACAACTCCATGCATACGCTCATCGGTAAATTGCTCAGCCGTTTTTACACAGCGATAACAAAGTATGCAACGCGTCATGTGTAATTTTATCTTATCACCAATATCGATCATCTCGTATTCGCGACGTTTAAATTCGTAACGTGTTTTTGCAGAGCCGTTCTCGTAACCAAGATCCTGCAATTTACATTCGCCGGCCTGGTCGCATATAGGGCAATCTAAAGGATGGTTGATCAATAAAAATTCTACAACACCTTTACGTGCTTCTAAAATTTCGGGGCTGGTAAAGTTTTGTACCACCATGCCATCCATTACTTCCGTTCTGCATGAAGCAACAGGCTTAGGCATTGGGTTAGGATTTGCAGTGCTGCCTTGTGTAACTTTTACAATGCAGGTACGGCAATAACCACCGCTGGTTTTTAATTTAGTATAATAGCACATGGCAGGTGGCGCTACTTGCGGACCTATCATTCGTGCTGCCTGGAGAATAGTGGTACCTTTTGGTACATCTATTTCTATTCCGTCTATTGTTACTTTCATTATCTGTTCAGTAATGTTTTAATTCTTTACAATTTTTTTAGTTACCATTTCATTATTTGAAGTAGTTATTCTCAAAAAATAAATGCCTTTGTTTAAATTGCTTATATCAATGCTTTTTTCGTTTTGTAAAGAAGAGTTTGTTATTAAAACTTTTCCTTCAACAGAAACGATCGTAATTTCTTTTAAGATAGAAGAACTATTAACTATTAGTTTTTCGTTTGATGGATTTGGATAGATCTCTAAAGTGGCCTCAAATTCGTTGTTTTGTTTTAACGATGTTGGGATACTATTGTGTTCTATAACATAATAAAGCGAATTTGTTTCTGAAATATCGTTCCACTCTCCGGCAATACCATAAGGCCATGTACCTAAAGCCATTGCTGCCGCATCCTGGTTAGAATTAAAATCATCCGGTTCTTGTATTGTAGTTGTGCTCTTACCTCCCCAATTTACATAAGCGCCGCTTACTACACTGCCGGTTCCTGCACCTGCAGCACCTTGCCCGTTCCAGAATGGAATGCTAATAGAGTTATTATTTCCATCCCAGATCCAGTGTCCTTCACTAGCCTTGTCGTTTCCACCAAGCCACACATAAGATGCACCGCCACCATCAGCAACCGGGCTATAATTTGAAGCTATACCTGAAGCAAGAATGCCATTATAAACAGCGGTTTGTTCTGCCAGGTCATCAATCTCGGTAATATAACCACCATCACTTGAAGCGCAGGCTGCAGCAACCGTCCATGTTTTAGCTTCTTTTACAACACGGTAATAATGGCCATTATGTGTAAATACATAGGTGTTTGCAGAAGAATAACAAGTTGCTTGCGCAACAGAAAGTGCGTTTTGCGACATAACGTTTACAACGTTGCCGCAAGTAATTAAAATAGTTAATATGTAAATTATTTTTTTCAAATTATTAATCGCCCCAAACCATTTTTTTCTTTCTGCTGGTTGATCCCTCTCCGGAATCTTCAGCTGCCGGTTCTTTTAAGAAATCTACGTTGATCACTAAATAACTTTTAACGTTTTTACCTTTTAATTTGGCAGGTGTAAAAGCGCCTAACATTTTTGCAACGCGTACCGCTTCTTTATCACAATCAACGCAAGAAGTAGCTTTGTCTGTTACAGCATCAGTTACTTTTCCTGTTTCATCAATTGTAATTTTAACAGAGCTTTTTAAAACAGTTTTACTTTCTTTCATAGAAGCCGGAACTTTTGCATTTGCCTTTAAAAAGTCGAGCATTGCTTTTTCGCCTTCGGCATAAACTGCTTTTTGATCAACAGTTGCGTAAATAGTTTCATCAACTTTCTCTTTGCCTTTTCCTTTTTTATCTTTTTGAGCGAATACAGATGCGCTTAGAAAAAGTAAAATTGTAATTATTTTAATAGATACTTTCATTTATCTTCTAATTAAATTTAATCTATCGTAATGACTAACGTCTACAAACTTTTTGCTTCTTGCAATTTCTAAAAACTCATGTTTAAAGTGACGGATAGCCGCTGCCACAGGCCACGCTGCCGCTTCGCCCAATGGGCAAATAGTTTTGCCTTCTATTTTACTTTGAATGTCCCACAATAACTCTACATCTTTTTCTTCTGCAGTGCCATTCAAAAATTTCTTTAAGATCTTTTCCATCCAGCCTGTACCTTCACGGCAAGGCGAACATTGTCCGCAGCTTTCGTGATGATAAAAACGCGTGAACGTAAATAGATTTTTAACAATGCTGGTATCTTCGTCCATTACAATAAAACCGCCTGAACCTAACATGGTGCCTGTTTGAAAACCACCATCAGCCAAACTTTCGTAAGTCATTAAACGCGGTTCGCCTTTTGCAGTTTTTAAAATTAATTCGGTTGGAAGAATTGGAACAGAAGATCCACCCGCAACAACAGCTTTCATTTTTTTACCGTTGCGAATGCCGCCACAATATTCTTCGCTGTAAATAAATTCTTCAACCGGAATTCCCAATTCAATTTCGTAAACGCCAGGTTTATTAATATGACCCGATGCAGAAATTAATTTTGTGCCCGTTGATTTGCCAATACCAATTTTCGCATACTCTTCGCCACCCATCATTACAATAGGGCAAACAGCCGCAATTGTTTCAACATTGTTTACTACAGTTGGACAACCCCATAAACCCGCAACGGCCGGAAATGGTGGTTTAATACGTGGATTACCACGCTTGCCTTCTAATGATTCTAATAATGCCGTTTCTTCACCACAGATATAAGCACCGCCACCAACTTGTACATAACAATCGTGCGAAAAATTAGTACCTAAAATGTTTTGTCCTAATAACCCTGCTGCATATGCTTCGCGAATGGCATTCTCAACAATACGCGCCACATAAAAATATTCGCCGCGGATATAAATGTAAGATGCTTTTGCACCTAATGCATAAGAAGAAGTGATCATACCTTCAATTAAAGCATGAGGAATTTTCTCCATCAAATAACGATCCTTAAAAGTTCCGGGCTCTGATTCATCAGCGTTACAAACTAAGTAACGCGGCACACCTTCGGGCTTTGCTAAAAAGCTCCATTTCATACCTGTTGGAAAACCCGCGCCACCACGGCCACGCAGACCAGATTTTTTTACCTCATCGGTAACCTGGTCGGGCGTCATTGTTTTTAAAGCCTTTTCTACAGAAGCGTAACCTCCGTGACGACGATATACTTCAAGGGTTTCTATACCCTGAACTTTGTCGTTATGTATTAATAATTTTTTGCCCATAAGCCTCACCCCCCGCCCTCTCCAGTGGAGAGGGGGCCGGGATTTGTTTTATAATGTGTTCTTATAATCTAAGTCAGTATAGCTTCTTAATTTTCCTTCTTGTTTATAGTCAGCTAAAATTTTATCTACTTTTTCGTAAGTTAAATTTTCGTGAAAGCTTGCACCGCATTGCAGCATTGGCGCTGTACCGCATGAACCCAAACATTCTGCAACTTTTAAAGTGAACATGCCATCACTTGATGTTTCGCCAACTTTAATGTTTAACTTTTTTTCAATGTATTTTACAATATCTTCTGCGCCGTTTAACCAGCACGAACTTGTTTGGCACACTTCCAACACACATTTACCAACCGGCTTTAAATTGTACATCGTGTAAAACGAGGCAACTTCAAACACTTCAATTGGTTTTATTCTTAAGATGGAGGCAACGTAATCCATAACCTCAGGACTTAACCAGCCATTGAACTCTGCCTGGGCCACATGCAAAACAGGTAGCAGTGCGGATTTTTGTTTTCCTTCGGGATAATGCGAAATAATTGTTTCAACAGTTTTCATAGCCTCTTCGCTGAATTTTATTTCGGCGCGTTTGGCTTTATCAAAAGTTTGTGTTCCGTGTAATTGTGCTCCCATTTTTCTAATCTAACTCTGTTTGTTATTTACAATTTTCTTATTTACAACTGACAATTACGCAATTGTAAATTGTCAATTCATCAATCGTCAATTCCTTATGCGTCAAGTTCTCCCGCTATCACATTCATACTACTCATAGTAATGATCGCATCTGAAAGCATAATGCCTTTTACCATTTCAGGATAAGCCTGGTAGTAAATAAAACATGGTCTTCTAAAATGCAATCGGTAAGGTGTTCTTCCGCCATCGCTCACTAAATAAAATCCTAACTCACCATTACCACCTTCAACACTATGGTACACTTCGCCTTTAGGCACTTCTGTTTCGCCCATCACAATTTTAAAGTGATAGATCAAAGCTTCCATATTATTGTAAACTTCTTCTTTTGGCGGTAAATAAAATTCTGGAATATCGGCATGGAAAGGCTCATCTTTAGGCATATTTTTAATTGCCTGCTCAATGATCTTTAAGCTTTGCCACATTTCTTCCTGGCGCACCATAAAGCGATCGTAAGTATCACCGGCAGTACCAACAGGAATAATAAATTCAAAATCCTGGTAAGATGAATAAGGCGTTGCAACACGCACATCATAATCTACACCTGCCGCGCGAAGGTTTGGCCCTGTAAAACTATAGTCCAATGCCATTTTAGCTGAGATAGGACCGCAGTTAACGGTACGATCCATAAAAATTTTATTGCGCTCTAATAAATTGGCAAACTCCTTTAATGCTTTTGGATATTCTTTTACAAAGTTGTGGATCTGATCCCAGGTAGATTTGCTCCACTCTCTTTCAAAACCGCCAATACGACCAATGTTGGTAGTTAAGCGCGCACCGCAAATACTTTCGTAGATATCATAAATTTTTTCGCGCCATTGAAAGATGTACAAGAAACCTGTCATGGCACCGGTATCAACACCAATAACTGAGTTACAAATTAAATGATCGGCAATACGCGCCAACTCCATAATAATAACGCGCATGTAATCTACACGTTTTGGGACCTGGCATTTAATAAGTTTCTCCACCGTCATGTGCCAGCCAATATTGTTAATTGGCGAAGAGCAGTAATTTAAACGATCGGTAATTGGCGTAATTTGATTGTACGGACGGCGTTCTGCTAATTTTTCAAATGCACGGTGAATGTACCCAACAGTTGGTTCTGCTTCGTGGATAATCTCGCCATCCATTTTTAAAATGTTTTGGAAGATACCGTGTGTTGCAGGATGTGTTGGCCCAAGGTTAAGAATGGAATATTCTTTTTCGATGGTGTCTTCAGATTCCGGAATAATATTTTCTTTTTTGCTCATCTTTATTTGATTCAAGATTTAAGATTAAAGATTAAAGATTGCTATGTCTTAATTTCTATAATCTGATTTCAAATTTTTTATCTGCCAAACATTTTATCACTCTTGTCATCACGCGTTTGATCTTCCAAAGGATATTCTTTTCTCATTGGAAAAATATCCATTTCATCAACATTTAAAATGCGTTTTAATTTTGGGTGCCCTTTAAATCTTACACCATAAAAATCAAATGTCTCACGCTCCATCCAGTTAGCGCCCGGCCAAATGTCAGTAGCTGTAGGAATTTCAGGCTTATTAATGTCAAAGAAAACTCTGATCCTTACGCGGAAATTTTTTATCATATTGTGCAAATGATAAATCACACCCAACTGTTTTTCATCTTCAGTTTGAAAACCTGTAAGGTCTGTCAAAAAATGAAAATTCAACTCTTCATCTTCTTTTAAAAAAGCTAATACATCATGAATGCTCTCTTTTTTAATGGTGAAAGCAGGAAAATCATAGGCCATATCTGATGCCTCAATTGCATCGGGAAATTTTGCGCTGATCTTCTCAGTTAATTTTTTAAAAAGCTCTTCGTTCATATAAAAATTATTCTAAACCGTAACTGTTAAGCAAGCGTTTGTACTCATCTGAATTTCTTCTTCTGAAAGATTCATTCTTTGCCAATTCCTGGATCTTTAAGATCCCTTCAATGATTTGCTCCGGACGTGGCGGGCAACCCGGCACATACACATCAACCGGAATAATTCTATCAATACCTTGTAACACTGAATAAGTATCAAAAATACCACCGCTGCTGGCACAAGCACCAACTGATAGTACCCATTTTGGCTCAGCCATTTGATCGTAAACCTGTCTAAGCGTTGGCCCCATTTTTTTAGCAATGGTGCCCATTACCATTAAAAGATCGGCCTGGCGTGGCGAGAAGCTTAAACGCTCGGCACCAAAACGGCCCAAGTCATAATTAGAGGCCATAGTAGCCATGAATTCAATACCGCAGCAAGATGTTGCAAATGGCAATGGCCATAAAGAGTTGGCACGAGCCAAACCAATAACATCTTCTAACTTAGAAGCAAAAAAACCAGGACCTTCAAGCCCCTCAGGACTTTTAGCGATCTCCAGTTTTGTTCTTTTTTTAATTTCTTTACTCATCTTAAATAATTTACAATTTTAAAATTTACAATTGACGATTGAAAAATTGTAAATCGTCAATCAATAAATTGTCAATTTTTTATTCTTCCCACTTCAGCGCTTTCTTAGAAAGCATGTAATAAAATCCAACCAATAATAAAGCGATGAAGCTAAAAACCTCAATAACACCAAGCATTCCCAGCTCTTTAAAATTTACCGCCCATGGATACATAAAAATTACTTCAATATCAAAAAGCACAAATAAAATAGCAACTAAAAAGTATTTGATAGAGAATGGCAAACGAGCATTACCCTGCGATTCTATACCGCACTCAAACGAATCGAGCTTAATTTTGGTTTTACGTTTTGGACCTAAAAGATGAGTGGCAACCATAGTTGTAACCACAAAACCCATGGCTACTAAAAACATTAGCACAATAGGCAAATAGGCTACGGGTGATGAGCTTGGATTCATAATAATTTTTGTTGTTTAAGACTGTAAGATTAGCGATTTTTATATTAAACATCAAACAAAAATTACTTTTATTTTTTGCAAAATAGTTTATTTATTAATAATTAAAAATGCCAATAAAATCAGCACATAAGACCCGTGTTCATCGATGAAAATCAGTAGCTAATCTTTAATTTATAATCATTCTAAACAAGGTTTTTGTTTTGGATTCATTGTTATCACACAAAAACCCGGCATTTTACAACATAATTTTGCCGATAGGCCTTATTTTAAGGGCATTTTACAGCAAAGAGCATTAATAATTTTGCTTTTAATACAAGTTTTAATACCTTTGTGGTCAATAATTTAAAACATGACACCAACTTTCATTTTAGGTATTTTAGGGGGCTTAGGCGCACCAGAGATCATTATCATTTTAGTAATCGTTTTATTAATGTTTGGCGGTAAAAAAATTCCGGAATTAATGAAAGGTCTTGGCAGAGGTATTAAAGATTTTAAAGATGCCAGCAAAGGAACCGATAGCTCTGAAATAGAGAAAAAATAATTTATTTATAGTAGATTTAAAGCGTTATTCAAACAAGAGTAACGCTTTTGTTGTTTTTAAAAACCCAATTACGTGTATTCATTTTCTAATATAAATACTTTACAAGCCGATCTTAGAGGTGGTAAGATAACCTGTGCAGCCCTTGTAGAACAAGCTATTGCAGCCATAGCAGAAAAAAAACAATTAAACGCTTTTTTAGAAGTGTTTGAAGCTTCGGCAAAAGAACTTGCAAAAAAAACCGATGAAAAAATAAAAATGAATACTGCCGGCAAACTTGCCGGTGTTATAATTGGATTAAAAGATAACATTTGTTATAAAGGCCATAAAGTTTCGGCTTCATCAAAAATATTAGAAGGCTTCGAATCACTTTACTCAGCAACAGTTGTAGAAAAATTACTGGCCGAAGATGCCATCATTATTGGCAGATTAAATTGTGATGAATTTGCCATGGGAAGCAGCAACGAAAATTCTGCTTTTGGAAATGTGTTGAATCCTTTGAATGAAAAATTTGTTCCCGGCGGATCGTCAGGTGGCTCCGCAGCGGCTGTTGCAGCTGGTTTATGCCATGTTACTTTAGGTTCTGATACGGGCGGCTCTATCCGCCAACCTGCTTCATTCACCGGTACCGTGGGTTACAAGCCAACTTATGGAAGAGTTTCGCGTTATGGCTTAATAGCCTACGCTTCTTCATTCGATCAAATTGGTCCTATTACAAAAACAGTTGATGATGCTGCCATTATTTTAGAAGTAATTGCAGGGCAAGATAAAAACGACAATACCTCATCATCAAAAAAAGTAGATGAATACAGCAAAGCATTATTAGAAAATAAAAAATATAAAATTGCTTATTTAAAAGAGTGCGTTGAAGCTGAAGGTCTTGATCCTGAAGTGAAAGCGGCTGTTTTAAAACAAATGGAATGGTTAAAAAGCCAGGGCCATACGGTTGAAGCAGTAAGTTTTCCATACTTAGAATATCTTGTTCCTACCTATTATGTACTAACAACTGCCGAAGCATCGTCTAACCTTTCGCGGTTTGACGGAATACATTATGGTTACAGAAGCAAAAATGCAACTGATCTTGAAAGCACTTATAAAAAATCACGCAGTGAAGGTTTTGGTAAAGAGGTACAGCGCCGTATTATGTTGGGTACTTTTGTTTTAAGCGCTGGTTATTACGATGCCTATTACAGCAAAGGACAAAAAGTGCGCCGCATTATTCACGAAAAAACAAACGAGATCTTAAAGAATTTCGATTTTATTTTAACTCCATCAACACCGGGCACCGCTTTTGAATTTGGTAAGAACAGTGCCGACCCTATTAAAATGTATTTGGAAGATATTTTTACCGTACAGGCAAATATTGCTGGCATCCCTGCGATATCAGTACCTTGCGGTTTACACAGTAATGGGCTGCCAATGGGCTTACAGCTAATGGCCGGTTATTTTGAAGATGCTAAATTGCTTAGTCTCGCATCAAAAATAAAGGCCTAAATCGTTGTTGTTTTTACAAATAAAAATTATCAACAGGTTAGCTTAATCTGCTTAAATCTTTTAAATTTACCTGAATTTTAAAACTCAATCTTATGAAAGTATCCGTTATTGGTGCAGGAAATGTTGGAGCAACATGTGCTGAATACATTGCACTTAATCGCATTGCAAGCGAAGTAGTTATTTTAGATATTAAAGAAAATTTTGCCGAAGGTAAAGCGTTAGATCTTATGCAAACCGCAACCCTTAACGGTTTTAATACACGCATTAGTGGCAGCACTAACGATTATGCAAAAACTGCAGGCAGTAAAGTGGTTGTAATTACCAGTGGAATTCCACGTAAGCCGGGCATGACGCGTGAAGAATTAATTGGCATTAATGCAGGTATTGTAAAAACAGTAACCGAAAATGTTTTAAAACATTCTCCTGAAGCTATTATTATTGTTGTAAGTAATCCAATGGATACTATGACATATCTTGCTTTAAAAGAAAGCAAATTACCTAAGAACAGAATTATTGGTATGGGCGGTATCTTAGACAGCGCTCGTTTTAAATGTTATTTATCACAAGCGTTAAACGCACCTGCAAGTGATATTAGTGGTGTGGTTATTGGCGGCCATGGCGATACAACTATGATCCCGTTAACGCGTTTAGCTTCTTATACAGGCGTTCCGGTTTCTCAATTCTTGGATGCTGATGCTTTGAAAAAAGTATCTGCTGATACAATGGTTGGTGGCGCTACTTTAACGGGTATGCTTGGCACCAGCGCATGGTATGCTCCGGGAGCGGCTGTTGCTGCTTTGGTTGCGAGCATTATTTACGATCAGAAAAAATTATTCCCTTGCTGTGTTGCTTTAGATGGCGAGTACGGACAAAAAGATATTTGTTTAGGCGTGCCTGTTGTTATTGGCAAGAACGGTTGGGAAAAAATTGTTGATTATAAATTAAATGCTGAAGAACAAGCTTTGTTTAACAAAAGCGCAGATGCTGTAAGAGCCATGAATCAGGTTTTGGCTGATATGAAAACTGCTTAATTTGACTCTTAATATTTTAAAGGCCGTTTCAATCCCGATGGCAATCGGGAGAAGCGGCTTTTTTATTTATAAAACCTTGTATTGTTTTTGCTTATTTTTACCGTAGAAATGAAAAAAGCATTTGCGCTTGTAAGTATTTTATGTTCGTTGTTCTTATCTGCACAGGATAATCAAATGGCGCGCAACGCTTTTATTTCTGAAAATATTGATCCCGCTTTTGATTACTGGAATATCTCCCAACCAAACTTAACTTTTCATTCTTCGTTTAAACCATACTTAAGCAGCACGTTCAATGAGGCAACCGATTCTGCCATTCCATTTAAATATTACGCCTTTAAAAATTATTTCCTAAGCAAAACTTTAAATGAGAAGCCTGAAAAGCGCATCTGGTATAACATTCAGCTACACCCAATTCTTGATGCTGAAATTGGTTATGACGGGCTTACAAAAAAACCTTTAACCGATTTTGTTGGCGGTACACATTTAAAAATAAATATTAATAACGATTTTACTTTTGCAGGAACAATTATTGGAGGGAAAACAATGTTGCCGTTTTATTTGGATACCGTTATCTCCAATCAAAAAATAATTCCTGCATACGGACAAGCTTATGGCACAAATAAAACCGGCTATTCCTTTATGGATTATACCGGTTATGTATCCTATTCACCAAACAATAACAAGATCTTTAATTTTCAATTAGGCCGCGATAAACATTTTATTGGCGATGGTTACAGAAGTTTATTGTTAAGTGATTATGCCCCTGCTTATCCCTATTTCAGAATTAATACAAACATCTGGCGTTTTCAGTATAACGTTTGGTACAGTTGGATGTTTGATGTAAGTACCGCAAATGGTTTTCAAAAAAAATACACCAACAAGTTTGGTACCTTTCATTACCTGAGTTACAATATTATTAAAGAACTAAATGTTGGCTTGTTTGAAAATATTATTTTTAGAGGAACTGATACCAACCAGGTAAGAAACTTCGATGCTAATTATTTAAATCCAATTATTTTTTTCAGACCGCAGGAATATTCGGTTGGCTCACCCGATAATGCAGGCATTGGATTAAATGTAAACTATAAATTAGCTAACCGTTTTAAATTTTACGGGCAACTAGCACTTGATGAATTTTTTTTAAAAGAGATACGTGCGCGTCGCGGATGGTGGGCTAATAAGCAGGCCTGGCAATTTGGCGCTAAATACATTAATGCGTTTAATGTAAAAGGCTTAAGCCTGCAAGCAGAATATAATCAGGTACGCCCTTATACTTATACGCATGGTATAGTGCAACAAAACTATGCTCACTATGGTATGCCACTAGCTCATCCGTTTGGTGCTAATTTTAAAGAATACCTTGGTTTTTTATCGTATCGCAAAAATAACTTGGAGCTTAACTGGCAAGGCATGTATGTTACAGTGGGAAAAGATTCGTTAAACGGCAAATCCAACTTAGGACAAAATATTTTTTTAAGTTATACTACCCGCCCGTATGAGTACGGGCATAAAACAACACAAGGCGTTAAAACAACCATTATGCAAAGTAATTTAAAGTTTACCTATTATTTAGTTGCTGATATGAATATGAGGCTGGAGCTTGGATACATTCAGCGTTCTGAGTCTAACGGTTTGGGCTATGTATTACAAAATCCTTTTCTTTATTTTGGATTTAAAACCAGTTTTTGGAACCGCTACCGCGATCTTTAAGAAGAGCTTACCTCTTTTAAAACTTCCAAACTTTTGATGGTATTAAAGCCTGGAAAATGCAGTCGATAATACGCCAACAAAACATCTAAAATGATCTGGCGTTGTTCTTTAGAAATATTTGATCTTAACGCATTTACTTTTAAAAACTCTGAGAACAAAACAGATTCTTCTTTATCTAAACCTAATGGAAAAGCAAGGCTCATATTGGAGAATTGTCCTTCGCGGCAATCAAAATAAGGTGTGTGCAGCGAGTAATTATTTTGCGGCTCAACACCAAAAAATTTAGTGAGTTCTGATAAAAAATACAGATGCAGGTTAATAAATTCTTGTTGGGTATCGTTCAAATAAATAAGGCAAGATTCAATAAACTCGTATAAATGTTGATTGGTGGCACTTTCTTTAATGGCTTTTATTAATATTTCATTAATGAACTGCGCAATGCTAAGCTTTGATAATGAGTTAGAAATATCAGATAAAATGTAATAACTGCTGGCTTCGGTAACCTGGTGAACTTCTTTATTTTGTTTTAAAATAAGTTCTATATTAATTAAGCTAAGCGGAAAAATATTACTTGCTCTAATGTTTTTGTTTAAAGCTACTGCGGCAGTTACTAAACCGTTATGATGGGTGTAAAGCTTTAAAATAAATTTTTTATCGCCATGTTTTATGGCTTGTAACACAATGGCTTTATCTGAAACCCGCATTAATTTATGACAAGGATTTTTGAGACCGCTTTTTGCTCAGCATTTACCGTTGTAGCATACACTACGTAAGCACCTGAAGCCACACGGCTTCCGGAAAGATTTTTAAGTGGCCATTCTATTTGCCCGCCTTGTGATTTGGTTTCCCAAACAAGGTTGCCGCTTTGGTCAACGATCTTTACAACCGAATTATCTATCAATCCTCTTACCAAAACAGTACCGCCATAATTTGGTCTTACAGGGTTTGGATAGGCGAAAACATTCTCATATTTTTCATCTCCTTCAATTACTATGCTTCTAAAAGATTGTACGCCTAATAAAGTTCCAATATAAATATCACCAGTAACTTTTTCGTAATTGATATCAATAATTGTATTTGAATATAGCGGGCTATTGTCTTTTGTAAAATGATATAATTGTGTTAAACCATCCGGACTGAAACAATACAAACCTCCATCCTGCGTGCCAACCCATTTATTATTAGCGCCATCTACAACTATACAGGTAACAACATCTTTTTCAAGCAATAGTTCTACGTTCCCATCTTGTACAATCTTTATTGGTTGCGCATCATAATTTCCACCATTAAAAATAGAAGTAGGATTATAAATCACACGTATGCCGGCACCTGTGCCTATCCATATCTTACCATCCTTATCTTCTGCAATAGAGTATACAGAATTGGATTCTAAATTACCGGTACCAACATCTTTTGTAAGTACTTTGTAATTTACATTTTGTACCGGCGTAGAAAAATTATTATGGTTAAATACTGTAATGCCACCTTGCCTTTCATGCAAAGCCCAGATATAATTGTTCTTATCTATAAATAATTTTCTTGTAAACCTTCCTGCATCAAAGTAAAAAGTTTGAAAAGTACCGTTTGTTTTTTTTACGTTAATAAAATTTTTCGAATCACTTGAGGCAAACCATAAATTACCATCATCATCCATACACATGCCGCTTGCGCGCGCAGCTTTGTCGTACACTTGAGGTATTACGGGTGTATTGGTGTGATCGTAAACGGCAATCAATTGATTGTCTTTATACTCCATTAAACCGGCAAACCATGAACTGGCGTAGAATTTCGTTTTATCTTTCCTGTCAAAATATACGGCATTAATATCTATAATAGCACCGGGGTTTTGTGGATTAGGGTTTTGAGATACAATGTAAGACCACTCATTATCTTTAAAAATATTAATTCCTTCAGTTGTTACAATTGAGCCGCCGGCTTGGTCTGGTGAAGACGGTGAAACGGCGATCTTACCATTAAAAATATCAATATTGCTAACAAGGTTAGTGTTTGTGCCAAACGATTTTATAATGTGTTGTGGGTCAAATGTAAAACTACTCACTGCTTGTATTGCTCCGTTAAACTGATCGGCTATCCAGTAAGTATAACTTCCGTTGTAAATATCAAAATAGGCGTCATTGGGCCTGTATTGTGTTGTGCCAACTATTTGTGTAATGTATGCTTTAAGAGAAAGCGTGTTAACATCTGTTATTGATACGCCATTTTGATCGATCAATGAAAAATTAGTTCCATAGGCGTGCGAAAGTCTTTTAACATTTAAAGGTTGAGGGCTTGGATACATTTGAGACCATGTATTATTTGCAAGAATATACAATTTATCTTTTAGTAAACTATCCTGGCTCAGCTTTGATGGGCTTCTGGAAGCGATGATCTTATCGCTCACGCTTAAAACGCTGCCAACAGGGCCTGTTGGAATTGAAGAAGAAGGAACCAGTATCCAGTTACTATAATTATTTAAGATCTTGGTTTTATAATTTGCCCTGTATAACCCGTTTGGGGTTGCCGCAAAAATAAGCGAATCGTTTAACGCTACCTGATACACTTCAAGATTTGTTCCGTTGGGCCCAATTATAAAGGTTTCTTTTACCTCCAGCTTTTCGGTATCAAAAACAATAATTCCAATGCCGCTTGCCAAATACGCATATTTATCTTTAAACGTTACCTCGTTTATTATTTTCTTTCCGCTTAAAACTTTTGATTTTATATCAGAATAATTTTTAACCTCATCATCGGTATTAATTACATCTATATTGCAATTATCGTAAACAACAAGTAACTTATTAGTATTGTTATTTGTGCGTAATAACCTAATACCTACGTCATGCAAACCATTTATTTTGTTTAATTTTTCGCTGCTAAAATCACTTTCATCAATCTTAACTATTCCATTGTAGTTTGAAGCGTAGATCTTACCATTGAATCTTGTAATTGTATTGCAGTTATTTAAACTTAAATGATCTTGCCATGAACGGGGGCCCGTTTGTGCTAAAAAAGTAGAAAATGCAAGGCAAAAAATAAATAAGAAGATCCTGTTCATTATTGAATTTTGGTGTAAAAACACTTATATAACGCTAAAATTACAACATTATTATATCAAAAACCATAAAATATGGTGTTATATTTGTGTTCTATCCGGCCTCGTAGCTCAACTGGATAGAGTGTCGGTTTCCGGAGCCGAAGGTTATGGGTTCGACTCCCTTCGAGGTCGCTTTTTTTACTTATCTTTCTTATCCCCCTTTTGGGGTGAGTATTTTTAGTCTTTATTTTTTGCTCATTTTTCTTCCCTTTCTTTATAGAAAATATAGCTGCAACCATCTATATTTTAGGCTATTCATCTAAAAGTTAATTTAGTGTCGTATACATTGTTATTTTTGTGCTCTATTTTTAATTTCTATGAAAAAATTACTTTGTATTTTATTTATCGGCTTGGGCCTTTCTACTGTAAAAGCAGATGAAGGAATGTGGTTGGTGCAGCTAATTGGCGAAAAAACTTATGCCGATATGGTTAAAAAAGGACTTAAATTAACTAAAGAACAGCTTTATAGCGCTAATAAAAGCAGTATTAAAGATGCTATTGTTTTATTTGGTGGAGGTTGTACCGCCGAAATAGTAAGTAAAGAAGGTTTAGTGTTTACAAATCACCATTGCGGTTACCAAGCTATTGCGGCGGCAAGCTCTGTAGCTCATAATTATTTAAGAGATGGTTTTTGGGCAAAATCTAAACAAGAAGAAATTGCAAGCCCGGGCCTTAGTGTTCAGTTTTTATTGAACATTGAAGACGTTACAGATAAAGTAAACGAAAAAATAAAAGATATTCCGGCGAATGAGCTGGCAGCCAAACTTCCGGCAATTTTAGCTGCTATGTCGCTAAAAGCTGCAGAAGGCACAAAAAATGAAATAAGAATTGGAAGTTTTTTTAAAGGCAACCAATTTTTACAATTCACTTACCAACGCTATACAGATGTTCGTCTTGTTGGCACTCCTCCTGAAAGTATTGGCAAATTTGGTGGCGATACTGATAACTGGGAGTGGCCGCGTCATACCGGTGATTTTTCTATCTTCCGTGTTTATATGAGCAAAGATGGCAAGCCTGCAGATTATAGTGCAGAGAATGTGCCTTATGTGCCAAAACATTTTTTACCGGTTTCAATAAAAGGTTTAAAAGATGGCGATTTTTCAATGATCTATGGTTACCCGGGTGGTACTAACCGTTACGAGACATCGTATGGTGTTAAATTAAAAATAGATATTGAAAATCCATTCACCGTTAGTTTACGCGATGCACGTTTAAAATTAATGATGACTGAAATGTTAAAAGATCCTGCAAATAAAATTCAATTAGCAAGCTATTATGCGCAAGTTGCCAACTATTGGAAATTTTTTGATGGAGAAACCAAACAGCTTGTTAAATACAACACCATTGCTCAAAAACAAAAAGATGAAGCTGCTTTTGAAGCTTGGGCTAAAGGTAAACCGGAATACGATAACCTGTTTGCTAACATTAAAACCGCTTATGATAACTGGAGACCCTATGCAAAACACCGTGTATATATTGCAGAGGGTATAATGGGATCGCCTTTAATAGCTTTTGCGGCAACTTTAAAAGCGTTAGATGTTGCCTTAGCTGATAAGAACATGACCCCTGAGAATTTAAATAAAGCTATTGCTGCTGCAAAAGTAGCACAAGATCGTTTTATTAAAAGTGAAAATATTGTGTCTGACAAAAATATATTAGGCATTGTTACCAAATTATTTTATACTGATATTGATCCAAGCCAAAGGCCACAAGGATTTTACACCATGCTTAAAAACAATTATGGTGCTTTAGAAAAAGATGAAACCTACGAGAAATTTGCTAAGGATGTTTTTGCAAATACAATTATTTTAAATAAAGAAAAATGGGATGCGTTTATTGCCAAGCCTGATACCGCATCTTTAAATAAAGACATTGCATATAAAACAGCAACTGACTTTTTAGATAACTTCAATAACAATTATGGTAAAAACCTAACTGAATTTACAGGTTTAACTTATGCTTTAAATAAAAAATATTTAAAAGGCGTTCTTGAAATGAAAAAAGGTCAGGCAATGTATCCAGATGCTAACCAAACCATGCGTGTTTCTTATGGCAATGTAAAATCATATAGCCCAAAAGATGGTGTTAACTATAATTACGTTTGCACATTAAATGGTGTAATGGAAAAATATAAACCGGGAGATTATGAGTTTGATGTGCCGGCAAAATTATTGGAATTAATAAAAAATAAAGATTACGGCCAATACATTGATAAAGCTACCAATGATATTGTAGTTACATTTATTACTACCGATGATATTACAGGAGGTAATTCAGGTTCACCGGTTATTAATGCAAAAGGCGAACTAATTGGCCTTGCTTTTGACGGTAATTACGAAGCATTAAGCCATAAAATAGCTTTTGATAAGAACTTAAATCGTACTATTTGTGTAGATGCACGTTTCGTATTATTTATCATAGATAAGTTAGGTGGTGCAAAAAATATTATTGATGAGTTGGTGATCTCAAAAAACTAGATCAACCTATTAATAAACAAAAAAGCCAATTGTAAAATTACAGTTGGCTTTTTTGTTGCCTGATACTTTTATTGTATCATTTCTTTTTATTATTCTTTTGCGGAATAATATATCCGATATTAAAGCCTGCTGTAAAAGAAAGGCCCAGAGGTGATACTCTTAAAAATCCATGATAGTTTGATGTATAACTGTTTCTATCTTCGGTGTAGGCATTTTGCTGAAGTGGATTGATAAAGAAAGAAGGGTTTGAATATGTTTCTGATTTGGCTGTAAAACCAACGCCCGCATAACACTCCATAGTTAATACATTTCCAAGTATAACCTGTCTTCCATAATTAACAAAGCCGCCATAGGCAATACTTACAAGATCGCTATTGGTAGTTTGTGATACAACGCCTGTGGTAGGTGTATATATGCTATAGGTAGCGGTAAGATTTTTTGCGTTAAGATAAGATACACCAAGATCTAATTTTACATACCGGCCACTTAAAGGATTTGTATATTTTATGTTTTTATCTGAATATTCTTCGCCAAAGTAAAATTTAATACCCGGTTTAATAAATGCGCCATCGTAGTGCGAACCTTTATTATAACCTGTTTTAAATGTTTTTAATTCGTCAGGGTTTATTCCTGAGTTGGCATATCCTCCGGCTATCTCAAAGTTCATTCCCTTTTTTATTCCACGCTCATAGGCAAACGAAACGTGGCTGAATGCAAAAGAAAACGGACTCAACTTAATGCTCTGCCAAATTCCGGTAATTTCTTTACGTATTGGTTCCACAGGTTGACCGTTTTTTACTTCGGTTTCTTTTCTTTTAATAATCTCTGAAAAACCATTTAGCAATGTGTATTTATACACCGTGCTTTTGTCGATTGTATATAGTGGGCCACTAATATTTTCGGCAGATCTGTATTTGATCTCAAGATCACTTATCTCCAATATCTTACAGGCAATCTTTTTATCAGACAACATGTAAATTGTATCTGATTGAGAAAAACAGGATAAAGAAATAAAAATAAAAAAAAGTGATACTGCCTTTTTCATCGTTTATGTTTTATTAAAGATATAAAAATAAACAGTAAACATAAATTTATGTTAGTATAAAAAAGGCAAGGTAGAAGGATCTACTCTGCTAAGATCGGGTGGCGGTGCAGATTGATAGAACTCAATAAGGTAGTTATTCATTCTTTCAACGGAAGCGGAGATCTTTACATATGTAAAATGTTTTGGAATGTTTACGGCCATTTCAACGCCATTATATTTAAATGTTTTTTCAGTTCGCGATTTTTTTATGCCACCAACATTAAAAGGGATGCTTAAGCCATTAATATTTATGTACACAATATAATCTATCTTTTTTTGCTGATTAAATTTTTCGCCGGCATAATATGGAAACGGGCCTTTTAACTGGTGGCCATATTTATTCTTTATAACAATTGGTACTTCTTTAATAGCGTTGCCTTTTTCTATTTGTATGCGCGCCGAATCTTCAGGAACAAAACCAATAGATGAGTTGTAGCTATAATCCCTTTCTGCCAACAAATAAAATTTTTCGTTCATAACAATTTTTGGATCCACGGCCAGCGTAGTATCAACAAACATGTTGCTTCGTTTACCATTAAGCAAACTATCGCTGTAATTGCTATACATAAAATATACTTTACTAAATGTATAGTTATATATATAAGCGCGAATGGTATTTATGTTTATTGCATCCTGCTCTAATTGTTTTTGATCGGCAAGAACGTTATCGCCTTTTGCACGAAGAGCATCTATTAATTTTTTGCTTGTTTTTAAGCGTACAACCAATGCGCCGCTTTTAAGCTGGTTAATTTGCCAGGCAGCAACAACTATGCGGCGTTTTCTGAATTTTTCGAATTGTTCTTTCTCTTTATAATCTTTTGTGTCGTGAAAAACTTCATCTTTTTCTTGTGCATTGCCTAAACAAACGCCTACAAAAAGTAAAACAAGAAGAATTATTTTTTTATTTAATAACTGAGCCATTTTCAATATCGTTTTTTACCGGCGAAACAAAACTAAGTTCTCCCTTTGCGTTCTCGGCCATTAATATCATACCCCGGCTTTCAATGCCTTTTATTTTACGGGGCGCCAGGTTAACTAATAAGCAAACTTTTTGGCCAATAATATCTTCGGGTTTAAAAAAGGCTGCAATACCACTCACAACAGTGCGTGTATCAATACCTGTATCTACCGTAAGTTTTAATAATTTATCTGTTTTTGGAACTGCTTCGGCAGCAACAATGGTTGCTGTGCGAATATCCATTTTCGAAAAATCATCAAATGTTGTTTCAGCTTTAAACTCAACCGGGCCGGCATTTATTAAATTATCTTCTTTGCTTTTTTGAAGACGATCTAACTGCACCTGAATTTGCTCATCTTCTACTTTAGAAAATAATAATTCATCTTTATTTATTGTGTGGCCGTGCGCTACATTTGATGTTTGGCTGGCTGCAGCCCAACGCAATGCTTTTATATTTAAAAGATCAAATAATTTTTTTGACGTAAAAGGTAAGAACGGTTCGGCTAAAATGGCCAGGTTACAAGAGATCTGTAAAGCCACATTCATTATGGTCTTTACACGCTGTTCATCCGTTTTAATTAATTTCCAAGGTTCGGTCTCAGCTAAATACTTATTTCCCAATCTTGCAACATTCATCCATTCACTAACGGCTTCGCGGAATTTAAATTGTTCTATTGCCTTAGAAATTTTTGCAGGCGCTGCTGCTAATTCTTCCAAAACCAAAAGATCTTCTTTGTTATAGGTCTTAGCTTCGGGCACTTTGCCTTCGTAAAACTTATGTGTTAACACTAAAGTTCTGTTTATAAAATTTCCGAAAATAGCAACCAGCTCACTGTTATTCTTGGTTTGAAAATCTTTCCAGGTAAAATCATTATCCTTTGTTTCGGGTGCGTTAGAGCATAATGTGTAACGCAACACATCCTGCATGTTCTTAAAATCTTGTAAATACTCATGCAGCCAAACTGCCCAGTTGCGGGACGTAGAGATCTTATCTCCTTCTAAATTTAAAAATTCGTTGGCAGGTACATTATCCGGCAAAATAAATTCGCCATGCTCCATTAACATGGCCGGAAAAATAATACAATGAAAAACAATATTATCTTTTCCAATAAAATGTATTAATCTTGAATCGTCTTTTTTCCAATAATCTTCCCAATTATTTGGTAATAATTCTTTTGTTGCAGATATATAACCAATTGGTGCATCAAACCAAACGTAAAGCACTTTGCCTTCTGCATCTTTAACCGGTACGGGCACGCCCCAATCCAGGTCACGCGTCATGGCTCTTGGCTGCAAACCATCACCGCTATCCATCCAGCTTTTGCATTGTCCGTAAACATTGCTTTTCCAGTCTGCATGCTTTTCGATATAAGCTTTTATTTTAGGTTGTAATTTATCAAGAGGTAAGAACCAATTTTTTGTTTGTTTTAAAACAGGTTTGCTCCCCGATAAAGTAGATTTTGGATCAATAAGATCGGTAGCATTTAATGTAGAGCCACAACGCTCGCACTGATCGCCATAAGCATTAGGATTAGCGCATTTAGGGCAGGTGCCAACAATATAACGATCGGCTAAAAATTGTTTTGCTGTTTCATCGTAGTATTGCTCAGTAACCTCTTCAGTAAAAACATTTTTATCGTAAAGCACTTTAAAAAAGTCTGACGCTGTTTGATGATGCACCTTTGAAGAAGTGCGCGAATATACATCAAACGAAATTCCAAAATCTTTAAAGGCAGTGCCCATAATATTGTGGTACTTATCAACTATTGCCTGTGGCGTTGTATGTTCTTTTTTTGCTTTAATGGTAATAGGCACACCATGCTCATCACTTCCGCAAATAAATTTAACATCATGCCCAATGCTTCTTAAATACCTTACATAAATATCGGCAGGCAGGTAACAACCCGCCAAATGCCCGATGTGAACTGGCCCATTTGCATAGGGCAATGCTGCAGTAACTAATGTTCTTTTAAATTTTGAATTCATTTTTATCTCCTAAAGTGCAACCCGTTATGCCTTTTTTGGCTTTTTTTGCCGAAAATGCAAATCAATCAATTTTTTGTTATATTTATACAAAAGTAACTATAACTATTAAAATAATTAAGAATGAGCAATAAAAAAGAAATTTGGAAAACAATTACAGTTAATGGCAAAAAACCATCGGTGCCATATGTAATTTCAAATCATGGCCATTTTGGTGTCTTATTAGACAATAGTGGCAAAGTTGAAAGAAGGAATTTTAAGCCTACGGCCGGCAGTTACCGCTTTAATGTGAGACAAGACGGCAAGGCAGCTGCAATTTTTTTGTATAAAGAAGTTGCTAAAGCATTCTTAAAAAAACCATCTCCAAAACATAAATTTGTTATTCATAAAGATCATAATTATTTAAATGATCACGCAGATAATTTAAAATGGGCAACACAGGCAGAACATCGCGCCCACACAACTTTTAGCCCCAACGCTATTTTATCGCGTAAGAAAAAAGCGATCGTAAAAAGCGCCCACTCTCAAATTTTTAACGAGAAAAGCATAGTTACTTTAAAGAAAATGATCTGGGATCCAAAAAGGAAACTATCATTTAAACAAATTGCAGAAAAGTTCGGTGTTTCTGAAATGCAGATCTACCGTATTAAAACAGGCCAATTTTGGTATCACGTAAGAGTTGAGAACGAACCTGTTCACGCAAAATACAAACAAAACCTAAGCAATATTGAGTACCAGGAAAAGAAGTCGAACGCTGAAATGGCTAAAAAACAAAAGCGTGAAGCGTCTTTGAAAAAATCTTCTTCAAAAGCAAAAGGTAAAAAATCAACATCGGGCAAGAAAAAAAGAAAATAATATAATGGCCATCTCTCCTCCTTATTTAAAAAAAGGTGATACCATTTTAATTATTGCAACTGCACGGGCAAGGTCTAAAGAGGCTGTGCAGCCCGCTATTGATATTTTAAAAAGCTGGGGCTTAAAAGTAGAAACGGGTCCAAACGCTTTTAAAACACATAATCAATTTGCCGGAACCGACGAGCAACGCGCCAGTGACCTACAGTGGGCAATTGAGCACAAAACCGCTAAAGCTGTTTTAATTAGTGGCGGCGGTTATGGCACCATGCGTGTGATTGATCGTGTAAATTTTAAACCTCTTTTAAAAAATCCAAAATGGTTTATTGGTTATAGCGATACAACTGTTATTCATAACCGTTTGTATCATTTAAAAATAGCCGCCATTCATGGTACCATGGCTTTTCAGTTTACAAAAGATAAAGAAGCTACGGAATCGATCAAGCATTTGTTATTTGGAGAACAAGTAAATTACAACATTCCCCAACATAAATTAAACCGCACCGGAAATGCAGAAGGCGAAATTGTTGGTGGTAATCTTTCTTTACTATACGCTTTAAGTGGAAGCGTGGATGATGTAAGCGGAAAAAATAAAATTTTATTTATTGAAGACCTGGATGAACAATTGTATCACATCGATCGAATGATGTTGCAATTAAAGCGAAGTGGCAAACTAAAACATTTAAAAGGCTTGATTGTTGGTGGTATGAGCGATATGAAAGATAACGCGGTATCCTTTGGAAAAACAGCAGAAGAAATTGTGATGGATGCAGTGAAAGAATATGATTATCCTGTTTGTTTTAATTTTCCGGCCGGACATATTGAAAAGAATATGGCACTTTATTTAGGCAAAAAGGCAAAATTAGAAGTCACAAAAAACAAAGTCAACTTAACATACAAATAAATGTTTTGCAAAACAGCCGATAATTTAAATTTGTATTACGAAGTTCAGGGAAATACACAAGCCTCTGAAACCCTTGTGTTTATCAATGGATTAACACAATCTACCGTTGCATGGTATTTTGTTGTGCCTTTTTTTAAAGATAAGTACAAAATAATTTTATTGGATCTTATCTTCCAGGGACAAAGTGATAAGGCAGAAAATTGGAGAGATTTTGATCAGCATGCGGCCGATGTAAAAAAAATATTAGAGCAGGAAAAAATTATAAAAGCAAACATCATTGGTTTATCGTATGGCAGTTTGGTAGCACAACATTTTGCAGTAAATCATCCAACACTTGTAAATAAATTAATTTTAATATCCACTTTCGCACATAAAACACCGTATTACGAAGCCATTGAATTGAGCTGGTGGCGTGCATTAGAGTTTGGCGGCTACAATTTAATGTTGGATATTATGTTACCAAGCGTTTTGAGTGAAGGTTATTTTGCTAATCCAATAATCCCAATTCAAATGATGAAAGAAGCGCGTTTGGATGCGCAACAAAACAAACAGGCCATCTTTCATTTAATGCAGGCCACTAAAGAAAGAAAAGATTACAGAAAAGATCTTGAAAAAATTACTTCGCCCACATTAGTCATACAAGGCGAAAAAGATCTTTTATTGCCGGTGCATTTGGCAGATGAAGTACATAAGCATATTAAAAATTCTAAATTTATTGTTGTTGCAAACGCTGGCCATACCTTAAACCTGGAGCATGTGCCTGAGGTGTGTGGGTATGTGAAAGAGTTTCTTTAGAAAGAAATTAACCACATAGACACATAGTTTTCTTGAGTTAAACTACTTTTTTTAAAGGTTACATAGGGATTTATTCGCAATGCGAATAAATTTATGTGCAACTTTTTTGCATTTAGAAGATATTCTTTTCTATGTGCCTATGTGGTTAAATTTTTACTTCAGATCAAACAAATTGTTCACCCCGGGGTAACGGTCTACTGTAAATCCCTCTGCATAAGGCACGCCCATGGCTCTGCCCCATAAAGACATTTTTGCGTCTAAACTTTCTAAAAATGCTTTGCTTGAAATTGGCGTTTCTGGCTCGCCTGATTTTGGATCATAGAATTGAGAGGAAAAAGCCATAATAGCTTTGTGCTTTATTTCCATAAAATCGGTAACATCAATTACAAAATCGGGATGTATATATTGATCCTGTATGTAATGATAAACTGCTTTTGGGCGCCAGGCATCTTGCTTTTTACCATCAACAGTTGTTTCAATTTTAATTAAGCCGCTGTAAAAACAAGCATCAGATGTTAGTTTAGCAGCACGGCCATGATCGGGGTGGCGATCATTTATCGCATTACATAAAATAATTTCGGGTTGATGTTTGCGGATAATTTCTATAATTTGTTTTTGATGCGCTTCGTTATTCTCAAAAAAACCATCTTTCATGTTTAATTGCGTACGGAAAGATACACCTAATATTTTTGCCGCTTCGGTTGCTTCTTTTGTTCGAAGTTCTGCGCTTCCTCTAGTGCCAAGCTCTCCAAGGGTAAGGTCTAAAATACCAACTTTTTTGCCTAATGCAATGTGTTTTGCAATAGTACCGCTACAACTTAATTCTACGTCATCCGGGTGAACGCCAATTGCTAAAATATCAACCTTCATTTATTATTTTTGATTTGACTTTTTAATTAAGTCGTTGAGCTTTTCATTTATTTTTGGAAGGCTTCGGAACAAAACATAACTACGTTTAAATTCACCAATATTAAAGGCTGGCGAGCCCTGTACAATTTCACCTTCTTTTTCGATATTTGCGCCAACGCCTGATTGACCGGCGATCTTAACTCCGTTAGCTATTTTTAAATGCCCGGCAATACCAACCTGGGCGCCAATCATGCAGTTTTTGCCTACCTTTGTAGAACCCGCAACACCGGTTAAACCCGCAATAACCGTATTTTCACCAACTTCAACATTGTGCGCTATCTGCACAAGGTTATCTAATTTTACCCCTTTACGTAAAATGGTAGATCCAAGAGTAGCTCTATCAATAGAAACGTTCGACCCAATTTCAACATTATCTTCAATTATAACATTGCCTATCTGAGGAACTTTTACAAAAGCGTTTCCTTCGTTATTTGGCGCAAATCCAAAACCATCGCTTCCAATTACCGAACTTGCATGTACAGTGCAATTATTTCCAATTTTACAGTCGTAATACACTTTTACACCGGAAAATAAAATGGTGTTATCGCCTATTTCGCAATTGTCTCCAATATAAACTTGAGGATATAATTTTACGTTGTTACCGATCTTTACATTTTGCCCAACATAAACAAATGCACCTACGTAGCAATCAGTTCCCATTTTGGTATTCTCCGGAATAAAAGAGGGTTGCTCTATTCCAATTTTAGTGCCTTTTACCTGGTTATACATTTCCAGCAATTTTGCAAATGATTCATATGCATTATCAACACGAATTAACGTACAAGTTGATTTAACAGGCTTTTCCAGGTGAAGTGTTTTATTCACAATCACAATACTGGCATCAGTTGTATAGATAAAGTTTGTATAAATTGGGTTAGCTAAAAAAGATAACGTTTTTTCTTTTCCTTCTTCAATTTTTGAAAGGTTGTTTACAGTAATGTTTGCATCGCCTTCTACGATTCCGCTTAAGAGTTGTGCTATTTGTTGTGCCGAAAATTCCATACAATTTAACCCTTAAATTTAAGTATTTTTATAATACATAACGTTTAAAAACGGCTAAATATTGTTTTAAGCTTTTGTTTTTCGTTGGCCCAACTTAATTCATTTGCAGCAGCCATTGTGTTTTTTTTATACTCTTGCAGTTGTTGCGAAAAAAGCAATTCATTCAGTTTTTTTGCAATCGTTTGTGGATCATGACCGGCAATAAAATCTCCTATTTTATAGTGTGTTACTATGCTTTCAATTTCCGGCAGTTTGCTTGCCAATATTGGCACTCCGGCCTGGATATAATCGAATATCTTATTTGGTAAACTATAATAATAGTTCAAATTTGTATTCTTATCAATGCTTAAACCAAGATCGGCATTGTAGGTATAATGCATTAATTCCTTTTTAGGTATCTTGTTAATGAGCCTAACTCTATCTTCCAGCGATAGCGTTTTTACTTTTTGCTCTAAAATTTTCCACACATCGCCACTACCAATTATAAAAAGAATTGCATCATCAACAAATTCCATGGCTTCTATTAATTCTTCAGCGCCTCTGTCTATATTTATTCCGGCGCCTTGTAATAAGATCATTTTTTTATCTTCAGGTATACTTAACTCTTTTTTAGCCTTTGGCCGGAAATCATTTACCGAATCTGAAATGTTTCTTATAACATAAAACTTTACTTTGTATTTTTCTTCAAAGATCTTTGCTATACTTTCATTAACGGTAATGCAGGTTTTTAATTTGGGAACGATCTTACTTTCTATTTTCTGCCATATTTTTCGTTTGGTTGGTGAGTGTAAAAGTTCAGGAACATCACAAAACAGCTCGTGGCTGTCGTAAACTAAAGGAATGGACCTGATCTTTGAGACTACGTAATTTGGCCAAAGCGTATCCAGATCGTTGGCAAATAAAAGATCTGTTTTTTTAAACAGCAATTTAAAAAATAACCTCAGGTTAAAGAAAAAATAAAATAGCGGGCCTCTTAAAAAAAGCAAGCGCATTCTTATTGCCTTAAATGGCCAGTTTGGAAGTGGTAAAGAACCGGGGAGTTCTCGGCCAACTAAGATCACATCAAAGCCACATTCTATAAGGGTTAAACAGGTTTTATTAACCCTGTTATCTGTTACAAGATCGTTAATTACGCTTACTATTGCTATTTTTTTTGTTGTAAACAAATACTTTGTTGATATTGGGTTAAAGATAGAAATATTACCCCTAATTTATTAGTTATTTTTGTTTTGCATGTTAAACATAAAAGAAAATATAAGCCTTAAACCCTTTAATACCTTTGGAATTGAAGCAAGTGGGACATATTTTGTCGAAATAAATTCGATAGAAGATTTCTTATCGTTAGTTAAGGCCGATGTGTATAAAAATAATTCTAAACTGATCATCGGTGGTGGGAGTAATATTTTATTTACTAAAAATTTTAATGGTTTAGTAATTAAGAATAATTTAAAAGGCATTGAACTTGTTAACGAAACTACTGATGAAGTTATTGTAAAAGCTGCGGCCGGCGAAAACTGGCACGAATTTGTACAATGGTGTATTAAAAATAATTTTTGTGGATTAGAAAACCTCTCGCTTATCCCCGGCTGTGTAGGTGCAAGCCCAATGCAAAATATTGGTGCCTATGGTGTTGAAATAAAAGATGTATTTTATGAATTGGAAGCCTTTGATACCAAAACAGGAGAGAAAAAGATCTTCAAAAAAAATGATTGTGAGTTTGGCTATCGCGAAAGTATTTTTAAAACAAAATATAAAAATCAATTTTTAATTACCGCAGTATCGTTCACATTAAATAAGCACCAAAATTTAAACACCAGCTATGGTGCAATTAATGCAGAGCTGGAGGCAATGGGCATTGCAAAACCAACGATAAAAGATGTTTCAAATGCGGTGATAGCTATTCGTCAAAGTAAATTACCGGATCCAAAAGTAACAGGCAATGCCGGTAGCTTCTTTAAAAATCCCGAAGTGTCAAAAGAAAAACACGCCTCGCTAAAATTAAGTTTTGAAGGGCTTGTATCTTATCCACTTGCCAATGGCAACTTTAAACTTGCAGCAGGCTGGCTGATTGAGCAATGCGGGCTAAAAGGTGTTGAGAAAAACGGGGCGGCTGTACATTCAAAACAAGCCTTAGTACTTATTAATAAAGACAATTGTACCGGTGACGCGGTATTTGCTTTATCTGATTATGTTTTACAGAAAGTATTTGATAAATTTGGGGTAACACTTGAGCGTGAGGTAAACATTATTTAATGGTTGGGGTTTTAATTGATATTGGAATTTTCCTAAACCTGTTTTATACAGGCTTGGTTTTTTTTAAACAGCCTTTCGAATTTTACTTTTCATATATTCCTATTCTTATTCTGCTTCCTATTTTTATTATTAAATATAAATTCTATGCTCCAAGTCTTTATATTTTAATTCCATTATTGGTTGTTGGTATTTTTAATGTATTTATTGATAATAATACAATGTCAAAATTTATAAAAATATACGCTAACCTTGCAGTAAGTATTGTATTCTATCAATATGTTATGCAATATTATAATTTTGATGTTAAGCTTATTTTTAGAAAATACATTAACGTTTCTTTTTTTGTTTGTGTTTTAGGATTGATTCAACTTCTTTGCTATTGGATAAGCTTTTACCCCGGCTATTATTTGCCATCCTTTTTACCTTTAAATAAATGGGGTTTAAGTATTGGTGGTTTAGGCGTTCGTATCAATAGTCTTTTCAGTGAGCCATCCTCATTAGGCATTGCCATAGCACCTGCTTTTTTTGTAAGTATTTTTCAGTTACTTACTCGCACAAATGAATATCTCTCTTTAAAAAAGTGTATTTTGATTGTTATCTGTTATTGTCTTTCTTTTTCAAGTTTAGCTTTCTTAGGAATATTTCTTACGGTCGTTTTTCTTACTCTTAATTTTGGTGCCATCCGCTATTTTTTGTTTGCCATTCCTATCACTGTTTTCCTGTTTTTTGTAGCATATAATAATGCAAAAGAATTTAAAGCGCGGGTTGACGGTGTAAAAGAATTATTTATTGATAATATTTTAGATGAAAGAAGGGTCGGAGAAACAGGTAAGGCCAAACGAAAAAGGATACAAAATTTTTTGTTACGCGTACATGGATCATCGTTCGTTTTTTACAATAATTATTTTATAGCCAAACAAAATTTTTTAAAGAACCCTTTGTTTGGCACCGGCCTTGGTTCACATGAATTTGCATACGATAAATACACTTTAAATAAAATAATTGGTGGCATTTACGAATTTAATACTGGTGATGCCAACTCTCTCTTTTTAAGAACCACTTCTGAAGTAGGGTTATTTGGAGCAGTTTTTCTAATATTATTTGTTTTTAAATACTATGTTTCGTTTAATTTAACCGGTAATGAAGACGATGATTACTGGATAATTAGTAACGGTTTACTTGTGTTAATTCTTTTAACTTATTTGCGGCAAGGTAACTATACCTATAACGGATTTATATTTTATTGCTGGTTGTATTTTTACAATTCGGTTAATTATAATAAATACACTGAACCATCAATTGCTAAATGACAGTTCTTTTTTTATATACCGAGCTTGCAGAATATTTTATCAAGTGCTGTGAAGAGCTTTCAAAAAAAACAAATGTGCACATTATAAGATGGCCGGTTAATAAAGAGGCGCCTTTTGTTTTTTCTTTTCCGGATACTATCAAGGTATATGATAAAAACAATTACGATCAAAAAAGTCTTGAACAATTGATCAGTGGCATAAATCCTGATATGATAGTTTGTAGCGGCTGGATAGATAAAGATTATTTGCGCCTTGTAAAACCTTATTACAAAAAAATTCCAACCATATTAACCTGCGATACGCATTGGGCAGGGTCACTTAAACAATACTTGGCAGTAATACTGAGCCGCTTTTTTTTACTGAACAAATTTACCCATGCATGGGTGCCTGGTAATAGCCAGGCAACCTATGTAAAAAAGCTTGGATTTAAAGCAAAAAATATAAAAAAAGGATTTTACTGCTGTGATCTTAAAAAATTCAATAAGATCTATAACGACCAAATTGCTTTAAAGGAAAAAGAGTTTCCGAAAATATTTTTATTTGTTGGAAGGTATTACGATTTCAAAGGGATTAAAGATCTTTGGAGTGCTTTTATTGAGTTGCAGGAAGAAAGTCCTAATTCCTGGCAACTATGGTGCCTTGGTGCAGGAAGTATTACGCCTATTAAGCACGAAAAAATCAAACATTTTGGTTTTGTTCAGCCAGATCAACTGGATGAGATCGTTCAGCAATGCGGCGTATTTGTTCTTCCAAGTCATTTTGAACCCTGGGGTGTTGTTGTTCAGGAATATGCGGCATCCGGTTTCCCTTTAATTACAAGTAAAAATGTTGGAGCAAATGATGCTTTTTTAATTGAAGATCAAAACGGTTTTTCATTTGAAACAAAAAATGTGCAGGATCTAAAAAAAGTATTAAAAAAAACAATAACTTTAAGCAACACCGAATTGCTTAGCATGGCAAACAAAAGCCATGAGCTGGCACAAAAAATTGATCCTGAAAAATGGACAAATACACTTTTAGAAATTTATAATGAATTCAAATCAAACTAAAATATTGATTACCGGTGGTGCCGGAAACGTTGGCAGCGCATTAGCCGAAAAATTAATTAGCAACCCCAATAATTTTGTGGTGATTATGGATAATTTGTCAACCGGCTTTTTATCTAAATTGCCCTCTGCAGATAAATCTAACTGGAAATTCATTAAAGGAGACGTAAATTATTTAAATGATGTTTCATCTGTAATGCTGTCTTTTCATTTTGATTACGTTTTTCACTTTGCCGCAGTTGTAGGCGTTATTAGAACACAGGAAAACCCAATTGATGTTTTAAATGATATTGAGGGCATAAAGAACATTTTAAATTTGTCTAAAAACACATCTGTTAAGCATGTTTATTTTTCATCCAGCTCAGAGGTTTATGGTGAACCTGTTGAATTACCTCAAAACGAACATCGCACGCCCTTAAACTCAAGGGTGCCATATGCTGTTGTAAAAAATGTTGGCGAGTGTTTTTTCAGAAGCTACTGGCAATCATTTCATTTGCCTTATACCATCTTTCGTTTCTTTAACACTTATGGTCCTAATCAAAGCACCGATTTTGTTGTGGCGCGTTTTTTATCTGCCGCTTTAAAAAATAAAGATATTACAATTTATGGTGATGGCTTACAAACCCGTACCTTTACTTACGTAGAGGATACCGTAAATGTTTGCGCAAAAATATTTGAAGAAAAATTGTTGACCAACGATGTGATCAATATTGGTAATGATCAATTAATGACCATAAAAGACCTTGCAGAGCTAACAATAAAAATTACCAACTCCAACTCAAAAATAATTTACCTTGCACCGCTTAAAGAAGGTGATATGACGAGACGTCAGCCCGACAATACAAAAATGCGCGAGATATTGAATAAAAAATTGATAAGCATTGATGAAGGCATTAAATTAATGATGCATGATGAACGTTTTTTAAAAGCAATTGGTTTAAAATAATCTATGTGCGGAATAAACGGCTTTATATCTGATCTATATTCTTCTGAACAAAAAAGGGATCTTGTCAAGAAGATGAATTCAACCCTTAGTCATAGGGGTCCTGATAATGATGGCGTTTGGAACGAAGATCTAATAGCTCTTGGACACCGTCGTCTTTCTATTATTGATCTGAGTGCGGAAGGGAACCAACCTTTTTTTTCGAATGATAAGCGTTACGTAATAATTTATAATGGCGAATTATATAATTATAGAGAACTAAAATTAGGACTTCAAAGGGCCTCACACGGATCAACAGATACACCATATTTTTTTAACACCGAAACCGATACTGAAGTTGTACTGGCCGCTTTTATTCGTTACGGTACAAAATGCCTGCAACTTTTTAATGGCATGTATGCTTTTGCCATTTACGACACTATAGAAAAAAAGTTAACTGTTGCGCGTGATCGTTTAGGCGTTAAACCATTGTATTACTATTATGGAGATGAAGGGTTTTTGTTTTCAAGCGAAATAAGGCCTATTATTCATTCCAAAATAAAAGAGTTTTCTTTAAATAAAGATGTTCTGGCCGAATATATGATGTATCAAACAATATTTGCGCCTAATACCATTGTTAAAGGAGTAAAAGTATTAATGCCCGGCCATTATTTAGAGTATCAAAACAATAAAGCAAACGTTAGTGAATATTATTCGGTAAACAAAATTTCAGAAACAAACAGATTGTCTTATGGAGAAACCTGCTCAAAAGTGAATGAATTGCTTACGCTTTCTGTTCAACGCAGGCTTGTTGCTGATGTTCCGTTTGGCGCTTTTCTTTCAGGCGGCATTGATTCAAGTGCTATTGTAGGTTTAATGAGTAAGGTAAGTAGTGAAAAAATTCAAACATTTAATGTCAGTTTTGATGAGAGCGAGTTTTCTGAAGCAAAATATGCAAAACTAATTGCAAAAAAATTCAACACACAGCATCACGAAATTAAATTAAAACCAGAAGATTTTTTAAAACAATTACCAGAAGCGCTGGCTGCTATGGATCATCCAAGTGGCGATGGTCCAAATACCTATATTGTTTCAAAAGCAACAAAACAAGCGGGCATTACAATGGCTTTAAGTGGTATTGGAGGAGACGAACTTTTTGCCGGTTATGATGTTTTTAAACGTATGGCCGAACTCCAAAAAAAAACCTGGTTAAATGCGCTTCCAGTTTTTAGCAGAAAGGCCGCAGGCTTTGCCATTCAAAAAAGAAAAAAAACAATAGCAGGAAATAAGATACAAGAATTACTGGGCAAGGAAAAGATCAATTTTACATCTGCATATCCGTTAAGCAGAAGTGTTTTTACACAAAAAGAACTTTCGGGTTTATTGAATAATGCTCAACCATACAAACAAATAAATAAAATTGTTTCTGAGGTGCCGCAGGTTAAAGATCATTTATTGAGTGCCGTTTCAATTAGCGAGATAAGAACCTATTTACAAAATATTTTATTGAGAGATGCGGATCAAATGAGCATGGCGGTTGCATTAGAAGTTCGTGAACCTTTTTTAGATTATAAATTAATAGATTTTGTTTTAGGTGTTGCAGATGATATAAAATATCCTCACACACCAAAAAAATTACTGATAGATAGTCTTGGTGAGCTCTTGCCTTCTGAAATAGTGAATCGCCCCAAGATGGGTTTTACGCTTCCATGGCAGTTTTGGTTAAAAAATGAGTTGCGCTCTTTCTGTGAAAAAAACATAAACGAATTTTCAGAATATTCGTTTTGTAATGCAACAGAAGTGAAAAAATTATGGCAACGCTTTTTAAATAATGATGCAAGTGTAAGCTGGAGCAGAATTTGGCATTTGGTTGTATTAAATAATTGGATCAAAGAAAATAATATTACAGTATAAGTTGAAAAAAACTAAAATAGTTGTTTTTATGCATTGGTATCTGCCCGGCACAAAGGCCGGTGGACCAGTGCGTTCAGTATTTTCAATGATCAGCTTGTTAAAAGATCATTTCGATTTTTATATTATCACTTCTAATAAAGATCTTGGAAGCGATACCGAATATCCCGGCATTATACCAAATACTTTATTTGAAAAAGAAGGTGTTAATTATTTCTATTTTAATGATGCGTATAATACTGCCGATAATCTTTTAGCCCTATTAACTAAAATTGATGCTGATCTTATTTATTTAAATAGTTTTTGGTCCTTCACTTTTTCTATAAACATAATACGCTTAAAGAACAGAAAATTAATTACCGCCCCTATTTTATTAGCACCCCGCGGCATGTTGAGCAAAGGCGCTTTGAGCTTAAAATCTTTTAAAAAGAACATTTACCTTATATCTGCCAAAATTTTTGCTTGGTATAAACATGTTTATTTTCATGCTACCAATAAACAAGAGGAAGAAGACATTAAAGCACGCTTTCGTTCTGCAAAAATAACCATTGCCTCCAATTTAAATTCAGGAACGCTAGTTAAAAACACAACATTAAAAAATTCAGGCGAGTTAAAATTATTTTTCTTATCAAGAATTTCAGAGGTAAAGAATTTACATTTTGCTTTAGAAATTTTAAAAGAAATACCTGCAGATGTTGGTATTACTTATGATATTTATGGGAATCTTGAAGACCAGAATTATTGGAACCGTTGCAACGATATCATCAAACAACTTCCAAAAAATGTAAGTGTTGCTTATAAAGGAGAGCTGGCATTTAACGAGGTACAAAAAACAATTGCAAATTATCATGCTTTGTTATTGCCAACTTTAAATGAAAATTTTGGCCATTCAATTGTAGAAAGTCTTTTAACTGGCTGTTCAGTTATCATTAGTGACCAAACACCATGGAATGACATCGAAAAAAACAATGCCGGTTATGCTGTAGCGCTTGATAATAAACAAGGTTTTATTCAAGCAATCCTTCAACTGGCAAAATTGGATGAGAATGAATTTTCACAAAAAAGCAAAGCCGCAAATAGTTATATTAGCAGTAAAATAGAAGTAGATAAAAGTATAAACCTTTACAAAAACTTATTTAATGGATTCGCCAAAAATTGACCTTTCTACTTTTGATAATGATTGGTATAAGCCCGGGCAAAACTTAGTTGTAAGGGCCTTATGGTATTTTATTAATTATGTGTTTTTTAAATCGGCTTTTCCTTTTTATGGACCAAAACGTGTTTTGTTGCGCATATTTGGGGCTAAAGTTGGCAAAGGTGTAATTATTAAACCCCATGTTTCTATTAAATATCCTTGGCACCTGGTAATTGGCAATCATGTGTGGATAGGTGAACTGGCTTGGATCGACAATCTTGCTAAAGTAACTTTAAAAGATAATTCATGTATTTCGCAAGGCGCTATGTTGTTGTGTGGTAACCACAATTATAAACGCAGCACTTTTGATCTTTTGGTTGGTGAAATTACTTTAGAAGAAGGTGCATGGGCTGGTGCAAAAACGGTTGTTTGTCCGGGGGTGAGAATGGGTAGCCATAGTTTACTAACGGTTGGCAGTATTGCTACATCTTCTTTAGAAGCCAATTGGATCTATCAGGGCAATCCGGCCAAAAAATTAAAATACAGAGAGATGAAACCTAATCGTTAGCTTTTTCATCTATCCTCTCAACTTTTGTTACCCCTTTTACTTTTTTAAGAACTTCCATTAAATGATTTAAGTGTTTTGTATCGTGCACATAGATCATGATCGTTCCTTCAAAAAGCCCATCGTCTGTATCAAATTTAATGGAACGCATGTTAATGTTGTTTTCATTAGAAATTATTTTGGTAATATTATTTACCAAACCTAATTCATCAGTTCCAATAATTTTAATTCCGGCAAGAAACGAGATCATTTGATCGTTTAACCATTTAGCTTTTACAACGCGATAAGCATAATTAGAAAGTAATTTTATTGCATTGGGACAATTAACACGGTGAATTTTTATGCCTTCGCCAACAGTAATAAATCCAAACACATCGTCACCGGGAATTGGATTGCAGCAAGGAGATAATTTATAATCCAGCTTTTGCATATCATCCCCAATAACCAACATATCGCTACTGCCGCGAGCATTGGTAACTAACTGCTCAATTTTAGGTGTTGCTGTTTTACGATTTGGTTTTACAGGATTATTTTTAAAGCGAACAAATTCTTTAATTTCTTTTACATCAACATTTCCTAAAGCCGCGCGATAAAATAATTCCTGCGATGACGGGATCTTAAGAAATGCACAAAAATCATTTACATTTTGCAAAGTAAAATCCAATTTGTTTTTATAGAACTTGCGTTCCATAATTTCTCTTCCTTCTTCTGCAACTTTTTTACGCTGCTCTTTTAAGCTACTTTTTATTTTTGATTTTGCTTTGGCTGTAATTACAAAACCCAACCAATCTTCTTTGGGTGTTTGTTTGTTACTGGTAAGGATCTCTATCTGATCGCCGCTTTTTATTTCGTAGCTTAAAGGCACTAATTTAAAATTCACTTTTGCACCAATACACTGCTCACCAACTTTGGTATGAATTTCAAAAGCAAAATCTAAAGCTGTTGCGCCAACAGGTAGTGTTTTCATGTCACCTTTTGGTGTAAATGCAAATAACTCATCGCTGAATAAATTCAACTTAAAGTCATCCATAAACTCCAACGCGTTCGGATCCGGATTTTCCAGCATCTCACGAATACGTTGCAACCAATTCTCTAAATTACTTTCTTTATCTGCCGCGCTGTCTTTATATTTCCAGTGTGCGGCATAACCTTTCTCGGCCAACTCATCCATTCTCACAGTACGTATCTGTACTTCCACCCATTTACCTTCGGGGCCCATAACAGTGGTGTGCAAACTTTCGTAACCATTACTTTTTGGTGTGCTTATCCAGTCACGCAAACGCTCCGGACTGGGATGATAAAAATCTGTAATGATGGAATATACTTTCCAGCAATCCGATTTTTCTTGTTCAAGCGGTGTGTCAATAACAATGCGTATGGCAAAGAGATCGTAAATTTCTTCAAACGCTACACCTTTTGTTTTTGTTTTGTTATAAATACTAAAAATAGATTTTGGTCTGCCAAAAATCTTAAATGTAAAACCCTGTTCACCTAAAATTTCTTTTAAGGGTTCAATAAATTTTTGAACGAAACGTTTTCTCTGCGGTTCTGTCTCTTGTAACTTAACTGCGATATCATAATAGCCTTCTGAGTTGGTATATTTTAAACCAAGATCTTCTAATTCCGTTTTAATATTGTTTAATCCTAAGCGATGGGCAAGAGGGGCGTAAAGGAATAATGTTTCGCTTGCAATTTTCATTTGCTTTTCACGCTTCATGTGTTCAAGCGTGCGCATGTTATGCAAACGATCGGCCAGCTTAATTAAAATAACGCGAATGTCTTCGCTCATGGTTAAAAGAACTTTTCTAAAATTCTCTGCCTGAATAGAAGAAGTATTATCAATTACACCCGAAATTTTTGTAAGACCATTAATGATCTGTGCTACTTTTTCGCCAAATAACCCTTTTACATCATCTAAAGTAAGATCGGTATCTTCAACGGTATCGTGCAATAAGGCACAAACAATACCGGTAGCTCCAAGGCCAATTTCTTCGGCACAAATTTGTGCAACTGCAATAGGATGATAAATATAGGGTTCGCCACTTTTACGGCGCATTTCTTTATGCGCTTCAACAGCTACCTCAAAAGCTTTACGAATAATTTCCTTATCCCCTTTTTCAAGGCGGCGTTTACAGGCTTTAATTAAAATTTTGTACCGGTTTAAGATCTCCTTACGCTCCGCTTCAAGATCAATTTTCATATGCAGATATTCATTTTAGTTGCCATACATTAATGACAGACAATTTCATAATTTGTTCAGAAATATGTTTATGAAGGTATTAATTTTGCGTAACATTAAAAAGCCTTTACTTTGAAAATTTTCATCTATATCTATTACTTTTTTCGCTCAGCAACATTGCGCGGTTTTGCCAATGCTATCAGGCTTATAAGGGCAGAAGGCCCAAACGAAAAAAAATATGGAATCAACACTTCATCTATTAAAAAAAGCAATTCAGATGAGTTTTTTCATTATCAAGGGGCCGGTTATCTTATATTATACAGAATCTTTGAATTAGTTGCGCCACATACAAAATTATTTGATTTTGTAGATATTGGCTGTGGCAAAGGCAGGCCGGTGTTTGTGGCAGAATCGTACGGTTATGACACTTTAACGGGCATTGAGTTAGATAAAGAATTAGTAGAATCGGCAAAGCAAAATTTACAACACTATTCATTAAAAAGAAAATCTTCATCAATAGAGTTTATAAATGCAAATGCTTTGGAGTACAGTTATAAAAACACTGCAACAGTTTATTTTCTATTTAATCCTTTTAATAAGGAAGTATTAAAAAAAGTTTTATCAAGAATTATTTCTCAAACAAATTCAGAAACCTGGTTTGTATATATGAATCCAAAATATAAAAATGCTTTTACAAAAGATAAATTTGAAGTGCTACATGAAATAAAAACGAAACGGTATTTGGAGGCGATGGTTTATAGGTTAAAAATTTGATTGTCATTCCGGGCTTGACCCGGAATCTCAGTTCTAATTTATAAGTACTGAGCCCCTGAATCAAGTTCAGGGTGACAGAATCTACTCTCGTTTAAGGGCAATTCTAAAAGTGGTTCCTTTATTGATCTCACTTTTAAGAACAAAAATTTTTCCGTTGTGATAGATCTCGATGATGCGTTTACACAAGCTTAATCCCAGGCCCCAACCACGTTGTTTGGAAGTATAACCAGGCTCAAATACCGTTTTAAATTTTGATTTTGGAATACCTTTTCCTGTATCTGAAATGTCTACAAATAAACCTTCCGGCACATCAATTAAGGCTACTTCTATTTCGCCTTTTCCTTCCATAGCATCAACCGCATTCTTACAAATATTCTCAATTACCCATTCAAATAATGGAACAGATAAATGCACCATTAAGGTTTCTTCGGGCAATTTTAAACTGTAGTTTGTGTTCTTTGACGTTCGGTTTTTTAAGTACTCCACCGATTCTTTTAATACCTCATTAATATTAGAAGGAACCAATGTTGGCTGCGAACCAATTTTACTAAAACGATCGGTAATTGTATTTAAACGTTTTACATCCTGCTGCATTTCGTTAATAATAGATTCATCAACCCCCATTGATCGTAAATGCTCATTCCACGCCATTAAAGAAGATAAAGGCGTGCCTAACTGATGCGCTGTTTCTTTACTCATGCCCACCCAAACCTGATCCTGCTCTGCCTTGCGGGCTGTACTAAATAAAATGTATGCAATTATTAAAAATAATCCAATAACCCCAAATTGTACATAAGGATAATATTTTAGTTGCGTTAATAACTCAGAGGGCGCATAAAAAATATAATCGCTAGTACCTTCTCCAAGATCAACCTGTATTGGTGTATTCTCAGAAGAAAGCTCTGCAATTTTTTGTTTTAATTTTTCAGGTGTATTTATTTGAATACTATCAATTTTACCAACAGCCAAAATTTTATCCTGTGTATTATTGGTATAAATAACGGGTACGGCTGCCGAGTTAACGGCTACTTCGGTAATAAAAGATTTTATTAAGCTGTCAAAAACCAATTTGATGTCGCTAAACACGCGACTATCTTTATGATACAATTTTTGTTTAATGCCTTTGTAAACATTTATCTCTACCGGCTGGTAAAGATCTTTCATTATCTGTAATTGTTCTTTTAAATAAGCGGGGTCTTTTTCTTTTGTAGAATCTAAATTTCTTGAGATCTGGATATTATCATTCTCATCTGTCAAGATCACGGGTACAGAAGTGTTTTCCTGCAAAACTTTTAAAACAAAAGAAACATCCTGCGCGTCGGCACTTAATTGTTTTGTGGCTTCGGCATATAACTCGGCTTTTATTCTTTCACCGGTTTTTATTTTTTCAAATAATTCATTAGTAAATTTTACAAGGTTGGCCTTTTTTTGAACTGCTTTTGCCCATAACTCCACTTTTTCTTTTTCGTTGCGGGAGATCTTTTTTACGAGATTACGTGTATACCACAACGATGCAATAATAATGAGCAAAGCAAAAGCTGCCAGGCCTAGTTTCCAACGTTGTTTTTGATTGTAGATACTCACGTGCAAAAAATTATGAATTTAAAGATACGAAATTTAAAAATCTTCGTCCTCTTCTTTTTTCTTCTTAGGCTCTAACGTTTTTTTAGGTGTATTATTGTTCGTTTTCTCTAATTCGAATGCCTGGTCTGATTTATCTTTCTTTTTAACCGTAATAGAATCTTTCTTAAACATACCAAATTCTTCCTTCAGTAGTTGTTTTAAATTTTGTTTTTCCTCTTTCAGATCTTTTTTAATGTTCTCTTTCAAGCCTTTTCTATCGTATTTAATTATTGGTTTGTCTACTGTGCCAGTCATTAAAATAAAAGCGCTACGTTTATTGTCCGGATCATTTTCAACCGGACCAAACTCCTCTTCTTCTTTATGTTTTCGTTTTTTGGCAAGCAACTCGCTTATCAATAATTCAATATGGTAATCAATAGCATTATCAAAAGTATGTGAACCCCAGAAAATTATATTTAAAGCAGAATTCTTCAAAGAGGTGCTTGGCAAATAAATGGTTTTGTTCTTTATTTCAACTATGCTTTTTAGTGTAGAGAATTTTATTTTTTGAAGATCTTGAATGTCAACAAACTTTGACAAACTCAATAAAGGCTTAAAATCGATTAACTCGCCTCTTTCAACTGATAGATCAATATTTGACCGTACAGAATTAAGATCAGGATCTAAAGCATTGCTCCAGCTCCCTGAAAACTCAACTGTTGCTGTAGCAAAACCTTTTAAATGCTTTTCCTGCAAAGTACTTTGTCCAAAATTATTGAATTGTGAAAACATATTGCTAATATTAATGTTCTTTAATTTACTTTGCAACACAACATTCAGCTTTTTACCAGAGTTATCTGCATAAGCATCAATCTCCGCTTCACCTTCCATAGTGCTTAATTTCATTTCGCTTACAATGGCTTTTTGATCTTTGATCTCAATTTCGCCGGTAATAGATTGCGCTTCGAATTTTGCATAACTGAATTTTGCAATGGCTGCGTTTAATTTAAATTGTATGTTGTTTGGAATTATTGGTGCTGTTTTATCTTCTGATGCTTTATACTTCATCATAAAATCCTCTAACTTTAAATAATTCGAAAATAAATTACCCGTGATGATTAAAGGTGCTGCTTTATCTGACAGGTAATTAAATATTCCCGGAATTTTTGCATTCAAAGAAATATCCGAACTGCCGCGTTTTAATTTAAGGTCTTTTACCTCAACCTCTCTTTCCTTTGCGGTAACAGAGCAATTCTCAACAGCAAAAACAGTTTCATCATTTTTAAATTGAGCTTCTAAATTTGTAACGCTTGCATCCAAATCTAATTTTACTTTATTCGAGAAAGTTTCATTCTTAAGATCACTTAGCAAACCTTCCACTTCAGAATTTATTTTAAGATTGCCTTTTAATTTTGTTAGCGTGTCTATTGGCCAAAAGTTTTGAAGGTTCTCAAGATTGGCATTTGCATCGATCAAAAAATGAATAAAAGGATTTGAAAAATCCTTTAATGAGAATTTTCCCTTCAACTCATCGTTATTTATTTTTAAATAAAAATTGGTAAGCTCGAGTTGCGAAGAAGCGTTCGAATAATTTAGCTTTCCATCAATATTTACATTTTGTGCAGTTGTAGCTGTTGGTTTATAAGTTATTTCTCCGTTCTTAATTCCAAATTCACTTAAGCATTTAAAGTCGTTTTTGCCACCGTATATAAAATTTCCTTTTGCATAAAAATCCCCATTACTTTTATATTCATTTGCTTTTTGTTGTTGGTCTTCAGGCAATAATGATAGTAATGTTGTAATATCCAGTTTTGAGGCTTCGTAATTTACATTCACGTTTTGCAAACTATCGCCATAAATAAAATTACCGCTAAGATTAAACAACATACTGTTTAGGCTTACACTTGTTTTTTCAAATAAATAATTATTGCCTTTTACTTTTAGGTTCACATCTAAATTACAGTTCTTATTTTTTAAGAATGTTTTTTTGCTTTGTGCTATTTGATTAATAAACACTTTGCCTTCAGATATCATATCATATTCGCTTTCGCTAAAATCTCCTTTAAAATCCAGTTCTTTTATTAAAACATCGGTTTTAAAGATCTTTTGTTTATCGCGATAAATAACGTGGCAATTTTTTAACTGAATAAGATCCAGTTTAAAGTTGATAGAGTCATTTTTGTTTCCTTCGCCTTCAGATTCCTCCCAAAAAATATAATTTGGCTTGCCCGCTTTTGTTATTCCCGGTTTGGCAAGTGCATTCTTGAGTGTAATTTTTTGGATGTCGTATTTTTTATGCCACAAGTCACTAATATCAAAATGCAAATTAAGCTGCTCTGCAAATAAAAGTGTATCGCGCTTTTTTGTTTGTAATGCTTCCAACATTAAAACGTCTTTAAATTCCATTGAGCAATCGGGAAAAGTTTTTATGATGGTAAGATCAATGTTTTTAGGGTCTATCGTAACTTCTGATTTTAAATGTTTATTTATTTCGCCAAGCAAAGCTGCTTTTACCTCATCCTGATAAATAAAAAGCAGGCTTACCAGGGCCACACAAATAAAAATAAAAATAAAGGCCAGCCATAAAATTATTTTTATGAGTCGTTTAAAAACGGATTTCTTTTTTGGCGCTATTTCCGGACTAAATTCCAATTAGGTAAATGTCAGTAAAACTATAACACCTGCTATGGTTTTAGTTACTAGAAATAAACAATTGGCTTTTTATAAATTTTAACCAATAATCATAAAGATCTATTGAATGATGAGTTTTTGAAGAAAAGCATCACCCGCATCCGAAGCCGAAATAAGATAAATGCCTTTTAAAAGGTCAGAGGTAGAGATCTCCTGCTCTGCCGGAGCCGCCGTTTTAAGGCTCATTTCTTTTACTTTTCGTCCGGTGATATCATAAATAAAAATAGTTTTGCTTAGAGGCAATGTCTCATAACCTACCTTAATTGCTTCATTGGTTTGATTGATCCAGATCGGTGAACTACGTTCACTTTTATAGTTTACTGCAATGGTTTTATGAATTACAATTGAACCATCGTGATCTACATTTTTTAAACGATAATAATTAAGTCCTTTTGCAGGAGCACGATCGTAAATGAAATAAGCAAGATTGTTCTCACCTACATTTGCAGCTAAAGAAAAAATTGTATTTAATGGTGTAAAAGAAATGCCATCAATACTTTTTTCAAGAAGATAATAAGATACATTCTTTTCAGAAGCTACAAACCATTTAAGCAATATCTCATTTTCGAGGGGCTCGGCATAAAAATCCTTTAAACTAACGGGCAAAACACCGCTACAGCCGCTACCACAAGTGCCGGTAAGACTAACAGTAAACGTTATTAGTTCATCTGCCCGGTTAGAATTTCCACCTACATTAAACGCGCCCCCGGTTAAGATCATTTGTACTGTTGCATCGGCATTTGCGCAGCCTGCTGAAAGATTTGCCGTTGCAGTTGTGTATGTTCCTAAAGACGGGTAAAGGCCACAAGTGCCTACATTTACATCAATAGTTGAACTTTGTGCAATAACAACACCTCCTGTATTTGTAATAAATATTGCATCAGGCGAACCATCCATACCACTATTACTACAACCAATGCCCGTGGGGTTTACAGGTGCACCAAAATAATTACGTTTCATAAATTGTGCTGTAATTGTGGCCGTGCAACCGGCAGGTAAAGTATAATTTGTTGAAAGTGCGGTTGAAACACCACCTGAAGTAACTACGGTGCCGCATGCCGCCGGTGTAAATGCAGGAACATACAATGAGGCCAGGTTACAATAATTTGAACCGGCATTTCCACAACCCGCCGTTGAGCCCTGTTGTATTAATGCTCCACTTATGTAACACCCCGAAAAAGAAACCTGGGCAAACACCAGTTGCGTGATCAAAAATAAAATGAGTGTATATGCTTCTTTCTTCATTCTGTTTATTCTAACAGTAAATTGAAAAAGCGGTTAAGAATTTCTTTTGGTCTTAGAACTGGCGATCAAAAGTTCTTTAGGGTATTCACTTTTGTAAGTGCAGTATAAATTTAGAATATTTAAAGCAACAGGATGTTTTTTAGATATTAAGTAAATATTAACTTTTTTTGTTTTTTTCCTCTTTTTTTGGCTTGATAATTGTTAAATTAGGATATGATTCTCTCAACGATAAAGGGAATTTTGTAAATTTAGTATCATGAAAAAAGCCTTATTATCCTTAACACTTGGTGTTGCTGCTTTGGCCACCCTATCGTTTGTTAATTCACCTCCTGATGAGCTGGCTATTAATGCCGCCATTCCGCAAGGCGATTACAAAATGAAAGATGTGAGTGGAAAAACCACTTCATTAAATGAGATTAAAACTGCTAAAGGGTTGTTAGTGATCTTTAGCTGTAATACCTGCCCTTATGTAAAATTAAGTGAGGCGCGTATTAAAGAATTTTCTGATTACTGTGTTGCCAACGGTATTGGCTGTGCATTAATTAACAGTAATGAAGCGCAAAGAGCAGAAGATGATAGCTTTGATAAAATGACAGCTTATTATTCTTCTCAAAAACTAAAATGCATTTATGCGGTTGATGAGAAAAGTGCTTTAGCAAATGCTTTTGGTGCAACACGTACACCACAATGCTTTTTATTTAATGCAAAAGGCCTTATCTATAAAGGTGCTATTGATGATAACGTAAAAGATGCAGCTGCCGTAAAAGTTCCTTATTTAAAAGATGCTTTGGCTTCATTATTAAAGAACGAAACACCAAAAATGCAGGAAACCAAATCTATTGGTTGCACCATTAAGCGTATTGAATAACCTTACAAAATTTAACCACATAGAAACATAGTTAAATTAAAGAATTTTAGAAAACATAGTAGACGCTTCGCCTTCGGCGGAGCGTTTTTGTTTTCCTATGTTTCCTTTTACCAAATAAATCTATGTGCCTATGTGGTTTATTTTTTAATAGTACGCTTAATCCTTATCTTTACAACCAAATGTTCAAGAAAGAACTTGATCCGGAAGATTTTTATTATAGCCCTGAAGGTTATATTGTGTTTACCGAAAAGTACCATTTAAAACGTGGTTACTGTTGTAAAAGCGGTTGCAGGCATTGCCCCTATGGCTACGATAAAAAAACCGGTAACTTTACTAAAGATAATACCAAGAAATAATCTTATTTATGTCAACAACAACCGATATTTCATTTAAAGAATTAATACTACAAGGTATACCTCAGCAATTACCGGAGGCAAAACCTTATGAAACTACTATTAACCACGCGCCAAAACGTAAAGATATTTTAAGTGCTGACGAAAAAAAGTTAGCCATACGTAATGCCCTGCGTTATTTTGATCCAAAGCATCACGCTGTTTTAGCAAAAGAATTTGCGCATGAATTAAAAACATACGGTCGTGTTTACATGCACCGTTTTAGGCCCGATTATAAAATTTACGCCAGGCCAATTTTAGAGTATCCCCACAAAAGCTTGCAGGCTGCAGCCATCATGCACATGCTAAGCAACAATTTAGATTATGCAGTGGCACAACATCCGCACGAATTAATTACTTACGGCGGCAACGGAGCGGTGTTTCAAAACTGGGCGCAGTATTTATTAACTATGCAGTATTTGGCTACCATGACCAATGAGCAAACCTTGGTTTTGTATAGTGGCCACCCAATGGGATTATTTCCTTCTCACAAAGATGCGCCCCGTGTGGTTGTTACCAATGGTATGATGATACCTAATTACAGCAAGCCGGATGATTGGGAAAAATTTAATGCGCTTGGCGTAACTCAATATGGGCAAATGACAGCGGGTAGTTTTATGTATATTGGCCCGCAGGGTATTGTACACGGCACAACCATAACCGTTATGAACGCCGCACGCAAAAAATTTAAAACAGAAGAAGAAAGAAAAGGAAAATTATTTGTTACCTGTGGCCTGGGTGGCATGAGTGGCGCTCAACCCAAGGCCGCTAAAATCGCAGGTCTGGTTTCTATTACCGCAGAGATAAATCCAAAAGCGGTAAAAACGCGCCACAGTCAGGGCTGGGTAGATGAAGTGTTTTCTGATCTTGATAAATTAATTGCAAGAACGAAAACAGCACAACAAAATAAAGAAGCGGTAAGTTTAGCTTACGAGGGCAACGTGGTTGATCTATGGGAGCGTTTGGTAAAAGAAAAAATGACGGTTGATATTGGCAGTGATCAAACATCGTTACACAACCCATGGGCGGGTGGTTATTATCCTGCAGGTTTTTCTTTAGAAGAAAGCAATAAGATGATGGCCGAACAGCCTGAACAATTTAAAAAAGAAGTTCAAAAAACTTTGGTGCGCCATATTAACGCAGTAAACACTTTGAGCGTTAATGGTATGTACTTTTTTGATTATGGTAATGCCTTTTTATTAGAAGTATCACGTGCCGGTGGTGATGTGTTTTCAAATAAAGAAGCAGGAGAATTTAAATACAAAAGTTATGTGCAGGATATTTTAGGGCCAATGTGTTTTGATTTTGGTTTTGGACCGTTTAGATGGGTATGTACTTCGGCTAAGCCTGAAGATCTTGCTATGACGGATAAGTTGGCGCAACAGGTTTTAGAGGAAATTTATAAAACAGCGCCTAACGAAATTAAACAGCAATTGCACGATAATATTGTTTGGATAAAAGATGCGCAACAGAATAATTTAGTGGTAGGTTCACAGGCGCGTATTTTATATGCCGATAGTGAAGGCCGCATTAAAATTGCGCAAGCCATAAACAAAGCTATTAAAGAAGGAAAAATTACAGCGCCTGTTGTTTTAGGAAGAGATCATCACGATGTAAGTGGTACAGATAGTCCGTACCGTGAAACTTCAAATATTTATGATGGTAGTAAATTTACTGCCGACATGGCCGTACAAAATTTTGTTGGTGATGCCTTTAGAGGTGCAACCTGGATAAGCCTGCACAATGGCGGCGGTGTGGGTTGGGGCGAAGTAATAAACGGTGGCTTTGGTTTAGTATTAGATGGAAGCGCTGATGCAGAAAGGCGCTTAGAACAAATGTTGTTTTGGGATGTAAACAACGGTATTTCAAGAAGAGCCTGGGCCCGTAACGATGAAGCTTTATTTGCCATTAAACGCGAAATGGAACGTACACCCAATTTAAAAGTTACTTTGCCGAATTTGGTGAATGATGATTTGTTGGAGGGGTTATAGTTGTGTATTTGTTTAGTTATCAGCGTTTTAACATTGTTTTGTTTAAAAAATACTAGTAAAATTTTACTAGTATTTTAATTTGATATATATTTGTATTAACATGCTCACCCCGCTTCCCGTCGAACAGCGCGCTTAGGGTGAGCTTTTTATTTGTATAATATGAGTAAAATTCCTTATTCAAAACCTCCATTAACTTATCAAGATCAATTACAACAATTAAAAGATAGAGGGTTAATAATTGAAAGTGACGAAAAAGCAATTCATTTATTAGAGAAAATTAATTATTATAGGCTAAGTGGTTATTGGTATCCTTTGTTATCAGATAAACAAACACATCAATTTAAAAAGAACGCAACTTTTAATACTGCCTTTAAACTTTACTGTTTTGACCGCAAACTTCGTCAATTTGTTTTAGCTGAATTAGAAAAAATTGAAGTCGCTATAAGAGCAAAAATGACTTACATATTAACTCAGAAACATGGGGCGTTTTGGTTTCAACAGCAAAATTTATTTTCAAGTCCAATATCCCACGCTAACGCTTTATCAAAAATAGGAGATGAATTTAACAGAAGCGATGAAGAGTTTATAAATGCTTTTAAAAATAAATATTCCGATCCCCTCCCTCCGAGTTGGATGACATTAGAAATTACTTCTTTTGGTGCTTTATCAATGTTGTTTAAAAATTTAAAGCCTGGTAAAGAAAAAAGAGAAATTGCTCATTATTTTGGTTTACCAGATACGGTATTTGAAACTTGGTTTCATAGTATTGTTTATTTGAGAAATGTTTGCGCACACCATACAAGATTATGGAATAGGGCAATGAGTATTCGTCCGCAAATACCTCGTAAACCTCATAAACAATGGCTCGATAATTCTAATATTTCAAATAATAGAACATATTTTATATTAAGTATGATTGCATATTTATTACAAACTGTAAATCCAAAAAATTCTTATAAAGAGCGGTTTAAAGATTTGCTTTCTGATTATAACAATGTTGATGTAAGATCGCTTGGATTTCCTTCAGGCTGGGAAAATGAGCCTTTGTGGAAATAATATTAAACAAAAAACCCACCATATATCTTGGTGGGTTTTTGCTTTTGTCTAGTTCACTATTTTTGAGATAGCAAAATTGACCTTGTATTATTTACGCTTTTGATGTGATCCTTTTTTAAGATCTGCGTTTTGTTTTTTATTCTTTTCAGATTCTGATGTGTGCGATTTTGCGCCATGCGATTGAGCCGCTTTCTTAATGCGTTCGCGCGCATCGTCTCTTCCTACTACATGTGCCATAAGTTCCGTTTTTTAGTTTGTTTCTTGTTGTTATAACGGCAAGAAACAAGCCAAAACAGTAGTTAATTATAAATCAATTGTTTAAATAAATACAAGCTAAAAGGCCTGTGTAATTAAATACACAGGCCTTAACGTTTTCTACAATAAACAATAAAATTATAGAATAGCGCGGAACAATAAAAATAAGCCTCCTGATAAAACAATAGTTACAGGTAACGTTAATAGCCAGGTTAATGCAATAGTTTTAATGGTGCCTTTTTGTAAATTCTTTAATCCTTTTTTAGCAACCATTGAGCCTGCAATACCTGATGATAACATGTGCGTTGTTGAAACAGGCACGCCATAAGCAGACGCCATACCAATACCCATAGATGCTACCAACTCAGCGCTTGCACCTTGTGCATAGCTCATGTGTTGTTTACCAATTTTTTCGCCAACTGTTTTTACAATTCGTTTCCAGCCAACCATTGTGCCTAAGCCTAAGCATAAAGAGATAACAATGATCACCCACGATGGTGCATACTCCACTAATTTTTTTGTTGCTTTTATTTCGTGGCTTAGTTCTTTTATTTCGTTAGCGCTTAATGTTAAGTTACCGCCTTTAATTATTTTATCTGTGTTCTTTGTGATCTTGATCACATCTTTTCTTAAAGAGAAACGATCTTTTAAGCCCACCTCATCTGAATTGAATTTCCCGGCAGTAGCCGCTTCAAACTTATCGGCATGTTTCATTATCTCGGCATACATTGCTTTTTCTTTTCCTGCAAGTACAGTGGTATCTGCTTTTGCCATTAACAATTCTATTTTGTTTACGTTGCCGTTAACGCTTTGCAGGTTGACGCTTGAATCTACAGCAAACTGGCCTGGCAATACCGCAATTAAGATCAGCATAATTAAACCTACACCTTTTTGCCCATCGTTTTGTCCGTGAAAGAAACTCACTAAACCGCAGGTAATCCATAGCAGCATACGGATCCAGATTGGCGGAACTTTGCCCGGAATTGGTTCTTTGTAAATTGTTTCGTTCTTAATAAAACGTTTAAAAATAAACATCATAATAATTGCAACCGAAAAACCAATTAACGGAGAAAGCAATAAAGCTAAACCTGTGTCTTTTGCTTTATCCCAGTTTACAGCAGAAAGACCGTAGTCTCCCGGTAAAAATGAAAACGCTAATCCAATACCTAAAATAGAACCAATAATTGTGTGTGAGCTTGATGAAGGAATACCAAAATACCAGGTACCAAAATTCCAGACAATAGCACTTATCAATAAAGCTAAGATCATGGCAATACCGTGATAAGGATTGCTATCTACAAGCGCATCCATTGGTAATAAGTTTACAATACCCATAGCCACTGCAATACCGCCCAGCATAACTCCCGTAAAATTTAAGATACCGCTATACACCACGGCTACTGTAGGTTTCATTGAGTTGGTGTAAATAACCGTTGCTACAGCGTTTGCCGTATCGTGAAATCCATTAATAAATTCAAAAAAACAAGCTAATACAAGACAAAGTATTAAGAGAACTGTAAGTGTTGTGTCTAATCCAAACATAATGTGTGTTTATTATGGCTCAAAGCTATTTTATAAAAGCGCTGGCAATGTTAAGTTAACGTTAATTCTCAAAACCTAAACTGTGCGCGGGCTGTAAAGATATTATCCGGGATCTCGCGGGTAAAGCCCGACAGATTTTTAGATAACTCATTGGTAACCAGATTGTAATTAAGCATTAATTTAAA